>JAKQTR010000038.1 GCA_029562975.1 Acidobacteriota bacterium | reverse complement strand
AAGCTCACGCGGGTGGTCGCGGACCTGTCGCTCGACCGGGTGATACTCCAGGACGTGCTCTCCACAAAGGGCTGAAGCCCGTGGGGCAGCGCGAAGTCGTGCGCGACCTGACGGGCCGATACGGGGTGAGCGAACGACGCGCCTGGTGGGCAGCTCGGGTCTGGCGCTCGAGCCTCCGGTACGAGAGCCGGCGAGATCCGCTGCCGGCGAGGCGGCCACGGCTGCGCGACCTGGCGCAGACACGTGCCCGATGCGGGTACCGACGCCTCCCTGTGGTGATGCGACGCGAGGGCTGGGCCGTGGGAGAAGAGCGCGTGTATCGCGTGTATGTCGAGGAGAGCTTGGCCTGGCGCCGCACACGCCCCTGGCGGCACACGACGGCCGGCCACTGCGAGCAGCGTCAGCCGGCGACGGCCCGTCACGACAGCTGGAGCAGGGATGTCGTCGCCGATCAGTTGGCCGACGGGCGTCGATGCCGTGCCTGGCCCCTCATCGACATCGTCACGCGCGAGTGGTTGGCCATCGAGGTCGGTCAATCGCTCGGTGGCCAGGATGTCGTGGCCGCCCTGGCACGCCTGCGGCTCGCCCGCGGGCTGCCGCAGCGGATCTCCTGCGATCACGGCCCCGAGTGTGTGAGCGCGACCATGGCCCTGGGGGCGTATCCGCACGCCGTGTGCCTCGACTGCAGTCGGCGTGGCACACCGACGGACACCGCCACGATCGACTCGTTCAACGGCCGGCTGCGCGAGGAGTGTCTCAACGTGCAGTGGGTCGCGTCCCTCGGGGACGCGCAGCAGACGGTCGATGCGTTCCGGTGGGACTGGAATGAGCACCGTCCTCACCGAGCTCTCGCGGGCCTCAGCCCCCGGGACTACGCGCAGCGAGTGACGATGACCGCCGCAGCCTCACCTTCGTAGTGGACCGAAGCACCCGGGCCCGTCATCAGCGGTATTGTCGACAAGACAGCCGGCTTGAAGATTCCCTGCGGACCGACCAGTGGCACACGTTTCCCATCCAGGTTGAAACCCTGCGCCAGAACCGAGCGCGGCAAAACGTCACTTCCGGCTGCACGGACCTGTGCCTCCAGGAACCTGAAGGCGGCGACCCGCACACGGGAATCGAACTCGTTTAGCACATTCGCACCGTAATGGGTCTCGGCCCTGTGGTGAACCGCTTCTCCCCGTTTCGTCTCGCTACCCGAGTATCTCGCGCAGCCTCGCCGGGTCGGCGTTAGCGAACTCCGTACCCCCACACCACAATCGTGTTACGGCAGGCAGGCGCAGATACAGGCTTCGCGCGACACCCAGGGTGTCCTCGGGATGCCTTTCCCACTCCGCCTCGCGCGCCAGTTCCGCCAGAGCGGTGAGGCGGCTCTCGTTGCGTCGCCGCCAGTTCCCCACGTGCGGGGCCGCCGCCAGGAAGTCCCGCTTGGCGGCGTTGCACCGCTTGTCCGCGACGACCAAGTTCTCGATGCCGTTGTCAGGATAGCGAGCCCAAGGGATGAAGTGATCGACCTCAGCGTCCCGAAGAACACGGGACTGGCAGTAGAAGCATCGGCCGTGCTGCAGGTCGGTGAGGCCCGGGCGTACCGCCGCAAGTTGAACGCGGTCCACCCCGAAGAGGAAGCGCTCGAGACGGGACTCGTCGAGGTCATTCAGTTGGGCGACCATCGCAGTCCACGCCCGGTGGATGAGCGGGCGGAGCAGACCATTCAGCTTGACGAGATGGTCGCCGACGGACGGCAGGAAGCGGATCTGGTTGTCGAACGACCCGCGCCCTGTGCGTTGCTGCTCCCGCACCTCGCGCCGGCTGCGTTCGATGCTGACGTCCCACCCGATCTCGTAGACCAGAGACACGGTGTGCCCGCCCACAACCTGAAGGCGGGGAAGCGGCATCAGGATCAGCGTCCACTCGACGTCGCGCGCCAGCCGCTCGAATCTGGCAGGCGCTTCGCGGCGCGCGCGCTGAAGCGGAACCGACGGATCTGGCAGGGCCTCGCGGAAGGCGATGATACCGGACAGGATTCGCGCCTGGCGCCCGCTGTTCTGCTTCAGCGTCCGTCCTCTGAACTCCGCGGTCTGGGGCCAGTACAGCTCGATCACCTTCTCCGCCAACTGCCGCGTCGTCACGGAGTCGGGAGCCACCCCATGCCGGTCGGCCTTCTCGAGGCAGAGATCCATCAGCCCAACGAGGACGGCGTACTTGTACGTCGCGACGAACGACCCTTGGTCAAGCAGCGCCAGCAAGCGTTCGCCGAATGCGATGACGTCGCGAGCAGGGTCGACGGCCATTGACTATCCCCTGGCTCGCGGGACATGACCCGGGCGCCGGTAGTTGCCCCGCGCTGGGATGACGAAGCGAACGCCGCCCGTGGGGTCGTCGACGTCGCCCGCAAACCGTGGGATCAGGTGCAAATGGAAGTGCATGACGGTCTGGCCGGCGGCAGCGCCGACGTTCATGCCGATGTTGTAGCCGTCAGGCCGGCGATCGTGATCCAGCCGTTCCTTGACTTCATCGACTAGGGCCATCAACGCTTCGCGCTCTGCGGCAGAGACTTCGAACCAGGATGCGATGTGGCGGCGCGGGACGATGAGCGCGTGTCCGGGGGAGACGGGATAGGCATCGCTGAGGGCCACGGCGAGGGCATTCCCCGCAATGATCGCGCCGGGGGCTGGATTACAGAACGGGCAACCCGACAGCACTTCGGTCATATGTGCGGCAACGATAGCACGCGACGGCGCTGCGTGACCCCCGTCAAACGCGAGGGCCACCTGCGCAACATCCGGCGCGTCGGCGCGCTGACGGAGAAGTGCTACCAGGGGCCGCCCATGGGCGCCCGCGGCCCCGAAGGCCAGGACTGGAGGAGGACGGCCCGACCCGCGCCGGCGTCACTCCTTGCGCGGCCCGAGCGCGCCGCGGAGCTCGCGGCTCGCGGTCGCAACCGTCGAGTTGCCCTGCTGTCCGCCGTAGATGCGGTACGGGAAGTGGTTGTCGACGTCGATCCAGTCGTACTGCGCCGTCGGTTGCACGTCCTGGCAGTTCCTGCCGCAGTCGAGGGTAATCGCCGCGCCGCCCTCCTTCAGCCCGGCGGCGCGGGAGCCGGATCGGGATCGGCCGTGATATGTTCGGTCTCAAGGAGTCACAGGCATGCACCGTCGCGTGTTGTCCGTACTGGTCCTGACGCCGATCCTCGCCGCCGTTCTGCACTCATCCATGACTGCCATGACACCACAAGCCGCCGCGGCGGGCGCCGCCCGCGAGAACCCGCTGATGAAACCGAGCCCGCTGCCGTTCGGCGCGCCGGCCTTCGACAAGATCCAGGACGCCGACTTCAAGCCCGCGATGGAAGCGGGTATCAAGGCCGAGCTCGAGGAAGTCACGGCCATCGCCGCGAATGCAGCGGCGCCGACGTTCGAGAACACGCTCGTGGCGCTCGAGCGGAGGGGAGTCCTCCTGCGGCGGGTGAGCCTCATCCTGAACGCGCTCGCCTCGGCGAACACCAACCCGACGATCCAGGCCCTGCAGGAAGAGCTCGCGCCGAAGCTGGCGGCCCTGGACGATGCGATCTTCCTGAACGAGAAGCTGTTCGCGCGTGTCGAAACCGTGTACGAGTCGCGGGCCTCGCTCACGCTCGACCCGGAATCGGCCAGGCTCCTCGAGTTCTACTACAGGAAGTTCGTGCGGGCCGGCGCTAGGCTGGGGGCCGCGGACAAGGCGGCCCTCAAGGCCCTGAACGAGCAGGAGGCCGGGCTCAGCGCGAAGTTCGTGAACCAGTTGCTGGCTGCGACGAAGGCGGGGGCGCTGGTCGTCAGCGATCCGGCGGAGCTGGCCGGCCTGACGAAGGACGAGCTCGAAGCGGCGGCGATCGCCGCGAAGTCGAGGGGCCTCGACGGCAAGTGGGTGCTGCCGCTCCGGAACACGACGCAGCAGGGCCCGCTCGCGTCGCTGACGAACCGCGCCACGCGCGAGAAGCTCTTCCGCGCGTCCTGGACGCGCGCCGAGCGCGGCGACGCCAACGACACGCGGCAGACGATTGCGACACTGGCCAGCCTGAGGGCCAGGAAGGCCGCGCTGCTCGGCTATCCGGACTTCGCGGCCTGGGTGCTCGAGGACCAGATGGCGAAGACGCCCGGGGCGGTGAACGCCTTCCTGGGCCGGCTGATCCCGCCGGCCACCGCGAACGCGCGCGCGGAGGCGAAGGACATCCAGGCGATCATCGACTCGCAGAAGGGCGGCTTCCAGCTCGCGCCGTGGGACTGGGATCTCTACGCCGAGCAGGTCCGCAAGGCGAAGTTCGATCTCGACAGTGCCACGGTGTCGCAGTACCTGGAACTCGATCGCGTGCTCCGCGACGGCGTCTTCTTCGCGGCGCAGGAGCTCTACGGCCTGTCGTTCAAGGAGCGCCGCGACCTGCCCGTCTACCAGCAGGACGTGCGCGTCTTCGACGTGATCGACCGCGACGGGTCGCCGCTGGCGCTGTTCTACTTCGACCCCTACGCCCGCGACAACAAGAACGGCGGCGCGTGGATGGACAACTTCGTCGTCCAGTCGAAGCTGCTCGGCACGAAGCCCGTCGTCTTCAACTGCGCGAACATCGCGAAGCCGGCGCCCGGCCAGCCCGTGCTGTTGGCGTTCGACGAGGTGCTGACGCTCTTCCACGAGTTCGGGCACGCGCTGCACGGCATCTTTGCCGACCAGCAGTACCCGAGCCTGTCGGGCACGTCGGTGGCGCGCGACTTCGTCGAGCTGCCCTCGCAGTTCAACGAGCATTGGGCGCTCGACGCGAAGGTGCTGTCCCGCTACGCGAGGCACCACAAGACCGGCGAGCCGATGCCGCAGGCGCTGGCGGACAAGCTGAAGGCGGCGGCGACGTTCAACCAGGGCTACAGCCTGACGGAGATCCTCGGGGCCGCGGTGCTCGACATGCGCTGGCACTCGATGCCTGCGGGCTCGGGCGAGCAGCCGGCCGGGCCGTTCGAGGCCGGCGTGCTCGAGCAGTCCGGCCTGAACCTCCCGCAGGTGCCGCCGCGCTACCGGTCGAGCTACTTCCTGCACATCTGGGCGAACGGGTACGAGGCGGGCTACTACGCGTACCTCTGGGCCGAGATGCTCGACAACGACGCCTACCAGTGGTTCGTCGAGCACGGCGGGCTGACGCGCGCCAACGGCGACCGCTTCAGGCAGATGATCCTGTCGAGAGGGAACGCTGGGGACTACGCGAAGCTCTACCGCGAGTTCCGCGGCCAGGATCCGTCCATCGAGCCGATGCTGAAGCGCCGGGGCATCAGCACGGCGGCGGCGCCGGCGAAGCGGCCGTAGGCGGGCCGGCCGGTGTCCGGCGCCGGTGCGTGTCGGTCGTGTTGTCCGGCGCGAACCAGGTGACGGCAGCGTCGGGGCTGAAGCCGGCACCCTCAAGGCTTGGCCGCCCGGGCCTGCTTCCCGGCGCTCCAGGCTGCGACCTCGTCTGTCACGCCTCTCTCGCACACCTCCGCGGCGACGCCGTGGTTGCCGCGGCCACCGAGGGACTCGAGCTCCTGGACGACGAGGCCGACTTCGCGCGGCAGATCAACATGGTCATGGCCAGCGCAGAGGAGATGACCAAGGACCTGGTGAAGCGCTACGGCGGGACCACCAGGAAGCGGGCAGGCAGGAAGAAGGCCTGAGATCGGCGTACAGTAGAAACGGCATCCTGAGTGGCCTTCGGGCCTGCCAACCGGCGACGGACAGCGCACGGTGGATTCCCGCCAGGGAGATGCGGCCCCGGGACTTGGGGGCGGCAGACGGCCATGGCTCGCCGGAGCGCCCTCGGCTATCATGCGCTCATGCGTTCCGTGAAATCGCTCTACAAGATCGGGCACGGGCCTTCGAGCAGCCACACGATGGCGCCGCGGTTCGCCGCCGAGGCCTTCCTCCGCCGTCATCCCGCGGCCGCCCGGGTGACGGTCACCCTGTATGGCAGCCTGGCGGCCACGGGCAAGGGGCACCTGACCGATATCGCGCTCCGGGAGGCCCTTGGGAAGACCGCCGTCGAGCTGCGCTGGGAGCCCGCGCGCACGCTCCCGTTGCACCCCAACGGCATGCACTTCGTTGCCTCCGATGCAGCGGGCGCGCCGCTGGGCGAATGGACGGTGTACAGCGTCGGCGGCGGCGACCTGCTCGATCCGGAGGAGCCGGCTGCAGACGAGGTGTACGAACCCGTCAGCATGGCGGACGTCCTGGCGTGGATCGAGCAGGGCGGGAACAGCTTCTGGGAGTACGTGGAGTCGCACGAGCCGCCGGACATCTGGGACCATCTCGCCCGCGTGAGAGACGCAATGTGCGCGTCGATCACGAGGGGCCTGGCCAACGAGGGCACCCTTCCCGGCGTGCTGAAGCTGCCGCGCAAGGCGCCGGCCTACCACATCCGGGCGGATCACGCGTCGGCGCACGTGCGTTCGCGGGTCCTGCTGTTTGCCTACGCGCTGGCCGTGGCGGAGGAGAACGCGGCGGGCGGGGAGATCGTGACGGCCCCGACGTGCGGGTCGGCGGGCGTCCTGCCGGCGGTGCTTCGGCTGCTCAGCGAGCAGCACGGGTTCGACGAGCGCAAGATCGTCCGCGCCCTGGCCACGGCCGGTCTCGTCGGCAACCTCGTCAGGCACAACGGGTCCATCTCAGGCGCGGAGGTCGGCTGTCAGGGCGAGGTTGGCACGGCCTGCGCCATGGCGGCGGCCGCGGCGACGCAGTTGCTCGGGGGAACGCCGCGCCAGATCGAGTACGCCGCGGAGATGGGGCTGGAGCACCACCTGGGCCTCACCTGCGACCCGGTGGCCGGCCTGGTGCAGATCCCGTGCATCGAGCGCAACGCGTTCGGGGCCGCCCGGGCCCTGGACGCCTGCTACTTCGCGCTCTCGTCCGACGGGGTGCACCGGGTCTCCTTCGATCGCGTCGTCCGGGTGATGCGGCAGACCGGCCACGACCTGCCGAGCATCTACCGCGAAACCAGCGAAGGCGGCCTGGCCGTCGTCTGAGCGGCGGCTGGCACCGGGCTCAGCGTGCGAATCGCCGGCCGCGCCTTCAGCCTGCCCGACGCCGTCATGGGCGCGCTCGCGCTGGCTTGGGCCGTTTCGATGGCGGCCGTCGCGGCAAACACCCGGCCCATCGCGAGCGACGACGCGTTCATCAGCTTCGAGTACGCCCGCAACCTGGCTCGCGGCCAGGGGCTGGTCTTCAATTCGGGCGAGCGCGTGTGGGGGTTCACCTCTCCGCTGCACACGCTCCTTCTGGGAGGGCTCGCGTCGGCGGGGATGGACGCGGTGCGCGCGGCGTTCGCCACGGCTTTCGTCTGGATCGGCGCGTCATCTGTGATGCTCTACCGGGCCGGCAGGGACATCCTGCCCCGGCCGATGGCTCTGTGCCTCGGCGCGTTGTTCCTGCTCGACGGCACGGCGCACGGCGACTACGGCCTCGAGAGCAGCCTGCTCGTCGCGCTACAACTGGCGTTCCTTCTGGCCGCGCAGGCGGGATGGGGCCGGACGGCGAGCCTCCTGGCCGCGATATCCTGCCTGGCTCGGCCCGACTCGCTGCTGCTCGTGGCGCCGGTCCTCCTGTTCGGTCGTGAGACGCGGAAGCCGAGGAATCTCGTCTGGTTCGCGGCCGTCGGCCTGGCCTGGGAGGGATTCGCACTCGCGTACTACGGCGATCTGGTGCCGAACTCGTACCATGCGAAGGCCGGCCTTACGGAGTTCCGGGCGTATCTTGCGAACGCCGCCGCGCACGTCACGCGCCTCGGGCTGGCGGACCCGGCCTACACCGGATTCGTGGCTGCGGAGCGGGCCCTGGCGGTGGCGCTTGCCGGGCTCGCCGTGCTCAACCCGCACGTGCGCCAGCGGCCGGCCCTCGCGTATGCGCTGGTGCCGTACCCGTGGCTGCTCGTCCTCGCCTACAGCGCCATCGGCTCGTATCGCGGCCACAATTGGGAGTTTCACTCCGCGAGGTTCTTCTTCCTGTCCGCCGTTGCCGTCGGGTTCCTCACGGTCGCGAGCCAGTTGGCCGGGCGCTGGCGCAAGCCGGCCCACGCGGCGCTCGTGGCCCCGGCGGCCGCGCTGCTGGCGCTGATCGCCCTGCATGGGCTGTTCCACACCCGCGAGTTGGCCTGCTCTCTTGCGGCCGGAGACCGTACCTATTGGGGCGGGGCACGGTACGACGCCTATCGGCAGATCGCGGCGTGGGCGAACGATCATCTGCCGCCAGGATCGTCGGTCGCCATCAGCGAGGTCGGGACGTTCGGGTACTTCACCGATCTCAGGATCATCGACGTGTCGGGTATCGTCACGCGCGGCATCTCGCGCCGCGAGCGAATGGACCACCTGCGCGTCATGGCCCGCCTGAAGCCCGACTACGCGGTCCTGTACGGTCAATGGCAGGACACGGTGGCAGGCCCCGGACTGCGCTACCGCCCGACGGCCTACTTCCCCAAGACCAACTTCCAGGATTTCACCGTGATGCGCCGAGACTCGGCGGACGGCCCCTGAGGGGCTGCGCTGCTCCCTCGTTCTCCGCGACCTCACGCCGCTCGTGCCGGCAATCATGGGGCTCATCGCCAAGCAGGGCAGCGGTGTGAGGTCGCGGTCCTGCGCGGCGGCCGTCTGTACCGCCGCGGGGCTCCTGGAGGAGCCTGGCTCCGGCGTGTTGCCCGGCTGTGTTATCGTGCCCCCGTGGGCACCAGGATTTACTGGGTGCTGGCGGCGGCCGTAGTGGCGGCGGCCGGCTGCGGCGGCGGCAGCGGCGGCAGCAGCGGCGGCGGCAGCGGCGGGACTGGCAGCGCCGGCAGTTCGGCCGCTGCCACGTCCTGGACCGCGGGCGTCTTCCAGCCATCCAGTTCGTTCGCGAACCAGTGCGCGAGCCCGCGCACGGGCATCGATCCCGCCACCGACCGGCGCTATCCCGACACGCAGGGCTCGACGCTCACCGAGAACAACTTCCTCCGCTCGTGGACCAACGAGCTGTACCTCTGGTACAGCGAGGTGACCGACCGGAACCCGGCGTCCTACACCACGCCCAACTACTTCAACCTGCTGAAGACGACCGCCACGACTCCGTCCGGGAGCCCGAAGGACCGCTTCCACTTCACCTATCCGACCGCGGAGTGGCAGGCCCTCTCGCAGTCGGGCGTGCAGACCGGCTACGGCGCCGCGTTCCTGGTCATCTCGTCGCGCCCGCCGCGCGAGGTGGTCGTGGCCTTCACGGAGCCGGGCACCCCGGCCGCGGAGCCTCCCGCCAGCTTGGCCCGGGGGGCGAAGGTGCTCGCGGTTGACGGCGTGGACCTTGTCAACGCCGCCGACAGCGCGAGCGTGAACATCCTGAACGAAGGGCTCTTCCCGTCTGCCGCCGGCGCCAGCCACACCTTCTCGGTGCTCGACGCCGGCGCCGCCTCGCCGCGCACCGTCACGATGGTGTCGGCCGCCGTCACCTCCACGCCCGTGCAGCACATCGGCACGATTCGGACGGCGGCCGGCCTCGTGGGCTACCTGCTCTTCACCGACCACGTCGCCACGGCGGAAGCGGCGCTCGTGACCGCGTTTCAGCGGCTGGCGGACGCCAGGGTCAGCGACCTGGTGCTCGACATCCGGTACAACGGCGGCGGCTTTCTCGCCATCGCGGCCGAGGCGGCCTACATGATCGCCGGGCCGGACCGCACGGCGGGCCGGACGTTCGAGAAGAACGTGTTCAACGACAAGCATCCGACGCGCGACCCGGTCACCGGGCTGCTCATCGAGCCCGTGCCGTTCCACGCGACGGCCCAGGGGTTCTCGGTGGCCAGGGGGCAGGCGCTGCCCACGCTGAGCCTGCCGCGCGTGGCGGTGATCACGGGCGCGAACACCTGTTCGGCGAGCGAGTCCATCGTGAACGGCCTGATGGGCGTGGGAGTCGAGGTGATTCAGGTCGGGGCCGCCACCTGCGGGAAGCCGTACGGCTTCTATCCCAAGGACAACTGCGGCACGACGTACTTCTCGATCCAGTTCAAGGGCGCCAACGAGCAGGGGTTCGGCGACTACGCCGACGGCTTCTCGCCCGCCAATGCGCGCGGCGCGGCTGGCGTGCCGGTGCCGGGCTGCGCCGTTGCCGACGATTTCCAGCATGCGCTCGGCGACTCGAAGGAAGCCAGGCTCGAGGCCGCGCTGGGATATCTGGTCAACGGAGACTGCCCGGCCGCGCCGGCCATGGCTGCGCCTGCCGCCGTCGAAGGCGGCCCGGCCTTGATGGTTGGCGAGGGCGCGATGAGCAGGCCGCCCTGGCGTGAGAACCGGCTTTTCAGGCGGTGACGGCCATGCGGAACCTCCCCGGCGCGATCGGCGTGGCGGGCCTGATCGTGGCGGGCGTGTGCGGGTGCGCGCAGAAGACGGCGGACGCCGGCCTTCCCGCCGTACTGTCGGCTCCCACGGACGCGGCGCGCGCCGAACTCGCCCGGACGGTCTCGCAGGCGCTGAACGGAGCGCCCGTGACGCTGGCTTCCGACGCGCTCACGAACGACGACACGCTCATCGTCGAGCGCGCGGCCCGGCGGGACGCGAAGGACATGGGCCTCGGCGGGCGGGAGCTGGGCAGGCCCGACCACTTCCGGCTGGTCAAGCACGGCCGGCGGTGCGTGCTGATCCACGTCGAGTCCGCCCGCCGCTGGACGCTCGAGTCGGCCGCCTGCTCGCCGCGATAGGCGGTCGAAGCTGGACCGGCGACGCTTCCGGCCCCGGCGCCGGGGTCACTCGCGGGCGAGCCCGCCCCGCGGGCGTCTCTTCCGGCCGTGGCGCCGGCCGGTGCCCCTGTCAGGCCGCCGGGCCTTCCTCAGGAACTCCTCGAACTCCTTCGACTTGCCCTCGCCCCGGCTCCACGCCCGGATCACCGCCATGTCCACCGGGTTCGATCGGGCAATCTCGACGGCCAGCGCCAGGGACTGACGGTCGTTCCAGTGGAAGAACGCCGAAAGGCGGTCCCGGCACGAGTCCGTGGCGGACAGGCCCAGGACCTTCAGCGATCCGACCGTCAAGTCCACCGGCACGATCGCCAGGTCCTCGCCGATCGAGAGCGGCCCGGGCGGGAACTCCACTGTGAATGGAACGTCCGGGTGGATGTACTCGGCTCCACGCCGGGCGAAGCCCAACTCACGAAGTGCCGCGTCCAGCGTGCGCAGCGAAATGTTCCCTTGGAGGACGAAGTCCGCGTCCTTCGAGACGTGCGTGCCCGTATGGATGGCCACGCATGCGCCACCGGTCAGCACCGCGCGGATGCCGCGGCTTGCGAGGTGCATCCCGACCACCGCGGCCACTTCCTGCAGCGTCGAGGATCGCGTCAGCGTCACAGGGGCTTCCCCGCCCGCCTCGGCCGGCGCCGGAGCGCAGCCGCGCGCGCCTGGAGGTCGTCATCGGCTTCTGCGAGCCGCTGGAGATAGGCGTCGAGTTCCGTACGCGCGAAGTACCGCGGATTCGTGCGGTAACTGCGCGTCCGGCCGATCAACCGGCCGACAAGCAGCCCGTCACGTTCGAGGCCGGTGAGGGCCTTCTGCACAACCGATGGAGACGTGTCGAGCAGGCGGGAGAGTTCGCGTTGATAGCTCGTTTCGAGCAGGGCCAGCGCGACGAGCACACGGGTCCTCGTGAGGCTTCCGAACGGACTGCCGGCTGTTTTGACCTTCATAGGAGAACATATGACCTTTATTAGAGGTCATTGTCAAGTCGGCGGCCCTGTGAAAGCGCGACACGGCGGCCGCATTCACCGCGAGACTCGCCGCCGCCGGACGCTCGAGTCGGCCGCCTGCTCGCCGCGATAGCCCCGTTGTCCCCGGCGCCGTCATGTTCCTCAGCGGCCGCATCTGCCCGTCCGCTGGCACCCGGCCGAGGCCTGCGCCAACGCGGTCATTTCTGGTCGATCCGGAAGCCAGTCCGTGCACACGTCCGTCCCTGTTCCGGCGGACTCCAACTGCCGGAGGTCAGCCAAGCTTGACGGCGAGACAGTCAAGAGCCACGCGACCGCCCTGATAGGTGACCGCTGCGCGCCGCAGCACACGCCATTCGCCGTTCTGATAGGAGCCTTCGGCTTCCAGCCTGCTGACCAGATTGTCCGCGGAGCCGAGCCACGCCAGAAGGTCGGGATTCTGCGTGAGCACGACGGGTTTCATGTCCGGACCGGAAATGAGAGTGAAGCACTCGAGGATCAGGTTCGACAAGTCGCGAAAGGCCGCCAGCTCCGGCGCCGGCCGTGCCTGCAGCCGGATCATCCTGGCCCTGGTATCCGGACCGGCCGATTCCTTCGCGACGTCGACCAGGTCGAGCAGGTAGTTGCGGATGTCGTCCAGATCCTCGACTTCTCGCAGCGTGTCCAGCCCGGGATACGTCTCGAGGGCCTTGGCCAGCAAAGAGACTTCCCGCAGGTAATGATTCCGCTGGTTTCCGGGGACCAGATACATGACAACCAGCGTCACGGGTTTTCCATCCGGCGCACCGTAATCTATGCCCGCGGGGCTCCAGCCGATCACGCACATAAGATCTTCGTCGAACGGCACGCGCGCATGCGGACACGCCCAGCCCTTGCCCAAGGCCGTGCTTGTCGCCTCCTCTCTTTTCATCACGTGGCCCACCACGTCCGTTCCGGCCGGGACCTCCGGAAACGCCTCGATCACGTGCGCCAGGAACTGGAGCGCATCCGTCTTGTCGTTATCGGGCAGCTCGAAGAGCCTGCCCTCCTGGAGTGCGTCCAGAATCGTGTCCATGATCAATCACCTCCGTAGCGGCTGAAGAACCAGGTCTTCGCCCGATGGGTCAATGCAGAGTAGGCGGCGAGGAAGAGGGCGATCCACGCCCAATAGACCGCCGGCAGCGGCACCATCCCCAGGGCGGCGGCAAAAGGCGAATAGGGCAGCCAGGCGCCAATGGCCATGATGATGAGGGTGGTCATGGTCAGATGCGTCGAAGCCCGGCTGCCGAAGAGCGGTATGCGCCTCGTCCGGATAATGTGGACGATCAGCGTCTGGGTGAGCAGCGATTCCACGAACCACCCCGTCTGAAACAGCCTCGCCGATCCTTCTCTCTGCGCCGCCGAGGCCGCTGGATCGAGAAAGGCGCTGCACTGAAAGACGAACCACATCAACGCGAAGGTCGCGTAATCGAAAACGGAACTGATCGGCCCGATGACGACCATGAATCGCTTGATGTTGCCGATGTTCCATTTCAGCGGCTTGGCGACCAGTTCCTGGTCCACCGTGTCGGCGGGGATGCCGGTCTGGGAGACGTCGTACAGGAGATTGTTGGCGAGAATCTGCACCGGTTGCATGGGGAGAAACGGCAGCAGGTAGCTCGCCCCGACCACGCTGAACATGTTGCCGAAGTTGGAGCTGGCCCCCATGCGGATGTACTTGACGATATTGGCGAAGACACGCCGGCCCTCCATGATGCCTTCTTCCAGCACCAGCAGGCTCTTTTCCAGGAGCACGATATCCGCGGCTTCCTTGGCCACGTCCACCGCGGAGTCCACCGAAATGCCCACGTCGGCCGTCTTGAGCGCAGGCGCGTCGTTGATGCCGTCGCCCAGGAAGCCCACCACATGGCCTCTGCGGCGCAAGTCGGCGACGATCTCCTCCTTTTGGGACGGGGACAGCTTGACGAACACGTTGGCCTCCCGAACCGTGTCGGAGAACTGCTCGGGTGAGAGCCGGGCGAGCTCGGCACCGGTGACCATCCGGTCCACCCTCAGCCCCACGTCCCGGCAGACCTTTTCCGTCACCGGGCCGTTGTCGCCGGTGAGCACCTTGACCGTGACGCCGGCTTCGGAAAGCAGCCCGATGGCTTCGTTGGCCGTTGCCTTGGGCGGGTCGAAGAAGGCGATGTAGCCCAGCAGGATGAGTTGCGATTCGTCTTGAACCGTGAACACGGTTCTCTCGCTGGGGAACTCGCGGTAGGCGATGCCGAGGACCCGGAACCCATCGCGATTGAGCTTTTCGACTTCCTCGAAGAGGTCGCCGCGGATCATGTCGACCAGCGGGTAGACCTGCTCGTCGATCTGGTAGCGGTCGCAACAGGCGTAAATCTCCTCAACCGCGCCTTTGCAAATGAGCACATGGTCGCCTTCGTAAGCCACGATCACCGACATCCGCCGGCGCTGGAAGTCGAAGGGCAACTCGTCGACCAATTGACAGTGCCGGGTGTCCAGGTCGGCGTATTCCAGCACCGCGCGGTCGATCAGGTTGCGCAAGCCGGTCTGGTACTGGCTGTTGAGGTAGGCGTAGTTGAGCACTTCTTCGCTGCGGTGGCCCAGAATGTCGACGTGCTGTTCCAGCACCACCCGGTCTTGCGTCAAGGTTCCGGTCTTGTCCGTGCACAGGATGTCGATGGCCCCGAAGTTCTGGATGGAGGGCAGCCGCTTGACGATCACCTTCTTCCTGGCCATCGTCAGCGCGCCCTTGGCCAGGTTGACGGTGACGATCATCGGCAGCATTTCCGGGGTAAGGCCGACCGCGATGGAGAGGCCGAAGAGGAGGGCCTCCAGCCAGTTGCTCTTCGTCATGCCGACGATGAAGAACACCGCGGCGACCATCACCAGCATGAATCGGATCATGAGCCAGGTGAACGACCGCACGCCTCGGTCGAACTCGGTCTCTTCACGCGTTTCGGCCAGGCGTTCCGAAATGGCTCCGAACAGCGTGCGAATGCCGGTGTTGATCACCAGGCCGCGGGCCGTGCCGCTGATAACCGAGGTGCCGAAGAAGCAGGCGTTTGGCAGGTCCAGGGCCGCGAGCTCGCCGGAGCCGGGAGCCTCAACCGCTTTCTCCACGGGCAGGGATTCCCCGGTCAGGGCCGACTCGCTGACGAAGAAGTCCTTGGCGGTGATCAATCGCAGGTCGGCCGGAACGATGGAGCCGGCCTGCAGGAGCACGACATCCCCGGGAACGATGTCCGAATTCCGGATCTCGGATTCCGTGCCGTCTCTCAGGACGAATGTGCGGGACTGGACGCGCTTGCCCAGCTGGTCCACGGCCTGGCCGGAGCGGCGATCCAGAATAGAGGACAGTCCCACGCTGAGCAGGAGCATCGCGCCGACGATGACGGTGGCTTTCAGCTCGCCGATGACCGCCGAGACCATGGCAATCACCAGAAGCTGAATCACCAGCGGACTTCTGAACCGGTGGAGCATCTCCGCCCAGAATCCGGGACGCTTCAGGTGGGTGAGTTCGTTGGGGCCGCACTTGTCCAGGCGTCGAGCCGCTTCCTGGCTGGTCAGGCCCTGGAGCGATGTTCTCAGCGTGCCGACCGCCTCCTGGATGGAGGCGGCGCACAGCTCCAGCAGGCGGTGTTCGTGCTCGTTCGGCGTTCGCCGGGTGGTGGACGGCGTGACGCCATTGCGGCCTGAGAGGTTGTTTGATCGGAGCATGTTCATGGCGCAACCCTCGTTGCCAGGGGGTTGCGGTTCCGAGGGGGTGTCCCGCCGGCGGTTAGAATGCAGGGGCGGCTCTACAGGACATTCTATGCGACGTGACGAGGTTTCTCTGTCGTGACCAGGCCGAGGTGGTGATCGCGGCCCCGTGGCGCGGCGACCGACGGAGACACGCCGGCGCCGCCCTTCAGCCGGCGGACGCACTTGACGGCTTCGCGGATGCCCGGGGACACCCATCGCACCAGCCTCTGTCCGCCGTGCCAGCGTGTCACGCGGCGCCGCACGTGCCGGGTCCGACTGATGAGAGCCCCGGGGGCATTGGTGGTGGCGAGAGAGCGACGAAGCCGCCCGAGGGAGGGCGTGTCAGAGCCGTGAGCGTTTCACGCAGGCCCTCGCGCACGCCTACGGCAGCGCTGGGTGTTCCAACCGCCGGTTCGACGACCTGCGGCACATTCCTCTTTAGACCATATGGAGCCGGCGGTCGGACTTGAACCGACGACCTGCTGATTACGAATCAGCTGCTCTGCCAACTGAGCTACGCCGGCCGGCTTGGCGGGCAGCCCGCACGCGATCGCTGCGCTCGGGCCAGAAAGACAATGTAGCACAAGAACACGGAACGCAGCCACCACAGGAAGACAGCCCCGGGGTCTGAAGACCCCGGGCTCCATCTGGAGCCCGCTAGTTCCGTGACGCGCGGTCACGCGCCGGACCTGAAGGTCGGTCCCCCATCCGGCACGCCGCTGGCGCGCGGGAACGACCCGCGTCGATCGCGTATCATCGAGCGGACGGCAGCGGAGGCAGAAGCGTCATGAAGACACGCACGCTGGGAACGCAGGGGCTGGTGGTGTCCGAGCTGGGGCTCGGGTGCATGGGCATGAGCGACTTCTACGCGGGCCGCGACGAAGCCGAGTCGATGGCCACGCTCGAGCGCGCGCTGGAACTCGGCATCACCTTTTTCGACACGGCCGACATGTATGGGCCGTACACCAACGAGCAACTGCTGGGCCGGTTCCTGAAAGGGAAGCGGGACCGCGTGGTCCTCGCCACGAAGTTCGCGATCATGCGCGACCAGGATGGCACGTGGCGCGGCGTGAACGGACGCCCGGAGTACGTCCGCCAGGCCTGCGACGCGTCGCTCCAGCGCCTGGGCGTGGACTACATCGACCTCTACTACCAGCACCGCGTGGACCGCAAGGTGCCGATCGAGGACACGGTGGGCGCGATGAGCGACCTGGTGCAAGCAGGGAAGGTGCGCTACATCGGGCTCTCGGAGGCGTCGGCCGCAACGATCAGGCGCGCGCACGCGGTGCACCCGATCTCGGCGCTGCAATCCGAGTACTCGTTGTGGACGCGCGATCCGGAAGACGAGATCCTGCCGGCCATCCGCGAGCTGGGCATCGGCTTCGTGCCCTACAGCCCGCTCGGACGGGGATTCTTGACGGGACGCTTCCGCAGCGCCAGCGACCTTCCGGAAGACGACGCGCGCAAGACACACCCCCGGTTCGAGGGCGAGAACTTCGAGAAGAACCTGAAGCTGGCCGAGCACGTTGCCGAACTGGCCCGCGAGAAGGGCAGCACGCCGGCGCAGCTCGCGCTGGCGTGGGTGATGGCCCAGGGCGACGACATCGTGCCGATCCCGGGGACGAAGCGGCGGGCCTACCTGGAGGACAACGCGGGGGCGACGGCCGTCCGGCTCACCTCGACCGACCTGCGACGCATCGACGCACTGTTCCCGAAGGGCGCTGCGGAGGGGTTGCGCTACCCGGGCTACACGATGGCGATGCTGAACGGATGAGGATCCCCCGGGGGCAGCCTTCGACAGCGCTCAGGCCAAGGAAGCCCTCGGGCTCCATCAAGACGACGTCACGCAGAAGACTCCGGGCTCCATCGCCGGGAACGCGTCCGGCACTCCTGTGTCAGGCCCGGCGGCCGGTCCTGTCGGGCTTCGCCGCTCGCTACTCGGCGGGTGCGATGACTTCAAGCGAAGCTGCTGTCGCACCCTTGACGGCCCTGATGGGAATAGTCCGATCGAACGTGGCCAGCCGGCCGCCCATCCTGCACGCGAGCCCGAGCAGGTAGACATCGGTCATCTGGCGATGGCCAGCCGCGCGCGTCAGGTCGAAGAGAGCAGTGTCCAGTAGCGACACCCGATCGGGCCAGAACACATGGCCGCCGCTTCGACAGAAGCGGGTCAACAGTCCGCCAAGTTCCGCCACGCGCATCGCGGCGCCGCCGTAAGCGGGGTTGGTGAGCACGCGGAGGAAGCCGGCCTCGGTCACCGGACACGTCGCCCACGCGGCGCGGCCGTCCGCCGAGAACCAGTCGTGCGCGACGTCGTGATGGATGTGCGCGGGATCGAACAGCGCCACCAGCACGTTGACGTCGAGCAGGGCGGCTCCGCTCACGCCTCATCCCTCAACTCATTGACCAGCCTCATCGTCGGCTTTGGGCTGCCCGCCGGCCGCTGCGGAAGCAGGGGGACGCCATTGCGCACGCGGCTCGCGGTCCTAGGCGCGAGGCCCTTTCGGGCCAATTCAGACACGACTTTCCCAGCGGTCTTGCCCTGCAGCGCGCCAAGTTCCTTGGCGGCCTGAAGGACGTCGTCATCGATGTCGAGAGTGGTGCGCATGACGCCATCATCACGCATCACGCATCAGATGTCAAAATCCACGAGCTCCGGCTGCGGCCGTCCACGTCACCCGTTCTGCCGGCGCGCCCAGGACTTCTATCACGCCGCTCGGAGCGCCCTGAACCTGTCGAACGATCGAAGGGCCGGTCTCGCCGCCGGGTGCCCGAGACTGTTTCTCGAGGGGCTGCCTTGCTCAATGCCATTGAGATGGGGCTGAGCCCCCGGGCTCCACGTTTCAAGTGTCGAGCGGCCACGCCGTCAAGCGGTCAAGGCGCCACGCCCTCACGGCGCGTCGAGCCTGAAGACCCGGGCCACGGGTTCAACCCGGGGGCTCGAAGCCCCCGGGCTCCATCTGCCAAGTCGTCGCGCGGTCGCCAGGCTGGCGATTCGCCGCGCTGCCGATCCGCCGCGGCGCCCCGACGCCCTGCGCGGCGAACCGGTTCGCTACGCGAGCTTCCAGCCCGGGGCGTGGGCGCGGGTCAGGAACGGCTCCGCCTCGGGCGCGTTCGTCGCGCGCATGTTCACCGAGTCCCACTCGAGCTTCTTCCCGACGCGGTAGGCGACGTTGCCGAGGTGGTTGGCCTCGGTCAGCCACCCGGAATACGAGAACGCGCAGGTCGTCGGCGAGCCGGTCTTGCAGGCGTCGATCCACTCCTGGTGGTGGCCGACGGACTTGGGGATCGAGATCTTCGGCACGGGCACTTCGGCGAACTTCTCGCCGGGCACGAGCAGCATGTACCTGCTGTAGTCGGCGATCAGCATCCCCTTTTCGCCGACGAACAGCACGCCGTTCGGCCACTGCGGGACGTCGCCCCGCTTCACGAGGTCAGGCCTGTTCACGCCCTGGTACCAGGTCAGCGTCAGCGCGGGCTGCTCGCCCTGCGCCAGGTACTCGTACTTCGCCTGCATCGACGCGGGCGCGATCTCCTTGTTGACGGGCGGCCCGCTGGCCTCGATGGTCGCCGGCGCGTGAAGCTTCAGCGCCCAGAAGGGCAGGTCGATCCAGTGGCTGCCGAGGTCGCTCATCGTCCCGTTGCCGTAGTCCCACCAGCGGTACCACTTCGGGCCGGGCAGGTAGACGTTGCTGTACGGCCGCGCGGGGCCGGGCCCGAGCCACAGGTCCCAGGCGATATGGGCGGGCACGGGATCGACGACCGACGGGCGCTCCTGCACGAACACGATGTCCTTGGCCTGCTTCGCCTCGTCCTCGGTGGCGTGCCAGCCCCAGGCGCGCGCGACCCACACGTGGCACTCGGTGACCTTGCCGATGGTGCCGCCCTGGATGTGCTCGACCACGCGCCGGTAATTGTCGCTGGCGTGGATCTGGGTGCCCATCTGCGTGGCGACGCCGGCCTTCTCGGCGGCCTCGCGGATGATGCGGGTCTGGTGCACGTTGTAGGCGAGGGGCTTCTCGCAGTAGACGTGCTTCTTGAGCTGCAGCGCGGGCAGCGTGGCGAACGCGTGGGTGTGCTCGGTGGTGCTCACGACCACGGCGTCGAACTCGTTGGCGTGGTCGAACAGGCGCCGGAAGTCGGTCTCCTTGCGCGCCTGCGGGTACTGCTGCGCCGCCTGGTTCAGGGCGTTGGCATCCACGTCGCAGAGCGCCACGATCTGTTCGCCGGCGACCCGCTTCATGTTCGCCCGGCCCTGCCCCCCGCATCCGATGATGGCGAGGCGGAGCTTGTCGGGGGCCTGGGAACGGAGGACCGCTGGACCGGCGGCCCAGGCGGCGGCGACGGCGCCGGTGGACTTGAGGAACGTGCGGCGGTCGGGTCGATTGATGATGGCCATGCGTGTAAGATACGGCTTGCCAGGGGCTGACGCAAGCCGGGACTCGGGGCTCGGGATTCCGGGATCGGGACTCCGGGCTCGGAACGCTGTCACGCAGAGAGCAGGAGATCTCATGAAACGCATCATGGCGGTCGTATTCGTCGCGTTGCTCGTGTCGGGGCCCGCCTTCGCGCAGGCGCCGCATTTCGAGAACCTGTTCAACGGCAGGGACTTGAGCGGTTGGACGAACATCAACGGCAATCCCGACACCTGGGCGTGGCGCGACGGGCTGGTCGTGACGACCGGGCAGCCGATCGGGGTCATGTGCACGGACAAGATGTACGAGAACTTCGTCCTGCACGTGGAATGGATGCACCTGGTCGCGGGCGGGAACTCGGGCGTCTTCCTGTGGAGCAACGCGGCCCCGGGCAAGAACCGCCTGCCGGACGGGATCGAGGTCCAGATGCTCGACCTGGAGTGGGTCAAGCTGAACGCCCGGAACGGCGTCGAGCCGCCGATCGCCTACGTGCACGGCGAGCTGTTCGGCGTGGGCGGCGTGAAGATCGTGGCCGACAACCCGCGCGGCGAGCGCAGCATGTCGTTCGAGAACCGCGTCCTCGGCAAGAACCAGTGGAACACCTACGACGTGGTGGCGGTGGACGGCGTGGTCAAGCTGGCGGTGAACGGGAAGTTCGTGAACGGCATCAGCCAGTCGGCGCGCCGGAAGGGCTACCTGTGCCTGGAGGCGGAAGGGTCGGAGATCCACTTCCGCAACGTGCGGCTGCTCGAGCTGCCGCCGGGCATGGCGACGCCGGAGCAGACGGCGCCCGCGCGCTAGGCGCCAGGCGCTGGTCGGACCGGCGATTCGCGCCCGGGGAGCCGGGCCCGAAGACCGGGCTTCCACGCGGGGAGGCGCAGAGGCGAGGACGGAGCCCGGGGGCTTCAGGCCCCGGGCCCGCAGCAGATTCTGGGGGAGCCATGGCGCAGACGAGACGGACGTTCCTGCAATCGGCGGCGATGGCGATTGGCGCGACAGGCGTCCCGCTGGCAGCGGGGCGGCAGCGGCCGCCGGCCGCCTCGGCTGCACCGGACGGCCAGGCGGGCTCGGGCGCGCCTCGGCCTCAGGCGGCCCAGGGCGCGACGGCCCGGCAGGGCGGACAGCCGGCCAAGCCGCTCACCCCGGCGTCCCAGATCCAGGTGCCGAAGATGAGCTTCGGCGGCCAGCAGATCAGCCGGCTGATCGTCGGCTGCAACCCGTTTTACGGCTTCTCGCACTTCAACAACACGTACTCGCAGGTGATGCGGGAGTACTACACGGCCGAGCGCGTCTGCGAGGTCCTGCACCAGTGCGCGCGGTTCGGCATCAACACGTACAACTACGTCGAGCTGGGGCGGGCCGCCGAGGACCTGGCCCGGTTCCAGGCCGAGGGCGGGTCGATGCACCTCATCGTCCAGGGGATCGGCGACCCGGCGCCCCTTCACGCCGCCTGGAAGCCCCTCGCCATCTACCACCACGGCGGGCGCACGGACACGGCGTACATGAGCGGGAAGATCGAGACGGTCCGCGACTGGTGCAAGCAGGTGCGCGACCTTGGGTGCCTGGTGGGCGTCGGCAGCCACAAGCCGGAGGTCCTCGCGCTCGTCGAGGACCAGGGCTGGGACGTGGACTTCTACGCGGGCTGCGTCTACAACATCACCCGCACGAACGACGAGTGGCGGAAGGTGCTCGGCGGCGAACTCCTCGAGATGCCGTCCGAGATCTACCTGCAGAGCGATCCGCCCCGCATGTACCGCTTCATGCAGCAGACAAAGAAGCCGTGCTTCGCCTACAAGATCCTCGCGGCGGGCCGGGTCGGCGAGCGCGCCATGGACGAGGCGTTCAGGACGGCGTTCGCGAGCATCAAGCCGACCGACGGCATCTTCGTCGGGATGTTCCCGCGCGTCCGGGACGAGGTGCGCGAGAACGCCGAGCGCGTGTGCCGGATCCTGAAGCCCGCCTGACCGGCCGCGGCGCGTCACGCAACGGCGGCCGCGTGAATCCCTGTGTCCGGACGCAGTGCACCGGGCGCCGCGCCGGCGGCGCCCGGCCGCTCCCCGCGGTCCCGGCGCGAGGCACGGGCCAGCCGGCGGCCGTCGCGTCGGCCCGGGCCGCCTGAGGTCACCACGACATGAGAAAAATCCTGTTCGGGCTCCTGGTTCTCGGCGTGGCCGCCGCGCTCATCGTCGGCGAGCTCCACACCAAGAGCACGGAGCAGACCCCCCTGGAAAAGCTCAGCCGGCAGTACGCCCGGCGCGCGGGCCCGTCGGTGGACCACACGAAGTTCGCGCAGCTGCAGGCGCGGTTCAAGAAGCCGCAGGAGGTCACCTCCGCCTGCATCGCCTGCCACAACGGCCGCGACGAGGAAGTGATGCGCTCCAGCCACTGGAACTGGGAGCGCACGGAGTACATCCCGGGCCAGGGCATCCGGAGCGTCGGCAAGAAGAACCTGGTGAACAACTTCTGCATCGGCGTGACCGGCAACGAGCCGAGCTGCAACCGCTGCCACGCGGGGTACGGCTACGCCGAGGCGTCGTTCGACTTCACGAACCCCCTCAACGTGGACTGCCTGAGCTGCCACGACAACAGCGGCGAGTACACGAAGGCGGCGGGCGGGGCCGGGATGCCGGATCCCTCGGTCGACCTGGCCAGGGTCGCGCAGCGCGTCGGGAAGCCCCAGCGGCTGAACTGCGGCACCTGCCACTTCCTGGGCGGCGGCGGCAACAACGTCAAGCACGGCGACCTGGAGACGGCCCTGCTCGACTCGCCGAAGACGGTGGACGTCCACATGGGGACCGACGGCCTGGACATGGAGTGCGTGGACTGCCACACGGCGTCGAAGCACCAGATGCTCGGCAAGATGTACTCGGTGTCGTCGATGAACCGGAACCGCGTGGAGTGCGAGACGTGCCACTCGACGCTGCCGCACGCCGACGGCGTCCTGAACAGCCACACGCTGAAGGTGGCCTGCCAGACGTGCCACATCCCGGTGTACGCGAAGGTGAACCCGACGAAGCTCACCTGGGACTGGTCCACGGCCGGCCGGCTGCAGGACGGCAAGCCCATCGAGGAGAAGGGCCCCCACGGCGAGGACACCTACCTGTCGATCAAGGGCTCCTTCACCTGGGGCACGAACGTCAAGCCCGAGTACATCTGGTTCAACGGCACGGCGTCGCACTACCTGATCGGGGATCGGATCGATCCGTCGCGGCCGGTGAAGATCAACACGCTCCACGGCAGCTACGACGATCCGGACGCCAAGATCTACCCGGTGAAGATCCACCGCGGGAAGCAGATCTACGACGCCGAGTACCGCTACCTCATCCAGCCCAAGCTGGTTTCGACGGTGCCCGGCGACGGCGGCTACTGGACCGAGTTCGACTGGCCGAAGGCCAACGAAGAGGGCATGAGGCTGGTCGGCCTGCCGTACAGCGGCAAGTACGGCTTCGTCGAGACCGAGATGACGTGGCCGGTGAACCACATGGTGTCGCCGACATCGCAGACCGTCGGCTGCAACGAGTGCCACACGCGCAAGAACGGCCGGCTCGCGGCCGTGGGCGGCTTCTACCTGCCGGGACGGGACCGCAACGGGCCCGTGGACGCCGCCGGCGTAGGGCTGCTCGCCGCCACCCTGGCCGGCGTCTGTCTCCACGGCGCCGGTCGCGCCGTTGCCGCCCGGCGGAAGCGCCGGGCCATGCTGGACGCGCGGCCTGAGCCGGCGCCCGGCGCGGCGCTGGACGCTCAGCCGGAGGCGGCCGCCGACGCCGCGTCGGAGACGGAAGGGACGGAGCGGTCATGAGGCACTACGTGTACGGCGGGTTCGAGCGCTTCTGGCACTGGGCCCAGGCGGTCCTGATCCTCTTCCTCGCGCTGACGGGGTTCGAGATCCACGGCTCGATCCACTTCTTCGGCTTCGAGCAGGCGGTGGCGTATCACAGCACGGCGGCGTACGCCCTCATGGTGCTCATCGCCTTCGCGGGCTTCTGGCACCTGACGACGGGCGAGTGGAGGCAGTACGTGCCGACGCGGGAGAACCTGCTCAAGCAGGCGGACTACTACCTGTCCGGCATCTTCCGCGGCGCGCCGCACCCGACGAAGAAGACGCCGCTCAGCAAGCTCAACCCGTTGCAGAAGCTGGTCTACGCGGGCCTCAAGACGTTCCTGATCCCGCTCATGGTGGGCTCGGGGCTGGTCTACATGTTCTACCGCTACCCGCAGCGCTACTCGGTGGTCAGCCTCAAGGTGGGCGGGCTCGAGTGGGTGGCGATCGCGCACACCGCGGGCGCGTTCCTGCTGCTGGCGTTCGTGATCACGCACCTCTACCTGATCACGACGGGGCAGACGCTGACGTCGAACCTGAAGGCGATGATCACCGGCTACGAGGACCTGCCGGACGAGGATCCTCACGGGCCCGCCGCCTCGGCGTAGGAGAACCTGCCGTGCAGACGAAGTACATGAATCCCTACCTGGCCGGGTTCTTCCTCGGCCTGGTGCTGCTCGCGACGATCTTCATCACCGGGCGCGGCCTCGGCGCGAGCGGGGCGGTGAAGAGCGTCGTCGTGGCGTCGGTGGCCGCGGCGGCCCCGGAACACGCCGCGCGGTCGGCCTTCTACGGCCCCTACGTCGCGCCCGGCGCCGAGCACCCGCTGAAGGCGTGGCTGGTCTTCGAGGTGCTGGGCGTCATGCTGGGCGCGTACTTCTCCGGCCTCGCGGCCGGCCGGCTGAGGCTGGTGACGGAAGCCGGCCCCCGCGTGTCGCGGCGCTGGGTCCGGTGGGTCTTCGCGGCCGTCGGCGGCGCGCTGTTCGGCATCGGCGCCCAGTTCGCGCGCGGGTGCACGAGCGGCGCGGCCTTGAGCGGCATGGCCGTCCTGTCCACTGCCGGGTTCGTCACGATGATGGCCATCTTCGGGACCGGCTACCTGCTGGCGTTCTTCGCCCGCAGGCTCTGGATCTGAGCAGGGGAGGGCGCTCACATGATGGGACCGTTCGTGCCCGACCTGATCTCGAACGAGCTGAACCTCGTCATCGCGTTCCTGCTCGGGACGGGCTTCGGCGTCACACTCGAGCAGGCGGGCTTCTCCTCGTCCCGCAAGCTCGCCGGGGTGTTCTACGGCTACGACTTCACCGTGCTGCGCGTGTTCTTCACGGCGGCGGTGACGGCCATGAGCGGCACCCTGCTGCTCGGCTACTTCGGCCTGCTCGACCTCGACGTCATCTTCGTCAACCCCACCTGGCTGGCGCCGGCCATCGTCGGCGGCGCCATCATGGGCGCGGGCTTCATCCTCGGCGGCTACTGCCCCGGGACGAGCCTGTGCGCCGCCGTCATCGGCAAGGTCGACGCGATGTTCTTCGTGCTGGGCGGCGCGATCGGCGTGTTCGGCTTCGGCGAGCTCTACCCGCTCTACAAGGGGTTCTACGAATCGACCTCCCTCGGCGACATCAAGGTGTTCGATTCGCTCGGCATGTCGCAGGGGCTCTTCGCGTTCCTGCTGATCGTGGTGGCTGTGACCGCGTTCGCCGTGACCACGCTCATCGAGAAGAAGGTGGCGGGCGGGGCGGGGCCGTCGAGCGAGTTCAAGACGAAGCGGCACGTGGCGGCCGGCGCGGCGCTGCTGGCGGTCGGCCTCGTGCTCCTGGTCCTGCCCGACCGCAAGACGAGCATGATCGCGCGCGCGTCCGACCCGGCGTTCCTGGCGGCGCACCCGGCCGAGAAGATGGACATCGACGAACTGGCGTACCGGCTCGTCGATCGCGACCCGCGCGTTCAGGTGGTGGACATCCGGCCGCCCGAGGCCTTCGCGCGGCAGTCGCTGCCGGGCGCGAAGAACCTGCCCATCCGGCAGTTCTTCGGCCATGACGCGATGGCGGTGCTGTCGCCGAGGCACGTCAAGAAGGTGATCGTGGGGGAGACGGAGGCCGAGGAGCACGCCGCCAGCCGCCTGATGATCGACCTGGGCTACGAGAACGCGGTCGTGCTGAAGGGCGGCTTCGCGGCCTTCCAGGCGGCGTATCTCGGGGCCGAGCCGCCCGCCCCGGTCGAGGGGCTCAGCCGCTGGGCCGCGGACGTCACGCGGTTCCGCACGCAGGCGCGCGGCGACATCCTGCAGATGATCGCGAGCGCCAAGGCGGAGGCGCCGAAGGCGCCGAAGCCGCAGAAGAAGATCGCCGGCGGCTGCTAGCGCGGCGCGGCGGGCCCGCGTCCTCCCGCAGTCACCGGCGCCCGCCCATCCTGCGCCGGCGGGCGCTCCGCCAGGCGTAGGCGTACACGGCGGCGTTGACGGCCAGGGCGAAGAGGCCGAGGGCGACCTGGACGCCGCGGCGGAGGCCGGGCGGGTAGAGGACCGGCATCAGGTACTGGTCGACGAAGTCGCCCGAATAGGCCGCGCCGCCGCCGAGCGCGCGCAGGCGGTTCTCGAGGGGCGTCAGCGGGCAGATGCGGCCGCTGAACTCGACGAAAACGCCCCACGCGGCGGCGGGAAGGTGCACGGCCGCCGCCCACCGCCGCCGAAGGACGAGCAGACCGCCGGCGACCACGAACACGACGAACGCGAGGTGCAGCAGGACGACGGCCGCAGCCAGGACCCGGTAGGGCATCGTTGCCAACTCCACCTCATCCTAGCGCACAGGCCTGCGAGGTGCGCACCGGCGCCGCGGCCCGGCTGACACCGGGCCTGGGAATCGCGTAGACTGGGAGGCCCGCTCCGCTCGGCCTGGGCGCGATCGGCATTCCCCGGATTCCAAACCGATGGTGTCTCTGGTCCTGCTCGTCGGCCTCCTCCTCGATCCCCTGGCGCCTCCGCCTCCGGTCCAGGCGCCCGCGCCGCAGGCTTCGCCATCGCAGGCGCCGCCGAACCAGGCGGCCCCGGGCGGCATCGTGGACGGCAAGGGCGGGCCGTCGTTCGTCGTGCCGCGCATCGACGAGGTCGTGTCGATCGACGGCCGCCTCGACGAGCCGGCGTGGTCGCGGGCGGTGCGGCTGGGGGGCTTCTCCGAGTACCAGCCGGTGGACAGCCGGCCGGCGACGGAGCGGACGGAGGTCCTCGTCTGGTACTCGCCGAAGGCGCTCCACATCGGCATTGTCGCCTTCGACTCGGAGCCCGGGTCCGTCCGCGCCAACGTCTCGGACCGCGACAACATCGCCAACGACGACTGGGTGCGGATCTTCCTCGACACCTTCAACGACCGCCGCCGGGCGTTCCTCTTCGGCGTCAACCCGCTCGGGGTGCAGGAGGACGGCGTCCACACCGAGGGCGCGTTCACCGCGGGCTACATGCACGGGCCGGGCGCCGCGGGCATGATGTCGGGCACGGTGGACCTGAGCCCGGACTACCAGTTCGACTCGAAGGGCCGCCTCACCCCCGAGGGCTACACCGTCGAGGTGCGCATCCCGTTCAAGAGCCTGCGCTACCCGAGCGGCGGGCCGATGACCTGGGGGATCAACGTCGCCCGGAAGACCCAGCGCGCAGGCCGCCAGGAGACCTGGACCGACGCGAAGCGCATCGCGAGCTTCCTGGCCCAGGGCGGGACGATGGAGGGCCTGTACGATCTCCAGCGCGGCACGGTCACGGAGATCCAGCCCTTCATCACGGCGTCCAACGAGGGCGCGCTCGGGGCCGGCGGGCGATTCGCCCGCGGCCGCACGGCGTTCGGTCCGGGCGCCAACGTCCGCCTCGGGTTCACGAACGTGTCGCTCGACGCGACGGCCAACCCCGATTTCAGCCAGGTCGAGTCGGACGCGGCGCAGGTCACGGTGAACGAGCGATTCGCCCTCTACTACGACGAGAAGCGGCCCTTCTTCCTCGAGGGCATCGAGCTGTTCGCGACGCCCGGCCGCCTGGTCTATACGCGCCGGATCGCGAACCCGGCGGCCGGGGCGAAGGTGACCGGGAAGCTCGGCAGGACAGGCGTCGCGCTTCTCGCCGCCGCCGACGACACGGGCGACGGCCATGCCTGGGTCACAGTCGGCCGGGTCCGCCGCGACATCGGGACCGACTCCCTGGCCGGCGTCACGTTCACGGACCGCAGCGGGCCGTCGGGCTACAACCGCGTCCTTGCCGCCGACGCGCGCATCGTCTTCAAGAAGCTGTACTACCTGCTGGGCCAGGCCGGCGGATCGTGGACCGAGTCGGGCGGCGTGACGCGCAGCGCCCCGATGTGGACGGCGGAGTTCGACCGGACGGCGCGGCAGTGGGGGTTCAACTACAAGCTCCTCGGGTACGGGACGAGCTTCGAGACGCAGACAGGCTACGTGCCGCGCAGCAACATCGTCGAGGTCCGTGCGACCAACCGGCTTTCGGCCTACGGGAGCCAGGGCGCGCTGCTGCAGAACGTCTCCGTCTTCTTCGGCCCGGACCGGATCTGGCTGTACCGGGACTTCCTGAAGACGCGGCCGCTCGAAGGCACCGACTCGCTGAACCTGAGCGCGACGCTGCGCGGCGGATGGAACCTCGGCGCGTGGATGAGCCGCACGTTCGCGCACTTCGAGCCGGAGATGTACGCCTCCTACGCGGTGTCCGGCCCCGGCGGCTCTGTGCGCCCGTTCGTCGTGCCGGACGGCGTCACGAACTGGGGCGGCATGTACACGCTGACGACGCCCGTGTTCCGGTTCCTGAACGTCAGTCTGGCCGCGGGACGCGCCGGCACGCCGATCTACGCCGAGGCCTCGGACGGGACGCAGACGAGCGCCAGCGCCATGCTGGGGCTCCGCCCGACGGCGTCGATCCGGATCGAGGGCAGCCTGGCGGTCCGGCGCATCACGCGCGACTGGGACGGCTCCGAGTACGCGCAGTCCACGATCCCGAGGCTCAAGCTCGAGTACCAGCCGCGCCGCTCGCTCTTCTTCCGCGTCGTCACCGAGTACGAGCACGCGCGCCGCTCTGCGCTCCAGGATCCGTTCACCCATGCGCCCATCTGCATCGGCGGCGCGCCGGCCGGCCGAACCTCGTCGAAGGGGCTGCGGACGGACTGGCTGGTCTCGTTCGAACCGACGCCGGGGACGGTGGCGTTCTTCGGCTACGGCAGCAGCCTCGCGAAGGACCCGACCCTCTACAACGCGCCCGGGTACAGGCGCACGACCGACGGGTTCTTCGTCAAGCTCGCCTACATGCTCCGCCGCTGATCGCGGGGCCGGATCCGCGGATCTGCGGATCTGACCCCGCGGTTGGACGTGGTATCCTCTCGGCGCCAGGGCTCCGGCCCGCTTCCGAGGGAACGATCCCATGTCCACGAGACCCCGTCTCCGCCTCCGCCACCTGCTCCTGGGCGCCGCCGCCGGCGCGCTGCTCTGGCTCCAGCCCGGCCTCGTCCTCGACGGCCAGGCGCCCGGCTCATCCGCCGGCTCCGCCGCGCAGGCCGACGGCCAGTTCTGCGAGTGCGAGGGCTGCACGAGCATCCTCGTCGGCAAGGCCGCGTCGGCGGACGGCTCGACGATGACCTCGCATTCGTGCGACAGCAACACCGACCGCACGTGGATGGACATCGTGCCCGCCCAGTCGCACAAGCCGGGCGCAATGGCCGTAGTCTGGATGGATCCGAAGGAATCCAAGGGCCCGAACGATCCCGACCGCGTCCCGGCCGGCGAGATCCCGCAGGCGGCGCGCACCCACAAGTACCTGAACGCGGCCTACCCGATCATGAACGAGCACCAGCTCGCAATCGGGGAGACCACCTTCGGGGGCAAGCGCGAGCTGAGGAGCGAGGCCGGCATCATCGACTGCCCGGAGCTGTACCGCCTGGTGCTCGAGCGGGCGAAGACCGCGCGCGAGGCCATCCGCATCGCCGACGCCCTGACGAAGGAGCACGGCTACAACGACTGGGGCGAGGCCTTCACCTTCGCGGACAAGGACGAGGTCTGGTTGTTCGAAATCCTCGGGCCGGGGCGCGGCAAGAAAGGCGCGGTCTGGGCGGCGGTGCGGATCCCGGACGACGAGGTATCGGTGTCGGCGAACGCCCCGCGCATCCGGAGAATCGATCTGAAGGACCCGGATCGGTACCTGGCGTCGTCCAACGTCTACTCGCTGGCCGAGGAGTTGGGCTGGTGGAGCCCGTCGAGCGGCGAAGCCTTCGAGTTCTGCACGGTGTACGGCACGCGCAGCGCGCTGGGGAGCCGGCGCCGCGAATGGCGCGCTCTGAGCCGCATCGCGCCGTCGCTGCGGCTGGATCCGAACTCCGAGCACTACCCGATCTCGGTGAAGCCCGAGAAGAAGCTGTCGGTCAGGGACGTGCTCGACATCTTCCGGGACGCCTACGAGGGCACGCCCTTCGACGTGACGCGCAGCCTGTGGAAGGTCGATGCGTCGGGGAAGGCGACGAAGAGCCCGGTGGCCACGCCGTTCATGAACAACGACTACCTCGAGCTCTTCAACGTCACCCCCGAGCGGACGATCGCCTGCAAGCGCGCGACCTATCTCCAGATCACCCAGTCGCGGAAGTGGCTGCCGGATCCCATCGGCGGCGTCGTCTGGCTCGGGTACGACAACCCGGTGACGACGCCGCACACGCCGTTCTACATCGGCATCGAGCAGATGCCGGAGCGCTACATGGTGGACGGGCGGACGAAGTTCCGGCGCGACTCGGCGTGGTGGGCGTTCCGACAGGTCAGCCAGCTCGCGTTCCTTCGCTGGCAGCCGATGGTGAAGGACATCGAAGCCGTCTGGCGGCCCATCGAGGACAAGGCCTGGGCGAACCAGGCAGCGGTCGAAGCGGAAGCGCTGGCCCTCTACCAGCAGGACCCGGCGAAGGCTCGCGTGTTCCTGACGAAGTACTCGCACGAGGTCGCCAACGGCGCCGTCGACGCCTACTGGAAGCTGGCGGAGGACCTCTGGAGCAAGTACACCAACCTCTTCTGAGAGCCGGGGGGCGGGGGGCCGGGGGCCGGCGGCTGGCCGCCGGCCCCCCAATCCCCGGTCGCCAATCCCCGGTTCCCGATCCCCGGTTCGCGATCCCCAGTCTCCGATCCCCGGTCTCCGATCCTCAACCCCCGATCCCCTCTGCTTCTGCGCCCGTGTGCTACGATTGTTGATTTAGGGGTCCACCTCACGACGGCACAGTAGGGCAGCGGCGCGACATGGCAGAAACCGGCGCCCCTGAAACGGCGGGCATCGTCGTCCGCGGGGCGCGAACCCACAACCTCAAGAACGTCAGCCTGACGCTGCCGTCCGGCCGCCTGGTGGTGATCACCGGCGTCAGCGGCTCGGGCAAGTCGTCGCTCGCCTTCGACACGATCTATGCCGAGGGCCAGCGGCGCTACGTCGAGTCGCTGTCGGCGTACGCCCGCCAGTTCCTGGAGCGGATGGAGAAGCCGGACGTGGATGCCGTCGACGGCGTCTCGCCGGCAATCGCGATTCGCCAGAAGAACAGCATCCGGAACCCGCGCTCGACCGTCGGCACGACCACCGAGATCTACGATTACCTTCGCCTGCTTTTCGCCAGGGTCGGCCGGACCTTCTGCCGCCAGTGCGGGCAGGAGGTCATGCGGGAGACGGCCGAAGTGGTCGCCTCGCGGCTGGCGTCTCTGCCGGCAGGCACGAGGCTGTTGTTGGGCTTCGATGTCGCGATGCTCCCCGTCGCGCCCGAGTCCGCGGAGCTGGCGGACGCCGTCGAGGAGATCGCGGAGGGGGGCCTGGAGGACGGCGACGGTGTGGAGAGTCCGTCGGCAGCCGGCGCGGACGGAGCGCCGGCCCCGGACGGCGCCATGAACGGCGACGGCAGGAGCGCGGCGGTGGCGGCCACGCTCGAAGCGCTGCGGAAGAAGGGCTTCCGGAGGCTGCTCGTCGAGGGGCGCGCGGCGGACTTCGACGAGGCCGATCCGGCGGCGCTCGCGGGCCGGCCCGAACTGCACGTGATCGTCGATCGCCTCGTCGTGGAGCCGGGCATCGTGGCCCGGCTGACCGACTCGATCGAGACGGCCTACGCCGAGGGCGACGGGGCCGCCTTTGCCGTGGAGCTGCCCGACCGCATGCACGTGTTCTCGGAGCGCTTCGAGTGCCGGGCCTGCGGGATCGCGTACGAGGATCCGCAGCCGCGGCTGTTCTCGTTCAACAACCCGTACGGCGCCTGCGCCACCTGCCACGGGTTCGGGAACATCATCGAGATCGATCTGGACCTGGTGGTGCCGGACCCGTCCAAGTCCATCAACCAGAACGCCATCGAGCCGTGGAGCAAGCCGCACTACCGGAGCTGCCTGGCGACGCTCAAGCGGGCGGCGCGCCGGAGGGGCGTGCGCCTGGACGTCCCGTGGACGAGCCTGACGGCCGACGAGCGGGCGTTCGTGGTGGATGGAGACGGCGAGGAGTACGAGGGCATCCGCGGGTTCTTCCGCTGGCTCGATCGCAAGAAGTACAAGGTGCACGTCCGCGTGTTCCTGAGCCGGTACCGGGGCTACCTGACGTGCCCCGACTGCGGTGGCACGCGCCTGCGGCCGGAGGCGCGCGACGTGCGGGTGGGCGGCCGGACGATCGACGAGGTGTGCCGGCTGACCGTCAAGGACGCGCGGCGCTTCTTCGCGGGCCTGGCGCTCGGCGAGAAGGACGCGGCGGTGGCGGAGAAGCTGCTGGGCGAGATCCGCCGGCGGCTTGAGTTCCTGAGCGACGTGGGCCTGGACTACCTGACGCTCGACCGCCTGTCCTCGACGCTGTCGGGCGGCGAGTCGCAGCGGATTAGCCTCGCCTCGGCCCTCGGCTCGGCGCTGGTCGGAACGCTTTACGTCCTCGACGAGCCGTCGATCGGCCTCCACCCGCGCGACAACGGCCGCCTGATCGACATCCTGCACGAGCTGCGCGACCAGGGGAACACGGTGCTCGTCGTCGAGCACGACGCCGACATGATCCGCGTGGCCGATCACATCGTCGACCTCGGGCTCGGGGCGGGCGAGCAGGGCGGGCGGGTCATCTACAGCGGAGGCCTCGAGGGGCTCCTGGGCGAGCCGCGGTCTCTCACGGCCAGGTACCTGCGCGGCGAACTGTCGATCGCGGTGCCCGCGGCGAGGTTTCACGGCTCGGGCCAGCGCCTCCGGGTGCTGGGCGCCGCCGAGCACAACCTGCGCGGCATCGACGTGGACATCCCGCTGAACACGCTCACGGTCGTCACCGGCGTGAGCGGTTCGGGCAAGTCGACGCTCGTGCACGGCATCCTCTACCCGGGGATCAAGCGCCTGAAGGGCGGCGCCGAGCGGCGTGTCGGGGCGCACCGCCGCATCGAGGGCGCCGAATACGTGACCGACGCGATCCTGGTCGATCAGTCGCCCATCGGGCGGTCGCCGCGCTCGAACCCGGTGACGTACCTGAAGGCGTTCGACCCCATCCGCGAGCTGTTCGCGGCCACGAAGGACGCCCGCGCCGCCGGGCTGACGGCCAGTCACTTCTCCTTCAACGTTCCCGGCGGCCGGTGCGAGGCCTGCGAAGGGGAGGGCCAGGTGCGGGTGGAGATGCAGTTCCTCGCCGACGTCTTCGTGCCCTGCGACGTCTGCGAGGGGAGGCGGTTCAAGCCGCGCGTCCTCGAGGTGGCGCTGCGGGGGAAGACCATCCACCAGGTGCTCGAGATGACCGTCCGGGAGGCGCTGGGGTTCTTCAGCGGCTCGCCGAAGGTGCTGCGGCGCCTGCACGTGCTCGACGAGATCGGCCTGGGGTACCTGCGGCTGGGCCAGCCGGCGACGACGCTGTCGGGCGGCGAGGCGCAGCGGATCAAGATCGCGGCCCACCTGGCCGCCTCCGGCGGCGAGCGCCTGCTCTACATTCTCGACGAGCCGACAACCGGGTTACACTTCGACGATATCGCCAGGCTGCTCGCCGCCTTCCGCCGGCTGCAGCAGGCGGGGCACTCGCTGCTCGTCATCGAGCACAACCTGGACGTGATCAAGACCGCGGACTACGTGATCGACCTCGGCCCCGAGGGCGGAGACGGCGGCGGGCGGGTCGTGGCCGTCGGCACGCCGGAGGAAGTCGCTTCGGTGCCCGCTTCGCACACCGGGCGTTTCCTGCGGGCGGTGCTGACGGCGAACCGCCGCGCCGAGGAACTGGGAGCACTGGCATGAGCGAGCGGGTTCTCGCCGGAATCGTCGCCGGCCTCCTTCTGTGGCTGCCGGCGGGCGCCGCGGCCGCTGCCGCGCCGCCGCAAGGCCGGCAGGTCGCCTTCGAGCAGGTCGTCGAGTCGCTCAAGAGTCCCGACGCGAAGGCGCGGCTGGGCGCAATCCAGTTGCTGCGCGAAGCGGGGTACCTCGAGGCGGCGCCCGCGATCGCGCCGCTCCTGGCGGACCCCGACGACCGGGTGCGCGCCGCCGCCATCGAGGGGCTCGTGTCCATGTACCTGGTGGACGAGCGGCACACGCGCGAGTTCGGGCGCGGCCTCATCCGCGAGAAGGGCGCCACCCTGCCGCTTTACGCCTTCGTCCAGCGCGAAGGGGTCACCATCCCCAACCTCGCCCCGCCGGAAGTCATCCGGGGCCTCATCGGCGCGGCGGCCTCGCCCAACCTCCGCATTCGCTTCGATGCTGCGTACGCGCTGGCCGTGCTCGGGCGGCCTCTCGTCAGGCAGGGCCAGTTTCCCGACGGACGGGCCGCGGTCAACGCCCTGATGGCCATCCTGCGCGAGCCCGACCCCCTGATGCGCCTGGCCGCCACGCACGCGCTCGGGCGCCTGATGGGCGCCGCCCGCCAGAGCCCCGGCGCCAGCCCCGAGTTGACGGCTCAGCGCACCGAGGTGGGCGACCAGATCGTGGTCGGCATGAACGACCCGGACGAGGACGTGCGCCTGGCGTCGATGGGCGCGCTGGGCGAGATGCGGTACGAGCGAGGGGTGCAGTCGCTCACCGACCTGTACAACTATTACAAGAAAGGCGTCGAGGGGATGACGGCTCTCGACGCGCTGGCCAAGATCGCGCATCCGGGCAGCCTGCCCGTGTTCCTGGCCCAGCTCGGGCACCGGGAGGCGCATATCCGCCGGCTCGCCATCGAGGGCATCGGCCGGACGGGCGACGAGGCCGCGATGAGGGAGATGGAGTCGCGGACGGGGCGGGACCAGTCGCCGTACGTGACGTACGCGCGGGCGTTCGCCCGCGCCCTGAACCGGGACTACAGCCAGTTGCCCAAGCTCGTCGAGGGGTTCAAGTACTCGCTGCTCGAGTCGGACACGTTCGACTACCTCGTCGAACTCGGGCCGCCGGCGGCCGCGGAGCTGGCCGCGCTGGCGGCAAACAAGGACCAGAAGGTGCGCGCGGGCATCGCGGAGGTGCTCGGCATCACCGGGTCGCAGGCGTCGCTCGAGACGCTCGCGGCACTGGCGGCGGATCGCGCCGACCTGGTGGCGGCGGCCGCCGAGCGATCGCAGAAGCGGCTGGTGCCCCGGGACAGGGCGGCGCCGCGGGCGCGATGAGCGGGAGGCGGCCCGGCGGCCCGCGCCCGCTGCCGCGGACGTTCTACGAGCGCCCCACGCTCGAGGTGGCCCGCGACCTGCTGGGCAAGGTGCTCGTGCGCCGGGACGCCGAGGGGCTGGCGTCGGGCCTGATCGTCGAAACGGAAGCGTACATCGGCGAGTCGGACCCCGCCTGCCACGCCGCGTCCGGCCCCACGCCGCGCAACCAGCCGCTCTACGGCGCGCCTGGCCGCGCCTACGTCTATTTCACCTACGGCATGCACTACCTGGTGAACGCCGTGACCGAGCGGCGCGGCTTCCCGGCCGCCGTGCTCATCCGGGCCCTCGAGCCGATCGAGGGCGTAGACCTGATGCGCCGCCGCCGCGTCGGCCGCGGGCCCGGCGGGGCGCGGCGCCGGGGCAGTGCCCGCGCACTGCCGGCCCATCACCTGTGCCGCGGCCCCGGCAACCTCGCCAGGGCCCTCGGGATCACCCTCGCCGAGAACCGCGCGGATCTCACGAAGCGGGCGGGTCGAAACGGGGCGGGGCTCTGGATCGAGGATCGCGGCGTGCCGGTGGACGACGTCGTGTGGACGCCGCGCATCGGCATCCGCTCGGGGACGGATCTCGCGTGGCGGTGCGTCGCGGCCGGGAGCCCCGCGGCGTCTACCTTCTCGCCGTCGTCCGCTGCCGCATCGCGCCGACCTGGGCCTTGAGCTCGATCATGCGGCCGTCGCGGTAGGCGCCCACGGTCACGCTGCTGCCGATGGGGGAGTCGGCAATCAGCCTCAGCAGCTGGCCGCTGTCTTCGACGCTCTTCCGGTTGAAGGACACGATCACGTCGCCGGGGCGGATGCCGGCGTCGTAGGCCGCCGAGTCGCGCGCCATGCGCTCGACAAGCACACCCTTGGCCGCCGGGAGGCCCAGTTGCTGCGCGAGCGACTCGTTCATCTCGCGCACCTGGAGGTATCCGAGCGAGCCGCGCCGCACCTCGCCGTACCTGATGAGATCGGTCATCACCCGCCGCGCGAGGTTGCTCGGCACGGCGAACCCCACGCCCTGGTAGCCGCCGCTCTGGCTGTAGATGGCCGTATTGATGCCGACGAGCTCGCCGCGCGCGTTGATCAGGGCGCCTCCCGAGTTCCCCGGGTTGATGGCGGCGTCCGTCTGGATGAAGTCCTCGTAGGCCGCCACGCCGACGTTGGCCCGCCCGACGGCGGACACGATGCCGAGGGTGACGGTCTGATTGAGCTGGAACGGGTTGCCGATGGCGAGGACCCACTCGGCCACTTTGAGCCTGGACGAATCGCCCCACGGGATGGTCGGCAGCCCCGTTGCGCGGACCTTCAGCAGCGCGATGTCGGTGTAGGGATCCGTGCCGACCAGGTCGGCGCGCAGTTCGCGCTTGTCCGCGAGCGCCACCGTGATCTCCGCGGTGTCGCTGCCGACGACGTGGTTGTTGGTGAGGATGTAGCCGTCGCTCGACACGACCACGCCCGACCCGAGGCTGGCCTCGCGCCGGTCGCGCCCGCCGAACAGGTCCATGTCGTCGCCGAAGAAGTAGCGGAAGAACGGATCGTTGGCGAACGGCGAGTTCGACGAGCGGACCACCTGCGCCGAGGAGATGTTCGTCACCGCGCCGACGGCGCGGTCGGCGACGGCCGTGAAGTCGGGCAGGCCGGCAGCGGCGCGGGCGCCGGCGCCGGCCGGGGCGGCGGCCTGATCGCCGCCGCCGGGTTGCGCGGCCGCCGCGACCTCGCCCGCCGGCGCGCGGTGCAGCCGGCCGGTCATGACCAGGCCTGCGAAGAAGCCCATGAGGATGGCGACGACGGCGAAGGCGAGGCGCTTCATGTCAGTCCACCTGGATGCGGCGCGAGGCCGGGGCCGCCTTCGGGACCACGATCGTCAGCACGCCGTCGCGGAACTCGGCCGCGATGGCGTCGGCATCGACGGGCTGCGGCAGCGGGAACGAGCGGGAAAACGGACCGTGGCCGCGCTCGACGCGGTGGAACTGGGCGCCCTCCTCCCGCGCGACCGGCCGGTCGCCGCGGACGGTGAGCGTGTCGTGCTGCAACTCGATCTTGATCTGGTCCCGCACCAGGCCGGGCAGCTCGATGCTGAGCACGAAGCGGTCGCCCGTCTCGTAGAGATCCACGGCCGGCGTCCAGCCGGGAGCGTCCTCGGAACCGAGCCGGTTCATCCGCTCGTGGAGGGCCAGGAGATCGTGCAGGGGATCCCAGCGGGAAAACGCCACGACTCGCATCGTAACATGTTTGGACCTGCCTGGGTCATGTGCTACGATTCTAAGGGTTTACAGCCGCCGAGCGGCCTCGGAAGCCCGCACCGGCCCCCTGGCGGGGCGACCATAGGACAGTCCATGAGTTCGGTTCAAGCCACGCGCCTGCGAAAGGGCAACCTGATCGTGCTCGACGGCGAGCTCTACCGCATTCTCGACCGCCAGCACGTGACACCCGGCAACCTGCGCGGGTTCGTCCGGGTGAAGCTTCGCAACCTGCGGAACGGGACGCTGCAGGAGCAGCGGCTGCGATCCGAAGACGTCATCGAGCGTGCCAGCCTCGACGAAGTCGAGATGCAGTACCTGTACAGCGATTCGTCGGGCCACCACTTCATGGACACGCGGACGTACGAGCAGATCAGCCTGGCCGACGAGGTGCTGGGCGAGATGGCGGGCTTCCTGGTGGCCGAGTCGGTGATCAAGGTGGAGTTCTTCGGGGCCGACCCGGTGGGCATCGAGCTGCCGCAGACGGTGGACCTGGCGGTCATCGAGACGGCGCCTGCGATCAAGGGGGCCACGGCGAGCGCGCAGCTCAAGCCGGCGACACTCGAGACCGGGCTCGTGGTGCAGGTGCCGCCGTTCATCACCGTCGGCGACCGGGTGCGTGTCAACACGGAATCGGGGGAGTACCAGTCGCGAGCGTAAGGGGGCCGCCTCCGCCGGATTCCCCGCCCGCCGGCCGCGGCGGGCGAGCGGGGCTCGAGGACGGGGGCCTGCCGCTCGGGAGTGGCTGATGGAGGCCGGGATCGCAGCCTCGGCGTATTGACATGGACATCGAGCGGACGCGGCACGCCGGGTGGATCGAGGTCGTGTGCGGCAGCATGTTCAGCGGCAAGAGCGAGGAGCTGATCCGCCGCCTCCGCCGGGCCCAGATCGCGCGCCAGAAGGTGCAGATCTTCAAACCCCAGTTCGACACGCGCTTCGCCGACGACGAGATCGTGTCGCACAGCGAAATGCGCATCCCCTCGCAGACCGTCGCCTCCTCGGCGGAGCTGCTCCAGGCCGTCGACGAGGGCACCGAGGTCGTGGGGATCGACGAAGGGCAGTTCTTCGACGCCGATCTGCCGGCCGTCTGCAACGCGCTGGCCGACCGGGGCAAGCGCGTCATCGTGGCCGGCCTCGATCAGGACTACCTCGGGAAGCCGTTCGAGCCGATGCCGCAGCTCCTGGCGGTCGCGGAGTACATCACCAAGACGCTGGCCATCTGCATGGTGTGCGGCAATCCGGCCAATCACACGCAGCGCCTCGTCGCGAGCAGCGACCGGCTCCTCCTCGGGGCGCAAGGCACGTACGAGGCCCGGTGCCGCCGCTGCTTCGATCCGACCCTGTCGTCGGGCGCCGAGCCCTCGTCGTAGGCCCCCGCAGGAGGTGGCGTGCGGGACCCGTTCGGCACCCTGCTCATCCTCTTCGGCATCGGCTTCCTCGGCGCGAACCTGGCGCTCCTGTACGAGGGCGCGCAGGACTGGCGCCGGCGGCGGCAGGCGGTGCTCGTCTGGCGCATGGCGCCTCCGCGCCTGGCGTTCGTCCCGGTCCTCATCGCCGTCGGCCTGGCCGCGGTCATCGTCTACAAGCTGGTGGCCCTGCAGTGGCCGGTCTGGCGCCTCTTCGGCGAGGCGATGATGCTGACCTACTACGGCTACCTCTACCCGCTGTCGCAGCGGGTGAAGCGCGGCTTCTACGAGGAGGGCGTGCGCCTGGACCGGGGGTTCCTGCGGTGGAAGGACATCAACGGCCTGACCTGGCGGCCGGGGCCTCCGCTCGCGCTCCTCGTGGCGCGCGGCCGCCGGCAGTGGGCGGGCGTGCTGACGGTGCCGCCCGAGCAGTTCGGGGCGACCCGGCGCCTGCTGCGGGACCGCATCGCCGCGCGCGAGATCCGCTTCTCGCACCCGCCGCTCGACCTGGGCGGGCACGACGAGAGGGAGGACGTTTAGGAATCCGGAATCCGGAATTCAGAATCCCGGATGAAGGGGCGTCAGCGAACGAGCCACTGGAGAGGGCTAGCGCCGAACTGGGCCGTCGGGTCGTGCAGCCAACCCGGCGGCGTCAGCAGCACGAAGCCGAGCGTCACGATCACCATCACGTCGTACTGCCACGTGCCGCGCTCGTAGGTCCAGAAGAGGCCGCGCCACAGGACGAGCGCCGGCAGCGTGATGGCGCGCGTGACGATGCCGGGCTGGGTGGCGGGGATGGGCGGGGGCGCCGTGCCGGCCCGCACGGCGGCGAGGCTGCGGCCGGCCTTCAGTTCGCGCCACGTCATGTACATCCGGTCGAGCACCGTCACGATGGACAGCACCAGAATCACCCAGAGGACCGCCGCCATGCGGTTGGTGAACGCCCCGATCATGAACAGGACGATCCGCTCGGGCCGCTCCATGAAGCCGACCTTGCACGTCTCGATCAGCGACTCGGCCCGGGCCCTGGTGTAGCTGGTCATCACCGAGAACATCATGGCCAGCGAGGTGACGAGGACGTAGTCCCGATGGCCCGTCCCGAGGTTGTTGTAGAGCGAGATCAAGCCGATGAAGAGCGTGATGTCCGAGAACCGGTCCATCACCGAGTCGAAGAAGGCGCCGAACGCCGTGACGACGCCGCCCTCGCGGGCGACCTTGCCGTCGATGTAGTCGAAGATGTTCGCGACCGCCATCCAGGCGCCGGCGGTCACGAACCGGCCGAAGGCCAGGTACCACGCGGCGACGACGTTGAGGACGAGCCCGCAGAAGGTGAGGACGTCCGGGGAAACGCGCAGGCGGATGCAGACGCGGATGATCCCGCGCAGGGGCACGTTGAAGATCGATCCGACGGCGCGGGTGAAGGTCATCTCCTCGGGGCGTCCGTATAATCGTCGGAGCGCCAGCTCCGCCGGGGACAGGTGATTCTAGTCCATGCCGATCCACGACCTCAAGCGCCAGATCGCCCACGCGCCCGAGCAGCCCGGCGTGTACCTGTTCCTCGGGCGGGGCGGCGAGACGCTGTACGTCGGCAAGGCGGCGGTGCTCCGGAACCGCCTCCGCAGCTACCTCGGCGCCTGGGGGGCGTCCCCTCGGATCGACGCGCTGCTCACGGAGGCCGACCGGCTCGAGGTCGTGGTCGCCAACTCGGCAGTTGACGCCCTGATCCTCGAGAGCAGCCTGATCAAGCAGCGCCAGCCGCGCTACAACATCCGGCTCCGCGACGACAAGAGCTACCCGTACCTGAAGCTGACCGTCCCGGAGACCTTTCCGCGCGTGCTGGTGGCGCGCCGCGTCGAGCCGGACGGCAGCCTCTACGCCGGGCCGTACCTGCCGGCGAGCCTGGCCCGGCGGGCGATCGGGCTGACGCACCGGCTGTTCGGCCTGCGGTCCTGCAACGAGGAGATCACGGGCCGGCGCGATCGGCCGTGCCTCGAGTACGACATCGGCCGCTGCCTGGCGCCGTGCGTGGCGTCGGTCTGTTCGGCCGATGCCTACGCCGCCGCGGTCAGGCGGACGCGCCTGTTCCTCGAGGGCCGGAACGACGAGCTCGTGGCGCAGCTCGAGGCGGAGATGAGGGAGGCCGCCGAGGCCGAGCGCTACGAGCACGCCGCCTTCCTGCGCGACGCGATCCGGACCGTCGGCCAGCTGGCCGAGCGGCGGCAGCGCCTCTCGGCGGCCCGGCGCGGCGACCGCGACGCCATCGGCGTCAAGACCGGGCCGACGGGCAGCGTGCTCCAGATCTTCCAGATGCGCGGCGGCCGCGTCATCGAGCGCGTCGAGCTGGTGGCCGAGTCGGACGGCGGGCAGACGGAGTCGGAGCGCGACGTGCTCGAGGCGGCGATCCCGCAGTTCTACGGCGACCGGGACGTCCCGCCCGAGGTGCACGTGCCGGCGGACATCGGCGACCTCGGCCTGCTGGAGTCGTGGCTGTCGGCGCGCGCGGGGCGGCGCGTGTCGGTGCTCGTGCCGCGCACGGCCGGGCGCCGGGCCCTGCTCGACCTGGCGATGCGCAACGCCGCCGTCGCGTACCAGGCGCGGTTCGGGGGCGGTGAGATCGCCAACTACGAGGCCCTCGATCGGCTTCGGGAGGTCCTCGCGCTGCCCGCGCTCCCGCGGCGCATCGAGTGCTTCGACGTGTCGACGCTCCAGGGCACCGACACGGTGGCGTCGCTCGTGGTCTGCGAGGACGGCCGGATGCGGAAGGGGGAATACCGCACGTTCCGCGTGCGCGGCGCCGGCCTGGACGACGTCGCCTCGATGCGGGAGGTGGTGCGGCGGCGCTACGCCCGGCTGCTGGAGACGGGGGCGCCGCACCCGGACCTGGTCCTCGTCGACGGGGGCGCGGGGCAGGTGGGGGCGGCCGACGACGCCTTCAGGGCCCTCGGCCTGTCGAACCTGCCCACGGTCGGGCTCGCCAAGCGCGAGGAGCGGCTGGTCACGCGCGGCCGCGCGGAGCCCATCGCCCTCGACGCGCAGCACCCGTCGCTGCTGCTGCTCCAGCGGATCCGGGACGAAGCGCACCGCGTCGCCGTCACGTTCCAGCGGCGCAGGCGGCGCCAGCGGCACCTGCGGTCCGAGATCGACGACGTCGCCGGCATCGGCCCGGCGCGGCGCCGCGCGCTGCTCGAGGCCTTCGGAAGCGCCGCCGGCCTGCGGCGGGCCGGCCGGGACGCCATCGCGGCCGTCGTGGGGCCGAAAGCCGCCGACGCCGTTCTTGCGCACTTCGCCCGGGAATGCTAGCCTGACCGAATTGCCCAGGACGGAACCGTGACCCCAGTCAAACCGCGCGTCGTTTCGGGAATGCGGCCCACCGGGCCGCTCCACCTCGGCCACCTCGTGGGCGCCCTGCGCAACTGGATCCCGATGCAGGACCAGTACGACTGCTTCTACTTCGTGGCCGACTGGCACGCCCTGACCAGCGAGTACGGCGCCACCGACGACATCGCCGGGCACACCTATGCGAACGTCGCCGACTGGATCGCCGCGGGCCTCGACCCGGAGCAGTGCACGATTTTCGTCCAGTCCCTCGTTCCCGAGCACGCCGAGCTGCATCTGCTCCTGTCGATGATCGTCCCCGTGCCCTGGCTCGAGCGCGTGCCGACCTACAAGGAGCAGCGCGAGCAGATCACCGAGCGCGACCTGTCCACCTACGGGTTCCTCGGCTACCCGCTGCTCCAGACGGCGGACATCGTCATGTACGACGCCCAGTTCGTCCCGGTGGGCGAAGACCAGGTGCCGCACCTGGAGCTGTCGAGGGAAGTCGTCCGCCGCTTTCACGCGCTCTACGGCGAGGTGTTCGTCGAGCCCCAGCCCCTGCTGACGCGGTTTCCGCGCCTGCCCGGCCTCGACAACCGCAAGATGAGCAAGAGCTACGGCAACGCCATCGACCTCGCCGACGACGTCGCCACGGTGCGCGCGAAGGTGAGGTCGATGTACACCGACCCCGCGCGGATCCGCGCCGACATCCCGGGCAACGTCGAGGGCAACCCGGTCTTCACCTACCACGACGCCTTCAATCCGGACGCCGCCGAGGTGAACGATCTCAAGACGCGCTACCGCGAGGGCAGGGTCGGCGACGTCGAGGTCAAGCAGAGGCTCATCGCCGCCCTGGAACTGACGCTCGAGCCGATGCGCCAGCGCCGCGCCGCCCTGCTGGCCAGGCCCGAGCGCCTGCGCGACATCATCCACGACGGCTCGCAGAAGGCGCGCGGCGTGGCCCGGGAGACGATGGCCCGGGTGCGCGAGGCGATGAAGATCGCGTACCGCTGATGCGCCCGCAGCCCCAGGTCCCCGAGCCCGGATTCGAATCGTCGCCCGACGCCTACACGGTCGCCCTCGACGCGTTCAGCGGCCCGCTCGACCTCCTGATTCACCTCATCAAGCGCAACGAGGTGAACATCTACGACATCCCGATCGCGCTCATCACCGCCCAGTACCTCGAGTACCTGGAGATCATCGAGGAGCTGAACCTCGATGTCGCCGGCGACTTCATCGTCATGGCGGCGACGCTGATCCACATCAAGTCGCGCCTGCTGCTGCCGCGGCCGGATCCCTCGCAGGAGGACGCCGACGACGATCCGCGCGACGCCCTGGTCAACCGGCTGATCGAGTACCAGAAGTTCAAGGCCGCCGCCGGGCTCCTGCACGAGCGGGAGGAATGGCGCAGCGCCCAGTGGCAGCGCCCGGACGAGCGCGTGGCCGGCATCGCGGGCGACGACGGCGAGCCGGAGGTCGAGGCCGATCTCTTCAGCCTCATGGCCGCCTTCAAGGCGGTCCTCGACCGCGCCCGGCAGCGGCCGAAGGTCGCCATCCCGGGCGCCCAGGTGTCCATCGAGGCGCGCATCGCGCAGCTCCTCGCGCGGCTGTCGCAGAGCGAGGCGTGCGGCTTCGAAGAGCTGTTCGAGGACGCCGACTGCCGCCAGGATCTCATCGTGACGTTTCTCGCCCTCCTCGAGATGATCCGCACGAGAATGGTGAGGGTGTTCCAGGCGGGCATGTTCGGGACGATTCGGGTGTACAGGCGGTAGGGAGAGAATTCGGAATTCGGAATCCAGAAGACCGACGACCGAAAACCGAGGCAGCGGGGCAGGGGAGCGGGCGAGCAGCGCATGGAGACGTGGGAATCGCGCGAGAAGGCGGCGGACGATACCGTGAGCGAACCTCACGAGGACCCGGACAAGGCTGATCGGATCGCCGGCGCGACGAGCGACGCGAGCGTCGCCATCGACGAGATCCCGGGGCTCGCGCACCCGCCTGCCACCGGCGGTCCGGCCGGGCCGCCGGTGTCGGAAGGGCTCAAGGCGATTGTGGAGGCGCTGGTGTTCGCCTCGCCGGAGCCGCTCACGCCGAAGGCCCTCTTCAAGCTGCTCGACGGCGAGCCCCGCGAGGAGGTCGAGCGGGCGCTCGACGCGCTCAAGGCGGACTACGCGGCGGCGCGCGGGCTCCAGATCGTCGAAATCGCCGGCGGCCTCCAGATCGTCACCCGGACCGACCTGCACGAGTGGGTGCGGCGCCTCTTCCGCGAGCGCAGGACGACGAAGCTGTCGCTCCCGGCCCTCGAGACGCTGGCGGTGGTCGCCTACCGGCAGCCGGTGACGGCCGCGGAGATCGCCGAGATCCGGGGCGTGAACACTGCCGGCGTGCTCGGCACGCTGATGGAGCGCAAGCTCGTCAAGATCGCGGGGCGCAAGCCGGTCGTCGGGCGGCCGTTCCTGTACGCCACGACCCGCGAGTTCCTCATCCGCTTCGGCCTCAACGACCTCGCCGACCTCCCGAAGGTCGAGGAGATGGCCGACGCCCTCGGCTTCGATCTCCCGGGGATGGCAGAGGCCGGTCCGACCGACCAGTACTTGCCGCTCGATCTGCCTGGCGGGGACCTGGAGGCGGGCCCTCCGGCGGAGGGGGCGTCCGGTGGCGCCGCCGGGGCGGCTCCAGGCCCGGCGGACCCGACAGGCGATCCGCCGGCCCGTTGATCCGGGCGCCGGCCGCCCGCTTCAACGCCGCCACCTCGCCACGGGTGAGATCGCGGTGCTCGCCGACCTTCAGCGCCTTGTCCGCGATCGGCCCGAACCGCACGCGCCGCAGGCGAACGACCGGATGCCCCACGGCGTCGCACATGTCCCGCGCCTGGCGTGTGCGCCCCTCGTGCAGGGTGATCGAGACCAGCGACTGATCCCCGCGCGCCCCGAGGCCCGTGGCAAGAAGCCGGGCCGCGGCGGGCGCAGTGCGCCGCCCGTTGATGACGAGGCCGCGCCGGAGCCGATCGAGGTCGTCCTCGTCGGGCACGCCGCGCACGCGCGCGTGGTACTCGCGCTCGACCTCGTGCTTCGGGTGGAGCAGCCGCACGGCGAGTTCGCCGTCGTTGGTGAGCAGCAGGAGGCCTTCCGAGTCGTAGTCGAGGCGGCCGACGGGGTAGATGTAGTCGCGGACCTCCGGCAGCAGATCGAGGACGGTGGGCCGGTGCTCGGGGTCCTGGCGGGTGGTCAGGTAGCCGCGCGGCTTGTTCAGCAGGATGTACCGGCGGCGCGGCGCCGCGCGGACCCGCCGGCCGTCCACGCGGATGTCGTCCCGCCCGGCGTCGGCCTTCGCGCCCGGCGTGGCGACGATGGCGCCGTTGACCGACACGCGGCCCTCGGCAATGAGCGCTTCGGCGGCGCGGCGCGATGCGACGCCGGCAGCCGACAGGATCTTCTGCAGGCGTTCCACGGTCACTCCCTGAGCAGCGCCGCGAAGAAGTCCACCAGATCCCGGATCTCCCGCCAGTCCCTGCGCGTGTTGAGTTCGGCGTGCGTGATGACCCGGCTCAGAAGCGTGCGGACCTTCGTGCGCCCCTGGAGATAGCGGGCCAGCCACAGCGACTCGACTGCCGGCGTCACGTTGTCGTCGGTGCCGTGCAGGATGTAGACGGGGCACGACGGCGGCGGCGACTCGTCCGGCGAGAGCGCCGCGCTTCTCGGGGCCTGGTCGAGCAGCGGGAGGAGCGTCCGGCCGAGTCCCTCGACGTCGCGCGCGTTGACCTGCCGCATGAACGTCCTCGCGGGCTCCGGCAGGGCCTCCGCCAGGCGCCTCGCCTCGGCGAAGGTCTCGGCGGCCCGGCGCAGGTCGATGAGCTCGTAGTGCGACGCGCGCAGGAACGTCAGGATCGCGGCGCGGAGCGGCTCCACCTGGTCGGCTGGCACCACGCGGTCGGCGCCGCCGAGCAGCACGATCACGACGCCGTAGTCGTGCGGCCGGCGGTGGCGCCACCCGACCGGCGCGGCCGGCCCGCCCGGGGCCGGCGGCTCGGGCTCCTGGCCGGAGCACAGGAAGCGCAGGACGCGCGGGAAGCTGCTGTGGCCGCCGAACGAGAAGACGAACGCCGCGCGGTCGCGCAGCGCCGGCCGGCCGGCGGCGACCACCGACAGCCCGCCGGCGAAGCTGATCCCGACGAGGCCGACGGTGCCGCCGCGCGCGAGGCGCGGCTGTGCGGCCAGCCACAGGGCCGTGTCCTCGATGATGTCGGTCGTGCGCGGCGTCACCTCGTAGTGCTGGAGGTCCGGCAGCTCGGGCGTGAGCACGGCGACTCCGACGCCGGCCAGCTCGTTCGCCAGGCTGTAGAGACGGGGCTCGTCGATGCCGAGGGCGTTCACGCCGGCGACGAGCACGACGGCGCGCCGGATGCGGCCGGGCACCCACAGCCGCGCGCGCACCTCCCCGTGGCGGGTCGGCACCCGGGTGTCGTCTGCCGTGATCGGCTCGCGCTCCCAGGCCAGCGCGCCACCGGCCGCCGCCTCCAACCCGGCCATGCGCACGATGAGCGCCGCGGCCCGGGTGTACGAGCGGACGAACGGCGCGCTCAGGGCGAGCGCCGTGACGGCGACAATCGCCGCCGCCGCGAAGGTCCGGGCCCGCATGGAGTGACATGTTACACTCACCGGGACTCGGGACTCGGGGCAGAGAGCAGGGACCAGGCGCTGGGGAGCCAGGGGCTCGTCAGCGTGAGTGTCTCGCTGTCATCTTGCCACGCGCTGTTCGAGGGCTAGCGAGGACGAGGGGGTCGGACCAGCGCTTGGCGCCTCGTCCCTGGCCCCTGGCCCCCTACCCCCAGTCCCCGGTGAATGATGCACGCGGTGATTGCCATTGACGGCCCGTCGGGGGCGGGAAAGGGCACGGTCGCGCGGGCCGTGGCCGCGGCGCTGGGTTACCGCCACGTGGACACGGGGGCCATGTACCGCGCGGTGGCCTGGCGTGCGCTCCAGCTCGGCCTCGATCTCGACGATGAAGAAGCCGTGCTGCGCGTGTCCCGGGAAGCGGCCTTCGAGCTGGACGGCAGCCGCGTGTCCATCGACGGGGCCGACGTGTCCGCCGCGATCCGCACGGCTGAGATCGACAGGGCCGTGACCCCCGTGGCGCGCCAGGCCCGGGTCCGCGCCGAGCTGGTGGCCCGGCAGCGCGCGATGGCGGACGACGGTCCGGTCGTGATGGAGGGGCGCGATATCGGCACGGTCGTGTTTCCCGACGCGCCGGTGAAGATCTACCTGGACGCGCTGCCCGAGGAGCGCGCGAGGCGGCGGGCGAACGACCCGGCGCATTCCGCCTCGGCGACCCAGGCCCTCGAGGAGATCGCGCAGGCGATGGCGCGTCGTGACGACCACGACCGGACGCGCCAGGCGTCGCCGCTCAGCGTGGCGCCGGACGCGCTGGTGATTGACACGACGCGCCTGTCGGTTGCCGAGGTAGTCGAGCGGGTGATGGCCGCCGTCGGCGCGCGGGGCCTCGTTGCCGCTCCCCTGGCGGTTCACGAGCGGCGTCGGCCTTGACCTGCACGGCGTAAGTGACGTACACTCAACCGCTTGTGGCCATCCTGGATGGCCGCGCCAGTCTCAGCCCGCCGGCGCTGATCCCAAGACCGGCAGATCTCGAAGTGCAGGAGGACGCGCAACGCATGGCGAACGAAGAGCACGGCAACACCCCGGACCCGGCGACACAGGCGGGACGCCCCACCGCCCAGGCTCACGGGGCTGGGCCGGTGCGCACGATCAAACCCAGAGCAGGCTACGCCGAGGACATGGATCCGACGGACTTCGCCGCGCTGCTGGATCTTTACGACAGCAGCTTCCGCAACATCTCGGAAGGTGAGGTCGTCAAGGGCACCGTGCTCAAGGTGACCGAGTCGGAAGTGGTCGTCGACGTGGGGTACAAGTCGGAGGGAATCATCCCGGTCGGGGAGTTTCTCGACGAGAACGGCCACGTGGTGGTCCAGCCGGGCGACACCGTGGACGTCCTGCTGGAGCGGACGGAGGATCGCGACGGCTACGTCGTCTTGTCCCGCGAAAAAGCGGAGAAGATGAAGATCTGGGACGAGATCGAGAAGGCCTACGCGGAGCGGAAGGTCGTCATCGGCCGGGTGATCGAGCGGATCAAGGGCGGGCTGGCGGTGGACATCGGCGTGCGGGCGTTCCTGCCCGGCTCGCAGGTGGACGTGCGCCCGGTCCGCAACCTGGACGCGCTGAAGAACCAGGAACTGCGGATGCGCGTCATCAAGGTCAACAAGAAGCGCGGCAACATCGTGCTGTCGCGCAAGGTCCTCCTCGAGGAGGAGAACGCCGAGAAGAAGAAGTACACGCTGGCGACGCTGGCCGAGGGCAAGGTGCTGCGCGGCGTGGTGAAGAACATCACCGACTACGGCGCCTTCATCGATCTCGGCGGGATCGACGGCCTGCTGCACATCACCGACATGTCGTGGGGCCGCGTCGGCCATCCGTCGGAGATCTTCAAGGTCAACGACGAGATCGACGTCGTCGTGCTCAAGTACGACCCGGCGACCGAGCGCGTCTCGCTCGGGCACAAACAGCTGGTGGCCGACCCCTGGAGCAACGTCTCGGAGCGGTATCCGATCGGCAGCCGCGTGTCGGGCAAGGTGGTGAGCCTTACGGACTACGGCGCCTTCGTCGAGCTGGAGGCCGGCGTCGAAGGCCTCATCCACGTGTCCGAGATGACGTGGAGCAAGCGGGTCAAGCACCCGTCGAAGATCCTCAACCAGGGCGACGCAGTCGAGGCGATGGTGCTCGGCGTCGATCCGGCGGCGCGGCGCATCTCGCTCGGCCTGAAGCAAATCGAGACCAATCCCTGGTACGACCTGGCGTCGAAGTACCCCATCGGCGCGCGCATCGTCGGCAAGGTGCGCAACCTGACCGAGTTCGGCGCCTTCGTCGAGGTGGAGGAGGACATCGACGGCCTCATCCACATCTCCGACATGTCGTGGAGCAAGCGGATCAAGCACCCGTCCGAGGTGCTGAAGAAGGGCGACAAGGTCGAGGCGGTCGTGCTGAACATCGACGCCGAGAACCAGCGCCTCTCCCTCGGGCTGAAGCAGCTCGCGACGGACATCTGGGACGAGTTCTTCTCGCAGCGCCAGGTGGGCGACGTCATCGAGGGCAAGGTCGTCCGGCTGACGAACTTCGGCGCCTTCGTCGAGCTCGCCGAGGGCATCGAGGGCCTGATCCACGTCTCCGAGTTCGACGACTCCCAGGAGGAGAAGATCGAGCTCGAGGTGGAGAAGGTCTACCCGATGAAGATCATCAAGCTCAGCCCGTCCGAGCGGAAGATCGGGCTGAGCATTCGCGCGATGCGGGTGGACCAGGAGCGCGCCGACTGGCAGGCCTACACCGAGGGATCGGGCCGGCCGCAGGCGACCCTGGCCGACCACTTCCGGCAGCAGCAGCGCGACGAGCACTAGCGGCGACCGGCCCGGGGTCCCGGACGCCCGGGCCGTCGCCTTCTCCACGGCGGGGCCACCATGACCAAGGCTGAACTCGTCGAAGAAGTCTCCCGCGTCTCCGACCTCACGAAGAAGCACTCCGAGGTCATCGTCGACACGGTCTTCCGCAGCATCATCCTCGCCCTGCAGCGCGGCGAGAAGATCGAACTGCGGGGGTTCGGCAGCTTCCGCCTGCGCAAGCGGGAGCCGCGCAAGGGCCGCAACCCGAAGACCGGGGAGCGCGTGGACGTGCCGTCGAAGCTGGTGCCCTACTTCAAGCCCGGCAAGGAGCTGAAGGATCTCATCAACGCGACCGAGCCGGCGGAGCTGCCGGCGGCGGATCCCCGGCCGGCCGAGGACACGCCTCCCCAGGCCTAGCGGCGATGGAGCGGCTCTTCTCACCCTGGCGCATGGCGTACATCACCGGCACCGACCAGCCCCAGGCGTGCGTGTTCTGCGCCGCCCTCTCCGCGAAAGACAAGGAGTCGCTCGTCCTCCACAAGGGCCGGGACTGTTTCGTCGTCCTGAACCTCTATCCCTACAACAACGGCCATCTGATGGTCGTGCCCAACCGGCACATCGCTGCGCTCTCCGACGCGACGCCGCAGGAGCGCTGCGAGCTGATGGACCTGGCGCGGATTGCCGAGCTGGCGCTGACGGAGATCTACAGGCCCCAGGGATTGAACGTCGGCATGAACCTCGGCCGGGCCGCCGGCGCCGGCGTCGTCGATCACATGCACATCCACGTGGTGCCGCGCTGGCTCGGCGACGCCAACTTCATGTCCGTAGTCGGCGAGACCCGCGTGCTGCCCGAGGACATCGCGACAACAGCCGGACGGCTCAGGCCCGTGTTTCAGCGCCTCGCCGGGGAGGCGTAGGGAGCGAGTCCGGCGCTCCGCGCCCTCCGCTTCCAGCGCTCGCCGCCGAGCCCCCGGCCCCGCGCTTCCTCGCGCCTGCGCTCAGCCGAGGACGGTGTAGCCGAGCGCCGAGATCTTCGCTCGGATCGCATCCGGCGACACGGCCTGCGCCTCGAACGTGACCGTCACGCGCTGCTCGGCGTGCGACGCGTCCACTGCACCCACGCCGGGGAGCCTCGCGAGGGCGCGCTTCACGGCGCTCTCGCATCCCCCGCACGTCATCCCCTTCACCTGCAGAGTGATAGTGGTCATGGCATTCAGAAGGAGTCAGAAGTCAGCATTCAGAAGTCAGCATACCTCTCAGCACGCGAACCGAGCCAGCGAACCCCGACCGGCCAGCCCTGAGCCCCGAATCCCGAGCCCCGAGCCCCGAGTCCCTACCGTCTTTCCCCGAGCAACTGCTTCGCAATCGTCAGCAGCTGGATATTCGTCGTGCCCTCGTAGATCTGGCCGATCTTGGCGTCCCGCCAGTACTTCTCGACGGGGAAGTCCCGCACGAAGCCGCAGCCGCCGTAGACGTTGATGGCCGCCGAGGTGACCCGCTCGGCCGCCTCGGCGGCGAAGAGCTTCGAGATGGCCGACTCGGTCACGAAGGACCTGCCTGCCTCGCACAACCGCGCGGCGTTGTACACGAGCAGGCGGGCTGCCTCGATGTCGGCCGCCATCCGCGCAAGCTGCGCCCGCACGAGCTGGAACTCCGCGATCGGCCTGCCGAACTGCCTGCGCTCCCGCGCGTACTGGATCGCGTGGCGGTAGGCGCCCCTCGCGAGGCCCGTCATCTGGGCCCCGATGCCGATCCGGCCCTCGTTCAGCAGCTCGATCGCGATCGTGTAGCCCTGGCCTGGCCGCCCCAGCACCTGGCTGGCGGGCAGGCGGCAGTCCTCCAGCAGCAGTTCGCACGTGCTGCTCGCGCGGACGCCGACCTTGTCCTCCTTCCGGCCCACCGTGAATCCCGGCGTGCCGCGATCGACGAGGAACGCGGTGATTCCCCGATGGCCGGCCTGGGGATCGGCGTTGGCGAACACGATGAACAGCCCGGCTTCGCCCGCGTTGGAGATCCATAGCTTCCGGCCGTTCAGCACGTACCCCTCGCCGTCGGCGACGGCCCGGGCCGCGAGCGAGAACGCGTCGCTGCCGGCCCCGGCCTCGGACAGCGCGTACGCTCCGACGGTGTGCGTCGCCAGGGCGGGGAGATAGCGCTCGCGCTGCGCGGCCGATCCCCACCGCAGGAGCGCCTTGACGACGAGCGTGTTGTGGATGTCCACCAGCACCGCAACCGCCGGGTCCACCGCGGAGATCTCCTCGACGGCCAGGATGGCGTGGAAGAACCTCGCGCCGGCGCCGCCGAGAGCCTCGGGAACCTCGATGCCCATCACGCCCAGATCGAACAGCCCCTCGACGAGGTCCTGCGGAATCGCCGCGCGCTCGTCCATCTCCCGGACCAGGGGTCGGATCCGCGCGTCGGCGAAGCGGGCCACGCTGTCGCGGAACAGGCGCTCGTCCTCGGACAGCACGGTCAAGGCCGAGGGCGCGTCGTTGGGCTCCACGTCGGGCTCCTGATCAGAGCAGGCCTGCGGTTCGATCGCGGGATCGAGCCCGATGTTATCATCGAACCATGGAGGGCGCGCGCGTGCGGGAGCGGCGGGCGCGGGCCGCGGCGGCCATCGCCGCCGTGGCGGCGAGCGCGGCCCTGGCCGTGTCGGCGGGGGCCCAGGGGGCCAGGCAGGCGCCGGCGGGCCAGCAGCCCGCGGCGCCCACGGCGCAAGGCGGGTCGCAGGGCCAGCTAGGGGACCAGGCCCAGAAGCCGCCCGTCTTCCGGGCCGGCGTCAACGTCGTGCGCGTGGACGTCATCGTGTCCGGGAAGGACGGCGAGCCGGTCAAGGACCTGACGGCCGCAGACTTCGAGATCTCGGAGGACGGCAAGCCGCAGGCGATCGACCTCTTCAAGCTCGTCAACTCGGACGGGAACGTGGCGCCCGGCGGCGCGCCGGCGCGCCCGATCCGGTCGCTCGCCGACCAGGAAGGCGAGGCCGCCCGGGACGACGTGCGGCTGTTCGTGATCTTCCTCGACGACTACCACGTCCGCAAAGGCGCCGCGATGCGCGTGCGCGAGACGCTGGCGGAGTTCGTGCGGACGCAGCTCGGGCCGCTGGACATGGTCGCGGTCATGTACCCGCTGATGTCGGTGTCCGAGCTGGCCTTTACGCGGGATCCCGGCGCGCTGGCCGCGTCGATGCTGGCGTTTGAAGGCCGCAAGTTCGACTACCGGCCCCGCAACGCGATCGAGGAGCGCTACGCCCACTACCCGGCGCAGGCGGTCGAAACCATCAGGAACGACGTCGTCATGACGGCGCTGCGCGGCCTTGCCGTCAAGCTCGGAACGCTGCGCGAGGGCCGCAAGGCCGTGATCTTCGTCAGCGAGGGCTTCACGGCGCTCCTGCCGCCGCAGATGCGGGACATGAACGCCCAGCTGCCCGGGCTGGGCAACCCCAATGCCAGGAACCCCTTCGCGGGCGGAAGCGCGGCGGAGGAGCGCGCGCGTTCCAGCGCGGACGTGCAGCTGCTGGCGGATCTGCGGCAGGTGTTCGACGCCGCGAACCGGAACAACACGGCAATCTACACGCTCGACCCGCGGGGGCTCGCGGTCAGCGAGTTCGACATCAACGAGAGCGTGGGGCTGCAGACAGACGCCGAGTACTTGCGGAAGTCACAGGACACGCTCAGGATTCTGGCGTCCAACACCGACGGTCGCGCGATCGTCAACCGCAACGACCTCGAGGGCGGGCTCCGGCAGGTCGTCCGCGACAGCAGTGCGTACTACCTGATCGGCTATACCTCGCCGCTGGCGGCGCCCGATGGGAAGTTCCACGAGATCAAGGTCCGGCTCCGGCGGCCCGGCCTCCAGGTGCGGGCGCGGAAGGGCTACTGGGCCCCTACTGAAGCGGAAGCCGAGAACGCCTCGGCGCCGCCGAAGCCGCCGGCGGCTCCCGGCGTGGCGAAGGCCCTGAGCGCGGTCGAGAACCGTCAGCGGGACGCCTACGTCAGCACCTGGGTGGGCACGTCCCGCGACGCCGACGGCGGCACGCGCGTCACCGTGGTGTGGGAACCCGTCCCGCCGGTTCCCGGCGAGAAGCGCGAGGAGGCGGCCACGGTGGCGCTGCTCGCGTCCAGCCGCGGCGGAGACGAGTACTACCGCGGCCCGGTGCCCGCGGAGACGGGCGCCGATGCGGCCGCTGCTGCGCCGCCGCCGGCCGCCGCGCCGGCGCGTCGCGCCGCGTCGAAGGTCAGCTTCGTGGCCCCGCCGGGTCGGATCCAGCTGAGGCTCACCGTGCAGAACGGCAGGGGACAGGTCCTGGACACGCTCGTGCAGGACCAAGCCGTTCCGGATTACGCGGGCACGGACGTCCGGCTCACGACACCCGTCGTATTGTGCGCGCGCACCGCCCGCGAGTTCCAGGCGATCTCGCGCGACGCCGATCCGGTGCCGACCGCGCTGCGCGAGTTCCGGCGGACGGACCGGCTCCTGGTGCGCTTCTTCGCGCACTCGGCAACCGCCGGGCCGCCCGACGTCGGCGCGCGGCTGCTCAACCGCGGCGGCCAGAAGATGCTGGACCTCCCGCTGGCCGCGTCGCCCGACCCGGCGCAACCCCACCAGGTGGACCTGCCGCTGGCGAGCTTCTCACCGGGCGAGTACGTCATCGAGATCCGGGCCAGGGACGTGTCGGGCGAGGCCACTGAGTTCGTGGGGTTCAGGCTGATCGGCTGAAGAGGCCGGCCGTCCTCCGCTCTCGCCGCGTCGAGGCGCTCACGCACCGCCGGTTCGAACGTCAGCTTCGCCTGGGACGCGGAGCGCTTCCAGCCCGCCGGCCTGGCCTCGCGCGCGTGTCCCGGCGCGCTTCATTCGCGGGCCGCCCGGAATGCGCAGCGAGATCCTGCGCCAGGCAGAAGCAGCTCAGCGCCGACGCCCGGGTGCGCGGGCGATGGCGGCGATGGCGGGCGGTCAGGCAGGAGGATGCGGAGGCGCGGGACAAGGGCTGGCGGCTCCTACACCCACCCCCTCAGCCTGCAGGCGTTCGCCACGCGGTTGATCGCGATGACGTACGCGGCGTCGCGGGTGTAGAGCTGTTTCGTCTTCGCCAGGTCGGCCACGGCGTGGAACGCCCGCGTCATGACGGCGTCCAGCCGCTCGAGCACTTCGTGCTTCGGCCAGAAGAAATTCATGTTCCCCTGCACCTGCTCGAAGTAGCTGCAGGTCACGCCGCCGGCGTTGCACAGGAAGTCGGGGATCACGTAGATCCCGCGCTCCTGCAGGATCGCGTCCGCCTCCGGGGTCGTCGGCCCGTTTGCGCCCTCGGCGACGAGCTTCACCTTCTGGTGGATCCGCCGCGCGGTGTCGGCGGTCACCTGGTTCTCGATGGCCGCGGGGATGAGCACGTCGACCGCCTGCTCGATCCACGCGTCGCCGGGCAGGATCTCGTAGCCGAGGGTCTTCGCCTTGAGCTTGTCCACCGTGCCGAATCTGTCGGTGATGCCGATGAGCTCCTCGTACGTGATGCCGGACGGCCGGCGGAACGAGTACGACGTCCGATCCGCGTGGTCCCAGCACGACACGCAGACGACCCTGCCGCCGTACTGCGTGAACAGCTGCACCGCGAACTGGGCCACGTTCCCGAAGCCCTGGACCGACGCGGTCATCGACGCCGGATCGAGCCCGAGCAGGCGCAGCGCCTCGCGGACGGTGTAGATCACGCCGTAGCCCGTCGCCTCGGTGCGGCCGAGAGAGCCGCCGCTGCCGACCGGCTTCCCGGTGATGAAGCCCGGTTCCTTCTGGCCGTGGAGGACCTCGATCTCGTCCATCATCCAGAGCATGTGCTGCGGGTTCGTCATCACGTCGGGCGCAGGCACGTCCTGGAGGTAGCCGACGTTCTTCGACAGCTGCCGGACCCAGCCGCGGCAGATGGCTTCCTGCTCGCGCAGGCTCAGCTGGTGCGGATCGCAGACGACGCCGCCCTTGCCGCCGCCGAGGGGGATGTCCACCACGGCGCACTTCCAGGTCATCCAGGTCGCGAGGGCGCGGACGGTGTCGAGCGTCTCGTTCGGGTGGAAGCGGATGCCGCCCTTGTTGGGGCCGCGCGCGTCGTTGTGCTGGACGCGGAACCCCCGGAACACCCTCACCGTCCCGTCGTCCATGCGCACGGGAATGGCGAACTGGTACTCGCGGAGCGGCCAGCGCAGCAGCTCGCGAGTGGCCTGGTCCAGGCCGAGGAGATCGGCCACCCTGTCGAACTGGGCCTGGGCCATCTCGAAGGGGTTGAACGGCTTGGTCACGACGGTCACTCCTTCGGCGCCGGCGGCGCCGAGCTGAAGAGGCGTGCCACCCGGCCTGCGCGCCGTCAGGCGTACATCCCGCGAACCCTCGTCGCGGCCGCCACGCGGGCGATGGCTACCACAGTGGCCGCCGTCCGCAGATCGGTCTGGTACTTCCGCGCCGCGCCGAGCACGGCCTCGAACGCGGCGCCCATCCGCGCGTCGAGCCGCTGGTGCACGTCGGCTTCGCTCCAACTGTCGCCCCGGCGGTTCTGCTCCCACTCGAGGTGCGCCGCCGTGGCGCGCCCCGCGCCGGACAGGATTTCCGGCACCACGAGCAGACCGCGTTCCTGCAGCACGCGGCACGCCTCTGCCGTCGTCGCGCCGACCGACGCCTCGACGACGAGCGGGGCGCGCACGGAGCCGGCCGCCGCCTCCGTCACCGGGCTCGCGGCGGTGCCGGCAAGGAGAATGTCGGCCTCGAGGCCGAGTACGTCGCCGATCCCCAGCGGGCCTCCTCCAGCAAAGCCGTCCACGGTCCGGCTCTGCCGCCGGTGTTCGAGCAGGGCGCCAACATCCAGGCCCCGCGGCTCGTACACGCCGCCGCGAGCGTCAGCGGCCGCGATCACGCGGGCCCCCATGCGCTCGAGGACCACGGCGGCCTCCTCGCAGACGCCGTCGAATCCCAGGACGGCGACCCGGGCACCCGGGAGCGCGAAGCCGACCGACCGCGCGGCCTGCCTGGCAGCGATCGCGACGCCGCGGCCCGCCGCGCCGGGGCGGCCGGCAAGCCCGCCAATCTCCAGCGGCTTGCCGACGGCGACGGCCGTGGCCATCGTGGCCATGCGCATGCTGTAGGTGTCCATCACCCAGGCCATCACCTGGCCGTCGGCGTTCAGACCCGGCGCAGCGATGTCCCTGTCGGGGCCGATCGCATCCGCAATCTCCGCCACGTAGCGCCTGGTCAAGCGCTCGATCTCCCGGCGCGACATCCGGGACGGATCGCAGACCAGGCCGCCCTGGCTCCCGCCGAAGGGCACCTGCGCGACGGCGCACCTCCATGTCATCCGGGCCGCCCGCGCGGTCATGTCGTCCAGCGTCACGCCCGGGTGGAGCCGGATGCCTCCGAGGGCGGGGCCGAGGGCGATGTTGTACTGGACCCGGTACCCCGAGAACACCTCGACGTCGCCGTTGTCCATCTCGACCGGACACGACACGACGATCTGGCGCTTGGGCCGCGCTAGGATCTGGCGGAGGCCGGGGTCGAGGTCGAGGAGGCGGGCGGCGCGGTCGAAGTCCTCCAGCAGGGAACCGAAGGCGCTGCCACGCACGGAAGGAGCCGAGCCGCGAGGAACGCTGGAAGCGTTGTCGTTCAAGGGAGCCACCATCCAGCCAGGTTCACACGCGGGGAACGGAAGGCGCGTGTCGAGGCCCCGGGCGGGCAGGCGTCAGCGTACCTACACGGCGGCGGACAAGTCAAGGCGGGCAGCCGGCCGGCCGACGGCGGGCCGGTTGACTTCGCGGGGAGCGGCCGCTACGCTTCTTCGGTTGGCAGCCGGTCATCCCATCGGCGACTCACCAGGTAGTTGTGGCCATGCCGCACAAGCTCTTGCTCGCTGACGACAGCGTCACGATCCAGCGCGTCATCGAACTGACGTTCGCCGACGAAGACGTCCAGGTTATCGCGGTCGGCGACGGGAAGCAGGCGATCGAGCGCATCGAGGCCGAGCGTCCGGACATCGTCCTGGCCGACGTCGGAATGCCGGAACGAGACGGGTACGACGTCGCGGAGTTCGTGAAGACGAGCCCCCACCTGGCGCACATTCCCGTGCTGCTCCTGACGGGCGCGTTCGAGCCGGTGGACGAAGGACGGGCGAGCGCGGTCGGATGCGACGGCGTGCTGGCCAAGCCGTTCGAGCCGCAGATGGTGATCACGCGCGTGAAGGAGCTGCTGGCAGGCGTGCCGCCTTCGGTGGCGGGCGGGCCGGTCGGGCCGCGTGAGGCGGGCGGGACCTCCGGCGCGGAGGATCGGGGCGCCGCCCCGGCTGCTCCGGCGGACGCGGGAGACACCATCCAGGCAGAGGCTCCGCTGGCGCCTCCACCCGGCCTGCCGCCCGAAGGGCCGGCCCGGACCGACGATCCGCTGGCCGCGGCGAAGCTCCGCCTCAGCCGGCGGACGCCGATCGCGGTGCCGGGGTTCGGCGCGCCGGTGTCGCCGGCGGCGTCGACGACGGATCTCGACGAGTATTTCGACCAGTTGGACGCGGCCTTCACCAGCCTGCAGGCACCGGGGCAGACGGCGGCGGCCGACGTGCCACCGGCTCCGGTGCGGGAGCACGCCGCCGCGGATTCCGCGGCCGCGGCCGGCCCCGAGCCCGAACGAGCCGCGCCACCAGGGGCCGCCGCGCCGGCCCCGGTCGCGGAGACACCCGCGGAGACACCCGCGGCGGCCGCCTCCGGCGCGCCATCCGCCGCGGCGCCCGTTGCCGCGCCGCCGCCGGCGCCCGGCATCTCCCAGGCGTTCTCGGCGCTGTTTGCCGCCGAACGCGGTGAGACGCCCGAGGCGGCGCCGCTCTTCATCGGTCCCGGCACGCTGCCGCCCGCCGTCATGGAGGATCTGGCCGATCGCGTCACGCGCCAGGTACTCGAGCGGATGAGCGATCGGCTCGTTCGCGAAACCGTGCAGGACGCGGTGTCGCGGGTAGCGGAACGCCTCGTCCGCGACGAGATCGAACGCGTCAAGGCCACGCTCAAGTAGGCGTCTCGCGGCCGCCGGCTCCGGCTGGCGCGCGCCGGCCCGCACCCCGTCCGCCCGGCGGCCGGCGAGGCTGAAGCCGGCCCGGCCGAACGTTGTACAATCGAGGTTTTGAAGGACCGCATGCCTGACCTGCCGAAAGTCTTCGACCACAAGGACGTCGACGCGCGCTGGGACGCGTTCTGGGAATCCATCGGCGCCTTCACAGCCAGGCCCGACCCGGCCAAGCCGGTGTTCAGCATGGTGCTGCCGCCGCCGAACGTCACGGGTTCGCTGCACATGGGCCATGCGCTCAACCACACGCTGCCCGACATCCTCGCGCGGTGGAAGCGCATGCTGGGCCACGACGTGCTCTGGCTCCCCGGCACGGACCATGCCGGGATCGCCACGCAGAACGTCGTCGAGAAGCAGCTCGCACTCGAGGGGAAGACCCGGCACGACCTTGGCCGGGAGGCGTTCGAGGCCCGCGTGTGGGAGTGGGTGAAGCGCTCCCACGCGACGATCACCGGCCAGATGCGGAAACTCGGCGAGTCGGTGGACTGGTCGCGGGAGCGCTTCACGCTGGACCCGGGCCTGAGCCGGGCCGTCCGCCGCGAGTTCGTGTCGCTCTATCGCGAGGGGCTGATCTACCGCGACGCCTACATCGTCAACTGGTGCCCCAGGTGCCGCACGGCGCTCTCGGACCTGGAAGTGCAGCACAAGGAGGCCGACGGGAAGCTCTACTACGTGCGGTACCCGGGGACGGCGGGCGGGCCCGGCGTGACGGTGGCCACGACGAGACCGGAAACCATGCTGGGCGACACCGCGGTGGCCGTGAACCCCGGCGACGATCGCTACCGCGGCATCGTGGGCACGCACGTCACGCTGCCGATCATCGGCCGCGACCTGCCGATCATCGCCGACGAGTTCGTCGACCCGGCCTTCGGCACCGGCGCCGTGAAGGTGACGCCCGGGCACGATCCCAACGACTTCGCGATGGGGAAGCGACACGCGCTGCCGACCGTTGCCGTCATCGACGAGGACGGGCGCATGACGCAGGAGGCCGGGCCGTACGCCGGCGAGGACCGGTTCACGGCGCGCCGCGCGGTGGTCGAGCAGCTCGAGCGCGAGGGGCGGCTCGAGCGGGTCACGGCGCATCGGCATGCCGTCGGACACTGCGATCGGTGCGGAACCGTGGTGGAGCCGCTGGTATCCACGCAGTGGTTCGTGAAAATCGCGCCGCTGGCGGCCGAGGCCATCCGGGCCGTCGAGGACGGCCGCGTGGTCTTCCTGCCCGAGAACTGGGCCAGGACCTACTTCGAGTGGATGCGCAACATCCATGATTGGTGCATCTCGCGCCAGCTGTGGTGGGGCCACCGGATTCCCGCGTGGTACTGCCGCGCCTGCGGCCGGACGGTGGTGTCCGAGGAGGACCCGGCGGCGTGCGAGTGCGGCGGGGCGCTCGTCCAGGACACCGACGTCCTCGACACGTGGTTCTCCTCCGGGCTGTGGCCGTTCAGCACGATGGGCTGGCCCGACCGGACCCCGGACCTGGCGCGGTACTATCCGACCACGCTGCTCCTCACGGCATTCGACATCATCTTCTTCTGGGTTGCGCGCATGATCATGCTCGGCCTGAAGTTCGCCGGCGATGTGCCGTTCCACACCGTCTACATCACCGGCCTGGTGCGCGACGAGCGCGGCCAGAAGATGAGCAAGTCGAAGGGCAACGTCGTGGATCCGCTCGCGGTCATGGACGACATCGGGGCCGACGCGCTGCGGTTCACGCTGGCCTCCATGGCGTCGCCGGGCATGGACATCCCGCTTTCCGAGGGGAGGATGGCGGGCTACCGCCAGTTCATCAACAAGATCTGGAACGCGTCGCGCTTCCTGCTCATGAACCTGGGCGACCTGCCAGAACGCCCCGAGCTCCCGCCCGCCGCGGCGCGCCACGTGATCCACCGCTGGGTCCTCAGCGGCCTGAGCCGTCTCGCCGCCGACGTGAACGCGTCGCTGGCGGCGTACCGCTTCGACCACGCGGCGGACCGCCTCTACCACTTCTTCTGGCACGAGTTCGCGGACTGGTACATCGAGTTCATGAAGGTGGATCTGCAGCAGGCCGGCCCGGGACGGGACGCCGCCGTGGCGGTGCTCGTCGAAGTTCACGATCAGCTGATGCGCCTGCTGCACCCGTTCGTGCCCTTCGTCACCGAGGAGATCTGGCAGAAGCTGCCCAAGCGGCAGGGCGAGGCCGCCGCCGTGGCCCTCGCGGCCTTTCCGCCGGGCGTGCCCGGCTGGGTGGACGAGGCCGCCGAGCGCGACGTGCAGTACGTGCAGCAGATCGTGTCGGCCATCCGGACCGTCCGCTCCGAGCGCGCCGTGCCGCCCTCGCGGAAGATCAGGGCCGTTGTCGACGAGGCCGACCCGGCGTCGGCGGCCGTGCTGCGGGACTGCGCCGCCTACATCCGGCAGCTCGCGGGGCTCGAGGCCCTGGAGTTCCGCGCCGAAGAGGCCGCCGGGCCCGACACGGTGAAGCGCGTGCTCGAGCATGCCCACGTGTACGTCCTGCTGGCCGGCGTCGTGGATCGGGCCGGCGAGATCGAGAAGGTGCGGAAGGAGCTCGCGGGCGTGGACCGCGAAGCCGCATCGCTGGTGCAGAAGCTCGCCAACGAGAAGTTCGTGGCCCACGCGCCGGCGGCCGTCGTGGCGGAAGCCCGCGCGAGGGCCGCGCAGCTGGCCGAGCGGCGGCAGAAGCTGCAGGCGGCGCTCGGGGAGATGGCATCGTGACGGAGCCGCCCCTGGATCCCGGGCTGTACCGGGAGACCGTCCGGCGCGCGCTCGCCGAAGACCTCGGCTGGGGCGACGCCACCACGCTGGCCGTCGTGCCGGCGGACGCGCGGGCGACGGGCGTCTTCATCGCGCGCGCCGACATGATCCTCGCCGGCCTGGAGGTCGCCCTGGAGGCGTTCCGGCAGCTGGATCCCGCCGTCGCGGTCGAGGCGTGGCGGAGCGATGGCGACCGGTGCCGAGCCGCCGACTCCATCGCGGCCGTCACCGGCCTCGCGGCGCCGATGCTGACCGCGGAGCGGACGGCGCTGAACTTCCTCCGCCATCTGTCGGGCGTCGCGTCCGCCACCCGGAGGCTCGCGGACGCGGCTGGCGGGGCTGTCCGCATCGCCGGCACCCGCAGCACCCTTCCGCTGCTCCGCGTGCTGCAGCAGTACGCCGTGCGCGTGGGCGGCGGCCTCGGCGGCCGGGCGTCGCTCGACGAGGCGATGGTGGTTACGGCGAATCACGCGCGGGCGGCCGGGGGCGTCGGCATGGCCGTGGCGCGCGCGCGGAGCGCGGCCGGCGGCCGGCCCATCCAGGCCGCCGTCACGACGGCCGCAGCGGCCGAGGAGGCCGTCAGCGCCGGCGCGGACGTGCTCGTGTACGTCGGCACGCTAGAGGACGAACTCGATCGCCTCGTCTCTCTCTGCGCCGGGCGCGTGCGCTTGACGGCGACGGGCCGGCTGCCGGCCGAGCGCGCGGCGACGGCCGCGGGGGCGCAGGCGGCGGTCAGCGCAGTCCTGGTGGAATCCATCACCGATTCGGCCCCGGCGGCGGACATCTCCTTTGAGCTCAGAACCTCCTGATCTGTCGCTCCGCATCGATCCGCCGGCCGACATCGCCGCGGCGTTCGAAGCCTCCCGCGCCGCGCGCGGCCCGTTCGGCGCGCCGCTGTTCTACTTCCGCTCGATTGGCTCGACGAACGACCTCGCCGGCCGGCTTGCCGACGGCGGCGCCGGCGAGGGCACCACGGTGGCAGCCGAGACGCAGACCTCCGGTCGCGGACGCCTCGGGCGCGCGTGGTACTCGCCCGAGGGCGCCGGCCTGTACGTGTCCGTCGTGATCCGGCCCGACCGCGAGACCGCGGGGCCGGATGCGCCGCCGCCGGGCGTGCCGCCGCACGGAGTGCCGTCGGCGCTGACGCTGGCGGCGGGCGTGGCGCTGGCCGAGGCCGTGCGCGAGGCAACAGGGCTCGCGGCGGAGCTGAAGTGGCCGAACGATCTCGTGGTCCGCCGGCGGAAGCTCGCGGGCATCCTCGCCGAGGCCTCGTCGCGCGGCGGCGCCGTCGAGCACGTCATCCTCGGGTTCGGCGTGAACGTGAAGCCGGCCGCGTATCCCCCGGATCTCGCCGAGAGGGCCACCTCCCTCGAGGCGGAACTCGGCCGTCCGGTCGACCGCGGGGCCCTCCTGGCACTGGCGCTGGCGAAGATCGCCGAGGGGCGCGAGACGCTGCGTTCCGGCGGACTGTCCCGCATCCTCGCCCGCTGGCGGGAGCTGGCGCCCTCGTCAGTCGGGGCCCGCGTCGAGTGGCGGCGCGCGGACGGACCGGTGGAGGGCCGCACCGCGGGGCTGGACGACGACGGCGCGCTGCTCGTGGAAGCGCGCGGCCGCGTGGAGCGCGTGGTCGCAGGCGAGGTCATCTGGCGGTAGGACGCGAACATGCTGCTGGCCATCGACGTCGGAAACACCAACATCGTGATTGGCGTGTTCGAGGGCGAGGCGCTCGGCCGAAGCTGGCGCCTGGCGACCGCCTGCGAACGGACGGGGGACGAACTCGGCCTGATGTTCGTCGACCTGCTGGAGCGCGCGGGCGTCAGGATCCCCGCCATCGACGGCGTGGTGATGGCCTCAGTCGTTCCGCAACTCACGGGGCCGATGGCCGACATGGCGAACCGGTACCTGGGCCTCACGCCGCTCATTGTCGAGGCCGACACCGACATCGGGCTCGCGAACCTCTACGCGCACCCATCCGAAGTGGGCGCGGACCGGCTGGTCAACGCCGTGGCGGCCTGGGCCGCGTTCGGCCGCGAGCGGGGGCAGCCGCTCATCGTCGTGGACTTCGGCACGGCCACCACGTTCGACGCCATCTCCGCGCGGGGCGAATACCTGGGCGGCGTGATCTGCCCGGGCATCCAGATCTCGGCGGACGCCCTGTTCCAGCGCGCAGCGAAGCTGCCGCGTATCGACGTGCAGAAGCCCTCGACCGTCATCGGCCGGACGACGGTCGCCTCGATGCAGGCGGGCTTGTTCTTCGGGTACGTCGAGATGACCCAGGGGCTCGTGCGGCGCATCCGAGCGGAGCTTGGCGGCGCGGCCTTCTGCGTCGCAACGGGAGGTCTCGCTGAGGTGATCGCGCCGGAGACGGACGTCATCGACGCCGTGGACGGGGACCTGACGCTCAGGGGCCTGAAGATGGTCTGGGATCGGCGGACGAGATAGCGGGGGAGATGGACATCGACCAGTACTGCCGCGAAATCGAGGCGTACCTGTGCAGGCGCAACCGGGGGCATCTCGTGCGGCTGGTCGGCCCGGCCTTCGACCTGGCGCGCGGCTGGGCGTCCGCCGGCATTCCGCTGAACGTCGTGTACCAGGGCATCGACCGCCGCCTCGAGCGCGCGTCCGCCAGGGGCAGCGCCAGGCGGCCGATGCGAATCGAGTTCTGCGAGGCCGATGTCCTGGACGCGTTCGATGCGTGGCGGCGCGCCGTCGGTGTCCACGGCGTGTCCGGGGCGGCAGAGGAGACGGCCGGAGAGGCCGGCGACGGCGGGCTGGGCGGCGGCGCAGCGGCCGCCTGGCGCGGCGGCAGGACCGAGCCGGGGCCGGCGCGGCGGAGCCGCGAATCCCTCTCGACGCACGTGGACCGCGTGATCGTTAGGCTGACGGCGCTCCGAACGGGAGGCGCGGCCGGCGAGTGGGACACCGTGCTCGACGGGCTCGTGCGGCGGCTCGACGCCCTGCACCCGGCAGCTCGGCGCGCCCGCGGCGAGGCGCGCGAGCGGATCCTGGCCGACCTGGCGGCCCTCGACGCCGAGATGCTCGAACGCGCGCGCGCATGCGCCCCGCCCGGCGTCGTGGCCGACGTCGAGCGCGAGGCCGAGGCCGACCTGGAGCCGTTCGCAGCGAGGCTGGCGCCGGCCGCGCTGGCCGCGGCCCGCCGCCGCGTGGCGGACCGCGCCTTGCGGGAGCGCCTGCGGCTCCCGCTGCTGACGCTCGACTAGGCGTTCGCCGTGATCCGCCCCGGAGATCTCCTGACGCTGGTCCCCGAGAAAGCGGCCGCCGGCGGTCGCATGCTCGCACGCCACGACGGGATGGTGATCCTCGTGGCGGGGGCCATCCCGGGCGAGCGCGTCACGGCGCGCGCCGACCGGGTCGAGAAGTCCCTCGCCTTCGCGACGGTCGTGGAGGTCCTGGAGCCGCATCCGGAGCGGCGGGCGGTTCCCTTCGATCCTCGGTGCGGAGGCGCCGCGCTCGCGCACATCAGCCCGGCCTGGCAGCGCCGGCTCAAGGCGGACGCCATCGCTGACGCCCTCGAACGGATCGGCCGGATTCGGCTCGACGGTCCGATCCACGTGGCGCCGTCGCCCGAAGCCGGTTACCGGATGCGGGCGAGGCTTCGGCTCGCTGCCGGCCGCCTCGGCTTTCTGCTCGAAGGCACGCACGAAGTGTGCGACGCCGCGCCCACGATGCAGTTGCTGCCCGCCACCGGCGCGGCGCTCGCGGGCCTGGCCGAACGCCTCGCCGCCGGCGGCCTGCGCAGTGGGGCGGACGTCGTGGTCTCGGAGAACCGGCCCGCCGACGAGCGTGCGTGCCACGTCGAGCTGACGGGGCCCGCGGGGCGTGGCGCGATGCGCGCCGTGACGCCCGTCAGCGGCGTGTCGGGTCTCACGTGGGCGGTCGCGGGCTCGGCCGGCGGACGAACCGCCTACGGAAGCCCGTGTGTCGAGGACGTCGTCTGCGGCGCCAGGCTCAGACGCCACGTGTGCGCGTTCTTCCAGGGGAACCGCTTCCTGCTCGACGAGCTGGCGGGCGCCGTGGTGTCGGCGTGCCCGGCGGGGGACGTCGTCGATCTGTACGCCGGCGTGGGGCTCTTCGGGGCGGCGTTGGCGGCCACCGGGATGCACCGCGTCGTGGCCGTCGAGGGGCATCCGGCTTCGGCCAGGGACTTGCGCGCCAACGCCCGGCCGTTCGGCGAGGCGATGCGCGTTGAGGAGACGCGCGTCGAGCGTTTCATCCGCCGGCGGCCGGCGGCCGGGGCGTTCACCCTCGTGCTGGACCCGCCCCGGAGCGGGATGTCACCCGCGGCCGCCGCGGGCGCGGCCGCCCTGGGCGCCTCGCGCGCGGTGTTCGTGTCGTGCGACGTGGCGACGTTCGCGCGGGACGTGCGGCGGTTCGTGGACGCCGGGTACCGGATCGAGTCGATCCGCGCGTTCGATCTCTTCCCTAACACGCCCCACGTCGAATCGCTCGCCGTCCTGGCTCGCTGACTCGCCTCGGCCCGGGCACCTCACGCGGTGAAGGGCGGCAGCCTCCGCCCCGCGCAGGTCAGCGCGCCGCGTCCACGAACCCGGCGAACAACGGGAGGAAGGCGCCGCTCTCGAGGAAGTTCTCAGGGTGCCACTGGACGGCCACGCAGAACTTCGTGTCCGGCAGCTCGATCGCCTCCACCACGCCATCCGGCGCCACGGCGGTGATGTCGAACCCCTGCGCGAGGTCGAGCACGCACTGGTGATGGCGGCTGTTCACCGGCAGGTCGTAGCCGCCCGTGAGCGCGCCGCGCATGAGGTCGCCGACCTGGCTGCCCGGCGTGACGCGGACGGTGTGGGCGATGGCATCCTGCGGATCGCGCACCCGGTGCTCCAGGGCGCCAGGCATCTGCGTCGGGATGTCCTGCACGAGCGTGCCGCCGGCCGCCACGTTCAGCACCTGCAGCCCCCGGCAGATCGCCAGCATGGGGAGGCCGGCGGCCAGGGCCGCTCGCACGAGTGCCACCTCGTATTCGTCGCGCGCGTCGTCCACGTCCGTGACGGCGGGGTGGCGCAGCTGGCCGAACCGCTCGGGGGCGACGTCCGCGCCGCCGGCCAGGAGCAGCCCTCCGCAGGAGGCGACGACGTCGGCGGCGGAGTCCGCCTTGGGGTCCAGTACCCAGACGCTGCCGCCGGCCCGGCGGACGGACTCCTCGTAGTCCGACATGGCGCGGCAGGGGGCGATGGCGATTCGGGGCCTCGGCTTCGAGAGCGGCATGCACGGTCCTCCAGCAACAGCCTACATCCTCGCCGGCACTTCGATGCCCATCAGATCGAGGGCGCGGGTCATCTGCATGCGGAAGTACGCCACGCCTGCGGCGCGCCACAACTTCGCATCCCGCCGCTCCTCGTTGAGCACCGGGTACCGGTGGTAGAACGCGTTGAACAGCTGCGCGAGCGCGAACGCCCACTTGGCGAGCCCGGAGAACTCGAGCGAGCGCACGGCCTGCTGGGCGATCTCGTCGAGCCGCGCGGCCTCGAGGACGAGCGCCCAGACGCCGCTGGCGTCGTCATTGCCGGCCAGCTCTTCGATTGCCAGCCCGTCCAGCCCGCCGAGCACGGCGGCTTCGTCCAGGCCGTCGCGCTCCCGGAGCTTCTGGAAGATGTTCGCGGCGCGGACGACTGAATACTGCAGGTACGGCCCGCTCTCGCCCTCGAAGCTGAGCGCCTCGTCGATGTCGAACGCGATGACCTTGCCCCGCGAGAAGCGCACCATGAAGTACCGGACCGCGGCCACGGCGATCGTCTCGGCAGTGCGGCGCCGCTCCGGCTCCGGCAGTTCGGGATGGCGCGCCGTCACTTCCGCCAGCGCCTTCTCGATCAGCGTGTCGACCAGATCGTCGGCCTTGACGCCGAGCCCTTTCCGGCCCGACACCTCGACGAAGGGCCGGCCCGCCTCCTCGGCTTCCGGCGCGTAGCCGAGGTGCCGCGCAGTCTGGTGCGAGAGCGCCACCATCTCGTACGCGAAGTGATGCGAGCGCTCGGCCTCGTCAGGGTGTCCGGCCGCGGCCAGCGCCTGCGACAGGAGCCGCTGCAGGTAGGACTGGCGGACGTCGATGACGTTGTAGACGGCGCGGGCCCGCCCGAAGCTCGGGCGCAGCGCGGCTTCCTCGGGCGTCGCCACCGACGAGGTGGCCCAGAGAGGCCCGTCGTGGCCGGTCTCGCCGAAGAGCCGGTAGTGGAAGTCCTCGCCGAGGAGGCCGAACTTCCAGAACTGGTACGCGATGTCCTTGCCGACGTAGGTCACCGTGCCGTTCGAGCGGACGATCACCTTCTCCGCCTGTTCGGCGTCCTCGCCGGCGTCCTCGCGCGTCAGTGCCCCCTCGGCGGCCTCCGCCCCGCGCGGCGCGTGGGCGATGCCGTCCTCGATCCGCATGACCCAGCATCCCGCCAGCCGGCCGCTGCCCTGGAAGTACACGGCGCCGTCGGCCTTGAGACGCTCGAAGGCCTTGCTCCAGAACTGGAGGCGCAGGATGTCGCCCTCCCACGTCAGCAGATCGTAGCGCACGTTCAGCCGCGCCATCGTTTTCAGGTGGCACCGGACGATACGATCCGCGACGAGGCGGCCGATCGCGGCCGATTCGCCCTCGCCTCGTTCGATCTCGTGCAGCGCCTCGGCCCGCACGGCCAGGCGCGCCTTGTCGGCTTCGTACCAGCCGGTCACGCGCGCGTAGAGGTCCCAGCAGTAGTGGTCGAACCGGGTGTCCCTCGCGATCGCCTCGACATCGGCCGCGCTCCGGCCCTCGAGATGCCGGAACCCGACGACCACGTCGGCCACTTGAACGCCGGTGTCGTCGATGTAGTTCTGGATCTCCACCGCGTGTCCGAGGAACCGCAGCGATCGCACCAGCGTGTCGCCAAGGGCGCAGTTGCGCAGGTGGCCGATGTGGGCGGCCTTGTTCGGGTTGATGGCGGTGTGCTCGACGATGACCTTGTCGCGGGCCGCGCCGCCGCCGCCGTCCACGCGGTTCGAGAGGCGATCGCGCAGGAAGGCCGGGCGGTCCAGGAACACGTTGAGGTAGCCGTTCGCCGCGCACTCGACGCGGGCCACGCCCGGCACCACGCCGAGCCGCGCCGCCAGCTCCTGGCCGACGGCGCGCGGCGGCTTCCTCAAGCGGCGCGCGAGATCGAAGGCGACGGTCACGGCCAGGTCGCCGAGGCCGCGGTTCGGGGGCATCGCGATTGGCACCTGCGGCAGGTCGGCCGGCGCGAGGCCGTACAAGCCCGTGACGGCGGCTGTCACGCGGCGGCGGAGGTCTTCGTGGACGGCAAGGATCATGGTGTGCTCTTCCGGCGGCCGTTGACTCGGCTTCGGCCAGCCATCTACGATGGGCCGCGGCGCGCCGCGCGCGCGAGGCGGCGGGCCGCGGCCCGGGCCGCCGCCAGGTCCGCGGGCGTGTTGACGTTGAACAGGAGCAGGCCGTCCGGATCGAACGGCGCGATCTCGCCCGGCCCCACCTCGCGCACGCGGACGTCCTGGAGAAACCCGGTCGCCTTGAGCGCGCCCGCCTCGATTCTGGAGCGGATGGCCGGAGCGCACGACGGGGCGTAGCTCGCGCACAACGGGTGATACCCGGCTGGCGTCTTCGGGATGGCGACGTCGGCCTCCCGCCCGGCCTCCTGGAGCCGGGCGAGGAACGCCGTCGTCAGAAACGGCATATCGCAGGCCAGGACGAGGACAGGCCCGTCCCCGAGCGTCACGGCGGTGTAGATGCCGCCGAGGCTGCCGCAGCCGGGCAGCGCGTCGGCGATCACGGCCAGACCGGTGTCCGCATAGCGATCCGGCTCCGGCGTGATGATGACGACCGGACAGCCGAGGCCGGCGAGCGCGTCGAGTTCGCGCTCGAGGATGGTGCGGGCTCCCACGAGGAGGCGGCCTTTGTCCTGCCCGCCCATGCGGCTGGCCCGGCCGCCGGCGAGGATCGCTGCGCTCTCCATGAATCGATGCGCGGCTCCACGCGGAAATACAGTAAGTTAGCAGAAAAATGGGTACGGCGGTAATCGCTCCATTCCTCGCGACGAGCCTCTACCAGGCGATCTCGGAAGCGCTCCCGGTGCGGGTCTGGTTCTACGAGTCATGGCTGACCCCGAGGGGGTTTCGGGCCAAGCACGTCTACGTCTCCGGCGTCCAGGCGATCTTCAGCTTCCTGAGGCACGAACACGAGCAGTACGACGCGGTCATGCGCCGCGCCGGATCGCTTTCGGCGCGCTGGGTGCATGACGGGCTGACGCCGTTCGTGCGCTGGCCGCTCCACGCGCTGCCGCGCGCGCTCAGGGCGCGCGCAGCGCTTCGCCTCGCCAGGCACGTCGTGCGGCGCACGTGGAGCGAAAGCCGGGTGCGGATCCGCTGGCGCGGCAGGGTGGGCACGTTCGCCATCTCGCGGTCGCTCTTCTGCGCCGTCCGGGAGGCGGCGCCGCAGCCGCTATGCGGCTTCTATGCGGCCGTCGTCGAGACCTGCCTGGAGATCGCGGGCGTCGCGGCCGAGGTGGGCATCGTCGGCTGCCTGGCGAGCGGAAACGGGGAGTGCGTGGTGAGGGTCACCCGCACGGCCGCGCGCAGGCCGGGCGCCGATGCCGGACGGGCCGCAGCCGCGCTCGTCGCGATGGCGGGGGCGCTGGCGCAGACGACCGTTGCGGCGCAGGCGCCGGCGGCGTCCGGGGCGGCCGAGCGAGCCGTGGCGGCGCAGGACGTCCCGGCGCCCGCGCCTCGGCCGCTCGGCGGCGGAGGCGTGCTCGTGATGCCGTTCGAGAACGCCTCCAGGCAGCCCGGCCTCGCGTGGCTGTCGGAAGGATCGGCTCTCGTCCTGGCCGACGAGTTCCGCCGAGCCGGACTCGAGGTCATGGCGCGCGAGGAAAGGCGGTGCGCGTTCGACCGCCTCCAGGTGCCGCCGCGCGCCGCCCTCAGCCGGGCGACCGTCGTGCGGATCGGCGACCTGATTGGCGCCGACGAGGTCGTGACGGGCGCGCTGATGGTCGAAGCCGGGGACCTCGTGCTGCGCGCGCGGCGGATCCACCTCGAGTCGGGGCGGATGGACGCGGAACAGGACGTGCGCGGCCCACTGGCGGAACTGCCCGGGCTCTACCGGGAATTGGCCGCGCGCTTGCTCGGGGCGGGGCCGGCGGCGCAGCCCGGCCAGGCGGAGCCGGCGGGGCTCGTCCTCGGCGTGCCGCCTGCGGCGTTCGAGCAGTACGTGAAGGGCCTGATCGCCGAGTCGCCGGCCGCCCAGACGACGTTCTTGTCCAAGGCGCTCGACTTGCACCCCGAGTTCCCGGAAGCCCGCCTCGCGCTCGCCCAGTCGCGGCTGGCCGCCGGCGACTACCGGCTCGCGCTCGACGCGCTGGGGCCGATCATGGACTCCGCCTCGCACGGCGCCGAGGCGGGCCTGGTCGCGGCCCTGGCGCACATCGCCCTCGGCAGCTTCACGCCCGCCTATCAGGTGCTGGCCGCGCTCCAGGCGCGCGCGCCGTCCGCGCCGGTGCTGAACAACCTCGGCGTGGTGCGCCTGCGCGCCGGATCGCTGCCGCCCGGCGCGGGGAGCGCCGTGTGGTACTTCGACCAGGCGCGCAGGCTGGAACCTCTCGAACCGGACTATCTCTTCAACCTGGGATACGCTCACTGGCTGGACGGGAGCCCGCAGGGGGCCGGATACTGGCTGCGGGAAGCCGTGCGGCTCGCGCCGACCGACAGCGCCGCGCACGCGCTGCTGGCGCGGGCGCTGGCGGGGACAGGGCAGCCGGCCGAGGCCGCCAGGGAACTCGCGCTGGCCGGGCGCCTGTCGTCGGCGTTCGAAGGGATCGACCTCCAGGGCGGGTGGCCCCCCCGGCCCCCGGGCGGGCTCGAACGGCTCAAGGACTCGATGGCGCCGCGGCGGGCGCGCCGCATCGACGCGGCGATCGAATCCGCTGCCAGCCGGGACCAGCGCGACCTGGCGGCGTTCTACCTCGAGCGGGGGCGGCGCGCGTTCGAGCGCGAGAGCGATCGGGACGCCGAGTCCGACCTGCGACGCGCGCTCTACCTGTCGCCGTACGAAGCGGAGGCGCACCTCCTGCTCGGGCGCTCGTACTTGCGGACGGGCCGGCTGCAGGAGGCCATCGACGCGTTCAAGGTGTCGATCTGGAGCCGGGACACGGCGGCCGCGAGGCTCGCCCTCGCCGAGGCCTACCTCGAAGCGCGCGACCCCGCCGCATGCCGGGCGGAAGCCGAGCGCGCGCTGGCCCTCGACCCGGGTTCGGTCCACGCCAGACAGCTCCTGGACCAGGTCCGTCCCCCATCAGCCCCTCCGGTATAATCGTGCTGCGCCCGCCGGGGCGGGCGCGGAGGGCCGCGCGATGGCTAGCTGTTCCGACGCTCGGGTGCGGCGCCGCCGATGCGCCCGCGCCCGCCGCGCGATCGTGCTCGCGATGGCCTTGGGCGCGGCGGCGCTGACGGCACCGGCCCGCGCCGATGAGGCCGCGCCCCTCGTCTTCGTCGCCGGCGTCGACGCCCTCATCCATCCCGTGTCGGCCGAGTTCATGGTTGGCGCCATGGAGCGCGCCGACGCGGAAGAGGCGGCGCTCCTGGTCTTCGTGCTCGAGACGCCCGGCGGCCTGGTGGATTCCACGCGGACCATCGTGACGCGGATGCTCTCGTCGAAGACCCCCATCGCCGTCTTCGTGGCGCCGTCGGGCGCGCGGGCGGCCTCGGCGGGGTTCCTCATCATCATCGCCGCGGACGTGGCGGCGATGGCCCCCGGCACCCACATCGGGGCCGCCCACCCGGTGTCGGGGCAGGGCGAGAAAATGGACGAAACGACGTCCAAGAAAGCCGCTTCCGACGTGGCCGCGTACGCCCGCACGCTCGCGGCCGGCCGGAACCGCAACGTCGACTGGGCGGAACAGGCGGTCCGCGAGAGCCGCGCCTTCACCGAGACCGAGGCGCTCAAGGCCTCGCCGCCCCTCATCGACCTGGTTGCCTCCGACGTGAACGACCTGCTGGCCCAGATCGACGGGCGCGAGATCCGCCGGTTCGACGGGCGGACGCAGACGCTGCGGACCTCCGGCGCGCGCATCGAGGCGATCGCGATGCCGCTCCGCCAGCGCGTCCTGAGCGCGCTGGCCCACCCGAACATCGCCTACATCCTGCTCAGCCTGGGCGTCCTCGGGCTCACGGTCGAGCTCTGGTCGCCGGGCGCGGTCCTGCCCGGGGTCGTCGGGGGAATCTGCCTGCTGCTGGCGTTCTTCACCTTCCAGGTGCTGCCCGTGAACTACGCCGGCGTGCTCCTCATCCTCTTCGGCCTCGCGCTGCTCGTCCTCGAGGTCAAGGTCGCCAGCTTCGGCCTGCTCGGCGTCGGGGGCATCGTCAGCCTGCTGCTGGGCTCGATGATTCTCATCGACGCGCCCACGCCGGAGCTGCGGGTGAGCCTCGGCCTCATCCTGCCGATTGTCGCCGCGCTCGCGGCGATCGTCCTGTTCCTGGTGCGCCTCGCCGTGATCTCGCAGCGCCGGCCCTCGGTGACGGGCGCGGCGGGCATGCTGGGCGCGACGGGGAAGGCGCTGACCCCTATTCCCGCCGGCGGGGAAGGCCGGGTGTCCGTGCACGGGGAGATCTGGGCCGCGCGCTCCGCCGAGGCCGTCGGCGCGGGAGACACGGTCGTCATCGGCGGCATCGACGGGCTCGTCCTGTCCGTCGCGCGCCGCCCTTCTCAGGGGGGTCCGTCATCATGACGCCCAATCCGCTCATGCTCGTCGCCTTCATCATCGCGGTGTACCTGGTCGGGTCGATCAAGATCCTCGCGGAGTACGAGCGCGGCGTGATCTTCAGGCTGGGCAAGCTGCTGCCCCAGCCGAAGGGCCCGGGCGTGATCCTCGTGTTCGCGCCCATCGACCGCATGGTCCGGGTCGGCCTGCGCACGGTCGTGCTGGACGTGCCGCCGCAGGACATCATCACGCGGGACAACGTCTCGGTGAAGGTCAACGCGGTCGTGTACTTCCGCGTCGTCCATCCGCAGAACGCCATCGTCCAGGTGGAGAACTATCACTACGCCACGTCGCAGCTGGCCCAGACGACGCTGCGGAGCGTGCTCGGACAGGTGGAACTCGACGACCTCCTCTCCGCGCGGGAGCGGCTGAACGCGCAGCTCCAGCAGATCCTGGACCAGCACACGGACGTGTGGGGCATCAAGGTGTCGGCGGTCGAGGTCAAGCACGTCGATCTGCCGGAGAACATGCAGCGCGCCATGGCGCGCCAGGCGGAAGCCGAGCGCGAGAAGCGCGCGAAGATCATCCACGCCGAGGGCGAGCTCGCCGCCGCCGAGGAGCTCGCGCAGGCGGCGCGGATCATCGGCACGCAGGCGGAGACGATGACGCTGCGGTACCTCCAGACGCTGACCGAGATCGCGGCGGAGAAGAACTCGACGATCGTGTTCCCGCTGCCCGTCGACCTGCTGCGCGGGCTGTTCACCCGCCAGTCGTAGCGGGCCGCCGAGGCGCGGGCGCTCATGTCCGACGAACGGTTCCGCGGCGTGCAGCTGAACGACAAGCAGCTCGTGTTCGCGTTCATGGCGGCCACCGTCGTGCTGGTGGCCGTCTTCCTGTGCGGGGTGCTCGTCGGCCGGGGCGTGCGGACCGCGCGGAGCCCGGCCCAGGATGACGGAACGATCGCGTCGTCGCAGGTCGTGGCCGATGCCGGCGCCGCCGAGGCGCCGCTGGCGGACGGCGCCGACACGCCCGTCCGCGAATCCGGCGCGGACGCAGGCGCCACCGGCTTCACCTACCCGGCGCGGCTGGGATCGCATCCGCCAGTGGAGCGTTTGGAGGAGGTGCCGGCCCCGGACCTGCCGCGGGCGAGGCCGGAGCCGCCTCCCGACGTGCCGGCCGAACCCGTCGCGGAGCCGAGCCCATCCGCCGCCGACGCGCCCGGGCCGACGCGGCCGCCGGGGGCGGCTGGGGCGGGCGCGCCGAACGCGGCCGCGCCCGACGCCGGGGCCCCAGGCGCGTACACCGTGCAGGTGGCCGCCGTGCGGAACCGCGCCGAGGCAGACGCGATCGTCCGGCAGCTGAAGGCCAAGGGGTTCGATGCGAGGGTCCTCGCTCCGGGCGCCAGGGACAACCCCGCCGTGTTCCGCGTGCGGATTGGCTCGTTCAAGGACAAGCGCGCCGCCGACGCTCTCGCCGAGCGCCTGAAGCGCGAAGAGAAGCGGTACCAGCCCTGGGTCACGCGTTAGCGCTCCTCTCCGGCGTCCTGCTGGCCCTCAGCTTCCCGCGGTACGGGCATCCCGCCCTGGCGTGGGCCGCCTTGGCGCCGCTCCTGGTGGCCCTCGCCGGACACGGCGGGCGGCCGCCTCGCCGCCCGTTCCTGCTCGGCCTCCTTTCCGGTACCGTCTACTTCGCGGGCACGCTGTACTGGACGCCGGACGTGCTGCGGACCTTCGGGGGCGTCAGCGCGCCCCTGGCGGTGTTCGCCGGCGCGCTGCTCGTGGCCTACCTGGCGCTCTTCCCGGCCGGGTTCGCCGCCGTGACCGCGCGCGTCGCCGCGCGCAACGGCCCGCCGGGGCTGATGATCGCGCCCGCCGCGTGGGTGGCGACCGAGTGGCTGCGCCGCTGGATCCTCGGGGGGTTCCCGTGGGTGCAGCTTGGGTCGAGCCAGGCCGGCGTCATCCCGGTCGTGCAGGCCGCAAGCCTGGCCGGCGTCTACGGGCTGTCGGCGCTCCTGGCGGCAACCTCGGCCTCCGTCGCCGTGGGCATCGTCGGGCGCGGGCGGGTCCGCTGGGCGGCCCCGGCAGGGATGGCATTGCTCGTCGGCGCGCTCGTCGCCTGGGGTGCGTGGCGCGTGCGGGAGGGAAGCCTGAGCGCGGGCGGCCCGACCATCCGCGTGGCGCTCGCGCAGGGCAACATCCTTCAGCACCAGAAGTGGGACGCGCGGAAGGCCGAGCGCATCCTCGGCACCTATCTCGACCAGACCCGCGATGCGGCCGCCCGCGGAGCGTCGCTCGTCGTGTGGCCCGAGTCCTCGACCCCGTTCATGTTCGAGCACGATCGGGCGGGGCAGGACGCCATCCGCCGGACGGTGCGCGAGGCGGGCGTGTCGCTCTTGTTCGGGAGCGACCAGTTCGAGGCGGGGAAGCCGCCGCGCTTCTACAACGCCGCGTTCCTCCTCGCGCCCGACGGCAGCACCGCCGGCGTGTACCGCAAGATGCACCTCGTGCCCTTCGGCGAGTTCGTGCCGCTGAAGCGCCTGCTCTTCTTCGTGGCGCCGCTTGTCGAGTCGGTGTCCGACTTCTCGCCCGGCCGCCAGGCCGTCGTGATGCCGATTGGCGCGAACAGGCTCTCGACGGCGATCTGCTACGAGGTGGTGTATCCGGACCTCATCGCGGCGTTCACCGCGCGCGGGAGCCAGCTGCTGACGACGATCACGAACGACGCCTGGTACGGGCGGTCGTCGGCGCCGTACCAGCACTTCTGGATGGCCACGCTCCGGGCCGTCGAGCAGGGCCGCTACCTGCTGCGGGCCGCCAACACGGGCATCAGCGGCATCGTCGATCCGTACGGGAGGGTCACGGCGATGACGCCCCTCTTCGAACCGGCGGTCGTGACCGGCGAGGTGCGGTTCCTCGACAACCGCACGGTGTACGCCCGCACCGGCGACGCCTTCGCCTGGGCGTGCGCCGTCGGCGCGCTGGCGGCGTGGTTCGTCGCGCGCCCGCACAAGACGCGCAGCCGCCATCGGCGCTAGAATCGAGCTGAGACGGCATCGACGCCGTCCAGGAGACCGCGCAGTGGCATTCGAGGCGGACGATCTGATCCGGCGGCACGACGACCTCACCGAGCGATCGGCGGAACTGCGGAGGTACCTTTGAGGCCGGGAAGCCGCGCGACGAGGCCTCGCGCCTCGAAGCCCTCATCGCCCAGCCGGACTTCTGGAAGGATCAGGCCGAGGCCCGGCGCATCCTGCAGCGCCGGCGCCGCCTCCAGGATGACATCGACCTGACCGAGTCCCTGCGGACACAGGAGGCCGACCTAGCGGTCCTCGCCGAGTGGGCGGCGTCGGGTGAGGACGTCCTGTCCGATCTGGCCTCGGGCCTCGACCGCCTCGAAGAGCAGGTCGAGGTCGCGGAGACCAAGCGCATCCTGGGAGGCGAGCACGATCGGGCCAGTGCCGTGATGACGATCCATCCCGGGGCTGGCGGGACCGAATCGCAGGATTGGGCCGACATGCTGCTGCGCATGTACCTCAAGTGGGCGGAGCGGCGAGGCTTCAAGCGCGAGATCCTGGACTACCAGCCGGGCGACGAGGCCGGGCTCAAGAGCGCGACGGTCACCGTGACGGGGGAGTACGCCTACGGCCTGCTGCTCGCAGAAGCCGGCGTGCACCGCCTCGTCCGCATCTCGCCCTTCGACCAGGACGCCCGGCGGCACACGTCCTTCGCCTCGGTCTACGTCTGGCCCGAGATCGAGGACGACACGGAGATCGAGGTCGACGAGAAGGACATCCGGGTGGACACCTTCTGCTCGAGCGGCCCGGGCGGGCAGGGCGTGAACACGACGTACTCGGCCGTCCGCATCACCCACCTGCCGACGAGCATCGTCGTGTCGTGCCAGAACGAGCGGTCGCAGATCCGCAACCGCGAGGCGGCGATGAAGGTGCTGAAGTCGCGCCTCTACGACATCAAGATCCGGGAGCAGCAGGCGGAGATCGAGAGGCTCGGCGGCGAGAAGAAGGACATCGCCTTCGGTAGCCAGATCCGCAGCTACGTGCTGCAGCCATACCAGATGGTCAAGGACCACCGCACCAAGGTGCAGATGGGCGACGTCGAACGGGTGCTCGGCGGCGACATCGACGTCTTCATCAAGTCCTACCTGAGAGCGAAGGCCAACGGCACGCTGGGCCAGGCAACGGGGGCCGACGACTAGGACGCCCGGGCCCCCTTACCGCGGGAACCCAATTCCCGGCTGCGTGCCGGAGATGTAGGCCTCGGTAATGGCCGACGGATCCGCCGGGTCCGCCATCGCGCCGGTGGCGCGATCCACCGCCACGAACACGATGTTGTCGGGCGGCTGGAAGGCCGGCGGGCCGGCCCGGTCCTGGCGCCGATCGATGTACTCGCGCATGAACGCGATCCAGACGGGCAGGGCCGCCACGGCCCCGGTTTCGTTCCGGCCGAGGGACTTCTTCAAGTCGAAGCCTATCCAGACGCCGACCGTGATGTCCGGGTCGAATCCCACGAACCAGGCATCCGTGTAATCGTCCACCGTCCCGGTCTTGCCGGCCAGCGGCCAGTTCAGCTCGGCGGCCTTCGCCGCGGTGCCGCGCTGCACCACGCCGCGGAGCATGTTGGCCACGACGAAGGCGGTGTCCGCCCGGATGCCTTCCCTGGCGACAGGGTGCTGCTCTTCGAGCACCGTCCCGTCCCGCTCCGACACCTGCACGATGCTGTACGGCACCATGCGGACGCCTTGGTTCGCGAACGCGGAGTAAGCGCTGGTGACCTCGAGCAGCGTCGCTTCCGACGCGCCGAGGGCGGTGGACAGGTAGGGCTGCAGCGGCGACTCAAAGCCCAGCCGGCGCGCGTAGCCGATGACCTGCTGCGGCGTAAGCTGATCCATCAGCTTCACCGTCGGCACGTTCCGCGACTGCTCGAGGACGCGCCGCAGCGTGATCGCCCCCTCGTACTTGCGGTCGTAATTCTGCGGCTGGTAGAGCGGCTGCCCGGGCCCGGCGAAGTACGACACCGGCTCGTCCACGATGATCGAGGACGGCGTGTAGCCTCGATCGATGGCCGCGGTGAAGACGATCGGCTTGAACGCGGATCCAATCTGCCTCGGCGCCTGGACCGCGCGGTTGAACTTGCTCCGGCCGAAGTCGAAGCCGCCCACCATGGCCCGGATCTGGCCGGTTCGGTTCTCGATGGCCAGCAGGGCCCCCTCGACGATGGGCGTTTGCTCGAGCGACAGCCTGGCGGTGCCGGCGGCCTCGTCGAGCGACGTGATGCCGACTTCGATGAGATCGCCTGGCTTCACGAGGTCAGCGGCCGACTGCCGGCCCGTCCACTGGACGCTCTGCCGGTCGAGAATGCCGACATACTTGCCGACGCGAACGCGGGCCGCCCCGGGCGGCAGCGCCTGCTTCGCCGGATCCTCCGCGGATCCTCTCGCCGCGGGCCGCGGCGCGGCCCTGGCTGCGCCCGCCGCCACCTCGGTCACGACCGCCGGCACGATGTCGCCGGGCGAGAGCGCCCGGTCCCACCGCCGCTCCCGGTGCGTCGACGCGTCGTGTCCTTCCGCGATCACGTTCCGGACCGGCTTCCGGAATCCCTGCCGCTTGTCCAGGTCCCGCAGGCCCCGGTCGAGCGCGCGCGTCGCCGCGTCCTGCAGGTCGGCATCGAGGGTCGTCTGAACGGTCAGGCCGGCTTCGTACAGCTCGCGTGCGCCGTACCGGCGCTCGAGGTGCTGGCGCACCTCCTCCACGAAGTACGGGGCCTTTGAGTTCGCCGGGAGCGGCAGGCCGGCCAGCACGATCGGCCGCTTCTTCGCCGCCTCCGCCTGGGCCTCGGTGATGAACCCTTCCGCAGCCATGCGGCCGAGGGTGTAGTTGCGGCGCTGCGTCGCCCACCTCTGGTTGATGTAAGGGCTCTGGCGCTCGGGCAGCTGCAGGATGCCCGCGATCATCGCGGCCTCCTCCAGCCTGAGGTCCTTGACCGGCTTCCCGAAGTACACGCGCGCGGCCGCCTCGACCCCGTAGGCGCCGTGGCCCAGGTTCATCTGGTTGCAGTAGAGGGTGAAGATCTCGCGCTTCGTGTAGCGCTTCTCGATCTGCAGCGCGAGCACCCACTCCTTCACCTTGCGCTCGAGCGTCTTGTCCGGCTTCAGAAAGAGCTTGCGGGCCAGCTGCTGCGTGAGCGTGCTCGCTCCGCCCCCCATCAGCCGGTGCTGGACGAGCAGGTTCTTGAGAACGGCGACGAGCAGGCGCACCGGTCGGATGCCGATGTGGCGCTCGAACTCGGCGTCCTCAGCCGCCAGGATCGCCTGGCGCATCACCGCGGGGATCTCCTCGTACTTCAGGATCACGCGGCGCTGCGTCGCGTACTCGCCGATCACGCGGCCGTCCTTCGCGAGGACGCGGGTGATCGTGCTGGGCGTGTACTCGTCGAGGGCCGAGACGAGCGGCAGGTCGCCCGTATAGGCGAGCAGAACGCCCGTCAGGATCCCCAGGAACGCCGCGAGGACGAAGAGGGCGACGACCGTGGCCTGACGGGCCAGCGACGAGCGGGAGGAACGCGGTTTCGCCATCGATCAGGGTGCCGGCGTGCGGCCGCCGCGCGGCCGGGCCGATGCGGCCCCTCCGCCTGGCTGGCGCGCTCCACCAGACCCCGGATTGTAGCGCGAAGCCGGTGCGCGAGACGACGAGCTGCCGCTCCCCATGCTGCCGCCGCGGGGCACGGCCGCGCGCGGCGCGCTGCCGAACGCGCTGCCGAGGCTGCGGGAGGACGACAGCGGACTGCTGCTGCCCGCGCCCGCCGAGGGGGCACGCTGGTATGCCGGGCGCGGCGCAGTGCCGAACGCGCTGCCAAGGCCGCGGGAGGACGGCAGCGGGCTGCTGCTGCCCACGCCCGCCGCGGGGGCACGCTGGTAGGCCGGGCGCGGCGCGCTGCCGAGCGCGCTGCCGAGGCTGCGGGAGGACGGCAGCGGACTGCTGCTGCCCGCGCCCGCCACGGGGGCGCGCTGGTAGGCCGGGCGCGGCGCGCTGCCGAGCGCGCTGCCAAGGCCGCGGGAGGACGGCAGCGGACTGCTGCTGCCCACGCCCGCCGAGGGGGCGCGCTGGTATGCCGGGCGCGGCGCGCTGCCGAACGCGCTGCCGAGGCTGCGAGAGGACGGCAGCGGACTGCTGCTGCCCGCGCCGGCCGAGGGGGCGCGCTGGTATGCCGGGCGCGGCGCGCTGCCGAACGCGCTGCCGAGGCTGCGGGAGGACGGCAGCGGACTGCTGCTGCCCGCGCCCGCCGCGGGGGCACGCTGGTATGCCGGGCGCGGCGTAGTGCCGAACGCGGTGCCGAGGCCGCGGGAGGACGGCAGCGGACTGCTGCTGCCCGCGCCGGCCGCGGGGGCGCGCTGGTATGCCGGGCGCGGCGCGCTGCCGAACGCGCTGCCGAGGCTGCGGGAGGACGGCAGCGGACTGCTGCTGCCCGCGCCGGCCGCGGGGGCGCGCTGGTATGCCGGGCGCGGCGCGCTGCCGAACGCGCTACCGAGAGACGGCCGCGCGGCCGGCCCGGTGCGGCGGTTGCTGAACGCCGTGACGTCCGGCGTTGGCCGCGCCGGCTGCGTGCGCGGGGTCGCCCCCGACCGCGGCTCGGCGTCCGCGAACGAGCGGCGGGGCACCGTCGGCCAGGCGGGCCGCTGAGCGCCGCCCCGCCCGTCCGGCCCGCGGACGTCGCGCGGCCGGTCCGGAGTGCCCGGGACCGGGCCTCCGCGCTCCCCCGGGGCCCATCCAGGCGCGCGACGCTGGACCGCGAAGCGCTGATAGTCGTCGCGCCCCAGGCGGCGCCCGTCGAACGCGACGCGGTGCATCGATTGGAACGACCCGTAGTGCCGGCGCTCGATGATGTTCCATCCTCGCCACGGGTCGACCCGGTTTCCGACAATCGAGCCCAACAGCCCGAACAGGCCGAACACCGGGTTGTTCCACCGGCCGAGGGCGCACCAGCTGACGTACCCGGGAGCGTACGCCCAATACACCCATGACGGCCCCCAGACACGAGCCGGCATCCAGTACCAGCCGAAGGTGAGCGAGAAGCCCCACCGCCCGTAGTGATGGGTCGGCCAGCCCCAGGGGTCGCCTGCCACCCAGAAAGCATCCCAGGCCGGATAGCTGCGCCAGTAGCCGACCGAGTAAGGCCGCCAGTCGGCAGCCACCGTCGGATACCAGACCCGGCCGTCGATCGGATCGTCGCGCCACACGCCGTAGCGGTCGAAGGTCGCTGCGTAGGGGGCGAGGTCCGGCGGCAGATCGTCCACAGACGCGGCGCTGCGGGTCGCCTGCCGCCGGCGAGCGCTCCACGCATCGAACTCGTCCCATCGAGCCGAGTTGAAGTACTGGGGACGGCTGGGCGCCAGATCGCCGCGCGCCACCGCCAGCTCACCCGCGCGTACCGCTTGCGCGCCGGCATCGTTCGCCAGCACGGCTTCGCCGCGGAAGACCGCGAGTTCGACTTCGGAAGCCGCTCCATCCGCCGTTGAGGAGACGCGGAACTCGCCGGGGCCGCGGGTCTGCACCGACGCGGCGGGGGCATCGATTTGGTAGCGAACCGCCTCATCGGGAGCACCGGCGCCGTGTACCGTCAAGGCGAGTCGGCCCTCTAGCAGGCGGAGAAGATCCGCCGCCATCACGTCGACGACCGTCGCCCGATCGACGTGGAGTAGTGAGCCGTCGGGACACACCACCTCGGCTCGCCCGGCTTCGGTCCGTAGCCGATCTCCTGCGAGCAGCGGGATATTGGCGACGGCCGTCTCGGTCCGCTCCTCGCGATCGACGAACACCTGGCCCTCGACAACGGAGAGGTGAGGAGGCGCATCGTGGTTCGGAGCGTGAGGCTCGGCGGTCTGGGCGCCGGCGCGCGCTGCGAGGACGACACAGCAAGACACCAGGAAGCCTGCACGGCGCAACGTGGGCATGTTCGCCTCGGGGCCGAGAGGACGTCCCCGGGCAGATGGGGCATCTCGGCGGTTGGCAGGCGTGGACAGTATAGCACTTCCCTCAGGAGAATCAATTGACAGAACAGGACTTGCTTCGAGAGGGAGGTCTGTTGCATCAACAAGTACTTGACTAATGGCGACTGAGATAATATTCTATGGACAATATAAGCATCCTCAGCCAGTCAGCTGGGATGCGAGCGCGTCGAACAGACTGCCGCAGAGGAAGCACATATGAGCAAAATCATTGGCATCGACCTGGGCACGACCAACTCCGTCGTGGCCGTCATGGAGGGCGGCGAGCCCGTCGTCATCACCAACCCGGAGGGCGGGCGCCTCACCCCGTCCGTCGTGGCCTTCACGAAGACCGGTGAACGCCTGGTCGGGCAGGTGGCCAAGCGCCAGGCCGTGACGAACCCTGAGAACACGGTCTTTTCGATCAAGCGGTTCATGGGCCGGCGCTACGAAGAAGTCAGCGAGGAGATGAAGATGGTGCCGTTCCGCGTGGGGCGCGACGGCGACCACGTGGTGGTGCAAGTCCAGTCGGCCGGGAAAGAGGAGCGCCTGCCTCCGCCCCAGATCTCGGCCATGGTGCTCCAGAAGCTCAAGAAGGCGGCGGAGGACTACCTCGGGCAGCCGGTGTCGAAGGCCGTCATCACCGTGCCGGCGTACTTCAACGACGCGCAGCGCCAGGCCACGAAGGAAGCCGGGGTCATTGCGGGCCTCGAGGTGATGCGCATCGTGAACGAGCCCACGGCCGCCGCGCTGGCCTACGGCCTCGACAAGAAGAAGGAAGAGACCATCGCCGTCTACGACTTCGGCGGCGGCACCTTCGACATCTCGATTCTCGAGGTGGGCGAGGGCGTGGTCGAGGTCAAGGCCACCAACGGCGACACGCACCTCGGCGGCGACAATCTCGACCAGGAGGTGATGGACTGGATCATCGCCGAGTTCAGGAAGAGCGACGGCATCGATCTGGGCCGAGACCGCATGGCGCTGCAGCGGCTGAGGGAGGCGGCGGAGAAGGCCAAGATGGAGCTTTCCACGGTGATGGAGACGGAGATCAATCTGCCGTTCATCACCGCCGACGCCAGCGGGCCGAAGCACCTCCAGATGAAGCTGACCCGGGCGAAGTTCGAGCAGCTGGTGGACGACCTGCTGCAGAAGACGATCGGCCCGGTGAAGCAGGCGCTGGCCGACGCGGGGCTGCAGCCCTCGCAGGTGAACGAAGTCGTGCTGGTCGGGGGCTCGACGCGCATCCCGCGCGTGCAGCAGATCGTCAAGGGCCTTTTCGGGCGCGAGCCGCACAAGGGCGTCAACCCGGACGAAGTGGTGGCGGTGGGCGCCGCCGTGCAGGCGGGCGTCCTGGCGGGCGACGTCAAGGACCTGCTGCTGCTCGACGTGACGCCGCTGTCGCTGGGCATCGAGACGCTGGGCGGCGTGCACACGACGCTCATTCCGCGTAACACCACCATCCCGACGCGCAAGAGCGAGATCTTCTCCACGGCGTCGGACAGCCAGACCAGCGTCGAGGTGCACGTGCTGCAGGGCGAGCGGCCCATGGCGCGCGACAACCGCACGCTCGGACGGTTCCATCTGGACGGCATCCCCCTCGCCCCCCGCGGCGTGCCGCAGATCGAGGTCACCTTCGACATCGACGCCAACGGCATCGTCAACGTGTCGGCCAGGGACAAGGGGACCGGCAAGGAGCAGAAGATCACGATTACCGCGTCGAGCGGCCTCAGCAAGGACGAGGTGGATCGCATGATGCGCGAGGCGGAGTCCCACGCGGCCGAGGACAAGCGCCGCAAGGAGGAGATCGAGACGCGCAACCATGCGGACCAGGCGGTCTACGCGGCCGAGAAGATGCTCAAGGAGATGGGCGACAAAGTGACGCCCGCCGACCGGCAGGCCATCGAGTCGGCCGTGGCCGACGTGCGAAGCGCGCTTGAGAAGAACGACCACGGGGCGATCACGAGCGCCCTGGAGCGACTGACGGCGGCCCAGCACACGCTGGCGCAGCACCTGTACCAACAGGCCGGACCGGCCGGCGGGCAGGGAGCCGAGCCCGGCGCGGACGGGGAGCAGGCGGCGGGCGGCGGCGCGGCCAAAGACGACGTCATCGACGCCGAAGTCGTGGACGAGGCGAAGAAGCAGCCATAAGACGGCGCTATGGACCTGTACGAACTGATTGGCGTGCCGCGCGACGCGGGAGTCGAGGAGATCAAGCGTGCGTACCGGCGCCTCGCGCGCCGGTACCACCCCGACGTCAATCCCGGGGACCGCGCGGCCGCCGTCCGGTTCAAGGTCGTGGCCGAGGCCTTCGAGATCCTCGCCGACCCCGAACGCCGCCGTCAGTACGACGAACGAGGGCTGCCCGGGGGCGCGCCCGAGGGCGCCTCCACCTTCGGATTTGAGGGGTTCGACTTCTCGGTGCAGTCGGCGAGCGGCGCGTCGGCGTCGACCTTCGGCGACCTGTTCGCCGACGTCATCCACGACACGGTCGGACGGGCGGCGGGCGAGTCGGTCGACGGCGCCGACCTGCACGCCTCGATCCGGATATCGTTGGCCGATGCCGTGCGGGGGATAGACCTGGAGTTGGGCGTCGTGAGGCGCGTGCCGTGCGGCGGGTGCGGCGGGGCCGGCTCGGTGCCCGTGGCCGAGTTCACCTGCTCCGCCTGCCGCGGCGACGGCACGATCCGATCCGTGCGCGGCCACATGGTGTTCGCCAAGACCTGCGGCCACTGCGGCGGCGCCGGGCGCGCCCGGCGGGCCGCTTGCCCCGCGTGCGCAGGGAGCGGCGTGGAAGCGCGCGCCGAGGCCGTGCCTGTGCACGCCCCCGCAGGCGTCGCCGACGGCGAACGCCTCCGGATCGCCGGCCGCGGGCACGCGGGCATCCGGGGCGGCGCCACGGGGGACCTCTACGTCACGGTCCACGTCGAGCCCCACGCGGTCTTCCGCCGCGAAGGCGACGATCTGCACCTCACCGTGCCGATTGCCGTCCACGAAGCGGCCCTTGGCGCCCGCTTCCACATCCCGACGCTCGACGGCCCGGTCCGGCTGCGCGTGCCTCCGGGCGTGCAGACGGGCCAGCGCCTCCGGCTGCGCGAGCGCGGCGTGCCGTCGCGGCGCGAGGGGCGGCGCGGCGATCTCGTCGTGGAGCTCCGCACCGTCCTGCCCGAGGTGCTCGACGACCGATCGAGGGACTTGCTGCGGGCCTTCGGCGAAATCAACTCGGACGACGTGCGCGCCGGGCTGTGGCGCGAGGCCGCGCGCTCCTGAGCGCGGGGCGCCGGAAAGGGAATCGTGATGGCAGCCAAGAGGAGTGGTGCCGCCGGCAAGGCGTACTACATGATCAGCGCGGTGGCGCAGAAGTACCACATCCACCCCCAGACCCTGCGCCTGTACGAACGGGAAGGGCTGCTCACGCCGTCGCGCACCGAAGGCAACACGCGGCTCTACTCGGACGAGGATCTCCAGCGCCTCGAGACGATCCTCTCGCTGACGCGGGACCTCGGCGTGAATCTCGCGGGCGTCGAGATCGTGCTGAACATGCGCCAGAAGATGGAGGACATGCAGCGCGAGGTGAACGAGTTCATGGCCTACGTCAAGGGCGAGTTGGCCAGGGGGCTGGGCGACTGGGAGCAGCGGCTCAACACCGCCCTCGTCCGCGCGGCTCCGGCGGACATCGCGCGCGCGGCGCCCGTCGCACCCGCACCCAAGCCGGAGGCCCCGATGGCGGGCCGGGCGGGGCCTCGCGAGCGCGAGTGAGCGAGGCCCGGCCGGCGCCCGGCGCCGCCCGCGCGCGTCGGGCACGACACGGACCGGGCGCGCGGGACTGAGGCCGGACATGCCCGGCCTGGCCGAGGGCCGCGCCATCTCCGACGCCGACGCGCGCGCCGCAGGGCCTGAAGCGCGTCGTGGATTGATGGTATGGTGTAGGGGCATGACCTGCCCGGTTTGCGACGGCACGGGGTGGAAGGCGACCGAGCGCGACGGCGTCCGGCTCGTCGAACGATGCGACTGCTGGCGCGAGCAGGTCACGGCGCGGCTCTTCGCGGACTCGCGCATCCCGCGGCGGTACCAGCACTGCGACTTCTCGAACTTCCGGGACTACAGCGAATCGCTCGCGCGCGCGAAGACGAGGGCGTCGAAGCTCGCCGACGCGTTCCCCGCCGCCGACAAGGGCCTCTTCCTCGAAGGCCCGCCGGGCGTCGGCAAGACGCACCTCGCCGTCGCCGTGCTCCGCCACGTCGTCGCCTCGAGCCGCGCGCGCGCCCTCTTCTACGACACCCGTGACCTCCTGCGCGTCATCCGCTCGACGTACGATCCGGTGGTGCGGACCACCGAGTTCGAGGTGCTGCGCCCGGTGATGGACGCCGACCTGCTCGTGCTCGACGACCTCGGCGCGGAAAAGACCAGCGAGTGGGTCGAGGAGACCCTCAACCTGATCGTCAACACGCGCTACAACGAGCGCCGGCTCACGATCTTCACGTCGAACTATCCGGACATTCCCGACGAGACCGACACGAACTCGCTGCTCTGCCGGATCGGGTTCCGCATGCGCTCGCGCCTCCACGAGATGTGCGACTTCCTCGAGCTCCGAGGAGCCGACTACCGGTTCGCGCCCGCCAACGCCACCGACAAGGAACTGCTGGCGCTCGCCGAGATGGCGCGGGAGCGCGGCGCCCGGGGCCTCGGGGCGGTCAGGCCTTCACCGGCGCGCGCGCAGATCCGCGAGGCCAGGACCGACTTGAAGTGGCCGGGCGGGCGAGCCGGCACGTAGTCGGCCGTGCCGGCGCTGGGCCTGTACCTCCACGTCCCGTTTTGCGCCTCGATCTGCCGCTACTGCGATTTCAGCCGCGGGCTCTTCGACAGCGGCCTGAAGGCGCGTTACCTGCGGGCGATGGTTGCCGAGATCGAGGCGGCTCCCGGGCGGGAGGCGCTCGCGCCGCGCCCGCGAGCGGACACGGTCTACCTGGGCGGGGGCACGCCCTCGCTGCTCGAGCCCGCCGAGGTCGCTTGTCTCCTGGGCGCCTGCCGCGACGCGTTCGCGCTCCTGCCGGACGCCGAGGTGACGCTCGAGGCCAACCCCGAGTCCGCGGCTCCGGGCCGCCTCGAGGCCTTCCGGGGCGCCGGCGTCAATCGTCTCAGCCTCGGCGTGCAGTCGTTCCAGGACGACGACCTGCGGCGGCTGGGCCGGCGGCACGACGCGGCCCGGGCGCGGCTGGCCTTCCGCGATGCCCGCGCAGCAGGATTTGCGAACGTCGGCCTCGACCTCATGCTGGGGCTGCCGTCGCAGTCGCTCGACGGCTGGATGGCGTCGGTCGACGAGGCCGCGGCACTCGCGCCGGAGCACGTCTCGCTCTATGTCCTCGAACTTCACGCCGCCTCGCCGCTGCAGGCTGACATCGCGGCTGCCGGCTGGCCGATGCCCCCGGACGACGACGTGGCTGCGATGTACGAGGCGGCGATGGCCCGCCTGGAGCGCGCCGGATACCGGCAGTACGAGATCTCGAACCTTGCCAAGCCAGGGTTCGAGTCGCGCCACAACCTGAAGTACTGGCGCGACTGTGAATGGCTCGGGTTCGGGCCGGGCGCGCACTCGACCCTCGGCGGCGCGAGGTGGAGGAACCCCGCCGGCATCGCCGAGTGGGCGGCGCGGGCCGAAGCCGGCGAGCCGCCGGGCGTCGCACGGCACCTGCTGACGCCGGATGAGCGCTGGACGGAGGCGCTCATCACCGCGCTCCGCCTCGCCGACGGCGTGGACCTTGCGGACTTCAGCCGCCGGTACGGCGTGGACCTCGAGGCGCGCGCGGATTCCGACCTGCAGGCCCTCGCCCGCGAGGGTCTCGTCGCGCGGGAGGGCCGCCGCCTGCGGCTGACGCGGAAAGGCATGCTGGTCGCCAACGGCATTCTCCGGGTTCTCATTGCGCCCGCGGTACGCTAGAGTTGAGTCACCGGTGGGGCTGGCACGCCCATCGGCAAGGAGGCTCAGGCATGCTCTCGACCAGGACCAGGAAGGCCGTTCCGGCGCGGCGCATCGGCATCGCTTTCTTGCTCGCTGCCGCCTTCGCAGTGGTTTCCGCGGGCGCGGTGTTCGCTCAGGCAGCGCCGGCCGCCCCGATACGCACCTTCACGGGGGACCTTGGCATCTATCAGTACGTCGTCAAGGCCGACCGGGCCGCCGACTTCGAGGCGATGATCGCGAAGCTCAAGGATGGCCTGCAGAAGAGCGAGGATCCCGTGCGGAAGGCGCAGGCCGCCGGCTGGCGGGTCTTCAAGCAGGTGGAAGCGGTCGGAGAGGGCCGGGTCGCCTACATGTTCCTGATCGATCCCGTCGCGAAGGACGCCGATTACACGCTGTCCGCGATCCTGTACGAGGCCTTCCCGGAGGCCCAGGACCGGACATCCACGTACGAGATCATCAAGAACGGCGTTCTGGGCAGCGGCATGGTCAACTACCAGTTGATCATGGACGCCAGGAAGTAGGCGCGCCAGCCGGCGCGCGGTCCGCTGTTGTCCTGTGGTGGGCGGGCGGCGCGGCGCCGCATCCCGCTTCACCCCGTCTCAGCGCGGCGGTTCCGCCATGCGTCGAACGGCACGTCCGGGCGCGTCGGCTGCGGTGCTGGCCGCCGGCGTGGCGGTCTGGATATCGGCGGCGGGCGTGCCCGCCGCGCCGGCCCGGCCGTTGTCCCCGCACCCGTCCCTCGGTGCGGGCCAGGCTGGGCCGGGGCCCCGGTACGACCAGGGCCGCATCGAGTTCAGCGCCGACATCGGCGCCATCTACTTCTCCGTCGGCGCTGCTCATGCCCGGGAGTTCGAGGCGGCGATGCTGCGGGCCGCCGAGCTGCTGGCGGAGAGCCGCGTGGCGAGCCAGCGCGAGCAGGCGGCCGGCTGGCGGCTCCTGCGGGCGACCGAGGCCGCCGACGGCGCGCCGCTGAGCTATGTGCTCTGGTGCGATCCCGCCGTGAAGGGCATCGACTACTCGATGCGAGCCATCGCGGCCCTCGCTGAGGCCGGGGAAGCGCGCCGCCTCGAGGATGTCGTCCAGCTCTCGCAGGCCGGCCCCGCGGTCCAGGCGGAGTACCGCGTGGTGATGGCGATGCGCGCCGACGCCAGCGCCTCGCCCGCAGCGGCAGCCGGCGCGCCTGGTGCGGCCGACGAGCCGGCCACGCAGGCGCCCGGGTCGCCCGCGCAGCGCGGCCGGACCTTCAGCGGCGACGTCGGCGTGCAGTTCAACTTCGTCAAGGCGGACCACGTCGAGGCGTTCGAGGCGTCGATGACGACGCTGCGGGGCGCCTTGGCGGCCAGCACGAATCCGGTTCGGCGTGCCCAGGCCGACAGCTGGCGCGTCCTGCGGCAGACGGCCGGCGAGCCGGCAGGCCAGGCGGTCTACCTCTACCTGGTGGATCCGATCGTCACCGGAGCCGATTATGCGCCCTCGGCCATCGTGCGCGAGGCGCTCGGGCCCGAAGAGGCCCGGGCGTTCGCGGCGACGTACAGCACGGCGTTTGCGCGCGGCGTGTCGCTGCTCGGCTTCACCCTCGTGAAGCCCGGCATGGTAGATTCCCCTGCCGTGCGCCGCGCCGGGACGGACGCGGGGAGCCCCGCCGGCCGCCTGCCGCGCGTGCTCCGCTGACGACCCGGCGCCCTGCGGGGCGCGACCCCGGGCGGCAGGTCGCGCGGCCGCCGAGCCCGGGCATCCTGGAGGAGTGACACCCGTGAAAGCCACGCTCGATCACGTCGGAATCGCCGTTGCCGACCTCGGCAAGGCGCTGGCGTTCTACCGCGACGCGCTCGGACTGGAGATCGGCGCGCCGGAAGAAGTGCCGTCGCAGCGCGTGCGCGTGCACTTCGTGCCGGCGGGAGAGGCGGCACTCGAGCTGCTCGAACCGACGTCGCCCGAGTCCCCGATCGCGAAGTTCATCGAGAAGCGCGGCCCGGGCGTGCACCACTTGACGCTCCGGGTGGACGACATCGCCGCGGCGCTGGCGCGCCTCAAGGCGAACGGGGTGCGGCTGATTGACGAGAGCCCAAGGCCGGGGGCCGAGGGCGCGCTCATCGCCTTCGTCCACCCCGCCAGCACGCATGGCGTCCTGGTCGAACTGAAGCAGCGCGCGGAGGGCTGAGCGGTGACGTGTGAGATCGGCATCATCGGCGGCTCCGGCCTGTACGACATGCCGGAGCTGACGGACCGGGCGGAGGCGAGGCTCGACACTCCGTTCGGCGAGCCTTCGGGCCCCTACCTGACCGGCACGCTCCGCGGGCGGCGGGTGGCGTTTCTCGCGCGGCACGGCGCGGGCCACCGCCTCTCGCCTTCCGAGCTGAACTCGCGCGCGAACATCTTCGGGTTCAAGCTGCTCGGCGTCGAGCGGATTCTCTCGGCGAGCGCCGTCGGCAGCCTCCGCGAGGACTACCGGCCGCAGGACATCGTGATCCCGGACCAGTTCGTCGACCGCACGAGGGGCCGGGCCAGCTCCTTCTTCGGCGGGGGCCTCGTGGCGCACATCGGCTTCGCGCACCCAATCTGCGCCGAGGCCGCGGCCGTCGCGGCGTCGGCGGGCCGCGCCGTCGGCGCGCGCGTGCACGATCGCGGCACGTACGTTTGCATGGAGGGCCCGGCGTTCTCGACGCTGGCCGAGTCCAGGGCCTACCGCGCCATGGGCTTCGACATCATCGGCATGACGAACCTGCCCGAGGCGAAGCTCGCGCGCGAGGCCGAGCTGTGCTACGCGAGCATCGCCCTTGTGACGGACTACGACTGCTGGCACCCGGATCACGACTCGGTCACCGTCGACATGGTCGTCGGCAATCTCCGGGCGAACGCGGACACCGCGCGGCGGCTCATCGCCGAGGCGGTGGACCGCATGCCGTCCTCGCGCGGGTGCGCGTGCGGACGGGCGCTCGAGCACGCGATCCTCACCCAGCCCGCGGCCGTTCCGGCCGAGGTCAGGCGGGCGCTGGCGCCGCTCGTCGCCAAGTACCTCCCCTGATGATGCGCATCATCGTCACCGGCTCGATCGCATTCGACTACTTGATGTCGTTCCCGGGCAGCTTCTCGGAGCACCTGCTGCCCGACCACCTGGAGCATGTGAGTCTGAGCTTCCTCGTGGACACGATGGAGAAACGGCGCGGCGGGTGCGGGCCCAACATCGCGTACACCCTGGCGCTGCTCGGCGAGCGCCCGGTGCTCATGGGCACCGCCGGCCGGGACTTCGCCGACTACCGCCAGTGGCTCGACAGAAACGGGGTGGACACCTCCCTGGTGAAGGAGATCGACGGGAAGTTCACCGCGTCGTTCTTCTGCAACACGGATCGGGGCGGCAACCAGATCGCCTCCTTCTACACCGGCGCGATGGCCCACGCGGCCGAGCTCTCGTTTCGCGACGCCGGGGGCTGCGATCTGGCCATCATCTCGCCGAACGATCCGGCCGCGATGACCGGCTACGCGCGGGAGTGCCGCGCCCTCGGGGTTCCGTACATCTACGACCCGAGCCAGCAGGTGGCGCGTCTGTCGGGGGACGACCTGCGGGACGGCGTGGCCGGCTCGCGCGCCGTGATCTGCAACGAGTACGAGTTCCAGATCGTCCGCGAAAAGACCGGGCTCGACGAGGCCGCCATGCTGAGCGCCGCTGAGGCGGTGGTCGTGACCAAGGGCGACCAGGGCGCCGCCATCCACCTCCGGGAGCGGACCATCCGCGTGGACGCGGTGCCTCCCTGCGAGGTCATCGATCCGACCGGCGTCGGCGACGCGTTCCGGGGCGGCATGCTGAAGGGACTGGCCCTCGGGGCCGACTGGGCGACCTGCGGCCGCCTCGGGAGCGTGGCGGCAGCCTTCGCGCTCGAGCACCTGGGCGGTTCGAGCCATGCCTACACATGGCCCGAATTCAAGGCGCGCTACGAACGGCACTTCGGGCCGCTCACGGCCGGATGAAGCGGCTGCCTCTCCTTCTTGTCTGGGCTCTGGCGGTCTGCTGGGCCGCCTGGCTCGCCGCCGTCCCGGCGCTGGCCGCCTCGTCGCCGCGGGGCGCGATCTTGTGGGCGGTGGCCGCGACGTACCAGGCGGGCGGCATCATCTGCCACCAGCGCGACACGCGCTCCTTCCACGTGGCCGGCGTCCGGATGCCGGTGTGTTCGAGATGCGCCGGCCTGTACGTGGGGGCCGCCGCTGGCGCATCGGCCGTCATCGCGTGGGCGGGAACCGTCGGCAGGCGGCCTCGGCGCCGCGTGCCTCTGAGGGCGCTCCGGGCCGCCGTGGCGGCGAGCGCCGCGCCGACGCTCGTGGCGTGGCTGGCCGAGCACGCCGCGGGTGCCTGGGTGCCCGATCTCGCGCGGGCGCTTGCCGCGCTTCCGCTTGGCGCGGCCGTCGCCGCGCTGATCGCGCTCTGGGCCGGCGGCGCGTCTTTCGACGACGCGGCGGGGAGTGAGGTAGACTGAGGCCATGGCCGCACGACAGGCCCAGAAGAAGCGAGCCGCTCCGCCTCCCGCACCGGTCAAGCCGCGCTGGCTCGTCTACCTCCTCGGCTGGCTGGTTCCGGGCGGCGCCCACCTCTGGCTCGGGCGCCCGCGGACGGGCGTCGTCTTCCTGGTGCTTCTGCCTTTCATGTTCGCGCTTGGGCTGGCGTTCGAAGGCCGGCTCTTCCCGTTCGACGTCGCCGAGCCGCTGACCGCGCTCGCGGCGGTGGCGGACGTCGCCGTCGGGCTGCCGTACTTCATCGCGAAGGCCCTCGGCTTCGGGGCGGGCCGGGTGCTGGCCGTCACCTTCGAGTACGGGAACGCGTTCCTCATCACGGCGGGCCTCATCAACGTCCTGGTCGTCGTTGACGCCCACGACGTGGCGCTGGGGCGCAAGTAGGCCGCCATGGACGCCCCGAGCCATCTGCTGGTCATGGCGCTGTTCGCCGCGTGCGTCGGCATTGCCGGGGGCGTGCTGACGGAAGATACGCCGCCGCAGCAGGCGCGGTCGGCGGCGAAGATCTTCGGCGGCCTGCTGGCGTCGGGCATTGCGCTTGGCTGGCTCCTCTACCTCTTCCCCTTCTGAGGCGGCGGGAGCCGCGGCCGTGCGCGTGAATCCGTTTCGCCGACTGCCTGCCGCGCTCTGGCGGTGGGGGGCCGTCGGGGTGTACGCACTGGCGATCTTCGTGGCATCGTCGCAGAGCCGCATCCCGAGCCTGCCCGGCCGACCCTCGGACAAGCTCTTGCACGCTGCCGCGTACGCCGTGCTCAGCCTCCTCGTGATCGCGGCGGCGGCGAAGGGCCGGTGGCGGGCGGTCACGGGACGCGTCGTCCTGGCGTCTGCCGTCGCGTGCGTGCTGTATGGCGTGTCGGACGAGCTTCACCAGCGCTTCGTGCCCGGCCGCGACGCGAGCGTCGGCGACGTCGCCGCCGACGCGGTGGGGGCCTTCGGCGCCGCGGGCGCCGCGTACGCGTGGAGTATAATCTCGCGCGGGAGCAGCCGGGACGATGCGCTTCGAACACCTCCTCGTTGAACGCGACGGGGCCGTCGCCACGGTCACGATCAACCGCCCCGCGGTCCTGAACGCGCTGAGCGCGGCGACGCTCGGCGAGCTGGACGGCGCCATGTGCGCCCTGCGCGAGGACCGCGGCATCCGGGCGATCGTCCTGACCGGCGCCGGGGATCGGGCTTTCGCCGCCGGCGCGGACATCGGGGAGCTGGCGGCCCTGGCGCCCTCCCGGGCCGAGGCCTTCGCCGCCTCCGGCCAGCGCGTGCTCGACCGCATCGAGCGGCTCGGTGTCCCGGTCGTCGCGGCGGTCAACGGGTTCGCGCTCGGCGGCGGGTGCGAGCTCGCCATGGCCTGCGCGCTGCGGGTGGCCTCCGAGAACGCCCGGTTCGGACAACCCGAGGTGAGGCTGGGCCTCATCCCGGGGTTCGCCGGCACGCAGCGGCTACCCCGGCTGGTCGGCACAGGGCGCGCGCTCGACCTGATCCTGCGCGGCGGCACGATCGACGCCGCCGAGGCGTGGCGCATCGGCTTGGTCAACCGCGTCGTGCCGGCCGCGGCGCTCATGGGTGAAGCGCAATCGATGGCGCGCGAGATCGCCGCCGCCGCGCCGCGGGCGATCGAGTTCGCGCTGGACGCCGTTTATCGCGGCTTGGACGCGCCCTTCGCCCAGGGCAGCGCGATTGAGGCCTCGCTGTTCGGGTCGGTGTTCCACACGGCGGACGTCGGCGAGGGGACCCGGGCGTTTCTCGAGAAGCGCGCGCCCGTGTTTCGAGGCGAGTGACGGGCGGCGGGGCGGCGGCATGAAGACGGGAGTCCGGCACCGGGCCAGGGAAGCGGCCCTTCAGATCCTCTACCACTGGGAGATCGGGCGCGTGCCGCCCGCCGAAGCGGCCGCGTCTCACCGGCAGATCGACCAGGACGGGCCGCCGCTCACCGGTCCCGGCCGGGAATTCGCCGAGAGCCTGGCGCTGGGCACGGCCGCGCAGGCGCCCACGATCGACCCGCTCATCGAGCAGCATGCCGAGCACTGGCGCCTGGATCGGATGGCGGCCATCGACCGGCTGATCCTGCGCCTGGCGGTGTACGAGTTCCTGTACTGCCCGGAGACCCCCAGAACGGTGGTGATCGACGAAGCCGTCGAACTGGCGCGGACCTACAGCGAGCGGGACGCCGTCCGGTTCGTCAACGGGGTGCTCGACGGCATCCATCGCGCCCTCGCGTCGGGGGCGGCCGGGCCGGTTCCCGGCGCCCGGGTGTGAACGATGAGCGAAGGCCACGAACTCGTCCGCCAGCGCCAGGCGAACCTGGAGGCCCTGCGCCGGCTCGGGGTCGACGTCTACCCCCGGACCTACGCGCGCACGGACGCGATTGCCGTCCTGGCCGCCCGCCATGGGCCGCAGACGGCCGCCGAACTGGAGGAGGCGAGGCCCGAGGCCGCGACGGCCGGCCGGATCCTGGCCATCCGCAGCTTCGGCAAGGCGAACTTCCTCGTGCTGTCCGACGGCGTCGGCCGGATCCAGGCCTACATCCGCCAGGATGCGCTCTCCGAGCGCGACTTCGCGGTCTTCAAGCTGCTCGACTTCGGCGATTTCGTGGGCGTGCGGGGCCGCGTGTTCCGCACGAAGACGAACGAGCTGACGATCTGGGTCTCGTCGCTGACGTTCCTCTCGAAGTGCCTCCACCCGCTGCCGGAGAAGTGGCACGGGCTGCAGGACGTCGAGATCCGGTACCGGCAGCGCTATCTGGATCTGGCGGTCAACCCGGAGTCGAGGCGGGTGTTCGAGGTGCGAAGCCGCGCCATCGCGGGGTTCCGGCGCTTCCTCGACGCGCGGGGCTTCCTGGAAGTCGAGACCCCGATGATGCAGCCGATTGCTGGCGGAGCGCTGGCGCGGCCCTTCGTGACGCACCACAACGCCCTGGACATGACGCTGTACCTGCGGATCGCGCCGGAGCTGTATCTCAAGCGCCTGACCGTCGGGGGCATCGAGCGCGTGTACGAGATCAACCGGAACTTCCGGAACGAGGGCATCTCGACCCAGCACAACCCCGAGTTCACGATGCTCGAGTTCTACCAGGCGTACGCGGACTACCGCGACCTGATGGCGGAGACCGAGGAGATGCTCGCCTCGGTGGCGCGCGACGCCATCGGCAGCGACACCTGCACGTTCGGCGGCGAGACCATCAGCCTGGCGGCGCCGTACCGGCGCGTGTCGCTGCGCGAGGCGGTGCGCGAGGCGGCGGCGCGCCGCCTTGGCGTCAGCGTCGCGCCCGACGAGCTGCGCGACGGCGCCAGGGCGGCGGCGCTGGCGGCCCGCCTCGGCGTGGCCTACCCGGACGGGGCGGGGGCCGGCAAGATCACCACCGCGATCTTCGAGGCGCTCTGCGAAGACACGCTGGTCCAGCCGACGTTCGTCTACGACTTCCCGACGGAGGTCTCGCCGCTGTCCAAGCAGCGCAGCGACGACCCCGACACCGTCGAGCGCTTCGAGCTCTACATCGGCCGGTTCGAGGTGGCCAACGCCTTCAGCGAGCTGAACGATCCGGCGGAGCAGCGGGCCCGGTTCGAGGCCCAGCTCGCCGAGCGGGCCAGGGGCGACGCCGAGGCGCACGCGATGGACGAGGACTACCTGCGCGCCCTGGAGCACGGCATGCCGCCGGCAGGCGGCGAGGGCGTCGGCATCGACCGCTTCGTGATGCTGCTCACGGGCGCGCCGTCGATCCGCGATGTCATCCTGTTCCCGCTGATGCGTCCGCAGGCTGACTGACGTGACGCTGCCCTTCGAAGCCCACATCGCGCTCCGCTATCTCCTGGTGCGGCGCAAGCAGGCCTTCATCTCCGTCATCGGATTCGTGTCGGTGCTCGGCGTCGTCGTGGGGGTGACGGCGCTCGTGCTGTCGCTGGCGCTCATGACGGGCCTCCAGCAGGAGCTGCGCAACCGGATCCTGGGCGCGACGGCGCACGTCTTCGTCTGGAAGACCGGCGGGATCGCGGACTACCACGCCGAGGCCGCGGCCTTGCGCGCCGTGCCGGGCGTCACGGGCGCGGCGCCGGCCATCCTGGGGAAGGCGCTCATCAGCAGCGGCCGCGGCGAGGCCTTCATCACCCTGAAGGGCGTCGACCCGCAGCTCGAGACCAGCGTCACCGACATCGAGCGCGGCATGACGAGCGGCCGGCTGCTGGCGTTGGCCGGCGACCCGGCCGACGGAGGGCTTCCCGGCATCGTCATCGGCGCGGACCTCGCCCAGACGCTCGGCGTGGCCGACGGCGACGACGTGACCATCCTGACCCCCCAGGGCACGCTGACGCCCATGGGCGTGTATCCCCGCTCGCGGCGCGTCCGGGTCGCGGGGCGGTTCTCGCTGGGCCTCTTCGAGTTCGACTCCGCGTACGGCTTCGTGTCGCTTCCGCTCGCGCGCCGGCTGCTCGATCGCCCCTCGGTGGACGTCATCGAGCTCCGCGTTGACGACATCTACCGCGCCGACGCGATCGCCGCCTCCATCCCGCGCGCGCTCGGCGCCGCCTACTTCTGCCAGACGTGGGCGGAGCTCAACCGCTCCCTGTTCTCCGCCCTGTGGCTCGAGAAGATGGCAATCTCCATCACGATCGGCCTCATCGTGATGGTGGCGGCCCTCAATATCGTCGCGTCGCTGGTGATGCTGGTGATGAAGAAGAGCCCGGACATCGCCATCCTCAAGACCATGGGGGCCTCCTCGCGCAGCGTGATGTACGTGTTCATGCTGCAGGGCCTGATCATCGGCGTCATCGGCACCATCGCCGGCGCCGCCGCCGGATGGGGCGTGGCGGCCGTCCTCGATCACTACCGGCTCATCCGTGTGCCCATGGACGTCTACCAGATCGCCTACGTGCCGTTCGTCGTCGAGGGGCGGGACCTGGCCGCGGTCGTGGCCGGGGCCATCGCCGTCTGCTTCCTCGCCACCATCTATCCCTCGCGGCAGGCGGCGCGGCTGAACCCTGTCGACGCCCTGCGCTTCGGGTGAGGCCGCCATGGCGTACCTGACCGCCGCCGGCCTGCACAAGAGCTATCCCGTCGCCGGGACGGCGCTGCCCGTCCTGCGCGGACTCGATCTGAGCGTCGGCGCCGGCGAGATGGTGGCCGTCGTCGGGGCGTCCGGAGTGGGGAAGAGCACGCTGCTGCACCTGCTCGGCGGCCTGGATCGCCTGGACCGGGGCTCGATCCGCATCGGCGACGTGGACCTGCAGCAGCTTACGGACGGGGAGCTGGTGGCGTTCCGGAACCGGCACGTGGGATTCGTGTTCCAGTTCCACCACCTGCTGCCCGAGTTCGACGCCGTCGAGAACACGGAAATGCCGCTCCGCATCGCCAGGCTCGACGCATCCCATGCGCGGGCGCGGGCGGTCAGCCTGCTCGAGCGCGTCGGGCTCGCCGGCCGGCTCTCGCACCGGCCCGCCATGATGTCGGGCGGCGAGCAGCAGCGCGTGGCGATCGCCAGGGCCATCGTGGCGCGGCCGGCGCTCCTGCTGGCCGACGAGCCGACGGGCGACCTGGACGAGCACACGGCCGACGCCCTCCACAGTCTCATCCGGGAGATGCACCGCGAGCACGGGCTCACCTCCGTCATCGCCACCCACAACGCGCGGCTGGCGGCGGTGTGCGACCGCGTCTTCCGCCTGGCGGACGGCCGCCTGGCGCCCGCCTGACGCGCGCACCTCGCCCCTCGGCGCGCCAGCGCTGCGCCGGGCCCGCCACGCGCCTTGCCGTATAATCAAAGAGCGGCCTGGCGCGGCCCTGAGGGCCGCCGCGCGGCGCGGGGTGCCTCGATGTTCGAACGCTACACGGAACGGGCCCGCCGGGTGCTCTTCTTCGCCCGGTACGAGGCCAGCCAGCTGGGGAGCGTGTCGATCGAGCCCGAGCACCTCCTGCTCGGGCTGATCCGTGAGGGCAAGGGCCTCACGAGCCGGATCTTCGCCCGCGCCGAGATCGCGCTGGAGTCCATCCGCAAGGACATCGAGGGGCGCACGGTGCTGCGGGAGCGGATGGCGCCGTCGGTGGACATCCCGTTCAGCGCGGACGCGAGGCGCGCCCTCCAGTTCGCCGCTGACGAGGCGGACCGCCTGTTGCACACCTACATCGGGACCGAGCACCTGCTGCTGGGCCTGCTCCGCGAGGACCGCTCGATTGCCGCGGCCATCCTCCTGGAGCGCGGGCTCCGGCTGAACGCGGTCCGCGAGGACGTCGTCGCCCTGCTCACCGAGAAGAACGCCCCCGCGCCGCGGACGAAGGAGGCGCCGCTGCTGGCCGAGTTCAGCCGCGACCTGACCGAGGCCGCCTCGCGCAAGGCCCTCGATCCGCTGGTGGGCCGGGAGGACGAAGTCGAGCGCGTGCAGCAGGTCCTGTGCCGGCGCACCAAGAACAACGCGGTGCTCATCGGCGAGCCGGGCGTCGGCAAGACCGCCATCGTGGAGGGGCTCGCCCAGCGGATCGTGGCGGGGCAGGTGCCGCGCGACCTGGCGGACAAGCGCATCCTGGCCCTCGACATCTCGCTCGTCGTCGCCGGCACGAAGTACCGCGGTCAGTTCGAGGAGCGCCTGAAGGCGATCATGAAGGAGCTCGCCGAGCACACGAACGTCATCGTGTTCATCGACGAACTCCACACCCTGGTCGGCGCCGGCTCCGCCGAAGGGTCGCTCGATGCGGCCAACATCCTGAAGCCCGCCCTGTCGCGCGGCGAGATCCGCTGCATCGGCTCGACCACGCCGGCGGAGTACCGGAAGTACATCGAGCGGGACCGCTCGCTCGAGCGCCGGTTCCAGGCCATCAAGGTGGAGGCGCCCGACGAGGCGCACACGATCGACATCCTGCTGGGCATCAAAGACCGCTACGAGGCGTTTCACGACGTCGAGTACACGCGGGACGCCATCGAGGCCGCCGTGTACCAGTCGAGCCGGTACATCACGGACCGGTTCCTGCCGGACAAGGCGATCGATCTCGTCGACGAGGCGGGCGCCCGGGCCAAGCTCCGTCACGCCAGGCCGGCGGAGGCGCGCGTGACGGCGGGCGGGGAACGGGCGGCGGTCGCCGTGGGCACCGCGGACGGGCCGGGGAAGCACTGGCGGCAGGAGGCCGGGGGCTGGGAAGGCGCCGGCAGGCGCGAGGCCGGGACCCCCTCGTCGGCCGGCAGCCGGATCTCCGTCGGGAAGCCGGAGATCGACGAGATCGTCGCGAAGTGGACGGGCATCCCCCTGTCGTCGGTGACGCTGGACGAGGGCGCGCGGTTGATGCGGATGGAGGCCGCGCTGCACGAGCGCGTCGTCAGCCAGGATCGCGCCGTTTCGGCCCTGGCACGGGCCATCCGCCGGTCGCGAGCCGGCTTGAAGAACCCGAACCGGCCGGTCGGCAGCTTCGTCTTCCTCGGCCCGACCGGCGTCGGCAAGACCGAGCTCGCGCGCGCGCTGGCGGCGTACTTGTTCGGCAGCGATGCCGCGCTGGTGCGCTTCGACATGTCGGAATACATGGAGAAGCACGCCGTGGCCAAGCTCATCGGGTCGCCGCCCGGCTACGTCGGCCACGACGAGGGAGGACAGCTTACCGAGCGGGTCAAGCGGCACCCGTACTCCGTCGTGCTGCTCGACGAGATTGAGAAAGCCCACCCGGACCTGTTCAACATCCTGCTCCAGGTTCTCGAGGACGGCCACCTGACCGACGGGCTGGGCACGCGCGTGAGCTTCAAGCACGCCGTCATCGTCATGACCTCCAACATCGGGGCCCGGCTCATCCAGAAACGGGCCTCCATGGGCTTCCAGTCCGCCGCCACAGACGAGCTGGCCCGCAGCATGTCCGAGACGGTGCTGGCGGAGGTGCGGCGGACGTTCAACCCGGAACTCATCAACCGCATCGACGAGATCATCGTCTTCGACGCGCTGACCGACGACGATCTCCGGCAGATCCTGCAGCTGCTGCTGAACCAGCTGAACGCGAACCTGGCCGACCGCCGGCTGTGGGTGAGCGTGCGGCCGGAGGTCCTCGACTTCCTCATCGACGCGACCTGCCGGGATCGGAGCTATGGGGCCCGCCCGCTGCGGCGGGCGATTCAGCGGTTCATCGAGGACCCGCTGTCCGAGGAACTGATCCGCGGCGACCTGCAGGGGGGCGAGATCGAGATCTACCTGGACGGCGCGCTCCTGCGCTACCGGCAGGCCGGAGCGGAGGGAAACGGCCGTCCGCTGGCCTGAAACGTCGAAAACCGAGTAAACTTGCCTGATCGCATCGGGCCGCCGGCCCGGGCTGACCCCGGGGCGGCCGGACGGCCGCCGGGCACAACTGAGAAAGGGACAGCACGAATGAAAGCCTTCACCGTCGCATGCCTTGCAGGATGTCTTCTCGTGCCTGGCGTCGCCCTCGCGCAGCAGGCCCCGGCCCAGGCTCCCGCCCAGCAGGCACCACCCGCGCTGGCGGTGAAGTTCCCGGACGGCGTCAAGTACGCGTTCATCAACATCCAGCGCATCGCCAGCGAGTCCGCCGACGGGAAGGCCTCCACCTCGCGGATCGAGGCGCTCCGCGCGAAGCTGGCCGCCGAGCTCGCCGAGAAGAACAAGGCCGTCGAGGCGCTCCAGGCCAAGCAGCGCAGCGCGGTGATGAGCGAGAGCGCGGCCGCCCAGGTGCAGCGCGACATCGACAAGGCGCAGGTCGAAATCCAGCGCATGACGCAGGACGCCCAGTCCGAGTTGCAGGACCTGCAGAACGAGCTGCAGATCGAATTCCAGCGGAAGGTCGGGCCCGTGATCGAGGCGGTCGCGCGCGAGAAGGAGCTCCAGCTCCTCTTCAGCCAGTCCGACTCCGGCCTCGTGTGGGCCGACATCAGCCTCGACCTGACCACCGAGGTGATCCACCGCCTCGACGCGGCCGCTGCCGCGAAGCCGGCCGCCCCCAAGAAGTAGCCATGGCCGACAGCGGCCAGCGGATGGACGTCGGATCGGTCCTGGAGCGGCTCTGCCACCGCTACCCGGCGGTGCTGGTGGAGTCGGTCAGCGACATCGAGCCGGGGCGGCGGCTGACGGCGATCAAGAACGTCGCGGTCAACGAGGAGTTCTTCCAGGGGCACTTCCCCGAAGCGCCCATCATGCCCGGCGTCCTGCTCATCGAGGCGCTGACGCAGGCCGCGACCGTCCTGCTGCTCTCCGAGGCCGACGAGGCGCTGAACGCGCGCACCGAGCTGCGCCGCGTGACCCGCGGGAAGTTCCGCCGGCAGGTGACGCCCGGCGACCGCGTGACGCTCGACGTCGAGATCCGCCGCCGGCGCGGGCCGATGGTGTGGGTGGCGGGCCGCGCCAGCGTGGACGGGCAGCTGGCGGCCGAGGCGGTGCTCCACGTGGTGGTCCTCCACGACGCCGTCAGCATCCACCCGACCGCGATCGTCCATCCCATGGCCATCATCGGCGCCGGGAGCGTGGTGGGCCCCAACGCGGCAATCGGGCCGCGCGTGAAGATGGGCCGGAACAACCGGATCGGCGCGTCCTGCGTCATCGAGGGCGACACCGAGCTGGGCGACGGCAACGTGCTGTACCCCTTCGGGTCGTACGGGATGGAGCCGCAGGACCTGAAGTACAAGGGCGAGCACACCCGCCTCGTCATCGGCAGCGGCAACACGTTCCGCGAGTTCGTCACCATCCACCGCGGGACCGGCGGCGGTGGAGGCGTGACGACCGTCGGAAACCGCAGCTACCTGATGGCCTATGTACACGTCGCCCACGACTGCCGCGTCGGCAACGACGTCATCCTGTCGCACGGCACCACGCTCGGCGGCCACGTCGAAGTCGGCGACTGCGCCATCCTGGGCGGCTACGCGGGCGTGCACCAGTTCTGCCGGATCGGGACGCACGCGTTCGTCGGCGGATACTCGGCCTGCACGAAGGACGTCCTGCCGTACTCGAAGACCGTCGGGAACCGCGCGTACATCTACGGCATGAACACGATCGGCCTGGCGCGCCGCGGCTTCCAGCCCGAGACCCTGCGCAAGCTGAAGGCCGCGTACCGGTACCTCCTGGTGTCGAAGCTGAACACGACGGAGGCGCTGGAGCGCATCGAGCAGGACGCCTCCATCGACTGCCCGGAAGTGCGGATCGTCGTGGCGTTCATCCGGTCGTCGGAGCGCGGCGTCGTGCTCAAGCGCCCCCCCCGCGGAGCGGCTGCCGGCGCGCCCGACGACTGAGGGGCGGGCATGCGTCTCGGCCTCATCGCGGGCAACGGCAGCTTTCCGCGGCTGGTGCTCGACGCGGCGCGCCGGCTCGGCCACGACGTGACGGTGATCGCGGTCGAAGGCGAGGCGTCGCCCCAACTCGAGGCGGCCGCGGCCGCGACGCCTGGCGTCGACGTCCACCGGGTGCCGCTCGGGTCCCTCGGGCGGGCCATCGACCTCATGCGCGCCGCCGGCGTCTCGCAGGCCGTCATGGCCGGCCAGGTGAAGCACGTCAGCATCTTCTCGGGAGCCGCCCCCGATCGCCTGCTGCTCTCGATCTTGCTGAGGCTCCGAACCAAGAACACCGACGCCATCATCTCGGCGGTCGCGGACGTGCTGCACGAGCACGGCATCGATCTCATCGATTCGACGACGTACCTCGCGCCGCTGCTGGCGCGCCCGGGCGTCCTGACGTCGCGGCCGCCGACCGCCGAGGAGCGCGACGACATGGCGTTCGGGTACCGGATGGCCGACGAGATCGCCCGCCTCGACATCGGCCAGACGGTCATCGTCAAGAGCCGGGCGGTCGTGGCCGTCGAGGGCATGGACGGCACCGACGCGACCATCGAGCGCGCCGGCCGGCTCGCCGGAGCGGGCACGCGGGTCGTCAAGGTGGCCAAGCCCGAGCAGGACATGCGGTTCGACGTGCCCGTTGTCGGCCTCGAGACGATTCGCGTGATGCGCGACGCCGGCGCGACGGCCCTCTCGGTGGACGCCGGGCGGGCGCTGGTGCTCGACGGCGACGACATGATCCGCGCGGCGGATCGCGCCGGCATCGCGGTTGTCGGCAGGGCTCGGGAAGCGCAGCCGGGAGGCGTCCGTGGCTGAAGCCGTGCTGAGGGCGGCGGTCGTCGGGGTCGGGCACCTGGGGCGGCATCACGCCCGGATCCTGGCCTCGGCCGCGGGCGCGGCGCTCGTGGCCGTCGTCGACGTCAACGAGCCGCGGGCCCGCGAGGTCGCCTCGGCTACGGGCGCACGGGCGTTCACTGACGTTCGCGACCTCGCGGGCTTGGTCGACCTCGTGTCGATCGCCACGCCCACCGAGACCCACGCGAGCCTGGCCTGCGAGCTGCTTCGGCAGGGCGTCCCGGTGCTGGTTGAGAAGCCCCTCGCGCGGTCGGTCGCAGAAGCCGACCGCATCGTCCAGGCGTCGGCGGCGAGCGGGGCGCCGCTCGCTGTCGGCCACACGGAGCGGTTCAATCCGGCGGTGCTCGCCGCCCGCTCGGCGATCCGGGACCCGCGCTTCGTGGAAGTCCATCGGCTGGGCACGTTCTCGGCCCGCAGCTTGGACATCGACGTCGTGTTCGATCTCATGATCCACGACCTCGACCTGGTCCTGTCGATCGTGGGTTCCGAGGTCGAGTGCGTCGACGCGCTCGGCGTGCCGGTCCTGACGGATCGGTTCGATATCGCCAACGCGCGCCTCCGGTTCGCGTCCGGCTGCGTCGCCAACATCACCGCGAGCCGCATCAGCCGGGACCGGACGCGCAAGATCCGGTTCTTTCAGCGAGACGCCTACATCTCCATCGACACCGGGGCCAAGGCAGCGGAAGTCTACCGGCTGGTCCGGACTTCCGGCCGCGGACCGGCCATCGAAGGAGGCAGGATCGCCGTGGCTGACGGCGAGCCGCTGCGGAACGAGCTGCAGGACTTCGTGGACGCCGTCCGGTCCGGCCGCGCTCCCCTCGTCAGCGGCGAGGACGGCCGGCGCGCGGTGGCCTTGGCCGCGGCGATCACAGAGCGGATGGCGGCGCACGCGGCCCTCTGACGCCGGGGACAGCGGTGCGCGATCTCCTCGCCTATCTCGCCCTCGGCGGCGGACTGGGCCTCGGAGCCGCCCTTCAGCCAGGCCCTTTCCAGGCGTTCCTCGTCTCGCGCACGCTCCTGTTCGGGTGGCGGCGGACGCTGCCGGTCTGCCTCGCGCCCCTGCTCAGCGATCTTCCGGCCGCGCTGCTGGCACTGCTGGTGCTGGGGCAGCTGGGTGCCACCGCCCAGCACGTGCTGCGCGCCTGCGGCGGCCTGCTGCTCGTCTGCCTGGCGGCTCGCGGCGCGCAACAGAGCGAGCCCGGAGAAAGCACGACCCCCGGCCGCGCGGCCCCGAGGTCGATTGCCGAAGCCGCGCTCGTCAACCTCCTCAACCCGAACCCCTATATCGCCTGGGCGCTGGTGCTCGGGCCGGCCCTCGTCTCGGCGTGGAGCCATGGCCTCGGCTGCGCAGCCGCCTTTCTCGGGTCGTTCTACGCAACGATGCTTGGCGCGAATGCCGCGCTCGTCCTGCTCGTCGGCACCGCCCGCTTCCTTGATGCCCGCTGGCAGCACCGCCTGGTCCTGGCCTCGTCGGGGCTCCTGGGCGCCCTCGGCTTCGTCCTGCTCGCGGCCGGCGTCCTGGGCATTGCGTCCGGCGTCATGCCTCGATAGCGGCCCAGCCGGGAAGGCCGGGCCGGCGGGATGGCCGCGCCGCCGGGGGCGGCGCGGGCTGGACCGCGAGGCGGCATACGAGGAAGCGCCAGGGCCGGGCGTGCCCGGGCGCGTCGTGCCGAAGGCGTGCGCCTGCGCGTCGCCTCCCGTGCTCCTCGCGGCGGCGCAGGCCGAGAGGAACCGGGTTCGCGACGAGAGGGCGGCGCACGGGTTTCCAAGGCCGCACGTCAGCGCTCCCCCCGTCTGCCTGGGCGGTCCGGCGTTGCCGCCGCACGGCGGGCTGCCGGCAAGCGAGCCGGCGTCCCCGATCGGGTGCGCCGGCCACGGCCGCGAAACGCCCGGCCCGGGGCCGGCGATCGCCGTGGTCAGCGGCCGCTTGGCCACGTTCACGGCGGCCGGGCCGCTCGGGATGGTGTGGACGCGGATTCGGCCGCGGGCCGCGCGCCCTATCTTGTTCGCCGTGCCGCCCGGCGCGCCGGTTGGCGCGCCGTCGCCGAAGTGGGGGAGGGTGGCGCTCCGCCCGGCGCCGTGCTGCTGCATGTGGCGGAACGGGTGGTATCGTGGACATGCTCGGGCCTGGCGATGGCGCGGGCGCCGCGGCGGCCGGGCGCCGGCTCGCGTCGCACCCGGATGCCGGCCGATCTCGCGTTCGGGATTCACGAAAGGAGCGTCGTGGCGGCGCTGCTCATCAAGAACGGCACGGTCGTCAACGCGGACGCGCAGTCCGCCGCCGACGTGCTCGTGGATCGCGGCGTCATCGCCCGCGTCGGCCCGGCGCTCGATGCGGCCGCCGACACCGTGCTCGACGCGTCGGGCCTCTACGTGCTCCCCGGCGGCATCGACGCCCACACGCATCTCGACATGCCGGCGGGCGCCATCCGGTCCAGCGATGACTTCGAGACGGGCACGATGGCCGCCGCCTACGGCGGCACCACGACCATCATCGACTTCGCCACGCCGGAGCGGGGGCAGGAGCTGGGCCGGGCGCTCGACGCGTGGATGGGCCTCGCCGGCGGGCGCGCGCTCATCGACTACGCCTTCCACATGGTGGTGCCGGAATGGCGCGACGGCACCGCGGCCGAGATGGACCGCCTCGTGCAGCGCGGCGTCACCTCGTTCAAGCTGTTCATGGCCTACCCCGGACGCCTGATGCTCGACGATGGCGCCATCTTCCGCGCGCTGCGGTGCACGCGCGGGAACGGCGGCTTGGTGGCGCTGCACGCCGAGAACGGGGCGGTCATCGACGTGCTCGTCCAGGAGGCCCTGGCGCTCGGCCGAACCGCCCCGAAGTTCCACGCGCGCACGCGCCCGGCCGGCGCCGAAGGAGAAGCCATCCGGCGGGCCATCGCGCTGGCGGAGATGGCCGGAGCGCCCGTGTACATCGTGCACGTGTCGTCGGCGGAGGGCGTGGCGGCCATCGCCCGCGCGCGGGAGCGAGGCGTGCCGGTTCATGCGGAGACCTGCCCGCAGTACCTCTGCCTCTCGGACGCCGAGTACGACCGGCCGGGGTTCGATGCGGCGAAGTTCGTCATCTCGCCGCCGCTCCGCCCGCCTGAAGACCAGGACGCGCTCTGGGAGGGCCTCGCCGAGGGCGTCCTCGACGTCGTGGCGACCGACCACTGTCCCTTCGGCATGGACGACCCGCCGCACAAGCGGCTCGGACTGAGCGACTTCTCGAAGATCCCGAACGGTGCGCCGGGCATCGAGACGCGCCTGCTGCTGCTGTGGGATCAGGGCGTCCGGACCGGGCGGATCAGCCCGAGCCGGTTCGTCGAGGTGACGGCGGCCGCCCCGTCGAAGATCTTCGGTCTCTGGCCGCGAAAAGGCGCCATCGCCGCGGGTTCGGACGCGGACCTCGTGCTGTGGGATCCGTCGGCGCGCACGACGATCTCGGCCTCCACCCACCACATGCGCGTGGACTACTCTCTCTACGAGGGCCGCACCGTCACGGGCGCGCCCGTCACCGTCGTGTCGCGCGGCGAGGTGATCATCGACCGCGGCACGGTCACGGGCCGGAAGGGCCGCGGCGTATACCTCTCGCGCACGCCTCGCGCACGGCCGGCGGGCGGACCGTGAGCGGGCCCCCGGACACGCTCGGGCACGACAAGGCGCCGCAGCGGATCGCGGCGATGTTCGACGCGATCGCGCCGCGCTACGACCTGCTCAATCACGTCCTCAGCGCCGGCTTGGACCTGCGCTGGCGGGCGAAGGCCGTTCGGTCGCTGGGGCTGACCGGCGGCGAGAAGATCGTCGATCTTTGCACCGGAACCGGGGACCTCGCCCTCGCGCTCGCGCGCACCCGGCCGCGGGCCGGCCGGGTGGTCGGCGTCGACTTCTCAGGCGGAATGCTCCGGGTGGGCCGGGCCAAGGCGTGCGCACGCGGCCTGGCGGATCGGATCCGGCTGGTGCGCGGCGACGTCACGCGGCTGCCGCTGGCGGACGGATCCGCCGATGCGGCCACGGTGGCGTTCGGGATCCGGAACGTCCAGCGACCTGCGGACGCGTTCTCGGAGGTGTTCCGGGTGCTGCGTTCGGGCGGCCGCTTCGCGATGCTGGAATTCAGCACGCCCAGCGTCCCGGGACTGCGAGGGCTCTATCTTTGGTATTTCACTCGCATCCTGCCGCGGGCCGGGGCCCTGATCTCGGGACACGGCTCGGCGTACGCCTACCTGCCGGCATCCGTGGAGGCGTTCCCCGATCCTGGGCGGGTGACGAGCGACCTGGCGGCGACGGGCTTTTCGCACATTCGGGCCGACCCCCTCGCCCTTGGCATCGTCTATCTTTACAGCGCGCGGAAGCCGCCACGGTCGTGACGGAGCCGGCCCGGCCAGCCGGCCGCGAATGGGCCCGATGCTATAATCGATTAAGTTCTTGATGTACTTCAATTTCGACGACCGTGAGCTGGAGCAGCAGGGCATCGAACGGGCCATCTCGTGGCACGAAGGCCTCCTGCTGTCGCTGCTGGTTCATGCCGTTGGCGTCCTAGCGATCGTTTTCCTGCCCGACCTGATGCCTGGCGTGTTCAAGGTGTTGATGCCGGACACGAGCGAAGCGGAGCGCCGCATCGCCGTCATGCGCGAGCGGGAGGCCAACCAGCGCCGGTTCGTCTTCGTGCAGCCCCGCGAGGAGTTCGAGGCGAAGCGCCCGCCGGAGAACCCCGAGCCGTCGGATCGGGACCGTGTGATCATGACGCCGAGCGCGCCGCTCCCCGATCCGCGGAACACGCTGCCGTACTCGCGGGGCAACACGATCGACCGCGTCGACCAGCCGGGGAGCGATGCGCGCCCTGCCCCGAGAGAAGAACCCGCCGAGCGGGCCGGCTCCGGGACCGAGGCCGGGACGCCGGCGCCCGGCCCGACGGCGGAGCGGGAACCGTCGGCCGACGATCCCGTTCTTCGCGGCCTGCGCGGGCCGCGGCCGCCCGTCAAGTCCGGCAGCGACGGGTCGGGAAGCGGCGGGGGAGTCCTTGGCGACGCGCTGCGCAACGTGACGCGGTACGTGCCGCAGCAGATGTTCGACAACCCGCAGGGGGGCGGCCAGTTCGGCTCGGCCATCCAGTTTGACACGAAGGGCGTCGAGTTCGGGCCGTGGGTGCGGCGGTTCATCGCGCAGATCAAGCGCAACTGGTTCATCCCGTACGCGGCGATGTCGCTGAGCGGGCACGTCGCCGTGTCGTTCAACGTGCACAAGGACGGCACGATCACGCAACTCGGCGTCGTCGAGCCGAGCGGGGTCGAGGCGTTCAACAACTCGTCGTTCAACGCCATCGCGGCGTCGAACCCCACGCAGCCCCTCCCGCCGGAGTACCCGGCGGACCGGGCCTTCTTCACGGTGACGTTCTACTACAACGAAATCCCTCCGCGCTGACGACCATGCCCAATCGCGCGCAGCGGCTCGGCTGGCTGATCCTCCTCGGCGCCCTCGTCGCCTGGACGCTCGTGAAGCTGGCGGGCGCGCCATGACGGCGCGCGCGCAGCCACGGGTCGTCGCCGCCGTGCTGGGCCCGACGGCGAGCGGCAAGAGCGCGCTCGGGGTGGCGCTGGCCGAGCGGCTCGGCGGCGAGATCGTCGGGTGCGATTCGACGGCCGTCTATCGCGGGTTCGACATCGGCACCGACAAGGTCCCGCTCTGCGAGCAGCGGGGCATTCCGCACCACTGCGTGGACATTGTGGAGCCGGACCGCGACTACACCGCCGCCGACTACGCGCGTGACGCGATGGCGGCGATCCAGGCCGTCCACGCGCGCGGGCGGCTGCCGGTGATCGTCGGCGGGACCGGTTTCTACTACCGCGCGCTCGTCAGGGGGCTTTTTCCCGGCCCGGGCCGCGATGACCGCCTGCGCGGACGGCTGGAGGCGCTGGCGGCGCGCCGCGGTCCCGAGCGGCTGCACCGGCTGCTTGCGCGCATCGATCCGCCCTCGGCGGCGCGCATCCGGCCGCGAGACGAGATGCGGGTGGTGCGGGCGCTCGAGGTGTACTTCCAGAGCGGCCGGACGCTGACCGAGCACTTCGCCGACACCCGGGCGCCGCTGGCGGGGTGGACGGTCGTCGCCATCGCGCTGCGGCCCCCGTGGGAGGAGATCGCCCGGCGCGTCGCCGAGCGGGTCGACCGCCAGTTCGCGCGCGGCATCGAAGGCGAGGTGCGGGCCATCCTGGCGCGGGGCGTGCCGCCGTCGGCCCGGCCGTTCACGGGCTACGTGTACCGCACGGTGCTCGAACTCGTCCGGGGCGTCCGCGACGCCGCGTCGGCGCGCGAGGTGATCGTTCGCGAGAACTGCCGCTACGCGCGGAGGCAGTTGATCTGGTTCCGCAAAGAGCCTAATCTAGTGTGGATTCATCGAGCGGGCGATCGGGCGGAGGCGCTTGGCGAGGTCGAGCCGCTCGTGGCCGCCCAGATGGTCGCGCGGCAGGCCCCGGGCCCGCCAGGGGAGCATCCCACGAATGTCCCATAGTCCCGACGCGAGAACGCCGAGCGAGCCGAACGTTCAGGATGCGTTTCTCAACGTCGCCCGTCGCGAGCACCAGCCCGTCGCCATCCGCATGATGGACGGCACCGAGGTCGAGGCGCGGGTCAGGAGCTTCGATCGGTTCGCGGTGCTCCTCGATCAGGACGGCGCCGATCACCTCATCTTCAAGCACGCGATCGCCTCGATCCGCGTGGCGCGGCCGGCGGCCCAGCGGTAGCAGCGGGCCCGCCCGCCGGGGCGAGCGTCGAATCGTCCGGATCGCACATGGCACAGTCCCCGTTCCGGCGCGCCTTCGTCGTCGTGCTCGACAGCCTGGGGGTCGGCGAGCTTCCCGACGCCGGCGCTTACGGGGACGAGGGGAGCAACACGCTCGGCAACGTGGCGACACGAGTGCCGCTCCGCATCCCGGCTCTCAACGCCCTCGGGCTCGGGCGCGTCGTGGCCCTGGCCGGCGTGCCGGCCGAGCCGTCGCCGCGCGGCGCCTTCGGCCGCATGGCCGAGCAGTCGCCCGGCAAGGACTCGGTGACCGGCCACTGGGAGCTGATGGGGCTGCAGCTGGACCGCGCGTTCCCGACGTTCCCGGACGGCTTTCCCGAAGCGTCCATCCGGGAGTTCGAGCGCCGGATCGGGCGCTCCATTCTCGGCAACGTCGTGGCGTCCGGCACCCAGATCATCGAGGACCTTGGCGCCGAGCACCTGCGCACCGGCAGGCCGATCGTCTACACGTCGGCCGACAGCGTGTTTCAGATCGCCGCGCACGAAGACGTCATTCCCGTGCCGGAACTCTACCGACTCTGCGAGATCGCATACGGGATCTACGTCGAGGGCATGGGGCTGGGCCGCGTCATCGCGCGGCCGTTCGTCGGGGTGCCGGGCCGCTTCGAGCGCACCGCCAACCGTCACGACTTCGCGGTGCCGCCTCCAGCCGAGACCCTTCTCGACCGCCTGACGGCGCGGGGCATTCCCGTCCACGCCATCGGCAAGATCGCCGATCTCTTCGCCGGCCAGGGCATCGCCACGTCGAGCCGGACCCGGTCCGACTCGGACGTGATGGACGAGGTCGTCCGCGCCGTCGCCGATGCGCCGCCGGGGCTGGTCTTCGCCAACCTCGTCGACTTCGACGCGCAGTTCGGGCACCGCAACGACGTCGAAGGATACGCGGCGAATCTCGAGCGCTTCGATCGCCGCCTGGCCCAGATGCTGCCGCTGCTCCGTCGGGATGACCTGCTGGCTCTGACCGCGGACCACGGTAACGATCCCACGACGCCGAGCACTGACCACTCCCGCGAGTACGTGCCGATTCTGTTCTACGGCGACCAGGTGGCGGGCGGCGTCGATCTCGGCACGCGGTCGACGTTCGCCGACCTCGGCCAGACGCTGGCCGGGGTCTTCGGCGTCGGGCCGCTCGGCTGCGGCACGAGCATGCTCGGCGACATCCGGCCGGCGGCGGCCTAAGGACTCCGGTGCGTCGATGAGCCTGATCCGGGAAGCGCTGGAGCGGCGGGAGGCGGAGACCCTGGCGCCGCAGGCGGCCAAGAGCGCGAACACGCGCGGCCGGCTCAATCCGGAGCCGGAAGACGACGTGCGCCCGGCCTTCCAGCGCGACCGCGACCGAATCATCCATTCGAAGGCGTTCCGCCGGCTCAAGCACAAGACGCAGGTCTTCTTCGCGCCCGAGGGCGATCACTACCGGACGCGCCTGACGCACTCGCTCGAGGTGTCCCAGATAGCGCGCACGATCGCCAAGGCGCTCAGCCTGAACGAGGAGCTGACCGAGGCCATCGCCCTCGGCCACGACCTCGGCCACACGCCGTTCGGCCACCAGGGCGAGCGGGTGCTCGCCGAACTCGTGCCGGGCGGATTCGAACACGACGTCCAGAGCCTGCGCATCGTCGACGTCCTCGAGCGTGACGGCGCGGGCCTGAACCTGACGTGGGAGACGCGCGACGGCATCTCCCGGCACTCGAAGGGGAAGCGGGGCGCGCCGGTGGGCCCCGACGTGCTCGTCAAGGCGGCCACCCTCGAAGGGCAGATCGCCCGCGCCGCCGACCTCATCGCCTACGTCAACCACGACATCGACGATGCGATCCGGGCGAGGATCATCGGGGCCGCCGACCTGCCGCCCGCGCCCATCGGCGTCCTCGGGGCGACCCATTCCGCGCGCATCGGGACCCTGGTCAAGGACGTGGTGGTCGAAACTCGGCAGGCGGGGCTGGAGGCCATCGCCATGAGCGGCCCTGTCCTGGAAGCCCTGCTCGACCTGCGGGCATTCCTGTACGCGGCCGTCTACGAGAACGAGGTGTCCACCGCGGAGTTCAGGAAGGCGGCCGGCATCCTGGGCGGGCTATGGGAGAAGGTCCGCGAGCGTCCTGCGGTTTTCCTGGACGAACGCACGCTCAGGACCGAGGGCATCGACGCCGCCGCCAGGGACTTCCTAGCCGGCATGACCGACCGTTACGCGGTCGCTCTCTACGAGCACCTGTTCATCCCGAAGCCCTGGGTCGATCTGGCCGGGCGCTGGTCGTGAGGCGCCTCGACCGCCGCGCCGGCGCTGCGAGAGCGGCCGGGCGAGGGCCGCGTGATATACTCGAAGGTCTGTGCCTGGGCCTCGGGACCCGTCAGAATGAGTGACCTGCTGCTCGACGTCGGCCAGATGCGCGACCCGGAGGTCCGGATCGACCGGACTTTCGCTGCCGGGGTGCTGCCGACGGATCCCCGCATGTTTCGGATCGCGGCCCCGCTTCGACTCGCGGTCGTCGTGCGCAAGGATCGGTCCCAGTTCCGCCTCGTCGGGCGCGTCAGGACGACAGTCGCCCTGGCGTGCAGCCGATGCCTGGAGGACTTCGCCTTGGAGCTGGACGAGCCGTTCGACGTGCTCTACCTGCCCCGAGGCCATTCCGGCGACCCCGAGGAGCGCCAGGTCGAGGACGACGACCTTTCGACGGCGTTCTATTCGGACAACGTCATCGACCTCGGCCAGCTGATGCAGGAGCAATGCTACCTGGCCGTGCCGATGAAGCCGCTCTGCAGCGACGGCTGCCGGGGATTGTGCCCTGAGTGCGGCACGAACCTGAACTCGGGCTCCTGCAACTGCCAGCACGTGTGGGTCGACCCGCGGATGGCGGTGCTGGAGCAGCTGCGCAAGGACCAGTAGCGATGCCGAATCCGAAGCGACGACACTCGAAGGCCCGCACGGCGAAGCGCCGGACCCACGACGCGCTGAAACCGATGTCGCTGGGCCGCTGCCCGCACTGCCACGAGGCGAAGGTGCCGCACCGGATCTGCCCGCACTGCGGCTACTACCGCGGCCGCCAGGTGCGGGACGTCAAGGAAGTCTGAGGTCGCCTGCCGCCGGGGCGCCGGAGCCGCGCGCGTCCACTCGTGGCGCGGCCAGCCGGGCGGGCCGCACCGCAGGAGGCGGGACGGCTCCCGGCCGCGCTGCCGGTGCCCGGCGTTTCCCTCCGTGCCGGAGTGCCCGGGGGGCTTGCGTGGGAGGGTGCGCGTGATCGCCTTCATCTTCCCCGGACAGGGGTCGCAGGCCGTTGGCATGGGCAAGGCGCTGGCCGAGGCGTATCCAGCCGCGCGGGAGACGTTCGCCGAGGCCGACGAGGCGCTCGGCGAGCGCCTCAGCGGCTTGTGTTTCGACGGCCCGGCGGACCGCCTCGTCCTGACGGAGAACACGCAGCCGGCGATCCTGGCCGTCAGCGTGGCGTGTCTCCGCGTGCTGGCGTCCAGGGGGCTGAAGCCGGACTTCGTGGCGGGGCATTCGCTCGGCGAATACTCTGCGCACGTCGCGGCCGGCACGCTGGCGTTTGCCGACGCACTGCGCACCGTCCGCAGACGCGGGCGCTACATGCAGGAAGCGGTGCCGGTGGGGCAGGGCGCCATGGCCGCGATCCTCGGCCTGGACGCCGCGAAGGTAGCGCAGGCCTGCGAGGAAGCTGCGGAGGGCGAGGTCGTCAGCCCGGCCAACCTGAACGCGCCGGGGCAGGTCGTCATCGCCGGCGCCAAGGACGCCGTGGCCAGGGCGTCTGAGGCGGCCAAACGACTCGGCGCCAGGCGGGCGATCACGCTGCCGGTCAGCGCCCCGTTCCACTGCGCCCTGATGAAGCCCGCCGAGGCCCGCCTCGCGCCGGATCTTCGAGCGCTGGCGGCGGCGGATCCCCTCGTGCCCGTGGTCGCCAACGTGGATGCCGAGGTGAAGCGGAGCGGGCGCGACGCGATCGACGCGCTCATCCGGCAGGTGGCGTCGCCGGTCCGCTGGGAGGACGTGATGCGGCGGCTTGCATCGGAGGGCGTCCGCAAGTATGTTGAAGTGGGTCCAGGGACGGTCCTGACGGGTCTCGGCCGGAAAACCCTGCCGGACGCGGCGTTTGCGAGCGCGGAAGACCCCGCCGGGGTGGACGCCGCGGCCGCCCTGCTGGGGTAGCGCCGCATGTTCGAGTTGACTGGCAAGGTCGCCGTCGTCACCGGGGCCGCCCGGGGAATCGGGCGCGCCATCGCATGGGCCCTGGCCTCGCGGGGGGCGCTGGTCGTGCCCACCGACGCCGTGGTCTCCTCACCCGATGTCGGCGATTCGCCCGCTCCGGGTTCCGGGCGGATCGCGGACCTGGTCCGCATGAACGTCACCGAGGCTGCCGACGTCGAAGCCGTGTTCGCCGGCGTGCTGGCCGAGCACGGGCGCCTCGACATCCTGGTCAACAACGCCGGGATCACCCGCGACCAGCTGCTGATGCGCATGAAGCGGGAAGAGTGGGACCGCGTGCTGGAAGTCAACCTGACGGGCGCGTTCGTGTGCTCGCAGGCGGTGCTCCGCCCGATGATGAAGCAGCGGTCCGGGCGGATCATCAGCATCAGTTCCGTGGTCGGCCAGATGGGCAATGCCGGCCAGTCGAACTACGCGGCGTCGAAAGCCGGGCTCATCGGGTTCAGCAAGTCGCTCGCGCGCGAGGTCGCCGCGCGGACCATCACCGTGAACGTGGTGGCGCCGGGCCTCATCGACACGGACATGACGCGCGCGCTGCCGGAGGCGGTCCAGGCGGAGTGGCAGTCGAAGGTGCCTCTCGGCCGGTTCGGGACGCCCGCCGACGTGGCAGCGGCGGTCTGTTTCCTGGCGTCGGAGGAGGCGTCGTACGTCACGGGGCAGGTTCTCGCCGTCAACGGCGGGATGTACACCTAGGAGGATGAATGGCTGGGGTTGCTGACAAGGTCAAGAGCATCATCGTGGAGCAGCTCGGCGTCGACGAGGAGGAAGTGACCGTCGATGCCTCGTTCGTCGACGACCTCGGCGCCGACTCGCTCGACACGGTCGAACTGGTCATGGCGTTCGAGGAGGAGTTCGGCATCGAGATCCCTGACGAGGATGCCGAGAAGATCACCCGCGTCAAGGAAGCCGTCGAGTACATCGAAGCCCACGCCAAGAAAAAGTAGCAACCCCTAGGGAGGCCGCGTGAACAGGCGCGTTGTCATCACGGGCATCGGGCTGGTGTCGCCGCTGGGCATCGGCACCGAGGCGACGTGGGAAGGATTGTGCGCCGGACGCAGCGGCGTCGGGCGCATCACGAGATTCGATGCGTCGCCCTTCAGCGTCCAGATTGCCGCCGAACTCAAGGGGTTCGATCCCTTGCAGTTCATCGACAAGAAGGACGCCAGGAAGATGGATCCTTTCATCCACTACGCGATCGCGGCCTCGCAGCTCGCCGTGGCGGACGCGCGGCTCGAGGTCGGGCCGGAGAACGCCGCCCGTGTCGGCGTGTTCATTGCCTCCGGGATCGGCGGCTTCGGCACGTTCGAGCGCGAGTACAAGGCGTACCTGGAGGGCGGGCCGCGCAAGCTGTCGCCGTTCTTCGTGCCGGCCATGATCATCAACCTGGCGGCCGGTCAGGTGTCCATCCGCCTCGGGGCGAAGGGGCCCAACCTCTCGACCTGCACGGCCTGCGCGGCCTCGGCGCACGCCGTCGGCGAGGCGTCCGAGATCGTCCGGCGCGGCGCCGCCGACGTGATGATCGCCGGCGGATCCGAGGCGTCGATCACGCCGATGGGGATCGGCGGCTTCACCGCCATGCGGGCGCTCTCCACCCGCAACGACGAGCCCGAGCGGGCGAGCAGGCCCTTCGACCGCGATCGGGACGGCTTCGTGGTGGGCGAAGGCGCCGGGATCATCGTGCTCGAGGAGCTGGAGTCCGCGCGCCGGCGAGGCGCGCGCATCTACGCCGAGGTCGCCGGCTACGGCGCCACCGGCGACGCCTTCCACATCACTGCGCCTTCCGAGGACGGCGACGGAGCGATCCGGGCGATGGCCGCGGCCCTCGCGAGCGCCGGCGTCTCGCCCTCCGAGGTGCAGTACGTCAACGCGCACGGCACCTCGACGCCGTACAACGACAAGCTCGAGACGCTGGCCATCCGGACCCTGTTCGGCGAGCATGCCGACGCCCTGGCCGTCTCCTCGACCAAGTCCATGACCGGCCACCTGCTCGGAGCGGCGGGCGGCGTGGAGACGGGCATCACGGCCCTCGCGGTCTTTCACCAGGTGATGCCCCCGACGATCAACCAGGACACGCCCGACCCGGAGTGCACGCTGGACTACGTGCCGTGGACGGCCCGCAAGGCGCCGATCGGCTGCGCCCTGTCCAACTCGTTCGGGTTCGGCGGCACCAACGCCGCGTTGCTCCTCCGCCGCTGCGAGGGCTGACGCCGGGACCGCTTCGCCATGAAGATCGCCGTGTGTCTCAAGCAGGTGCCGGCGCGCGACTGGGCGCCACGGGTCGATGACGCGGGCACGTGGGTGCGCGACCAGGACGCGGGCTTCGAGCTCAACGAGCCGGACGCGTACGCCCTCGAAGAGGGGCTGCGCCTGAAGGAGCAGCACGGCGGCGAGGTCGTCGTGTGCTCGGCCGGCCCCGCGCGCGTGTCCCAGGCGCTGCGCGAGGCGCTGGCCAGGGGCGCGGATCGCGCCATCCACGTCGAGGACGACGGCCTAGCAGTCGCCGACTCGGCGGCGGTGGCCGAGGCGCTCGCGTCGGCGATGCGCGACGAGGCGTTCGACCTCGTGTTGGCCGGCTTGCAATCGGACGACCGGGGGAGCGCCCAGACGGCGGTGATGCTGGCGGCGCGCCTCGGCATGCCCTCGACCACTATCGTGGTGGGCGTGGGCGTGGAGGGGCCGACCGTCCGGGTGAAACGCGAGCTCGAGGGCGGGTGGTTCCAGTGGGTGGTGCTGCCGCTGCCCGCCCTGCTGGCCGTCCAGAGCGGGATCAACCAGCTGCGCTACGCCACGCTCAAAGGCATCATGGCGGCGAAGAAGAAGGAGATCCGGAAGGCCGTGCCGCCGCCGGGCCTGGTCTCCCGGCAGCGCATCGCGGCGCTCCATGCGCCCGAGCGCCGGAAGCAGACCCGGATGATCGGCGGCAGCGCGGCCGACGCGGCCCGGATGCTCGTGAAGGCCCTCCGCGAGGAAGCGCGGGTGATCCCATGATTCTCGTCGTTGCCGAGGAGCGCGGCGGTGGCCTGCATCCGCTCACCTGGGAGACGGTCGCTGCGGCTCAGCAGGCCGGCGGCCCGGTGAAGGTGGCCGTGGTGGGCGCCGAGACGTCGGCTTCGGCCGCGGCGCTCGCGTCGGCCGACGTCGCCGAGGTGCTGCGCGTCGAGGCTCCCGCCCTCGAGTCGTACACGCAGGACGGCTTCGTGGCGGCTCTGGCTCAGGTGATCGACGCGGAGCAGCCGGACGAGGTGTACCTGGCGCACACGTATCAGGCGCGGGACCTGGCGCCCGCGCTGGCCGTCCGAACCGGCCGCCCGCTCGTCACCGACTGCATCGCGGTGAAATCCGGGGAGTCCGGCCGCGTGTATGTCAGGCCCGTCTTCCAGGGCAGGCTGCTGGCCGACGTCGTGGCCGACGGGCCCGCGATCGCCGCGTTCCAGGCCGGCGCCGTGCGGGCGGACTCGCTCGCGAGACGCGCGCAGCCCGCGCCAATCCGCCTCGTGGAGGCGGCGGTGGATCCAGGCTCGATCAGGCAGCGGCCAGAGGCGCCGTTCCGCGAGTCCCGGCAAGCCGTGGACCTGAGCCAGGCGGAGCGCATTGTCGCCGTCGGGCGCGGCATCAAAGAGCGGGAGCAGCTCGCCCTTGCGACCGAGCTGGCGGCGGCCCTCGAGGCCGAGATTGGCGCGTCCCGCCCGATTTGCGACGCCGGATGGCTGCCGATGGACCGCCAGATCGGCAGTTCGGGCCAGACCGTGGCGCCGAAGCTCTACGTGGCGCTCGGGATTTCCGGCGCGATCCAGCACCTCGTCGGCATGAAGGGCGCCCGCACGATCGTGGCCGTCAACAAGGACCCGGAGGCCCCGATCTTCGAGATCGCCGACTACGGCGTATCGGGCGACCTCCTCGACATCGTCCCGGCCGTCGTCAAGGAGCTCAAGGGGTAGTGCATACCGCCGAGACCTGGATCTTCCGCATCCTCGTCTTCGGATCCCTCGCCGCCTTCGCCGCGCAGGTGTGCGTCCGCGCCCGGCTGGTGATGCGGGCGCGCGACAACCTCCGGGTGGCAGACGCCGAGACCGGCCTCCGGCTGCGGCGGGTGCTGGCCGAGGTTGTCTTCCAGTCCCGCACCATCAGCGGCCGTCCCCTGGTGGGACTCGCGCACCTGGCGGTGTTCTGGGGGTTCGCCGCGTTCGCGCTCTACACGCTCGTCGAAATCCTCGCGGGCCTGGGCCTGGCCGACTGGACGGGCACGCGGGTCTTTCGCCTCTACTCGCTGGCGCTGGCGCCCTTCGCGCTGCTTGTCGCCGCGGGGATCACCGCTCTCATCGTCCGGCGCGTGGCTGTTCGGCCCGCAGCGCTCGGCGACCGCGTATCCATCGAGTCCGTCGTGATCGGCGGCTTCATCCTGACCCTGATGGTGACCTTCCTGCTGGGGTTCGCGGTGAAGGACGGAGCGGCCGCCCGCGTGAACTGGTGGGTCCACGCGCTGGTCATTCTCGGGTTTCTCGTGCTCATCCCGGGGTCGAAGCACCTCCATCTGCTGCTGTCGCCCCTGACCGTGTACCTGCGGTCGCCCGGCCTCGGCACCGTGCCGAACCTCGACCTCGAGGCGGAGGACGTGGGCCTCGAGACCCTGGGCGACGCCGAGCGCAAGCAGGTGATCGACGCGTTCACGTGCGTGGAGTGCGGACGCTGCCTGGACGACTGTCCGGCCCGCGCGACGGGGAAAGCGCTCGATCCCAAGGCGCTCGTGCTGCGCACCGAGAACGCGCTGCTGGCCCGGAGGCTGGACGCCAAGCTGGGCGACGTCCTCGGGACGGCGGAGCTGTGGCAGTGCACGACGTGCGGCGCCTGCGAGGCGGCGTGCCCGCTGGGGGTCGAGCACCTGCCGCTCGTCATCGGAGCGCGGCGCGGGCTGGTTTCGAACGGCGAGGCGCCCGATGCGCTGGCCGCCGTGTACAACCACCTCGATCGGCGGGGCAACATCTGGGGCCTGCCCGCGGACCTCCGGCAGAAGTTCGTGCAGTCGGCGGGCCTGGAGATCTTCGACGCGTCGCGGCACGAGTACCTCGTGTGGCTCGGCTGCGCCGGCGCCTTCGAGGCCGACTTCCAGAAGTCCCTGCGCGCCCTGTTCGACATCCTGCGCGCCTTCGGCGTCACCTTCGGCGTGCTCGCGAAGGAGCGCTGCACGGGCGACGTCGCCAAGCGGACGGGCAACGACTACCAGTTCCAGGAGCTGGCCAGGGCCAACCTCGAGGCCTTTGCGGAGGCCGGCGTCACCAGGATCCTCACCTCGTGCCCGCACTGCCTGCGGACCCTGGACGTGGACTACCGCGAGTTCGGGTTCGCCGCCGAGGTCGTGCACTCGGCGGCGTTCGTCGCCGGACTGACGCGCGGCCTGCACGCGGCGGGGGACGAGCCTGTCGTCTATCACGACCCGTGCTACCTGGCGCGGTACGCCGGCGTGACGGAGGCGCCGCGGGACCTGCTCGCGCGATTCGGCGCGACGCCCGTGGAGCCGGAGCGGCACGGGGCCAACCCCTTCTGCTGCGGCGCGGGAGGCGGCCTCTTGTTCGAGGAGCGCGAAGACGGCACGCGCATCAGCCAGGCCCGGCTCGATCAGCTCGTCCGCACCGGCGCGCCGCTTGTCGTGACGGCGTGTCCGTTCTGCGCGATCATGCTGAAGGGCGCGCAGGCGAGCAGCGGGGCCAGAGCCGAGTTCGCCGACCTCATGGCCTTCGTCAACGGGCGCCTCGATCGCGCCACGGGCGGGCCGCTGCGGTGCCCGTGACTGCGCCGGGCTGGCGGGGCTCCCGCGCCAAGCGGCTCGAGGTGGCCGCCATCGCCGGCCTGTTGTATCCCGTCACCGCGGCGATCTGCCGGACCTACCGCTGGCGGGTCGAGGGGCGCGAGCATCTGGACGCCCTCGCCGCCGCCGGGCAGCCGTTCGTGCTCTCGCTGTGGCACGGCCGCATCCTGCCCCTGATGCTGTACTTCCGCCGGCGCGGCCTTGTGGCGCTGACGAGCGAGAACTTCGACGGCGAGTGGATCACCCGCACCATCACGAGGTTCGGGTACCGCACGGCCCGGGGATCCAGTTCCCGGAACGCGCGCGCGGCCCTGCGGCAGCTGATGAGGGAGATCCGGCGGGGCCGCTCGACGGCCTTCACGCTCGACGGTCCTCGCGGGCCTGCCCGCATCGCCAAGCCGGGCGCGGTGTGGCTCGCCGGCGCCACCGGCGCGCCCCTGCTGCCGTGCCACGCCGAGGCTTCCTGCGCGTGGGAGCTGCCGAGCTGGGACCGGACGCAGATCGCCAAGCCGTTCAGCCGCGTGGCGCTCGTGATCGGAGCGCCGGTCTTCGTGCCGCCCGGCTTGCCGGACGACGAACGGGAGCGGGTCCGTCTGCGCCTCGAAGCCGACCTTGGCGTCCTCGCCGTCCGCGCCGCGTCGCTGGCGCACGGCGGCGCCTGAGCCGCACGCGTCGGCCGCCAGCCGAACCCGCCCTGCGGCGGCCGGGGCGTCAGCCTCCGTGGGCTATAATCGTGCGGATATGACCGAGTACACGCCGCAGACCATCGAGAGGAAGTGGCAGGAGCGCTGGAGGGCCGGCCGCGTCTTCGAGGCGACCGAGGACCCGTCCAAGCCCAAGTTCTATTGCCTCGAGATGTTCGCATACCCGTCCGGGCACGCCCACGTCGGCCACGTGCGCAACTACATGATCGGCGACGTCATGGCGCGCGTGAAGCGGATGCGCGGGTTCAACGTCCTGCACCCGTTCGGCTGGGATGCCTTCGGGCTGCCCGCCGAGAACGCGGCCATCAAGGACGGCATCCACCCGAAGGCCTCGACGCTCGCCAACATCGCGCATATGAAGGGCCAGCTGCAGCGGCTCGGCATCAGCTACGCCTGGGAGCGCGAGATCGCCACCTGCCTGCCCGAGTACTACACGTGGAACCAGTGGCTGTTCCTCCGGATGTTCGAGCGCGGCCTCGCGTACCGCAGACGGTCCACCGTGAACTGGTGCTCGTCCTGCCGGACGGTGCTGGCGAACGAACAGGTCGTGGACGGCGGCTGCTGGCGCTGCCAGACCCAGGTCACGACCCGCGATCTCGAGCAGTGGTTCCTGCGCATCACCCACTACGCGGACGAGCTGCTCGCGGCCATCGACGGGCTGGCCGACTGGCCCGAGAAGGTCCTGACGATGCAGCGGAACTGGATCGGGCGCTCGGAGGGCGCGCGCGTCCGGTTTCCGCTGGTGGATCGGTCCGGGTCAGGGACGGCAGGCGACATCGAGGTGTTCACCACCCGCATCGATACGATCTTCGGCGCGACCTTCGTCCTCTTGGCTCCCGAGCACGATCTCGTCGAGCGCTTTGCGGCCGAGTCGGGCGATCCGGCGGCGATCCGCGAGGCCGCCCAGCGGTTCCGGCGCCAGGATCGGGGCGCCCGGCTGAAAGGCGACGTGGAGAAGGAGGGCTTCGACACGGGCCGACTCGCCGTCAATCCGTTCACCGGCGAGCGCGTGCCGATCTGGATCGCCAATTTCGTCCTGGGTGAATACGGCACCGGGGCCGTGCAGGCGGTGCCGGCCCACGACCAGCGCGACTTCGAGTTCGCCCGCAAGTACGGGCTGCCGATCCGCGTCGTCATCCAGCCGGACGGTGACGGGGCGCAGGAACTCGACTCCGCGTCGATGACGGCGGCCTACGAAGGGCCCGGCCGCCTCGTCAACTCGGGCGAATTCGACGGCCTGTGGTCGACCGAGGCCATCGACGTCATGACAGAGCGGGCCGAGCGCCGCGGAGCCGGCTCCCGCAGCGTCCAGTTCCGCCTGAAGGACTGGGGCATCTCGCGGCAGCGCTACTGGGGGACGCCTATCCCGATCGTGCATTGCCCCTCCTGCGGCCTCGTTCCCGTACCCGACGATGAACTGCCGGTCGAGCTGCCGATGGTGGCCGAGTTCACTGGGCGCGGTGACTCGCCGCTGGCCAGCGTGCCGGAATTCGTGAACGTCGCCTGCCCGGCGTGCGGGGCGCCGGCGCGGCGCGAGACGGACACGATGGACACCTTCGTGGACTCGTCCTGGTACTTCTATCGGTTCTGCGACGCCTCCAACAAGGAGCTTCCGTTCGATCCGGCTGCCGTTGCCTACTGGGCGCCGGTGGATTTCTACAGCGGGGGCGTCGAGCACGCCATCCTGCACCTCATCTACTCTCGCTTCTTCGCGCGGGTCTTCCGGGACCTGGGCCTGGTGACCCACGCCGAGCCGTTCGCGCGCCTCCTGACGCAGGGCATGGTGCACAAGGACGGCATGGTCATGTCCAAGTCGAAGGGCAACGTCGTCGATCCGGACGACATGATTGCGAGGTTCGGGGCCGACGCCCTGCGCCTCTACGTCATGTTCGTGGCGCCTCCGGAGAAGGACGTCGAGTGGACGGATGCGGGGCTCGAGGGCGCGTACCGGTTCATCGCCCGCGTGTGGCGCCTCGTTCAGCAGTGGAGGGGCGCGGCCGCGGCCGCGCCGGCCGCCGCGGAGGCCGGCGAACTGACCGGCGCCGAGCGCGCGCTGCGCCGCAAGACGCACGACACGATCCGGCGCGTGACCCAGGACCTCGATCCGCGCGTGCACCTCAACACCGCCGTGTCCGCGCTGATGGAACTCGTGAACGAGATCTACCTCTTCGCCGAGCCCGTGGCCGCCTCCGGCTCCGCGCCCCGGCCGGCCTCGCTCGCGGTGCTGAAGGAGGCGATTGAGACGCTCGTGCTGATGCTCGCGCCCTTCACGCCGCACGTGGCCGAGGAGTGGTGGGAGCAGCTGGGCCACGAAGGCGGCATCGCGTTCGCGCCGTGGCCGTCGTTCGACCCGGACGTCGCCAGGGCGGAAGAAGCGGTCGTGCCGGTGCAGGTGAACGGAAGGCTCAGGGGCCGCGTCGTGGTGCCCGCCGACTGCGCGGAGGACGACATCCGCGCCGCGGCCCTGGCGGACCCTGCAGTGGCCGCCCACGTGACCGGGAAGACGCTCGTGAAGGTCATCGTGGCCGGAGGCAGGCTCGTCAACCTCGTGGTCAGGTAGGCGTCCCATGCGACGTGCGCCCGCCGTCCTGCTCGCCGTCCTGCTCGCCCTGGCGCCTGTGGCGTGCGGCTATTCGCTTGCGGGCCGCGGGTCGTTCCTTCCCTCCTACATCCGCGTGATCGGCGTGCCGGAGTTCGTGAATCAGACCTCGTACCCCGACGTCGAACGCCGGTTTTCGGAGCGCGTGCGAAGCGAGTTCATCGGCCGCGGGCGCTACCGGGTCCTGCCGCAGGACACCGGCGTGGACGCCGTCCTCCGAGGCACGATCACCTCGATGTCCCTCGTCCCGTCGACCTTCAACGAATCGCAGCAGGCCACGCGCTACACGGTGGTCGTGAACACGCGGATCGAGTTCGTCGATCTCACGACGAACAAGACGCTCTGGGAGAACCCGTCGATGGTGTACCGCGAGGAGTACGAACTGCCGGCGGACACGCAGGCCGGCAACCCGTCGGCGTTCTTCGGACAGGGGTCCAACGCGCTGGAACGCGTGGCCAACGACTTCGCGCGGTCGGTCGTCAGCGCGATCCTCGAGGCCTTCTAGGCCCGGACGGTGCCCTGTGGCCGCATCGCTCGTCACGCCCGCCCGGCTGCTCCAGGAGATTTCCGCCGGCCGCGTCAGGCCCGTCTGCCTGCTCACGGGGCCGGACGATCAGATGAAGGCCGAGATCGTGGCCCGCACCATCGGCACGATCGAGGAGGCACTCCGTCCGTTCAACGTCGACAAGATCTATCCGGCCGACTCCCGGGAGGAGGCGCGGAGGCAGTTCTGGGGCCTGATGCAAGTGGTTCGGACGCCGCCCATGCTCGCGCCGCGCCGCGTCGCAGTGGTCGCCCGTGCCGAGAAGCTGATGGACGTGTTCCGCCAGGGCGATGACGAGGGCTCCGCGCCCGAGCCGCGTGGGCAGGCGAAGCGCGGACGGCGGCCGGCCGCCGCCGGTGAGGCCGAACTGGCGGCGCTCGAGGCCTACCTCGACGCTCCGTCTCCCGATTGCGCGCTCATCTTCGTGGCGGGGGAGACGCTCAAGGCGGGCCTCAAGGCGGTCAAACTCATCGAGAGGACGGCGGCCGTCGTGCCGTGCGATCCGCTGGCCGGCGCCGAGCAGGCCGTGGCGTGGGTGAAGGATGCCGCGGCGGGCGAGGGCGTCCGCGTGGAGCGTGCCGCGGCGGAGCTGCTGGCCGAGCTGTCCGGCGGCGACATCGGCCGCCTGCGGACGGAATTCGAGCGCGCCCTCCTGTTCGCGTCGGGCGAGGGCATCATCACCGAGGCGGCCGTCCGGGAGATCGCCGGCGCGCCCACGACCCAGAACACGTGGGCGATGACAAACGCCATCCAGCGCCGAGACGCCGCCGCGGCCCTGCGGCAGCTGGCCCTGAAGCTGGGCGAGGGCGAGGCCCCGTACATGATCCTCGGCCAGCTCGCCTGGTACGCGCGCGACAAGGCCCCGGACTCTCGGGTCAGAACCGCGATCGAAGCTGTCTTCAGGACGGACCTCGCCCTGAAAACCTCGGGCGGCGACCCCCGAGTCCTCCTCGAGCGGCTAGTCGTCGAGTTGTGCGGGTAGAGAGGCGGGGCGCAGAAGGACGCCCCGCGGGAGTGCCTACGTCGTCGCCTTGGCGGCGCTGGCCCGCTTCTGCAGTCGCGACTTGTACCGCGCCGCCGCGTTCTTGTGAATCACGCCCTTCGCCACCATTCGGTCGATCAGGGAGATGGTGCCTTTCAGCTGGGTCCTGGCCTTCTCGAACTCGTCCTGGTCGACGAGGGCCCGGACGGCGCGAAGCGACCCGCGGAGCTTGGAGCGGAACTGCCTGTTGCGCTCGCGGCGGGCGACGTTCTGGCGGTGCGCCTTCAGCGCGGATGCATGACTTGCCACGGTATCCTCTGAGCCGGTTGATCCACGGGCGGACCCCATGCCAGCCCGTCGAATCTCCTATCATACCATCTTCACGTGGTTTCGCGCGAGCCACGCCCGAGGGAGGGAGCGGCCCTCGCGTGCGGTGGCTCCGGCAATCGCAGGCCCTGCGCCGGCTGGCGTCGTCCTGCGCAGCCCCGCGCATCGCAGGCGGCCTGCCGCGCCTGGCACCGACCTTGCCTTGAGTCGTCGAGGCGCCCCGCTTGCCGCGCGCCGCGGCGGCCGGGCCAGGATGGACCATGCTGCAAACGGAGTTCGGGAACACGGACGCGCTGCTGGCGGTGTTGGATCGCCGCCGACCGGACGTCGCCGCGCACTGCCGCCGCGTCGCCGCATACTCCCTCAGGCTGGCCGTGCAGCTCGGCCTCCCGAGCGGCCTGATCGAGACCATCCGGACTGGCGCGCTGCTGCACGACGTCGGCAAGCTCGTGTCTCCGGGCCGCGCCCTCTGCAACGCGGCTCGGCCGTACGCCCGGGAGCGGCGCGATTTCAGGGCCCACCCGGAGCACGGCCGGGAGATCTGCCGCCGCTCGGGATTCGATGATGACGTCGCTGCAATCGTTCTGCACCACCACGAGCGCCTGGACGGACAGGGGTATCCGGACCGGCTGACACATCCCGCGATCCCCTTTACCGCGCGGCTCGTCTCGGTGATGGACGCGTTCGACGCGCTCACGAGCCCGAGAAGCTGTCGCGAGAGCCTGACGGTCGAGGCCGCTCGCGCGTGGATTGCCCGGGGCGCCGGCGCAAGGCACTGCCCCTGGGTGGTCAGCGCCTTCCTGGCGATGCCCCGCGAAATGCTCACGCTGGGCCGCGAAGAAGCGGCCGACGCCTGCCGGCGTCCGGAAGGACAAGTCCTGCTGCCCACCGACCGGCTCGCCTCCCTCAGGCAGCCGGCCCTGCCGTCCTGCAAGGCGTCGCTCAGTTGACCGACACCGGCTGCGGCGCGGGCTGATGCGCGCCGCGGCGCGCGCGCCGACAACCGGGCTCAGCGGACGACTTCGTAGGCGCCCGACGGCGGTTTGGTGTCGGAGTAGCGGGGCACGAGTTCGCCATCGACCAGGACGAGCGTCTTGTAGATGATGCGGCGGGCCGCGGCCACAGCCTGCACGGGACTGGCCTGCTTCACCTTGCTGACATACTCGCGCGTCTCGCGGTAGGGCGGCACGGCTGCGCCGTAACGGTCCACCGCGCCAGGACCCGCGTTGTAGGCGGCCAGGGCCAGCGTCTCGTCCTGGTAGCGGTCGAGCAGCGATTTCAGGTACTCAACGCCTCCGCGGATGTTCTGGGCCGGATCGTACGGGTTCGTGACTCCCAGTCTGGCGGCGGTCTCCGGCATTAGCTGCATGAGTCCCATGGCGCCCTTCGGCGAGCGGGCCCGGGGATTGAACCCCGATTCGACCTGAATGACCGCCCGGACCAGGTCCGGCCTGACGCCGGTTCGAGCCGACTCCAGATCGATAATGCTGTCGTACCGATTACGAAATTCGTCGAGGGCGGGGCGTGTCGTGCGGAGCGCGGAGCCGGCTACCGCGAAGGTGCGGTACTCGCCGTGCGGCACCCGGTCAGAAAACACCTGATTGCCGTTGGCGTCCTTGAACGAATAGATCTGGGCCGCGGCCGGAGAGCCCGCCCACAGGGCGAGCGCGCCGGCGCATGCGGCGAGACGGCGGATCCTGGCGCCGGTCATGGCTTGCCTTCCGCGTATCGGCTTTCCGGCGGCGCGACTTCAGGTCCCGAGCATCCGGCCGACGGCGTCCCTGGAGGCTGCGAGCAGGTCGTCCAGCCTGTCGGGCCGCTTGCCGCCGGCCTGGGCGAAGTCGGGTCTCCCGCCGCCGCCCCCGCCGACAATCGGGGCGAGCTGCTTGACGAGGTTGCCCGCATGCAGTCGGTCGGTCACGTTGCTGGTCACGGACACGACGAACTGGGCCTTTTCGCCGGAGGCGGCTCCCAGAATGACCACTCCTTTCCCAAGGGAGGCCTTCAAGGAGTCTGCCAGTTCCCGCAGGGCGGCGCCGTCGAGGTCGGTGACCTTTCGGGTGAGCAGGCGGATGTCCCCGAACTCGGAGATCTCACCCGGCGCCGCGCCTGCGCCGGTTGCGGCTTTCATCTTCAGCTGGGCCGTCTCCCGGGCCGCACGCTTGAGGTCGGCCTGGAGGCGATCGACGGCGTCCCCGGCCTGGGAGGGCGGCACATTGAGGCGCGCGGCGACGCCTGAGAGCGCCGCGCGCTGGGACTGGACGTGCCGCAGCGCGCCCAAGCCGGTCGCGCCCTCGATGCGCCGTACACCCGCGGCGATGCCGCTCTCCTGCACGATGACGAAGGGGCCGATGTCGCCGGTCGCTCGGCAGTGGGTGCCGCCGCACAGCTCCATGCTGAACCCAGGCACCGACACGACCCGGACCCGCTCGCCGTACTTCTCACCGAAGAGCGCCGTCGCGCCGTCGGCCACGGCCTCCTGCGTCGCCCGATCCTCGGTCGACACGGGCGTGTTCCGGCAGATTTCCTCCGTCACGATCCGTTCGATCTCGTCGATCTGCTCGCGGGTGAGCGCCTCGAAGTGCACGAAGTCGAAGCGGAAGCGGTCGGGCGCCACCAGCGAGCCCGCCTGCTTCACGTGGGTTCCGAGCACGCGCCGCAGGGCGGCGTGGAGGAGGTGGGTCGCGGTGTGATTCCGCCGGGTAGCGTCGCGGAGGGTGTCCTCGACCTCGGCCGTCACGGCGCCCGCCTTCTCGAGCGCGCCGGACTCGACCCGGACCTCGTGCAGCCTCGGCCAGCCCGGGACTTTGAGCACACCGGTCACGGCGGCGGCGACGTCGCCCCGGGGCGTCACCAGCCGCCCCGTGTCTGAGACCTGGCCGCCCGATTCGACGTAGAACGGCGTGCGGGCGAGAGCCGCGTAGCCGGCCGAGCCGGCTGCCAGCACGGGGACCTCCTGCCCGGCCTGGTCGAAGAGGGCGACGATCGGCACCCCGTCGATCCGGGTCGTGTCGTAGCCCTCGAACGCGTCGGGGGTCCGCTCGAGGGCCGCGCGGGTCGCGTCACCCGCAGAGAACTGGCCGGCCCGCTGCGCGCCGAACGCGCTCTTCGCTCGCGCGCGCTCGCGCTGCCCCTCGAGGGCCCGCTCGAAGCCCGCTCGGTCGAGCGTCAGGCCGCGCTGCGCGGCGGTGTCCTCGATGAATTCCACCGGAAGGCCGTACGAGTCGTAGAGCCGGAAGACAGCCTCGCCTCCGAGCGTTCCCGACGGTGCGCACTCGTCGAGCAGGGCTTCGAGGCGCGGCAGCCCGGCGGCGAGCACGGCTTCGAAACGGCCTTCTTCGCTCGCCACGACCTTCGACACGTACGCGTGGCCCGACCTGAGCTCCGGGTAGGCGCCCCCCATCTGAGCGACGATGACGTCCACCAGCGGGGCGAGGAACGGCTCCGTCAGGCCGAGGCGGTTCCCGTGGCGCATCGCCCGCCGCATGATCTTCCTGAGGACGTAGCCGCGCCATTCGTTCGACGGCACCACGCCGTCCGCAATCAGGAAGGTCATCGCCCGCGCATGGTCGGCGATCACCCGGCTGGACACGTCCGCCGGACTCATGCCGCGCCCGTAGCGGCGGCCCGACATCCTCCCGATTTCGTCGAGGAGCGGCACGAACAGGTCGGTGTCGTAGTTCGACAGCGTGCCCTGCATGATGGCGGAGATGCGCTCCAGGCCCATGCCCGTGTCGATCGACGGCGCCGGCAGCGGGCGCAACGAGCCGTCAGGCTGCCGATCGAACTCCATGAAGACGTTGTTCCAGATCTCGACGAACCGGTCGCAGGAGCACTCGACGCCCCGGCACACCGGTTCCGGGCAGGGCAGTTCGCGCCCGCGGTAGTAGTGGATCTCGGAGCACCTGCCGCAGGGGCCGGTTTCGCCCATGGACCAGAAGTTGTCCGCCGCCCCCAGTTCCGCGACGCGATCCGCCGGCAGGTATCGCAGCCAGTGCCGGTAGGCGTCGTCGTCTCTCGGGATTCCCTGATCGCCGGCGAACACCGTGGCGTACAGGCGCTCGGGCGGGAGCCGCCACTCATCCGTCAGGAGCGACCAGGCGAAGGCGATGGCGTCTTCCTTGAAATAGTCGCCGAAGGAGAAGTTCCCGAGCATCTCGAAGAACGTGTGGTGGCGCAACGAGGGGCCGACGTTCTCGAGGTCGTTATGCTTGCCGCTCACGCGCATGCACTTCTGGGAGGTTGCGGCCCGGCGGTAGTCGCGCCGGTCCGTGCCCAGGAACACGTCTTTGAACTGGTTCATCCCGGCGTTGGTGAAGAGCAGGGTGGGATCGTCGCCGGGGACGAGCGGAGAACTGGCCACGACTCGATGGCCGTGCCGTTCGAAGAAGGACAGGAAGGTGCCGCGCAATTGGCCGGAGGTCATCCCTTCATTCTAGCAAGGGCGCCGGGGTTCGGGATTCCAGGTTCGGGCTGGAGAGGGCGCGGGCAGCAGCGGTCACACGTCGTCGGGCTCGCTGGCCCGGCGGTCCCAGTAGGGGCGGAGGGCGATCCGGATGCGGTCGGCGGGGAAGCCGCGCCGGAGGAGGGCGCTGAACACGCGGCGGTAGCCCGCGGCATCGTCCAGCGCCTGCCGGCCCCCGAGCCTGGCGCGCACGAGGCGATCGATTACGGCCTGTTCGTCGACCTCGGCGAGGGCCGACTCGAGGGCGGCGGCAGCCTCTTCGCGGCCGAACCCCAGCCGTTCAAGCTCCCGGCCCACCCGGTGCCTGCCGCGCTGGCGGACGCTTACCAGGGTGCGGGCCGCGGCCAGAGCCGCGCGGCAGTCGTCGACCGCGCCGGCGGCAGCCAGGCGCGCGAGCGCATCGTCCACGACGACGGCGGGGAAGCCGCGGCGCAGCAGGCGCTCCCGCACGCGTGCGGCGGACATCTCGCGGCCTGCGAGCCAGCCCAGCGCCGTCGCGTAGGCCGCTCGGCGCGCCTCGGCTGGATCGTCGGGAACGGCAGGAGGCCCGGCGCGCGGCACGGCCCCTCGTCAGCGCCCGAACCGCGTCACCTGCGGCTGCGGCGGAGCGGTCAGCTCGGCGCCAACCACGTCTCCCGCCATCTGCTCCTGGGCCGCTTCGGACGCGGTGGCGATGCCCTGCACCTTGAGTTTGAACTCGTCGACGTTCGTGGCCCACCGGAGGGCCTCTTCGTAGGTCACGAGGTTCCGCCGCAGCAGGCCGAGCAGCGACTGGTCGAACGTCTGCATGCCGTACTGCGAGGTCCCGGCCGCGATGGCCGTCTGGATGAGGTGCGTCTTCTCCTTGTCCACGATGCAGTCGCGGATGAACGGCGTCGTGACCAGGACCTCCACGGCAGGGACCCGTCCCTGCCCGTCCGCCCTGGGCACGAGGCGCTGGGAGACCACGGCGCGGAGCACCGAGGCCAGCTGCAGACGGATCTGCTTCTGCTGGTGCGGCGGGAACACCGCGATGATCCGGTTGATCGACTCCGTCGCGTCCAGCGTGTGGAGCGTCGAGAACACCAGGTGCCCGGTCTCCGCGGCAAGCAGCGCCGTCTCGACGGTCTCGAAGTCCCGCATTTCGCCGACGAGGATGACGTCCGGGTCCTGCCGGAGCGCGGCGCGCATGGCGTGCGCGAACGAGCGGGTGTCGGTCGCCACCTCGCGCTGGTTGATGATGGCCTTGTGGTCCTTGTGGAGGAACTCGATCGGGTCCTCGACCGTCAGGACGTGGACGCAGCGCGTCCGGTTGATCCGGTCGATCATGGCGGCCAGCGTCGTGCTCTTGCCGCTGCCGGTCGTGCCGGTCACGAGCACCAGGCCGCGCTCTTCGTCGGCGATCCGGCTCAGCACCTGCGGGAGGTTGAGTTCGTCCACGCCGCGGATCTGGACTGGGATTACGCGCAGGACGAGGCCCACCGTGCTCCGCTGCTGGAACACGCTGCAGCGGAAGCGCCCGAGGCCGGCCACCGAATACGCCAGGTCCACCTCGGGCGACTTCTTGAAGCGCTCGCGCAAGGCCGCCGGCACGATGGCGGCGGCCATCTGGATCGTGTCCTCGTGGGTCAGCCGACGGGCGCCGGGGACCGGAACCAGCCCGCCCGCCACGCGCATGATCGGGACGGACCCGGCCTTGAGATGGAGGTCAGAGGCCCCGTGCTCGACGGCGGTCGTCAGCAGGTCGTTCACATGCATGGGCTACCCCCTCCGGCCGCGCGCGGCCGGTTCCGGCGCCGCGCCAAGCTAGGCGCCGACGTACGTGATCCAGCGGTGCGTGTCCGGCGCGCTGCCGTTGATGACGCCGAAATACGCCTCCTGCAGCGCCTTCGTGACGGGGCCGCGGTGCCCCGCGCCGACGACGATGCGGTCGACGGAACGGACCGGCGTGATCTCGACGGCCGTGCCCACGAAGAACACCTCGTCGGCGACGTAGAGCATCTCGCGGGGCAGCATCTCCTCGCGCACGCAGTACCCGAGGCCGCGTGCCAGCGTGATCACCGAATCGCGCGTGATCCCCGGCAGGATCGACGCCGCCACGGGCGGCGTGTAGATGACGTTGTCGCGCACCACGAAGATGTTCTCGCCCGAGCCCTCGGAGATGTAACCGAAGCTGTCCAGCGCGACCCCTTCGGCGTAGCCGTTGACGATCGCGTCCATCTTGATCAGCGCGGCGTTGGCGTAGTTCGCGCTGGTCTTCGCGAGCGAGGGAAAGGAGTCCGGCGCCATCCGCGACCAGGAGCTCACCTGGACGTCCACCCCCCGCTCGAGGGCCTCTTCACCGAGGTACGTGCCCCACTCCCAGACCAGGATCGCGACGTCCACCGGACAGGGGAACGGATTGACGCCGAGCGCCCCGTAGCCGCGATAGGCCAGCGGGCGGATGTAGCAGGCCTTCATGCCGTTTGCGCGGATGGTGTCGAGTACCGCCGTCTCGAGTTGCGCCTGGGAGTAGGCCAGCTCCATCCGGTAGATCCTGGCGGACTCCGTCAGCCGGCGCATGTGCGCGTCCAGCCGGAAGCAGGCCGACCCTTTCGGCGTGTCGTAGCAGCGGGCGCCCTCGAACACCGCGCTGCCGTAGTGCAGGGCGTGGGTGGCGATGTGGACCTTCGCGTCGGCCCACTCGACGAAGCTCCCGTTCATCCAGATCCTGCCGGTTCCTGAGAAGGCCATCGCGCGCTCCTTGGCGTGAAGGGTGGTGCTGCAAGAGCCGTGCTCGGCGCCCGCGCCCGCCGGCCCGCACAGGCCACCCGGCTGCCATTCTACTGTGCCTCGCCGCAGAACGGGCAGCGGTCGGTCCGGGCGTGGAGGGGCTTGTGGCACTGTCGGCAGAACTTCGGCTGGGGAACATCGCGGGTCCTCGCCCAGCCGGCCTGCGGGGCCTCGCCCGCCGCGGCCGGCGCCGCCGCCGGAGACGGCGTCGGCCGGTCCGTGGGGCGCCTGGACGCGGGCCGGTCCGCTCCGAGCAGGTCTTCGAGTACGTCCGCCGCGCGCGGGTAGCGCTCGGAGACGTCCGGGGCCATCGCCTTGAGGATGATGTCGTTCACCCGGGGCGGGATGCGCGCGTTCCGCAGCCGAGGCGGCGCCACCAGCTCGCCGCGCATCAGGCGCTCGAGGTCGCCCGGCGCCGGCGTCTGGTAGGGCAGGACGCCCGTCATCATCTGGTACATCGTGACGCCGAGCGAGTAGATGTCCGAGGCGAAGGTCGCGCGCCCGTGGAACTGCTCGGGAGCCATGTACGGCGGGCTGCCGATGACGGTGGTGCCGATGGCCGCCAGCTCGAGGAAACGCGACGTGCCGAAGTCCGCTACCTTCGCCAGCCCGGTGTCCGACACGATGATGTTCGCCGGCCGGAGATCGCGGTGCAGCACGCCCTGGCGGTGCGCGTGGTCGAGGGCGTTGCAGACCTGGCACGTGAGGTCGAGCGCCCGCGTCAGTTCCAGGGCCCCGTCGCGCCCGATGATCGACTCGAGGGTCTCGCCAGGCACGTACTCCATCACGATGAAGAACACGCTGTCCTGCTTCTCCGCCGTCAGGACGGCCACGATGTTCGGGTGATTGAGCACGGCGAGCAGGCGCGGCTCGCGGAGCAGTTCGCCGAAGTTCACGCTCTGGCGGTGGGGGACCTTCAGCGCGACTTTCTTCCCGATCCACGTGTCTTCGGCCAGGTACACCGTGCCGAATCCGCCGCTGCCGAGGGCCGACAGGATCTTGTACTTGCCGATGGTTTGTCCGCGAAAGAACATGCAGCGCCTGCCGGGGAGTATAGCGCGGCTTGTTTATAATTGCCGCATGATGCCGCGCCTCTACGTGCCGTCGCTCGCGCCCGGCGCCCGCACGGCCGCGCTGCCCCCGGACGAGGCCGACCACGTCAGGCGCGTGCTGCGGGCCAGGGTCGGCTCGCCCGTGCGGGTCTTCGACGGCCGCGGCGCCGAGCGCGAGGCCCGCGTGGACTCGCTCGAGGGCCGGACCGTCACCGTCGTCCTGGGCGACGCCGTCGCGCCCGCGCGGGAGTGCCGCGTCAGCGTCACGCTCGGCGTCGCCGTCCTGAAGGGCGAGAAGACGGACGCCGTGGTGCGGGACGCGGTGATGATGGGCGTCGCGGCCCTCCAGCCGATGCTCACGGACCGGTCTGACCTTCCGCCGGCCGCCGTCGCGCGCGGGACGCGCCTCGACCGATGGCGCCGCATCGCCGTCGCGTCGGCCAAGCAGTGCGGGCGCGCAGTCGTGCCCGAGGTGTTCGCCCCGAGTTCGCTGCCGGAATGCCTGGCGCGGCACCGGCGCGACGCGGGCGTCGTGCTGGTGGAACCCTCGTCGGAGGGCCTCGCGCGGGCCCGCCGGCCCGTCCCGCGCGCGCCGGCCTCGGCGCTCGTGCTCGTCGGCCCCGAGGGCGGGTGGACCCGCGGCGAGGTGGATGCCGCCGTCGCGTCGGGGTGCGCGGCCGTCACGCTCGGCCCGAGGACCCTTCGGGCCGACGCCGTGCCTGTCGTGGCCCTCGGCGTCCTCTGGCACTACTGGGGCGAGCTGATCGTGTAGCGCGCCGACCCGCCGCGGACCATGGCGGCGCACCACCCGTCTTCCTGCCGCTGCCAGACCGCCTCGCCCCACGGCGCGAAGGCCGCGAGCACCTGCGGGCGTTCGTCCGGAGTGAAGCCGCTCACCACCAGCGTTCCCCCGGGGGCGACCAGCGCCGTGAGCGCGCCGGCGGCGGACATCAGCAAGGCCCCCGTCAGGTTCGCGAGCACGATGTCCGCCGGCGCGATGGCGCGGCTGCGGAAGTCCGCTTCCTCGAAGCGGACGGCGGGCAGGCCCGCGTTGAGCTCGGCGTTCCCGCGGGCGTTCTCGATTGCGTCGGCATCGCTGTCGACGCCGAGGGCCTCGCGCGCGCCGAGGGCGCAGGCGGCGAAGGCCAGCACCCCCGAACCCGTGCCGACGTCCAGCACGCGCCGTCGTCGACAGTCGAGGCGCTGGAGGGCGGCCAGACACAGCCTGGTGGTCGCGTGGTGCCCGGTGCCGAATCCCATCGCCGGCTCGATGACAACGGTCACGCCCGGGCCCGCTGGATCGTCGTCTTGCGCCCATGGCGGCGCCACCCGGATGCCTCCCACCCGGACGGCTCGCAGCGAGGCCTGCGAACGGCGGGCCCAGTCGCCGTCAGGCAGGTCCAGCCGCGTGATCCGCAAGCCAAGGCGGCCGTGCCAGGCCAGCAGCCGCCGGGCGGCCTCGGTCCGGCGGAGTTCGTCCCGGAAGCTGACCTCCCAGGCGCCGTCGGGCCGCTCGAGCACGGCCATCACATCGAGGCCGTCGAGCGAAGCGGCCACGAGATCCGGGAGTGAAGCGGCGCCGCCCGCTCCAGGCCCGGCCGCGGGGAAGCGAAGCAGCAGGGCCGGCCAGGCCCGCATCAGCCGAACAGGTCCTTGACGCGCTCAAACACGTTCCGGTCGTCGCCGTCGCCGTCCTGGCGGCGCGCCGGGTCGACCTTCTCCGGCGGGAGGACCCTGGCCAGCCGCTCGAACGCCGCGCGCTGGTCCTTCGACAGCTTCTTCGGCGTCCGTGGCTGCAGCGCCACATGGAGGTCGCCTCGGCCCCTGCCCGACACGCTGGGCATGCCCCTGCCGCGGAGGCGCATCACCGTGCCCGCGTCGGTGCCCTCGGGCACGCGGATCGGCTCGTCACCGTCGAGCGTCGGCACGCGGATCTCGCCGCCCAGGACCAGCGTGGGGAAGTTCACGGACACCTGGCAGAACAGGTCGTCCCCCTCGCGCCTGAAGAACTCGTGCTCCTGGACCTGGATGACGACGTAGAGATCGCCCGGGGGGCCTCCGAGCGCGCCCATCTCGCCTTCGCCCGCGAGCCTGAGGCGCTGCCCGCTCGCGATGCCTGCAGGCACCTTGACCGTCAGCTTCCGGTCGCGCGTGACCTGGCCGGCGCCCCGGCACGCCGAACAGGGGGACTCGATGACGCGGCCCGAGCCGTCGCACCGGCCGCACGTGCGCGACACGACGAAGAATCCCTGCTGATAACGAAGCTGCCCGCGGCCTTGGCACTGCGGGCACCGCGCCGGGCTCGTGCCGGGGGCCGATCCGCTGCCGTGGCAGGTGGCGCACGGCTCGAGGCGCGGAATCTGAATCGTCGTGTCCACGCCCCGGGCGGATTCAAGGAAGCTGATCTCGAGATCGTACCGCTGGTCGGCGCCGCGCCGCGGGCCGCTGCGGCGCCGGGCGCCGCCGAAGAAGTCGCCGAACCCGAAGATGTCGCCGAGGCCGCCGAAGATGTCCTCGAACCCCGCGAACACCGTCGGGTCGAATCCGCCGCCGCCGGCCGTGCCGACACCCTGATGGCCGAATCGATCGTAGGCCGCCCGCTTCTCGGGGTCGGCCAGGACGGCGTAGGCTTCCGCGGCCTCCTTGAACTTCTCCTCGGCGTCCTTGCTGCCGGGATTGCGGTCGGGGTGGTACTTCAGCGCGAGCCTGCGGTACGCGCTCTTGAGCTCCTGCTCGCTGGCTGTCTTGGCTACGCCGAGGACCTCGTAGTAATCGCGCTTGATCACGAGCGTGCGACCTTCACCATCGCCGGGCGGAGCAGGGCGTCTCCAATCAGGTACCCTCGGCGGACTTCCTCGACGACCTCGCCGTCGGCACGGCCGTCCGCAGCCACGACGGCCACCGCCTGGTGCACGTTGGGATCGAACGCCGTTCCGACCGAAGCCAGCGGCGTCACGCTCCGGCGCTTGAGCAGGTCGAGCATGGCGGCGTGAATCAGCTCGACCCCCCGCCGGTACCCGGCGACGTCGGACGTGCCGTCCCCGGCGGTCAGCGCGCGTTCGAGATCGTCAACCACCGCCAGGAAGTCCAGCAGCAGGCTGGCGACGGTCCGGTCTGCTTGCTCGCGTCGCTCGCGCTCGGTGCGCTTCCGGTAGTTGTCGAACTCGGCCGCGGTCCGAAGGAGCCGGTCCTCGGCCCGGGCCAGTTCGCGCCTGATGGCCTCGAGGTCCTGCTCGATCGCCGGCGCGTCCGATCCGGGCGGCAGCTCCGGGGGGGTGCGCTCTTCCGGAGGCTGGCCGGGCGTGTCGCGGTCTGGCTGCTCTGCGAGAGTGTCGTCAGTCATGAATCAGCGTGCGTCGCCGGGCGTTCAGGAGTCAGTGGCGCGCGGAGGCCTCGCACCGCAGGCCAGGATGCGCGACACGGCGTGCGCCACGTGGTCCACCAGCGGGATGGCCCGGACGTACTGCATCCGGAGCGGGCCGATCAGGCCGATCGTGCCGGTCTGGTCGCCGTCGGCGTAGGTAGAGGCGACGAGGCTGAACTGCCGCAGGGTCGGATCCTGGTGCTCGCTCCCGATGACGACGGTCAGCCCCGGCCCGTCGATGTACTCCGTGAGCAGGCGGACGAGGCGGTGCTTCTCTTCGATCATCGTGACCAGGGTGCTCAGCGCCGACAGCGTGATGCCGCTGTAGGGGGCCGCCACCTCGCTCACGAGCGACGAGGCGCCCTCGACAAACAGGGTCTGCGTTTCGCCGACCCGCTCGAGGCTGCTCTGCACGAGGCGCAGGGCCCTGGCCATGATGCGGTCGTAGCGCAGCCGCTCCTCGGACAGCCGCTCGAGGATCGTCCGGCGGACGTCGGCGAGAGGCATCCCCGAGAACTCGGCGTTGAGCGCGTTCGACGCCTGTTCCAGCTCGGCCGGGGACAGGTCCGGGTCGAGATCGATGACCTTGTGCGTCACCTGCGATGTGCGCGTGACGACGACCACCAGCACGCGGCCGGCCCCGAGGGGCACGAACTCGATCCGATGGAAGGCCGCCGAGCCGCAATCCGGCACCAGGGCGAACGCCACGGCGTGCGAGGCCTGGGACAGGACGTGCGGCACGGAGGCCATGACGCCCTCGGTGTCCGACTCCGAGAGGCGCGTCAGGGCGTCCTGCAGCCGCGCGTCGGCCGCCGCCGCGGAGCGGGCCAGCCGCGGCCTCGTGAGCAGGTCGTCGACGTAAGAACGGTAGCCCAAATCGGTCGGCACGCGCCCGGCCGAGGCGTGCGGCTGCCGCACGTAGCCCCATTCGTCCAGCTGCGCGAGCACGTGCCGGATCGTCGCCGAGGACAGGCGGAAGCCGCCGCGCCGGACCAGGGCCCGCGACGCCACGGGCCCGCCCGTGTCGATGTGCTCCCGGACCAGGGTCGCCAGGATCCGCCTTGTGCGTTCGCCGAGTGCGCCCGACTCTCGTACCATGACAAACGGGGTGATCGCCGGCCCGGGCTTCGGACATTCCGCGCCAATAGCGCGCGGAGCGCGCCCCCCGCCGCGGGAGCCTGCTCCCCCTGCCTTCATTATATCAACTTGGCTCGCCCGCCCCCGTGCGCCGCGCCGACGCCGCGCGCGCGAGGCCCCGCCTGTCCTAGCAGCCGGCGCGCGAGCGCAGGTCGCGGGCAGCCGCCCGCGCCTCGGCGACGATGGCCTCGGGATCGAGGCTGGTCGGCTGGAAGTCGCGGACGAGGACCTCGCCATCCACGATCGTCGCGCGGACGTCGGTCGGGCGCGCGGCGTACACCAGGGTCGAGTACGGGTCGCCGCCCGGCAGGAGGTGCGGGCGGTCGAGGGGCACGACGACGAGATCCGCCCGCTTGCCTGGCTCGATCGATCCGATCTCCGCGTCGAGGCCGAGGGCCCTGGCGCCCTCGCGCGTGGCCATCCACACCGCGTCGCGCGCGGTCAGCGCACCCGGCGAGCGGCGCGCGGACTGCAGCAGGGCCGCGAGCCGCATCTCCTCGAACATGTCGAGGCGGTTGCTGCACGCCGCGCCGTCGGCGCCCAAGGACACCGACACGCCGCGGGCCCTCAGTTCCGGAACGGGAGCGATGCCGCTGCCGAGCTTCAGGTTGGAGCTGGGACAGTGCAGCACCTTCACTCCGCGCGACGCCAGGATCTCCTGCTCGGCCTCGTCAATCCAGATGCAGTGCGCCAGGCACAGCCGCTCCGAGGCGAGGCCGATGTCCTCGAAGTACTGCACGTTGCGGCGGCCCGTCCGCCGGCGGATGAGTTCGACCTCCGGCTGCTGCTCCGATGCGTGCGTGTGAACCAGCGCGCCGTGGCCCGCCGCCAACGCGCCCACGGCCTCGAGCAGGTCCTGCGAGCACGAGACGGCGAAGCGCGGCGCGAAGGCGGCGCGAATCCTGCCGCCCGCCGCGCCGTGCCACCGTTTCCGCAGCGACAGGCTCTCGTCGATCGAGGCCTGCGTGGGCTCCAGAAGGCGCCGCGGCGCCGCCGCGTCGGCGTCCATCATGCACTTGCCGATGACGGCCCGCAGCCCGGTTTCGGCGACGGCCTCGAAGACCGCCTCGGTGTCGTGCACGGTCTCCATCGTCAGCACCGTCGTCGTGCCGCCCGTGAGCAGCTCGAGCGCGGCGAGCCGGGCCGACGCCCGCAGGGTCCCGGGCGTGTGGGCCGCCTCGAGGGGCCAGATGCGCGTGCGCAGCCACTCGAGGAGGGGGAGGTCGTCGGCCAGCCCGCGGAACAGCGTCTGGCACAGGTGAACGTGCGACTGCACGAACCCGGGCAGCACCAGCGCGTCCGTCGCGTCGATGATGGTGTCCCACGAGCCGGGCAGCCCCGCCCCGACGGCCTCGATGCGCCCGTCCCTGACTGACACCTCTCCCCGCACGACGCTGAGGTCGTCGCTCATCGTCAGGACCGTACCGCCCCGGACGAGCAGGGAAGCCATGTCCGCCGCTCCGGTTATCGGCCGCTCATGGACATCGCCGCAGATGCGTCCGTCGCCTCGCCGCGCCGGACCGCCACGAGTTCCGCGACGATGCTCACGGCGATTTCGGCGGGCGACACCGCGCCGATCCTCAGTCCGATCGGCGCGCGCACGCGGCGCAGCCAGTCGGGGGCGACGCCCTCGAGCGCCAGCGCGTCGACGATCTGAGCGACCTTGGCCTTGCTGCCGATCATGCCGATGTACTTGGCCTCGCGACCGGCGAGGGCCCGCATCGCCGCCAGGTCGTCCGCGTGGCCGCGCGTCACCACCACGACATAGGCCGAGCTGGTGATGGGCGCCGACCGCAGGTGCGAGGCGATGTCGGCCACGGCGATCGACGCGGCGGACGGGAAGCGGCCGGCGTTTGCGAAGGCCTCGCGATCGTCAACGACGTGGACGGCGAAGCCGACCGTGGCAGCGAGCGCGGCGAGTTGCTGGCCCACGTGCCCGGCCCCGGCGACGAACAGGCTCGGCGGCGTGTCGAGCGGGTCGACGAAGACGTCCATCCGGCCTCCGCAGAGCCCTCCTTCCCCGCCGGCCCGGCCGGTGTCCAGGTCGTAGTGGAGGAGTTCCGCCCGGCCCGTCCGAATAGCCGTCTGGGCCTTGCCGACCGCATCGTGCTCGGTCGCCCCTCCGCCGATCGTTCCGACAGTCCGCCCGTCGGCGTGAACGAGCATCTTCGCCCCCGGGCGCTGTGGCGTCGAGCCGTGCGCCGACACCACCGTGACCAGTGCAGCTCCTTCGCCGCGCTGGATGGCCCCGGACGCGGCGGATAGAACCTCTTCGTGCATAGGTGCATTATAGGGCTGGGAATCCCGGATTCGGGGTCCCCTCCGGCCTGCGTGAGCCGCAGCGCGCTCGAGACGGGCGGGGCGGCGGAGCCGGGCGAGAAGAACAGCCGCTAGAACCGGTGCAGCTCGCAGGGAAGGGTTGGCTCGGTGCCGGCGAGGAATGCCTCGCGCAGGACCCTCGGGCACGCGGGCTGCGCCAGGGCGCCCGTGTCGCGATCGATGTCGGCAAACGCGATTCCCGCGGGAGCCTGGAACGTCAGGTTGGGACGGCCGCCGAGGGCCGCCCGCATGAACCGGGTCCAGATGGGAAGGGCCGCAGCCGACCCGCTCATTCCCAGCGGCTGGTTGTCGTCGAAGCCCACCCAGACCGCCGTCAGGAGGTCGGGAGTGAACCCGACGAACCAGGCGTCGCGCAGATCGTTCGTCGTGCCGGTCTTGCCGGCGGCGTCGTGGGTGAAGCCCATGGCGCGCGCGCTGGCGCCGGTGCCCTCGTTGATCACGCTCCGCATCAGGCTGGTCACGAGATAGGTCGTGTCGGCGCGGGCCACGCGGACCGGCTGCGCCTCGCGAAGCGGGACGGCCGCTCCGCGGCGCTCCAGGCCGATGATGGCCTTCGGCGGGCGGGTCTCGCCGAGATTCGGGAAAATCGAGTAGGCCTTGACGATCTCCAGAGGCGTGGCCTCGAAGACCCCCAGGGCGATCGACGGGTACGCCCTCGGCGCCGTGCTGGTCCCGACGCGCCGCCAGAGCGCCGCCACGGTGTCGAAGCCCACCGACTCGGCCACGCGCACGGTGGCCACGTTCCGCGAGTTCGCCAGGGCCCGGCGCAGGGTGATGACGCCGTCGTACTCGTCCTCGTAGTTCCTCGGCGTCCACGTCTGGTCGTCGTAGGCGAACGTCGTCTGCTCGTCGGCCACGACGGTGGCCGGCGTGAGGTCCGTGCGGCCTTCCTGCGCGGCGGCTTCAAAGGCGGCGAGGTAGACGAAAGGCTTGAACACCGAGCCCGGCTGCCGTCTTGCGCTGACGGCCCGGTTGAACTGCGACTGGTTGTACGAGCGCCCTCCGACATAGGCGAGGATCTCGCCGGTGCGGGGCTCGACGGCGATCAGCGCGACCTGCGCAAGGGCTTTCACGCCCTTCCTGGCCAGCTGCGCGTCGACCTGCACCATGCCCGCCCGCACCGCGTCCTGCGCGGCGCGCTGCAGGTTCACGTCGAGGGTGGCGTGGATGTCCACGCCCTCGGGGCCTTCGAGCATGCCGGGGTAGTCGTCGGCCAGCACCTGGCCGAGGAGATCGACGAAATAGGGGGCCTCCGTGTCGAGCGCGCGCGCGACGGTCTGCAGCGGCTCCCGGCTGGCCTGCTCGGCGGCCTCCCGCGTGACGAAGCCCTGATCGGCCATCGCCTTCAGCACCACGTTGCGCCGCTCGCGGGAGCGGTCCGGCGACGAGAACGGCGAGTGACGGTACGGCGTCTGAATGACGCCGGCGATGGTCGCGGCTTCAGCCAGCGTGAGGTTCGTGACGTCCTTGCCGAAGAACATCCGCGCCGCCTGGGCGACGCCGTGCACCGCGTACGATCCGCGCTGCCCGAGGTAGACCTCGTTCAGGTACAGTTCGAGGATCTCGTCCTTCGAGGCGCGCGTCTCGAGCACCATTGCCAGCAGCTGCTCCTGGATCTTGCGCCGGTAGGACTTCTCCGGGGTGAGGAAGAAGTTCTTCACGAGCTGCTGCGTAATCGTGCTCGCGCCTTCCAGGTACGGGTGCTTTCCGCTGAGGTTCGTGCGGATGGCGCCCGCAATCCGGATCGGATCGATGCCGGGATGGCGGTAGAACCGCCGATCTTCGATGGCCAGTATCGCGTGCGCCATGTGCGGCGGAATGAGCGAGAGGGCGACCCGTCTGCGCTTCTGGCGGCTGGTCGTGATGAGCGTCGTCAGGAGGGGCGCGTCGAGCCGGACCCGATCGAGATCCTCGCCGTCCCCGGACTCGATTCGGACGATGGCAGAGACGGGGACCGGCCGGCCATCCGCGTCCACCGGGGCGCCGCGGCTGAGGGCTTCAAGGTGGAACTTGAGCGTCCGCCCGGGCAGGTCGCCGCCCCGTGCCACCAGTGTGAGCGTCCCGGCTCCTCGGAAGAACTCGCCCGGCTGAGCCGCGCCGGGGCGCTCCGCGTAGCCGAGCATGTTCAACCGCTCGGCGAACTCGTCCATCGAGATCCACTGCCCGCGCCGGAACTCGAGGGGCCGGGCGAAGACCCGTGGGAGCGCCTTGACGCGCTCCCCGTTGAGCCGCTCGTCGACGATCGGGGCGAAGGTCGCGTAGTAGTAAGCGGTGACGCCCGCGAGCATCAGGAGCGGAACCCCCAGCAGCGCCGCCACGACCGCACGGCGCCGCCGGCGCCGCGGAGGGCCGGGCGGGGCGGGCAGCCGGGGCCCCTGACGCGAAGGATCTGGCGTCGGCATGCGATCGGTCTTTCGATGCTACCCCGAGGAAACCCAATGGCACACGGGATCGAGAGGCAGGCCGTCCAGCAGATGCCGGAGAAGGCCGCGGCCGTGCCGGTTCAGGAACCACACCCAGGCGACGACGCGCTCCTGGAGCTGGCCAGCCGGGAAGGCCTGCGCCCTGACGCGGGCGAACTGCCGCCTCAGCACGTCGTCGTTTCGTTTCGCCGCCTGCAGGGTCTTCTCTCTGAGGCCGCGCAGCTCGTGGACCATCCGGCCCAGCGACGACACGGCAGCGCCGTGCAGCGTGGAGTCGACCGACGGCAGCGCCTCGGCGAGCCGTCGCATGCTCGTTTCCACCGAGAGGAGCGCCGCCTGGTGCGCGGACTCGACCTCCGGAGGGAGCGCCGACTCGAGCAGGCCGTTCAGCACGCGGTCGTCCTGTGCGGCGAGGGCCTCGAAGGCGATGCCGTGCCTGGCCAGGAACCGCAGGCCGGACGCCTCCAGCACGGTCGCCGAGAGGCGGAGCGCCACCAGCGGCCGCGGCACGGCGAAGTGCTCGTAGACGCGCCCCAGTTGCGCGTGATACGCGAGTTCGTTCGGCCCGGCGACGTAGGCCGCGGTCGGGAAGATCGCGTCCTGGACGATCGGGCGCAGGAGCACGTTCGGGCTGAACGCCGCAGGGTTCGCGTCGATCTCGGCGAGCACGTTGCGGGCTGGCGCGAGGCCCTCGCCGACGAGGAGCGCGTCGCCGTCGATCCGCATCGACAGCCGGCCTCCGGCCAGCGCAAAGAGCGCCAGGCTGTTCGGCCGCATCGTGACCTGAGCGTGGTAGCCCATCGCTTCCAGCCGGACTCCGGCCTCTCCTGCCAGCTCGGCCGTGCGGCCGGGCTCGCCCGCCTCCCGGGCGAAGATCCGGCGAGCGAGGGGCTTGGCCCGAGGGTCCGACGCGTCGAAGACGGCGAGGCCCTCGTCGCCCAGCGCGTGTTCGACGAGCCGCCCGAAGGCGTCGGCGGGGCTCGCTCCGGGCCGGTACGCCGCGCGGATCTCATCGAGCAGGGCCTCAGTGAACTCCGTGCGCGGCAGAGCGGACGTCAGCCGGTCGACCGCGATGCCAATCTCCTCAGCCAGCCGCAGGCTCCCGACCGGACACCGACCCGCGCCCGGCGGAGGCGCCGCCTCGATTGTCTGCAGCCGGTTGTCGGCGCCAATTACGGCACAGGACGCGACCTCTTCCCAGTCGTGATCATCGGCCTCGATCCAGAAGACGGGGACCGCCGGCGTGCCGTGGTCGGCTTCGACCCGCCTGGCCAGCTTGAGCGCCGTCACGGCCTTGAGCAGCGTGAGCAGCGGTCCGCCGAACAAGCCGGCCTGCTGTCCGGTGACGATGGCCACCGAGCCGGGGCGGCGGAGCCGTTCGGCGGCTTCGACGGCGGCGGGCGGCGCGCCGCGGTGCCGCTGCTGGGCCGCGATGATGTCGGCGAGAGCGTCTCGTTCCCTGGGACATGCGAGCGTCCGCCGGATGGCGTTGCGCCAAGCGTCAGCGTCGGCAGGATGCCCCTCGAAGAACGGCGACAGCGCGTGCGGCGACGCGGCGTAGTCGGCCGCCAGGCGGCGGAATCCGGGAAGGCGATCCAGTCCGACGCAGATCCCGCCGGCAGCGGACTCCGAGGTCACCGGGTGTGCACTCACCGGAGAGCTACTCTCGCCGAACCATCAGCGCGGTGTCAAGCCACGCATCGGCGTCGTGTAACGCGCGCGTCCAGGCGTTTGATGCGTGGGATGTTCCATGCTAGCATCGGCCGCGGACCAGCGTGAGAACTTGACGCCAGGATCTTCGTACACTCCGCCACCTGCGTTCGGACCGCTCAAAGTCCTGCACCAGATCGGGGCCGGCGTCCTTGGGCCCGTCTTCCGCGCGCGCGAAGCGGACGGGGGGCGCCTGCTCGCCGTGAAGGCGTTCTCGCTGGACCTGACGCCCGAACAGGCCGCGCAGCTGGCCGCGCAGCTCAAGCGGCTCGCCGGCTTGGAGTTGCGCCATGCCTGCATTCCGGCGCCAGTGGCAGCGGGCGTCGAGGACTCCGTGCCCTACCTGGCGGTCCCCTACGTGGCCGGGGAGTCGCTGGACGCCGCTATCCGGCAGTACGGCCCTGCTCCGGCCAGCGACGCCATCCGCCTCGTCACGCACGTGGCCGACGCCCTCGATGCCGCCGCCGACGCAGGCGTGTTCCACGGGTCGCTCCATCCCCGGGACGTCCTCGTAACGCCAGGCGAGACGCACGTCACGGGGCTCGGCGTCGCTCAGGCCCTGGAGCGCGTCGGCCTGCACGGGCCCATCAGGCGTCCGTACGTCGCTCCCGAACGGGAATCGGGCGACGAGTGGGGAGCGTGCGCCGACATCTACTCGCTGGGCGCGATCGCCTATGAAGTGCTGACCGGACGGCGCGTGCTGCCGGGCGCCGATTACGCGCTGCCAGGGCTGACGGAGGTCCGCGTCCAGAACCCGGTTGCCCTGCGTGAGGCCATCGAGTTCGCGATGGATCCCGAGCCCGGCCGCCGGCCGTCCCGCGCGAGGGAGTTCGCCGAGGCCTTCGCCAAGGCGCTTTCCGAGAGCATCGGGTCCGGCGACCTCCGGGTTCGCCAGGACGGCTCGCGTCAGCGAAGGGCCAGGAGCCGGCCGCCGAAGCTGCCGGGACTGGACGAGCCGCTGGATCCCGCCCTCGCCCCGCCGACGGGAGAGGAGCGTGCGGCGCCTGCGAAGAAACCGCTCCCGCCGCCTGCGGGCAGGCGAATCACGCCGGCGGCGACGCTTCGGTCGACGATCCACGCCGGCTCTTCTCCCCCGGCAAGCCCTGGGACGTCTGCGCGGACGGACGCACCGCCTGAACCGGTTGAGCCGGTCGACGGCAGGGCGGTCGCTGTGGCTGAAGGGGCTTCGGCCCCAACCGGGCAGGCGGCACGGTCCGCGGCTGACGAATCGGTGGCCTCGGCCGAATGCGTCGCCGAGCCGGTGGCCGCTGGGGCTTCTGCGTCGCCGGAGCCTGGCGATACCCCGGCCGGCGGCGCGCCGTCTTCTCAGGGCGACATGGCGGCGGCTCCCGGGCTTGGCGCGCCCGTCCTGCTCGCCGAGGCGGCTTCTGCCGCGGCCATTGAGGCAATGGAGCCGGCGGACTCGGTGCCCGAGGCGATGATCGGCCTGACACCGGGGCCCGGCGAGGCGTCGGCTTTGGCGCCACCTCAATCCGCCGAGGCCCAGGCAGACGCCGTTTCGAGCCCGCCATCCGGGGATCTGGCGGAGCAGCTCGGGTTCTCAGCCGAGGGTTTTTCCCTGGACGCCGCCGAGCTGAACAGCTTTGAGAGCGAGACGCCGGCGAGCATGTTTTCCGTCGATCTGGCTGGTCTGGATCTCGCGCTCCCACCACCCGAGCCAGCGGCGTTGGGGATGGCTGCCGTTCTCGACGGCGCGCAGCCGGCCGGAGAACCGGTCGAGTCCCGGCCCGCGAGCCTGCGGCGCAGGGCTCCGATCCGGATTCCGGATCCGGCCGGCACCGGCGACGGTGAACCGGCTCGAGCCATGACGGCTCCGTCGAGCGTTTTCGACGCGCCGAGTGAACCGCTCCGGCCGGCGGAGCGGCCGCCCTTCGAGATGGAGTGGTCTGGAGCGAGTCGCGAGCGGCGCAGGCTGCCGTTCGCCGCGGGTCTCGCCGCTGGGCTCGCGGCGGGACTCGCAGCGGGCCTGATGCTGGGGTATTGGCTTGGCGGGCGTCCGTCCTCTTCGCCCAGTCCGCGGCCGGCGGCCAGCGCTGCCGTCGCCTCGGCCCGGACTGGCGCGGGTCGTGTCGAAACGCCGGCTGCTCGCGCACTGGCTTCGCCCGAGGCTCGCGTTCCAGAGCCAGAGGCCGCCACGCCCGCCGACGTCAATCACGGGCTGTCGGGCGGCGGCAGGCGGGACGGAGCGGCAGCTGCCCCTCCGGCTTCCGCGCCGGCCGCCAGCTCGGCATCGCCGCCGGGCTCCGCGCCGTCTGCCGGCATGGGCACGATTGTCGTCGTCGCCTCCGGTCGGCCCGCGAACGTGTACGTCGATGGGCGGCGCGAAGGCCTCACGCCGCGCAACCTCGCTCGCGTGCCGTTCGGGCCGCACAGCGTACGGGTGACGCGCCCCGGGTACGAGGCCCAGGAGAAGCGCGTGACGTTGAGCCGCGAGGAGCCTGCGGTGCGGCTGACATTCGACCTGCGGCCGCTCGCGGCGGCTCCGGCGCGGCAGCCGGGGGAGCCGGAGCGCGCCGAGACGACGCCTGCAGCTTCCGGCCGGCAGACGCTCGTCGTCGAGACACAGCCGGCTGGGGCGCGGGTCCGCGTCGGCGGGCGCGACTACGGGGTGACGCCTGTCACCATCACGCCGATCCGGACCGGCCTCCACAAAATCGAACTCAGGCTCGGCGGCTACCGTCCCTGGGCGGAGACGATCACGGTCAAGGCCGGGCAGGTCCGCCGCGTGTCGGTGCCTCTCGAGAGGACGAATTCGCGGTGAGGGCCGTTCTTGCGCTCGAAGATGGCACCTGGTTCGAGGGCACGGCGGCCGGGGCGGAAGGCATCGCGGCCGGCGAGGTCGTGTTCAACACCGGCCTGACGGGCTATCAGGAGATCCTGACCGATCCGTCCTACGCCGGGCAGATCGTCACCATGACCTGCCCGGAAATCGGCAACTACGGCGTCACGCCGGAAGACGCCGAGTCGCGCGCTCCGCAGGTCGCCGGGTTCGTCATGCGCCGCGAGTCGCTCGTCGCGAGCAACTGGCGGGCTGCGGGCACGCTGCGGGACTACCTCGTCTCGGCGGGCACGGTCGCCATCTCCGACATCGACACCCGCGCGCTGACCCGCCGGCTGCGCTCGGCTGGGGTCATGCGCGGCGTCATTGGGACCGGTGACGCCAGACCCGCGGATCTCGTCGAACAGGCGCGACGCGTGCCGCTCATGGCCGGCTCCGACCTGGTGTCCGGCGTGACGTGCGCCGCCCCGTTCGACTGGCCAGTCGAGGGGACGGCCGCGGGGACCGGCGGGTACGGACGCGAGCCGCTCCGGGCGCCGGCCCGGCGGTATCGCGTGGCGGCCTGGGACTTCGGGATGAAGTGGAACATCCTGAGGCGGCTCGCGTCGTACGGGTGCGACATCCGAGTCTATCCGGCGTCGACGCCCGCCGCCGTCCTGCTGTCCGAGCGTCCGTCGGGTGTCTTCCTGAGCAACGGGCCCGGCGATCCCGCCGCGCTGCCGTCGGCGGTGGAGAACATCCGCCAGGTCGTGGCGGACGGCACGCCCGTCTTCGGCATCTGCCTGGGGCACCAGTTGCTGGGCCTGGCGGTCGGTGCGAGGACCTTCAAGCTGAAGTTCGGGCACCGCGGCACGAACCACCCGGTGCAGCAGGTCGAGACCGGGCGCGTCGAGATTACGTCGCAGAACCACGGCTTTGCGGTGGACCCGGCCACGCTGCCGGCGGACGTCGTCGTGACGCACGTCAACCTCTACGACGGCACGCTGGAGGGCTTCCGTCATCGCACGAAGCCCGCCTTCGGCGTCCAGTACCACCCGGAAGCGTCGCCCGGCCCCCACGACGCGGACTATCTGTTCGGCCTGTTCACCGAGGCCATGGAGCGCCGGTAGATGCCGCGCCGGCCGGACGTGAAGCGCGTGCTGGTGCTCGGCGCCGGCCCGATCGTGATCGGGCAGGCGTGCGAGTTCGACTATTCCGGCTCCCAGGCGTGCAAGGCGCTGCGCGCGGAAGGCGTCGAGGTGGTGCTGGTCAACAGCAACCCTGCGACGATTATGACCGACCCGGAGCTGGCGGACCGGACGTACGTCGAGCCCCTGACGCCGGCCTTCGTCGAGGCGGTGATCGCGCGCGAGCGGCCCGACGCGCTGCTGCCCACGGTGGGCGGGCAGACGGCGCTCAACCTGGCGATGGCCCTGGCGAAGTCCGGCTCGCTCGCGCGCTACGGCGTGGAGCTCGTCGGAGCGTCGGTGGCCGCGATCGACGTCGCGGAGGACCGCCTCAAGTTCCGCGACGCCATGCGCGAGATCGGCGTGAGCGTGCCCGAGAGCGGCTACGCCCGGTCGCTGGACGAGGCCCTGTCGCTCGTCCGCACGACCGGCTTCCCGTCGATCATCCGGCCGTCGTTCACCCTCGGCGGCGTCGGGAGCGGGATCGCGTACAACATCGAGGAGTTCACCGAGATCGTCCGCCGCGGCCTCGCCATGAGCCCGGTGCACGAGGTCCTGATCGAGGAGTCGCTCATCGGCTGGAAGGAATTCGAGCTGGAGGTGATGCGCGACGCCGGCGACAACTTCGTCGTTATCTGCTCGATCGAGAACCTGGACCCGATGGGGGTGCACACCGGCGACAGCGTCACCGTGGCGCCCGCGCTCACGCTGAGCGACAAAGAGTACCAGGCGATGCGGGACGCGGCGCGCCGGATCATCCGGCGCGTCGGCGTCGAAACCGGCGGATCGAACATCCAGTTCGCGATCGATCCGCGCGACGGGCGCATGGTCGTGATCGAAATGAACCCGCGCGTGTCGCGCTCGTCCGCGCTCGCGTCGAAGGCGACCGGGTTTCCCATCGCCAAGATCGCGGCGAAGCTGGCCCTGGGGTACCACCTCGATGAGATCCCGAACGACATCACCCGCCTGACGCCCGCGTCCTTCGAGCCGACGATCGACTACGTCGTCGTCAAGATCCCGCGGTGGAACTTCGAGAAGTTCCCCGAGGCCGAGCGCACCCTGACGACGCAGATGAAGTCGGTCGGGGAGGTCATGGCCATCGGCCGGACGTTCCAGGACGCCTTCATGAAGGGGGTCCGGTCGCTCGAGATGGGGCGGGAGAGCCTGCTCTTCGAGCACGAGTGGCTGCGCGGCGAGGACGACGACGGCCTGCGGCAGCGGCTGGCGACGCCGACCGACGGGCGGTTGTGGGCGGTGTTCGAGGCGCTCGACCGCGGCTGGAGCGCGACGGTGCTGCACGAGCTGACGCGGATCGACCCCTGGTTCCTCGCGCAGTTCGCGGACCTGGCTGCGCGGCGCCGCGCGCTTCGCGGCAAGACGCTGCAGGACCTGGGCTGCGCGGATTTGCGGGCGCTCAAGCGCGCCGGGTTCGGCGACGCGACGATCGCGGCCGCCACCGGCGCGAGCGAGCGCGCCGTGCGCGAGCGGCGGGCTGCGGCGGGGCTCCGGGCGTCCTACAAGCGCATCGACACCTGCGCCGCCGAGTTCGAGTCGCTGACGCCCTACCTGTACGGCTCGTACGAGCAGGAGTGCGAGGCCGACCCCACGCCGCACCGCAAGGCCGTCATCCTCGGCAGCGGGCCGAACCGGATCGGCCAGGGCATCGAGTTCGACTACTGCTGCTGCCACGCGGTCTTCGGCCTGCGGGACGAGGGCTTCGAGACCGTCATGGTGAACTGCAACCCCGAGACGGTGTCCACCGACTACGACACCGCCGATCGGCTCTACTTCGAGCCGCTGACCCTCGAGGACGTGCTGGCGGTCATCGACAAGGAGCGGGAAGCCGGCGGGAGCGTCGCCTGCCTCGTGCAGTTCGGGGGCCAGACGCCGCTGAAGCTCTCCACGGCGCTGCATCGCGCCGGGGTGCCCGTGCTCGGCACCTCGCCGGACTCGATCGACCTCGCGGAGGACCGCAAGCGGTTCGCCGCGCTCCTCCGGGATCTCGACATCCCGCAGCCGCCGAGCGGCACGGCATCGTCGCGAGCCGAAGCGCGGGACGTGGCCGTCGGCATCGGCTTCCCCGTCGTGGTCAGGCCCTCGTACGTGCTTGGCGGCCGGGCGATGGCCATCGTCTACGACCCTGGGGCCCTCGACCACTACATGACGACGGCCGTCGATGCGTCGCCGGAACACCCCGTGCTCATCGACCGCTTCCTCGAGGACGCCTTCGAGCTCGACGTGGACGCGGTGGGCGACTCGACGGGTGCGCTCGTCATCGCGGGCATCATGGAGCACATCGAGGAGGCCGGCATTCACTCGGGGGACAGCTCGTGCGTCGTGCCGCCGTTCATGGTGGCCGAGCGTCACCTCGAGACCATCCGGAAGCACACGCGGCGCATTGCGCAGGCCCTCGGCGTCGTCGGGCTCATGAACGCCCAGTTCGCCATCAAGGACGGCGTCGTGTACGTGCTCGAGGTGAATCCCAGGGCCTCGCGGACCGTGCCGTACCTGTCGAAGGCGACCGGCGTGCCGCTGGCGCGCGTGGCCGCCAGGGCGATGGCGGGGCGGACGCTCGCCGAGCTCGGGCTCACGGGCGACCTTGCCGTCAACGGCGTGTTCGTCAAGTCGCCGGTCTTTCCGTTCGTCAGGTTCCCAGGCGTCGACACCATCCTCGGGCCCGAGATGAAGTCCACCGGCGAGGTGATGGGGGCCGCCGCCTCGTTCGGCGAGGCGTTCGCCAAGGCGCAAACGGCGGTGGGGCAGGAGCTGCCGACGGCGGGCACGGTGTTCATCTCGGTGAACAACAGCGACAAGCCGAACGTGCTCGCCGTGGCCCGGGATCTCGCGGCGCTGGGCTTCACCCTGGTCGCGACGCGGGGGACGGCGGCCTACCTCCGGTCACACGGCGTCGAGGCAGGGACGGTCTTCAAGGTGAACGAAGGCCGGCCCAACGTTGCGGACCTCGTCGTGAACGGGTCGATCCAGCTGATCGTGAACACCCCCCTCGGGCGGGCGTCGTTCTTCGACGACCGCTCGGTGCGGCGGCGTGCGATGCTGCACGGCGTGCCCTGCATCACGACGCTCACCGGCGCCGCGGCGGCGGTCAGCGGCATTCGGGCCATCCGCGGGCGCGAGGTGACGGTGCGCGCGCTCCAGGACTACCACGCGGAATCCGCCACGCTGCCGCCCCCGTAAACGCGCAGGATCTTCGATCCCTCTCCGGGGGCCCGCACTGGCGCCGGCCTTTCCTTCGCGGATGCGCGCCTGGGAGCGCCGGTCCCCGCTGGAACGCTCGTTGCGTGACCGGCACGCATGCGCTACCCGTCGGCGCCGCCCGCCCTCGCGCTCCTGGCGGGCTGCGCGATTGGATCAGTCCGGCACTTTGACTGCGGCCCGGCCGCCGCGGCGATCCTGGCAGCCTGGACCGCCTGCCTGTGCTGCTGGCACCGCGGCGCCGCCCGCGGGTTCGTGGCGTCCGCCCTGGCGCTGTGCTTCCTTTGCGGCGCATCTCTCTCATCGTCGGCGGCCCATCGGGCCACGCACACTCCACTGCGGGCCGCGCTGGCGGCGAGCCGGGAACCCGGTCCGGTCCGAGACGGTCTCTCCGAACCCGTCGTGCTGTCGGGAACCCTGTCAGCCGACGCGTCGCCGCTGGAGCGCGGCGCCCGGCTCGTGGTCGATGTCGCGACGGTCCGCGTGGATGGCCGTGCGGCCGGCGCGCCGGGCCGTGTCAGCCTGACCGTCACGGGCTCGCCGCCGCCGTCGGCGGTCGGGACGTGGCGCAGGGGCCGGCGGGTCGAGGTCACCGCGCAGCTGCGCCGGCCGGCGAGGTACCTCGACGCCGGCGTGCCGGACCAGGAACTCGCGCTGGCCCGCCGCGGCACCACGCTCGTCGGCGTCGTGAAGAGCGCGCTGCTCGTGCGGGTGACCGGAGAGGGAAGCGCCCTTGCCGAAGCCGCCAGCGAGGCGCGGGCCCGCGTGCGCCGGTGCCTCGACGAGACCGTCGGCGGCTACGACGCACGCTCGGCGGGCATCGTGCGGGCGATTCTGCTCGGCGACCGCGCGGGCCTGGACGACCAGACCGAGATCCGGTTGCAGGAGGCCGGCACCTACCACGTGCTGGCGATCTCGGGCGGCAACGTCGCGATTCTTGCAAGCGTCCTGCTCGGTCTCGGCCGGCTCGCCGGACTGCGCCCCCGCGTCTCGAACCTCGCCGCGGCCGGGGCCCTGGCCGCGTACGCCGGCCTCGTCGGGAGCGGCGCATCGGTGATGCGGGCCACCCAGATGGCGGTGATCTACCTGTGCGCCCACGCCGCCGATCATCGGACCCGGCCTCTCAATGCCGCCGCCGCTTCTGCCGGCGCGAGCGCGGTCCTGGATCCCCTGCTGCTCTTCGACGTCGGGGCCTGGCTGACGTATGGGGCGACAATCGCGATTCTCGTAGGCACGCCGCGGCTGCTGCCATCGCTGGCCTCATCGTGGCGATGGGCCAGGGCGCCCGCGGGGATCCTCGCGGCCTCGTGCGCCGCCGAGGCCGCGCTGTTCCCGGTCGCCGCGATGGTGTTTCACAGAGTGACGGCGGCGGGGCTCCTGCTGAACTTCGCGGCGATCCCGCTGATGACGGTGGTGCAGGTCGGCGGCATGGCCACCGTCGCGGCCGCCTGCGCGGCCCCGACGTTCGCGGCCCCGCTGGGGGCTGTCACGCATGCGGCGGCGTGGGCCCTGGTGGAGAGCGGCGGGCTTGTCGAACGAGCCCCCTGGCTCGTCGTCCGGCTGCCGGCGCCGCCGCTTGCCGCCGTCGTCGCCTACTACGCGGCGGTCATCCTCGTCCTCCGGCTCTCAGACGAGGTGGTTCGCCGCGGGGCCGCTGCGCGCGCCGTGCGAGCGGGACGCCGAGCCGCCCTCGCGTGCGCCGTCGCGGCGGCCGTCTGGGTGCTGTCGGCGCCCCAGACCAGGTTCGCGCGGACACGCGCGCTCGAAGTGACCTTCCTGGACGTCGGGCAGGGCGCGGCGACGCTCGTTCGGTTCCCGTCAGGCCACGCGATGCTCGTGGACGCCGGGGGGGCCGGCGGCGGGCACTTCGACATCGGGCGGCGCGTCGTGGCTCCTGCAATCTGGGCGGCAGGCGTGCACGCGCTGACCTGCCTGGTCGCCACCCACGGGGACGCGGATCATATCGGCGGCGCCGGGTCGGTCGTGCGCGACTTCCGGCCGCCGGAGATCTGGGAGGGCGTCGCCGTGCCGCCCGAGGCGCTGCTGCGGGAGCTGCAGGCCGCCGCGCGTCAGGCCGGCAGCGCCTGGCACGCGGTGCGCCGCGGCGACGCCGTCACGTTCGGCGACGTCGAGGTCTCGATCCTGCATCCGTTGCCGCCCGACTGGGAGCGCCAGCGCGTGCGCAACGACGACTCGATCGTGCTGGACGTCCGGATGGGGAGCGTCTCGGTCGTGCTCACCGGCGACATCGAGGCCGCGGCTGAGGCCGATCTGGCGCGCGTGCTGGCGCCCGCCCCGATCAGAGTGCTGCAGGCGCCGCACCACGGGAGCGCCACGTCGAGCTCGTGGGCCTTGTTGCGCGCCGCCGCACCCCGTGCGGCCATTGTCAGCGCCGGCCGGGGCAACCGGTACGGGCACCCGCATCAGGCCGTACTGGCGCGGTACGCGGAGGCGGGAGTCCCGGTGTTCCGGACGGATCTCGAGGGCGCAATCGCGCTCCAGACGGACGGGCGGACGGCGATGGTGCGGACCTTCACGGGGCGCCAGGTGCCGTTGCGCCCGGCATCGGCTGGCCCCGATGCTCCGCCTCCTTGACGCGCCGCCACTCGGCGTCGAGTTCGTCGGGCGAGCACTCGGACAGCGCCCGGCCGGATCCGCGCAGGCGCGATTCCATCGCCGAGAAGCGGCGCGTGAACTTCTCGTTGGCGACGCGCAGGGCCGACTCCGGCTCGATGCCGAGCTTGCGCGACAGGTTGGCGATGGCGAAGAGGAGGTCTCCCATCTCTTCCTCGGCGCGCGACCGGTCGGCTGAGCCGCCCGCCTCCACAAGGGCGCGGAGTTCCGCCGTTTCCTCTTCGATCTTCCCGACCACGTCGGCCGCCCGCTCCCAGTCGAACCCCGCTGCCGCCGCGCGGACCCCGATCTCGTGCGCCCTGAGCAGCGCCGGCAGCGCCGCCGGCACGCCGCCCAGCGCGGTGCGGGCGACGCCAGAGGCGCTCGACTCGCGCGCCTTGATGGATTCCCAGCGCTCGACGACCTCGTCCGGCGTCGCAGGGGCAAGCTGCGCGGCCGCGCCGGAGGCGTCCGCCGCCGGCGGGAATACGTGCGGGTGCCTGCGGATGAGCTTCTCCGTGATCGCCTCGAGCGAATCCGCCACGGTGAAGTCGCCGGCTTCGGCGCAGACCTGGGCCAGCAGGACCCCTTCGAAGATGAAATCGCCGAGTTCCTCGCGGAGCGCGCGGCGGTCGTCGCGGTCCAGGGCGTCGAGCACTTCGTACGTCTCTTCGAGCACGAAAGGGCGGAGCGTCTGGAGCGTCTGCTCGCGATCCCATGGGCAGCCGCCCGGTTCGCGGAGGATGCGGACGGTGTCGACGAGGCGCGCGAACGCGCCGGCGGCGGTCGTGGCAGGCATCGGCCGTATGCTACCATGCGGCCCGGAGGCACTGGCGTGGCGGACGAGCAGGACGGCGCGATAGGGTTCAGCGGCTTCATCATCTCGCTGGTCACGACGGCGGCCGTGCAGTTCGGGGACGTTCCCGACCCGGCGACCGGGGAGAAGCGGCCCGAGAACCTGGCGGCGGCGTCCCAGATGATCGACATCCTGTCGATGCTGGAGGTCAAGACGCGAGGCAACCTGACGGCCCAGGAGCGGACGCTGCTCCAGGAGGCGCTCTACGATCTGCGGATGCGGTACGTGGCCGCGCGGCAGGCGCCCGGATCCGACGGGCCCGGCGCGCGGTCGTGAGCGCGGCGTTCACCGTCCGGTTCCTCGGTACCGGCACGTCGCACGGCGTGCCGATGATCGGCTGCCGCTGCGCGACGTGCCGTTCCACGGACCCGCGTGACACGCGCACGCGGCCGTCGATCGCCGTCGAATTCCCCGGCGGGGCCCGCGTGCTCGTGGATACGGCGCCCGATCTGCGCGCGCAGGCGCTCCGAGCTGGGATCGATCGCGTCGACGCCATCCTGTTCACGCACTGCCACGCCGATCACGTCATGGGCCTCGACGAGATCCGGCGCTTCAACGTGCTCCAGGCCCAGGCTGTTCCATGCTACGGCGACAGGCGGACGCTCGGTGAGATCCGGCGGACGTTCGCGTACATCTTCGAGGCGGACGACGAAGGAGGCGGGGTCCCCAGGGTGCGCCTGCATCCCGTCGAAGGGCCGTTCTCGATCGCGTCGCGGGAGTTCATCCCGGTGCCCATCTGGCACGGCCGGCGCAGCATCCTCGGCTACCGGACGGGCGGGTTCGCTTACCTGACCGACTGCAGCGGGATCCCCCGCGAGTCGGAGGCCTTGCTCGAGGGGCTCGATACGCTGGTCATCGACGCGCTGCGGCAGCGGCCGCACCCGACGCACTTCACCGTGGCGCAGGCGGTCGAGGCCGCTTCGCGCCTGGGGCCTCGCCGGACCTACCTCACGCACATCTGCCACGACCTGCCGCACGAGGCGACAAACGCCGCGCTCCCCGACGGGATCCGCCTTGCGCACGACGGGCTCACGATCACGGTGGAGGGGTGAGGGGAGGGCCATTCCCCAACCCCCAGTCCCCAGCGCCCAAGTCCCGGGTCCCGAACCCCGTCAGGTATGATGCTAGCGTGGACCTCATCCACTACCCCGGAGGGGTGTGGCCCGGGCACTGGCAGGCGCCAGTGCTCGCCATCGGCAACTTCGACGGCGTGCACGTCGGCCACCAGGCGATCCTCGCGAGCGTGCGGCGCTCGGCAGCAGCCCGGGGCGCGGCGCCGGTGGCCCTGACGTTCGACCCCGCTCCCACCCGCGTGCTCCGGCCTGACCGCGCGCCGCGCTCCCTGATGACCACGGCCCAGAAGCTTGAGGCGTTCGAGGCGGCCGGCATGCAGGGTGTTGTGGTGGTCCGCTTCACGCCGGAGCTGTCGAGGTGGGAGCCGGAACGGTTCGTCAGCGACGTGCTGGTCCGCTGGCTGGGAGTAGGGGAGGTCTGGGTCGGCCGCGATTTCGTGTTCGGCCGCGGGCGGAGCGGCACCTTCGAGGTCCTCCGGGAACTGGGCATCTCGTGGGGCTTCGAGGCGCGGAAGGTCGATCCGGTGTGCCTGGGCGGCGCGCCCGTTTCCAGCACCCGCATCCGCACGCTCGTCGGCAGCGGCGCCATGCGCGAAGCCGCGGCGCTGCTGGGCCGCCCGTACGCCATAGACGGGCTTGTCGTCCGCGGCGACGCGCGCGGCCGCCAACTCGGCTTCCCGACGGCGAATCTGCAAATCGCGAACGAGCTCGTCCCGCCGAACGGCGTGTATGCCGGCTTCGTGCGCCGTGACGGCTCCAGCTATCCGGCCGTCGCCAACCTGGGCACCCGCCCGACATTCCACGGCCAAGGGGCGGCGTCCATCGAAGCTCACCTGCTCGATGTGGACATGGACCTCTACGGGGCGAATCTTCGCCTCTGCTTCGTGCGGCGGCTTCGAGACGAGCGCCGATTCGAGTCGGCCGAGGCGCTGACGCGGCAGATCCGGGAGGACTGCCGCCAGGCCAGGGCGGTGCTCGACGGGGTTTCGGTTTAGAATCGGAAGGCCGATGACTGACACGGACGGCGCCTCCGGCCCGCTGGTGTTCTCGGCGTGCTTTCCGCGCAGGGAGTCGTTCGCCTCGACGGCTGCCGACCTGGCGTCGAGGCTGGCCGACTCGACCGGCTGGAAGGCGGGCGTGGCAGGGGAAGCCCGGGCCGCCGTGGACGCGGCCTTCCGGGAAACCGTGGCGCTCGAGCGCTCCGACGCCGAGACCGTGGACCTGCTGCTGCGGGCGTCCGACGAGGCCTTCAGCGCGCAGCTGACGTGCGGTGGAGTGGTGGTGCTGCGCTGGCTCCGCACCCGTGTCGCCTGACCCCCGGAGCGCGGCTCACGCATGATGCGCCTGTTCAACACGCTGACGCGCCGCGAGGAGGACTTCGCGCCGCTGCGCGACAACACGGTCCGCATGTACACCTGCGGCCTCACGGTGTACAACCGCGGGCACATCGGCAACTTCAGGACCTTCGTCTGCCTCGACGTCCTGCGCCGGGCGTTGAAGTACCAGTGCGGGCACGCCGTCCGGCAGGTGATGAACTTCACCGACGTGGACGACCGCACGATCGCGGGCGCGCAGCAGGCCGGCGTTCCGCTTCGCGAGTACACGGACCGCTACGTGGAGGCGTTTCTTGAGGACGCGGCCACGCTGGGCCTCGAGCCCGTCGAGGAGACGCCCCGGGCCACCGACGACGCCAACCTGCGGGCCATGAACGATCTGATCGCCTCGCTCGCCAGGAACGGTCACACCTACCGGAGCGACGGGTCGATCTACTTCCGGATCGCGACCTTTCCGGCGTACGGCGCGCTCGCGCGCCTCGATCACGCCGGCATCCAGCCGGGCGCGCGCGTGGACAGCGACTCGTACGACAAGGAAGACGTCCGGGACTTCGTGCTGTGGAAGGCGACCCGCGCCGGCGAGCCGACCTGGGACTACGGCCAGGGCCCAGGGCGGCCCGGCTGGCACCTCGAGTGCTCCGCGATGGCGCTGCGCCTGCTGGGCGAGCCCCCCATCGACCTGCACGCCGGCGGCGTGGACCTCATCTTCCCGCACCACGAGAACGAGATCGCCCAGAGCGAAGGTGCGACCGGGCGCCCGTTTTCGCGGTTCTGGGTCCACGTCGAGCACCTCTTGCTCGACGAAGAGAAAATGTCGAAGTCGCTGGGCAACGTGTTCACCGTGCCGGACGTGGCCAGGCGCGGCCACCATCCGTCGGCCCTCCGCTACCTGTTCATCTCCACGCACTACCGCAAGCAGCTCAAGTTTTCGTGGGCGGGCCTGCAGCAGGCCGAGGAGGCCGTGCAGCGCCTGATGGATTTCCTGGCGCGCGTCGAGCGCGTCGAAGGCGAAGACGCGCACCCGGAGGTTCAACGCCGCGTGGCGGCCGGCCGGGCGGAGTTCGGGGCGATGATCGAGGAGGACCTGAACACGCCCGGCGCGCTCGGTGTGGTGTTCGAACTCGTGCGTTCGCTGAACAGCGCCATCGACGCCGGGCAGGTGGGGAAGCCGGACGCGAATGTCATCCGGGCGGCCTTCGACGACATCGACCGCGTCCTCGGAATCGTGGCGCTGCGCCGCCAGGAAGACGCGGCGGCCGCCGTTCCGATCGACGAGATCGAGCGCGCGATTGCCGAGCGGGCGGCCGCGCGGCGCCGGCGCGACTTCGCCGCCGCCGATCGCATCAGGCGGCAGCTCGCCGATCGCGGCATCGTCCTCGAGGACAGCCCGACGGGCACGCGCTGGAAGCTCGCCGGCAGGGGCGGGGGAGCGTAGGGAGAGAATTCAGGAGTCAGAAGCCAGAAGTCAGATTCCGGAATGCGGAGCGCCCCATTCCCCGGCTCCTGATCCCCAACCCCCGAGTCCCGAACCCTCAATCCCGAACCCCGGCTGTCCCTACCCGATCGTCTCGACCGTCTCGAGGATCCGGATGTTCCGCTTCGCGAGCTCGCCGATGAAGTGCGCGTAGTTCGCGCCGTAGATCGCATCCTCCGGCGCGACGATGCCCGTCTCGGCGATCAGGCCGCTCCCGACCATCACCGCGCCGATCGCGGCGCTGTACCCCGTGACCCGGCCCATCGACGACACGCTATTGACCGTGTCGGCCTCGTCCCAGAGGTGGTAGGAGACGCGGGTGCGCCTGCCGTCCTTGACGCCCTCGACGGTGTTGTACATCACGCACACGTCCGTCTCCCCAGGGAGCGCGCGCAAGCGCGGCTCGATGCGGGCGAGGAGCACGTCGCGCGGCACGACCTTGACGCCGCCCACTTCCACCGGGTCGAGGTCCAGCATGCCGCACTCCTTGAGCGTCTGGACGCCGTCCCAGTGCCCGGGCCAGCGGACCGTCTTCTCGGCGAACTCTTTCAGCTGCGGGCGCGTGTAAACGAAGCTCGGCATGCCGGGCGTGATGGCGCACTCGAGCCGCTCGGACTTGCCGTACTTGTCGAACGAAAACGCCTCGCGGCCCGACGAGGCGTCCACCTCCACGACCTTTCCGTCCTGCAGGATGCACACCTTGATGACGTACTCGCGGAGCACGTGGGAGAAGGCCCAGGTGATCATGTAGCGCAACGGGTGGCGCGCGGCGGCCTCTTTGTTCGGGATGCCGCCGACGCGGGCGATGACCGACTCCGCCCGGTCCAGCTTCCGGATGCCCTCGCCGCACGTCACGTTGCTCATGCCCGGTGCGAAGCCGATCCCGTCCAGGAAGGTGACGCCGTTCTTCTGCGCCGTGTCGTGGAGCCAGTCGCCGTACTCGTTCAGGCCCATTCCGGGCGGGATCACGAGCCCTTCGACCTCGTACGCGTCCGGCCGGCGGTGGTACTCCTCCAGGATGTCCACGAAGTCGAACCCGCAGCGCACGGCGGCGTCCACGACGATGTAGCTCGTCCGCCTGTCCGGGAGCGTACTGACGCCGACGTCGTAGTGCTTCATGAGCGCCGTCAGATCGTCCCTCTTGGTGACGTCCACCTGGTGCGTGGCGACCTTGGGGCTCTTCAGCCACGCGCGGGCGTTTTCCAGAGCGCCGTGGCTCCGGTCGGCCAGCCCGACTGTGGCGACGGCATCGTGCTTCAGGAGATCGAAAGCCACCGTCGTGCCCATCTTGCCGCCGCCGCCAAAGACCAGGATCTTCATGAGGGACTCCCTGTGCCGCGCACGCGCGCGCCGAACCGCCCGTCCACCCGGAGGGGCCGTGCTGAGGGGGCGCGAGCTGCCACGCCGGCGCCGTGCGCGCCGAGCAGGACTGCACATTATACCGTAGCGCCGGCGGGCGCCTGGCCCCAGCCTTGCTTGCCGTGGCGGCATGGGATCGGACGCCACCGTCGCGCTCGGAATCACCGGGGAATCCCTGGCCTGCGCGGCCCTGGCCGAGCGGGGGTACGCGATTCTTGCCCGCCGGTACCGCACGCGAAACGGAGAAATCGACATCGTGGCGCGCGACGGGCCGACCCTCGTCTTCGTCGAGGTGAAGTGCCGGGCCTCCGGCGCGTGCGGGCATCCAGCCGAGGCCGTGACGCTGCGCAAGCAGCGCCGGGTGGTGGCGATGGCGCGCAGGTATCTGTCCGAGCGCGGCCTGCACGGCTGCCTGTGCCGCTTCGACGTCGTCGCGGTGCGGTTCCGGGCGGAGCGGCCGCCGGCCGTCGAGGTGATCCGCGACGCGTTTCAGGCTAGCTGGTGGGCGCCGCCGCCTTGAGTCGTTTCGCGCGCCTGTGCTAACGTAGACGCAGGCGGTCGGGCGGGAATAACTCAGTGGTAGAGTGCGACCTTGCCAAGGTCGAAGTCGCGGGTTCGAATCCCGTTTCCCGCTCCATCCCCTTCCTTCCAGGAACGGCCGGACGCGTGGCGATTCCCGACAGGGCGCCGTAGCCAAGTGGTAAGGCAGAGGTCTGCAAAACCTCCATTCTCCGGTTCAAATCCGGACGGCGCCTCCACCCCCTCCGTCGAACCCGAGTCTCTCCTGAGAGTGCCGGTTGCCGCCAGCGGAGAGTACGGTAAGATGCCCGCGCCTTTCGCGCATTCATGACGCTTCTCCGCGAGATCCTCGACGCCGCCTACACCCCCGTCGCCAGGGCCATGTCCGGCGTCCACCCGAACGCGCTGACGCTCGTGTCGATGGCGTCGGGGGCCGCTGCCGGGATCGCCTTCGCGGCCGCCGGCGGCGGGCGCGGCTGGTACGCGGCGGCCGGCCTGCTCGTCTCGCTCTCGGGCTCGGCTGACGCCCTGGACGGGCTCGTGGCCCGGCTCCACGGGCGGGTGTCGGCAGGCGGCGACTTCCTGGATCACGCGGGCGACCGTTTCGTCGAGGTGTCCATTCTCGCCGGCATCGCCGCGTCGCCAGGCGCTCACACGGTCTTCGGCCTGTCGGTGGTGATCCTCACGCTGTTGAACAGCTACCTCGGCACCCAGATCGAAGCGACGTTCGGGCGCCGCTCCTACAGCGGCCTGGGCAAGGCCGAGCAGTTCATCGGTCTCGTCATCTTCGCCGCGGCGCTGGCCTCGGCGCCCGCGCTGTCCATCCGCGTGGGCGGAGCGCGGCTGTCGGCTGCGAACGTTCTATTGGGCCTGCTGGGAGCCGGCGCCCTGGTCGCACTCGCGCACCGCCTGGGGCTCGGATGGTCGCTGGCGCGCCAGGGCGCAGGGCCGGCGGCCAATCGCGCGCCCAAGGTCCCGCCACGGTGACGCTCTCCGAGATCGGTTTCCAGGCGCTCCTGCGGTGGCTGCTGTTCCCAGCCGCTGCCATTCCAGTCTGCGTGTACGCCCGCGTCCACGGCCACCATGGATTCCTGGAGCGCCTGGGACCCTGGTTCCTGATCATCCCGGTGGCGCTGGGCGCGTCTTACCTCGGCATGGTTCCCTTCGGACTGCTCCTGGCGATGTGCGGCGCGGTCGCCGCGTGGGAACTCGCCAGGCTGGGGCAGGCGCTGCCGGCGCCCCGATCCGGCGCCGCAGCCGTGCTGGGTGCCAGGCCGTCGCGCTTCGCCCTCGCGCTGGCCTGCGTGCTGCCGTGGATCCTCTGGCCCGCGCTGGCTCCGGGCTCTTCTGCGATCGTCGCCGGCGCCGCCGTGCTCCTCCCGGTGCTGCTGTTCTTCGCGCTGCCGCGGGCAGCGGCGGCGATCTGGACGGTCCCGCTGCTGCCGCTCTCGCTCGGGGCGGCGCTCTCGTTCTGGGTGCGGCTGCAGCAGATGCCGGCGGGGTTCCGCTGGGTGCTCGTCGCCTTCAGCGTCGTTGTCGTGAACGATGTGATGGGTTTCGTCACGGGCCGGCTCCTGCCGGGACCGCGTCCGTTTCCGTCGCTCAGCCCGGGAAAGACGATTACTGGCTACGCCGGCGGCTTGGCGGGCGCCGTGCTGACCGCCTTCGTCCTCGCCTTCGCGGAGCCGGAGTTCGGTACGCTGACGATTGCCGCCGCGGCGGTCGCGCTCGCGTGCAGCGGAGCGGCCGGGGACCTGCTCGCCTCGGCGGTGAAGCGACGCCACCAGGCCAAGGACTTCGGCCGCGCGCTCGGCGCGCAGGGCGGCGTGCTCGACCGCCTGGACTCGCTGCTTGGCGCCGGCTGGATCTTCTACCTGTTCGTCACGCTCATCGCGCGATGAGGACACGCCGGATGGCCGCGCCCGCGTGGCGCTCCGAGACGGTCAGCGCGTCCCTGTTCGCGCTGCCTCGCCTCGCCACGTCGTTCGTTGCCACGGGCATCGTCACGCTCGCGGTGCCCCAGATGGTCGTGCTGGCCGTCGGGGAGGCCAGAAAGGGGCTCCATCTCGGGAGCATCAGCGCCGCCGCGTCCATCGCCAGCCTCGCGGCGCTGTACCCGTCCGGCATGCACTCCGACCGCCGGCGCCTGGACGGCGGGCGCCGGCACCTGCCAGTGGTCTGGCTCGCCGTGATGGCCCTCCCGCTGGCGGCGCTGGCCTCAGGGGCCTCCTATCCGGCGGCTGTCGCTGCGATCATGGCCCTGGCCGTGACGCGGTCGCTGTGCGACGCGGCGCACCTGCCCATCATCGCCGATGACTTCCACGGCGGACTGGCCGGCGAGCCAGGGCTGCCTCGTCCCGGCGTGCTGTCGGCGCACATCGCGTTTCAGCAGTTCCTCGGCGCGGCGCTTGGAGCCCTGGCGTTTGCGTGGCTGCCGGTGACGGGAGGAGGGCCGGCGGGGCTTCGGACGGCGTCTGCGGCCGTCGCCATAGCGTTGCTGGTCCTCGCCGTAGCCGGGTTCCTGCTCTCGTTCCGCCGGTTGCCTCGTCTCGCACCAGGGACTCGGGGCGCGAGGGAAGCGGAGCCTGCGCCGTCCTCGAGCGGGCAGCGAGGTGTGCGGACGGGCTCCGCGCACGACGGCAGCGCGGATGGCGCCGTGATCACACCGAACCTGCGCGCCCTGCTCGCCGCGCGCACGCTCTTCATGGCGGGCGTGTTCATCATCTCGACTTTCCTCGTCTTCCTGGTTCGCGACGTGCTCGCGGCTCGAGACGTCGAGCGCGTCACGGCGATCCTCGTCGGAGGGACGCTCTCAGGGGCGCTGCTGAGCGCGCTGCCCGCCGGCCGCCTGGCCTCGACGTTTGGGGACCGGCGGGTGCTGTTTGCGGCGGGGGCCGCCGTGGCGGCCGTCGCGCCGGCGTTCCTGGCCTTCGCGCCGGGCCGTCCCGCCTTCGCCCTGCTGTGCATGCTCCTCTACGGCCTCGCCTTCGGCACCGTCGTCACATCGGGCCTGTCGCTGACGCTGGCGCTCGTGGTCGACCCCTCCAACGCGGGAAGGACCATGGCCCTCGCGTCGGCGACGACGTTCCTGGCTCAAGCGATCGCATCCGGCGCCGGCGCGGTAGTGCTGGACCCGCTCAACCGGCTCCGTCCGAACGCAGGCTACGCCGGCCTGGTCGCGCTCATCGAACTGCTCCTGGCCGGTGGCGGGTACTTCCTGACGAGGATCGACGTGCCGGCGCCCGCGCGCCGACGCCCCGCGTGAACTGAATCCGCCCGCGCCCCGCGCGGTTGGCTTCCGCCGCGATCGATGGCGGCGAGATCGTCAAACCCGTCCGGCCGAGCCGGCAGAGCGGGGCGGAGGCGGCGAGCGCGCCTGGCAGGGCGGTGCCTCCGGGGCGGAGATCCCGGCCAGTTCGGCAACCGCTGTCTCGGGCGGTCTCGCGGGGAAGGTGCGCCGGCCGTGGAGCTAGCCGGGCGGGAGCGTTGTCGGCGCGAATGCGGGCGGCCTGGCCCAGCCCGTCCAGCAGCTTGGAAGGTCGAACGGCAGCAGGCCGCTCTCGAGCGGCGGCGGTGCAGCCTCGCCGGCGGTCTCGCCGCCTGCACTCGTCACCGCCGGCTGGGGGAACCCCGCTCGCAGCAGATCGGTCGCGCCCGCCTGGTCCAGCGGATGCGAGAAGTAGAAGCCTTGTCCGTAGTCGCAGCCAAGCGCGCGGGCGAGTTCCGCCTGCTCGCGCGTCTCGATGCCCTCGGCGATCACGCAAAGGCCGAGCTGACGCGCGAGCGCGATGACGGCGCCGACGATGGTCCGGGCATCTTCGCGGATCGCCAGGTCGCGGACGAACGTCCGATCGAGCTTCAGGAAATCGGAGGGGAACTGGTGGAGGCAGGCCAGCGAGGACTGTCCCGTTCCGAAATCGTCCAGCCCGACGCGGGCGCCCATGGCCCGGACGTCGGCGATCGTGCGTCGGATCGCGGCGGCGTTCTCCATCGCGGCGCTCTCGGTCAACTCCAGCATCAGCCGGCTGGCGCCGAGTCCCATCTCACCGAGCGTCGCGGCAATCTGGTCGGCCAAACCCGGGCGGCTGAAATGCGGGCTCGCGAGGTTGACCGAGACCCACAGGTCCTCGGAAACCAGGCCTCGCTCCTGCCAGGTCTTGAGCCGGAGACACGCCTCGCGCAGCACCCAGCTGCCGAGCGCCGTGATCAGCCCCGTCCGCTCGGCCATCGGGATGAACTCCGCCGGAGGGATCGCGCCGAGCGACGGGTGCTCCCAGCGCACGAGGGCCTCGAAACCGGCGATGCGGTTCGACGCCAACGCCAGGATGGGCTGGAAGTGCAGGACGAACTGGCCGCGCTCCAGGGCGCTTCGGATATCGGACTCGAGCGCGGCCTGGGACTCGGCTGCCGTGGCGAGGTCCGGATCGAAGATCTCGCATCGGGCCTTGCCCAGCAGTTTCGCTCGGCAGAGCGCCAGGTCGGCGTCTCGCAGGACGTCCTCCGCCCGCGCGTGGGCGGCGCCGCCCAGGGCTATCCCTACGCTCGGAGCGAGATACACCTGCCGATCGCCCATGGGAAATGGCGCGAGCGCCTCGGCCAGCATGCGGCTTGCCACCGCTTGGGCGTCGCCCGCGTCCCGCACGCGATCGAGCAGCACGGCGAATTCGTCGCCTCTGAGCCTGGCGACAAGATGGGACCGGCAGGCCGTCTCGCTCGGGTCCAGCCGCTCGAGGCACGCCTCCAGCCGTGCGGCCACGGCCTTCAGCAGGCCCTCGGCGCCGGGCGAGGGGCGGCCTGCGCCCGGCTCCCCGGATCGGTCGAGTTCGACGAGCACGACTGCGAAGCGATGGTCCGGGTTGCGCCGCGCGCAGACGATGGATCGCCCCAGGTGATCCATGAGGAGCGGACGTGTCGGAAGGTCCGCACAGGAGCCGTCCGGCGGTCTGGCGCCGACGCGCCGGCCCGCGTCGAGCAGGCGCACGGGGGGGCCGCCGGCCCGCGGGGGAAGAGGCGGGTCGACGTTCCGGCCCCAGGGCCCGAATCCCTCGTCGCCGCCGTGCGCAGCCCACTCGCCGTGGTTCATGTTGCGAATAGATGAGGCCGGTTGCGGGGTGACCCCGGGAACGCCGTCCCGCCCGGCTGGCTCTCGCGAGCCCGGCCGCCGGGGGGAGGCAGCCCCGTCCCCGCCGTCTTTTCGGTCGGAGGGGCCGCCGGCATTAGGCGAGGCGGCGATGCGCCTTGACAGCGTTGCCGCCGCGTCGTAGGGTTCTGGAACCGCCCCCGGGGCGAGCCGCCCGCCAGCCCGGAGCCGAGCATGAGCCGAATCCTGCCGTTTCTCGCAGCGGCCGCCGTGCTGTCTCCACAGAACCCGCCGGGTGCCCTCTATGACGAGGCGAAGGTCCCATCCTACGTCCTGCCAGACCCGCTGATCACGACGGCCGGGGAACGAGTGCGGGACTCGAAGACATGGATCGGAACGCGCCGGCCGGAGATTCTCGAACTCTACCGCAGAGAGGTGTTCGGCCGCGTGCCGTCCGGAGCGCCGCGCGTCTCGTTCCAGGTGGAGTCGACCGATCGGCAGGCGCTGGACGGCGTCGCGGTCCGGAAAATCGTGGCGTTGACGTTCGGCGGCGGCGCTGCCGCGCGCGCGGCGCGGATGCTGGTCTACCTGCCGGCCGGCGGCGCCCGGGAATCGGTTCCGGTGTTCCTCAGCCTGTCGTTCGGCCCGATCCAGACGGTTCACGCCGACCCTGGCATCCCGCTCGGCTGCCAGTGGTCGCTCGACGCGGACTCGCAGGAGGCCGTCTGCCGGCCCGCCGCCGAGTCGTCGCGGGGCTCGCTGGCCGGCCGCTGGCCTGTCGAGGCCATCCTCGGCCGGGGATACGGGCTTGCGGCGATCTACTACGGCGAGATCGAGCCCGACGTCGTCGGAGGACTGAGGCACGGCATCCGCGCGCTGGCCCTCAAGGAAGGGCAGCGGGAGCCGGCGCCGGACGAGTGGGGCGCGATTGGCGCGTGGGCCTGGTCGCTCAGCAGGGCGCTCGACTATCTCGAGACTGACCGCGATGTGGACGCGGCGCGCGTCGCCGTCATCGGCCACTCGAGACTGGGCAAGACGGCCCTCTGGGCCGGGGCCGAAGACACGCGATTCTCGCTCGTGATCTCCAACGACTCGGGCGAAGGGGGTGCGGCGATCAGCCGCCGGACGTTCGGCGAGCGCACGCGCGACCTCAACACGAGGTTCCCGCACTGGTTCTGCGGCAACTTCAAGCAGTACAACGACCGCGAGTCCGAAATGCCGTTCGACGCGCACTTCCTGCTGGCCCTGGCAGCCCCTCGCGGCCTCTACGTGGCCAGCGCCGCCGAGGACCTCTGGGCTGATCCGCGGGGGGAGTTCCTCGCGGCGTCGGCGGTGGAGCCGGTGTACGCGCTGTTCGGCAAGTCGGGGCTCGGCACCTCCGGGCCTGCGGCACTCGATACGCCAATCGGGCGGACGGTTCGCTACCACGTGCGCTCCGGCAAGCACGAGATCACCGCCTACGACTGGGACCGGTACCTGGACTTCGCGGACGCGATGTGGAAGCAGGCGCCGAGACCCGGTGGGGGATTGGGAGGGGGGCCCCATGAAGAGACGCGAGTTCCTCAGGTCGGCGACACTGGCGGGCGGGGCGGTGATGGCGGGCGGCGCGGCCCGGGCGGGGGCCACGGAGGGTGACGGCCGGGAGTTCTACGAACTGCGCGTCTACGAGACGAACCTCGGCGCGCGGAAGAGGGTGCTCGACGACTATCTCGAGCGCGCCTTCATTCCAGCGCTCAACCGGGCGGGCAGCTCACCGGTGGGGGCGTTCAACGTCATCGCGGGGGCGAGCAGCCTCGCCCTCTACCTCCTCGTGCCATTCCCGACGCTCGACGCCCTGGTGTCCGCGCCGGCCAGGCTCGCGGCGGACCCGGAGTACGTGAAGGCGGCCGAGCCGTGCCTCTCCGCGCCCATCGACGACCCCGCGTACGTGCGCTACGAGAGCTCGTTGCTCAGGGCGTTCGCCGAGGCGCCGCGCGTGCGCGTTCCGGCCGAGACCGCCGCGAAGCAGCCCCGCCTTTTCGAGCTGCGCACCTACGAGAGCCACAGCGAGCGGGCAGCGCTCAGGAAGATCGAGATGTTCAACGAAGGAGGCGAGATCGCCCTGTTCGATCGGCTGGGCCTGCGATCGGTCTTCTTCGGGCAGACGCTGATGGGGCGCCGGCAGCCGAACCTCGTCTACATGACCGTACACAGGGACCAGGCGGCGCGGGACAGGTCGTGGGCCGAGTTCAGCGCCTCGCCGGACTGGAAGCGGCTGAGTTCCGACCCGGCGTTCGCCAACACGGTCTCGGCGCAGCACATCGTCTTCCTGCGTCCCGCCGCGTACTCGCAGATTTGACGGGCCCCGCTGCGCCGAGGCAGGCCCTGGCGGACGGCCCGCGAAGGGCTAGGCAGCCGGCCGGAACCACCGTGCACTGGAGTGTCGCATGAGCAACCCGTCGCGCATCACATTCGTGGTCGTCCTCGCGTTCATGGCCGCGAGCGTAGGGCTGGCCCGGCAGGCGCCTGCAGCCAGGCAGAACCCCCTGCTCGTGACCGCCCTTCGCACCGAGCACGCCGAGAACCCCATCGGCATCGATGTCGCCGCGCCGAGACTCAGCTGGCAGATCCGCGCCAGCGCGAGGGGCGTCATCCAGGCGTCGTACCAGATCCGCGTGGCCTCGACGGAACGCGCGCTGGCGGCCCCCAAGGGTCTCGTCTGGGACTCGGGCATCGTGTCGTCGGAGGAATCCGCCTACCGGCCGTACACAGGCCCGCCGCTTCAGTCGGGCCGGCGCTACTACTGGCAGGTGCGCGTCTGGGACCGAAGCGGCCAGGCATCCGACTGGAGCCAGGCCGCCTTCTGGGAGATGGGCCTGCTCACTCCCGCTGACTGGAAGGCCAGTTGGATCGAGCCCGGGCTGCAAGAGGACGTCACCAAGTCGGGCCCGGCCCCGATGCTGAGGCGCGAGTTCGTGATCACCGGGCCGATCGAGCGTGCGCGCGTCTACGTGACGAGCCATGGCATGTACGAGATGGAACTGAACGGCCGCCGCGTCGGAGACGCCGTGCTGACGCCCGGGTGGACGAGCTACCACAATCGCCTGCAGTACCAGACCTACGATGTGACGTCGCAGCTGCAGAAGGGGAGGAACGCCATCGGCGTGACCCTCGGGAATGGCTGGTACCGAGGCAATCTCGCCTGGGCCGACGGGCGAAACCACTATGGCGAACGGCTCGCCCTGCTGGCCCAGCTCGTCCTGACCTATCGGGGGGGGAAGCAGGAAGTCGTTGGAACCGATGCCGGCTGGAAGGCCGCGACGGGGCCGATCCTGATGTCGGAGATCTACCACGGAGAAACGTACGACGCCCGCCTCGAGAAGCCGGGCTGGTCGTCACCCGGCTTCGCTGACGCCGACTGGTCGCCCGTGAAGGTCGCCGACTATCCGAAGACGAACCTCGTGGCCCCGGCGGGTCCGCCGGTGCGCCGGATCGAAGAGCTCAAGCCGGTCCAGACGATCCGGACGCCGGCCGGCGAAACCGTTGTGGACATGGGCCAGAACATGGTCGGCTGGGTCCGGCTGAAGGTCCAGGGGCCCGCCGGCGCGACGGTGAGGCTCCGCCACGCCGAGGTGCTCGACAAGCAGGGCAACTTCTACACCGAGAACCTCCGCGGCGCGAAGCAGACGGTCGAGTACACACTCAAGGGAGCAGGCGTTGAGACGTTCGAGCCGCACTTCACGTTCCAGGGGTTCCGCTACGTGGCTGTCGAGGGCTTTCCCGGCGAACTCGCGCCCGACAGCCTGACGGGCGTCGTCGTGCACTCGGACATGGCGCGCACGGGCGCGTTCGAGACGTCGAAGCCGCTGGTGAACCAGCTGCAGCACAACATCGTCTGGGGCCAGAAGGGCAACTTCGTCGACGTGCCCACCGACTGCCCGCAGCGGGACGAGCGGCTGGGCTGGACGGGAGACGCCCAGGTCTTCGCGCGGACGGCGGCGTTCAACATGGACGTGGCCGGGTTCTTCACGAAGTGGCTGCGCGACGTGGCCGCCGATCAGCTCCCGTCGGGCAGCGTGCCGCACGTGGTTCCGGACATCCTGAGCCGGCCGGACCGCCCGTCGGCCGGGTCGGCCGCGTGGGCCGACGCGGCAGTCATCATCCCGTGGACGATGTACCTGAGCTACGGCGACAAGCGGCTGCTCGAGACGCAGTACCCGAGCATGATGAAGTGGGTCGAGTACATCCGGAAGCGCGCGGGCGACGACTACATCTGGAGCGAGGACTTCGCCTACGGCGACTGGCTCGCCTACGCCAGCACCGCGTCGGACTACCCGGGCGCGACGACGGGGAAGGACCTGATCGCGACGGCCTTCTTCGCGCACTCGACGGACCTGGTGTCCCGGGCGGCCAGGGTGATCGGCCGGAACGACGATGCCGCGACGTACGAGACGCTGCTCGGGCGGATCAAGAACGCCTTCGTCCGCGAGTTCGTCACGGCCACGGGCCGGGTCGGCGAGAACACGCAGACGGCGTACGCGGTCGCGCTGCAGTTCGACCTGCTGCCCGAGGCCATGCGGGCCGGCGCTGCCGCCCGGCTGGCGCGCGAGATCAACCAGCGCAAGCACCTGACCACGGGGTTCGTCGGCACCCCGTACCTCCTCCACGTTCTCGCCCGCTACGGGTACCTGGACGAGGCGTATCTGCTGCTGAATCGCGAGACGTACCCGTCGTGGCTCTATCCCGTGAAGCAGGGCGCGACGACGATCTGGGAGCGCTGGGACGGCCTGAAGCCTGACGGGACGTTCCAGGACAAGGGCATGAACTCGTTCAACCACTACGCCTACGGGGCGGTGGGCGAGTGGATGTACCGCGTGATGGCCGGCCTCGAGATCGATCCGGCCGCGCCCGCCTACAAGCATGCGCTCATCCAGCCGCGCCCGGGCGGAGGGTTCACCAGCGTCAAGGCGTCTCACGACACGCCCTACGGCGTGATCGGGTCGGCCTGGACGCTGAAGGACGGACAGTTCGAGCTGGTGGTCGACGTGCCGCCGAACACGAGCGCCAGGGTCTGGCTGCCCGGCGCGAAGCTGGCGAGCGTCACCGAAGGCGGCCAGCCTCTCGCGGCGGCGCCTGGGATCAAGGAGCCGCGCCAGGAAGGGACAGCCGTCCTCGTCGAGGTCGGGTCGGGGCAGTACCGGTTCGCGTACCCGCTCGTGAAGTAGGCCTCTCGTCCCCATGCGGCGGACAGCGGAAGGGCCGGGGCCAGCCGGCCCGGCCCTTCTGCGGCCGTCAGCCGCCCGCCACACACCTTTCACACTCTTGCGTCCGCCGTGCCTCGGGTCGAGCGTAGATCCGAGTAGAGCGCGAACCGCTCGGGGAGGTCCGGCGATGACTCGACGACACGCACGCGCGGGGGGATGGGCGCTCGCTGCAGCAGCGGTGACGGCCGTTGCGGGGACGGGCCTGGCGACCCGCGGTACCGGCCAGCCGAAGCCGCTGGTGACGACGGCGGCCGTGACACGCGGCGAGATCGTGGCGGAGATCAGCGCCTCGGGCACCCTGGCGGCCGTGAGCACGGTGAGCGTCGGCAGCCAGGTGTCAGGGCGGATCCAGGCGCTGCATGCCGATTTCAACGACGTCGTGCGGCGGGGGCAGGTGCTGGCAGAACTCGATCCGTCCCTGCTGCGGGCCGAGGTCAAGCAGGCCGGCGCGAGCCTCCTCGGCGCCGAGGCCGCCGTCGAGCGCCTGGCGGTCGAGCGGGACGCTGCGCGCCTTGCGCTGGACAGGACGGAGAGGCTGTTCGAGCGCCGGCTGGTGGCGGCCCTCGAGGTCGAGGCCGCCCAGGTGGCGCTCCGGTCGCTCGAGGCCGACATCCGGTCGGCGCAGGCGTCGGTCGCTCGGGCGAAGGCCGCGCTGAATCAGGCCCAGGTCAACCTGGCGCACACCGTCATCGCGTCGCCGATCGACGGGACGGTGATCTCGCGCGCGGTGGAGGTCGGCCAGACGGTGGCGGCAGGCATGTCGGCGCCGACGCTCTTCACGCTCGCAGCTGACCTGACCCGCATGCGCGTGAGCGCGAACATCGACGAGTCCGACGTGGGCGCCGTCGCGGAAGGGCAGCGCGCCACGTTTCGCGTGGACGCCTATCCGGGCGAGGCGTTCACGGGCACCGTCGAGCAGGTGCGTCTGGAGGCGTCAACCTCACAGAACGTCGTCACCTACGAGGCGATCGTCGCAGTGGACAACCGCGCGCTGAAGCTGAAGCCGGGCATGACGGCCACCGTCGCCATCGAGGCGGCCCGGCGTGCGGACGCGCTGCAGGTGCCCAACGGCGCGCTGCGCGTCAGGCCGTCGGTGGAAGCCCTGGCCGCCCTGGGCGTGTCCGGGCCGGATGCAGCTGGCTGGCAGGCGGTCTGCCGGGGCGTTCCGGGCTGCGTGACCGTGTGGCGGCAGCGGGGGCTGGCGTTCGAGCCGGTCGCCGTCGGCGCGGGCATCACGGACGGCGCGACCACCGAGGTCCTCGGGGCGGCGCTCGCCGAGGGCGACCTCGTCGTCACGGCGATCGGCGTTCCGAGCGCTGCGGCACGGACGGCAACGGCGTCCGGCGCGACGTCCGGCACGGCCAATCCGCTCCTTGGGGGCCAGCCCCGCGGGCCGTTCCCCGGCGGCGGGCCTCCGCCGCGCTAGCTCGGCTCCGGGGGGGGCGAGAGCGGCACGCGCGTTCGTGCTAGACTCTCGCCCCATGATTGGAATCCTCAAGAGCGCCGCGCCGGCCGATCCGCTGCCGCCCGATCTGGTCGATCCGGCCTACAGGCGGTTGCGGCGGCAGGTCTTCATCGGCATCTTCGTCGGCTACGCGGCCTTCTATCTCGTCCGCAACACCTTCGCGCTGGCAATCCCCGACGTCCTCAAGGAGCACCCGGAGTACTCCAAGGCCGCTCTCGGCACCGCGATGACGGGGCTCTCGATTGCCTACGGGTTGTCCAAGTTCCTGATGGGATCGGTGTCCGATCGCAGCAACCCGCGCTACTTCCTGCCGCTCGGCCTCCTGCTCTCGGCGGGCATCATGTTCCTCAGCGGGGCCGTGCAGGCGATCTACGCCTCTCTCGTGATCGTCGTCCTGCTGCAGACGCTGAACGGCTGGGTCCAGGGCATGGGCTGGCCGCCGTGCGGCAAGACGATGGTGCACTGGTTCAGCACGAACGAGCGCGGCATCGTCGTGTCCGTCTGGAACACCGCGCACAACGTCGGGGGCGCGCTCGTCGCCACCTTCGCCCTGGGGGGGCTCGCGATCTTCGGCCATTGGGGCGCGAAGCTCTACTTCAACGCGATGATTGCCGCGGCGGTGGCCATCGTGGCGTTCCTCCTCATGCGCGACACGCCGCAGTCGTGCGGGCTGCCGCCGATCGAGGTCCACCGGAACGACTACCCGCCGGACTACAGCGAGGCCCACGAGCGCAACTTCACGTTCAGGGAGATCTTCTTCGGGCACGTCCTCACCAACAAGTACCTCTGGGCCATCGCGGTCGCGAACGCCTTCGTCTACTTCGTCCGGTACGGCGTCGTGAACTGGATCCCGACCTACCTGGAGACGGCGAAAGGCTTCTCGTTCAAGGACGCGAGCTGGGCCTGGGCGCTGTACGAGTGGGCGGCCATCCCGGGGACGATTGCGTGCGGGTGGGTCTCGGACAAGGTCTTCAAGAGCCGGAGGGCGCCGGCCACGATCCTCTTCATGGCTCTGACGCTGGTTGCCGTGATTGTGTACTGGCTGAACATGCGCGGTCCGCTGTGGATCGACTACGCCGCGCTCATCGCGGTCGGCTTCCTGATCTACGGGCCGATCATGATCATCGGTCTGCACGCGCTGGATCTGGTGCCGAAGAAGGCCGCCGGCACGGCCGCCGGGTTCACGGGGTTCTTCGGCTACGTGTTCGGATCCGCCATTGCCGGCACGGGCGTCGGCTGGATCGCCGACGAATGGGGCTGGAACGGCGTCTTCGTGACGATGGTCGTCTGCTGCGTCTTGACGATGGCCTTCAGCGCGCTGACGCTGGCGCACAGCGCCGTCAGCGAGAAGCGGTAGGGGCCGCGCCGCGGCGCGGCCCCGGGAGCGGGGGCGGCCGGCGCCCCTACGACAGGCTGTAGCTCTGCGCCAGCTCCGCGAAGGCGGCCACCTGGCCGCGTTGCCACGCGTCGTCCATCCGGAGTTCCGCGGCCATCAGGCGCGCCACTTCGGGCGCCATCTCGACGGCCGCGGCGGCATTGAGGATGAGCGCGCGCGTGCGCCTGGCCAGCACGTCCTCGACGGAGCGCGCCATCTCCACCCGCACGGCCCAGACGACCTCGGCTCGCCGGTAGGGGAGCGCGCCGTGCAGCGACTGGGCGAGCGGCGGGTGCGCGCGCATCATGTCCTCGATCGCGAGGGCGTCCGACCCGTAGACGCTCAGCGCGCCGAACTTCTCGGCGTGCGGATGGAACCCGTGGATGTTCAGCGTGCGCGTCCTGCACGCCTGCTCGGGAAGCCGGGCGAGCATCGCCGCCTGGTTCACGGCATCCTCGGCCATGTGCCGGTACGTGGTCCACTTGCCGCCGGCGACCGTCAACAGGCCCGACTGGTCGATGTGAATCGTATGGTCGCGCGACAGGGCGGCCGTCGACGAGGCGCCCTCGGCGCGCACGAGCGGCCGGATGCCCACCGAGACGCTCAGCACGTCGGCCCTCGTCGGGGCGCGGTGCAGGTACTGCGACGCTGTCTCGATGATGAACGCCACCTCCTGATCGAACGCCCGCGGCTCGAGCACGGGCTCGGCAATCGGCGTGTCGGTCGTGCCGACGAGCGTGTGGCCGTGCCAGGGGATGGCGAACATGACGCGGCCGTCGCGCGTGTGGGGCACCATGATGGCGCTCCGCCCGGGCAGGAACGACCCGTCGAAGACGAGGTGCACGCCCTGGCTCGGGGCGATGAGGCTCGCGGCCGACGGGTCCGCCAGCCGGCGCACGCCGTCGGCGAACGGCCCGGTGGCGTTGATGACGACCTTGGCGCCCGCCCGGATCTCCCGGCCCGACTCCTCGTCGACGGCCACGACCCCGTCCACGAACCCGTCGGCGGCCCGGGTGATGCCGACGACCCGGGCGTAGTTCAGCAGCGTCGCCCCCTGCTCGGCGGCGGTTTGCGCGAGGTTCACGAGCAGCCGCGAGTCGTCGAACTGGCCGTCGTAGTAGACCACGCCGCCGCGGAGGCCCTCGGTCTTGATGGTCGGGAGCCGCTCGAGCGTCGCGTCGCGCGACAGGATCTCCGAGGGGCCGAAGCCGTACTTGCCGGCGAGGACGTTGTAGATCTTCAGGCCCAGGCCGTAGAACGGCGCCTCCCACCAGTCGTAGTTCGGCACGACGAACGCGAGGTCGCTGACAAGGTGCGGCGCGTTCTGCCGGAGGAGACCGCGCTCCTTCAGGGCCTCCATGACAAGCGAGATGTTCCCCTGTTCGAGGTAGCGGACGCCCCCGTGCACGAGTTTTGTGCTCCGGCTCGACGTGCCTTTGCCGAAGTCGTGCTGTTCGAGGAGCAGGACGTCGTAGCCGCGCGCGGCGGCGTCGACGGCGATGCCGACGCCGGTGGCGCCCCCGCCGACGATCACCATGTCCCATGGGTCCGGCCGCTGGCCGATCCGCTGCAGCATGTCCGTCCGATTCATGACCGCGCTCCTCCATCCAGCCAGCCCTTTGCCCGCCCGAGCGCCTCGTGCCAGCGGCCGAGCAGCCGGTCCGCGTCGGCCCGCGGCATCGACGGCTCGAACCGCCGCTCCGCCCGCCACTGGCTGGCAATCTCGCCGGGCGACGCCCAGAACCCGGTGGCCAGGCCCGCCAGGTATGCGGCGCCGATGGCCGTCGTCTCGGTGACGTGCGGCCGCACCACGGGCACGCCCAGCAGATCGGCCTGGAACTGCATCAGCATGTCGTTGCGGGCCGCGCCGCCGTCCACCCGAAGCTCGCCGAGTGCGATGCCCGAGTCGCGATGAATGGCCTCGAGCAGGTCGGCCACCTGGTAGGCGATGCTCTCGACGGCCGCGCGGGCGAGGTGGGCCGCTCCGGTTCCGCGCGTGAGCCCCACGATCGTCCCGCGGGCGTACGGATCCCAGTGGGGAGCGCCGAGGCCCGCGAACGCCGGAACGAGATAGACGCCCCCGTTGTCCGGCACGGACGAGGCCAGGCCCTCGACTTCCGCTGAGCTGCGGATGAGGCCGAGGCCGTCCCGCAGCCACTGCACCACCGCCCCGCCGATGAAGACGCTGCCCTCGAGCGCGTACTCCGTCCGGCCGCCGGCCTGCCAAGCGACCGTCGTGAGCAGATGGTTCGACGACGCGATCGGCCTGTCGCCCGTGTTCAGCAGCAGGAAGCACCCGGTGCCGTACGTGTTCTTCGCCAGGCCGGGCGCGACGCACATCTGCCCGAAAAGGGCCGCCTGCTGATCGCCGGCCATGCTCGCGATGGCGATGCCGTCGAGGCCGAGACCGCCCTTCACGCGTCCGTACACGTCGCTCGAGGCGCGGACGTCCGGAAGGATGGCGGCGGGGATGCGGAGCACCCGCAGCAGATCCTCGTCCCACCGAAGCGTGTGGATGTTGAAGAGCATCGTGCGCGACGCGTTGCTCACGTCGGTGACGTGCGCACGCCCGCCCGTCAGCTGCCAGACCAGCCAGGCGTCAATCGTGCCGAAGGCCAGGCGGCCCGCTTCCGCCTTCGCCCGCGCTCCGTCGACGTGGTCGAGGATCCAGGCGACCTTCGTGCCCGAGAAGTACGCGTCGATGACCAGGCCGGTCCGCTCGCGGACCAGCGGCTCGAAGCCGTCCGCCTTCAGGCGGTCGCACTGCTCGGCGGTGCGCCGATCCTGCCACACGATAGCGGGGTAGACGGGCTCGCCGGTCTGGCGGTCCCAGACCACCGTCGTCTCCCGCTGGTTCGTGATGCCGATGGCCGCGACGTCTCCCGGGCCCGCCTGCGCGCGCGCCAGGGCCTCGGCGGCGACGGCCATCTGCGAGGCCCAGATCTCGCGCGGATCGTGCTCGACCCAGCCGGGCGTCGGGAAGTGCTGCTCGAATTCGCGCTGGGCGACGGCCGAGGTGCCGCCGCTGCGATCGAAGAGAATGGCGCGCGAACTGGTCGTGCCCTGATCGAGGGCGAGGATGTAGGCCACGGCATCGCTCCCCGGGCGGCGCCGTCCCACGGCGCCGAAAACATCGGAAGGTTAGCACACTTCGGCGGTATACTCTGGCGCCGGTCGGGACCCTTTTCTCGAGACAGGAGCGGGCGCATGGCGCGAGACACGTGGCGGGAAGTGCTGGCCGAGTTCTTCGGCACCTTCGTATTGATTCTGTTCGGCGCGGGCGTCGTTGCTCAGTACGTCTTGAGTAGGCAGGTCAACGGCAGCTACCTGGCGATCAACCTCACCTGGGGCCTCGGCGTGGCCCTGGGCTGCTACGTGTCCATCGGCGTCTCCGGCGCGCACCTCAACCCGGCGGTGACCCTCGCGGTGGCCGTGCACCGCGGGTTCCCCTGGCGCAAGGTGCTGCCGTACGTGACTGCCCAGGTCCTCGGCGCGTTCGTGGCCGCCGCCGTCGTCTACCTGACGTACCGCGAGGCCTTGGCAGCCTTCGACGGCGGCGTCCGCCAGGTGCTGGGCCCGCAGGGCACGGGCGGCATCTTCGCCACGTACCCGCAGCCGTACTTGACCACGTTCCCCGGTGGATTCATCGATCAAGTGGTCGGCACGGCGATCCTCATGGGCGTCCTCTTCGGCATCACCGATCCCCGCCACGCGCCGCCGGCGGGCCTCGTGCCCCTCATCGTGGGCCTGCTGGTTGTCGCCATCGGCGCTGCCTTCGGCGTGAACTGCGGCTACGCCATCAACCCCGCCCGCGACTTCGGCCCGAGGATCTTCACGGCGATGGCCGGGTGGGGAAGCGGGGTCTTTCGCGCCGGGAACTTCTGGTGGTGGGTGCCGATTGTCGGGCCGCTCGCGGGCGGCGTGCTGGGGGGCTGGCTCTACGACATTTTCGTGGGGAAGCCGACCCGGGCTCGGTAAGCCCGCCACGCTGGTGGCGCCGGAGCCGGCGGGACTCAGGCCGCATCCGGGATGAGGATAGGGCCCGGGGCGTTCAGGCCCCGGGTCCGAGTCATTTCGTCCTCGGGAACATGTCCGGGTTGTCGGTGAACAGGGCATCCACGCCGAGGGTGAAGAGGAAGTACGACATCTCTTCGCGAATCGTCGGGAACTGCGGCGGGGCAGGCGGCCTGAAGGTCCACGGCGTGACCGTCAGCTTCGCGGCGTGCGCCCAGGCGACCAGGTCGGGCAGCTTCTCGAAGATCAGCTTGCTCGGGCCGATTCCCGTCGCCCACGCGGCGATCTCCCGGAGCTTCGCCGGCGAGTCCAGGCGGTCGGCTGCCTGGGGCGAGACGAGGAAGACGCGCGGCACCGACGGCAGGAGGTTCCCGACGGCCCGCAGCGTGGCCTCGTCGAACGACTGGACGATGAGGGGGGTCTTCGGGTCGGCCTCCAGGCCGTTCTTCTTGACGACATCGGCGAACAAGCGAACCTGGTCCACGCCGCGCCTGCGGTAGAACTCGGGATCCTTCAGCTCCGGGTAGAGGCCCGCCTTCCCTCGGACGAGATCGATAGCCTCCTGGAACGTCAGCATCCGCGTGCCGGTGAACTTCTTGTCGAACGACGACCCCGCGTCGAGCCGCTTGATCTCGGCCAGCGTGAAGTCGTTGACGTACCAGCGCTTCAGCGGCCCCTTCGCGGTCGCCTCCTCGACGAAGCGGTCCGGGAACACCTCTTCGACGTTGGTCGTGCGCTCGAGCGAAACGTCGTGGATGGAGACCAGCACGCCGTCCTTCGTCACCGCGAGGTCCTGCTCGACGAAATCAGCCCCCTGGGCGATGGCGAGCGTGTAGGCCTCGGCGGAGTGTTCCGGGGCGTAGGCCGACGCCCCGCGATGGGCCACCAGGATCTTCTTCGCGGCGGGAGCCTGCGCGTGGAGGACGGCGCACGCCAGGCACGGCGTGACCGCGCAGGCGGCCAGCGCGAGGTAACGGGTCATCATCGGTCGTGCCTCCGAGGAGGCCGCGGGAGGCGGGTCAGGGCCGTCTCCCGCGGCCCATTGCCGGTTGGGGCTAGAAGGTGATCTTGGCGCCGAGCTGGATCTGGCGCGCGTCGAACGCGGACGTGATCATGCCGAAGTTCGCCGACGTGCGATTGGTGCTCAGGCCGGCGAAGTTCGTGCGGTTAAGCAGGTTGAACGCCTCCGCGCGGACCTGGAGCGTGGTATGGCGCCCGAACGGGAGCGTGAAGTTCTTCGACGCCACGAAGTCCAGCTGCCAGAACCAGGGCAGCCGGACCGAGTTGCGCGGGGCGTTGCCATACACCTGGCTGGCGTCGGCGGGAATCGTCACGGCCGTCTTGCTGAGGTACTCCGTGATCGACTTCTTGTTGCCGTACGGGCTGCCGGTCACGTTCGGCCGGTAGGTGTTCGACCCGCGGTATTCCTGAGAGATCCCGGAGACGGCCCACGACGCCGTCGGCGTGTACACGAGGGTCGCCGGCGCGCCGGACGTCATCGTGTTGATCCCGCTGATGGTCCAGCCGCCGAGAACGGCATTGAGGATCGGGTGGGCGTCGTTCAGCCAGCGGCGTCCGTGGCCGAAGGGCAGCTCCCAGACGAAGCTGGTCGTGTTGTTGACCGGCTGGTCGTAGTTCGACGTCCCGTACTCCGGACCCATGTTGTAGAAGTCCTGGGGCCCGACGTTGCCGCTGTTCGAGTTCTCCAGCGCGCCGGGGCCGTTGTCCTTGGCCTTCGACAGCGAGAAGGAGTTCAGGAACATGAGGCCGCCGCGCATGCGGTACTCGAGCTTCACCTGGAGCCCGTGGTAGCGGGACTTCCCGCCGTTCCACACGTAGGTGATGTCGCCGAAGGTCTGGATCGGGCGGCGCGCCTGCAGCGGGATGGAGGCGGCGGCGTTGTTCGGGACCGCCTGGTTGTAGTTCGCGACCATCATCATGCCGTCGGCGCGGTTGTGCACGTAGGCCACGTCGAGCACCGTGTTCGACGTCAGCTCGCGCTGCACCGAGATGTAGGCGCTCTTGACCTCCGACGAGTGGTAGTTCCTGTCCATGTAGGTCACGTTCGCCTTCAGCGGGTCGAACTGCGAGGGGTCGGCGAAGTTCTCCGGGTAGCCCTGCTGCGTCGTTCGGAAGGCCGGAAGCGTCGGGTTCGTCTGCGAGACGACCGCGTTGACGACCTGCGGCCCGTTGATGGCCAGCACGTTCGCCGCGCCGATCCGGTTGAAGTGCACGTAGCTCACGCCGACGCCACCGCGGACGACCGTCTTCGGCAGCGCGGTCCAGGCGAAGCCCAGGCGAGGCGCGAAGTTGTTGCGGTCGGGCTCGACGAGCGCGCGATCGGCGATCGAGCCGTCCTTCGCCATGACCATCGCCACCTTGTCCTTGTCGAAGTTCGACCAGAGGCTGTTCGTCTCCCACTGCGGCGTGGCGTACTCGTAGCGCAGCCCGAGGTTCAGCGTGAGCTTGTCGTTCACGCGGAAGTCGTCCTGCAGGTACACGAACTGCATCCGCTGGCGGAGGTGGGCGATCAGGATGTTGCTCAGCGCGTACTGGCTGCGCAAACCCAGCATGAAGTCGGCGAGGTTGTACAGGTTGTTCGCGGCCGCGCCCGGAGGCCTCGTGAACTGGCCCGAGTACGTGTCACGGCCGTACAGCGGGTTGACGTCCTGCACCTCGGTCTTGATGAACTGGAACTCGTATCCCGCCTTCAGCGAATGCCGGTGCTGGAGCCAGGTGTAGTTCAGCTTGGCCGTGAGCACTTCGGGGTACTGCCACTGCGGGTTCGTCTCCTGGCGCCCGTAGGACGACCAGCCGGTCAGCAGCTGCGTGTTCAGGCCGCCGGCGATCCGCGCATCGCTCGGGAGCCCGGTGATGCCGTACATGCTCTGGATGGGCTCGGAGCCGAGCCCCGGAGGGTTCTTGCCCGCCTCGGTCCTCGACCAGCCAAACCGGCCTTCGAGGAGCGACGAGCCCGAGCGCGCGAACGTGAACCCGGTGGCCACCTGCTTGGCCCGCACGTAGATGTTGCCGTTGCCCGCGCCGCCAGAAGGCAGCGGCAGCGGCGGCTGGTCGTGGCTGTCCACGTTGCGGTAGCCGAAGCGCGCGAACATCGACAGGCGCTCGCTGGCCTGGTAGTCCACCTTGCCGCCGTACTTGTAGGTGTTGTACTCGAAGTTCTGCAGCAGGTCGTAGTTGTTGCCGACCAGTTCGGGCCGCGTCGGATCCGGCAGCCCGCTCAGGACCTTCCTCGCGAACGCCGTCATCGGAATCGGCGTCCCGGCGGGGTACACGTCCCCCGTCTGCGGGTTCCGCACGTCCACCTTCAGGATGCCCTGCCGCTCGGTCGGGTTCGGGATCGTCTGGAACGCCACCTGCTTCCGGGTCTGGCGCCACACCTCAGCATCGGCGAAGAAGAACGCCTTGTTCCGGATGATGGGGCCGCCGAACGTCCCGCCGAACTGGTTCTTCTCCAGCGTCGGCTTCACGCCGCTCGTCGGCTTGAAGAACCCCGTGGCGTTCAGCGCAGTGTCGCGGTAGAACTCCCAGGCCGCGCCGGTGTACCGGTTGGTGCCGCTCTTGTAGGCCACGTTGACCGTTGCGCCCCCGGCCCGCCCGTACTCCGCGCTCATGTTGTTCGTGACGACCTTGAACTCGGCCACCGCGTCGGGCGACGGCTGGATGACCTGATTCGAGAACCCCTGGTTGCTCGTGCCGTACGAGTTGTTGTCGAGGCCGTCCAGCAGGAAGTTGTTGAACGTGCTCCGCATGCCGTTGACGTTGAACGACCCTTCCCGGTTGTTCGTGCCGCTTCCCTGGTTCAGGCTCGACTGCTTCACGCCCGGCGTCAGCAGGGCGAGCGCCGAGTACTCGCGGGTGTTCAGCGGGAGCTCGACCGCCTGCCTCGACGTGATCAGGTGGGCGCGCTGGCTCGAGTCGGTCTCCAGGACCGCCGCCGCGCCGGTGACCTGCACCGTCTCGGTCACCTGACCGGGGCTGAGCTGCAGATCGACGCGCTGGCGGGCGCCGACGGTGACCTGGAACCCGTCGGCCACGGCGGTCGAGAAACCCTGCAGTTCAGCTGTCACCTTGTAGCGCCCGATGCGCACCGTGACGAACTCGTAACTCCCCGTGCCGTCCGTGGTGTGGACGGAGGTCACGCCGGTATCGAGGTTCGTGAGCGTGACGGTAGCTCCAGGCACGACGCCTCCGGAGTTGTCCTTCACGGTTCCCACGACGGTGGCCGTGTCGAACTGCGCGGAGGATGGGAGCGCGGATGCCAGCAGGCATGCCGCCGCGGCGCAGACTATGAGTGCGTAGCGGTGTGAAGACACGTGAAGATCCCTCCCGGATGAGTCCTGTCGAGTGTATGAGGCGCGTGGACCGCAACGGACGCGGAAGCCTAGATCCGCTTCCGTGCGATGTCAAGGCCGGGCGCGAGCCTCGCCGGCAGCGACGAGCCGTCGCCTCGATCGCCGCCCGCTGGAAGCGCCGCCTCCCGCCCATTCAGCCGCCTGGCCGCCGCGCCCGGCGGGCTGCCGGGGCGCCTTGGGGCGAACGCTCGAGTCCGGCCAACGCGCACAGAGCCGGCAACGGCCTCAGGGCAGCGTCGGACCGGACGGCCGACGCGAGGACCGCTCGTCCGGGCCCCTAGTGGAGGGCGCCGCCGACCCGATAAGACGGAACAGGGAGTCTCCGCGCCACCCGCTGCAGAAGCGGCGCGGACGTTGCAAAGCGGTTCTGGCCCATGCGAAAGGTGTTCGTCGACCCGGTCGTGCTGCCGGACGCGCGCTTCCGGGACGGCCTCGGAATCCGCTACGTCCGTCTGGAGGGCGCGGACGAGGTGGTCGAGGTTTTCAGGCCGCTCGATGACCTCGCCGCGCACCGGACGGCTATCCAGCAGCGCGTCAACCGGCTGACGTCGTTCCGGCAGGTCAGGTTCGTGCCGCTCAGGCGCGCCGACGTCGTTCACGACAGCGCCGGCACTCTCGAGATTCTCTCCGACTTCGTTCCGGGGCACCGGCTCTCGGACGTGCTGGAGGCCGCCGCCGCCGGCGCGATTGCGATCACGGCCTGCGCCGCCATCCATATCGTGCGTGAAGTGCTCGGGGCCCTGGCGGTGCTTGCCGAGTCGCGCGGACTCACGCACGGCGCCGTCGGCCCGGAACGCCTGCTGCTCGTGCCCAAAGGGCGCGTTCTCGTTGCCGACTACGTCCTCGGCGGTGCGCTGGCCCAACTCGAGTACAGCCGCGGCAGGCTCTGGCGGGAGTTCAGGGTGGCCGCTGCTCCGGGGAAGGGCGGTCCCAAGCTCGACATGGCGTCCGAGGTCGTGCAGGTGGCAGTCACGGCCGTTGCACTGCTGAGGGGCAGGCCCGTCGGAGCCGAGGAGTTCCCCGATGGTCTTCTCGATCTTGTCGCCTCGCTCGGCCGCTCGAGGAGCGGCAGCCGCGGCGAAGCCGTGCCGGGGGCCCTGCTCACCTGGCTCAGGCGGGCGCTGCATCTCGACGCGGGCAGCCGCCTGACGAGCGTCTCCGAGGCGCGGCTGGCCCTCGAGACAGCGCTCTCGAAGCAGGCGGTGGCGTCTGGCGGGGCAGCTGCCGTCAGGGCCCTGGCCGATGACTACGGCCGCCTGGCCGGCGTGGTCGATGCCGCCAGCGCAGCGCGAGCCGCAGCCGAAGCCGCGAAGCGGACCGAGCGGGAGCGCGACGCAACGCTCGGGATGCCGCCCGAGCGGTCCTCCGATGCCGCCGGTCCGCAGACAGCCGCCCGAACCGTCCTCATGCCTGCGTTCACGCTGCTGCCGGATGCGACAATCGACGCAGATGGGGAAGTGGTGGCTGGCGCCTCGTTTGTCGAACACGCCGGCGACGGCGGGCAGACGGACCCGCCAGTGGGCTGGCGCGTGCCGGAACGGGCCTCACCAGATGTCGCGACCGTCGTCGGCCCGCTTCTCGACCGGACGGCAACGCCGCGGCTCCCGCGCGACGCGGAATTCCCCGAGGAGATCATCGATCTCGACGCACTCACCGAGCCAGAAGGCGCTGCGACGGCCCCAGTCCCTGCTCCAACGTCCCCGCCGCCCATCGAGGCGGGACGCTCCGCCGACGACTCGAGCGTGGGGGACGAGCGCGCGGCGCCGCGCACGGTGGACATCGCGGCGCTGGAGGCGGAACCCGAGATTGCCGCCTGCTTCCTGAACGAAGAGGATCGGCCGGTTGCCCGGGACCTCACGCCCGTCGACACGATGCCAGCGCTGACGCCGTTGCCGCTGCAGGAGATCGACCTCTCGGTGGTGGAGACCGAGCCGGCCGTGGCGGCGCTCTTCCAGCCGGAGCCGATTGCCGGCGCCGCCTGCGAAGCCGCGCCGGTGGAGGAGCCGGCGCCCCTCGCGCAGCCCAAGGCCGTCGCCGTCCTCGCCGTCGAGTCCGAAGCCGCGGTCGAGGCGCCGCCCATCGAGGCGGGACGCTCCGCCGACGACTCGAGCGTAGGGGACGAGCGCGCGGCGCCGCGCACGGTGGACATCGCGGCGCTGGAGGCGGAACCCGAGATTGCCGCCTGCTTCCTGAACGAAGAGGATCGGCCGGTTGTCCGGGACCTCACGCCCGTCGACACGATGCCAGCGCTGACGCCGTTGCCGCTGCAGGAGATCGACCTCTCGGTGGTGGAGACCGAGCCGGCCGTGGCGGCGCTCTTCCAGCCGGAGCCGATTGCCGGCGCCGCGCGCGAGGCCGCGCCGGTGGAGGAGCCGGCGCCCGTCGCGCAGCCCGAGGCCGTCGCCGTCCTCGCCATCGAGTCCGAAGCCGCGGTCGAGCAGGCCCTGGTTGTTGAAGTGCTCGGCAGCTCGATGGCCGACTCGTTCCGCAGTGAAGCGTCGATCCTGGTTGTGCCAGACCCGAATGCCGGGAACGCCGCTGCCGCCGCGAATGCCGATTCCGCGCCGGGAAGTGAGCAGGCCCTTCCCGCACCCTCCAAGCCGGACGCGCTGCCGCGGCTGCCGTCCGACTGGCTGATCGATCTGGATGTCGCCTCGCGGCGCCGGCACCGGAGGCCTGAGCCGGAGCGGCCAGCGCTCGGCGTGACGATCGAGCTTCCCGAGCTGGTGGGTTCTTTCGCCGCCGGTGCGAGCCAGTCCGACGTGCCGCCGCCGCCCTTGACTCCCCGCAGACGCCTCGGCGTCGCGCCCCTCGACGCGCCGGGTGTCGCGGAGGAGCAGATCGAAGTGGCGGCGGCCGCGCACCAGCCGTTGCCGCAGGAGGGGCTCCCGCCGGTGCCGCTGGCCCGGGTCGGCCCCCAGGTCGATGGTGCAGGGGACTCGGCGACCGATGTCGAGCAGTCCCCGGCGGAGGCGACGAAAGGCGAGGCAGGCCCGGTGTTTCCCCGGGTGGCCCCCAGCGTGCGGCGTGTGCGCGAGGAGGCCAGGCGCCGCCGGCTGGCGCGCGCGCGCGCCGCGCTTGCCGGCTCGGCAGTACTGGCGGCAAGGGCCGCGCACGCCGCGGGGGCCGCCATGGTTTCCGCGGGCACGTCGGCGGGCCGCGCGCTGCGGGCCGCGTGGGGCGCCGCGGCTTGGGTGGGGGCATCAGTCGGCCGAGGGCTGATCCGCGTGGCGGCATCTTCCGTGCGACTTGTCGGGACCTTCGCGGCGGGCCTCGCCGGGCTCGCCGTCACCGGATTGTCAGCCGGGGGAAGGGCCGTTGTCGTCTCAGCGGCCGCCGTCGTCCGCGGCGTCACAGCGGGGGCGAGAGGCGCCGTGGCGGCCGCCGGCGCGCTCGGCCGTGGCGCCGCCGCCGTCGGCGCAGCGGCCGCGTCCGGGGCGCGGCGCGCGGGCCGCGGCGCAGCGTCAAGCGCGATCCGACTGGGTCATGCGTGCGCGTTGGCTGTGCGCTGGAGTGCACGGGCGCTGAACCGCTCGGGAGTCGCGATTGGCCGCGCAGGAGCGGGCGCCGTGCGTGGCGTGGCCTCGGCGGCCGGGTCGGCGGCGCAGAGGGCGGCCTCGATGGCCCGGGCCGCGCGCCCGCGGCGGACCGTCGACCGGCCCGGCGCCTTCACGTGGTGGGATCTGCCACGACGCGCGGGATTCCTGCTCTCCGACCTCAGCGATCGTCTGCCGCGGGCGCGCGTGCGCCTTTCGTACGTCGCCGCAGCCCTCACCCTCATCGTCGGCGTCGTTGGCGCGCCCTACGTGAAGGACCGCTGGTTCACGCCGGCGCCGCCATCCGGCACCCTGCGGGTGGAGTCCTCACGCGCGGGGCTCACAGTCCGGGTTGATGGCGCCGACCTCGGCCCGGCACCGTTGACCGCCGCGGTGCCGGTCGGCACCCACCGCGTCGAAGTGACCGGCGACGGCCGCATTCGCGTGCAGGACGTGGCCGTCGTCGAAGGACAGACGGTCGTCATCGAGGCCGGCAGCAGGGATCTGCGGGCGACCGGATCGCTCCGGATCGACACCGACCCGCCAGGGGCGAGCGTCTGGGTGGACGGCGTCGCGCACGGCACGGCGCCCGTCACCATCGGCGCTCTTGCTGAAGGCGCGCATTCGGTCGTCGTGCGCAACGCGGCGGGTTCGGTCAGGCGCTCGGTCGCCGTCCGGCCGGATGAGACCGCGGAGGCCGTGGTGGCCATCCGGCCAGGCTGGCTCGCGGTCTTCGCGCCGGTCAGGCTCGAGATCCTGGAAGGAGGCCAGCCCATCGGCTCCACCGAAGGCGGGCGGCTGCTGGCCAGCCCGGGCGACCACACGATCGAAGCCGTCAGCCGGACCCTGGGCTACCGGTCGAGCCATCGCGTCGAGGTCAGGCCCGGCGAGGTTACTGCCTTGACAATCGCGCTTCCGCCGGCGGCGCTCGAGATCGTGGCTCCTCCGGGGTCCGAGATTCGAGTGGACGGCACGCTCGTCGGCAACGCGCCCCTGGGCACGATCCAGGTCCCGGTGGGCACGCGCGTCGTGCAGGCGCGGCATCGGGATTTCGGCGATCGGCGCCAAAGCGTCACCGTGACATACACCAAGGCCGCGCGGGCCATCTTCCCCTGACGGGAGCTCGTCGGCACGGCCCGTCGGGCGCGCCTCGGGCAGGGTGCGTCGTCTAGAAGGCGACGGTGAAGCCGAGCGTGCTCTTCAGGTAGGTGAAGTTGTCGAACTTGCCGTAGCCGCCGTTGTCTTTCTCCGCCGCGCCTCGTCCCCAGCGGTAGCGGACGTCAGCGCGCACGCCCAGCGAGTCGCTGAAGAGCCACAGCAGCCCGCCGCCAGCCTCCACGACGCCGAGGTTCTTGGAGGGATGGGACCATCCGGCCCGCCGGCGGTTCGTAATCATGCCGCGCATGTAGCCGCCGCCAGCCACGGCGTACGTCCTGATCCTCCCGGATCCCAGCGAGAACCATGGGCCGACGACGCCGTCGAGCGTGGTCGTGAGGACGTAGTTCTTGTTGAGCGAGTCGGAGGTGCCGAAGAAGCTGTGGCTGTAGTTGAAGTCCACCTCGGCCGAGACGAGATGACGAGCAAGAAGGGTGACCGAGGCTCCCAGTCCATGAGAGCGGGAGGCGTGCCAGGTCGTGGCACTCAGGCCTTTGTAGACGTCGCCGCCGAAGTTGAGGTTGTAATACCCCGTGATACAGACATCGGGGTCACCGAGCGCTTCCTGGGCCGCGTACTGGGCCTGCGCGGAGGCCGGCGCCAGGACTAGAGCGGCGAGGAGCGCAAGGGCGAGCTTCCCGTTTCTCATAGAGCCTCCAGGGGACTTCCGTGTCGCGCCCAACCCTGCGGCGTCCCGAACAGGCGGCGGCAACCTCGGCATCTTACTCCGGGGCCCGTGCCTCGGCCAAGCCGAAGCCGGCTCGGGCGCCGCCGGCCGGGCGCACTCCCGGCGGGCTAGTCGAGACGCAGCACGCGCGCCCCGCGGGCGGCCCGCGCCTTGAGGTGCCGCAGGGCCTCGTTGGCGCCGGACAGGGGGTATTCCGCGATCTCCGGGCGAAGGCCCATCGCCACGGCCGCGAGCAGGAACTCCGTCACGTCCCGCCGCGTCACGTTCGCGACGCTCTTCACCTCCTTTTCCATCCAGAGGTCGCGCGGGTAGTCGATCTCGGCGAGGGCGGCACGGTCGCCGTGTTCCTTCCGGATGGCATTGATCACGAGGCGGCCGCCCGGCGCGAGGTTCTTGAGCGCCCCGACTACCGGCCGCCACGCAGGCGTGGTGTCGATGATGGCATCGAGAGGCCACGGGGCCGCATCCGCCGTGTCGCCCGTCCACGCCGCGCCAAGCTCGCGCGCGAAGGACCGCTCCGCCTCGCTGCGGGCGAAGACGAACACTTCGGCCTCAGGGTCGCGGTGACGCACCAGCTTGAGCACCAGGTGCGCGGATGCGCCGAACCCGGTCAAGCCGAGCCGGCCCCCGTTGGGCAGGTTCGCGAGGCGCAGCGACCGCCAGCCAATGGCGCCCGCGCACAGCAGCGGCGCCGCCTCGGCGTCGGTCAGCGGCGTGTCAGGCAGCGGGAAGACGAAGTCCTGGCGGGCCACGAGCAGCTCCGCGTAGCCGCCGTTGACGTCCCGGCCGGTGGCGCGGAACGATGCGCACAGGTTCTCTTGTCCCGCCAGGCAGTACACGCACCGGCCGCACGCTGAGTAAATCCACGCGACCCCGACGCGCGTGCCCGGCTTGAGCACCGACGGCCTCGGCCCGCACTGTACGACACGGCCGACGACCTGGTGCCCCGGGACCACCGGGAGCAGCGGCGGTGGGGTCCGGCCTTCGATCTCATCGAGTTCGGTATGGCAAACCCCGCAGGCGGACACCCGAATCAGGACGTCGCCGGGGCCCGGAATCGGGTCGGGCAACTCGCAGAGCTCGAGCGAGTCGCGGTCGCTGTCGACAGGCGCGATGCGCCGCAGAACCTGGGCTCTCATGGCTCTCCCACGGCGGCATCCTAGTCCGCCTGGCGGGCGAACGCAATGCGCCAGCCCGGCCTTTCCGCCTTGCGCGCCGGCCGTCGCCGCCGGCCCGCGGTGGCGTGCGGGGCGGCGGGCGCGACCTCCCCTGTCACATCCGGGCCGTACGCTCTCTGCCGTCAGGCCAGGGGGGCTGCGATGATTCATGGCAACCGGGACGCGAGGCGGCTGTGGCAGGGGCTCGACGAGGCAGCGCCGGGAGCGCGAGGGCGGGACAAGACAGTCCGGCCGAGAGCGCGCTTCTGCGCCGCGTGCCGGATCCGACGGGCGCTGTTCGCGCGCTGCGGCGAGGTCAAGGCGGACCGCCAGCACACGCTGTGTTTCCAGTGCTACCGCGCCGAACGCAACCGCCTGCGTGCCGGGAGACTGTCCGCCGCCGGTGCGGGCGTCACGGACCCGGCGCGGCCCGCAGGCCGCGCGGCGCCCGACCGGGCGCCACTGATGGCCGACATCGAATTGCGGCGGCTGCAGGCGTGACGCGCTGAAAACCGGGGCCTTCACGCCGCCGATCTGCCGAGCGCGGCCGAGCGCAAGGCATCCTGAGGCGCGCGGTCAGAAGGGCAGCCGCCACTGGTCTCCCAAATCAATGAGAGCCTGCGACGTGGCCAGCGCCTCGACCCGGTCGGCCGGCGCGTAATGCCGGCGCGCGGCGTCGAGCTCGTCGCGGATCTGCTCGGCGAGCGTCGGAGGGCCGATCACGCGAACCCGGTGGCCGAATTGCAGCACGAAGCTCCTCAGCCAGACATCGTCGCACACGTCGAGCTCGAGTGTCAGCGAGCCGTCCGGATGCCGCGTCACGACCTGGCTTGGATGGTACTGGCGCTCGGCCACCATAGGCGCCAGCGCGCGGTCGAACCGCAGCACGATGTGCACCGGCGGGCCGCTGGTGGGGCCAAGCGACTGCGAAAGGGCCCGCTCGGCCCATTCGGGGTCGGGCACGAACCGCTCTTCGAGCACGGACACGCGGCGCACGCGGTGGGCGGCGAACGTCAGCACCTGCGACCGCTCGGGCACCCACGCCCGCAAGTACATCGCGCCCGCCGTGCACACGAAGCGCAGGGGATACACGAGGTAGTCGGCCTCCCGGTCGTGCGAGAGCGAGTAGTACCGCATCCGCACGTGCCTGAGGGCGACCGAGGCGTCCACCAGTTGCTCGATCATCCGGTCGTGCCCCTTCGGCAGGGAGAGCCTGCCGGTGGCGGGCCTCGCGGTCATGAGGGCCGGCAACCGATCCAGGTACTGCTTCATGCGCTCGGGCAGGTCGCGCTCGAACTTGGCGAACGCGTCGCCCAGGGCCGTCTGGAAGGGGACGCCGACGAGCGATTCGACGAGCCGCCGGCTGAGGTAGAGGGCGCACAACTCGGAGAGCGACAGCCCAAGCTGAGTGAGGTGCTTGAAGGGGCTCTGGTTGATCTTCCAGTACGTGCGGTTGTCCCGCGACTCGTCGACGAGGGGAAACCCCGCTTCCTGCAGCGCGGCGAGGTCGCGCCAAATCGTCCGCGTGACCACCCGGGCGCTCGCGGCCAGCTCGGCGACCGTCAGCCCGCAGCGCGCGGCCTCGATGGACCGCAGGATCTTCCACTGGCGGATGACTTCTGCGTTTCGCGGCATCGGCGCCCCCCTTCACCGACCCGATCCAGCCGCGTGAACGCGGCGCGCCGCCGACTGGGCTCAGCCCGGCAGAGGCGGCTGGGCACCGAGGTGGCCCGCCACCCACGCCCCGAGCCGGTTGCCCGCGCTGAGCGCGGCCTCCACGTCGCGCGTCCGCAGCCATTCGACGAGAAAAGCCGCGTCAAACGCGTCTCCCGCTCCCGTCGTGTCGACGACGGCGACTCGTTCGGCCCCGGCGGACCAGGCGGCGCCGGCCGCGTGGGCCGACGCCCCGCCGGGCCCCCGCTTGACGACGACCAGCGACGCCCGCGTCGTCAACTCGGCGCCCGTCCCGCGGCGCAGCGCCTCGGCTTCGGCCTCGTTCAGAAGCAGCACGTCGAGCGGGCCGACGCCGTCGAGCAGCCGCGAAGCTCCGTATGCGTCGATGAGCGCGAACGACGACGGGTCGAAGGCCAGCGGAATGCCGCGGCGCCTCGCCGCGGCCAGCAGCGGCTCGAGGAACGCCGTCGATCGCGCAAGGAAGATGTCGTAGCCGTTGAAATAGACGGCGTCGGCGCCGTCGAGCAGGCCCGGCGGGGCATCCTCCTCGCCGAAGCGCAGCACCTTCGTATGGTCGATGACGAACGAGTGCTCGCCGTCCTGAGCGACGAGGATGCCCACGCGGGTGGTCGCAGAGCGCGGCACGGTGATGACGTGGCTCGCGACGCCCTCAGACCGCAGATGGGCGAGCATGAGCGCGCCGAGCGTGTCGTCCCCGATCTTGCCGACGAGCGTGACGTCGGCGCCCAGGCGCCGCGCCCACACCGCGACGTTCGCGGCGGCCCCGCCCGGCAGGACGTCCACCGTGCCGAGCGCGTCGGAGCCGCGGACCAGGTCGCCCTCGGGACGGACGAAGATGTCCCAGGCGATGTCGCCGACGGCCAGGATCCGGAGTGCCACGGCTGGTTCGCGCCGGCCCTCGCTACTTCACCAGCTTCGCCTTCAGCGTCATCGGCACAGCCGATAGGGCCTTCGACACCGGGCATCCCGCCTTCGCCTTCTCGGCGTGCTCGAGGAACACGGCCTCGTCGCAGCCGGGCACCTGGGCCTCGGAGTCGAGTTCGATGAGCGTGATGGCCGGACCGTCGCCGAGGTGCACCGTGGCGGTGGTCCGGATCTCCACAGGCGGGAACCCGCTCGCCGAGAGGATCGCCGAAAGGTACATTGAGAAGCAGCCTGCGTGCGCCGCCCCGATGAGTTCCTCCGGGTTGGTGCCGGGCCCCGTCTCGAACCGGGACGCCCGCGTGAAGGGGCCCTCGTAGGCGCCCTTTGGCAGCGTCATTACCCCGTTTCCGTCGGCCAAGTTTCCTTTCCAAACCGCACGCGCGCTGTGAATGGCCATGATCGGTCTGCTCCTTTGTAACGTCCGCCCAGGGCGGAGGGCCCGGCCTGGGCAGTGGGTGTCGCAGTCGGGTCACGGCGGCCTGCCGCTGATCCGGTGCGCCTAAGCATACAACGTCGGCACGCTATTCCGGCGGTTCCTCGGGCGCCGGGGCGAACGCGAAGAAGTCCGCCGTGAATCGTGACGCGTACTCCTCGACCAGGGCGCGGACGCGCGCCTGGTCCGCCGAAGCCACAATCAGACCGGCGTGGTGGGGCTTCTTCACCCGGTAGACGATCTCCGGATCCGCGTAGGCGGACAGGTCGGGCCGCTCCTGCCGCGCCAGCGTCAGCACCAGCCCCGCATGCCTGTCCGCCAGCGGCGGCGGATCGTAGGCGCCGTCCTCGCCCGCGACTTCGAGTCTCGCCCACTCCCGCCAGAGGTTGAGGCCCGTTTCCGCCTCGACCAGATCGACGATATGGGCGCCTCCGACGCGCGCGGACGTCTCGAGGAAGAGCAGGACGCCGTCTGCCGCGTTCCGGATGAACTCCGTATGCGCCACGCCCCGGACCATGCCGAAGAGCGCCAGCACGTCGCGGTTCATCGCCGCGAGAGCGGACCAGGCCGGGTCGTGCTTCGGCACGGTCATCGTCGTGAAGACCCCGCCGGCGTGCGCGACCTCGAAGGGCGGCTGGCCGTAGCGGTGCATCGCCTGGAAGACCACGGCCCGGCCGCGCACGATGGCATCGACGTGGAACACGTCGCCCGGCACGAAGCGCTCGAGCAAGTAGAACGACCTCCGGTCGCCGAGCGAGTCGATGGCCGGCCAGAGGTCCTCCAGGCGATCGACGCGCTTCATACCCATGGCCGCGGCCTGCGAACGCGGCTTCAGGATCCAGGGTGGGCCCACGGCGGCCGCGAACGCCCGGATGGCCTCGTCGTTCAGGACGTGCACGAAGTCCGGCACCGGGATGCCGGCGCTCCGGGCCTTCATGCGCTCGGCCAGCTTGTCCCGGAAGTACCGTGCCGTCGTCTCTCCCATGCCCGCCACGCGGAGGTGTTCGCGCAGGAGTGCCGCCGTTTCCACGTCGAAATCGTCGAGGGCGACGATCCGATCGAGGCGGCGCGTCCGGGCGATGTGGCTGACGCCCTTCAACAGGTCTTCGCGCCCGAGATCCCGGGGCATGTAGAAGGTTTCCGTGATCGCCTCTCGAGGCCAGGCGGCCTTCTTGAGGCTTTCGAGCGTCACAAGCAGCACCCGGCATCCCAGCCGATGGCATTCCCGCATGAACTCCTCGCCCTTCTCGTAGCTGGCGAGGCAGAGCACCGTCAGTGCGTCGGCTTCGGTCATGGCGGCCTCCGTCGGGGATGGAGCTTCCAGCTTACCCCAGACCAGCGGGGTGGCTCCCGCGCGTTCTTGGCCGGCAGGCGGTCTCCCGGCTACGATGATTGCTTCGACAGTCGAACTGGCATGACAGCGAGCGACGTGGTAGCGCGGCCTGTTGGGAAGCCCCTCGCGGGCGACATCCGGGTTCTCGCCGGCGTGACGAGTCCGGAGCTCGGCAACACTCGCGACGTCCTGGTCTACCTGCCGCCGTCCCACCAGCGGGGCGGAGGGCCGTTTCCCGTCGTCTACATGCACGACGGCCAGAACCTGTTCGACCCGGTGACGTCGTTCGCCGGCGAGTGGCGCGTCAACGAGACGCTCGAACGTCTCGCAGGCGAGGGCATTGAGGCAATCGCCGTGGCGATCCCGAACATGGGCATGGAGCGGGTGGACGAGTACAGCCCGTTTCGGGACGAGCGGCGCGGCGGCGGCCGCGGAGACCGCTATCTCGAGTTCGTGGTCCGGACGCTGAAGCCTGAAATCGACCGCCGCTTCCGGACGCGGCCCGATCGGGCCTGCACCGGGATCATGGGGTCGTCGATGGGGGGGCTCATCAGCCTGTACGGGTTCTTCCGCCATGACACCGTGTTTGGATTCGCCGGCGTGATGAGCCCGTCGCTGTGGTTCGGCGGAGGAGCGATCTTCGACGTCGTGAAGAACAGCCGCGCGCCCTGGTCCGGCGCGATCTACCTCGACATCGGGACGGGCGAAGAGCGGCGGGCCGTGCGGGACGCCCGGGCCATGGCGCGGCTCCTCAGGCGGAGGGCGGGCGGGCCTCGCCATGGCCTGATGTATGTCGAGGAACGGGGCGCGGCGCACCACGAGTCGGCCTGGGCGGGCCGCTTCGAGCGCGCGGCGCGGTTCCTGATTTCCCCCTGCGCCGGTCGTCCCGACTAGGCCGCCTCCGCCGCCTCCATGCGGGCCAGGGGCGGCAGCCTCGTCAAGCTCCGCCTCGCCGGGCCGCACGCGCCGCGGCTCGGGCCGGCAGGCCCCCAGGACGAGCGGGCTGGCGGCGATCGGGCCGCTTGCGGTATCTTGTCGGCACAGCGCGACACGCGTCGCGGGAGGAGGAGAGCCGTGGAGGACCGGGCCCGGGTAGCGGTGTCGGCCGGGGTGGGCGCCCTTGTCGGAGGCCTCGTCGGCTACCTCTTCCTGACGGCGGCCGGGCGTCGGTTGCGCGAGCGTCTCGACCCGGGGCTCGACGAGGTCCTCGGCGAGTTGCGGCGGCTTGGAGAGGCCGCGGAGCGGGCCATGGCGGCGGCGGCGGACGGATTTCTGACGCTGCGATCGTTCCGGCGCGGACTGGGCCCCCGGACCGCGGGCGGGGACCGGAACGAGGCCGAGGGGTACTGAAACGCGGATGGCGCGTGACGGTGTCTGACGAGGACCTTCCCCCTCCGGAGACAAACCCGGCGACCGGTCGGCTGCGCCGGCTCGCCCGACAAGGCCGCGACGGCCTGTCGCTGATGGGACGGGCCGCCTGGCGCGGTATTATCGAACTCGCCTGGGGCAGCGACGACCTGACGCACGCCGCCGCCATCGCCTACTACGCGCTCCTGTCGTTCCTGCCGTTCCTGCTGCTGTCGATGTCCGTTCTCGGCGCCGTCCCGGCGGGCCGCGACCTGCGCGTCGAGGTCGTGGAGTTCGTCCTGCGCTACTTCCCGGCGCAGCCCGACTTCCTCGCGAACAACGTGAACGTGTTCTGGGGAACCCGGATCAAGCTCGGCATCGGCGGCGCGCTGGGCCTGCTCTGGGCCTCGCAGGGCGTCTTTGGCGCGATCAGTACGGCCGTGAACCATGCCTGGGCCGTGGAGCGCCCGCGGAGCTTCTGGCAGCACCGCTGGTTCTCGCTCCTCATGATGGCGGCCGCCGGGCTGATGCTCTTCGCCGCGCTGCTCCTGCTCAGTGCGGCCAAGGTAAGGGGCGAATCGTGGTTCACGCTCCTTCTGGCCAGGCTCCCGTTCCTCGCGGGCCTGTCGGGCTTCGGCAGTCCCCTGAGCGCGTTCCTGGTGTTCGTGCTGATTGTCGGGCTGATTTTCTACTTCGTGCCGAACACGAAGGTGCGGTTCCGGGACGTGTGGCCGGGGGCCGTGGTGACCGCCATTCTCTGGCGGGGGGCCTACGAGGCGTTCTCGTGGTACGTGCGCTCGTTTGCGCAGGCCAGCGTCCACGGCTCCATCGCCACCGTCGTCTGGTTCCTCATCTGGGTGTACGTCTCGGCCGTCATCCTGCTCTTCGGCGTCGAGTTCACGGCCGCGATCCCGCGCATCCGCCGCGAGCTGCGCGGACCCGCCCTGCCGCTGAACGCGTCGTAAGGACCGTGAACCGCCTCGCGTCCGAACTCAGCCCTTACCTCCTGCAGCACGCCTCGAACCCCGTGGACTGGCATCCCTGGGGCGAGGAGGCGTTTGCGCGCGCTAGGCTGGAGGATCGCCCCGTCTTCCTCTCGATCGGTTACGCCACCTGCCATTGGTGCCACGTCATGGCGCACGAATCCTTCGAGGATCCCGCGGTGGCAGCGCAATTGAACGCCCGGTTCGTGCCGGTCAAGGTGGACCGGGAGGAACGCCCCGACGTGGATCGCCTCTACATGCTGTACGTGCAGGCGACGACGGGGGCCGGCGGGTGGCCGATGAGCGTCTGGCTCACGCCCGACCTGGAGCCGTTCTTCGGCGGCACTTACTTCCCGCCCGACAATCGCGGCGGCCGGCCCGGATTCGCGGCGCTCCTCGGCGAGATCGCGCGGGCGTGGCGGGACGACCGACGCGGGGTGGCCGACGCCGCCCGGCGGGCGGCCGCGCACCTGCGGCAACTGGCCGCATCGCCTGCACCCTCCGCCGGGGGCGTGCCCGGCACGGACGTGCTCGATCGCGCGGTGGCGGAACTCGCGGCGTCGTTCGACCGCCAGCGAGGCGGATTCGGCCGAGCGCCCAAGTTCCCGCGCGCCTCGGAGCTGCTGTTCCTGCTCCAGGAGCACCGGCGTACGGGATCGGAGGCGCCGCTCGAGATGGCGGTCAGGACGTTGCGGGCGATCGCGTCGGGCGGCATCCGCGATCACATCGGCGGAGGGTTCCATCGCTACGCCGTGGATCCCGACTGGCGCCTGCCGCACTTCGAGAAGATGCTCTACGACCAGGCCCAGCTCGTGATTGCGCTGCTCGACGCGGCCGATGCGTCTTCGGACGAAGCGCTGGCCGAGATCGCCGGCGAGACGCTGGACTACGTCCTGCGCGACATGACCGGGCCGGACGGGGAGTTCTACTCGGCCGAGGACGCCGACAGCGTGCCGCCGGCCGGCGCCATGCCGGCCGAACGGCGGGCGTCAGAAGGCGCGTTCTACCTGTGGAGCGCGGAGGAGGTCGACGCGCTCCTCGGCGACCGCGCGCCGCTCGTGTCCGAGCACTTCGGGATCGAGCGCCAGGGCAACGCGCCGATCGATCCGCACGGCGAGTTCGCCGGCCGGAACCTGCTGCACGTCGCCATGCCGGCCGAGGCGCTCGCGGCCCGGCACCGGCTCCCGCTCGGCCAGGTCAGGCGGCTGCTCGCCGGCGCGAAGGCCGCGATGCTCGCCGCGCGCGCCGCGCGCCCGAGGCCGCTTCGCGACGACAAGGTGCTTGCAGCCTGGAACGGGCTGATGATCGCGGCCTTCGCGCGCGGCGCGCGCCAGCTGGGGCGCGCGGCTTACCTGGACGCCGCGTGCCGCGCGGCGCGGTTCGCGAAGGCGCGCCTCTGGAATCCGGAGGCGCGAACGCTCTTCCGTCGCTGGCGCGCGGGCGCGGTCTCGGTCGAGGGCTTCGCCGAGGACTACGCCTGTCTGGTCTGGGGGCTGATCGAGCTGTACGAGGCTGGCGGCGGCCCCGAGTGGCTCGACTGGGCGCTCGACCTCCAGCACCGACAGGACGACCTCTTCTGGGACCGGTCGTCGGGCGGCTGGTTCGCGACCTCGGGCCGGGATCGCTCGCTCATCGTTCGAATGAAGGACGGGCACGACGGCGCGGAGCCCTCGGCCACCTCGGTCGGTGTGCGGAACCTCCTGGCGCTCGCCGGCGCGCAGGGAGAGCGGCGCCGCGAAGCCGACATCGCCCTGGTCTTCCGCGGCTCAGCAGCCCGCCTGGCGGAGGCCGGCCGGAGCGTGCCGATGCTGCTCGCGGCCTTGTCCGAGTGGCACGGCCGGCGCCGCCGCCACGTCGTGCGGGCCGGCGCGCGCCGCCCGCAGGGGGGAGGCCGCGCGGGGATATGATGGGGGCGGCATGCCCGCGTTTCGAGTCCGGCGCTTTCGCGTGATGCGGCTGACCGTGCTGGTGGCTCTGGCGGCGGCGCTCGCCGCCCCCGCGCCGGCACAGTCGCTGGCGGTCGTGGTTCCTCAGACCGACCAGGCCCGCGCGGCCTGGCAGGCTCTCGAGGAGGCTCGCTACAAGGATGCCGAGGCGGCCTTCACACGGGCCCTCGCGTCGAGGCCGGATGATGCCGCGCTGCTCGTCGGGTCGGCCATTGTCGCCCGGCGCCTCGGCCGCGCCGTGGACGCGAGAGACGCCCTCACGCGCGCCCTGCGGATCGATCCGGCGCTGACGCCGGCGTCGCAGCTCCTGGGCACGCTGCTCCACGAGGCCGGCGACGTCGAGGGCGCGATCCGGGTCTACGAGGCCGCCCTCGTCCGCGCGCCGGATCACGAGCAGCTGCTCGCGCGTCTCGAGGACTGGAGGAAGGAATCCTTCCTTCATGACCAGTTCCAGCAGACCCGGGGCGGGCACTTCACGGTGCTCTTCGAGGGCCGAGCGGAAGAGCAGTTGGCCTCGGCGGCCGTCGACATCCTCGAAGCCGCCTATGCGCGCGTCGGCGATTACCTGCTGGTCTATCCGCCAGAACCCGTCACGGTCGTCCTCTACACTCAGCAGCAGTTTCGCGACGTCACCCGTACGCCCGGATGGAGCGGGGGGCTTTTCGATGGGCGGATCCGTCTTCCCGTCCGGGGCGGCCTGGACAATCGCGAGGAACTCGAGCGGGTGCTGACCCACGAGTACGTCCACGCGCTGCTGTTCAGCGCGGCGCCGACCGGCGTGCCGGCGTGGCTCAACGAGGGGCTGGCCACGGCCCTCGAGCCGGGTGGCCTCGAGCGGGCCGAACGCGAACTGTCGCGGGCGCAGGCGGCGATCCCGCTCAAGGACCTGCGGCGCTCGTTCGCGTCGCTGCCGGCCGATCGCGTGGCCCTCGCCTACGGCGTGAGCGCGCTGGCCGTGCAGGCTCTGCTGGATCGGGCCGGTCCTGTGCGGGTCATGGGGCTTCTGAGAGACCTGTCGGCAGGCGAGCCGCTCGAGCCCGCCTTCGAGTCCTGGATCCAGATTTCGCTCGGTGATTTCGAGCGGGAATGGGCCGCATGCGCCGGGGCGTCGGCCCGGGCGCCTCGCCCACGCGGTCCGCGCTGAGTCCGGCTCTCGGTCCGGCGGCCGCGCGCCGCGTCAGTACTTCGAGATCGTCACGCCGGCGTCGGCCAGCAGCTCCAGCACGAGGCCGTCGTTGTTGTAGTCGTCGTGGTACTTGATCTCGCGCACGCCGGCGGCCGCGAGCATCTTCGCGCAGTTGAGGCACGGGAAGTGCGAGATGTAGGCGACCGAACCCGCCACGCTGACGCCCCGCCGCGCCGCGTCCGCGATCGCGTTCTGCTCGGCGTGCACCGTCGCCTGCTCGTGCCCGTCGCGGAGGCGCGAACGGTGGGGCGCGGCTGGCAGGAAGCCGTTGTAGCCGGCGGCGACAATGCGGTTCCGGTGGTCACCGCCCGACACCAGCACGCAGCCGACATGGAGGCGGCCGCACGCGGACCTCGACGCCAGCAGCAGCGTGATCGCCATGAAGTAGTCGTCCCACGACGGGCGATCGGCCGACGCGTCCAGGACCCGGGCGATGTGCTCGACGAGCGACGCTGTGGTGTCTGCCAAGGGCACCTCCCCGGCCGGGCCGGCTTGCCGACATCGTAGCAGACTGGCGGGCAGCCCGGGGCGAAGCGCTCGCGTTGATCCCCGGACTTGCGCTAGATTCAGCCTGCGGCGGCGCGCGGGCGCCGATGGCGCGGCCGTCCGATGGGCCCCTGGGGGACTCGAGCATGCGGAGACCGAACATCGCCGGCGTCGCCGTCCTCGCAGCCGCCGTCCTGGCCGCGATCGCGAACCGGCCGGCAGATGGTCCGCCCGTGGACTATCCGGGCGCACCCGTCCCGGCCGCCGCGGTCACGTTCAACGACGGCTTCTGGTCCTCCCGCCTCGCGACGGTCGAGGCGGTGACGCTCGGCGCCGCCTTCAGGCAGAGCGAACTGACCGGGCGGATCAGGAACTTCGAGATCGCCGGAGGCGAGGCGGACGGCGCGTTCTGCACCCGCTACTCCTTCGACGACTCCGACGTGTTCAAGCTCATTGAAGGCGCGTCGTACGCGCTGGCCAGGCGCGCCGACCCGGCGCTGGATGCCTACCTCGACGCGCTGATCGCGAAGATCGCCAAAGCGCAGGAGCCCGACGGCTACCTGTTCACCGCCCGGACGATCGATCCCGCCCGGACCATGCCGATGGCCGGGAGCGCGCGTTGGACGAACGAGCGGGACAGCCACGAGCTGTACAACGCGGGACATCTCTACGAGGCGGCCGTCGCGCACTACCAGGCCACCGGGAAGAAGACCCTGCTGGACGTGGCCACGAAGAACGCCGATCTCGTGGACCGGACGTTCGGGCCCGCCGGCCTCCGGTATCCGCCGGGGCACCAGGAGATCGAGATCGGGCTGGTCAGGCTCTTCCGCGTCACGGGCAACCGGCGCTACCTGACGCTCGCCAAGTTCTTCCTGGACGAGCGCGGGAATGCAGCGGGGCACCAACTGTACGGCGAGTACGCGCAGGATCACAAGCCGGTCGTAGACCAGGACGAGGCCGTCGGCCACGCGGTCCGCGCCGCGTACATGTACACGGCCATGGCGGACGTCGCCGCCCTGACGGGCGCAGCCCGTTACGTGGCCGCCCTCGACCGCATCTGGGACGATGTCGTGCTCCGGAAGCTCTACCTGACCGGCGGCATCGGCGCCGAGGGCGAGTGGGAGGGATTCGGCCCGGCCTATGAGCTCACGAACTCGGCGTACGCGGAAACCTGCGCGTCCATCGCCAATGCGCTCTGGAACCACCGGATGTTCCTGCTGAAGCTGGACGCGCGCTACATGGACGTCTACGAGCGCGCCGTGTACAACGCGATGCTCTCGGGCCTCTCATTGGCGGGGGACACGTTCTTCTACCCGAACCCTCTCCTGTCGCTGGGACAGCATGCGCGCAGCCCGTGGTTCGCGTGCGCCTGCTGCCCGAGCAACCTGCCCCGCTTCATCTTGTCGGTGCCCTCGCACGTGTACGCGACGGCGGGCGACCGGGTGTTCGTCAGCCTGTTCGCGCAGGGCCGGGCGCAGGTCTCGACGCCGGTCGGGACCGTCGGGATAGAACAGCAGACACGGTATCCTTGGGACGGCGATGTCCGTGTCACGGTCTCGCCGGCGAGACCGGCCCGTTTCACGCTGATGGTGAGGGTGCCCGGCTGGTCGCTCGGCAGGCCGGTCCCGGGCGACCTCTACCGGGACGCGGAGCCTGTCCGAGACTCGGTGTCGCTCAAGGTCAACGGCCTGCTCGTGCCGATCAGGCTCGAGCGCGGCTTCGCCGCCATCGCCCGGGAATGGGCGGCCGGCGACACGGTGGACCTGCACCTTCCGATGCCGGTCCGCCGCGTGGTGGCGCACCCCGCGGTCGCCGCCGACGAGGGCCGCGTGGCCATCGAGCGGGGCCCGATCGTCTACGCCGCCGAGTCCGTGGATCACGGCGGACGCGTCACGAACCTGGTGATCGACAGCGCGCCGTCGTGGGCAACCGAGTGGCGCCCTTCGCAACTGGGCGGCATCGTCGCCATCACGGGCCGGGCGACGGCGCTCAGCATGCAGGAAGGCGCCGTTCAGTCGCAGCGCGTGCCGCTGACGCTCATTCCGTACTACGCGTGGGCGCACCGCGGGCCAGGGGAGATGGCGGTCTGGCTCGCGCGCGATCCCGCCAAGGCCAGGCCGGCGCCGGAGCCCACGGTGGCGTCGCAGGCGCGCGTCTCGGCGTCCGAAGGCGCCCGCGGGCTGGAGGGGCTCAACGAACAGTACGAGCCGGCGCGGTCGGGCGACCGGGAACCGCTGTACATGCACTGGCGCCCCAAGACGGGCAGCCTCGAATGGGTCCAGTACGACCTCCCGCCGGACACGACCGTCTCCGAGGCGTCCGTCTACTGGTATGCCGACACGAGCGAGGGCGGTTGCCGGGCGCCGAGGACCTGGCGCCTCGTGTACAAGCGGGGCGACGCATGGCTGCCGGTGGAAACCAGCGGCGAGTACGGCGTGGCGCTCGACCGTTACAATACCGTCCGCTTCACGCCGGTGACGACGACTGCCGTCCGGCTGGAGGTAAGCTTGCCCGAGGGATTCTCCGCGGGCATTCACGAGTGGAAACTCAGGTAGGAGGCCGGATGCCGCACGTGCTGCTGGAGATTTGCTGCGGGTCCCTCGACGACGCGCTCGAGGCGGGTGCGGGCGGAGCGGACCGCGTCGAACTGTGCTCCTCGCTCTTCCATGGAGGCCTGACTCCGTCGTTCGGCACCTTGGTCGAAGCCAAGGCCCGTCTCGACATCCCCGTGATCTTCATGGCCCGCCCGCGTGGCGGGGGGTTCTGCTACACCGCCACGGAGATGGCGGCCATGGAGCGCGACACGGAGATGGCCGTGGCCCAAGGCGCCGACGGCGTGGTGTTCGGCATCCTCACCGAGGACGGCCGAATCGACCTGCCTCGGACTAGGCGCCTTCGCGATCGCGTCGGCGATCGGGACGCGGTGTTCCACCGCGCGTTCGACGTCACGCCCGATCCGTTCCGGGCGCTCGACGAGCTGATCGATCTAGGCATCACGCGCGTCCTGACGAGCGGGCAGTGCGACACGGTCTGGGAGGGGATGCCGTTGATCGCGCGGCTCATCGACTATGCCGCTGGCCGGATCCAGATCATGCCAGGCGGCGGCATCAAGCCGTTCCACGTGGATGAGGTGATCGCGCGGACGGGCTGCCGCCAGATTCACATCGCGGCGTGGAAGACCGAGCGCGACGACTCGACGCGGCACCGTCCCGCCGTCACCTTCGGCGGGGCGCTCTATCCGCCGGAGAACCTGTACGACGTGACGGATCGGGCCGTCGTGCGCGACATCGCGCACCGGCTCAAGCGCTGAGAGCAGGCGACCCCGAAGGCCAGGGCGAAGCCCCGGCCGGGGTGTCGCGGAACCAGGGAGCAGACCATGGCCGAGCCGAAAGCCAAAGTGTGTCACTACACCGACGTGCCGGCAGAACCCGTCGGCCTGCGCGCGCCAGGGGCGACGATGCGGTGGCTGATCGACGATGCCCGCGACGGCGCGCCCGTCTACGCCTTGCGGATGGTGGAGATCGGCCCGGGCGGCAACTCGCCGCACCACCAGCACAACTACGAACACGAGAACTTCGTCGTCGAGGGCAAGGGGCGCGTGTTCCTCGCCGGCGAGTGGCACGACTTGAAGCCCGGGGACGTGGTGTTCGTGCCGCCCGGCGTCGAGCACGAGTACGTGAACGCGGGCGACACGACGTTCCGGTTCCTCTGCGGGATCCCCGTCACGAAGCTGCGGCCGTCGTCGTGAAAGGAGACGAGTCATGCGCCGGCGTCCATGCTTCGGGGCGGTCGTGCTGGCCCTTGCTCTCGTTCTCTGGCCGGCGCGCGCGCGCCCGTCCCAGGCAGCCCAGCAGCCCCCCATCACGGAGCCCGCGCCAGGGGCCATCGACAGGATCTTCGCCCCTGTCGACCGGACGTCGTCGCCGGGCTGCGCCGTCGGCGTAGCCTCGCGGGGCCGACTGGTCCACCTGCAGGGATACGGCATGGCCAACCTGGAGTACGGCGTGCCGATCCGGCCCCTGACCGTATTCGAGGCAGGGTCGGTCGCGAAGCAGGTCACGGCCGCTGCCGTCGTGCTCCTCGCCCAGGACGGCAAGTTGTCGCTCGACGATCCGGTGCGGACGCACGTGCCGGAGCTGCCGGAGTTCGGCGCCCCGATCCTCGTCAGGCACCTGCTCGGCCACACGAGCGGCCTTCGAAGCCAATGGCCGATGCTGACGATGGCAGGCCGGCCGCCGGGCCTGGCCGTGCACTCGGTGGCCGAGATTCTCGAGTTGGCCGGCCGCTACAGAGAGCTGAACTTCAAGCCGGGCGACGAGTTCCTCTACAACAACACCGGGTACACCCTGCTCGGCGTGATTGTCGCGCGGGCGTCGGGCACGAGCCTCGAGGCCTTCTGTCAGGAGCGCCTGTTCCGGCCTCTCGGCATGACGCGCACGCGATGGCGTGAGGACTTCTCCGCCGTCGTCGAAGGCCGCGCCACGGCGTACCTGCAGCTGCCAAACGGCGAGCACCGGACGTACATGCCCTTCACGAACGTCATCGGGAACGGCGGCCTGCTGACCACGGTTGGCGACCTGCTCCTTTGGAACGAGAACCTGGACCACCCGCGCGTCGGGGGGCAGGCCATGGTGGATCTGCTGCAGACGAAGGGGCGCCTCAACGACGGGTCCGAAACCGAGTACGGGCTCGGCCTCTACGTGCAGGACTACCGGGGCGTTCGCGAGGTGAGCCACGGCGGCACGACCGCCGGCTACCGAGCCTACCTCGGGCGCTTTCCCGACGATGGCCTGTCGGTGGGGATCCTGTGCAACACCCTCGCGGCGGACCCTTCGGCGTACGCGCACCAAATCGCAGACCTGATGCTGGGCCCGAGGCTGAAGAAGATTCCGGTTGCAAGGAAAGCCGACGTGCCGGACGTCGTCCTGCAGCGGATGGCGGGCTACTACCTGGAAAAGCCGACTGACCTCCTGCTGCGCCTCGAGTGGGAGCCGTCGGCGCGGAGCCTCAAGATCGGCGGGCAGCTGCTCGTGCCGGTCGGCGACGGGGAGCTGCTGTCGAGCGACGGCAGCCGGCGGTTCTCGACAGGCGTCGGCTGGTCCGAAGGGCTGCCGGCATCCCGGATCGTCGAGAAGCGCGGGACGGGGAAGCACAGGACATGGGACCTCCAGGGGCCGTTCCGGCCGAAGCCAGAGGCCCTGGCAGCCTATGCCGGCGACTACGTCAGCGAGGAACTGGACACGCGGTACCTGATCGCGGTGGCGGGGAATGCGCTGGAGCTGCGGTTCCGTCCGGCCCAACGGGCCGTGCTGACGCCGGCCTGCACCGACGTCTTCGACAAGGGCGGCGATACGGTGAGGTTCACGCGGGGCGCGTCGGGGAACGTTGACGGCCTGCTCATCACGACGGAGCGAGCGCGCCGCGTGAAGTTCGTCCGGCAGTAGGGGGACGGCACGCCTCACCAGGCAGAAACGAGAGAGCTTGCATGGATTGCGTGGGATTCATCGGTTTGGGCCTGATGGGGAGACCCATGGCCCTCAACCTCGTGAAGAAAGGGTTCCCGCTGACCGTGTACAACCGGAGCCGCGCCCCGGTCGAGGCGCTGGTTGCGGCAGGTGCGGCGGAGGCTGGCTCTCCGGCCGATGCGGCGGCGCGAAGCGACGTCGTCATCACCATCGTGCCGGATGCGCCCGACGTGCGGGCGGTCCTCGAAGGCCCGCGCGGCGTGTTCGCGACGATCCGGCCGGGCAGCGTGATCGTGGACATGAGCACCATCGCGCCGGCCGCCGCGCGCGATCTGGCGGCGGCGGCCGCGTCACGAGGCGCGGCGATGCTGGACGCGCCCGTGAGCGGCGGGGAGATTGGCGCCATCAACGGCACGCTGTCCATCATGGTGGGCGGGGACGCCGAGGCCCTCGAGCGCGTGCGGCCGGTGCTCGCCGCCGTGGGCGATCCCGATCGCATCGTGCACATCGGGCCGCCCGGGGCGGGCCAGCTCTGCAAGGCCTGCAACCAGGTCTGCATCGGCGGCGCGCTCGCATCCGTCGCCGAGGCGTTCGCCATCGCGCGCAAGGCGGGGATCGACCCGGCGAAGGTCCGCGAAGCGCTCCTGGGCGGCTTCGCGGCCAGCCGGGTTCTCGAAGTGCACGGCGAGCGGATCCTGAAGGGCAACTACGCCCCCGGCTTCAAGACCAGGCTGTACCACAAGGACCTCGGCATCGTGGGCCAGACGATCCACGACCTGCAGGTACCGGCGCCGGTGGCGGCGCTCGTCCAGCAGTACGTCGGCGCCCTGATGGCCGCCGGCCGCGGAGACGAGGACTACTCGGCCCTCGCGAAAGCCGTCTTCGAGGCAGCGGGCCTCGAGTGAGGCGGGCCGGAAGGCGGGCGTGAAACCCGGGGAGGCGCTCCCTCGTCAGATGGTCACAGGGGGCTTGAGTGTTGATGCCTGGTTCCGGCCTGCTACGATCGGTGAAGTTCCTGTTCACGGCGCCCATCCTGCTGGCGTTCCTGTTCCTCGTCAACCTGATGACCTCGCCCGGGCACTGGTGGGTGCAGTGGGCCGCCCTGGTCCTGGGGATCGCCTGGTTCTTCGCGCTCGTCAGGGTCGTGGGGGCGGTCGTTCTCGCGGGTGGGCTCGCGGCGCTGGGCGTCTACCTGTTCAATCGGCGTGCCGGGGCGTCCGAGCCGGCACCGACCTCCGCCGGGGCGGCGGGGACGAGCGGCCTCCCCGACATCCCGACCGTGCCGCTTCGCCGGGAGTGAGCCCCGGCGCTCGGAGCGGGCGGGGATCATGACCTATAACTTCGATCCGGACCGGTGGTTCGACCTGCAGCGGCAGGCGCTTGAAGCGCGCCGCGCGGCCGGCCAGCTCGACGATGCTTCGTTCGAGACGGAGCTGGAGCGGATCGAAGCGCGGCTGGACTGGATGAGATCCAGGCTGGACCACCCGTTCGATCTCAGCGAGACGCGCCGACCCCGAACGTCGCGGCCCAGAGAGCGATGAGCGCGGGGGGCAGCCGCCTGAACGCCAGCGCGGCGCGCGCCGCCGGCGTGTGCCGCCTTCCTGCGGCCGCCGCGCGCTGCATCAGCGCCAGGGATGCCGCTGCGCCGCTCCGGGAGCGGAGAGCGGCGCCCGCGTGAACGTCCAGAGGGTCTTCCCGAGACGCCCGATGGCGGCGGGCCCGAACACCCCGGGGCCCCGGGCCTCGGCCGGCCCGGGTGCCGGGGAGTGGCCGGCATGCTATGCTGTCGGGTGTCCACTCCCGGGCGCCCACCTGCGCGGGCCGCATCGTCAGTTCCCTATGCCCCTTGATATTCCGCCGCCGACGGCGTTCGAGGCGCTCACGGCCCCGGTCACCATACTCGTGGGCCATTTCGGCTCGGGGAAGACCGAGATAGCCTTGAATCTCGCGTTTGGCTGGCGGGAGCGCGGCGAGCGCGTGACGGTCGTCGATCTGGACGTGGTGAAGCCGTACTTCCGCGTTCGGCTGCTCCGCGAGGAGATGGAGGACCGCGGCATTATGCTCGTGGCGCCGAAGGACGACCGGCTCTATGCGGACCTGCCCATCGTCGTGCCCGAGGTGCGCGGTGCGATTGGCAGAGCGATGGCGGGTGACGGGCGGGCGATCGTGGACGTTGGCGGCGCGGACGTCGGGTCGCGGGTGCTCGGCTCCGTTCCGGGGCTCGGCGATCCCGCCAAGGCCGACGTGCTCTTCGTCGTCAACGGCAACCGGCCGTTCGCGGAGACCCCGGAGGCCGTCGTCGCCATGCTCCGCGAGGTCGAGCGGGCCTCGAAGCTGGCGGTGACCGGCCTCGTCGCCAATACGCACCTCATGCACGAGACGACCCCGGCCACCGTGGAAGCGGGGCTCGGCCTGGCGGGCGCGGTCGCGGCCTCGACGGGGCTTCCCGTTCGGTTCTGGGCCATGCTGGCCGGTCCCGCCGCGAGCGCGGGCAGAGTCGGCGCCGCCGGCGGCCTTCCGTTCCTCCCGCTCGTCCGCCGGCTGACCACCCCGCTGGAGCCAAGGCCGCACGGTACGCGCCGCCGGTCCAGCGTCGTCTAGAGAGGAGGCTCCGTGCCAACGCCGATCATCGAAGCGGACCGCTGCAAGGGCTGTGAGTTGTGCGTGCACGCGTGCCCGGAAGACGTGCTCGAGATGTCCACGAACATCAACGCCAAGGGGTACTTCTATCCCGAGGTGGTGCGGGTGGACGATTGCACCGGGTGCCGGTACTGTCTCCTGGTGTGCCCGGACACGGCAGTGCAGGTCGAGAACCGGGGCAAGACGACGGTGCGGACCGAGGGCCTGACCGAGAAGCCGACGACCTACTGCCCGGGGTGCACCCACGGCATCATCCACCGCCTGGTCGGCGAGGTGCTGGTCGAGATGGGCATCCGCGAGCACGCCGTGGGCGTGGCGCCGGTCGGCTGCTCGGTCCTGGCGTACGACTTCTTCAACTGCGACATGCAGCAGGCCTCGCACGGGCGCGCGATGGCGGTCGCGACCGGCATCAAGCGGGGCAGGCCGGACCTGATCGTGTTCACGTACCAGGGCGACGGGGATCTCGCGTCGATCGGGATGGCGGAAACGGTCCACGCCGCCAACCGCGGCGAGAAGATCACGGTGGTCTTCGTGAACAACGCGATCTACGGCATGACGGGCGGCCAGATGGCCCCGACGACGCTGCCCGGGCAGATTGCGACCACCTGCCCGCTCGGCCGCGACGTCACGACGGCCGGCTACCCGATTCGCATCGTCGAGCTGCTCTCGACGCTCCGAACGCCGGCGTACTTGACGCGGGTGTCGGTGCACGAGCCGAAGGCCATCATGAACGCGAAGAAGGCCATCCGGAAAGCGTTCAAGTTCCAGATCGACAAGGTGTGCTTCTCGCTCGTCGAGGTCGTGTCCACGTGCCCGACAGGCTGGGGCCAGCAGCCCCACGAAGCCTGCGAGTGGCTCGAAGAGCACATGCTGCCGTACTACCCCCTGGGTGACGTGAAAACGCCGGAGGCCGCGCACTGATGCCGAGCGGGAGGAGACCATGCACCACGAACTGATCCTGGCGGGTTTCGGCGGCCAGGGCGTGCTGCTCATCGGCAAGCTGCTCGCGTACGCGGGCATGAGAGCGGGCCTGGAGGTGACCTGGATGCCGGCCTACGGCCCGGAGATGCGCGGCGGCACCTGCAACTGCACCGTCGTGCTCTCGGATCGGCAGGTCGGCTCGCCCGTGACGAGCCGGCCCCACGGCGCCATCGTGCTGAACCTGCAGTCGATCGACAAGTTCGAGCCGATGGTCCGCCCCGGCGGCATCCTCGTGATGAACACGAGCCTCATCAACCGCCCCGCGTCCCGCGCCGACCTCACGGTGGTGCCGGTGGCGGCCAACCAGATCGCCCAGGAGGAAGGCAGCGTCAAGGCCGCCAACATGGTCGCTCTGGGCGCCTTTCTGGGGGCGTCCGGCATCGTCAGCAAGGACCTGGTCGAGGGCGTACTGGCCGAGACCTTCGCGGGCCGGCAGAAGATCGTGCAGCTCAACCTGGCGTGCCTGGCCAAGGGCGTCGAGATCGGGCGGACCTGCGCCCGTCCGCCCTCCGCCGCCTAGCCGCGGAGATCGCACATGGCGAAGAAACTGATGAAGGGCTGCGAGGCCATCGGCGAGGCGGCGATCCAGGCTGGGTGCCGGCTCTTTTTCGGCTATCCCATCACGCCGCAGAACGAGATCCCGGAGTACATGTCCGGCCGCCTGCCGCAGGTCGGGGGCACGTTCGTGCAGGCCGAGAGCGAAGTCGCGGCCTCCAACATGCTCTACGGCGCCGCCGGCGCCGGCTGCCGCTGTCTCACCTCGTCGTCGAGCCCCGGCATCTCGCTGATGATGGAGGGCGTGTCGTACCTGGCCGGCGCGGAGCTGCCGGTCGTCATCGTCAACATCATGCGCGGCGGCCCCGGCCTCGGCGGAATCCTGCCGTCGCAGTCGGACTATTTCCAGGCCACGAAGGGCGGCGGCCACGGCGACTACCGGCTCCTGGTCCTCGCGCCGTCCACCGTGCAGGAGGCGGCCGACCTGACGATGGAGGCGTTCGACCTGGCGGACAAGTACCGCAATCCGGTGATGATCCTCGGCGACGGCCTGATCGGGCAGATGATGGAGCCCGTGGAGTTCAAACCGGGGATCGACCCGGCCGCCCTGCCCGACAAGGCCTGGGCGACAACCGGCGCGGCAGGGCGCCCGCCGAACATCGTGAACTCGCTGTTCCTCAAGGCCGAGGAACTCGAGCAGCACAATCTCGATCTGGGCGCGAAGTACCGCGCGATGCAGAGCGAAGTGCGATGCGAGCTGTACCGGGCCGACGACAGCCTGGACGTGCTCATCGTGGCCTACGGCACCGTGGCGCGCATCGCGAGGACATCGGTTGACGCGCTGCGGGAGAAGGGCCTGAAGGCCGGGCTGTTCCGTCCCGTGACGCTCTACCCCTATCCCGACGAGGCCTTGGCCCGGGCGGTTGAGCGGGCCAGGCAGGTGCTGGTCACCGAGCTGTCGATGGGGCAGATGGTGGAGGATGTGCGCGCCATCGTCGCTGGGCGCGCGCCGGTGGCGTTCTACGGCCGGGTGGGGGGAATGGTCATGACCGCCGAAGAGCTGGCCGAGCAGGCCGAGAAGCTCGCGGCCGTTCCCGCCTGAATCGCAAACCGCTTCGGCGCCGGGGGAGGACGGGAGTCATGGGCGACAACCGAGAGGCGATCCTCGAGATCCTGGACAAGGCATACCAGATCGAAACCGACGGCTACACGTTCTACTCGATGACCGCCGAGCGGGCCACGAAGCCCGCCGTCCAGGAGCTGTTCGGCAAGCTCGCGTCCGACGAGCAGCAGCACCAGGCGTTCCTGAAGTCGGTGGCCGCCCGCTACGACGAACAGGGGAGCGCGGCATTCGGGCTCAACCTGAGGATGCCGGAAGCCAGAGACGTCACCTCGCAGGTCTTCACCGGCAGGTTCCGGGAGCAGGCCGCCGGGGCGCAGTTCGAGCTGGCCGTGCTTTCGATCGGCATGACGCTCGAGGCGAACGCCATCTCGTACTTCTCGAACGCGGCGAGGCAGGCGGCGGACCGGGAGGTCCGGGAGTTCTACGAGTTCCTGACGGCGTGGGAGCAGCAGCACTACGACTCGCTGCAGAACATCTTCTCGATCGTCCGGTCGGACCACATGGCCGAGGCCGGGTTCTCGCCGATCTGAGGGTGGGGGGGCCGCGCGCCCCCCCCCCGTCCGCCTATCTCGCGTAGAAGCGGTACACCGTCGTCGTCCTGTAGGCCGCGCCCGGCCGGAGCACCACCGGCGGGAAGTTCGGGTGGTTGATCGAGTCGGGGAAGTGCTGCGTCTCCAGGCAGAAGCCCGCGTGCTGCACGTAGGCGCGCCCGGCCTTTCCCGTCAGCGTGCCGTCGAGGAAGTTCCCCGTGTAGAGCTGGATGCCAGGCTCGGTCGTCAGGACGTCCATCGTGCGGCCGGTCTGCGGGTCGCGGGCGGTGGCGGACATCGCCAGGACGCCGCCGCCGTGGCTGAGCACATAGTTGTGGTCGTAGCCGCCCGGCACCTCCCCGATGCGCGCGCCGATCGCCGTCGCTCTGGTGAAGTCCATCGGCGTGCCGCGGACCGCCGCGATCTCGCCGGTCGGGATGAGTCCCGCGCCCACGGGAGTGAAGCGGTCGGCCATGAGCATCAGTTCGTGATCGAGGATCGTGCCCTGGCCTTCGCCCGAGAGGTTGAAATAGCTGTGGTTCGTGAGGTTGACGATCGTCGGCTTGTCGGTCGTCGCCGTGTAGTCGAGGCGAAGCTCGTTCGCAGGGGTCAGGGTGTAGGTGACCGTCGCCGTCAAGGCGCCGGGGTAGCCTTCCTCCATGTCCGCGCTGGCGTAGGTGAACCTGACCGCCGCGCCGGACGGCGCCGGCACGACCTGTCCCTTCCAGACTCGTTTGTCGAATCCGCGGAGGCCCCCGTGCAAGTGGTTCGGGCCGTCGTTCGCCGCGAGCGCGTAGTCGCGGCCGTCGAGCCTGAACTTCGCGTTCGCGATCCGGTTCCCGACGCGGCCGATCGTCGCGCCGAAGTACGGATGGCCGCCTTCGTACTCCGCCAGGGTCCTGAAGCCGAGCACGACGTCCGCCAGCTGGCCGGTCCGGTCGGGCACATGGAGCTCCGTGAGCAGCGCCCCGTACGTGATGAGCTTGGCGGTGACGCCGTTGGCGTTCGCCAACGTATAGAGATCGACGGGCTGCCCCTCCCTGGTCGTTCCAAACGCCGTCTTGTCCACGCGGGCCCCCTTGCCGGCCGGCTGCACGGCAGCCGTCGACACGGCCAGCGCCAGGATGGCGCTGGCGGCGGCCGTCAGGCCGAGTCCGAGCCGATCTGTCATGATGGCGCTCCCGCTGCGTTCCAGGCCGCGACGGCGACCACCGCCGGCCGCAGCACGTCCTCGCCGATGGTGTACCCCTGGCGGACGACGCCGACGACGAGCCCGTCCTGGCCCTGTTCCGCTGCGGGGACGGCGGTCACGGCGTCGTGTGCGGCCGGATCGAACGGGAGGCCCAGCGCGGCCATCGGCCGCACGCCGCGCGCCTCGAGGGCCGCCAGGAACTGCGCGCGCACCATCTCGACGCCGTGGAGCAGGGGGCTTCCCGGCTCGCTCGAGCGGCCGGCCTCGATGGCCCGGTCGAGGTTGTCCACCACGTCGAGCAAGCCGGCCAGCAGGTCTCGGGAGCCCCGTTCGACGTCCTTTGCCACCTCCCGGCGGATCCGGACCTTCGCCTGCTCGAACTCGGCGCTGGCCTCTCGGTACCGCGCGAGCGTGCTGCGCAACTCGGCCTCGGCCGCGGCCGCTCGGGCCTCGAGCTCCTGAACGTAGCTGGGCTTCTCGAGCAGCTCCTGCGGAGCCGCCGCGCCGTCGGACTCTCCGTGAGCCCACCTGCGCCTGTCAATCACCGGGATTCCAGGTTCTGCCTCGCCTGTCATCGCCTGCTGGCTCCGGGCGACCCGGTCCGCGCCTACGCGCCGGCGAGCGCCGGCGGCTGTTCAGCCGGCGCGGGGGGAGCCGGGTCGAAGGTGAACGTGAGCGTGTCGCCGTCGGCCCCAATCAGGGCCGTGCCGCCGTGTTCGAGCTTGCCGAAGAGGACCTCGTCTGTCAGCCGGTCGCGCACCTCCGCCTGGATGACGCGCGCAAGGGGCCTGGCCCCGTAGATCGGGTCGTAGCCCTTCGCCGCCAGCCAGGCGCGGGCCGCCGGCGCGAGCACGATCGCGACCCGCCGCTCGCGCAACTGCGCCTCGAGCTGCAGGATGAACTTCTCGACGATGGACTCCATGATGGCGGACGACAGCGCCTGGAAGCTCACGATGGCGTCGAGGCGGTTGCGGAACTCCGGGCTGAAGATCCGCTCCACCGCCTCCTTCGCGCGCAGCTTGGCGGCTTTCGCCCGGGTCGAGGCGGCGTGGCCCCCAGAGAAACCAATGGTGCCCGCGCTCATCTCGCGCGAGCCCGCATTCGACGTCAGGATCAGGATCACCTGGCGGAAGTCCGCCTTGCGGCCCGTGTTGTCGGTCAGCGTGGCGTGATCCATCACCTGCAACAGGATGTTGTAGACGTCCGCGTGGGCCTTCTCGATCTCGTCCATGAGCACCACGGCGTACGGGTGCGTCCGGACGGCGTCCACGAGGAGGCCGCCCTGCTCGAATCCGATGTACCCGGGCGGCGCGCCGATCAGGCGGGCCACCGCGTGCTTCTCCATGTACTCGGACATGTCGTAGCGGATGAACTCGTTGCCGAGGTGGATGGCGAGCTGGCGGGCGAGTTCCGTCTTGCCCACCCCCGTCGGGCCGGTGAACAGGAAGCACCCAGCCGGGCGGTCGGGCTGGCCCAGGCCGGCGCGTGACCGCTTGATGGCCGCCGCGACCTGCCGCACCGCGTCTTCCTGGCCGAACACCACGCGCTGAAGGGACTCCTCGAGGGTGCGAAGCCGCTCCCGGTCGGAGACGCTCGCCTGCTTCTCCGGGATCCGGGCCATGCGCGCGGCCACGATCTCGATGTCGTCCGTCGAAACGAGGCGCTCGGCGTCGGGTGCGCCGCCGTCCGCCGGCCGCATGCGGAGCCGGGCGCCGGCCTCGTCGATCAGGTCGATGGCGCTGTCGGGGAGCCTGAGGTCGCGCAGGTGGCGCTTGGCGAGCCTCGCGGCGGCGTCGAGCGCGTCGTCGGCGTAGCGGACCTGGTGGTGGGCCTCGTAGCGGCTCTTGAGGCCCTTCAGGATGAGGACGGTTTCCTCCACCGACGGCTCGTCGACCACGACTTTCTGCAGCCGGCGGGCGAGGGCCCGGTCCTTCTCGATGTGCTTGAACTCCTCGAATGTCGTCGAGCCGAGGATGCGCAGGTCGCCCGCGGTCAGGACCGGCTTGATGAGCGTCGCCAGATCGAGCGTGCCGCCCGTCGTCGCGCCGGCGCCGACGGTGGCGTGAATCTCGTCGATGAAGAGGATCGGCAGCGGCTTGGCCAGCAGGGCCCCGATGACCGCCTTGAAGCGCTCTTCGAAGTCGCCGCGGAAGCGCGTCCCCGCGAGGAGGGCGGCGGTGTCGAGGGAATGGATCTCCGCTCCCTTCAGGATGCCGGGCACGTCCTCGTCGAGCAGCCGCTGCGCCAGCCCTTCCGCGAGCGCCGTCTTGCCGACGCCGGCGTCGCCGACGAACACCGGGTTGTTCTTCCGCCGGCGGCAGAGGATCTCGAGCGTGCGGTTGAGTTCCGTCGTTCGTCCCACGAGCGGATCGAGTTTGCCGGCCGCGGCCCGCTCCGTCAGGTTCACGGTGTAGGCCGAGAGCGGGTCGGCCGCCGGGGCCGGCTGCTCGTCCTCGCCCGGCCTCGGCGTGCCGCCGCCGTCCGGGTCCGGACCGAGCTTCGGCTGCTGCGCCCCGGGCCCCTGGGGCACCTTGCTGATGCCGTGGGAGATGTAGTTCAGGATATCGAGGCGCGTAATGCCGTGCGACGCGAGCAGCGTGGCCGCGTACGAGCGGGACTGCTGGACGAGGGCGGCAAGGACGTCACCGGCACGTGCTTCGTCCCGGCCCGCGCTCTGCACGTGGAGCACCGCCGTTTGGAGGGCCCGGCGGAAGGCCAGCGTCTGCTCGGGCTGCTTGTCGATCCCCGGCGGAAGCTGCTCGATGCGCTCCCGCAGGAAGGTGTCGAGCTCGCGCCGGAGGCGGGGCAGGTCGGCCCCGCACGCGGCGAGGATCTTCTCGCCCTCGACGTCATGAGCCATGACGTAGAGCAGGTGCTCGAGCGTCAGGTGCGCGTGGCGGCGAGACACCGCCTCGCGGTACGTCACGTTGAGCAGCAATTCGACCGACGAGCTGAACACGGGCGGCGTCCTTTCACGATCCCCGCTTCCAGTATACCGTTCACGCCAGTTCCGTGACCGCCCTGAGCGGGAACCCCTGGTCCTCGGCGAGCGCATGAGTGGCAGCCACCTTCGTCTCGGCGATGTCCCACGGGTAGGTCCCGCACACCGCCTGCCCCTCCGTATGCACCTGCATCATGATGCGGTAGGCTTCGGCCGGCCGCTTGTCGAACACGGCCTCGAGCACGGCGACCACGAACGCCATCGTCGTGTAGTCGTCGTTCAGCAGCTTGACGTGGTACAGGTCCGGTTCACGCGGTTCGGCGCGGGTCCTCTCGGATACGGACCGGCCAGTCTTGGGGCGATCGTCGGCCATCGGCTGCCAGTATACCGTCGGGCTGGCCGCGGCGCTTCGGGTACAATGCGGGCGCCCCCGCGGACGCCCGGCGGAGGACTGCCGGCGCCGCGTCGGCGCCGGACGGGACGGGCGGAGGGGGAGCGCAGCCATGCAGGACTACGAGAAGCTCGGGTCGTTCTACCTTGGGCGGGAGTTCGACGCGGCGGCGGGGACCCGCGGCGAGGGACTGGTCCTGTACGACTCGAGGGACCTGGTCACCCACGGCGTGTGTCTGGGGATGACCGGCAGCGGCAAGACCGGGTTGTGCCTGTCGATCCTCGAGGAAGCGGCTCTGGACGGCATCCCGGTGATTGCGGTCGACCCGAAAGGGGACCTCGGGAACCTGCTGCTGACCTTCCCGGGCCTCACCGCGCAGGAGTTCAGGCCCTGGATCAACGAAGATGACGCGCGGCGGAAGGGCCTGGACCCGGAGCGCTTCGCCGAGGACCAGGCGGAGAAATGGCGTCGCGGCCTCGCGGAGTGGGGACAGGACGGCGGGCGGGTCGCCCGGCTCCGGGCGGCGGCCGACTTCACCATCTACACGCCCGGCAGCAGCGCCGGCATTCCGATCTCGGTGCTCCGCGCGCTCGACGCGCCTCCCCAGGCTTTGCGCGACGACCGCGAGCTCTTCGCCGAGCGCATCACGACCACGGCGACGAGCCTGCTCACCCTCGCCGGGATCGACGCCGAGCCGGTCAGGAGCCGCGAGCACATCCTGATAGCGACGGTGCTCGGCGCCGCGTGGTCCCAGGGCCGCGGCCTGGACGTTGCCGGGCTGATCCAGCAGATCCAGCAGCCGCCCGTGCAGCGGATCGGCGTGCTCGACCTGGAGTCCTTCTACTCTGCGCCCGACCGCTTCGCCCTGGCCACCGCGTTCAACAGCCTGCTGGCCGCGCCGGGGTTCGAGACGTGGATGGACGGAGAACCGCTTTCGGTCGATCGCCTCCTGCACGCTGCGGACGGCCGGCCGCGCGTGTCGATCCTGTCGATCGCCCACCTGGGCGATCGCGAGCGCATGTTCGTGGTGTCCCTGCTGCTCAACGAACTGCTGGGCTGGATGCGAACGCAGCCGGGCACCACGAGCCTGCGGGCCCTTTTCTACATGGACGAGGTCTTCGGGTACTTCCCGCCGGTGGCCAACCCGCCGTCGAAAGCCCCTCTCCTGACGCTGCTCAAGCAGGGGCGGGCGTTCGGCCTCGGCTGCCTGCTGGCCACGCAGAACCCGGTGGATCTCGACTACAAGGGCCTCTCGAACACCGGCACCTGGTGGCTCGGGCGTCTCCAAACCGAACGGGACAAGGCGCGGGTGCTCGATGGGCTGGAGGGAGCGGTCGGCTCGGCCGGCGGCGCGTTCGACCGGGCCCTCATCGGCCGGACGTTGAGCGGCCTGTCATCGCGCATCTTCCTCATGAACAACGTGCACGAAGACCGCCCGGTGGTGTTCGAGTCGCGCTGGGCGATGTCGTACCTGCGCGGGCCGCTGACGCGCGATCAGATCCGCGCGCTGATGGCGGGGCGGAAGGCGGAAGCCGCGCCCGCACCGCCCGCCGCCGCGTCCGCGCCGCCGCGTCCGGCGGCTGCCGCTGCCGCCCAGCCGGTGCAGGCCGCGCCCGCGGACAGGCCCGGCTCGGCCCGGCCGATTCTCCCGCCCGACGTGAGGCAGTTCTTTCTGCCCGTGTCCGTCCCACCCCCGGCTGCGGCGAGCCTCGCCTACGCGGCCATGGCGGTAGGCGTCGCGGCCGTTGGTTTCGGGGACGCGAAGCTCAGGGTGTCCCACGTCCGGCCGCTGACCGTGGCGGCCCGCATCGACGACAGGCTCGGCGGCGTGTCGTGGGACGAAGGCGAGATTCTCGCGCTCGACGCGAAACAGCTGGAGGTGGAGCCGCGGAGCGACGGGGTGTTTCTCGAGCTTCCGCCGGCCGCGTCCCGGCCCAAGTCGTACGACGGCTGGGCGAAGGACTTCAGGGCGTGGCTGGCGCAGACCCAGACGCTCGATCTGCTGCGCAGCCAGGCGGCGGACATGGTGTCCGAGCCCGGAGAAACCGAACGGGACTTTCGGGTTCGGCTCCAGACGGCGGCACGCGAACGCCGGGACCTGGCGGTGGCCAGGCTGCGGAAGGCCTATGCGTCGAAGGTAGCGTCGCTTGACGAGCGCATCCGGCGAAGCCGGGAGGCGGTCGAGCGCGAGTCCCAGCAGGCGAGCGGGCAGAGAGTCCAGACCGCCGTCTCGATGGGCGCGACCGTGCTCGGCGCCCTGCTCGGCAGGAAGACGTTCAGCACGTCGACGCTCGGCCGCGCGACGACCGCCGCGCGGGGCATCGGCCGGAGCATGAAGGAGAGCCAGGACGTCGCCAGAGCGAAGGAGGCGTTGGGAGCCGCCGAGCGCCAGCGGGCCGATCTCGAGGCGCAGATCCAAGCCGAAGTCGGCGCGCTCGGCGGCGCCATGGACCCGCTGACGGAAGCGCTCGAGCACCTCGTGCTGCGGCCGAAGCGGACGGAGGTGACGGTGCAGCTGGTGGCGCTGGCCTGGGCGCCGGTCTGGGTCGATGAAGCCGGAAGGAGGACGCCGGCCTATCGGTGAGCGCCGCGCGGGCGCCGCCGCTCGCTCAGGCGACGACGATGCCCTCGAGTTCCGGGATCTCCTCCTTGAGCGCGCTCTCCACGCCGAAGTAGAGAGTCATCTGGGCGCTCGGGCACCCTACGCAGTGCCCGGAGAGCCGGACTTTGGCCCGGTTGTCCACCACGTCCACCAGTTCGATATCGCCCCCGTCGCTCTGGAGCATGGGGCGGATGCGATCGAGCACAGCCTGAACACGTTCGCGCGTCACCATCAAGGATCTCCTGCGTGTGAAGCTAGTATACTATCGATACATCTGGTAGAGCGCCCGCGACGAGCCGGCAGCCCCTAATCCATGGCTCCTGCACCGCAGTTCAGCATCGAGGACGTCGTCATCGGCCGAAGCGCGAGAATGCGGGCCGTGTTCGACTTCGTGCGGGTCGTCGCCGACAGCGACAGCAGCGTGCTCGTGACCGGCGAGACCGGCACCGGCAAGGAGATGATCGCCAATCTCATCCACGAGTCGAGCCCGCGGCGGCAGAAGCCCTTTGTTCCCGTGAGCTGCGCGATTCTCACCGAAACCCTGATCGAGTCCGAGCTCTTCGGCCACGAGCGCGGCGCGTTCACCGGCGCCGTGAAGGATCGGCCCGGTCGGTTCGAACTGGCGCAGGGCGGCACGATCTTTCTCGACGACGTCGACGACGTGCCGATGACCATGCAGGTGAAGCTCCTGCGCGTCCTGCAGAACCGCACCATCGAGCGCCTCGGCGGGACGCGCGCGATCCCCGTCGATGTGCGCGTCATCACGGGCACCAAGCGGCCGCTCAAAGAGGTCGTTGCGGAAGGGCGCTTTCGCGAGGACCTGTTCTATCGGCTGAACGTGATTCCGATCAACCTCCCGCCGCTGCGCGAGCGTCGCGAGGACGTGCCGATTCTCCTGGAGCATTTCCTCCGCCGGTTCTTCGCCGAGCGGGGCGAGGAGCCGAGGCCCATCGCGCCGGCGGTCCAGCAGGCGTTCCTGCGTTATCCGTGGCCCGGCAACGTCCGGGAACTGGAGAACGCGTGCGAACGGATCGCCCAGACCTGCACCTGCGAGACGGTGCGGCTGGGGTGCGTCCCAATCAACGTGCTCTTCCACCGCCACGTCGAGGAGCAGTCGCCTGTCGTCGAAGCCCACCAGGAGCCGACGGCGATTTCCCTCGAAGAGCGGCTGCGCGAGGTCGAACTCAACCTGATCAGTTGGGCCCTCAAGGCCAGCGGCGGGAACAAGTCGCGCGCGGCGGAACTGCTCAACGTCAAGCGCTCGACCCTCGGCGATCGCGTCAAGAAGCTCGGGCTCGAAAAGCTCCAGGCCCGGGACTAGCGGCGGCACGGGCGCTCGGCCGGCGGCGCGCCGGCTCCGGCCGGGCCGCCGGGCGAATCCTCTTCGCCTGGCGGGAACGCCGCCGTCGGGCCGGCTGCGCGCCCGCGGACAGACAAAGAGCCGCGCGCTCGAGCGCGGAACCCATGCCGCGTTGCCGTCGGGCGCGCGCCACGCCGCCGAGCAAGTCCTCAAGGCTCCCGGCCTGGCGTGCGCGGCCAGGAACGAGCCTCGGCTGGTCCTTCAGCCTCTGCCGGCGCTCCCGGACGAGGTCCGGCCCGGCAGTGGCGATTGGCGCGCGGCCATGCCGGCCTCACGCGCGCGGTTCGAGAAGCGCTTCGTCCGGCGTCGAGGCAGCGGACCGATCACGCCTTGTCAGGGCCTGCCAGCGCCTCCGGGACGCCGTAGACATCGCAGCGGAACCCGGCCAGCCTGACGCGCTGCGCGATCTCGAGGAGCCGCGCGGCCGGAACCTGCTGCAGGTACGGGAACGCGGGTATCCGGTCGATGGTGTAGACCTGGACCGCCTTGGGCCGGATGCGGTCGAGCGCGCCGACCCAGTTGATCACCGTCAGGTCCCCCGTGTTGTCGATCCGGCCGGTCCGATCCCTGACGAACATCGACTGGATGACGATGTCCGGCACCTTCTTGAGGCCGGCGATCACCTGTTCGACGGTCATCGTGGCGCCGTTGACCGTCCGCAGCGTGGCCGTGTCGCCCGCGTCGAGCTTCATGTAGCGCTCATCCAGCGCGGCGAGCGCTTCGCGGACCTCGGCTTGTTCGAGGGTGCTCGCGTTCGACAGCACCGCCAGCGGCACGCCCGGCGCGAGGTCGTCGCGCACGGCCCGCAGCGCCCGCACCACCTCCCGAAACTTCGGATGCAGCGTCGGCTCCCCGTGGCCGGCGAGCGTGAGCCTGTCGAGGCGCTCGCCCTGGGCCGACAGCGCGCGGATCGCCGAGGCGACGGCCTTGGCGACGGCGGACGGGCTCGGCCAGTGCTCGAATGCGGGTGTCGCCGTGCGGCGCGAGTGCGCGGACCAGCCGTACTGGCAGTACGAGCAGTTGAAGGTGCACAGCTTGAGGTGCGCCGGCGTCAGGTTGATGCCAAGCGATCGGCCGAGGCGGCGCGAGCGGACCGGGCCGTAGACGATGCCCTCGTGAAGGGCCATCAGGGTGGCCGTCGCCGCGGGCCGAACCGCGCGGGCCCGAGCGGCCGCCTTGGATGCGGCCACCGGCGACTCCGGTGCGACCGCCGCTGGAGCAGGCGAGGCTTTCGTGCTGGCCGGTTCCGCCTGGGCGGCGGTCGCCGTGGCGGCCTTGGCGGCTCGGACCGGCGGCTGCGGCTTTCTGGGACTGCCTGCGGTCGAGCTCTTCACTGCGGACTTCTTCACGGACACCTCCACCCCGCCGGGTGCCGCGCGCCATTCGCGCGGCCGCACGAACCCGCGGAGGGAAACCCGTCGCCGGCTGACGCGGGGCGGGCGAAGGGCATTCGGAGCGCTGCCTGGCCGGGCAGCGCCTACTCCAATCCATTATGGCACGATCGGCGTACTCGGCGCCGCCGCCGCGGACGGGCGCTTGGGCCGGAGATCTCGGGAACGCGCCGCTCGCGCGCCCGCAAGCGTGCGGGAGGCTGGGGCAAAGCCGCGGCGCGGCGACTGGCGTGCCGCCCTTGTCGATTGCTCCGAGCCATCCAGTCGATCGGCGCCTCCCGCCGGCCAGGCTCCGATTGTCAGGACGCGCTCACGGCGAGCCGGCGGCTTCGCGGACCGACGAACAGGACCGCCGGAGGCAGCCAGGCGCCCGGCGGGGCCGCCGGCTACCGTTCAAGGCCGACCCTGCCGGGGAGCGCCAGCGGAGTCCCGCCTTCAGCCTCGATCCGCTGGTATTCGCGGAACGCCTCCCGCAGCTGCTGCGCCGCCGTCTCGCGCTGGGCGGGGCTCAGCAGGATCTGGCGCGACAAGACGGCGGCCATGGTTCCGCTGGGAGTCGCGAGGTAGCGCTCCAGCGTCACACCAAACCGCTTCTGCGTGTCGTCGGCGGCCGTGGAGAGGTCCGGGCCGATTGGCGTGGGGCTCGTCATGCCGAGCACGGCCACGCTGTGGCAGACCGCGCAGCCTGCCTGCGCGAACCAGCCGCCGCGCCCGCTCCGCAGCCGCGCTTCGGCCAGCTGCTCCTCCGCTGACGGCAGGTCCTCGGCCGGTGTGCCGGGCAGAAACGCGGCTCCAAAGGCGACCCTCCGCCAGGACATCACGAGCAAAGCCAGCGCCTGGCACTCCCGGACGGACAGGTGGAAGTTGGGCATCAGGGTGTCCGCGACAACGAACCTCGGGTCCTTCAGGTGCGCGAGATGCCAGGCGAAGACGGTTGGGCGGTCCCGCAGGCGGCTGTAGTCGAACTGCTCAGCCGACTTGTCGCCAACCCACGTCAGGTCGGGTCCGACGGCGCCGCCGCGCCCGTTCACGGCGTGACACGAGCGGCATCCCTTCTGCCGCACCAGGCTCTTTGCGAGATTGATCGCACCGGCCCCCTCGGTGGCGCGCTCGTAGCGGTGGCACAGGTTGCAGTTCGACTGGAGGAGCGGCGGAGCTTCTTCCGATGTCGAGTAGAGCGCGGCCAACTCGCGGTCCAGCAACGGTTCGCCCCAGTGCGGGACATCGCCGTGCGCGTCGGGCAGGGTCACCGCCCACCCTTGGCCGCCGTGACAAACAGAACAGCCGAACCGCTCCGGCGGGTGGGTCTCGATTGGCCGCGTCGGGTGCGTGCGAGAGGGGAGTGGCGCCGTCTCGAAGCCCTTCCACAGCACAGCCTGGTGACAGGTGATGCAGCGATCGGCCCTGCCGAGGCCCGGGACCCAGATCTGCCGGATCCCGGCGGGGAGACCGGCGGCGCGCTCCGGACCGAGTTGCTCGACCACGCGGAGACGGAAGTCGGCCTGGATCCGGTCGTAACCACGCCGGGCGTCGAGCCATGCCACTGCCGCCATCGAAACGAGGAGCGCCGTCCCGGCCGCCGAGAGCAAGAGACGGTCTGCGGTGCTCGAGTCGCGTCGGGCAGGCGTGGCCATTCTAGAACCTCGTCGGCTGGCCGGGCCGGACGTCCCAGGGCCAGTAGAAGCCCCACGACGGCCCTCGCAGCCACAAGCCGACGGAGGTGAGCGCGAGGATTGCCAGGACTGCGGCCACGAACACCGCGTTCTGGCCGCGCCGGGCTGCCGGGAACCAGCGTCCCGCCGTGTCAGGGCCGGAACGATCCAGCCAGGGCCAGGCGGTGAGCAGCGCCAGCAGGACGCCGGGCACCACGAGCCCTCCAACGATCGCCCCATTGACGGAGACCGGGCCGGCCCGGATCGTCAGATCCGTGACCAGCTCCTGGAGCCACAGGAAGTACCAGGGGGCCTTGGCCGGATTCGGCGTCGCAAACGGGTTGGCCGGTTCGTCCAGGGGTGCGCGCAGCGCGAGGGCGGCGAGGTTGACGGCCGCGAACGTCGCCATAGTGACTGCCGCGAGCCTCAGCACGAGATCCGAGGCGGGTCGGCCGTGTCGCGGCTGCGCCCCGTTGTCCCGCTCCCGGTCGGCTGCGGCGAGGCCGCCGTCCTTCAGCACGCGCCACATGTGGTATGCGAGGAGCACCACCAGGATGGCAGGCAGCACGACGACGTGGAGGGCGTAGAAGCGGCTGAGGGCCGCCTGGCCAATGACGGGCCCGCCGATCAGCCATGCCCGGAGCAGCGGTCCCGCGGCGGGTGCCGATGAGAGAATGCTCGTGCCGACGGTGACGGCCCAGAAGGCGCGCTGGTCCCAGGGCAGGAGGTAGCCCGTGAACGACACACACAGCGTCACGAGCAGCATGGCCACGCCGATCACCCAGTTCCACTGCCGCCGCTGGCCGGGGCCGCTCCCGTTCTTGTAGGCGCCCGTGACGAACACGCGCGCCAGGTGGAGCAGCACGGCGGCCACCATGAGGTGCGCGGCGACCCAGTGCACGGCGCGCAGCCACCAGCCGAAGGCCGCGACGTGTTCGATGTCCTTCACCGAATGGTACGCGCGCTCGACTGACGGCGCGTAGAGCAGCATCAACGGGAGGCCCGACAGGACGGTCAGCAGGAACAGCACGCCCGAGACGGTTCCGAGCCATCCGGTCGCGCCCCAGGAGAGCGACGCGCCCGAGATCCTCGGCGGGAACCAGTGCCGGAGCAGGCCTGGCGGGGAAACGCGGCGTCCGGCCTCCGCCCCCGGCCGGGCGCGCCATGCCGCCGGTGGAGATGCCGAGCGAGGCCGGCCAGCCGCGGCACGCGTGGTCCGCGTGATCACCCGTGCCCTCAGAGGAGCGTCAGCTGCCGTCCGGCAGGAACCGGCTGGCTCAGGTCCACGGCGAGCTGGCCGTCGTCCGGGGAGACCAGGACCCGGTACCACGGCAGGGGCGCCGGGGCAGGGCCCGATTCGTTGGCACCGTCGCCGTGATAGCGGGAACCGTGGCAGGAGCAGACGAATCGATGCGTCACGCGCATGGGACGCCCGCTCACCCGCCGGTCTTCCGCCGCGCTCAGCGCCTCGGGATGCACCGTGCAGCCGAGATGCGTGCAGACGGCAGAGATCGCGTGATAGGCGCGCCCGGATCGAAAGACGAAGAGCCGGGCTTCCGGCAGGAACGTCAGGCCGTCGGGGAGCCCGTCCGGCTGCCGGCCGACCTTGACCAGCGTCGGACCGTCATAGGCCACGTTCGGTGCGAGCGACCGCAGCGCCGCGGCGGCCTGGGCCGCGACCGCCGCGGCACCCGCGCCGGTGCCCACGGTGCGCAGGAACGAGCGGCGATCGGGCCGGCCTGGCTTCGAGGGGTCCGTCATGGCGTGGGCGCATTCTATGACCTGGCGCGCGCCTGATCAATAATGCGGGTCATGGCGCTCAACGCGTGCGAGCTTGAGATCGACCTGCTCTGCCGCGGGATGCGGATCCCGGACGGCGTGTCGCTCGAGGGCGCGCGCGGCATTGCGCGAACCCGCGCGGGGCTGGGATCGGGCCTGGAGATGGTGCTGCCCACGGGGTCGTGGATGAAGCCCGAGGTCTGGGTCAACGTGCCGGTCGTCGAATCCTTTGCGAGGCAGTCGCCCTACGTGCTGTCCGGGTCTCCGCACGATGGGTACGTCGTGACCAACGAGGAGACGCGCGACGCCTACGCGGTGAGGATTCCCCGGGAGCCGCGCTGGTATGCGCGGCTGACCTCGCGTGACATCCCGATGAACCATATCGGCGTGCTGCAGGGCACCTACCTGGGCATCTACGTGAACCTTGTCTGCACGTTCTGGAACTACAGCCCCGCGCTCAACTGCCGCTTCTGCACGACGGGCCAGAACATCGGCGAGAGCGAGTCGGCCGACAAGGCGGTGTCGGACGTCATCGAGACCTGTTGGGCTGCCAAGGAGGAGTCCGGCGTCACGTTCGTGCACCTCAACGGCGGCTTTCAGGGCACGCGGGGCATCCAGTTCACCGAGCCGTACATCGAGGCGATCAAGGAAGAGGTCGGCATGCTCGTGGGGGTGCAGCTGGCGCCCGAGCGGGACTTCAGCCGGTACGACCGCCTGATCGACCTGGGCGTGGATCATCTGTCGTTCTGCATCGAGTTCTGGAATCCCAAGTGGTTCGCCGAGGTCTGCCCCGGCAAGGAAAAGATGCTGGGGCAGCAGCTGTTCCTCGACGCCCTGGAGTACTGTGCGAGGCGCATGCCCAAAGGCGCGGTCTCGGGCGAGATCATCGCCGGGCTCGAGCCGATCGAGGACACCGTCTCGGCGATTGAGCACATCGCCGGTCTCGGGGCGTTCCCGACCGTGTGCATCTTCCGGCCGACCGTCGGCGCGGACATGGAGTCGTGGCCGCCGCCGCAGTACGACGCGATGCGCGACGTGATGCTGCGGGTCTATGACGCCTGCCGCCGGAACTGGATTCCCATCGGCGCGGCGCCGAACATCGAGGTGAGCCTGGTGGTCAATCCTGATGATGCCGCGCTGCTCGCGCCGAGAAACCGGGAGTTCTGGCTGTACGAGGCCTATCGGCGGACGGCAAGGCTCGCTGCGGCGCCGCTTTTCGCCTGGCGCCAGCGACCGCGGAGACGCCGCCCGGAGCCGAAATCCCGAAGGGGTGGGGACGCCTCCGGCTCGCCTGGCGTCGCCGCCTGAGCCCGTCCGGCGGCGCGCCGGACAGCGGAGGGAAGGCGGGCGGGACGGTTGGGAAGGGGGCTTTAGGGTCGCTCGACGCTGTCGGATTTCCGGCACGCGGCGCCGGGCAAGACGAGTGTTCTGCCGGAGAAGCGCCACCGCGCTGTGGAGATTCCTCGGTTGGCGGAGGTTTTTCAGCGGCATTATAATTGCTGCTCATGCCGGCGCATGGGCCACTCGGATTCCGCTGGTGGCCCGTGGTGTAGAATCGGGCAAGAACGCAACGCTCTCGCCGCTCGGGAGGCTCGCGCATACGACACCTCTATCACCCACCGCGGCCGCTCAGCCCATGTAACGATCGGCCGTGACGACCTGCTCTTTTTCATCCTTCCAGACCCTGAATCCACAGGGCGATTCTTCCGAGCGGCGGTTTGTTTGCGGGCGCGAACGACGCGGGCGTCCGAGGAGGTCCCGGGCGTCTGGCGCACTCCAGGCTGGTGAAGGGAGCCCCATGAACACCGAACGGATGCCGTGGACGTGCCGCTGGAGCCAGTTCCGTCCAGCAGCGAAGTCTCCGATGTGGATGGAGGACTGGCTCGCGCAGTGGGCCTGCCTTGCCGAGCAGCGGCACGAAAGCAGCGGGTCCCTCGACCGCTGTGTGGACTGCCAGCAGTACGAGGCGCGCGAAGACGCCGCCGACGGGCTGGTCCAGGCGGCCCGTCGGCAGTGAAGGGGCGGGCGGATGTCCGGCTTCTTCGATCGCTACCCGCTCGCGCGAAACGGCGTGACGCTGGTCGGCGCGATGCTGACCTCCCTCGGGGCCGGGCTTTTCCTCGTCTTCCTTCTGCTCGAGTTCCTTGGACTGGAGAGCAACCCCTACATGGGGCTGCTGTTTCTGCTGGTCTGTCCGACCCTCTTTGTGGCTGGCTTGGTGGTCATGCCGATTGGGGTCTGGCTCGCGCGCCGTCGGCGCGCGGCAGGCCGTCCGGTGCGGGCCTTCCGGTGGCCCAGCGTTGACCTGAACGACGCCGCGCAGCGGAAGACCGCCGCGGCATGCGCCGGGCTCACTCTGCTCAACGTGCTCATCGCCGGCGTTGCCGCGCATTCCGGGCTCGAGTACATGGACTCGCCCCAGTTCTGCGGCAGGCTCTGCCACGAGGTCATGGAGCCTGAGTGGGCGGGCTACCAGGCCGGACCCCATGCTCGCGTGGCCTGCGTGCAGTGCCACATCGGCCCGGGCGCCCCGTGGTTCGTCAAGTCGAAGCTGTCCGGTCTGCGTCAAGTCTACGCCGTCGCCTTCAACACTCACTCGCGGCCCATCCCGTCACCGGTCACCGACCTCCGCCCGGCGCGGGACACGTGCGAGCAGTGTCACTGGCCCGAGAAGTTCCACGGCGACGTCGTGCGAACGGTCCGCTCGTACGCCGACGACGAAGCGAACACCGAGACGGCGATCGGCGTGCGCCTGCATATCGGGGGCATCAACCCGCTGCGCGGAACCGCCACGGGAATCCACTGGCACGTGTCGGCGAAGAACCGCATTGAGTACGTCGCGACCGACGACCGGCGTCAGCACATCCCCTACGTGCGCCTCGATGACGGCAGCGGCACGGTGAAGGAGTTCATCGCAGACGGCGGGCCGAGCGGCGGCATCCCGGCGGGGGAGCGCCGGGTGCTCGATTGCATCGATTGCCACAATCGGCCGTCCCACACCTTTGCCTATTCCGTGGCCCGGGCGGTGGACGAGTCGATGTCCGCCGGAGGGCTCGACCCCTCGCTCCCGTTCATCAGGCGGGAGGCCATCAAGGTCCTGTCCGCGGCCTACGCCGACAAAGCGGCGGCCTTCGACGCGATTCAGAACGGCCTTCGGGCGTTCTACCGGGAACGCACGCCACCCGTTCCCGACGAGGCCTTGTCGAGGGCGGTGGAGACGGCGCAGCGCCTCTACGCGCGGAACGTCTTTCCGGCCATGCGCGTCACCTGGGGCACGTATCCGAACAACGTCGGCCACAGCGATCCGGGACCGAGCCCCTACGCGGGCTGTTTCCGCTGCCACGACGACTTGCACCGGGCGGCGGACGGGAGCGTGATTTCGCAGGACTGCGGCCTCTGTCACACCATCGAGTGAGCGCGCCTGGTGGCGTGAACCCGTCGGCCCAGGCACCCTGAAGAGGCGCGGCGCCGGGCGTTGGCCAGGCGGCGCCACGCGTCGCTGCGGCATACGGGTTGCGTACACCATGCCGTCCGGCGGTCGTCTTGACGGAATTCCGCCATCGGCTGCCGGCCCCGATCTGCGCCCGGAGGCTTGCGATGTCATTCGTGGACATCCTGTTGGAGGAGCATCGCCAGTTCGCGACGATGCTCGGAGTGCTGGAGGCCCTGGCAAGGCGCGTGGCTGCGGGCGACGAAGTGCCGCTGGACGTCTTGAGCGACGTTCTGGAGTTCTTCGACCGGTTTGCGGCGCAGCACCACGACAGGGAAGAGCAGCTGCTGTTTCCGTTCCTGGCCGGGCACGGCATCGGGCCAGACCAGACCGCCGTGCACGCCCTGCGGGCGCAGCACGAAGCCGGCCGTGTCTACAACGCCAAGTTGCGGGGCGAGTTCAGGCAGCTCGCCGCCGGCGAGGCCGGAGCGGCAGCTGCGCTGGCGCAGACCCTCGGGGCCTTCAGCGAGCTCATTCGAGAGCACTTGCGCATCGAGGATGAGTACTTCTACGCCCTGGCCGACCAGGTGCTCACGCCTGCGGAGCACGAGCGCATCCTGCGCCAGCTCGAGCGGGCGGCCAACGATCCTGCCGCTCGTCAGGCGCGCCAGCGCTACCTTCGGATGCTCGCGACCTACCCAGCGATGGTGGCGGCCTGGGATCCCGGCCGCTGATCGTCCGAGCCGCTTCGGACCGGGATCCGCGCGCGCCCGGGCCCTGGCTACTGTCCCGGCGGGGTTTCAGCCGGGCTGTCGCCGCGCCCGGGCCGCTCGTGACGTCGAGACTCGACGTCGCACGGGCCGCTCATTCAAGTCGGCACGCCCAGCCGCGGGAGTATCCAGGCGTTCAGGGCGAACCACACCGCGAGAATCAGGATCGGGATGAGGTACTCCACGGCTACACCTTTCCGGCGGGTCCGCCCGACTCGAGGGCCGTCAGCGCACGGCGCAGCTTGGCGTCAGCCTCCGTGGCGACCTCGCGCAGTGCCGGATTGTCGCTCGCCATGGCCAGCGCGCTCATCGGCGAGATCGCGGCCACGACGCTCGTGCCGGGATCGGTCTCGTAGACCACGACGTTGCAGGGGAGCAGGAGTCCGACCTCGAGTTCCGCCTGGAACGCCCGGTACGCGAGAGGCGGATTGCACGCCCCGAGAATCGTGTACTTCCGGAACTCCTTGCCGAGCTTCTGCTGGATGGTCTGCCTGACGTCGATGGCCGTCAGCACGCCGAAGCCTTCATGTTTCAATTCGTCCGTCGTTCGTTCGAGCGCCTGCTCGTAGGGCAGGGGAACCTCGACGCTGATGCCGTATCGCGACGCTTTCACAGCGGCCTCCCGTTCTCCATATGATTCGGAAACCCGCCGAAGGTGACGCCGGCGGCGGGCGGATGCGGCCCGGCGGCCCGGCATTTCGAGCTACAATGCCGGCTACTGTGACGAAGCAGGCCCATGCGAATCCTGGAGTCAGCAGGGCGGGCAGCCGCGACACGGACTACGCGGCGCTGCTGCGCGCCGCCCAGGCCGGCAACCAGGCCGCCATGGAGCGCCTGCTGATGAAGTCGCAGGAGATCGCGTACCGGTTCAGCCTGCTGGTCTGCGGGCATGCCGACGATGCTGATGACGCCATGCAGGAAGCGCTGCTGAAGACCTACCGGCACGCGGCGCAGATCAAGGATCCCGGCGCGTTCAGGACCTGGCTGTACCGGACGGTGAAGAATGCGTGCCTCATCAGCCGGCGCCGGCGGGTCGGCGAGCCTGCGCGACTGCACTCCCTGGACGGCGACTCGCTCTCGCTCGACGGCGTCTCGCAGCCGCTGGAACTGGAGGACCCGGGCCGGCGACCGGACCAGGTGCTGGAGAACACCCGCCTCCGGCGGGCCCTCGACCGGGCGCTTCTGTCGCTGCCGCCCGAGAGCCGCCTGATCGTGTTCCTCCGGGAAGTGGAGGGGCTGTCGACGCGGGACGTGGCCGCGGTCGTGGGCATCTCCGAAGCCAACGTCAAGACGCGGCTCCACCGGGCGAGACTGAGCTTGCGCGAGCGTCTGGAGGCGCCATGAAGACGGCAGCCGAACGCCAATGCCGTCGGCTCCTGGAGCAGCTCTCCCGGTACATCGACGGCGATCTGACCGCGGTCGAGCGGAAGGCGGTGGCGGCCCATCTCCGCCGGTGTCCCTGCTGCCGGACCATGGCCGACAGCCTGAAGCACACGGTGGAACTCTGCCACGAGGCGGGAGCCGCAAGGCTGCCGGCGGACGTGACGCGCCGGGCGAGGGCCCGGATTGCGTCGCTGCTGGCGTCGGACCGCTCCGGCCGCAGCCGCACCTGAGCCGGGACCCGGACGCCAAGCCAGCCCGACGACGGCCGTCGCGACGGGCCCCGCTTCCGGCCCCACCCCGGGGCATCGCGTCCGGCGCGTTGCGCCGGTTCATGCGCCGCTACGCGATCTTCATCTGATACGCGGCCAGCACCTTCATGTAGTTGGCGCGCTCGAAAGCGGCCGGGTTGGGGCTGCGTTCGAGGCTCATGCTGCCCTTGGCCTGCTCGAGCGACTCGTATTCGTGCTCCTCGAGCCAGGCGCGCATGCCGCCGACGATCGCCTTGATGTGCTCGGGCCCGTTCTTGAGCAGGCCGGACACGGTCTGGACCGCGCCGGCGCCGGCCATGACGGCCTTCAGGGCGTCCTGCGCGGTGTGCACGCCGCCCGAGACGGCCAGTGACGCCTTGACGCGGCCGTACAGCACGGCCAGCCAGCGGAGCCGGAGCAGGAGATCCTGCGACGTCGACAGCGAGAGGTGCGACGTCACTGCGAGCTCCTGCAGATCGATGTCGGGCTGATAGAACCGGTTGAAGAGCACCAGGCCGTCGGCGCCGAGGGCGTCGAGGCTCGCGGCCAGATGGGCGATCGAGGAGTAGAAGGGAGAGAGCTTCACGGCGACCGGAACCGAGACGGATGTCTTCACCGCGCCGACGATGTCGAGGACGCGCCGTTCCACGGCGTCGCCCGTCTCCCGGGGGTCGGCCGCCACGTGATAGACGTTCAGCTCGATGGCGCTGGCGCCCGCTTGCTCGATGAGCTTCGCGTACTCGAGCCATCCCTCGGACGTCGTGCCGTTGAGCGAGGCGATGACGGGCAGCGCGACGGTCTGCTTCACGAGGCGGACCTGTTCCAGGTACTGGTAGGGGCCGAGGCGGAATTCGGAGGCCTGCGGGAAGTAGGAGAGCGCTTCCGCGTTCCCATGGTCGAGGAGCTCCATGTGGTACACCATGCCCTGCTGCTCGCGCGTGATCTGCTCTTCGAACAGCGAGTGCATCGTGATGGCGGCCGCCCCGGCGTCCTCGAGCCGCTTGACGAGGTCGAGGTGGTCCACCATGGGCGACGCGCCCGGCATCACCGGGTGCGGCAGGGTCAATCCCAGATAGGTCGTCGACAGATCCATTGCGGGTCTCCATCGCCCGGCGCCGCGGGGTGGCGCCGGGCGGGTTGGTCGTGCGGTTCCGGCTAGGGCTTCACCACCGGGAATGTCAGTTTCGCCAGCTGCTCGTAGAGGCTGAAGCGCATGGTGACCTCGCGCTGCGCGCGCTCGGACAGCATCTTGAAGCGGGCCGGGTCCATCTGCTCGACCACGCGGTAGCGGGCCTCGTTCCCGGTGTACTTCGCCAGATCGATCTTCGGCGCGGCCGAGTCCAGGACGAGCGGGCTCTCGCCGGTGGCCATCCGGCGCGGGTCGAAGCGGTAGAGCGGCCAGTAGCCCGAGTCCACCGCCAGCTTCTGCTGGTCGAGGCCCTGCGCCATGTCGTAGCCGTGGGCGATGCAGTGGCTGTACGCAATGATGAGCGAGGGCCCGTCGTAGGCCTCGGCCTCGACGAACGCCTTGACTGTCTGGACGTCCTTGGCACCGAAGGCGACGCGGGCGACGTAGGTGTTGCCGTAGACCATGGCCATCATGCCCAGGTCCTTCTTGCCCGCCGGCTTTCCCGCCATCGCGAAGCGGGCCGAGGCGCCGAGGGGCGTGGCCTTGGACTGCTGGCCGCCGGTGTTCGAGTAGACCTCGGTGTCGAGCACGAGGATGTTGACGTCGCGGCCCATCGCCAGCACGTGGTCGAGGCCGCCGTACCCGATGTCGTACGCCCAGCCGTCGCCGCCGACCACCCAGACGCTCTTGCGCACCAGGTAATCGGCGAGGCGCTCGAGCCAGCGGGCGTCGGCCGAGTCGATGCCCGCGAGCTTCTGCTTCAGGGCTTCGACCCGCGACCGCTGCTCGGCGATGCCCGCCTCGGATCGCTGCTCGGCGGAGAGCAGCGCGTCCACCAGCGCCTCGCCGACCGCGGGGGCGAGACGGCGCAGCATCTCGGCGGCCTGCTCCACGTGCTTGTCGATGGCCAGGCGGAAGCCCAGCCCGAACTCCGCGTTGTCCTCGAAGAGGGAGTTCGACCAGGCTGGCCCCCGGCCGTCCTGGTTCACCGAGAAGGGCGTCGTCGGCAGGTTCCCGCCGTAGATGGACGAGCACCCCGTGGCGTTGGCGATGAGGGCGCGGTCGCCGAAGAGCTGGGTCAGGAGCTTCACGTACGGCGTTTCGCCGCAGCCCACGCACGCGCCCGAGTACTCGAAGAGCGGCTGGAGGAACTGCACGCCCTTCACGTCAGGCTTCACCTTCGTGCGATCGACCTCGGGGAGGCCGAGGAAGAACGCGTAGTTCTCCCGCTCGGCGTCCCGCAGCGGGCGCTGGGGGTGCATGTCGAGCGACTTGTGCTTCGGGTTGGTCTTGTCCTTCGCCGGGCAGACGACCACGCACAGCGTGCAGCCGGTGCAGTCCTCGGGGGCCACCTGGACCGTGTATTTCAGGCCCTTGAACTCGCCGCCCTTGAAGTCGACGGCCTTGAACGTGGCCGGCGCGCCATCGAGCAGGGCCGGGTCGTACACCTTGATGCGGATGGCCGCGTGCGGGCAGACCATCGCGCACTTGTTGCACTGGATGCAGAGGGCCTCGTCCCAGACGGGGATGTCCTGCGCGATGTTCCGCTTCTCCCACTGGGTCGTTGCGGTCGGCCAGGTGCCGTCCACGGGAAAGGCGCTGACCGGAAGCAGGTCGCCTTTGTTGGCCATCATGAGGGCCGTGACGCGCTTGACGAAATCCGGCGCGGGGTCGGGGACGATGGGCGGCAGGGTCCGCGTCGCCGTCGGCGACGCCGGGACCGTCACCCGGTGCAGGTTGGCGAGCGCCTGGTCCACGGCGGCGAAGTTCTTCCGCACGACGTCCGGGCCGCGTTTGCCGTACGTCTTCTCGATCGCCCCCTTGATCTGGGCGATGGCCTCCTCGCGCGGGAGCACGCCCGAGATCGCGAAGAAGCACGTTTGCATCACCGTGTTGATCCGCGTGCCCATGCCGGTCTCGCGCGCGACGGCGAAGGCGTCGATCACGTAGAAGTCCAGCCGCTTCTCGATGATCTGCTCCTGCACCTCGCGGGCCAGGGCGTCCCAGGTCTCCTGCGGCGGGAACGGGCTGTTCAGCAGGAACACGCCGCCGGGCTTGGCGTAGCCGAGGACGTCGTACTTGTCCATGAACTCGTACTGGTGGCAGGCGACGAACCCGGCCTGCTTCACCAGGTACGACGATCGGATCTGGCGCGGGCCGAACCGCAGGTGCGAGATCGTGATCGCCCCGGCCTTCTTCGAGTCGTAGACGAAGTAGCCCTGCGCGTAGTTGTTCGTTTCCTCGCCGATGATCTTGATGGAGTTCTTGTTCGCGCCCACCGTGCCGTCGGACCCAAGCCCGAAGAACACGGAGCGGCGCACATCGTCCGGCTCGATGTCGAGATCGGCGTCGTACGGCAGCGACAGGTGGGTCACGTCGTCCATGATGCCGACGGTGAAGTGCGTCTTCGGCGCCGGCGCAGCCAGCTCGTCGAACACCGCCTTCACCATCGCCGGCGTGAACTCCTTCGACGACAGCCCGTAGCGCCCGCCGATGATCTTCGGCTCCGCCGCCAGCGGCAGCCGGCCCGCGTCCCGGGCCTCCCGGACCGCGGCGACGACGTCGAGGTAGAGCGGCTCCCCGATCGCCCCCGGCTCCTTGGTCCGATCCAGCACCGCGATGCGCGTGACGGTCGGCGGGAGGGCCTTCACGAACTGCTCGACGGGGAACGGCCGGTAGAGCCGCACCTTGACAACGCCCACTTTCTCGCCCTGGTCTGCCAGCCATTCGACCGCTTCGTGCGTGACCTCCGCGCCGGTGCCCATCACGACGATGACGCGCTCCGCCTCGGGGTGCCCCGCGTAGTCCATGAGGTGGTACTCGCGGCCCGTGATCTCCTGGAAGCGCGCCATGGCCGCCTCGACGTGCGACGGGCACGCCTGGTAGAAGCGGTTGCAGGCCTCGCGGGCCTGGAAGAAGGCATCCGGGTTCTGGGCGGTCCCGCGCAGGAGCGGGCGGTCCGGCGTCAGCGCGCGGCTCCGGTGCTGCGCGATCAGATCGAACGGCAGCAGCGCCCGCAGCTCGTCGTCGGAGAGATAGACGATCTTCGACACCTCGTGCGACGTCCGGAACCCGTCGAAGAAGTGCAGAAACGGGACCCGCGCGCGCAGCGTCGCCAGCTGGCCGATCGCCGCGAAGTCGTGGGCCTCCTGCACCGAGCCCGAGGCCAGGAGCGCGAACCCGGTCTGGCGGCAGGCCATGACGTCGGAGTGGTCGCCAAAGATCGACAGGGCGTGCGTGGCGACGGTCCGGGCCGACACGTGCATGCACAGCGATGTCAGCTCGCCGGCGATCTTATACATGTTCGGGATCATCAGCAGCAGGCCCTGCGACGCCGTGAAGGTCGTCGTCAGCGCGCCGGCCTGGAGCGCCCCGTGCACGGCGCCCGACGCCCCGCCCTCGGACTGGAGCTCGGAGACCTGGGGGACGGTGCCCCAGATGTTCTTCTTGCCCTTGGCCGACCATTCGTCCGCCCACTCGCCCATGTTCGAGGACGGCGTGATCGGGTAGATCGCGATGACCTCGTTTGTGCGGTGCGCGACGGAGGCGACCGCCTCGTTGCCGTCGATGGTGATGTACGACCGTGTCATCTGTATGCCTTCTCCGTGTGAGAACCAGGCAGGTCCCTGGACATCCCTGCCGTGCGCGCCTGGGCGGGCTTGTTCCGACCCCCCCGGCACCCGGCCGCGCGAGCCCCCGTGCCGCAGCGGCGGGCAGCCGCCGCGGATCCGCCGGTATCCCGGCACGATCGGCTGGAAGACCAAACGTCCGCCGGTCTCCCGCCCGCCTCGGACGACGAACGGACCCGCCAGGGGGCGAGGCGGACGCCGGACGGCCGGACTCCGGCCTCTCAAACGCGCGCTCCGGCCGAACCGAGGGGAGCGTCCCCTGCGGGCCGGGGCGCGCCGGTGGACACACGACAGTACTACGCCGCGCCGCGTTTGTGAAGGGGAATGGCGCGGTGCGCCAGCCGGGGCAAGGCGCGCTATGGAATCGTCATGCCGTGCAGCAAGTCCGCGCACACGCGCTCGAGAGACCCGGCGCCGTGCGCGGGCAGGTTCACGTGGAGCGCCCGGCGGCCTGCCGCATCCAGGGACGCGAAGTCGCCGACCGCCTGGGCTCGCTCGAGGACGCCGAAACTGAACGCCTCGCCGGGTACCGTGATGTCAGCGGCGGGCTCGGCCGTGATGACGAGATAGACTCCCGTGTTGGGCCCGCCCTTGTGCAGCTGCCCGGTTGAATGGAGGTAACGCGGTCCGTACCCGAACGTCGTCGCGCATCTGGTCTCGGCCCGAACCGCCTCCCGGAGCCGCTCGAGCGGCTCGAGCCACTGCGGGTCGGGGCCAAGGTAGGCCAGGATGGCGAAGTAGTCCCCCGTCCGCAGCAGCGACAGGAAGGCGTCGGCCGGCCGGTTCCCGAGCCCGTCGCAGGCGGCTTTCGACAGCCGGGCGCTCACCCCGGCGATCACCGCCGCCCGGGCCGGGTGCGTCAGGGGCTGCCCCGCCCGGTGCGCGTCCAGCAGGCGTCCCGTGGCGTCCTTCGCCTGCTGCACGTTGGGCTCGTCGAACGGATTCACGCCCACAAGCGCGCCCGCCATCGCCGTGGCGAGCTCCCAGCGCACGAATTCCGCGCCGACGGCCGCCGGCTCGACCAGCTCGATCTGCACGAGCGGCGTACCGTCCGCGGCGATCTCGCGCAACCGGTCGCGCGCGGCCGCGTCCGGCCGGCGCTCGTGGCCGAGGTGAACCATCACGCGGTCGGACCCGTAGGCGCGTGGAGCTCCGAGCCGCTCCCCGACAACCGGGATGAGGCCGCGCCCCTGCTTCCCTGTGCTCTCCGCGACCAGTTGGTCCGCCCAGAGGCCGATGGCGGAGAGGTCGTCGGGCGCCACCAGCGTCAGCTTGTCCCGGCCGCTCAGCGCGCCGGCGGCCATCACGGCGGCGAGCCGCGCGGCCGGGTTGGCCGTCAGCGGCCGGTGCGGCCCGCACAGCCAGAGCATTGCGCGAGCCCAATCGACGATGGCGGCAGGGGAGTGGCCCATCAGCGCGGCCGGCACGAGCCCGAAGAACGACAGCGCGGAATACCGCCCGCCGATGTCCGAAGGGTTCAGGAAGAGGTCCCGGAAACCCTCGGCGACGGCGCGGCGGTGCAGGGCCGTGCCTTCGTCGGTGATGGCGACGAAATGGTCGGACCAGCGCGCGAGGCCGAGGGCCTCGAGGCGTCCGCGGAAGTGCGCCGCCATCGAGTTTGGCTCGATCGTGCCGCCGGACTTGCTCGCGAGCAGGAAGAGCGTGCGAGGCAGATCGATGGCGGCGTCGACGGCCGCGACGCTCGCCGGGTCCGTCGAATCGAGCATCCGAAACGCCGGCCAGCCGGGCCGCACACCCATCACGGCGCGAATGACCTCCGGCGCGAGGCTGGACCCGCCCATGCCGAGCAGCACCACGTGCGTCGTTCCCCTGGCGCGGACATCCTCGGCGAACCGCTCCAGCCGCGGCACGAGGGGGAGGATCCAGTCCGGGGCGTCGAGCCAGCCGAGGCGGCCCGCGATGGTCGCCTGCACGGCCGGATCGTCGGACCACAAGGCGGTCCGCTTGGCGTAAAGGCCCTCGACCATCCGGGTGCGGTCCATCTCGATGAGGCGCTCGTCCACGCAGGCGGCCATCGTGCCGGGCCAGACGGCGAGACGGCCATCGAGGCGGCTGGCGAACTCGGACACGCGCGGTGACGGCATGGAGTCCTGGGAAGTAGCCATGTCTCATAGGATAGCGGAGCCGGGCCGCGCGATCACCTGCTCGCCCGCGCGGCCGCTGCGCCGGCGTCCGCCCCGGGCGCAGTAAGCGTGGTATCATAGCTGTACCGGTTGGTTCCTGTGGCTGACGGAGACGGAGTGGGAGTGATGTCCGAGAGCTACCGCGACGCGCTCGTGCGCAAGAAGGCCGAAATCCTGGCGGCCGGCGTCCGTCCGCTGGCGGCGGCCATGGAGGGCAGTTCGCGCCAGGGCGATCTGGCCGACCAGGCGGACGGCAACAACGAAGTTCACATCCAGCTCAAGCTGAAGCAGACGGACGCGAAGATCCTGCAGGCGATCGAAGAGGCGCTCGTGCGGCTCGACAAGGGCACCTACGGGACGTGCCGGGACTGCGGCGAGCCGATCTCGCTGGCGCGCCTGAACGCGATCCCGTGGACGCGGGTGTGCATCACCTGCAAAGAGAAGCAAAGCACGTGAAGCCCGCGGACCGCCTGGCGCTGCTCCAGGGCCTGTACCGGGATAAAGTGGCGCTTCGCCGGCGCCATGAGGCCGGCGCGGCGCTTGTCGCCTCCTACGACGCGAACAACGCCTACCAGTTCGCCATCGCACGCGAAGAGGCCCACCTCGACTGGCTGCGCCGCGCCATCACGGCCATGGGCGGGGTTCCCGACGACTCGGCGGACCCGCCGCCGCTGCCGGTTCCGCGCGGCCGCGCCGACGCCGTTCGGACCGTCGCCGGCGACGACGCCAGGCTGGCGGCCGAATTCGAGTCCCGCTGGCGCGACAGGGTGGCCGCCTGCAGCCAGGCGCGGGACCGGAAAATGCTGGAACTCCTGCTGGGCGAGGCGCTCGAACACCAGCGGTTCTTCGCCCAGGCCGCATCCGGAGACACCGACCTGCTCGGGAGGCGGCCCGTCGGGGCCGGCACCCCGGGCGACGTGCTCGCGGCTCGCTGGGTTGGGTGACTCGGATGCCCGTCCACGCCGCGGTCGCCCTGGGAAGCAACCTCGGCGATCGGCTCGCGGCGCTGGACGGGGCCTCCCGCGCGCTGGCGCGCCTCCTTGACGGCGTCGTCATTTCCCGTTTCATCGAGACCGCCGCGGAAGGCGTCGGCGAGCAGCCGCCGTTTCTCAACGGCGCCGCAGTCGGCCTCTGGGGGGGCGGTGCGCGCGCGCTGCTCGAGGCGCTCTTGGCCATCGAGCGGGACGCCGGCCGCGAGCGGCCCTACTCGGGCGCGCCCCGCATTCTCGACCTGGACTTGATCCTCTTCGGCTCGGCGGTGATCGACGAGCCCGGCCTCGCGGTTCCGCATCCCCGCTTTCGCGAGCGCGGCTTCGTGCTCGGTCCGCTGTCCGAGATCGCGCCGAACCTCGTCGATCCCGTCACGGGGGCGACCGTGGCCGCCCTCCACCGCGCGTGGCTCGCGCAATCGGCTCGGAGAGGCGGGCCTGACCCGCTGCCAGGGCCGGCGATCCGCCTGCCTGGCTCCGGCGAGCCGGCGCTTTCGGCGCGAATGACCGTCTGTGAACCGCGGCCCCCGGCTGGCGGGGGGCGCATATCGGAGGCGTAGACAGCAGCGATGGCCCGAGGATTCGACAGCAAGTCGGTGGAGTACCAGCAGGAGGAGGCGCAGCGCAGCCGCGAGCGGATGCGCGAGCGCGAACTGACGAGGGAGGAAGTGGCGAGGGTCCAGCGCTGCCGGACGCTCGAGCTGGCGCACGCCCGCGCGGCAGCCGATCTTGGAAGAGCCGCCGCGCCCGCGCAGCGCGAGATGCTGCAACAGGCGCTGGCGGCCCTCGAGTCGGAGCTGGCGTCGCTGGCGCGCTAGCTCTTCTTAAACACGGTTTTGCGGGTGGTGTCGCCCATCGGCCCGCCCTTCATCGCCATCACGAGGAGCAGGGTCCCGTCGGCCTCCAGGCTGCGGGTCTCGACCACCTCCATCGAGTTCTGCCCCATGGTGCGGGTGTACTTCGTGACGAGCTTCGAGCCTTCCCAGGCGCTCGTGCTGGTGATCTCGCCGCCGCGACCGCCGGGGTTGACGCTCGGGCTGCCGTCGAGCTTGTAGACGGTCTTCATCACGCCGTTGGGCGTTTCGCGCTCCAGCGTGAGTTCGGTGGCAGTCTGGGTAATGGTCACCGTCTGCGGGCCGGCGGGGCCGCGGCCGCCGCCCATCGGGTCGCTTTTCTCCATGTCCTGGATCCACTTCCCGGAGAAGTTGGCGGGCTGGGCTCCGGCGAGGGCCGGCAGGGCCAGGGCCGCGGCGAGGAGGGCTACGAACACGAACCGTCTTGTCATGGCGGACTCCTTGGTTGTGAGTTACTCGAATCTGAGCGCCTCGATCGGATCGAGCTTGGCGGCCTTGGTGGCCGGATAGAAGCCGAAGAAGATGCCGATGATCGCCGAGAAGCCGAACGACAGCAGGACCGCCTCGCTCGAGATCGTGGTCGGCCAGGTGAGGAACTCGGTCACGCCCCAGGAGATGCCGAACCCGAGCGCGATGCCGATGCTGCCCCCGAACAGGCTGAGCACCACCGCCTCGACGAGGAACTGCGTCAGCACGTCGGATCCGCGCGCGCCGATGGCCATGCGAAGGCCGATCTCGCGGGTGCGCTCGGTCACCGACACGAGCATGATGTTCATGATCCCGATGCCGCCCACGAGGAGCGAGACGCCGGCAATGCCGGCGAGCAGGGCCGTCATCGTCTTCGTGGTCTCCGTGCGCATGGCCGCCATCTCTTCCATCGTCCGGACCATGAAGTCGTCGTTGTTGCCGTCCATGATCTTGTGGCGCGTGCGCAGCAGCTGCGCGATGGCCTCGGCCGTGGCCTTCACCTCGTGCGCCGACGACGCCGAGATGGTCACGTTCTGGATGTGCTGGATGCCCATCAGCTTCTTCTGCGCCGTGGTGTAGGGCACCATCGCCGTGTCGTCCTGGTCTTCGAACCCCGTGCCCGCGCCCTTGCTCGCGAGCACGCCGATCACCTTGAAGGGCTGGTTCTTGATCCGCACGATCTGGCCCGTCGGGTCCGTTTCCTCCCCGAAGAGGTTCGTGGACACGACCGCCCCGAGCACGACGACCTTCGCGGCGGTCGTCACGTCCTGGGGCGTGAAGAACAGGCCGTACTTCATCGGCCAGGAGCGCATGAGGGGCAGGTCGACGTCGGTGCCCTGGATGCGCGTTTGCCAGTTCTGGTGGCCCGCGATGATCTGGTTCCGCGTGCTCACTCCGGCCGCGACGTACTGCGCCGTGGGAATCTGGTTGCGGATGGCCGCCGCGTCCTCGGGCGTGAGGGTGTTCGACGCCCCCGAGCCCTGACGCACGCCCATTGCCATGAAGTTGCCCGCCATCACGTTGATGATGTTCGTGCCGGCGGACCGGATCTGGTCCTCGATCGAGGCCTGCGCGCCCTTGCCCAGCGCGATCATTGCAATCACGGCGGCGACGCCGATGATCATCCCGAGCATGGTGAGCGCCGTCCGCATCTTGTTGCGGTTGAGCGCCTTCAGGGCGACCCGAAGAATCATGAGCAGTCGCATCATGTCCGTTACCCCGCTGCCGCCTGGTTCGTGGTCCCGCCGTTGGATGGATCGAGCGGCGGCAGGGCCGCCATCTCGACCTCGGCCCAGCGGCGCTGCGTGTTGGGCGCGTCGCTGACGATGTGCCCGTCCCGGAACGCGACGGTCCGCGTGCCGTACTGCGCGATGTCGTGCTCGTGCGTGATCAGGAGGATGGTGATCCCCCGTTCGATATTCAGCCGCTGGAACACATCCATCACCTCGACGCTCGTCCGCGTGTCGAGGTTGCCCGTCGGCTCGTCGGCCAGCAGGATCGACGGGTTGTTGATGAGCGCGCGCGCGATCGCCACGCGCTGCTGCTGCCCCCCGGAGAGCTGGTTCGGGTGGTGGTGCGATCGGTCCAGCAGCCCGACAATCTCCAGGGCCGCCCGCGCCCGGGCGTGGCGGTCTGCGCCCCTGATGTGATCGCGGCTGTAGAGCAGCGGCAGCTCGACGTTCTCGATCGCGCTGGTCCGCGACAGCAGGTTGAAGCCCTGGAACACGAACCCGATGCGGTGGTTGCGCACCTTCGCGAGCGCGTCCCTGGACATCATCGAGACGTCCTGTCCGTCGAGCACGTACTGGCCCGACGTGGGACGGTCGAGGCAGCCGAGGATGTGCATGAAGGTCGACTTCCCGGAGCCCGACGGCCCGGTCACCGACAGGAACTCGCCGGCTTCCACATCCAGGTCCACGCCCCGCAGGGCATGGACCTGGATGTCGCCGACGACGTAGGTCTTCCGAAGATTGCGAACCGAGATGACAGGCATGGCGCTACCGGCCTCCGCCGGGCCGCCCGCCGCCACGCCCGCCGGGGCCGCCGGGCATCAGCGGCGAGCGCGTCGCCGCCGCCGCCGCCTGGGCCGGCGTGGTCACGCCCGTGACGACTTCCTGGCCCACGGCCAGTTCGCCCGACAGCAACTCGGTATAGGTGCCATCCGTGATGCCCAGCCGGAGGCGCACGGACTTCAGCTGGTTGTTGGCGTTGAGCCACACCCGCCCCGTCGTCTCGGTCGTCGGCAGCGGGCCAAAGAGCTGGTCGATTGTCTGCGCGCCGGCCTGGTTCAGCGCGGACACTGCGCCGCCGGCTCGCGGAGTCCCGACGCCGGGGAGGCCAGATCCGACCGGCCCGCGCCGCGAATCCGCGGCCGCCGCGGGTCCGCGCGGTTCTGCGGCGTCCTGGCCGCCCGGCCGCCCGCCAGGACCGAACGCCCCGCGGCCGGGGTTCGACGGGTCGAGCCCGCGCTCTCGCATCCGCGCCTCGAACTGCGCGCGCTCCTCGGGCGACATGCTCGCCAGGCGCTCCTGGAACCGGCGCTGTCGCTCTTCGGGGGTGAGGTCCTGGCCGCCGCCGAAACCGCCCCGGGGCCCCATGCCGGCGCCGCGGCCTTCAGCCTGGGGAGGAGGGCCTTCCTGGCGCCCGGCTCCCGCCGACAGAGGCTGGGCGCGGGTCGCCTCAGCTTGCGGAACCGGCGTCGCAGCGGCCGGCTGGGAGCGCCCGGACTCCGGCCCCGCGACCGCCGGCCCGGTGTTGGCCGGCTGGCCGGCGCGACCGCCCTGGCTCTGCGCGCCCTGGCCCTGCGGCGCGCCGCCGGCGAAGCCGGCGCCGTTGCCGCGCCCCCCGCCGGGCCCGCGCTGGAGCTCAGGCGGCACCGGCTGGTTCAACGCGGCGAACGTATCGGCCGTCGGCCGGAAGCGCAGGGCAGCGTTCGGGACGCGAATCACGTCGGTGCGCTTCGCGATCTCGATCGTCACGTTCGCCGTCATGCCGGGCTTCAGTTTCAGGTCGTTGTTCGGCACGTCGATGACCGTGGCGTAGGTCACCACGTTCTGCGTGGTGGTGGGGTTGAGCCGCACCTGCGCGACCGAGCCGGTGAACTCATCGAGGGGGTAGGCGTCCACCCGGAACTTGACCACCTGCCCGGGCCTGATGCGGCCCACGTCCGACTCGTCGACGTTCGCGTTGACCTGCATCTTCGTGAGGTCGGCGGCGATGGTGAACAGCGTCGGCGCGTTCATGCTGGCGGCCACTGTCTGCCCGACGTCCACGCTGCGCGAGATGACGATCCCGTCGATGGGCGCCTCGATGACGGTGTGCTGCAGGTTGACCGTGCTCTGGCTGAGCGAGGCCTTCGCCTGCGTCACCGACGCTTCCTGCGACTTGATCTGCACCTCGATCGTCCGGACCGACAGCTGGGCGGCCTCCAGCTCCTGCGGCGCCAGGAGTTGGCGCGCCGCCAGGCTCTCGCTCCGCTTCAGTTTCGTCCGGGCGTCCTCGAGCGAGACCCTCAGCCTGTCGAGCTCGGCCTCGGACTTGACCAGGTTGGCCTTGGCCTGCTCGATCTGCGTCTCGATCAGGGACGGGTCCAGGATCGCCACGATCTGGCCCTTCTTCACGATCGAGTTGTAGTCGGCGTAGAGGGCCTTGATGTTGCCGGACACCTGCGAGCCGACCTGCACCGTCGTGACCGCTTGCAGCGTGCCGGTCGCGCCGACGGACTCGATGACCTCGCCCCTGGTCACCGGCAGGCTCGAGACCTTCACCTGCTCACCGGTGCCGCGGTACCGGTAGTAGGCGCCAACGGAACCTGCGATGACGCCGAGGACGATGATCGTGATGATGAGTTTCTTCATGTTGACTTCACCCGAACCAGGTTGGCGGATCCCAGTCGGCAGCCAGCCGCGTCGGCGGGCGGCCGGGCCGCGCTAGTTGCCGGCCGATTGCTGCACGCGCTCGAACGCCACGAGCGCCTTTTGATAGTCGAGCAGAGCGCGGAGCTCCGTGTTCTGCGCGTCGAGCAGGTCGCGCTGCGCCTGCACCACGAAGAAGTTCGTGGACAGCCCCACCTCGAACTTGCTCTGGACGGCCTCGAGCTGCTTCTCCGACAGCTGTCTCGCCGCGCGCGAAGCATCCAGGCGGCGCAGCGTGCTCTCGACCTGCAGCGCGGCGTTCGTCACTTCGGTCGCCACCGTCAGCTCCAGGGCGCGGATCTGCGCCTGGGCCTGCTGGTACTGCACCTTCGCCCTCGCGTAGGCCGCGTCCTGCGCGCTTCGCCCGATGGGGTAGGAGAGCGTGACGCCGAGCGTCCAGTTGGGATAGTCGACCTTCCGCATCATGCGGAACGCGTCGCTCCAGCCGCCGGGGATTTCGCCAATCACCACGCCTCCCTCGCGGATGAACGTGTTGCCGCCCAGGCCGCGGGTGCCGTAGGTCGCGGTCAGATCCAGGGCCGGCATCATCTGGTTCCGCAGGTACTGGATCTGGATGTCGTTGCTGGCCAGGTTCTTCCTCGCCGTCACCAGGTCCGTCCGCTCGCTGAGCGCCCGGGTGACGGCCGCGTCCAGGTTGACGGCCTCGGCCGGCACGTCCACCACGTCGATGGGGTCCACCGTGGCCGTCCACAGCGGGTCCTTCGTGTCGCCGACGATCAGGCGCTTCAGCGTCAACTCGGCCGTCCGCCTCGCGGCCTCGGCCGCCGTGAGCGTCTGTCGCCGCGTGGCCGCCTCGGCCTGGGCCGAGACGATGTCGAGCGGCGCGAGCGTGCCGACCTCGACGCGGACCCGGTTGTCCTCCACCAGCTTCTCGGCGAGGGCCAGCGACTGCTTCGCCGCCTCGATCGCGCGGATCGAGTAGAGCAGGTCCCAGTAGGCGTTCTTGGTTGTTGCCGTCGTGTTGATGATCCGCTGGCGGAGCGTGACGTCGCTGATCTCGCGCGCGATGGCCCCCGTTCGCAGGTTCTGCCGGTTCGCGTCGATGCGGAAGTTCCGCAGCAGCGGCTGCGTGAGCGTCGCCGACACCTGGGACACGTACTGCGGGTTGAGCAGCGAGAACGTGCTGGTCGTGTTCGTGCGCGAGTTGTTGAAGGACGCCGTGAGCGTGCCCCCCGTCTTCGAGATCGCCTGCGAGACGTTCGCGTTGAAGTTCTGCACTTCGTTGGTCACGCGGGTGCCGCCGTTCAGCAGGCTCGTCGGCAGCGGCATGTTCGACGTCATGTTGACGGTCGACCCCACGGTCGGCCTGTAGGCGCCCCGGACCTGCGCAATCGCCAGGTCCTGCAGCTGCGGATTCAGCCGCTCGACCGACAGCTCGATGTTGTTCTCGAGAGCCATCGCGACGGCCTGGGCCACCGTCAGCTTCACGACCGGACGCGACGCGGCCTGCTCCTCGAGCGAGCGCTGCGGCGTGCCGGCGGGACCCGGCTGCGCCTTGGCCTGCTCGTACCTCTCGCGCGCGTACGTTACCAGTTCGCTGACCCGCGCCGCGTCGGCCGACGACGGCGGGGCCGCCTGCGCGAACGCCGGCAGCGCCGGAGCGAGGGCGAAGACCGCCGCCAGTCCGATCACGAGTCCAGACGTCGAAATCCTGTTCACGGAATCCCTCCCGGGTGACGGAACCAACCTGTCGCGGGTCACTTCTCTGGCTGAGGCGGGCGGCGGGTCTGCCGGCGCTCCTGCTCGCGCTTCGCGTGCAGGGCGTTCATCTTCGCGCGCTGCTCGGGCGTGAGAACCTGATGCATCCGGTAGAGCATCAAGGTGCGCGCTTTGGTCAGGTCCGACCTGGCCTGCTCGACCTGGTCCACCAGCCGCATGACGTCCGCCTCGGGAGCGCTCCCCTCGGCAATGATGCCGGAGAGCCTGGACTCCAGCCGGTCCAGCGCGTCCTTGCCGGCGACCAGCGTGGGCAGCAGCCGCTGGTACACGTCCTCGATCCGGGCGGTCTGGTCCGGCGTCAGGGCGAGCTCCGCCTTGAACCTGTCGGACTGCCACCACTTGAACCCCTGCGCGCCCGCGGCGGCAGGGGCGAGCAGCAGGACGAGGCCCATCCACGCCAGACGATTGCCGATGCACATGGCGGTCTTCTACCTCCGCTTCGCCCCTAGACTACGACTCGGCGGGACGGGTCGTTTACCGGGCGGCGGAGGAGGCGGCAGCGAAAACGGCAAGCTTGAGAATGGCGGCGCCGACGATGTTGTCCGGCGTCGAGGCGCCAGCCGTCAGGCCTACGTGGATGGGGCCGGCAGGCGGCAGCCAGCCGCGCGCCCGGACCTCCTCCCGCTCTCCCACCGGCCTGTGCCGGATGGCGTCCGGCGACTCGAGGCACTCGTCGTCGGCGACGTGGAAGGTGGGCACGCGGCCGGCGCACAAACGGGCCAGATTCAGCGTGTTGCTGCTGTTGTAGCCCCCGATGACCACCATGAGATCGATCGGGCGGTCTCGCAGCAGCGACAGCACGGCATCCTGCCGATCCTGGGTGGCGCTGCAGATGGTGTCGAACGCCCGGTAATGGCCCGCGAGATCGCCGAGCCCGTACCGATCCGCCATGGCGGCCCGGAACATCTCGCCGACGGCCAGCGACTCCGATTTCAGCATCGTCGTCTGGTTGGCGAGGCCGACGCGCGCCAGGTCCCGGTCCGGGTCGAAGCCGTCCGAGTAGGCACCCGCGAAGCGAGCCAGGAACGCCGCCCGATCGCCTCCCTCACGGATGTAGCGGCAGACCTCGGCGGCCTCGGCGCGGTCGAGAACGACCAGGAACGGGCCCCGGGGGGGCTTCAGCGCCTGAGAGGCCGTCGCCTGGGTTTCCTCGTGGCGCACCTTGCCGTGGATGACGGACGTGAACCCGTCCTCGGCGTAGCGGCGGACGGCCTTCCACACGTTCAGGACGGACCCGCAGGTCGTGTCGACGAGCGTGCAGCCCTGCCGATCCAGCCGCGTCAGCATCGACACGGTCACGCCGAACGCGGGCAGGATGACCACATCGTCGGAGCGGAGCGCCTCGATTGTCTCCCCGGGATCGTCCAGGAACCGCACGCCGCTCGCCCGCAGCTTCCCGTTGACGTGCGGGTTGTGGATGATCTCGCCGGTCAGGAAGACCCGCCGATCGGGAAACCGCCGGCGCGTCTGGTAGGCATAGTCCACCGCCCGGTCGACGCCGTAGCAGAACCCGAACTCCCGGGCGAGGTGCACCGTGAGGCGGCCGGCCTGATGGGTGTAGTCGGCCGCCTTCACCTGCTCGACGAGCGCGCTGCGGTAATCCTCGGCGAGTTCCGAGGCGACGGCCGGCCCGAGGTCGAGGCCCTTCCGGAAGACGACCGAGGGCATCGGGCTAGTGGATCCCCGAACTGGCCTGGAGGGCTGCGGGGTCTACGCCCAGGCGTCGGATGGCGGCCTCCCACATCTCGGCCGGTTTCGTGTCGAAGACGAGTTCGGTCGGCACGTCGCTGATGAGCCAGGACGATTCGGCCAACTCGCGGTCCAGCTGGCCGGCGCCCCAGCCGGCGTAGCCCATCAGGAGCCGGGCCTTCTCGACGTGCGGGCCTTCGACAAGCGTCCGCAGCAAAGACGCCGAGGACGAGACATACACGCCGGGGCTGACCTCGTAGGCGTCTTCGCCGAGCGGCTCTTCCGGGAGCAGCAGCGCGCCGCGCTGGGGCTCGACGGGCCCGCCGGTCCACAGCTCGAGGCCGCTGTCGCCGGCGAGCGGAGGCGAGAACTCGATGACGCCCGCGGCCAGCCGGCCCGTCGGGCGATTCAGGATGAACCCCCAGGCGCCATCCTGGCTGTACTCGCACAGCAGGATGACGGTGCGGCGGAAATTGGGGTCCGCGAGCTGAGGCATGGCGACCAGCAGCGCTGGCGCCAGCGTGGGCCGTGCAGGCTCGTCGTCTTCCATTTCCATCCGATGATACGACAGAACCAGCCCGACGTGCCGCGCCCGGCCTCCCCCTCAGACGTCGGTGGGGGAGAAGCCGTCCGACGAGGGGGCCCGCAAGTAGGCGTCGATGGCGCGCGCGGCGCGCCGGCCGGCGCCCATGGCCGAGATGACCGTCGCGCCGCCGGTCACGATGTCGCCGCCGGCGAACACGCCGGCCTTCTGCGTCGCCCCGGTGCCCTCGTCCGCGATGATGTTGCCCCACTTGTTCACCGGGAGATCGGGCGTCGTGTTTCGGATGAGCGGGTTCGCCCCCTGTCCGATCGCGAACACCACGATGTCCACGTCGAGATCGAATTCGGACCCGGCTTGGGGGACAGGGCTGCGACGCCCCGAGGCGTCGGGCTCGCCGAGCTCCATGCGGATGCACCGCACGGCCCGCACCCGCGCCCGCTCGTCGGCGAGAATCGCCGTTGGCGCCGCCAGCATGATGATCTCGACCCCTTCTTCCTCGGCGTGCTCGATTTCCTCCGCTCGGGCCGGCATCTCCTTCCGCGTGCGCCGGTAGATCAAGTAAGCGTGCTCGGCTCCCAGGCGGAGCGACGTGCGCACCGCGTCCATGGCCGTGTTGCCGCCGCCGATGACGGCCACACGCCTGCCGCGGATCGCCGGCGTGTCGGTGGCGGGGAACAGGTACGCCTTCATCAGGTTCGAGCGCGTCAGGTACTCGTTGGCCGAGTACACGCCGATCAGGTTGATGCCTGGGATCCGCGGGAAGGACGGCAGGCCGGCTCCCGTCCCGATGAAGACGGCCTCGAAGCCGAGCTCCGTGAACAGCTCGTCCACCGTGAACGTCTGGCCGATCACATGGTTCGTCCTGATCTCCACCCCGAGGCGCCGGAGACCGTCGATCTCCCGCTCGACGATCGACTTGGGCAGGCGGAACTCGGGAATGCCGTACACCAGCACGCCGCCCGCCTTGTGGAGGGCCTCGAAGATGGTCACCTGGTGCCCGAGCTTCGCCAGGTCCGCCGCGACCGTCAGGCCGGCCGGCCCCGATCCGACGACCGCCACGCGGTGGCCGGTGGGCGGCTGCGGCGGGGTGTCATCGGTGAACTTCACGAGGTTCGCGTAGTCCGCCACGAAGCGCTCGAGGCGCCCGATCGCCACGGGCTCGAACTTCACGCCCAGGGTGCAGCGCGCCTCGCACTGCTCTTCCTGCGGGCACACCCGGCCGCAGACGGCGGGCAGCACGTTGCGATCCATCAGCGTGCGGAACGCTCCTTCGAAGTCGCGCTCCGCGACCTGCCTGATGAACTCCGGGATGTCGATCTCGACCGGGCAGCCGGCGATGCACGGCTCGTTCTTGCACTGGATGCACCGCTGCGCTTCGAGGACCGCCAGATCCACCGGATAGCCGAGGGCCACCTCCTCGAAATTGCGCGCGCGCTCCACCGGGTCCTGGAGCGGCATCGGGTTCTTGGTCTTCTGCAGGATCTTCTTGGCCATCGCTCGGCCTCCGGGCCGTGCCTCCGTGTCAGGCGGGCTCGCCGGCCGCCAGGCGCTCGCGCTCGTAAAGGAGGAGCGATGCCGCTTCGTCCTCCCGATACGCACCCAGCCGCGCCGAGAGCTCCTCGAAGTCCACCTGGTGCCCGTCGAACTCGGGACCGTCCACGCAGACGTACTTCTGTTCCCCGCCCACCGAGACCCGGCAGCCGCCGCACATGCCTGTGCCGTCCAGCATGATGGGGTTCAGGCTCACGGTGGTGCGCAGGCCGAGAGGCCGCGTGACCTCCACGACCGCCCGCATCATCGGCAGCGGGCCGACCGCCACGACCTCGTCGAAGACCTCTCCTTCCGCGAGGAGCGCCTGGAGCGCGTCGGTCACCAGCCCCTTCGTGCCGTGCGAACCGTCGTCGGTGGTGACCACGACCCGGTCCGCGACCTCGCGCAGCTCGCGCTCGAGGATTACCAGGTCCTTCGTGCGGCCCCCGATGATTGCCACGACACGGCCGTGCAGCGCCTTGAAGCCGCACGCGATCGGGTAGACGACTGCCGCGCCGATGCCGCCGCCCACGCAGCACACGCGGCGGCCGGGATGCAGATCGGTCGGACGGCCGAGCGGGCCAGCGACGTCGAGGACCTCGTCGCCCGCGTCCATCGCGTTCAGCTGGCGCGTGGACTTCCCGACGCCCTGCACGATGACCGACACCGCGCCGCGCGCCCTGTCCACGTCGGCAATCGTCAGGGGAATCCGCTCGCCCCCTTCGGCCGTGCGCAGGATGACGAACTGCCCCGGCTTGCGCTTGCGCGCGATGTGCGGGCTTTCAATCCAGAAGCGGACGACGTCGGGTGCGAGGATCTCCTTGCTCAGGATGCGAGGCATGGGCACGCTCCGGGTGCTTCGGACGCCGGGCGGGACAGCGGCCCGCCGCTTCGAGGCGCGGAGACGAACTCAGGCCCGCGCTTCCAAAACGGTAGCACGGAAGCAGGGGGCCCGTCACGGCCGCGCCTGCGGTAGCATGGCCGCGTCATCATGCCTCCTGTGCGCCATCGGCTCCGATCGGCCGCCGCCTACGCTCTCTGCTGCGCCTGTGTGGCCGTCGCCGGGCCCCCGGCGCTTCTCGCGTCGCGCCTCACCCGCAGGCCGGGCCCGGTGCTGGCCGTCGGACGATTCGCCGCGGCGTGGCTGCGGCGGCTGCTGGGGATCCGGCTGCGGGTTGAGGGTCTCGAGCGCGTGGTCGCCGAGCGTCCCTCGGTTTACGCCATCAACCATCGAAGCAACGTCGACGTCGTGGCCTTCGAGGCGCTCTACCCGAAATGCCCTCGGCTGCGGGGCATCTACAAGTCGGAACTGGGGCGGATCCCCCTGCTGGGTCCGGCGCTGCGCATGGCCGGCTTCGTGCCCGTCGAACGTACCGACCGGGTCAGGGCGCTCGAAGCTGTGGACGATGCGGCGCGTCGCTTGACAGCGGGGGACTCGATCCTGGTTGCGCCCGAGGGCACGCGCGCGCCAGCCAGCCAGCTCCTGCCGCTGAAGAAGGGCGCGTTCGTGATGGCCATCAAGGCGCAGGCCCCGGTCGTCCCCGTCGCCGTGTTCGGAGCCGCCGACGTGATGCCGAGGGGGCGCTGGTGGGCCGCTCCAGGCCTGGTCCGCGTCGTGGTGGGAGAGCCGCTCCCGACGGCGGGCCTCTCGCTGGAGGACAGGGACAGCCTCGCCGCCGCATTCCGCGTCAGCCTGGAACGGCTGCTGCGAACCTGACAGAGGCCTCACCGGTTCCAGAAATTGTCGTCGTCGGGATCGCCCGTGGCCGGCCGAGGGCTGTCGGCCAGGAACACCAGCGACTGGTGGCTGGGAATCTCGAACCGCCTGCGGCAGGTCTGGCAGGCGAGGACGTCGTCGAGCCTGACCATGTAGCTGCGGAGCTTCGGGAAGAGCGCGCGATCCCGCTCGTCCGCTCCGGCGGGCAGCCGGTCCTTCTTCACTCGGGTCACCCAGCGCACCTGGTAGTCGTGGCGGCGCTTGCAGTGAGGACAGGCGTAGGCTGCGAGTCTCGTGCCCGGCGTTTCGTGGTAGAAGTCCCGCTCCTGGAGCGCCATGCGCCTATCATAGCAGCGTGGCCGGCGGGAGCCTGCGACGAGGGCCCAGCCCGGGCGGCGGCGGGGTGCGTCATGATGCGGATAGGCATCGATTTGGGCGGAACGAAAATCGAGGGCGTGGCGCTCGGAGCCAGCGGAGCCGTCCTCGCCGGGAAGCGGACCCCGACTCCTCGGCACGACTACGATGCCATGGTCCGCACGGTCGCCGGCGTGGTGGAGGCGCTCGAAGCGGAAACGCGGCTGCGCGGCACGGTGGGCGTCGGCATGCCGGGGGCCATTTCGCCGGCCACCGGGCTCGTCAAGAACGCGAACTCGACTTGGAACATCGGCCGTCCGCTGCAGCAGGACCTGGAGGTGGCGCTGGGACGACCGGTGCGCCTGGCGAACGATGCCAACTGCTTCGCGCTCTCGGAAGCCGTGGACGGCGCTGCCGAGGGCGCCCAGGTGGTGTTTGGCGTGATTGTCGGCACGGGGACCGGCGGAGGCATCGTGGTGCGCCGGCAGGTGCTGACCGGCGTCAATGCCATCGCGGGCGAGTGGGGACACAATCCCCTGCCGTGGGCGACGGCCGACGAACTGCCCGGGGCGCCCTGCTACTGCGGGCGGACGGGCTGCATCGAGACGGTGCTGTCCGGGCCGGGGATGGCGAGAGACCACGCGGCGGCCACGGGCGAGCTCATCGGCAGCGAGGAGATCGCCGCCCGCGCGGGCCGCGGCGACGCCGCGGCCGAGGCGACGCTGCGCCGCTACGAGCACCGCATGGCCAGGTCCCTCGCCGCCATCATCAACGTCCTCGACCCTGACGTGATTGTGCTGGGCGGCGGGCTGTCGAAGCTCGGCCGCCTGTATGCCAACGTGCCCGGACTCTGGGGTGAGTGGGTGTTCTCGGACCGCGTGGATACGCGGCTGGTACCTCCGCGGCACGGCGACGCGAGCGGCGTGCGCGGCGCGGCCTGGCTCTGGCCGCGCAGCGAAGCCTTCTGATATGCTCACAACGGCCGCCACCGGGCCCTCTGGGCCGGTTCAGCCGCGCGCCGCGGCCGCGCGCGGGCAGGACGATCCTTACTTCCCAGGACTGTCATGACTACGGATCTCGTGATTGGAATGGCCGGTTCGGGCGGCGACGGCATCGTGTCGGCCGGCGAGTCGCTGCTGACGGCCGCGGCGCTCGAGGGTTACCACGGCGTTCTCACCAAGAGCTTCGGTCCCCAGATCCGGGGCGGGGAGTCGAGCTTCCGGCTCCGCGTGTGCACGAAAAAGGTCCTCAACCCCGGCGGGGGGCTGGACATCGCCGTGGCGCTCAACTGGGAGGACTTCCTGAAGTTCGGGAGCGAGCTCCCGGTGAGCGGGCGGACGACCGTCATCTACGATGCGGCCACTGGCGTGGCCCCGGACGGGATTCCAGTCAAGGACGCCCTTCCTGCCGAGGTGCTGCCGGTGCCGATCGAGCAAATGGCCCGGGAGTCCGGGGGCGGCGACCGCGTCAAGAACACCGTGGTGCTCGGGTTGATGTCCGGCTGGGTCGGCCTGGGCCGCGAGCAGGTCGTCGCCGGCATCCGGAAGCGGCTGGCGAGGAAGGGGGCCGAGGTGGTCGAGCGCGCGGAGAAGGCGTTCGCCGCCGGGCTGGCGTTTGCCGAGGCGCATCCCCTTCGAGTGGACCGCACGATGGCTCCTCCGGCAGAGTCCGGCGCCAAGTTCGTGGTGGACGGCAACGATCTCTGCGCCGCGGCCGCCATCGTGGCCGGCTGCGAGTTTTTCGGCGGGTACCCGATCACGCCGTCGTCGGAGATCATGCACTTCCTCGGCCGCGAGATCTGGCGCTACGGCGGCACGATGCTCCAGGCCGAGGACGAGATCGCCGGCATCGGCGCCGTCGTCGGCGCGTCGTTCGCGGGCAAGAAGGCGATGACGGCCACCTCCGGCCCCGGCATGTCATTGAAGACCGAGATGCTGGGGCTTGCGAGCATCGCCGAGCTGCCGCTCGTGTGCGTCAACGTGCAGCGGGGAGGCCCCTCGACCGGCATCCCCACGAAGGGGGAGCAGTCGGACTTGCTCCAGGCGGCGTTCTCCGCGCACGGAGACGTCATTCGACCCGTCCTTGCGGCGATCAGCGCCGAGGACATGTTCGCCGTGACGGTTGAGGCGTTCAACATCGCCGAGCACTACCAGACACCGGTGATCGTGCTGTCGGATCAGGAGGTCGGACAGCGCAAGGAGACTGCCGACCCTATCGATGCGTCCGCGGTGCGGACCGTCGATCGCCTCCGCCCATCGGCGGAGGATCTGAACCCGTACGTGCGGTTCCGCTTCACCGAGTCCGGCATCAGCCCCATCAGCCACCCGGGCATGCCTGGCGGTAATTACCTGGCGTCCGGCATCGAGCACACGGAGAACGGGTCGCCCACGGCTGGAGGCGAGATGCACAGCCGCATGAACGAGAAGCGGCTGCGCAAGTTCGAGCCGCTCAAGCAGCGGGCCGACCTGTTCCTGCGGGCCGGGAACCCGAACGCCCGGATTGGATTGATCAGTTGGGGCAGCACCGCTGGCGCGGTCATCGAGGCATTCGAGCTGGCGGCCGCGGACGGGCTCGACGTCAAGCTCCTCGTGCCGAGGCTGCTCTACCCGGTGGCGGACGGGATCTTCCAGGACTTCTTGGCGTCGGTCGAGCGCGGGCTGATCGTGGAGCAGAACCACCAGGCGCAGCTGTACCGACTGCTGCGCATGTTCGTGGACGTGCCTGGAGGCGTCGAGACGCTTGCAAAGAGCGGATCGAATCCCATCACGCCCAGCGAAATCGTCGAGCGCCTGCGCCGGCTCGCCGCCGCGCCGAAGGCCGAAACCGCCAGGTGACGAGCGGGCCCCGTGCGCCGGGGCCCGAGAGAAGAGAGGATCGCGGACATGAGTGTCCTGACTGCACAGCCCGTGAATCAGTTCGTGGCGAAGGACTACAAGAGCGACCTGAAGCCCATCTGGTGCCCGGGCTGCGGCGACTTCGGCGTGGTGCAGGCGATCTACCGGGCCCTGGCCAACATCGGCCGGGCGCCGCACGAGATCGCATTCGTCTCGGGCATCGGCTGCTCGAGCCGCATCCCCGGGTACACGACGGCCTACGGCTTCAACAGCGTCCACGGGCGCGCGCTGCCCATCGCCCAGGGCATCAAGCTCGCCAACCCCGACCTGCTGGTGCTGTGCGCGGGCGGAGACGGGGACGGGTTCTCGATCGGCGGCGGGCACGTGGCCCACGTCGTCCGCCGGAACATCGACCTCACGTACATCGTGATGGACAACCAGATCTACGGCCTCACCAAAGGGCAATTGTCGCCTACGTCACGCCGCGGCCTCATCACGGCCTCGTCGGCCCTCGGCTCCATGGAGGGACCGGTCAACCCCCTGATGTACGTGCTCGGCTACGGCGCCTCCTTCGTCGCCCAGGGGACGCCCGCGGACATGGCGGGGCTTGCCTCGATCATCGAGGAGGCGATCCGGTTCCCGGGCTTCGCCTTCGTCAACGTCCAGTCGCCGTGCGTCACTTACGGGCAGGAAGACCAGTTGCTGAAGGCCCAGAAGGCGATGATGCAGCCGCTGGCCTCGTTGAACCACGACCCCGCGAACCGTCTGGCGGCGCTCGACCTGGCCCAGGCCTACGGCGAGAAGCTCTACACCGGGGTCTTCTACCGCAACCCCGACCCGCCGCCGACGTTCGAGGCCCTCGTCCGGCTGCGCCAGGAGCAGCAGCGGCCGCTCGCGAAGAGCCGGGCGGACGTGCTGAACGTGTTCAGGCTGAAGACGCCGTAGCCAGGCTCACTCGGCCATCACCCGGCGGTACCACACGGAGTAGTGCCGGACGCGCCGGGGGGCATGGGAACCGACCGAGGCGAGCGCAACTGCGGCAAGGAGCAGCGCGACGCGGTGCTCCCACAGGAACGGGACGAGCCCGAGCAGCAGCAGCTTGGCGTAGACGAACAGCGCGCAGACCTGGTGCGCCCAGTGCGCCGTCGGGTAGATCTCGACGGCCATCATCACGGCTCCGGTCGCGACGGCGACCCAGACCAGCGGCACGAGCCGGCCCGGGTCGGCCGCAACGACGTGGCCGCCGAGCAGCGTGCCCGTCGCGGCGAGATGCACCGTCCGCGCGGCGATGTTCAGGGCGCGCCCGTGGCGCAGACGGCGGCGCGGCTGCGGGAAGAGCAGGGCGGTGAGGACTCGCATTCCGTGTGCTCCGCTCGTGAGGGGCAGCGGCGCGCGGCCGCCGGTCGATTATAGCGGGGGCTGGCAGCATGACGGCGCTGAGCATCCGGCAGGCCCGCAGCGGCGACGCCGTTTGGGCGGCCGCGCTGATGGCCTCGTCCGATCCGTGGATCACCCTTGGCCGCGGCTTCGAGGCGTGCCACCAGGCATGCACGTGGGCCGGCGACGTGCTGGAGATCGCCGAACTGGAGGGCGAGCGCTGCGGCTTCGTCCTCGTGCGGCCCTCCGGCGTCGCCGGGGCGCCTTACGTCAAGTCCATCGCGGTCGCGCCAGGGTTCCGGAGCCGTGGCGTCGGAGCGGCGCTGCTCGGCCACGTCGAGCGGACGTATGCGGGGCGTGCCCGCCACCTGTTCCTCTGCGTCTCCTCGTTCAACGACCGGGCCAGGCTGTTCTACGAACGCCAGGGCTACGCCGCGGTTGGCGCGATCAAGGACTTCCTCATCGAGGGCGCCGACGAGATCCTGATGCAGAAACGGCTGCCGGCGCCGGACGCGGCAGCCTGATGTCCTAAGATGAGGGGGTGCCCGTGTCCGGCGGCCGGCGTCGTCGGCGCGCCGGCCGAGCGGGACTGAGGGCTTCCATGCAGAACGACTTCCATCGCGTGGCCATCGTCAACCGCGGCGAGCCCGCCATGCGTTTCATCCACGCGGTGCGCGAGTACAACAGCGAACACCGGACGGACATCCGCGTGATCGCGCTGTTCACCGAGCCCGATCGCCACGCCCGGTTCGTCCGGGAAGCGGACGAGGCCGTGGATCTCGGCCCCTCCACATTCGTGGATCCGCGTGACGGGCTGAGACGCCCGAAGTACCTGGACGGCGGGGCCGTCGAGCGGGCGCTCGGCGACGCGCAGGCAGACGCCGTCTGGACGGGGTGGGGATTCCTCGCCGAGCGGCCGGAATTCGCCGAGCGCTGCGAGCGCCTCGGGCTGACGGTCATCGGCCCAGACGGGCCGTCGATGCGGAGGCTGGGAGACAAGATCTGCGCCAAGCGCCTGGCCGAGCAGGTGGGCGTGCCGGTGGTTCCCTGGGGCGGCGGGCCCGCCGACACCGTTGACGCCGCTCTGGACCACGCGCAGCGGCTGGGCTATCCCGTCGGCCTCAAGCCGAGCGGCGGCGCTGGCGGCCGGTCGATCAGGCGCCTGGCGGCGCCGGCTGAACTCGAGCGGGCGTTCGCTCCGGTCAGGCGCGACGCGGCCCGCAACTTCCTGGATCGCACGCTGTTCATCGAGCGCTGGATGCCCGGCATGCGCCACATCGAGGTGCAGATTCAGGCGGACCGCCATGGCACGATCTGGGCTCTTGGCACGCGCGACTGCTCCCTGCAGCGGCGGTTCCAGAAGCTGGCGGCGGAAGCGCCCGCCGTCGGCCTGACCCCCGAGGTGGAAACGGCGCTCCTCGACGCCGCCGTGCGCATCGTCGCCGCGGCCCGCTACCGCGATCAGGCGTCGGTGGAGTTCCTGGTCGATCTGGCCGGGCGGTTCTACTTCCTCGAAGCGAACACGCGCCTGCAGGTGGAGCACGTGGTCACGGAGCTCACGAGCGGCATCGACCTGGTGAAGCTCGAGATCGACGTCGCGCGCGGCGGGCGCCTCGCTCCGGCGCCGCCGGCCGGCTCGGGCCACGCGGTCGAGGTGCGGCTGAACGCGGAAGATCCCTACAGCGGCTTCGCCGCTTCGCCCGGCGTCGTGACCCAGTTTCGGACCGCGACGGGGCCGGGGCTCCGTGTGGACACGAGCATCGCAGAGGGCAGCGCGCTGCCGCCGGAGTTCGGGTCGTTGTGCGCGAAGCTGGCGGCCGCCGGCCACACGCGCGACGAGGCGCTCGGCCGGCTCAAGCGGGCGCTCGCCGAGAGCGTGCTCGTCGTCTCGGGAGGCCCGTCCAACCGCACCTTCCTCCTCCAGGTGTTCGAGCGGGCGGAGGTGCGGCGGGGCATCGTCGACACAGGGCTCCTGGATCGCCTCACGGTCGGCGAGGAGGCCCTCTCGGAACGTCACGCGAAAATCGCGCTGTTGCAGGCCGCCGTCGAGGCGTACGACGCCGAGCACAACGAAGAGGTCGCGGAGTTCTTCGCCTCGGCCGCGCGGCTTCGCCCCAGCGTCCGGGCGGAGATCGGGCGCCCGGTCGAGTTGAGCTACCGCGGCCACCGCTACGCGCTCAGGGTGCACCGCCTCGGCGAGGGGCGCTACCGAGTGGCCGCCGGCGCGTCCCGCGTGGACGTCGAGGTGGAGCACAGCGGTGCCTTCGAGCGCTGGCTGACGACTGACGGCCGACGGTACCGCGTGCTGGCTTCGCAGAGCGGCTACACGCTGCTCATCGAGGTCGAAGGCGTGCCCCACGCGATATTCCGCGCCGACGAAGGCATCGTCAGGGCGTCGTCGCCGGCCGTGGTGGTGTCGGTGCACGTCCAGCCGGGCGACGAGGTGGCAGCCGGAGAGCGCCTCGCCGTGCTCGAGGCGATGAAGATGGAGACCGCGGTGGCCGCGCCCTTCGCCGGGACGGTCCGGCAGGTGTTCGTGCTCCCGAATTCGCAGGTGGGCGCGGGCGCCCCTCTCGTGCACCTGGACGCCGCCCGCGACGAGCGCGGCCGAAGAGCCGGGCCGAGAGTCGTCTTCGACGGGAGGAGCCACGCCGCCGCGCGCCCGGGCGGCCGGCAGGCGTCTCGGGGGCGGGCCTTGCTCCACGGCGTGCGCGCCGGCCTTGCGGAGTACCGGAAGGCCGGCTCGGAGCGGGGGGTCGTGAACCCGCTGCCGGCGATGCGCGCCGTCATGCTGGGCTTCGATCTGGACGCCAAGGACGTCGAGCGGCTGCTTCAGGACTACGATCGCCTCACTCGGGTCCTTCAGCCCGACGACCCCGACCTGCTGCGCGCCGAGGACAACCTGCTGCGCATGGCCGTCGATCTCAGGGCGGTGTTCGGGCGCCAGGCAGCCGCGGGCGCGGAATCCGGGCCGTCGCTGGGCTCCGAGCAGCACCTGCTGCGCTATCTCCGGACGATCGACGCCGAGGGCGCCGACCTGCCGACGGGCTTCCTCGAGGAACTCCAGGCCGCCCTGGCGCACTACGGCGTCACGGACCTGCGGCCGTCGAGGCAGCTTCGCGAGAGCCTGCTGGCGCTGTTCCAGGCGAACCAGCGCGGCGCTCTGCACGCCGCGATCGTGCGGGCCGTCCTCGAACGCCGGCTTGCCGCGGCCCCCAGGCTCGCACCGGGAACGCCGGCGTTCCTGCGCACGATCGAACGCCTCATCGCCTCGGTCCAGGCTCGAGAGGCGGGCCTCGCCGACCTGGCCCGCGACGTCCACTACCGCTACGTCGAACAACCGGCCTTCGAACGGGTCCGCGGGGCGGTCCTGGGAGAGATGCTCGAGCGCCTGGATCGGCTGGCGCTCGACCCAGCGTCCCCGGAGGCGTCGGCCTGGCTCGGCGACCTGGTCGCGTGCCCGTACCCCCTGCGCACCGCCGTGACTGCGCGGATGGCGACGGCGGTGCCTGCCGTCCGGCGGGCGGCGCTGGAGGTCATGCTCCGCCGCGACTACCGGTTCCGCCGCCTGGAGCGCCTCACGTGCGTGCCGGAATCCGACCCGCCGCTCGTGCTCGCGGCGTATCCTCTCGAAGGCGAGTCCATTGAAGTCGTGGCGACCTGCGGGCCCGTCGACGCCATGGCGTCAATGCTGCTGGCCGTCAGGGAGCACGTGGCCCGCCTGCCGGCAGACCGGGAGGTGATCGCCGAGATCTATGTCTGGAACGCGCAGGGACTCGACGACGACGCCATGGCAGCCGCGCTGGGAGAGACGCTGGAGGCCGCGAACCTCGCCCGTCCGCTGCGGCGCGCGGTCGTCATGGTGCTGCCCAGGGGCGAGCCGGAGGCGTGTGGAGGCTTGAAGTGCTTCACGTTCCGCCCGTCCGGCCCGGCCTACCGCGAAGATCGGGTGCTGCGCGGCCTCCATCCGATGCAGGCGAAGCAACTCGAGTTCTCGCGCCTCGAGCGGTTCTTCCTGGAGCGGCTGCCGTCGGTTGAGGACGTCTACCTCTTCAAAGGGACCGCGCGGGAGAACCCCAGGGACGAGCGCCTCTTCGCCCTGGTCGAAGTCCGCGACGCCACCGCGCTCAGGGACGCCGAAGGCCGCCTCGCGGCGGTGCCGCACCTTGAGCGAATGGCCCTCGAGGCCTTCACGGCCATGCGGGGGGCCCAGTTGCGGCGTCGCGGAGAAGACCGGCTCCACTGGAACCGCGTGACGCTGTTCGTGCGCCCCCCGATGGCGGTGAGCCGCCCAGAAATCGGCGAACTGGCGGCGCGGTTGTCGACCCATGCCGAGGGGCTCGGCCTCGAGAAGATCGTCATCCGGGCGGCCTTGCCCGGTGCGGACGGATGCGTCGAGGACGTGAGCGTCGGCATCATCCTCGCCGCGGGCCGGGCGCCGGTTCTGCAGTTCGCAGCGCCTTCGCGGGACCCGCTGCGGACGCTGTCCGACTACGATCAACGAGTCGTCCGGATGCGCCAGCGCGGGCTCACCTATCCGTACGAGATCGTCCGCCTGATGACGCCGGAGCATGCGGAGCCGGGAGATCCCATCCCGCCTGGATCGTTCGTCGAGCTCGACCTCGACGCCTCCGGCGCGCTCGCGCCGGTCGACCGGCCGCACGGGAAGAACACCGCGAACATCGTCGTGGGGCTCCTGACGAACCGGACGGAGAAGTACCCCGAGGGCATGACCCGCGTGGCGCTCTTCGGCGATCCGAGCCGGGAAGTGGGCTCGCTGGCCGAACCGGAGTGCCGCCGCATCATCGGCGCGCTGGACCTCGCGGAGGAGACCGGCGTGCCGCTCGAGTGGTACGCGTTGTCGGCAGGCGCCAAGATCTCCATGGAGAGCGGCACCGAGAACATGGACTGGATCTCGCGCGTGCTGCGCCGGATTGTCACCTTCACGCAAGCCGGGGGTGAAATCAACATCGTCGTGACCGGGATCAACGTCGGCGCCCAGCCGTACTGGAACGCCGAGGCTACCATGCTGATGCACACCCGCGGCATCCTGGTCATGACCGCCGAAGGCGCGATGGTGCTGACCGGCAAGATGGCGCTCGACTACTCGGGGTCGGTGTCCGCCGAGGACAATACCGGGATCGGCGGCTACGAGCACATCATGGGGCCGAACGGCCAGGCGCAGTACTGGGCCCGGGACCTCAGGGACGCGTGCCGGATCCTCCTGCGGCACTACGACCACACTTACCGGATGCCCGGCGAGCGGTTTCCGCGGCAGGCCGTGACGACGGACCCCGTCTCGCGCGACATCCGGGCGTTCCCGCACGACGGCCGCCCCGACGGCTTTGCGACCGTCGGCGAGGTGTTCTCCGACGAGACCAACCCAGGCCGCAAGCGGCCCTTCGACATCCGGCGAGTGATGCTGGCGGTTGCCGACGCGGACCGCGCGCCGCTCGAACGGTGGGCGGGCTGGCGCGACGCCGAGATCGCCGTGACGTGGGACGCCCACATCGGCGGCTACCCGGTGTGCCTGATCGGGTTCGAGTCCAGGGCCGTCCCGCGGGTCGGCGTCGTGCCGGCCGACGGCCCGGCGCAGTGGACGTCCGGGACGCTGTTTCCGATGGCTTCGAAGAAGGTGGCGCGCGCGATCAATGCGGCCAGCCTGAACCGGCCGGTGGTGATTCTGGCCAACCTCTCGGGCTTCGATGGCTCGCCGGAATCGATGCGGCGGCGGCAACTGGAGTTCGGGGCCGAGATCGGGCGGGCCGTGGTGAACTTCCAGGGCCCGATCGTGTTCGTCGTCGTCTCCCGCTATCACGGCGGCGCGTTCGTGGTCTTCTCGCGCGCGCTGAACGAGAACCTCGAGGCTGCGGCGCTCGAGGGCAGCTTCGCGTCGGTCATCGGCGGGGCGCCGGCAGCCGCCGTCGTGTTCGCCCGGGACGTGGACGGGCGCACGCGGAAGGACCCGCGCGTCCGGGAGATCGACGCGGCCCTCGCATCGGCGGCGACTGACGAGGAGCGGGCCGCGTTGCGCGCGTCGCTCGCCGACGTCATGCGAAAGGTCCGCTCGGAGAAGCTCGGCGAGGTGGCCGACGAGTTCGACCGCATTCACAGCGTGCACCGCGCGCTCGAGGTGGGCTCGCTCGACCGCATCATCAGCGCGGCCGAACTCCGTCCGTACCTGGTCGGCGCCATCGAACGCGGGATCGCACGCGAACTGGAGCGGTGGACGGCATGCAGCGCCCGATCGTCGTGATTCTGGCCCGCGGCCTCGGCACGCGCATGCGGCGCGGCGACCCCGGCGCGACGCTCGCGGACGAACAGGCCCGTGTGGCGGACACGGGCGTGAAGGCGATGATCCCCATCGGCCGCCCGTTTCTCGACTACGTCCTGAGCGGCCTCGCTGACGCCGGGCTCCGGGAGGTGTGCCTCGTCATCGGGCCCGAGCACGGCGCCATCCGGGAGTACTACGGGACGACGGCCCGGCCCTCCCGCCTGCACATCGAGTACGCGATCCAGGCGCGGCCGCTCGGCACGGCCGACGCCGTAGCGTCGGCGTCGGACGTCGTCGGCGAGCGGCCGTGCCTCGTGCTCAACTCGGACAATTACTACCCCGTCGAGGCCTACCGCGCGCTGGTCGCGATGGATGGCCCCGGCCTGGTGGCCTTCGAGCGGGACGCCATGGCCCGCCTCGGCAACGTTCCCGCGGAGCGGGCCGGCCAGCTCGCGGTGGTCCGCATCGGGAGCGACGGCCACCTCCTCGACGTCATCGAGAAGCCGGACGAGGCGACGCTGGCGTCGCTCGGCAGCGAGGTGTACTTGAGCATGAACTGCTGGCGCTTCGACCGCACCGTCCTTGACGCCTGCGGCCGCGTGGCGCCGTCGGCCAGGGGCGAGCGGGAACTGCCGGACGCAGTGCGGCTGGCCCAGCGGGAGGCGGGCACGACGTTCCGCGTCGTCCGTTTGAAGGCCGGGGTCCTGGACCTGTCGAGCCGGAGCGACGTCGCCGGCGTAGCCCGGCACCTGGCCGGTGTCGAGGTGCGCCTGTGATGGTGCCGGCCGCGGCAACACTCGCTTCGTCGGGCCTGCCTCCCGCATGCGCCTCGGCCAAGGAGACGCTGTTCGCCCGCGCCGCCGGCGCGCTGCCGCCTCGGCCCGCCCGGTCCCGCCGCGCCGCGTTCTTCGTGCCCGGACGGATCGAAGTCCTGGGAAAGCATACCGACTACGCCGGCGGGCGCAGCCTGCTGTGCGCCGCGAGCCACGGCTTCTGCCTCGTGGGGCAGCTCAGGGCGGACTCCCGCGTGCGGGTGATCAGCGCGGCGACCGGCTCTGAGGCGGAGTGGGTGATCGGGCCCGACCTCCAGCCCGTGCTGGGGGACTGGAGCAACTACCCGGCCACCGTGGTCCGCCGGCTCGCGCGGAACTTCCCGGAGATGACCGCCGGGGCCGATCTCGCCTTCGACAGCGACCTGCCGCCCGCATCGGGCATGTCGAGCTCGAGCGCGTTCATGATCGCCGTGTTCCTCGCGTTGGCGGACCTGAACGGCCTCGGACAGTCGCCCGCGTATCGCGAGGCCATCTCGTCGCGCGAGGCCCTGGCCGCCTATCTCGCGACGATCGAGAACGGCCGCAGCTTCGGCGCCCTGGCGGGCGACCGCGGGGTCGGAACCTTCGGCGGCAGCGAGGATCACACGGCGATCTTGTGCTGCAAGGCCGGCACGCTCAGCCAGTACCGCTTCGGCCCGGTGACCTTCGAGCGCGACCTGGCCGTCGCACCCGGGCTGGCCTTCCTCGTGGCATTCAGCGGCGTGCTGGCGGAGAAGACCGCGGCCGCGATGGCCACCTACAACCGCGCGTCGCTCGCGGCAGCCCGGATCCTGGCGATCTGGCAGCAGGCGAGCGGGTGCTCGGCGCCGACCCTCGAGTCCGCCGCGGCGGCCTCAGCCGGCGCGCCGGATGACATCCGGCGGGCGATCGTCGAAGCCGGTGACGACGAGTTCGGCACGGGCTGCCTGCTGGAGCGCTTCGACCAGTTCCTGCTCGAGAGCCGTGCGATCGTCCCCGAGGCGGGCGACGCCTTGATCCGAGGCGACCTCGCGCGCTTCGGCGCGCTCGTGGATCGTTCGCAGGAAGCGGCGGAACGCTGGCTCGGCAACCAGATCCCCGAGACCGTCACCCTCGCTCGCGAGGCCAGGCGCCTGGGCGCCGCCGCCGCCTCGGCGTTCGGGGGCGGGTTCGGGGGCAGCGTCTGGGCCCTCGTGCCCCGGGATCGCGCCGGCTCGTTCGCCCGGGAATGGCATGCGGCCTACCGCGAGCGCTTCCCCGGCCCGGCTTCCTGCGCCAGGTTCTTCGAAACCTCCGCCGGGCCGTCCGCGATGCGGATCGAGGACTGGAGTCAGGGCTCCGCGGACTGAGCCCAGCGCGCCTTCAGCGCCCGGTAATCGGTCTTGCCGGTGCCCAGGACCGGGATGCTGTCGACAGCCACGACCTGCCGGATGTTGTGGAGCGGGCTCAGGCCGGCATCCTTGATCCAGGCGTTGACCTGGGCCCGATCGACCCGCGTCCGTGTGAACAGCACGACGTCGGCGTGATCCGCCGTGCCCACCGCTTCGACGGCGATGATCGGGCCGTCGTCCGGCTCACCGAAGTGCGGCTGCAGGACGGCCTCGATCGCGGGCAGCGAGATCATCTCGCCCCCCAGCTTCACGAACCGCTTGAGCCGGCCTCGGAACGTAAGGTAGCCGTCCTCGGCCATCGAGACCAGATCTCCCGTCCGGTACCACGACCGCCCTTCGAAGTCCACAAACGGCGACTCGCCCGAATAGTTGAGGTAGCCGGAGAAGACCGTCGGTCCGCGGAGAATCAGCATGCCGGTCTCTCCGGCTGGCAGGCGGCGCGTGAACTCGAGGTCCACCACCGCGCCCTCCACGACGGGCAGGAATACGCCCACCGTGCCCGGGACCTGCCGCCAGTCCGGGTTGCAGGCCACGACGGGAGAGCACTCGGTGATCCCGTAGCCCTCGAGCACCAGCATCGACGGCCATCGCGTGCGCAACAGGGCGAACAGCGCGTCCGGGCAACGCTCGGCGCCCGTGACCACCAGCCGCATGCTCGCGAGCTCGCGATCGGTCGCGACGCGCGCAAGGCCGTTGAGGAACGTCGGGGTACAGAAGAGGACGGACGCCTGGTAGGCCTCCGTGATCTTGGCCAGGATCGCCGACTCGATCGGGTTCGGGTGGTACACCGTGCGCATGCCGATCGACACGGGCAGGACCACGGTCGTCGTCAGGCCGAAGGAATGGAACGGCGGCAGCAGTCCGAGCGTGACGTCGCTCTCCCGGACGTCCCCGAGCATCAGGATGCCACGGGCGTCGGTCATGAGGTTGCGGTGCGTGAGCGGCACGGCCTTCGGCAGGCTCTCGGAGCCGCTCGTGAACAGCACGACGGCCACCTCCGGCGGCTCGGCTCGCTCGAGCGCAGCCCAGCTGAGGCGGCTCGCCGCCGCGGCGCGGACCTTGTCCAGCGCCGGGATGGAGCCCAGCAGGTCCTCGACAAACAGGAAGGTGTCCTGGAAGTCCGCGAGGCTGACGCCAGCGGCTTCGAGCTTCGTCTGCAGTGCGCGCGCCGTGATGACAGTCCGCACACCCAGCACGTCGAGGGAATGCCTGATGGCGCGCGTCCCTGCGGTCCAGTTCACCATCACGACCGTCTTCCCGGCGAAGAGGGCCGCGTAAAAGAAGACCGTGGCGCCCACCGACGCCGGCATCATCAGGCCGAGGTACTGGCCGGGCAGCTGCTCCAGCTTGGGCTTGAGCACCAGGATCGCGGTCACGAGGTCGCGGTACGTGCGGGTGCCGCTGGCCTGATCCGAGACAATCGGCTGGCCCGGCCTCGCTCTGGCTTGGCGCAGGAACGCCCCGGTGACGAGGTCGTCGGGCGGCACCGAGAGGATCCGCCCGTCGCCCTTCGACCCGAACCACTTCTCGGGCGGCGGCTTCACCTCGGAGGGCCGCGCCGACACGCCCTGCCCGGCCGCCGCGAGAACGACGTCCGCCACCGTGGCCAGGCTGTCCGGCGTGCCCACCGAGAACCCGAACTCCTCCTCGATCCAGGGGATCAGTTCCGCGATGGCGAGGCTGTCGAAGCCGAGGTCCTTCGAAAGATCGTGATCGAGGCTCACATCCTGCCGGCCCGCCGTGTTGCGCAGGTGTTCGAGGACCAGGCCGCGAGTCGCCGACGACACGCGCGACGCATCGGACTGCCGGGCCGCCTGCTGCGGCTCGGGAATCTCCCGCGGGCCGCCGCGCTCCCAGAAGTAGTAGGGCACGTAGGTGTTCCGGGACGCGCGGTCGTTGTAGAAGCGCTCGAGGTAGCCGTTGATTTCCGCGCGCGTGCCCGAGCGCGGGAAGTCCTCCGGTTCGGCGAACTCGATGGTCACGCGGCGCCTGGGCGCGAAGAAGACGCCGTTCAGGAGCAGGCACTTGAGGCCGTGCGCCAGAGAGGCGCCGATGCTGGGCATCTTCCCGGTGGCCCCGATGCTGAAGCTGCTGCCCCACAGCCCGTTCACGCGGACGAGCACGGTCCGGGCGGAAGGCACGGTTTTCACCAGCGTCTCCGTCCCGCTCGCGCTCCCGATGACCTCGAGGTAACCGCGCTTCAGGTGGCCGGCGGGGTAGAAGAGGATGTTCTCCCCGGCCTCGAGGCCGTTGGCGATGTCCGTGATCGCCTCGCGCATGCGGGCGCGGGCGCCGGCGCCGCTCCGCTCTAGGTTCGGCAGGATCCGCGAGCCATAGAGCAGCGCGAGCCTGCCGAACGCCGTCCGCCCCACCTGATGCTCGTCGGCCAACGGGCGGACTCTGAAGGACGGGAACAGGTAGACCACGAGGAACACGGGGTCCAGCAGGGCCGCGTGGTTCGGCAGGAACAGGATGCCGCGGCGCCCGCGCTCTCGGACGGCCTCGAGGCCCCGGATCTCGATGCGGTACCGCAGCGCGATCAGGGGGCGCGCGGCGCGGGCGATGAGCCGCGTCAGGACGGATGCAAGGGCTCTGCGCATGTCGGCACCTCAGCGACCCGTTGAACGTACTCGACTCCGCGCCGTGGCGCAACCGGCCGCGGGCCGACGCGCGCGCGTGCCGTGGCAGTCCGGGTATCATAGGGGGCCATGTCGTCGGCGATCATCCGAACCGACCAGCTGACGCGCGCGTTCGGCGGGATCAAGGCCGTGGATGGCCTGGATCTCGAGGTGCCCGCCGGCGTGGTCTTCGGCTTCCTCGGCCCGAACGGGGCGGGGAAAACGACGACCATCAGGCTCCTGCTCGGCCTGCTGGAACCGAGCGGGGGGAGGGCCCGCGTGCTCGGACACGACACGCGGACCGAGGCCGGCGCCATCCGCGAGCGGGCAGGCGCGCTGCTCGAGCACCACGGGCTGTACGAACGCCTGAGCGCCGAGGACAACCTCGCCTTCTACGCCAGGATCTGGGGCCTGGGAGCCGCCGAGCGCCGGAATCGCGTGCGCGAACTGCTCGAGTCCCTGGGGCTCTGGGAGCGGCGCCGCGAGGCGGTGGGGAAGTGGAGCCGGGGCATGAGACAGCGGCTCGCCGTGGCCAGGGCGCTGCTCCACCGGCCCGCCTTGCTGTTCCTGGACGAACCCACGGCGGGACTGGACCCCGTTGCGGCCTCTCACCTCCGGGAGCAGCTGGCTGCGCTGGTCGCGCGGGAAGGCGTCACGGTGTTCCTGACGACCCACAACCTCGCCGAGGCCGACCGGCTCTGCCATCGCGTCGGCGTCATCAAGCAGGGCCGGCTCGTCGCCGTCGGCCATCCGGACGAGCTCAAGGCGCGCAGCGCCACCCGGCTCGAGATCCGAGGCCGCGCCTTCACCGACGCCCTTGTCGCCGCGCTGTCCCGCCAGCCGGGGGTCGAGCGCGCCGCCTTGATGAACGGCCGGATGGTCATCGACATGGCCGAGGCTGCCGACTCGTCGCCGCTCGTGGCGATGATCGTCGGGTCGGGGGTGGCCGTCGACGAGGTCCGCCGCGACAAGAGCTCGCTCGAGGACGTGTTCCTGACGCTCATGGAGGAAGATCGGTGATCCGCGACGTGCTGACGGTGGCCTGGAAAGAGTGGCGCGAGCTGATGAGCCTGTCCGGGGGCGCGCGCGGCGGCCGCCTGAGCCTCGTGATCCTGCTGGCCGTGTTCGGCGTGCTCCTGCCCCTCCAGTCGGGCGCCGACTGGGTCCGCTCGGCGACGACGGTGTTCTACTGGGCGTGGGTGCCGCTGATGCTGGTCGGCAACGCGATTGCCGACGCCATTGCCGGAGAGCGGGAACGCCACACGCTCGAGACGCTCCTCGCCAGCCGACTGCCGGACCCCGCCATCCTGCTCGGCAAAGTCCTCGCCGCCGTGAGCTACGGCTGGGGCCTGGTCATGGGCATGCTCCTGCTCAGCCTGGTCACCGTGAACATGTCGGCCCGGAGCGACGGGCTCCTGCTCTTTCCTGCCCGCATCGCCGTCGGCGCGCCGCTTCTCGCGCTGCTCGGCGCAGGACTTGCCGCGGCCGCCGGCGTGCTGGTGTCGTTGCGCGCGGCGACGGTCCGCCACGCGGCCCAGGCCCTGAGCGTCGGCATTCTCCTGTTGATCTTCGTGCCCGTCTTTCTGGCCGAGTCCATGCCGGACGCCTGGAAGGCTCGGGCCGCAAGCTGGCTGATGACGGCTGGCGCGGATCGGATCGCGTGGTCGGCGGCTGCGGGGCTGGCGGGGCTCGACCTGGCGCTCATGGGCCTGGCGCTCGCCCGGTTCCGCCGGGTGCGCTTGATCGTGGACTGACTCGTTCCGGCTGACGTGACCGTGAACGGAGTGGAGGAGGAGGCGATGGGACCCGTCGTGCGCGCAGGGTTGGTGGTGGCGGCATCGCTCGTGCTCGCGGCAGCTTCAGCCGTGGCTGACGGCATTCGGGCACAGCCGCCGGCCGCGCTGGAATCGCTGGCCGGCACGTGGGAGGGGGCCGCGCAGACGCCTGACGGCGAGGCTGTCCTGAAAGCCGTGTTCACCGTCGTGGACGGCAAGCTGAGCGGCGTCATCGAATCGTCACTCGGGCCGATTGCCGTCGGGACGGCCATGCTGGCCGACGCCAAGCTGACGATCGCCTTTGAGTACCAAGGGTCGCCTGGGACATTGACAGGCACCGTCCAGGGGTCGCGAATCGAAGGCGTGTGGGCAGTGATGGACGCAAGCGGCACGTTCGCGCTGTCCCGGCGGGACGAGCGCGCGTCGGATCCAATCAGCGGCGACTGGGAAGCCGAGGCGAGCGTGGCGGGCGAGGTCATGCCGTTCTCCATGTCCCTGCGTCTGAGCGGTGAGATCGTCACGGGAGAGATCTCCTCGGCGGCGGGTGCCGTTTCCATCACGAGCGGATCGTGGAGGGACGGCGTGCTGGCGCTGGCGTTTCCCTACCTGGCCGGCGAGCCGGTCACCATGTCGGGGGCCCTGAAGGACGGCAGGCTTTCAGGCACGGTGGACTACAACCGCAGCGAGGCAGTGGGAACGTTCAGCGCCGGGAGGAAGCGATAGGCCCGGCCGCGGCGCTTAGCGCCCGGGGTGCGGGCCCGGCCTCGGCGTGCCGGCGCGGTCGATATAGACGATGGCCACGACGCCGTAGCCGCTGGGCGTTCCGACGGCGAACCGGGCGTCGCGGATGAGGACGCGGCGCCCGCCGTCGGGCAGGCTCCGGACCTCGAACGCCGGGAAGCGCAGCCAGGCGCGGACGCCGCTGACGAACGGCGCCGCCAGCGCCGCGTTGACGACGGGGTCGCCCTGCTCGCCGCGCGCGAGGGGGCGCGGCTCCACACCCGCGACGGACCCCAGCAGCCAGTTGACGGGGACGAACTCGTAGCGCCCGGGCGTGGCCACGATGACGTCCCGGCGCAGCGGCTGGGCGGCCAGCGGCATGGCCGCCGCCTCGTCCACCGTCCAGCCGCGCTCGGCCGCGACGCGGCGGGCTTGCCGCTCCGCGATCCTCGACCCGGCGATCATCGCGCCGATGTACGCCACGGCCACGGCGATCGCGCAGACAGCCGCCGTCGGCCGCCTGGTCCTGTTGAGGCGGCCGCGGAACACCAGCCATGCGGCGATCCACGCGAACCAGACGGCAGTGAACCAGTCCGGGGTCAGCGGATTGAGCAAGACCGCCAGCGTCGCGCCCGATGCCACGACGACGGCCGCGACAACGCCTGCCCGGTTGCCGACCCACGACAGCATCACGGCGGAGCCCAGAACCAGCCACAGCCAGGGGTCTGCGATGAAGAGCGCATCCCCGTAGAACCAGCGGCCCGAGAATGGCATCAGCAGGCGGACGCCGTAGCTGTTGGGCCAGTCCATCAGGACATGGACGAGGACGCCGAGGAACGAGAGCGCCAGCAGGACCGCCGGCCTCGCGGGCGGGAGCGACGGCGACGTGCGCCGGAGCACCTGGCGATCGACGAGCGTCATCGCGGCGGTCAGGAGCACAGGAAGGACCAGAACGGCCAGAACGCCGTGGCTCCACCCGCGCCGCACGGCGAAGGCGAGATCGGCGCTGTGGAGATAGCAGGTTCCGTCGAGGTCGGGCAGGTTGGCGGCGATGATGAGCGTGGCAGCCGCGAGCGGAGAGCGCCGTTTGAGTCCCGTTTCTGCCAGGCATGCGCCCGTCAGGGTGTGCGTCAGCGGATCCACGTCAGGGGCATGATAGCATTGCGCGACTCCGCAGCCGGGCGGCCCGGGGCGCGCGGCGCGCGAGGCCGGGGAAGGAGCCTGGAGATGGCAGGTCGGCGAGCGATGGGAGCGGTGGCGGTTGCGGCGTGCGTTGCGGCCGGCGCGGCGGTGATCATGGGGCAGCAGGACGAGGCGCGCGCGAGGGCCGAGGCAATCCACGCCAAGGCGCTGACCCTCGACAGTCACGTGGACATCGCGATGCGGGCGGGGGACTACGGCGTGCTCACGCCCGGCCAGAAGTGCGATCTGGTCAAGATGCGGCAGGGCGGCCTGAAGGGGGTCTTTCTGGCCGCCTACGTCGGCCAGCGCCAGGCGTTCGATGGCGCGGCCTACAAGGCCGCGTTCGATGCGGCCATGCGCCAGCTGGACTTCCTGCACGCCCTGACCGAGCGGCAGCACCCGGATCTGTGCGCGTTCGCTGCGAGCCCGGACGAGGTCGAGCGCATCGCCGCCACGGGGAAGCGCGCCATCATGACCGGCCTCGAGAACGGCTATCCCATCGGCGAGGATCTCGCCACGCTGAGGGCCTTCTTCGATCGAGGCGTCCGATACGTCACGCTGACGCACAGCGGCCACAACCAGATCGGCGACTCGTCGAGCGACCGGACCCCGCCGAGGCACAACGGGCTGTCGCCCTTTGGCGAACGCGTGGTCGCCGAGATGAACCGCCTCGGCATAATGGTGGACGTGTCGCACGCGGCGGCATCGACCTTCTGGGACGTGATCAGGGTCTCGACGGCCCCCGTCATCGCGTCGCACTCCGGGTGCAAGGCCGTCCACGACGTCGATCGCAACCTGGACGACGACCAGCTGCGGGCGCTGGCGAAGAATGGGGGCGTGATCCAGATTGTCGCGCTGGGGTCGTACCTGAGGGCCGACTCGCCCGAGCGCGCGGAAGCCCTCCGGACGGCGCGCGCGCAGCTCGGCTTCGCCCGCGCCGGCGAGCCCGGCGCGGCGCCTGGGGCGGAGCCGCAGACGCCCGAACAGCAGGCCGAAGCCCAGAAGCGGCGTGACGCCTATTTCGTGCGGATGGGCGCCATCGACGAGCAGTTTCCGGCGGCCACGCTGAAGGATTTCGTGGATCACCTCGACCACGCCGTCAAGGTCGCGGGCATCGACCACGTCGGCATCGGGACGGACTTCGACGGCGGGGGAGGGATCCCCGGCTTCAACAGCCATGCCGAGGCCCTCAACGTGACCGAGGCGCTCGTCCGCCGCGGCTACGCGGAGGCGGACATCCTGAAGATCTGGGGCGGCAACCTCATGCGCGTCTGGCGCGAGGTGCAGGGCGAAGCCGCCCGACGGCAGGCGCCAGACGCCAGGTGAGGCGCCGGGCTCCGGGCATGAAGCTGGCGTTCATCGGCACGCACGGGACGGGTAAGACGACGCTCTGCTACGACCTCACGGCGGGGCTGAAGCGCCAGGGCCTGAACGCGGACATGGTGAAGGAAGTCGCGCGCCTCTCGCCGCTGCCGATCAACCGGAAGACCTCGCTCGACGCGCAAACCTGGATCCTCATGACGCAGGTGGCCGAGGAGATCCGCTCCGCCAGCGCCCACGACGTCGTCGTCTGCGACCGCAGCGTGCTCGACAACTACGCGTACCTCGTGTTCGCCTGCGGGCGCCAGCGCGCCATCGAGCGCTTCGTGGACCACTGGATGCGCACGTACAGCGTGCTCGTCAAGGTGCCGATGCTGGTGCCGGCCGTCGAGGACGGGGTGCGCGACACCGACGAGTTCTTCGTGCGCTCCATCGATCGGCTGGTGGACGCCCTGCTCGAGGAGAAGCGCATCGCCCACCTCCGCCTTGATGCCGGCAGCCGGGAGGGCTGGGTCGCCACGGCCCTGCGGGCGGTCGCGGATCACCCAAGCCTGGCCGGACGGCTCTTGTAGGCGCGGCGCGAGCCGCGTTCTCGTGCAGCCCGGCGCCCCCCGGGCGCGGCATGGGGCCCGCCGTGCTATGCTGTGGCGCCGCCGGGGCGGATCTGGGGCCCCGGCAGGCGGCCGTCCACCCTCGAGCATGGAGAACCGAACATGAGACTTCGACTCGCTGCGGGTCTCGGCCTGCTGCTGGCGTCGATGTGCTGGCCCGCGCCCGCGGCGGCGCAGGAGGTCAGCCTCGCCGGCCAGGTGGTCGAGCGGGTCCTGCCGAACGGCCTGAAGGTGCTGATGGTGAAGCGCACCGAGGCACCGCTCATCCGCTGCATCCTGGCCTACCGCGTGGGCGCGGTGAACGAGCGGCCGGGCATCACCGGGATTTCGCACTTCCACGAGCACATGATGTTCAAGGGCACTCGCTCGATGGGCATCAAGCCCGGCACCTTCGCCCGGGACGAGGAGTACAACCGCCAGATCGATGCGCTCATGGACCAGGTGGCCGCGGAGGAAGCCCGGCCTGGCGCCAGGGACGAGGCGAAGATCGCCGGGCTGAAGCAGCAAGCGTCGGCCCTGCTCGAGCGGCAGAAGAAGGAGACCATCGTCAGCGAGGAGATCTGGTCGGCCTATCAGGCGGCGGGCGGCACCGGCATCAACGCGTCGACCGGGTCCGAGATGACCCAGTACTACGTGACGCTGCCGAAGAACGCCCTCGAGCTGTACCTGGCGCTCGAAGCGGATCGCATGGTCCACCCGGTGTTCCGGGAGTTCTACTCGGAGCGGGACGTGGTCGCCGAGGAACGCCGCATGAGCGAGAACTCCCCGGGCTTCTTCTTCCAGGAGCAGCTCAACGCGACGTTCTACGCGGCGCATCCCTACGCCAACCCGGTGGTCGGCTGGATGTCCGACATCAGCCGCGTCACCAAGCAGGAGATGATCGCGTACCGGGAGATCTACTACAGGCCCGACAACGCGACCCTCGTGCTCGCGGGCGATCTGGACCCGGAGCAGACGATGGCCCTTGTCGAAAAGTACTTCGGGGGCATCGCGTCTCGGGGGCCGTCGCCGCGCGTCCGCACCGAGGAGCCATCGCCCTTCTACTACCGCCGGACCATCGGCGGGAGCTTCAAGCCGCCGTTCATCGAGAAGCGCGTGATCGGCCGGGCTGCGACGAACCCGCAGGTCGTGCTCATGTTCCATATCCCGCCGCTGTGGCACGACGATCTGCCCGCCCTCTACATGCTGGGGCGGGTGCTCGGCGCGCGCACGGGGCGGATGTACCTTGACCTGGTCCAGGCGAAAGAGCACGCGGCGTCGGTGATGGCGTCGGCGTCCGACTCGATGTACGACGGCGTCTTTCGCGTCAGCGCCACGGGCCGGGAGGTCCAGGGGGAGCTGGCGGCCCCTCTGGACCAGATCGAGAAGGGGCTCTGGTCGTTCATCGAGGACGCCAAGTCCGTTCCGGTCGATCCGCAGCTGCTGGAGCGCACGAAGAACTCCGTCGAGGCGCAGTACCTCCAGGGCCTCGCCGGCACCGGGATCGCCGGCACCCTGGCGCGGATGGAGACAGCCTACCGCTGGCAGTACATCGACGAGCAATACAGGCGCCGGATGGCCGTCACTCCGGACGACCTGATGCGGGTGGCGAAGGCGTATCTCACCCGCGACAACTGCGTGACCGGCATCCTGGAGCGCGAGCAGTAACCGCGCGCCTGACAGGGAGGGCGGACCGATGCTGAAGAGACTGTCGGCGGTGCTGCTCGTCGGTGCGTTCGTCACGGCCGCCGCCGCGGCCGCGCAACAGACAGCCGCGAAGCCGCGCAAGACGCCCGGGGCTGCGGCGGTCGCGCCGGAGCGGGCCGAACAGGGCCCGAGGCCCGAGCACTTCATCTTTCCGCCGCTCGCGTTCACGCCGCCCAAGGCGGCGGACTACCGGGCCCAGCTCTCGAACGGCCTGGTGGTGTACCTGGCGGAAGACCACGCCATCCCCTGGTTCGAGGCGATGCTGCTGACGCCCGTTGCGGGCGGCGCCGCGGGCTTCGGCCGGGGCCGCGGAGCGGGCCCGGACGAGGGCGCGCCGGACCTGCCCGGCCGGCTGCGCTTGTCGGGGCGCGGCGGGTCCTGGCCGCAGGGCCGTGGCGGCGGCGGGGGAGGCCCGAAGTCCTTCCTGGAGCCCGCCGACAAGCTGGGCATCCAGGATCTGACGGCATCGGTGATGCGGACGGGCGGGACGACCTCGATGAGCGCGGACCAGATCAACGAGCGCATGGAATTCCTCGCCGGTTCCGTGTCGCCGACGTCGCTCTCGATTCACATGCGCCACCTGGATGAGGGGCTGCGGATCTGGCTCGACATCCTGACCAGTCCCGCGTTTCCGGAAGACCGGCTGCGGCGCGAGCGGCAGGCGATGATCGCGCCGCTGCGGAACCGGAACCGCAATCTCACGGCCGTCGCCAGTGACACCTGGGGGAAGCTGATCTACGGCGAGGCCTCCCCCGTCACGGCAGAGGCGACCGAGGCCACGATCAACAGCATCACGCGAGACGACGTCGTCGCCTGGCACCGCAAGTACTGGGGGGCGAACAACGCGATGCTCGTCGCGGCGGGCGACTTCACGAAGGCCGAGATGCTCCGGCGCCTGGAGGCGACCTTCGGGAAGTGGCGGGCCTCGGAGGCGAAGGCGGCCCCGGCGTACCCGGTCGTGCCGTCGGCCGCCGCGGCGCCGGGCGTCTACATGGTGCAGCCGCTCGGCGTCACGCCGAATCAGGGCATCATTCGGGTCGGCACCCTCTCGATCACCCAGGACGATCCCGACTTCGCGGCCGTGGATCTGATGAACTACACCCTCGGCGGCGGATCGTTCTCGTCGCGCATCACGCAGATCGTGCGCAACGACTACGGCCTCGCCTACACGGCCAATTCGAGCGTGGGGGCGGAACTGCACTATCCCGGGGCGTTTGCGGCCTTCACCCAGACGAAGAACGCGACGGTGGTGTTCGCGACGCAGCTCATCCTCAATGAACTCGAGCGGATGCACGCGGGGGACATCACCGAGAAGGACCTGGCGTTCGCGAAGACCGCGCGGCTCAACGCGTTCCCCCCGCTCTTCTCCGGCGCCCTGGGGAACGCGGCGAACCTCGCGAGGCTGGAGTTCGACCAGCGCCCGCGGGACTACTACGACACCTACCTCGAGCGCTACCGGAGGGTCACCCTGGCCGACGTCCGGCGGGTGGCCAAGCAGTACCTCCAGCCGGACAAGCTGATCGTCCTCGTCACCGGGAACATCGGCGAGTGCAAGGCGGGCGCCGACACGACGCTGCCGAACCAGGACGCCATCGACGCGATGGCCGCGAAGTACGGCGGGAGGACGCTCGACGGGCTGGCCAAGGCGCTCGGCGGCGGGACGATCCGCGTGCTGACCCTGAAGTAGGGGAGAGGGCGGCGGCCGCCGGTCGGCCGCCGCCCGGGGCACAGACGCAAACGGCCGGCCCGCGGCGGGGGCCGGCCGTTCACGCGTACGCCGCCGCCGCTCAGCCTCGCGCCGGCGTCGCCTCGGCGTCGTCCTCAGCCCGTCCTCCGGCCCAGAGCCTGTTGACGATGTGAACGATCACGGTGCCGCTCACAACGAACGTCGCCAGGAGCAGCATCGTGTACGCCCATCGCCCGTAGAGGAAGTTCCCCACAGTGAAGAGCGCCGACCAGATCATGATGCAGCCGGCGAACCAGCCGAGCAGCGCCAGGGGAATGTTGTCGCCGACGGCCTTCTGGCCCTCCCAGTCCTTCGCGAGGCCCGCGTCCTCCCGGACCTTTGTCCAGCCGGGGCCGAACGGCCGCACCTTCTTGTAGAAATCGATGAGGACCCCGCGGTCGGTCGCCGGGCCGAGGTAGGCCGTGGCCACCCAGCAGATGGTCGTGACGAGCACCGTCAGCATCAGCGCGACGTGCGTGCTCACCGGATGCCCGCTCTTCGCGAGAGCGAGGAACACGAGCGAGATCGCGAACGAACTGATCATCGCCACCACCTCGCACCAGGCGTTCACCCGCCACCAGAACCAGCGGACCAGGTAGAGCAGCCCGGTGCCGGCGCCAATCTGCAGGATGATGTCGAACGCGTTCTTGGCCGAGTCCAGCACGAAGACCAGCGCGGAGGAGCAGAAGAAGAGCAGCACGGTCCCGAGGCGGCCCATCAGGACGTAGTGCTTCTCGGTGGCGCCCTTGCGGATGAACTGGCGCCAGAAGTCGTGGACCAGGTACGACGCGCCCCAGTTGAGGTGCGTGAGGATCGTCGAGGAGTTCGCCGCGATGAGGCCGCCCACCATGAGGCCCATGAATCCGATGGGCAGGAACTTCAGCATCGCGGGAAAGGCCGTGTCGTGGCCGATGAGCGTCGGGTCGAGGTGCGGGAAGGCCGCCTGGATGTCGCCGAGCTGCGGGTAGACGATGATGGACGCCAACGCCGTGATGATCCACGGCCACGGCCGCAGGACGTAGTGGGCCACGTTGAAGAAGAGCACCGCGCCCAGCGCGTCCCGTTCCGACTTCGACGCCAGCATGCGCTGCGCGATGTAGCTGCCGCCGCCTGGCTCCGCGCCAGGATACCAGACGGCCCACCACTGCACCGCGATCGGCATGATGAACACGGCGACCGCGATCTCCCAGTGGTTGGCGAAATCCGGCAGGATGTTCAGGTAGTTGATCCCGTTGGGGCCCGACGTGGCCGACAGCTTCGTGATCAGCCCGTCGAGGCCGCCGACCTGGGGCAGCTTCACGGCGAAATACGCCGCCGCGATCACGGCCGTCATCTTGATGAAGAACTGGATCATGTCGATGACGAGCACGCCCCAGAGGCCGGAGTGCGTGGCGAAGACGACGTTCAGCGCCCCCACGAACGCCAGGGTCTGCCAGCGCTCGAACCCGAACAGCACGCCCGCGATCTTGCACGCCGCCAGGTTGACCGTCGCCATGATCATGCAGTTGAAGAAAAACCCCAGGTACACCGCGCGGAACCCGCGCACGACGCTGGCGGCCTTCCCCGAGTAGCGGACCTGGTAGAACTCCAAGTCCGTCATCACGCCCGATCGGCGCCAGAGCCGGGCGTAGAAGAACACGGTGGCGACCCCCGTCAGCACGAACGCCCACCACACCCAGTTGCCGGCCACGCCGTTGCGGCGGACGATGTCGGTCACCAGGTTCGGGGTGTCGCTGCTGAAGGTGGTGGCCACCATCGACAATCCGGCCAGCCACCAGGGCACGGCGCGCCCCGAGGCGAAGAACTCGGAGGTACTCTTGCCGGCGCGTTTCCCGAAGAACAGCGCCGGCACGAAGCAGATAAGGAGCGAGAGCGCGACGATAATCCAGTCGATGGCCTGAAGCTGCATAAGGTCCTGTCCCCGTCCTGGAGGCCCGTCTCGGGCGCCCGATGAGCCACGACACGATAACACAGACGGCGCCCTCCGAAACGCGCCGCGCCGCCGACGGCCCTGCCGCCCCGGTTGTGTCACCCCTGGGGCGGCGGCTGGCGTAGACTGTTCCCACCGACCGGAACCGGCCGCCGGGCGGCCGCCGCCGCGCGGCCGGCGTCCCGACCACGGAGGCAGCATGTCGCGGATCGACGTCCTTCGCCCCTTCATCGAGACGAACCTCGCGGCGCTGCTCGAGACGGACCGCGTGGCTCCAGACGAGGACGGCGAGTACAGCTTTCCCCGCGGCAGCGCCGAGATCACGCTCCGCCTCCTCGACGCTCCGATGCCTCTCCTGCAGTTCTCGGCCGTCCTCGTCTCAGGCCTGAAGAAGAAGGTGCGGGTGCTCGAGGCGCTGAACGAGGTGAACGCCGCGGAACTCGGGTTCCGCGTCTTCCGCTTCGAGGACCTGGTCATCGCCGCCTGGGAGATACCCGCCGACACCCTCGACGCCCGGCAGTTCGCCGACGCATGCCGGCGGTTCGCCGCCGCCGCCGACCGGTTCGACTCGATCATCGCGCGCAAGTTCGGCGGGCGGACGGCGCGCTCTGACGCCGACGAGGAGGCCGTCGATGCCTAGGCGGCAGGCAGCCGGCGTCCTGGCCCGTATGAGCGCCGAGGTCGCCAGCCTGGCCGCGCGGGTGCTGCGGGCCACCGTCGCGGTGGCCGGCCCGACGCCGGACGGCGGCAGCAGCGGCTCGGGCTTCTTCATCGACGCCGGCGGCCACATCGTCACCAACCAGCACGTCGTCGACGACGTCACACCGCCCATCACCATCAGCCTGCACGGCGGCGGCACCGCGCTCGCTGGCGTGGTCGGCGTCGACCCGATCGCGGACATCGCCGTGCTCCGCCTGAACGGGGAGTGGCCGCACCATCTGTCACTGCGCCGCTCCAGAGTGCGCCCGGGCGAGATGTGCCTCGCCGTCGGCAACCCGCTGGGCCGATACCCGGAGTCAGTGACGATTGGGGTCGTCAGCGGGCTCGCCCGCACGGCCGCCGCCGGAACCGGCAGGCCCCACTACGATCTCCTGCAGACCGACTGCGATATCCACGAAGGCAACTCCGGCGGACCGCTCGTGGACGTTCGGGGCCGCGTGATCGGCATCACGACCCTGCTCGACACCGAGTCGCCGCACATCGGCCTCGCCGTGCCCGCCGAGACCGTCCGCGTCATCGTGCCGGAGTTGCTCGCCAACGGGCGCGTGGACCGCGCCACGCTCGGCGTGTCGGTCGCCAGGCGGACGGTGACCGTGGAGGGGAAGCCGGTCGCGGGGCTCGAAGTCGTGCGGATCACACGCCCGAAGGACCAGCGCCTTGAGGCGGGAGACGTGCTGGTGAGCCTCGCCGGGCGGCCCGTGCGCGACGCGCCCGCCCTGTTCGCGCTCCTCGGCCGCGAGCGGATCGGCCGCGCCACGCCGGCGGAAGTCATCCGGCGAGGGCGCCGGGTGGCCGTGAGCGTCATCCCCTGGCGCCTCGAATCCTGACGGCCGCCACCGTCACCGAGCCGCGGGCGGGCCGGCTGGGTTGATCCGCAGCCACGCCAGCGCCCCCGCCACCGACAGCATCGCCGCCACGTGCAGCGCCGGCTCCCAGCCGAACGCCTGCCCGAGCACCGGCGTCAGCATGGGAGACACGAGGCCTCCGATATTGCAGCCGGTGTTCATGACGGCTCCGCCGGTGGCGCTTCGCGCCCTGGCAAGGCGGGCCGCCGTCGTCCAGAACGGCCCTTCGACGCTTAACACGAGGGCCGTTGCCACGGCGAGGGAGCCCGCTGCCAGCCAGGCGGTTGCTGTGTGCGCCCCGATGGAGATGAAGAGGCCGGCGCCTCCCATGCCGACCATCGGCACCAGACGGCGGCCCCAGGCCGGGCCCAGGCGGGTCTGAACCAGCCGATCCGACACCCATCCTCCCGCGGGGATGGACACGGTGGACAGGACCCACGGCAGGCTGCTCCAGACCGCTCCCTCGACGAGGCTGATGTGGCGGACCTGGACCAGGTAGAGGTAGAACCAGAAGATGAAAATGTAGCCCACGTAGCCCTGGAGCGAGTAGCTCAAGGTGAGCCAGCCGAAGCCCGGGACCCGGAGGAGGCGCGCGACAGACCGCGCGTCGGCCGCGCCGCGGGCTTCGGGCGGGCCTCCTGCCGGTTGCGGCGGCCGCCCGGCCGGGCGCGCGTCGGCAGGCTCGCGGACGATCAGCCACACCGCGGCCAGGGCGAGCGCTGGCAGGGCTGACGCCACCATCGCCGCCCGCCATCCCCAGCGAATCATCACCGCCGTCACGAAGGGCGGCGCGATCGCCGAGCCGAGGCCGACGGAGCCGATGATGAAGCCGTTCGCCCGCCCGTGCGCGCGCGGATCGATCCAGCGGGAGACGCCCTGGACGGCAGCCGGGTAGGTCGGCGCGGCGAAGGCGCCCATCAGGAACCGCAGGGCGACCAGCCCGGCCAGCACCACCAGGACATCGGCGCCCCGGTCGGCCCGCGGCAGTGCGGCGTGCAGGGCGGTCAGCGCGACCCATCCCCACGCGAGCCGGCTCAGCGTGCGCGTGGTTCCCCACGCGTCGGCCAGCAGGCCCCCGGGCATCATCAGCAGCGTGTAGCCGAGCAGGAACGCGCTGAAGACGCGGCCCATCTGCGCCTGGTTCAGGCCGTACTCCTCCATGATGAGCGCGCCGGCCACCGAGACGTTCACGCGGCAAAGGTACGCCGCCGTCGCGGTTCCCGAGAGGAGCGCGACCAGGCCCCAGTCGGCCCGTCCCCCGCGGCCGCCGATGACCACGCCCGCCTACTCCAGCTCCGGCATGCCGCGCAGGGGAGCCGGTAACGCGGCGAGGAGATCGAACACGACCACGTCGTTGGCGCCGGCCTTGAGCCACGGCGCCGGGCAGTACAGCCGTCGCTGGGGCCCGATATCCCAGTAGCGACCGAGGTTGTGCCCGTTGACCCAGACCACGCCCTTCCGATAACCCGTCATGTCGAGGTAGGTGTCGGCGGGCCGATCGAGGGTGAAGGAGCCCCTGTAGAACGTTCCTGGGCGGGCGCGATCCACCGCCCCCTCCGGCAGAGCCTCCACCCAGGCGTCGTCGAGGGGCAGGAGGAAGATCTCCCAGTTCATGAGCGTCATGCCGGCGAGGGTCACTCGCTCGGTGATGCCCTTGCGGTCGATCATCTCCTGCGCGAAGTTGATGTGGCCCATCCCTTCGACAAGGATATCGAGCACCGGCATCGCGGCATCCGTGTTCGGGAGCTCAATCGACTTCTGGCCGAGCCTGCGATCCAGCGTGCCGACGAACGCGCCGTTCAGAAAGACCGTCGCGTAGTCGTGAAGGTCGGTGATCACCAGCCGGCCCGCCTTCCTCCCGACGAGCGCGGTGCGATAGAGGACGAGGCCCTGGTTCTGGCCGTACGCCTCGAACGGGCGGGGCTGGACCGAGCGCTGCGGCGCCGGCAGGTTTCCCCAGATGGAGGCGTAGGCGCGCATGGGGAACTCCGGAACCGCCACGGCTGGGATGGGGTCCGGAACCGGCGGCAGCTTCTCGCCCGCCGGCAGCGACGCCGCAATGGCCTCGCGCAGGGCGTAGTACTTCGGAGCCGGCCGGCCCTGCTCGCCGATGGGCGCGTCGTAGTCGTAGCTGGTCAGGTCGGGTTCGTAGCCTGCGCCGCCCGAGTTCGCCCCCGCCGTGAAGCCGAAGTTCGTGCCGCCGTGGGCCACGTAGAGGCTGAAGGACTTCCGGTTCGAGAGCAGGAAGGAGACCTCCTTGAGGAGCGCGTCCGGGCTGGGCCGCGCCCAGGCCTCGCCCCAGTGCGTGAGCCACCCGGGGTAGGTCTCGGCGGAGAAGACCGGCACGCCCGGCACAATCGAGCGCGCCAGCGTCCAGTGGTCCTCGGTCGTTCCCGAGTCGAGGCCCACGGCCGCGCCCGGTAAGTGCCCCGCCTCGAGCATGTGCGGCGTGGGACCGTCGGCGGTGTAGAGCGGCACGTCGATCCCGGCGCTGACGAAGAGGTCCTTCAGCCTGGCCATATAGGCCCGGTCGTTCCCGTAACTTCCGTACTCGTTCTCCACCTGGACCATCAGAATCGGGCCGCCCCGCGTGACGAGGAGAGGGCGAACCAGCGGGACGAGGGTCGCGATGAAACGCTCCACCGCCTTCATGTACGTGGGGTGAAGGCAGCGGACCTTCAGCTCCGGATCGCGGAGCAGGTACGGCGGGAGGCCCCCGAAGTCCCACTCGGCACAGACGTAGGGCCCTGGCCTCAACAGGACCCACATGCCCTCGGCCTGCACGAGCGCGATGAAGCGCGTGATGTCCCGGTTGCCCGTCTTGAAGTCGAAGGCGCCTTCCCTGGTTTCGTGGTAGTTCCAGAAGAGGTAGACCGAGATGGTGTTGCAGCCGAGGGCCTTCGCCATCCGGATCCGGTGCGCCCAGTATTCCGCGGGCACCCTCGCCGGGTGGATTTCGCACCCCCGGATCTGGAAGGGCCGCCCGTCGAGCAGGAAGTCCTGCGGCCCGAGCGTGAAAGCGTGACGGCCCGCCTGGCCGGCGCCTGGAGCGGCGGCGGGCAGAACGGCCGTTCCGGCGAGGGCGGCGAGAACCAGGAAGAGCAGGGCTGATGTCGATCGTCTCATTGAAGGCCTCGCTGGGAGCGTTGGAGACTCAGGGCGCCAGCGTGTGGAGGCTGAAGCCGGCCAGCACCGGCGTGCCGCGCGCCTGCTCGACGATCAGGCGCACGCGCTCGGCCCGCGCCGGGGCGAAGCGCAGGATGCGTTTGTAGCCAATCGTGGTGGCCCTCGCGATCTCGCGACAGGCAGCCTCGGTGCAGGCCTCCAGCCGGAAGGCCTCGACCCGCTGGCCCTGCTCGATGTCCTCCTGGAGGACAGCGACGTTGAAATCCGCCGTCGGCGCGGCGACCTCGTACGACGCCAGCGCTCCGGCAAGGCGCCGCGCCGGCGCGGGCGCGCGCGGCGGCGCGGACGGTCCGAACGTGCGGTCGAGGATGCGCCGCAAGCCCGCGAGGCTCCCGGCGTCGGCATCCGCAATGCGCCCGCGGCGGTCGGGCGGCACGTTCAGAAGCAGCACGCCGTTGCGGCCAACCGAGCTCAGGTAGATGTCCACGAGGGTCTCAGGCGCCTTCACGCGGGCGTCCTCGGCGGCGTGGTAGAACCAGCCTGGCCTGATGGACACGTCGGTCTCGGCCGGATACCAGGCCAGCACCGTCGCCGAGCGGATGGCTTCCCGGCTGCCGAGATCCGTCGCGCGCAAATCGCCCGGCGCGAACGCGTCGTCCAGCGGGTGCGGGGAGTCAGGTCGGATCCGGGCGGCGTCGGCGAGCCGCAGCGGGATGACGCTCCATTCGGTTTCGCGGCCGTACCCGGACTCGGTCCCGACCCAGCGAACGTCCGGAGCCATGCCGAAGATGACGGCCTGCGGCTGCAGCTCCCGGACCACGCGGTAGTAGGAAGGCCAGTCGTAGACCTGCCGCTTCCCGTTCGGCCCCTCTCCGTTCGCGCCGTCGAACCATACCTCGGCAATCTCGCCGTAGCCGGTCAGGAGCTCGCGGAGCTGGGCCCGGAACACCGCGTCGTAGCGCGGCGAGTCGCCGTAGCTCGGCTCGTGGCGGTCCCAGGGCGACACGTAGATGCCGAAGGCCAGCCCGGCTTCCCGGCACGCGCGCGCGACTTCGGCGACGACGTCGCCGCGGCCTTGCTTCCAGGGGCTGTGCCTCACGCTGTGGGCGGTCGTGGCCGTGGGCCACAGGCAGAAGCCGTCGTGGTGCTTGGCCGTCAGGATCAGCATCCTCATCCCGGCGCCGGCGAAGATCCTCGCCCACTGCCTCGCGTCGAAATCCGACGGATCGAACAGCGCGGGCGACTCCTTGCCGTCGCCCCACTCGCGGTCGGTGAAGGTGTTCATGCCGAAGTGGGCGAACCCGATGAACTCGCGCCGCTGCCAGGCCAGCTGGTTGGCCGACGGCACCACCTTCGAGGCTTTGTCCACCACCGAGTCGAGGGATGCGCCGGGCGGAATCGCGACGTACCTCGTGTACCGGGACGCGGCGGGGCCGGACCGGGCAGCGACGCGGGGAGCGCGCCCCGCCGTCGACACCAGCGCGGCAACCGAGGCAGCGGCGATCAGCAGAGAGACCGTGACCGTCTTCATCGAGCGGACTCCGAGACCGGGAGCGCAGGCGCATGGTAGCACGGCCCGTCGCGCCGACCGGCTCCCGCTCGCCGCGCGCGTTCCGGCCGTCCGCAGGGAGAGGCTCCGGGTCAGCTAAGATAAGCGAATGAGAATCATACGCCTTGGCCTGGCGGCAGCCGGCCTGGTCGCGCTGCTCGTTCCGCCGGCGAACGTCCGGGCCCAGGCCCCCGCACCCGGCCGGACGACGGGAGCCGCCGTTGTCGCCTCGCTGCCCCCTCCCGACGAAAAGGTGCCGGTCGATCCGGCCATCACGATCGGTCGGCTTCCGAACGGGCTGCGCTACTACGTGCGCCGCAACAGGCGGCCGGCCAACCGTGCGGAGCTGCGCCTTGTCGTCAACGCCGGGTCGGTGCTCGAGGAGGACGACCAGCTCGGCCTCGCCCACGTCGTCGAGCACATGGCGTTCAACGGAACGCGGCATTTCGCCGGGCGCGAGATCACGGCGTTCATGGAATCGCTCGGCATGCAGTTCGGGCCGAGCCTGAACGCGTTCACCAGCTACGACGACACCACGTTCCTGCTGAAGGTGCCGACGGAGCGGGCCGAGACCCTCGAACGGGCCTTCCTGATCATGGAAGACTGGGCCCACGGGCTGACGTTCGACCCGAAGGAAGTCGAGAAGGAGCGCGGGGTCATCATCGAGGAGTGGCGCCAGGGACGGGGCGCGAGCGCGAGGCTCCAGGAAGCGCTGTTTCCGGTGATTCTCGAAGGCTCGCGCTACGCGTCGCGCAGCCCCATCGGCACGAAGGCGTCGCTGGAGTCCTTCAGGCACGACCGGCTGAAGCGGTTCTACGCGGACTGGTACCGCCCGGATCTGATGGCGGTCGTGGCGGTGGGCGATTTCGACCCGGCCGCGGTCGAGCAGATGATCAAGCGGCGCTTTTCGGCGATTCCCATGCCGCTGCTGGCGAAGCCCCGGCCCCTGTTCGCCGTGCCCGACCACTCGGAGACGAAGTACGCCGTGGTCACCGATCCGGAGGCGCAAGTGGCCTCGGTGACGGTGTTCAACAAGCTCCCGATCCGGGAGCAGAGCACCGTGCTGTCGTACCGGGGCCGCATCATCGATCACCTGTATACCGGGATGCTGAACGCGCGCCTGAGGGAGGTCAGCCGCCGCGCAGACGCGCCGTTCGTCGATGCGGAGGTGAGCCGCGGCATCTTCGTCCGCACCAAGGAAGCCGCGACGCTGGCGGCTGTGACGCCGCCGGAGAAGATCGCGCGCGCCCTCGAAGCCCTGCTCGTGGAGGCGGAGCGCGTGGCGCGTCACGGCTTCACGCCCTCGGAGCTGGAGCGTGAGAAGCGCGATCTGCTCCGCGCCTATGATCAGGCCAGGTCGGAGCGGGAGAAGGAGGAGTCCCAGCCGCTGGCGGAGGAGTACATCCGCAACTTCCTGCTGGACGAGTCCCTGCCTGGCATCGCCTGGGAATACGACGCGCACGTCCGGTTCCTGCCGGGCATCACCCTGGACGATGTCAACGCGCTGGCGCGGGAATGGACCGGCGACTGGAACCGGGTCATCTACGTGTCGGCTCCGGCGCGGCCCGGGCAGGCCGTGCCGGGCGAGGCCGAGCTCGCGCGCGTCGTCGCCACGGTCGCCGCGAAGGCCATCGAGCCGTACGTGGATGCGGGCCATGCCGAGGCGCTGATGGAGACGCTGCCCGCGCCGGGCGCGATCGCGCGCGAACGGGTCGTCCCTGAGGCCGGCTTCACCGAGTGGGTGCTCTCGAACGGCGTCCGGGTGATCCTGCATCCGACCACGTTCAAGCAGGACGAAGTCGTCTTCCGCGCCACGAGCCCGGGTGGCACGTCGCTCGCCGCCGACGCCGACTACGTGGCGGCCGCGACCTCGGCGCAGGTCGTGTCGGCCGGCGGCGTGGGGGACTTCGACGCCGTGGCGCTCAACAAGGTGCTGGCGGGGAAGGTCGCGACCGTCGTCCCCTTCGTCGACGACTCGTTCGTGGGGTTGGCGGGCGGGGGCTCCGTGCGCGATCTGGAGACGATCCTCCAGCTGGTGCATCTCCACTTCACCAGGCCCAGGGCCGACGCGACGGCGTTCGCGGTGCTGAAGAGCCAGTTGCGGACGATCGTGGCGAACCGGCGCGAGTCGCCGGAACGGCTGTTCGAGGACGCGGCGGCAACCGCGCTGTCGCAGGACCACTTCCGACGGCGGCCCCTGACCGAGGCGGTGATCGAAGAGATGGGCCTCGAGCGGTCCATGCGGTTCTTCAAGGAGCGGTTCGCGGACGCAGGGGGCTTCACCTTCGTCTTCTCGGGCAGCTTCGACGTCCAGGCCGTGAAGCCGCTCGTCGCGCGCTACCTGGCGTCGCTGCCCGCCTCGGGTCGGAAGGAAACGTGGAAGGACCCGGGCATCCGCCCCCCGCGGGGCGTCGTGCAGCGCGTCGTGCGGAAGGGCCTCGAGCCCAAGAGCCGCGTCCGCCTGGTGTTCACCGGGGCGTTCCCGTACGAACCGGCCGAGCGCGTCGCCTTGCGGGTGCTGGGGCTGGTGCTGGAGGGACAGTTGGGCTCGGTGCTCCGCGAAGACCAGTCCGGGACCTACGGAGTGAAGGTGGAGACGGACCGCCAGAAGATCCCGAACCCGGAGTACGCCTTGTCCGTCGATTTCGCGTGCGAGCCGGCCCGGGCCGACGATCTCGTGGCCCGGGTCTTCGCCGAGATCGGCCGCCTGAAGACCAGCGACCTGTCGGACTACTACGTCAGGACCGTGCGCGAGGCCCTGCTGCGGGAGTACGAGACCGATTCGAAGGAGAACCGCTACATGGTCGAGCAGATCGCAGAGGCCTGCGACAACGGCGAAGACCCGGCCGTCGTCATCAAGCAGCCGGAGATCTTCCGCCGCGTGACGGCCACGACGATTCAGGTCGCGGCGCGGCGGTATCTCGACACGCGGAACTACGTTCGGATCACCCTCGTCCCGGAAGCGCCGAAGTAGCGCCGCGCGCTCAGTTCACGCGGAACGTCGCGTCGCCGCGCTCGAAGAAGCCGACGATCTGCCGCGCGGCCGCCAGGCCGGCGTTGATGTTGGCTTCGGCCGTCTGCGCTCCCATCTTCTTCGCCGTGAAGACGCAGCGGCCGGGGAACTTCTCGGTGAACTCGGCCGCCCGCGCCGGCGCGACGTCGGCGCCGTACAGGAAGCCCTGGCGCTCGGACATCACCTGCATCAGGCCGGCTTCGTCCACGACCTCGGCCCGGGCGGTGTTGACCAGCGTCGCCGTCGGCTTGGCCTGCGACAGCAGGGCGTAGCCCACCGACTGCACGGTGTCCTTCGTCTTCGGCAGGTGCAGGGAGATGTAGTCCGAGAGGCGGTAGAGCTCGTCGGCCGACGAGAGCGGCGTCACGCCGTCGGCTTCGATCCTCGCCGCCGGGACGTAGGGATCGTAGGCGCACGCCTCCATGCCGAAACCCCTGGCAATCGCCGCGACACGTGCGCCGACGTGGCCGTAGGCGTGGATGCCGATCGTCTTGCCGCGCAGTTCCGTCCCGTCCTTGCCGGTGAAGCCGCGGCGGGCCAGCGTGAGCATCAAGGCGAAGACCAGCTCGGCGACGGCGTTCGAGTTCTGGCCCGGCGTGTTCATGGCCACGATGCCCCGGGCGCTCGCCGCCTTCAGATCGATGTTGTCGTACCCCGCGCCGGCCCGAACCACGATCTTCAGCGCCGGCGCAGCGTCGAGCACCTCGGCGTCCACGATGTCGCTGCGCACGATCAGGCCATCGGCGTCCGCGACGGCCCGCACGTAGTCGGCCTTGTCCGTGTAGCGCTCCAGCCACCGGCATTGGTAGCCCGCATCGCGGAAGATGCCGGCGATGCCGGACACGGCCACCTTCGCGAACGGTTTCTCTGTCGCCACGACGATCGTTCTGGACATCGCGCTGCCTCCTCCGGGGCGGGGCTGGGGGGCCGGCTCGGGAGCCTGCGCCGGCAGATCGAAGATCTTGTCGAGGAGCTGCCACTTGGAGCCCGGCGGGGCCCCGGGAAGCGCCCGCTGGTACTTCCACATCAGCGCCTCCCAAGCCTGGACGGCCGGGTCGGCCGCGTCGAAGGCGGCCTTGCGCTCGAAGCTGAACGTCTCGTCCACCTCCATCAGCATGACGAGACGGGTGTCACGCCGGTAGATGGCCATCGACACCACGCCGGCGCGCCGGATCGAGGCCACCACCTCGGGCCACACCCGGCGGTGGTGGGCCTCGTACTCCGCGATGAGCGCCGGGTCGTCCTGCAGATCCAAGGCGAGGCAATACCGCGTGTGCATCGGCCGCGCTCCTCTCGGCTCGTCCTGGCGCCGATCAGAACACCGCGTACTGGCGCCGGATACGGATCGGCAGCGCGCCCGGCACGAACGACTCCGTCGCCAGAATGAGGTACCCGCCCCCGCCGGCGCCGCTGAGCTTCCAGCCGAGGGCCCGGCCGCCGTGGACGCCGATGAGGTCCCGGACCGCCGCGTTCACCATGTTCGGGAACATCGCCACCTGCGCCTCGAACGACGCCGTGAACGCCCGGCCGAACGAGGCCGCGTCCATCGCGAGCACGGCTCGCCAGCAGTCGTCGGCGGCCGCCGCCAGCGCGCGGGCCCCGTCCGCAGTCACCCGCGTGTCGGCCAGCACGCTGAATGCGGGCGCCCTCGGGCCGAGCGGCACGAGCAGGAGACGCCGCTCGAGCCAGGCGAGCACCGCTTCGTCCCCGACCGACTGGATCGCGTAAGGCCAGTAGGCGCCGTCGTAGTCCAGGCGGTTCAGCCCGGGGTAGACCAGGCCGATCGCGTCCTGGGACCCGGCGACCTCGACCGTGCCGGGCGGGTTTTCGTAGGCGAACAAGATCTTGGCGACCTGTTCGCGGTTGCCCTGCGGCAGCGCGGTGCGCCACAGCTCGATGGCCTTGTTGCGCGTGCTGGAGGCCATGCCGCTCCGGGTGTCGAACTCGTGCGTCGGCTCGATCGAGATCGTCAGGACGGCCCCGGGGTGGTAGCGGGAGACGAACGGCTGGTCCAGCCAGCCGCCCGCAAGATCGATCCGGAACGGGATCGTGCATGCGGCCCGAAGAGCCGTCGTGCTGCGCGCGGGCAGGCCGCCGTGGGGCAGGCGCCTGAGGACCACGTACTGAATGCCCAGCTCCCGGCAGAGCGCCGCCTTGCTCTCGTGGGCGCCGTCCTCGTTGACCACGAACACGTCGGGCTGGATGTCCCGCAACTCGTCGACGAAGTCCAGCAGGCCGCTCCCCCGGCTGATCCGGCACTCCTTGACGCAACGCAGCGAGTCGATCAGATACTTCCGCTCGTCCTGCGTGTTGACGGGGTAGCGGTGCTTCAAGCCGTACACGCAGTCGTCGTTGCCGATGCAGACGTAGAGATCGCCGTACGTCGCCGCCTCGGTCAGGAACGCCACGTGGCCGCTGTGCAGCAGGTCGAAGGTGCCGCTGACGAAGACCCTCGGGGGCATGGGCCTACGACGCGGCGGCGCCCCGGGCGGCCCGAACCTGCTCCGCGATCCAGGGGTAGGTGAGGGCGAGCCCTGCGTCCAGATCAATCTTCGCCTGCCAGCCCAGCGACGCAATCCGGGCGTTGCTGAAGTTGCGCGACTGCACGCCGACCGGCCCGTCGACGTGGCGGATGCGAATCCGCTTGCCGGCGACGCGGGCCGCCGCCTGGGCCAGTTCGTCCACCGTGACGTACTGCGGGCAGCCGATGTTGACCGCTCCATGGAGGTCCGACTGCGTGAGCAGATAGATCCCGTCCACCATGTCGCTGACGTAGGTGTACGAGCGCACGGCCGTCCCGTCCCCCCAAACGTCGATCACGCCCCCGTCCCCGGCTTCGGCGATCTTCCGGCACAGGGCCGCCGGCGCCTTTTCGCGCCCGCCGGTCCACGTGCCCTCGGGCCCGTAGCAATTCTGGAAGCGCGCGATCCGCACCTGCATCCCGTAGCGCCGCTCGTAGGCCTCGGCGAGGCGTTCCGAATAGAGCTTCTCCCAGCCGTACTCGTTGTCCGGATGGGCCGGGATGGCCTCGGCTTCCGTCATCTCGGGCTCGCCTGGGCGCATGTCCCGGTAGACGCACACCGAGGATGAGAAGAAGTAGCGGGGCACGCCGAGCCGCGCGGCCTGGTCGGTCATGTAGAGGTTGATCAATGCGCTGTTGTGCATGATCTCGGTCTCGGCCGAGTGGATGAAGCCCATCCCGCCCATGTCGGCCGCGAGCTGGTACACCTCGTCGAACGTCCCGCCGCCGATGGTCAGCGCTTCGCGGCAATTGGCCTCCACGCGAAGATCGAGCAGCTTGAACTCGTCCGCGCCGTCGGGCGACCACTCGTGCCGCTTGATGTCCACGCCGCGGACGAAGTAGCCGAGGCTCCTGAGTTTCTTGACAAGGTGCATCCCGATGAAACCGCCCGCCCCGCACACCAATGCTCGCTTCACGTCGTGCCTCCACATTGAGGGTTCCCCCGCCTCACTCGGCCGGGGCGTCCGCGTCGCCTGGGGCTTCCTCGTGGGCCTCGAGCAGGCGATCCTCGCCGAGCTGGAGCCGGGAGCGCTCGATCTCGTCCACCCCGATTGCGCTGATGGCCAGCATGCCCGACTCCAGGCGTTCGATCCACCCCTTCGAGCGAAGGTACCACAAGTGGAATTCCACGAGCTCGACAGGGGTGCGCAGCAGCCGGGCCATCTCGTACTCGCCGAGCCCGGGCGAGGACATGTTCCGCCGGCGCTGGACGTAGAGCAGCGAGAGCAGCCGCCCGCGGGTCTCGCGGTCGTCGCCGAACGCCGTGCCGTCGCTGGCCTCGGAGGCGAGCCGCCACTTGCGGTTCCAGTACTCCTGGTAGCGGACGTCGTACGCGGCCCGCTTCTCAGGGTTGGTCAGCGTGGTGTGCGCCTCGACCAGCCGCCGGAACCGGTCGTCGTCCGGGACGGTCTGCCGGTCCGGATGGTACTTCTTGGCCAGGTGGCGGAAGACCCGATCCACTGTGTCGGGATCCGCATTCGGACTCAATTGCAGGAGCTCGTAGTAATCGACGAACGCCGGCTGGTTCACGCACGCCTCCATCCGGGCCGGCGCCGCGCGTGACCGGGAGAGCCGGCGCCGGGGATCATCCCCGCTGCCCAGTATCCGGCGCCGCCGGAGGATGTCAAGCGGGAATTCCTCGCGGGGGTACAAGCGGATGCCGGCCGGTGTACACTGGCGCCGGAATCGCCGCATGACGCCCACCTTCGTTGACCCGCTGATCGGGAAGCGCGCCGACCGTTACGAACTGGTCCACGTGGAAAGCGGCGCCGTGCTCGCCTCCCGCCTCGAGACGGCGTTCGACGCGCGGGTGCGCCGCCGCGGGCTGATGGGGAGGGACGCGCTGCCGCCGCAGGCCGCGCTGGTGTTCGCGCCCAGCCGCGTCGTGCACACGCTCGCCGCCCGGGCGCCGGTGGACGTCGTCTTCGTCGCGCGCGACGGAACCGTTGTCAAGGCCGTCCGCAGCCTGAAGCCGTGGCGGGCGAGCGCGGCGCTCGGCGCTCACGCGGTCATCGCCGCGCCGGCGGGGTTCCTGGCGCGCTCAGGCACGATTCCGGGCGATCGCATGGCCATCCGGGAGGCCCAGGCGCCGCGTCCCCCGCGCGAGATCCTGCCTCTGCGCTCCGCCGGCAGGAGCCCGGCGATCTCCGCCGTCGACAGCGTCGAGCCGTGGGACCTGGACCCCGTGGAGCCGCGGCAGGAAGGACGCATGGGCACGGCCGCCGCCGGCGGCCCCTCGGGCCTTCGGACCGGCCCGCCGCGGAGCGCAGCCGCCGGGCGGACGCCGGTTGGACCGGCGGACCTGGAACGCGTGCTGGCCCGGCGGACTCCGGTTGCGTGGTACGAGGCGGTCGCCGTGGTCCGCGAGCTGTGCGATGCGGTGATGACATCGTCGCCGGGCGACGGCTTGCGCGTTCCTGAGCTGGCCGAGATCCTGTTGACTCCCGACGGCCGCGTGGAACTCGCCGGGGCCGGCCCTGCCACCCCCAATCCGGTGGCCGCGGCGGCCAGGGTTCTCCTGGCGCTGCTCGCCGAGGCGGAGAGCCTGCCCGTGCAGGTGCGGCTGCTCGCCCTCGAGGTCGTGTCATCGTCGCCCGGGGCCGATTCGATGGCGAGCTTCGTAAGCAGACTCGAGTATTTCGAGCGTCCGGGACGGCGCGACCACATCCGGGCGCTCGTCGAGCGCTTCAGGGGGCTGCCTCAGAGCCCGCTGGAAGCGCTGGCGGACGCGCCGGAGGCGGAGGCGCCGCCGAGCCCCGCCCCGCCGCCCCCGATCCCGTGGTGGCGTCGGCGGCGGGCGAGGTTGGGACTCGTCGCCGCCTCCGGCGCTGTCATCCTGCTGGCATTGGTCTCAGCTCTCCTGGCCCCGCGCGGGAGGCCGATCGGCGCGGCCGAGCGCCCCGGGCCGGGCGGCACCGTCGAGCGTCGCGGGCCGGTCGCACGAGCCGTTGCCGACGTGAGCGAGCGCGTAGCGGCGATTGCGTCGGATGGCATCGATGCGGTCGCTAGGTGGCTCGGCGTGTCGCCGGCCGCGCGGAAGGCGCCCGCCCCGGCGGAAACCGTGGCGGAGGCGCCCACCGCCGACAGCCAGGCCGACCGCGCCGGCGTGGCGCTGCGCCGGCGGCGGGTGCGGACTCCCCAGACGGCCCCTGAGCCCCGCGAGGCGGAGCGTCCCAGGGAACGGCCGGCGCCGGCGCTTGTCGACACCCTGATCTACTCCAGCGACGACGCCGGCGTGGTGCCGCCACGGCTGGACCGCGCGCGCCTGCCCGCGGCCCCTCGCGTCGGCACCGCGCAGCACGACCTGCCTCAGGTGGAACTCGTCATTGCCGCCTCCGGCGAGGTGGAATCGGTCAAGCTCGTCACCGGGCCCGCCGACGTCCGCGCAGCGATGATGCTGAGCGCCGTCAAGAACTGGCAGTTCCGCCCGGCCACCCGCGACGGCGTTCCCGTCCGCTACAGGATGCGCCTGCGGCTGACCAACCAGTAGCCAGCCTGGCCCCGCTCTTCACCATGTGCGGACGAAGATCTGCGTGAAGTAGACCGTCCCGGAGGGGGAGATCGCCACGCCGATGCCGGTCTGACCGAAGGTCCCCTCGATGTTGGGCCTGTGGGTCGGACTGTCCAGCCACCCCTGGAACACAGCGGCGACCGGATCCGCGTAGCCCGACACCATCGCGAGATTCTCGGAGGCGTCCGCAACGCGGAGGATCAGCGCCACGGCCAAGACCCGAGCCGCGAAGCCGTCGTGGCCGAACGGCACGGCGCCGCCGGCCATGTTCGCACTGTGGCCTCGGGCGATGTCCGCGATCCCGCCGTGCCAGGAGAGGGCCGGCAGGCCGATCGCCGCGCGATGGGCGTTGACCCTGGCGTGCATCTGCTGTTCAAGAGTCGAGGGCGAAAGCGCCTGGGCAGGAGCGGCCGCGGCCGACGGGGAAGCTGGAGACCCGGTGGACGACGAGCAGGACGCGAGCAGCGCCGCGAGGAGGACGGCCGTCACGACGGGCGCGGTCGACGGCGAGGGTGGAACGCGGCGCATGGGCAGTGCTCCCGGAAGGGGAAGCCGGCCGGGCCCCGTGCGGGCCGGTGCCCTTACGGAGGTATCGGCCGCGGCGGAGGGCGCCAGTATGGCGCGGGGCCATTCACGGGCGGATCCCGGCGGCGGGCGGGCCGCCGGGCGGCGGATGGTGCGCGCGCCGGCGTTTTGTGGCATGATTGAATAATTATGCGTGCTCGTGCATATCCGGACGTGACGACGAGCGCCGCCCCGGCAGGGGTTGGCCCTGGCCCGGGAGCCAGGAGGTGACATGCATCGGATGACCGTCCTCGCCGCCCTTGACTCGATCCGCGCGTCCGCGGGCCCGGCCGCAACCGCCGGACTGCCGGGGGACGTGGTCGACCGTTTCGCCTCGCGCGACCCGCGCCTGGGGCGCGCCATCGACGCGGCGCGGTGGCGGCGCACGGCCATGGAAGCCTCCTGCGGCTCGCTGTTCCGGCTCTCCGAGCGCGACTTGTGCAGCCGGCTGCAGGAGCGCATCCTCAACTTCTACGGCGCGGCAGGCGTCAACCCGTACGTGCCGCTGGCCGCCGAAGGGCCCTGGATCGTCACCTCGCACGGCGCGGTGCTGCACGACTCGGGCGGCTACGGCATGCTCGGGCTCGGCCACGCGCCTGCCGCCGTGCTCGAAGCGGTGGCCGAACCCCATGTCATGGCCAACGTGATGACGCCTTCGTTCAGCCAGCACCGCCTCACCGAGCGGCTCGTGCGCGAGATCGGCCGCAGCCGGGGCGCATGCCCCTTCGACAGGTTCGTTTTTCTGAACAGCGGGTCGGATGCCGTCACCTTCGCGTGCCGCGTCTCGGACATCCGCGCCCGGGCGCTGACCGATCCCGGCGGGCGGCGGGTCGGCCGCACGGTCAAGCGGCTGGCCGTCGTCGACGGCTTCCACGGCCGCACGGAAGGCCCCGCGCGCCTGTCCGAGTCGTGCCGCGCCGGCTACGCGAAGCATCTGGCGTCGTTCCGCGGCCCCGACAGCCTGGTGTTCGTGCCCGTGAACGACATCGCGGCTCTCCAGAAGGCCTTCTCGGACGCCGAGCGCGAAGGCGCGTTCTTCGAAGCGATGTTCGTCGAACCGGTGATGGGGGAGGGGGCGCCCGGGCTCGCACTGACGCCCGAGTACTACGATGCCGCGCGCTCGCTGACCGCCGACTCGGGGTCGTTCCTCGTCGTGGACTCCATCCAGGCCGCCTTGCGCGCCCAGGGCTGCCTCAGCATCGTGGATTATCCGGGATTCGAGGCCAGCCGGCCGCCGGACATCGAAACCTACTCCAAGGCGCTCAACGCCGGGCAGTACCCGCTGTCCGTCGTGGCCCTGACGTCGGAGGCGGCCGCCACCTACGTCACCGGGCTCTACGGGAACACCATGACCGCCAATCCCCGCGCCATGGAAGCCGCCTGTGCCGTGCTGGACGCCGTCACCGACGACCTGCGCCTGAACATCCGCGAGCGCGGGCGCGACCTGCGCGACGGCCTGGAGGCGCTGTCGCACGAGTTCCCGGGGGCCATCGAGCGGGTCGTCGGCACCGGGCTGATGGTGAGCGCCATGCTGAACCCGGCTCGGTACCGCGTGGTCGGCGAGGACGGATTCGAGCGGTTCCTGCGCACGAACGGCATCGAGATGATCCACGGCGGCGACACCGGCCTGCGTTTCACGCCGGCCTTCGACATCACGCGCGAAGAAGTGGATCTCATCGTCTCCGTCGTGCGGCGCGGACTCGCGGAACTGGCCCCGGGAGCCTGACCAGGCGTCGCTCGGGCGCGCGCGCCGGGCTCGGCCCCGGCCGGCGGCCGCCACGATGGAGGCGCCGGGCGCGTGCCTGGCGCGGTGTCCCTAGCCGGGCTGCTCGTCACTTGCGGAAGAGCATCTCGCGCCAGCCGTTCTGCAGCAGGTAGGACTCGGTCACGCGCAGGCCGTCGAATACCCTGATGATGGCGCGGTTGGGGAGCAGGCCGCGACGTTCGAGCACGGTGGCGTACGGCAGCAGCCTGACGTGCGAGTCGTCCTCGACGACGAACTTCGTGCCGCCGATGCCCGCCCGCGGCGTGCTTCCGAAGAGCCCGAGCACGACGCCGCCGGCCCGCAGGGCCTTCACCAGGGTCCTCGCCAGGGCCTGCACGGCGCCGCCGTCAAGATAGTCGCAGACGTCCCAGAGGAGGACGCCGTCGATGCTGCCGTCGTCGAGGGCGAACCGGTTCGACAGGAGCGTGGCGGCGTCTACGGGCCGGCCCTCCCGGGCTTGGCGATCCAGGTCGGTGATGAGATCGGCGATGAGGACCTTGCAGCCGAGCCGCTGGCCGTAGTAGGTGACATTGGCGCCCGAGAACGGGCCAAGATCCAACAGGACCGGTGACGGACGGGAGCCGAGGTGGGCCAGGAACCTGGCGAGCGTCTTCGATCCGAGGACGGGCCAGTCCGCGCCCGCCGGTGGCGCGGCGGGCGCGAGGCGGGCGGCCTCCGCCCCTCGTTCGGGCGCGAGCCGCGAGAGCCACCTTCGGAGCCTTCCCGCGGTGCGGTCGCCGGACAACACCGTCTCCCCAGGCAAACGCCCCCTAGCCGATCGCGCCGGGGCGCGCCGCGCTGCGACCGTTACGCGCCAGCGGGCCTAGGCCCGCCCGAAACGGGGCCGCCTGCCGGACGCGGCTCGAGCTTCGGCTCGGCCTTCGGCGCTTGGACCGCCGGAACCGGCGCGCTGGCGGCCACTGGCGGCTTCTGCATGTCCACGCTGCCGCGCAGGTGGGCGCCCTCCGCGATCGACACGACCGGCGCGGCGATGTTGCCGTCCACCGACCCGCTGTCGCGGATGTCCAACTTCTCGCTGGCGGTGATGTTGCCAACCACGTGGCCGCGGACGACCACCACCTTGGCGAGGATTTCCGCCTTGATCCTGGCGTGAGGGCCGATGGTCAGGACATGGTCGCGAAGCTCGATCTTGCCCTCGACCGTGCCCTCGATCAGCAGGTCTTCTCCGCCTCCGAGTTCGCCCTTGAAGACCACCGACTGCCCGATGTGCAGAGCATCCTTGTCCATGTGGCGCGTCGCCTCGCTGTCAGGTGAGTGGCTTCGCGGCGGTGCCGCCGATGGCGGCGCACCGGGAAGCCCGGATCGGACGGCATCTCGGCCGCCGAGCGGCGGTCGTTCGACTTCTCCTCGCTTCCACATCGTCAACCCCTCGGTCCGGTCCGGCGGCCTACCCGCCAGAGCCCGGGTTCGGCGGGAAACCGGGCCTCGGCGCCGTCAGGCCGCTGCAGGCCGCATGCCAAGCCTAGCACCCGCGGCCGCGAGCGGCAAACCCGCGGTTTTTGGCAGGAACGGCCCAGGTCGACGCACACGGTCGCGCCGCGGCCCGATGCTTGCGCGGCGCCTGCGCCTGCACTTCTTGCACTGGGCGATGCGCAGTTGTTACCCGGCGGGGTCGGCCCGGCCAGCCGGATCGAAGCGCGGGCCTGCGCGGCGGGAGGCCAGGCGACGGCCTTCTACGTGCGGCGCCGTCGCCCGCACCGCCGCCCAGACCCGTGCGGCCTCTCGCAGGCTGGCCAGGGTCGTCTTGTGGGCGCACCGGCACCGCAATCGCTGCGTACGTCCGCCGCCGCGTCGGTGGAAGCCGAGCGCTGCGTGACGCTGGGGTGCGGCGTGGTTGGGTCCAGTGTCGCACGCGAGCGTTGCCGTCTGCTTCGCGGGGCGTTCGGCGACCGCGTGCGGGCACACGAGCGGGCCCGCGCGCACGAGAGAAGGGGCGCCAGGCTCGGAGTCCACGGGCGGTGCGCCGTCCGCCCGCGCGAGACCCCAGGTCCCGAGGCCCAGTGCGCTGGTCCCTAGCGCTGGACCCGTCCGCTCTGATCGCCCCCGACGAGCCGCGCCACTTCCGCCGCGCTGACGCGGTTGAAGTCGCCCGGAATCGTCTGCTTCAGGGCGCTCGCGCCGACGGCGAACCGGAGCGCCGCACCGGCCTCCTGTCCGGTCGCGAGCGCGTAGATGAGGCCGGCGGCGAAGCTGTCTCCGCCGCCAATCCGATCGACGAGCGTCACGTCGTAGCGGGGCCCCTCGAAGAACGTCCCGCTGGCTCCGTCGTAGAGCACCGCGCTCCAGCCGTTGCGGCTCGCCGAGTAGCTCTCGCGCAGCGTGATCGCGACCTGCTGGACGCCGAACTCCCTCACGACGTCGGCGGCGGCGTCGCGGTAACCGGCGACGTCGAGCCGACCGCCCGCCACGTCCGCGCCGCGCACCTCGAGGCCGAGGCAGGCCTGGATGTCCTCCTCGTTCGCGATGACGAGGTCCGTCATGCGGGCAAGCGGCCGCATCACCTCGCGGGCGCGGTCCTTCGTCCAGAGCTTCGCGCGGTAGTTGAGATCCAGGCTGATGCGGGCCCCGGCGGCCCGCGCCTCCGAGAGCGCCTCGTGCGTCGCCTCGGCGAGGCTCGGCCCGAGGGCCGGCGTGATTCCCGTGAGGTGGAACCACGCGGCGCCTGCCAGCACGGCGTTCCACGGCACGTCCCCGGGCTTGAGCTCCGTAATGGCCGCCCCGGCGCGATCGTAGACGACCGCCGATCCCCGCTGGCTGGCGCCGGTCTCCGCGAAGTAGATGCCGAGCCGCGCGCCGCCCCGCTGCACGAAGTCCGTTCGCACGCCCTCGGCCCTCAGCGCCCGGATGGCGCCGTCTCCGACGGGGTTGGCCGGCACGCGCGTGACGTAGTAGCTCGCGAACCCGAACTGCGCGAGGCTCGCTGCCACATTGGCCTCGCCGCCTCCGAACGTCGCCTGCAGCACCGGCGACTGGAAGAACCGCTCGAAGCCGGGCGGGCTGAGGCGGAGCATGATCTCGCCGAAGGTCACCGTCTTGATTGGGGCCGTCATGACTGCCGCTCCCTCGCCGCTCGCACGGCCTCGACGAACCGGGCCGCCCGAAGGGCGATCGCTGCGAAGTCGCCAGATGCGACGAGTCTCGCCTCCACCATCGCCGATCCGACGCCGATCGCCGCCGACCCTGCGCGGATCCAGTCGCCCGCGTTCTCGAGGCTGACGCCTCCGGTGGGCATGAGCTTGACCTGGGGCAGCGGCGCCAGGACGTCCCTGATGTACGTCGGCCCGAGGGCGGTGGCGGGGAACACCTTGACCATGTCCGCGCCGGCCTCCCAGGCTGAGAGGATCTCGGTGGGCGAGAAGCAGCCCGGCATGACGGCGACATCCCGCTCGTGGCAGGCGGCGATGACCTCCGGCCTGAACACCGGCCCGACGATGTATCGCGCGCCGGCGTCGATGGCCGCGCGCGCGGTGTCCGGATCGACCACGGTTCCCGCCCCGAGGATGACGTCCTCGGGCAGCGTCGGGGCGATCTCCGCGATCAGCGCGATCGCGTGCGGCACGCTCATGGTCACCTCGAGCGCCCGCACGCCGCCGGCAGCGAGAGCGCCGACGACGGCCCGGAGTTTCGACGGATCCTGGATGCGGATGACGGCAACGATGCCGCACGCCTCGATGCGCGCCACGGTGTCGGTACGCTGCTGTCCCATGAGTCTCTCCGCCTCAGCGCGCCGGCCACCCGGGGTCGACGGCGAGGATGTGCCCCGTCACGCAGTCCCTCGCCGGCGGCGCCTGGAAGGCCGCGGCTCCTGCGACGTCGCCGGCTCGCCCGCGCGAACATGGAGGCCGGGGTCCGCGGTCACCTCGGCGCAGGGTCCGTGCTGGAGCGGGTAGCGCCCCTCGACGGGCGCGCGGAACTCCGCGATGTCCATCGACCCGCCGGCGCGCACCTCCACGAGAGAGCCGCGCGGAATGCACAGCGCGCCGTGCCGGCCGACGGGGAAGCGCGGGCCGTCGGCGACGACGGTGGCCGTTCCCGAGAGGCAGACGAGGCCCTCCTCCTCGCCGCCCGTGTCGAGGGTCACGGAGGGCGCCTCGGCGTCGAGGATGATGCGCCCGTAGCTCCGGTGGCGGGTGGCGCACCGCAACCTCCCTGGCCCGCTCCACGCCCGAGCACCGCGGGCGGGCGGGGCAGGCCGTACTCGCGGGCGCGGGGGCCCTGACAGCCGGCGGCCGGCGCGCGGGCTACCGGCGCTGGAGATCTCCCAGGCTGAGCGTGGCCCTCTGCGTGTAGCCCGCCGGCGGCTCGAACGTGCCCGCAGGCGCCGCCGTCTCGAGGATCTCGACCGTCTCCGTCGTTGTGCGCATCCGGGCACCCATGAGTTCGGCCGTCAGCTCGGTTGCGATCTGAAAGCCCCGGATCTTCGTGAACTCCCTCACCGACTCATCGGTCAGGCGCATCTGGCCCTGCAGGAACGCCGGCATCACCTTCGCCGCGAATTCCACGAGCGACGCCGGTACCTCGGTGGACGCCCAGACGCGCATCGTCATCGGCATGCCCATGACGGTGAGGGTGGCGTCGTACGCCGTGCAGGGCCATCTGCCGATCGTCTTCCTCTCGGCCGTCGGCACCACCGTCGCCGTCATCTGCAGCATGGGCGCCATCTGCTGGGCCTCGGGCGGGAGGATCTTCGTGATGTCCAGCGGCAGGGGGGCCGCGACGTAGGACCTGTCGCGGTGGTTGATCATGTACGCCACGTTCTTGTGCAGGTCGACGATGAAGCCGGAGTCCCTCCCGTTCTGCGCGGTCCTGCCGGTCGAGTACCACTGCTCGCTGACGTCGTCGCGCTCGGGCTGCGACTGGCCGCCGACGGACATCGCGTCCGCATGCGCCTTCACCCTGACGAGCACGTCCTGGGCGGCGGCGGGACCGGCGGTGAGGGCGAGCAGCAGGACGAGGGCGAAGGCCTTCTTCATGGGGTCACGCTCCTGACGGGAGAGGATAGCACAGGGTGGTTTGACCAGTTAAGGGCAACTCGCCGAGGAAGGCCGCATCCCGGAGGCGAACGGAGAGTGGTGAGCCGGGTGGGGATCGAACCCACGACCACCGCATTAAAAGTGCGATGCTCTACCACTGAGCTACCGGCCCGCAGCCCCTCATTCTAGCGCACCGCCCCGGCTGGCACCCGGCCCTATCGCTTGAGCGACACCGACACGCCTTCTCCAGAGGGCGAGACGATGGCGGACCTGAGGCGAGGATGGGAGCGGAGCGTCTCGAGGAAGTCGCCCATTTCCGACGCTTTGTTGACGACGTTGTGGGCGACGAAGAAGCCGCCCACATCCAGGCGCGGGAACACGAGCTCGAAAAAGCGCTGATAATCGCGTTTCCAGGCGTCGAGGAAGACGAAGTCGAACGTGCCGGGCAGGCGGGGGATGGCGGCGAAGGCGTCGCCGGCAACCACCGTGACCACATCCGAGAGCCCGGCGGCGCGGACGTTGGCCTCCGCGTCGCGGGCGCGGGCCGGGTCGAACTCGATGGTCACCAGGCGGCCACCCGTCTCCCGGAGACCGAGGCCGATCCAGATGGCCGAGTAGCCGCTCGCGCCGCCGATTTCCAACGCCCGCTTCGCGCCCTTCGAGACGACGAGGAAGCGGAGGAAGCGGCCGTCTTCTTCGGAGACGGCCAATTGGCCGGTGTCGGCGGCCTTGATCCGGGTCAGCACCAGATCGGAGGTCCGCGGCACGGGCGGATCAGCCTGCGCCGGGGCGGCCGCCCACAGGGCACAGGCGAGCGAGAACCACGCTATCGGGCGGCGGCAGGCCATGAGAGCTCCAGGCGGGGCCCGTCGCGGACACGCGACACCGGTCCGGTTGAGCTAGGCGTGTCCCTCCGGCGCCAGGGGCATCATTCTATCAGCCTCGGTGCCGGCCCCGGCGATCCCGCCGCCCTCCACGAGCTGCGAGATTGTCGCGGCGATGTCCCACAGGTGCGACCGGCAGAGGGCCAGGTCCCGGCGCGCGTCGGCGCTGACGCCGGGCCGCAGCATGGCCTGGTCCAGCGAGCGCAGGGCCGCCGCGAGGGGCCCGTTGAGTTCCTCGCCGATGGCCCCGGCAATGGCGCCGATGGCCAGCACGCGCTGGTGGTGGATCTGGGCGGCCGTCTCGCGCCGCGCGGCAATGAGCTTCTTCAAGCGGGCGCCCAGTTCGCGCGCGGGCACGGGCTTCACCAGGTAGTCGTCGGCGCCGGTGTCGAACCCCTGGAGCTTGGACGGCGTATCGCCCAGCCCCGTCAGCATGACGACGGGAACCTGGCGCGTTGCGGCGTCCCGGCGCAGGGCCCGGCAGACCTCGAACCCGTCCATGCCCGGAAGGCGCACGTCGAGCACCACGGCGTCGAACGGGCCCTGCCGCGCAGCCGCCAGGCCCGTCGGCCCGTCGGCGGCGCACGTGACGCGGAAGCCCTGGAGAGACAGCAGCTCCTGCAGGCCTTGCGCGGCCCGCTCCTGGTCCTCGACAAGGAGGATGTGCGGCTGTCCGTTCTGGGTCGGGGGCGCAGAGGGGATGAGCGTGGGCATGAGCAACTCCGGCGGGAGTATCGGCGCGACTGCGCGAAAACGGTAGGGGATTGCCGCGGGCTGCGCGTTTCTGCGCGCCGGTGCGCGGTGCCGGCACGGGCAGCATGCCCGCGCCGGTGCCCCGCCTGGCCTCTCCATCGCGGCGAGGGGAATCGTGCTACACTCAGGCGCTTTCGGGACTGCGACGGAGGAAGGCGCCTTGAGTCCGATCCTGGTGCGGCCGGTCCGCGAACAACTGGAGCACGACCGCGTCATCCGCCTGCTCCAGGCTCGGTACAAGCGCAAGTTCACAGTGGGCATCAACCTCGGGAGCGAGCAGACGGCTCCTGTCGGCACCGGCGCCGACGCGCTCTATCCCGATCTGGTGCTCACGACGCTCGCCACCGGGCGCAAGCTCCTCGGCGTCGTCGAGGTGGAAACCGCGGAATCGGTCAATCAGCTCGAGGCGATGGCCCAGTGGGTGCGCCTCGGGCGCCTGCCCGTCGACTTCGCGCTCTACGTTCCCGCCAGCGCGGCAACCGTCGCCCGGCGGCTGTGCGCCGATCTCAACGTGGGCGTGACCGAGCTCTGGACGTTCCATCTGCTGGGCGACCAGCTGCGGTTCACCCAGATCCAGCGGTCGCCCGTGGCCGAGAAACTCCAGGCCGCCCGGGCCGCCGCCGCCGAGGCGCGCAGGGCCGCCGCGGCCCAGGCGGGGGAGACGGCGCCGCGCCGGAAGCGCGCAGCCCGGAAGAAGACGCCCTCCGCGAAGCGGGAGAAGGCTTCGCGTCCCAAGCCGGCGCGCCCGCGCTCGGCGAGCCGGCTCGTCGCCAAGAAGCGCTGACCCGCCCGTCCTGCCGGCGTCGTCGCCCCAAGCGACATCGGCCGGTGATCTGCGCCGATGGAGCGCTGGCGGAGCGCCCCCGGAGCCGCAGGGACTGGGGTAGAATGGGAGTGTCTGCACGCGAGAGGCTTGCACATGCAGGGTGATTGCTTTCGTTGGCCCGTCACCGGGGCGCTCCTCCTTCTGGCGGGAACCGTGTTGCTGGCCCAGGCGCCCGGCTCACCGGCCGGGCAGGCGCCCGCCGCGCCGGAGCAGGGCGCGCAGAACCCCACGTTCCGGGTGACCGTGGATCTGGTCACGAGCGACGTCATCGCCCGCGACGCGCGGGGCCAGTTCGTGGCGGACCTGAAGAAGGACGACTTCGAGCTGTACGAGGACGGGGTGCTGCAGGACATCGCCTCGCTGGTTCTGGTGCACGGAGGCCGGGTCTCGAACCTGGCCCTGCCGCCTCCGGCCGCTCCGCCTGAGGGCATCATCCTGCCGCCGGCCCGGCCGATGAACGACGCCTCGGGCCGCATCTTCATCCTCTTCATCGACGATCTGCACCTGGATTTCAAGAACACGGGCCGGGTGCGCGAGCTGCTCAAGAAGATCAAGAACACGCTGATTCACCAGGGCGACATGTTCGGCGTGGTCTCGTCGGGCACCTCGTCGATCGAGATCGATCTCACGTACGATCTCAAGCGGATCGACGAGGCCATCAAGAAGACGATGGGAGGCGCGCTGAAGCCCACCGACATCATCCAGGGCCCGGAGGGGGCGGAAGGGCCCACCGAGGTCCGGTACCGGGCGCACGTCGCGTTCTCGGCCGCGGCGGACATGCTCGAGAACCTCTCGAAGGTGCACAACCGGCGGAAGGCGCTCATCTACGTCAGCAACGGGTACGATTTCAATCCGTTCCAGAAATCGCGCTACGGCGAGGCGGAGTTCTTCGAGAACCGTTTCGGGGCGGCCCAGCTGCGGCAGACCCAGGGCGACGACACCTACGGCGGGACGGCCCAGAACCAGGGCGACCGCTACGACGGCAACACGCCGCGAGGGAACGACCGGTGGGCCGACGCCGACCTCGTCCGGGAGCTAGCGGAGCTGACCCGGGCAGCGAACCGCGCCAACACGACGATCTACACCATCGACCCGCGCGGGCTGGTTGGCATGCCCGATCTCGACGACAAGGTGGACCCGGTCGAGTGGCAGGAGTTCGTGACGAACTCGATCAACAGCCTGCGCGTCCTGGCGGAACTGACGGGCGGCATCGCCGTGGTCAACCAGAACGACTTCGAGAAGGCGCTGAAGCGCATCGACGCGGAGACCAGCGACTACTACATGCTCGGGTACTACTCCAACAACCCCGATCCCTTGAAACGGACCCGGCAGATCGACGTCAAGGTGAAGCGGAAGGACATCGACGTCTGGTCGAGGAAGTCGTACTCGCTCCGGACGAACCCGCGGAGGTAGCGGGCGGGGGCCGAGGGGCCGCGGCGCCGCCGCGGCCGTACCGGCCGGCCGTCCTCTTGTGCTATGCTCGTGCGGCTCGGACCGGGTCCGTCAGGCGGCGCGTGCCGCCACCTGCGACGGGGTCGACCCGGGCGCGTCGAGTGCCGTTCCCAGTGACACTCTCTATCGGAGAAAACAGGATGCATCAGACCATCAGGACTTGGCTGGGGATCGCCGTGCTGTGCGCCGTCGTCGGCGCCACTCCCGCGATGGCCCAGAACATCACGACCGGGACACTGACCGGCACCGTGATGGACGCCCAGCAGGGCGTGCTGCCGGGGGCCACCGTCGTGGCGGTGCACCAGCCGACGGGCACCACCTACGAGGCCGTGACGCAGGCCGACGGCCGGTTCACGATGCTGGCGGTCCGCGTCGGCGGGCCGTACACCGTGAGCGCTGAAATGACCGGGTTTCGCAAGCAGGAGCAGGCCGGCGTCGAGGTGGGCCTCGGCGAGTCGCGGGCGGTGGCGTTCACGCTCCAGCTCGAGACGGTGCAGGAGACGGTGAACGTCGTGGCGGCGGCGCAGGTCATCGACACGACCCGGGCCGGGGCGGCCGCAAACGTCGGGACGCAGACGCTCGAGGCGCTGCCGACGATCTCGCGGAGCCTGAACGACTTCGCCCGGACGTCGCCGTACTTCAACACGAACACGGACAGCGCGACCGGCGGCGAAATGGTCAGCGTGGCCGGCCGGAGCAACCGCTACAACAACATGCAGATCGACGGGGCGGTGAACAACGACGTGTTCGGCCTCGCCGCCACCGGGACGCCGGGCGGGCAGACGGGCACGCAGCCGGTCAGCCTCGACGCCATCCAGGAAGTCCAGCTGGTCGTGTCGCCGTACGACGTGCGCCAGGGCGGGTTCTCCGGCGGCGGCATCAACGCGATCACCAAGAGCGGCACGAACGCCTTCAAGGGCAGCGCCTACCTCTACGGGCGCGACGAAAGCCTCGTCGGCAAGCTGCCGAGCGTGATCACGCCGGCCAAGCCGACGCCCACGGACACGAAGGTCGGCGAGTTCAGCGACAAGCAGTACGGCGTCAGCCTCGGCGGGCCGGTCGTGAGGAACAAGGCCTTCTTCTTCGGCAACGTGGACTGGGCCCGCAAGAAGACGCCGGTGGGGTACTCGATCGACGGGAGTTCCGGTCAGACCTGGGGCAACGCCGACACCGTGCAGCAGGTGGCCGCGATCGCCAAGGCCAAGTACAACTACGACGTCGGCGGCTTCGGCGAGTTCAGCAACCCGAACAACAGCAACAAGGTGTTCGTGAGGGCCGACCTGAACGTCTCGCCGCGCAACCAGCTCACGCTGCGGACGAACTGGGTCGACGCGATGGCCGACATCGGGTACCAGTCCAGCACTTCGTTCAAGATGCCGACGAACTTCTATCACATGACGGACAAGATGCTGTCGAACGTCGGCCAGTTGAACAGCAGCTTCGGCAGGGTCTTCAACGAGTTCCGCGTCACCTACTCGCGCGAGCGCAACAAGCGCGGCGGGCAGCCCGGCGTGCCGGACTTCCCGGAAGTGCGCGTGGATATGCCGGACGGCACCTCCATCTACCTCGGAACCGAGTACTCGTCGCATGCCAACCAGCTCAACCAGGACATCATCGAGGTGACCGACGACGTCACGATGGTGCTCGGGAACCACACGGTGTCGGTCGGCACGCACAACGAGTTCTACAAGTTCTACAACCTGTTCATCCAGTACGCCTTCGGCGGCTACCGCTTCAACAGCGTCGCGAACTTCGAGGCGGGCCTGGCGCAGTCCTACAACTACAACTTCTCGAACACCTCGAACCCGAAGCAGGCCGCCGACTTCCCGGTGTACCAGTTCGGGTTCTACGCGGGCGACAAGTGGCGGGCGCGGAGCAATTTCACGCTGACCTACGGCGTCCGCGTGGACATCCCGCGTTTCTCGGAAAAGCCCAACGCGAATCCCGTCGCGGTGGCGAACTTCGGCTACAAGACCGACAACGTCCCGGCGCCGGTGATGTGGTCGCCGCGCGTCGGGTTCAACTGGGATCTCTCCAAGAGCGGCGCGCGGCGCCAGGTCCGCGGCGGCGTGGGCGTGTTCACCGGGCGGACCCCCTACGTGTGGCTCTCGAACCAGTACAGCAACACGGGCGTCGACTTCACGAGCCTGTCGGTCAGCTACAACGCGGCAAACCGGCTGCCGTTCGTCGCCAATCCCAACGGGCAGCCGTCGGTCGTCGTCGGGGGCACGACGGGACGCCAGACGATCAACGTCGTCGACCCGAACTACAAGTACCCGGAGATCCTGCGCGGGACGTTCGGGGTCGACCATGAGCTGCCCTGGGGGCTCGTGGGCACGGCGGAAGGGGTCTACACGAGGTCGTTCCACGACATCTTCTACCAGAACATCAACTACGTGCCGGCCGGGGCGCTGCCGGACGGCCGCACGACGTTCAAGAAGTTCGACACGAACCTGAACGACGTCATGCTGCTGTCGAACTCGACGGACGGGAAGTCCTGGTCCGTCAGCTACAAGATCGAGCGGCCGTACCGGAGGGGGTTCGCCTGGAGCGCCTCGTACCTCTACGGGCGCGCCTACGCGAGGAACGACGGGACGTCGAGCGTGGCCCGATCCAACTGGACGAACAACCCCTCGGGGCTCAACACCAACGATCCGCCGCTGACGCGATCGAACTACGATCCGGGCCACCGCGTGAACCTGTCGGCCACGCTGCCGATTCCTCTGTTCAAGGGGCTCCGCAGTTCGCTGGCGTTCTTCTTCAACGGCCAGTCCGGCCGGCCGTTCTCGATCGGGTTCAACGGCGACGCCAACACGGACTCGATCACGAGCAACGACCTGCTGTTCGTCCCGGGGTCGGCAGACGACGTCGTGCTGTACAGCTCCGTGGCGGGTCAGACCGCGACGTGGGACATCCTGAACAACTTCCTGCAAAAAGCGGAAGTCGGCGACTACCGCGGGAAGATCATTGCCCGCAACCACGCCCGGGCGCCCTGGTATAACCATCTGGACGTGCGGTACGCCGTCACGGTGCCGCTCCCGCGGAAGGCGAGGATCGAACTGACGGCTGACGTCTTCAACTTCCTCAACCTGCTGAACAAGGACTGGGGCTGGCAGTACTTCGGCAATTTCGGCTCCACCAACCTGATCGGCTACGGCGGCATTGACGCCGCCACGGGCAAGATGCGGTACAACCTCTCGACGCTCATGGGGCCGAACTACTCGGGGCTGTTCACCCGCGCCGACCTCCGGTCGCGCTGGCAGGCCCAGTTCGGCGCCCGGGTCCGCTTCTAGGCGCCGGGCGCGTCGAGGCCGGGGGCTGTCGCCCCCCGGTCTCGCGTACATAGACGGGGGAGGCGCGCCTCGGGGCGCCTCCCCCGTGTTCCGTACGGCGTGGCGGGGTCAGGATGCGCGCGCGTGAGTGAACCGGGACGCGGATGCCGCCGCGCGAGGGGCCTGCACGGCATGGTTCCTCCGGTGCTCGTGCACGAGGCACTCCCCGCCCTTTTCCTCGATGTAGGCGAGTTCGCGGTTCGTGGCCAGCTCGCGATAACGGCCGACGACACAGCCGCAGGAAAGCGTCGAGAACCCGAGCAGTCGGACGAGCCCCATCGCGGTCTCCTTGCCGACAGTTATGCAATCCTCGCGCCGACTCAGGGCCGCCCGGCGGGGCCAGCCCCGCCGAGCGGACGCGGCAGGGCGTTCGCGCCGAATCAGCCGAATTCGCCGCGGTTGCCCGCGGATTGCGCGTGGGGAGGCTGGCCCCCGGCCGAGGCGTCGGGCGACGGGGCGCTTTCGCTGAGGCTGCGCGGCGACGGAAGTTGGCAACAGTTGACAGCGGGCGTCAATCTCGCGACACTGTGGCCGCGCCACCCGCGGCGGCAGGTGCCGACGTTGCGGAACAAGCTCTACACGATCCCGTCGTGCCCGCACTGCCCTGTGGCACGGGCATACCTCCTGTCGAAGGGCGTCGACTTCGTCGAGTTCGACGTCTCGACCGACGTGGAAGCCCTGCGGGCCATGCTCACAATGACGGCGAGGCCGGAAGTCCCAACAATCGTCGCCGGTGACCGCGCCGTCGTGGGGTTCAACCCCCAGTCGTGGGATGCCTTGCTCGAGCGGTCGGCCGAACTGCAGCGCGAAGATCCCTACGAGATCCCCGAGTCGCTGGGCGCCGATCCCTATCGAGGCGTGGACTGAGGCCTGGGCCTCCGAGCGCCGATAACAGACGAGGGCGCGTTTTCTGTTGGCTCGATCGTATCGATTTGATACACTCCGACCCCAAGTGCTTTGTCGTCTGGTTGATACAGGTGACTGACACGCGGATGGCGACGTTGGAACGGCTCAAGCGGGCGGCGGCGGCGCTGGGCGTCTTCCTGATGCTGGCGCCGGTCGGGCCGGTGTCTGCACAGACGGCCGCCCGGAAGGCTCCCGCTAGGCCGCCCGAGAAGCCGGCATCGAGCGCGGCGGGAAAGCCCGCGCCGGCCTCGAAGGCGCCTGCCGCAGCCACGGCGACGGCGCGGACTGCATCGAAAGCCGGGGGGGCGGCCACGGCCCCGGCGGCGCGGCGTGCGAAGCCCGCCTACTCCGCCGCGTCGGCCAGGGCCAGGCTTGCCAAGGCGCGTGCCGCGGCGCGAGCGAGGGAACTCGCGGCGCTGGTGACGCCGCGCTTCAAGGTGGACGAGCAGGGCGACGTCGTTCCCGACATCCGCGCCGAAGCCGCCATCATCTACAACCCGGCGACGGACCAGGTGCTCTGGGAGGAAAGAGCGTTCGACGCGCGGTCGATCGCCAGCATCACGAAGGTGATGACAGCGATGTGCGTGCTCGAGGAGACATCCGATCTCGACGCCGCCGTCCAGGTCAGCCGCACCGACACGCTCCGTGCGAACGTCACGCACCTGCGGGCAGGCGAGCGAGTGTCGCGCCGGGACCTGCTGCACCTGCTGCTCATCGCGTCGGACAACGCCGCGGCTCGGACGCTGGCGCGGACCTCGCCCGGAGGAACCGCGGCGTTCGTGGCCAGGATGAACGCGAAAGCGGCGGCGCTGGCCCTGCGCGACACCCACTACGTCGATCCGTCGGGCCTCCTGGCCGACAACGTGTCTTCGGCGTACGACATGGCGCGCCTCATCTCCCGCGCGGCCGAGGACGAGTTCCTGTCGGGCATCATGCGCATGCCTGCGCACTCGTTCCGGACGGACCGCCGCGCCGTGACGATTCACAGCACGAACCAGCTGCTTGAGGCGCCCGGCATCGACGTGCGCGGCGGCAAGACGGGCTTCATCAACCGCTCCGGCTACTGCCTCGCCACGCTCCTGCGCCTGCCGTCCATCGATCAAAGCGTCGCCGTGGTCGTACTCGGTGCCCACTCGAACGCCGGCCGCTTCTGGGAAACCCGCCACCTGCTCAACTGGATTATCAGCAGGACGATGTGAGCAGGGGAGCGGGGTCAGATCCAGGAAAACGGGGGCAGGCCTCGCATGGAGGCCTGCCCCCGTTTTCCTGGATCTGACCCCGCTTAACTGGATCTGACCCCGCTTACCGCTCACCCGAGATAGCCGCGCTGGAGGGCGGCGGCGTCGAGCGGCAGAGACGCGACGGCGTCCACGTCGTACAGAAAGGGCCGGTCCGCATTCCTTACGTCGAACGCCTTGACGTACTTCCTGCAGGCGTCGCAGCCGGTCAGCCGGTACCGCCGATCCGTGCTCACGAACGAGGTCGAGCACCCCGCCAGCGCGTTGCCGCAGTACGGGCAGGTCTGTTCGGGAAACGGCCACGTGGCGGTGCACCGGGCGCACACGAGGCGGCGCCCTCCAGTTCGAGGCAGCAGGGCGAACTCGGGAGCGCCTCCACAGAACGGGCAGAAGGCCTGCGTCCACGGCGCCAGGTTCACGCGCTGGTGCAGGGCGTCCACCGTGCGGGCCAGAAACGGCCTGGCGCTCATGCTCAGCACCGTCGCGAGCGAGTCCGGCGCTCCGGCGGAGCTCGCGGCTCCGGCGCTGTGCGAGCGCTCGAAGGGTGAGAGGTACCAGGCCTCGACTTCGCGGGCTTCCGGTCGTCCCTCGCGCCCCATCGCCTTCAGCATGGCGACGTCCGGCGGCTCGAGGACGTCGTAGCGGGCGAGCACGTCAGCCAGCAGGCGGAACAGCACCCGGAACTCCCGCCAGTCAAACGGGATATCTCCGAAGGAGACGATCGGCCGGCCTGCGGCCAGCTCCCGCGCCACATGTTCCGCATCCAGCTCGATCCAGGGCGTCGTGAGGCGCGACGCCACCCGGTGCTGCAGGACGACGATCTCGACTTGCATGTCCACCGCGCTGGCCAATTCCGGGTGCTCCGCCCTGACGCGCCTGAAGGCGGCAAACTCGGCGGAGTCGGCACGCTCGGGGCGTGGCCTGGATGGACGAGTCACAGGGGCAGTGTACACCGGAGGACGAGTGGTGCGGACGAAGCGGGGCCGACCGCCGAGCACGCAGCCACAGGGCCGGCGCTGGAATCGGGAATTCGGAGCGGGAGAGCCCGGTCCTCGTCGAGCGCAGGGCAGGCGACCCGTTCACGGGCGCGGCGCCGGCTTGCTCTCGGAGCCCCCGCTGGCGCGCCGAGATGCCGGTCCGGGTGTGCACACAGAGAGGAGCGCCCCGGGGGCACGGCCCGCCGGGGCGCCTCATTGATGCGGGAACGCCTGGAACGCCGCGCGCTAGAAGGTCCAGCGCGCGCCGATCATGATCTGGCGCGGCAGCGTGACAGCCGTGGGGCTGTCGTACAAGACGACCCAGGAGCCGCTCGGCGTCGTGATCGTCCGGTTCGGATAGCGGGTCTGGCGCCCCGTGACCGTCGACACGTTGAAGACATTCCCGAAGTCGCCCCACGCACTAATGCGCCCGCCGCCGAGGCGGAACGACTTCTCGACCCGCAGATCGACGGTCGTGAGCGTCGGATAGCGGTGCGATCCGAACGGCTCCAGGTACGGCCGCAGGGAACTCGTCCAGTTCAAGGTCCGTGATGAGACCGTGGCCGACGGCACCGGCGTGTAGGTGCTGCCGCTGATGGACCGGACGTAGGCGTTGAGCGAGGCGTTGACCCTGGGAATCGTATACCCGGTCATCACCTTGATCTCGTGCGTGCGGTCGAGGGACATGAACCCGTCGGTGTTGACGATGGAGTTGACCGGGTTCTCCCAGCCCGAGCCGCCAAAACCGGAGCGGCCGCCGTTGTTGATGTTGCCCTTGGTGCGCGACCACACGTACGAGACCTGGGCCTGCCAGTTATGCGACAGAGCCTTCGTCAGCACGAACATCGCGCCCCTGTACCTCCGGTAGGGCGCCGGATGGTCGATAGGACGGCCGTCCTGATCCAGGAAGCGGAAGTCGTCGAGGTTCTGCATGAGGAAATCGCCGCCGGTCAGTTCGTCCGGGCGGTTCGCCCACCGGTAGAGCGTGATCGCGTTGCCCGGGGGCTTGGGGCTGACGTACGGGATTGGGGTCCATCTGGCGTCCGGCAGGCTCGATCCAAAGAAGTTCCGGAAGTCGCGCCAGATCCCCGTCGCCGTGAACCGCATATTGCGGGAGATCTGCTGCTCGAAGCTGACGTTCGCCTCGTCCAGCCCGAACTGCTTGGGTTTCGGCTGCATCCGGTAGATGAACGACGAGGTGCGGTCGAACTCCTCGAATGTCTTGCCGTCGGTGTACCAGGACACGAAGTCCTCGTAGCCGCCGGCGGCGTACGAGAACGCGTTGGTGGACGGCGCTTCGAAGTAGCGGCCCCAGAAGCCTCGGAGCACGCTCTTCCCGGATCCTGTGAGGTCGTACACCACGCCGACGCGCGGCCCCCAGGCGGCCGCCGGCGTGTAGACCATCTTGTCGAGCGAATCGCTGAACCCGCGGATGCGATCGAGCCGGATGCCGAGGTTCAGCGTCAGCCGGTTCTTCTTCCACGCGTCCTGCACGTAGAAGGACTCCCGCCGGTTCGAGGACCTGACGTTGTAGTTCAGCCCCGAGTAGGCGTAGTACGGCACGCCGTAGTAGTCGACAAAGTAGCACGAGCCGACCGGGCCGCAGGACGAGTACTCCTCCTGGTTCCGGACCCCGCTGCGCTCGATCTCGATCCCGAACTTGAAGTTGTGGGTGCCGAACGCTTCCGCGTACTTCGTGACCGCGGCGTTGAGCTGGTACCGGTGGCGGGCCGCGTAGTAATAGTACCCCGCGCCGCCGCTGTACTCGCCGGTGCCGTTGTCGATGCGGAGCGGCGACGAGTCAACCGGGTCGAGGTTGTAGTAGGCCGAGTACCCGTTGACCTTCGCTTCCAGGAACGTACTGGAGTTGAAGACCTTCCGGTACTGGGCGTTCCACACGAGCTCCGGCGAGTCCTCGTCCACGGTCTGCTGGTCGGTCGAGTAAGACCCCGGGTATCCGGTTCGGCCCGTGATGTTGTAGTTGTCGTACTGGAAGTTGGCCACCAGGACGTCGTTCGGCGTGAGGTTGAAGGTCAGCTTGCCGTTGTACCGCGGGCTGACCTCGGAGCGCTCCGTGACCGGGCCAACTGGGTCCTGTTTGAACGCGTAGCGCTGGACGCTCAGCCACCAGAACGCCTTGTCCCGCTTGATCGGACCGCCGAGCTGAGCGGTGTAGTCGGTCAGCTTCTTGATCTTGCTGGCGTCTCCCAGCGCGCCGTTGAGCTTCAGCTGCTCGCCGGTGATGTTGTTTCCGGCGAGCGTCTTGTTCGTGAACCGCCCCTCGAACAGGCCGCGGTACACGTTCGAGCCCGACTTGGTGATCGTGTTGACCACCGCGCCCGAGAACCCGCCGTATTCCGCCGGCGCGCCGAGGCCGCCGACCTGGACCTCGTCGATGATGTTGTAGTTGTAGAAGACCCACGCCGAGCCCGCCTCGGGGTCGCGCGTGTCCACGCCATCGATGAGCAGGGCGTTGCCGTAGTCCGAGTCGCCGCCGAAGGCGGCGCCGGAGTTGATCCCGGGCGAGTAGTTGAGCAGCGACGCGGCCGCATTGAAGTTCCCGATGTTCAGCGGCATCGCCGACAACAGGTCGTGCGAGAGCTTCGTTTCCGTCGCCGGGCTGGTCAAGTCGATGGTCGAGGCATTGCTGACGACGTCGACGCTCTCCGTGAGCCCGCCGATCCTCAGCGTAAGGTTCACCGTGAGCGTCCGGCCGAGGCCCACTTCCAGGTTCCGCTCCGTCCTCGGCGCGAACCCGGTCAATTCGGTCGACACCTCGTACACGCCCGGGGTGAGGCCCTGGAACCGGTACTCGCCCCGAGTATCCGTCACTTGGGTCTGTGAGCCCTGGCCGCCCGTCAGCGTCACCAGCACTCCGGGCAGCACCGCGCCCTGCTCGTCAATGATCCGGCCGGACAGCGTGCCGGTCTGGGTCTGCGCCATGGCGCCGGCCGTGAAGAGGAGCACGAAGACCGCCATCACAATCGAGGCGCGCGTCTTCATTTCCAGGTCCCTCCATACGGCACCTTCGGCGACTTGATGCGATCGTGGGACGTGGAATACAGCGCGTATCCCGTGCCTGCTGCCAGCAACACCAGCGCGACGACGCCGGCCTTCGTCTTGAAGAAACGGGCGGGCTCGGCCGCCGAGGCGCCAGATTGCTGCGCAGCATTGGGCGACACCTTCTTCATCGTGCCCACCTCCAGCTGCACGGCCTGCTGAATCGCCGCCGCAAGTGCCGGTGCGGGTGGGGGGGGATCGGCGGGCTGCGCCGCCAGGCAATTCAGAGGGGCGGCGCCCAGCGCCAGCACGAGCACCAGGGCTCGCACCAGCAGGCGTCGCCACCATGGCCAGAGGTACCTCACGCTCCCTCCTTTCGGGGATGAACCCGCGCACGTACGCAGCCGCCGGAGCCGCCGGAGCCGGCAGGGCGCGGCATGGCGACGGCAGCATATCAGAAGAGCGGCGTTGACGCATTGCCGATTTTCAACCACGATCTGCTCAGTATGAGATGCGGCGCTCAACCCGGGCTCGCCGAGGCGCCTGAGGGAGGGGGCGGGCCGGCGTGTCGAGCGGCGAGCTGGTCGAAGCGGCGGCGGGCAGCCACGGCAGCCGGCGCCGCCGCGGCGCTCCTGCTGATCAGTGCGCTCGGCTGGCTGGGCCGGCAGGCGCTTGCGCCGCGCAGCGAGCGAGCCGGTTCGGTCGACCTCGGCGCGCTGCCGCCAGGCGTCTCGCGCGACGCCCTGAATCTGGTGCTCATCACGCTCGACACGGCTCGCGCGGACCATGTGAGCGCTTACGGCTCCACGACGGTCCAGACGCCGGCCCTCGACCGCCTGGCCAGCGACGGCGTGCTGTTCGAGCAGGCCGGGACGGCGGCCCCGCTGACCCTGCCCGCGCACTCCACGATCCTGACGGGCAGGTTCCCGCCGGAGCATGGCGTTCGGGACAACGGCGGGTTCTACCTGTCGCCCGACCAGACGACGCTGGCCGAAATGCTGAGCGCGCAGGGCTTCGCGACGGGCGGCTTCGTCGCCGCCTACGTGCTCGACGGCAAGTGGGGGATCGGCCAGGGCTTCGGCACCTACTTCGACGATTTCGATCTCGGCGGCCGGCGGGGGCGGTCGCTCGGCGACATCCAGCGCCCGGCCAACGAGGTGGCGGACAAGGCGCTGCCCTGGATTGACAGCGTGAAAGACCGCCGGTTCTTCGCCTGGCTGCACTTCTACGATCCGCACACCCCGTACGAGCCGCCCGAGCCCTACCGCACCCAGTACCAGGGCCACCCGTATCGCGGCGAGATGGCCTTCACCGACTCGCAGGTCGGGCGCGTCGTCGACCACCTCGCCTCGAATGGCCTGCTCGACAAAACCGTCGTGGTGGCCATTGGCGACCACGGCGAGAGCCTCGGCGAGCACGGCGAGGACGCCCACGGCTTCTTCATCTACGAAGCGGCGGCGCGCGTCCCCTTCATCATCCGCGCGCCGTTCTCGGCCGCGCGCGGCAGGCGGGTCGCCGATCCGGTCCGGACGGTGGACGTCGTGCCGACGGTGCTCGACCTGCTGGGTTTGCCGCCGGCCGCCTCGGTCTCGGGCCGCAGCCTCGCGCCGCTCATGACGGGCTCGGTCGTCGAGTTGGGCCTCGAGGGGTACGCCGAAGCGATGTACCCGCTGCACCACTACGGCTGGAGCGACCTGCGGTCGCTGCGGTCGGGCCGCTTCAAGGTCATCGACGCCCCGCGCCCTGAACTGTACGACCTCGAGTCGGACCCGAACGAGCTGAGGGACATCTTCCAGCAGCGGCGCGTGGTCGGCGAGCAGATGATCACGCGCCTGCGCGAGATGGAACACGGTTTCGCCAATGCCCCGGCGGCGCCGCCGGCCTCGGACGTCGATCCCGAGGTGCGTGCGCGCCTGGCCGCCCTCGGGTACGTAGGCTCGTTTGTGGCGTCGGCGAACGACCCGCGAACCGGCCGGGCCGATCCGAAGGACAAGTTCGAGCTGTTCAACCTGCTGGGCCAGGCGCGGGACCTGGCGCCGACGAAGGACTCGTTCCCCCAAGTCAGCGCCATCCTCCGGAAGGTGCTGGCCGCGGATCCTGAAGTCATCGATGCCTGGTTTTCCCTCGGCAACGCCTATTTCAAGGAGCGCCGCTACCGCGAGGCCATCGAGCAGTTCAAGCGCGCGCTGGCCCTGAAGCCGGATTACGACCTCGCCGTGGTCAACATCGCGGCCGCCTACCGGCGGCTCGGCGACGATGACGCTGCGCTGGCCGGGTTCGAGCACTATCTGACGATCGACCCGAAGGACGCGTACGTCCGGTACCAGATGGGCGAGATCTGGCTGGATCGGGGAGACACGGCCCGAGCCGAGCGCTACTTCAGCGAGGCGCTGGAGATGGACGACCACGTGGCGCCCGCCAAGAACGCCCTCGGCGCGATCGCGTTCATGCGCGGCGATCTGGACGGCGCGGCGAAGCTCGCGCGGGAGGCGCTCGCCATCCGGCGAGACGTCAGGCTGGCCCACTACAACCTCGCGCTCATTGCGGAAGCGAAGGGGGACATGGCCGCGGCCGAGCGCGAGTACCTCGAGGAGCTGGATCTCCACCCCGACGCCTACAAGGCGGCGTTCAATTTGTCGAGGCTCTACGCCAGGATGGGGGAGAGCCATCTGGAGATGGACGCGCTGCAGCAGGCGCTCGACGGGAACCCTGACTTCGCCGACGGGCACTTGTTTCTGGCGCGGGCGCGCCTGAGGCGCGGCGGGAACCTGGACGAGGCCGAACGGCTCGCCCGCAAAGGCCTGCGCCTGAAGCCGACGGCGGAGCTGGCGCCGCTCGGTCACTACGTGCTGGCCGATATCTACAATCGCCGGGGCAGGCCTGCCGAGGCCGCCCGCGAGGTGGCGATTGCGCGCGGCCTCGAAGCCGAGCGCGGCCGAGGCCGGCGCTGAGCGGCGGCCGGGCCGCGCGCTCTGGCCGCTCCAATGCTAGACTTGACGGCCGTGGACACCCTCGACATCCTCATGGTGGTCTCAGAGGCCGTCCCGTACTCCAAGACCGGCGGCCTCGGCGACGTGGGCGGAGCCCTCCCGGGCGCGCTCGCACGCCTCGGGCACCGCGTCACGGTGGTGACGCCCCGGTATCGCGGCGTGGAGGGCGGCGACGAGGTGGCGGCGTTCCCTCGGGGCGCCTGGCTCGGCTCGCCCGAGTTCCGCGTGCTGGAGCGCACGCACGCGGACGGCGTTCGCTTCAGGTTCCTGGACTGCCCCGCGTACTACGACCGCGACGAGCTCTACTCCACGCCGAAGGGCGACTTCCCCGACAACCACCTGCGGTTCGCGCTGCTGGCCCGGGCGGCGCTCGAATGCGCCGTGAAGCTCGGCGAGGGGGCGTCGGTCGTGCACGCGCACGACTGGCAGTCGGGGCTCGTGCCGGTCTACCTGCGCGAGCGGTGCCTCAGGCACGCGCCGCTCGCGGGCGCGGGCCTGGTGTTCACGATTCACAACCTCGCCTACCAGGGCGTGTTCGGCCGGGAAGTGCTGCCGTCGCTGGACCTCTCGTGGGACCTCTTCACCGAAGCCGGCCTCGAGTTCTGGAACAAGATCAGCTTCCTCAAGGCCGGGGTGAACTTCTCCGACGTGATCACCACCGTGAGCCGGCGCTACGCGCAGGAAATCCAGACGGCCGAGCAGGGATTCGGCTTCGACGGGATCCTCAGGCGGCGGGCGGACGCGCTCGTCGGCATCCGCAACGGGATCGACACGGCGGCGTGGGACCCCGCGGCCGATCCGCTCCTGCCGGCCAGGTTCAGCGCTGACGACCTCACGGGCAAGGCGGCGGTCAAGCGCGCGCTGCTGGCCCGGGTCGGGCTGGCCGGGCCCGGCCAGTGGGCGCGGCCGATCATCGGCATGGTGTCCCGCATGGTGGATCAGAAGGGGCTCGACCTGATCGCCGGTGCCGTGAACTCCGGGGAGCTGGAGCAGCTGGACGCCTCGTTCGTCGTCCTCGGCACCGGCGCGCCGCAGTACGAGGCGATGTGGCGCGGCCTCGCGGCTAGGAGGCCGACGCGCTTCTCCGTGGTCGTGGGGTTCAGCGAGGAGCTGGCGCACATGATCGAGGGCGGCGCCGACCTCTTCCTGATGCCGTCCCGCTTCGAGCCCTGCGGCCTGAACCAGATGTACAGCCTGCGCTACGGGACGGTGCCGGTCGTGCGGGCGACCGGCGGGCTCGACGACACCGTCGAGCAGGTGGACGAGCGGACCGGCGAGGGCACGGGCTTCAAGTTCGAGCCGTACACGAGCGACGCGATGCTCGGCGAGCTCCGCAGGGCGTTGAGGTGGTTCGCCCGCCCGGCCGCGTGGAGGCGCATCCAGCTGGCCGGCATGCGGCAGGACAACTCCTGGGACGCTTCGGCGCGGGCCTACGTGGAGGCCTACGCGCGGGCTCGCGCGGCATCGGCGGCGCGCTGAAACGGACCGACGAGATGTGAATCCCTGAGACGGGGCGGCCGAATCGGCCGCCCTGCAGGCTCACGACATCCGAGACGAGGAAAACATGGCATCCGACACGGTTCTGACGCTCACCGACGGCAATTTCGACGCGACGCTGCAGGCATCCCCTGTCCCCGTACTCGTGGACTTCTGGGCGGAGTGGTGCGGGCCGTGCCGGCGCCTGGCGCCGACCATCGACGCGGTGGCGGCGGAGCTCCAGGGCCGGATGGCGGTGGGCAAGCTCAACGTCGACGATCACCCCGGCGTGTCCGCCCGCTTCGGCATCCGCGGCATCCCGACGATGATTCTGTTCAAGGGCGGGCAGCCTGTGGATCAGATTGTGGGCCTCGTCAGCAAGGACGAGTTGACGCGGATGGTGTTGACGCATGTCTAGCGGTCCGGAAGCCGACACTCGGGGCCCGGAGCCTGGCGTCGGAAGCCAGGGATCTCGGCCCCCGGCTCACGCGGACACCGATCGCGGGGAACAGGAATCGTGGACACCGATCGCGACGTCATCATCATCGGCTCGGGCCCGGCTGGGCTGACGGCGGCCGTCTACGCGGCCCGCGCCAGCTTGAAGCCGCTGCTGTTCGAAGGCCTGCTGGCCGGAGGCCAGCTCACCACCACCACGGAGGTCGAGAACTTCCCGGGGTTCCGGAACGGCATCATGGGGCCGGACCTCATGGCCGAGATGCGCGCCCAGGCCGAACGGTTCGGAACCGAGCTGGTGGCGGCCGCGGTCACCTCGGTCAGCCTGTCCTCGCCTCCGTTCCGCGTCGAAGCCGAGGGCCGGACGTACACGGCGAAGGCGCTGATCATCGCCACGGGGGCGTCGCCGAGGCTTCTCGGGCTTCCCGAGGAGCGCGCGCTCATGGGCCGCGGCGTCTCGACGTGCGCCACCTGCGACGGGTTCTTCTTCCGCGGGCGGCCGATTGCGGTTGTCGGCGGCGGCGATTCGGCCCTCGAGGAAGCGATGTTCCTCACCAAGTTCGCGTCGAAGGTGACGCTGGTGCACCGGCGCGACGCGCTCCGCGCCTCGAAGATCATGCAGGACAAGGCCCTCTCGAATCCCAAGATCGAGGTGGCGTGGTCGAGCGTGGTCGAGTCGATCAACGACGTCGGGAAAGGCGAGGTCACGGGCATCGTCTTGCGGGACGTCACGACCGGGGCCGTGCGCGAGGTCCCGGTGGATGGCGTCTTCGTGGCGATCGGCCACACTCCGAACACGGCGCTGTTTGCCGGGCAACTGGACCTCGATCCCGCCGGCTACGTCGTCACGCGCGACGGCACGAAGACGAGCGTGCCTGGCGTGTTCGCGTGCGGCGACGTCCAGGACCGCACCTACCGCCAGGCCGTGACGGCGGCTGGATCCGGCTGCATGGCGGCGCTCGACGCCGAGCGCTACCTGGGGTAGACGGGGCGGGCGCTTCGGGCGTGCGAGCGAGCATACGGCGGCGGCCTCCTCAGTCGATCCAGCCGCCGCCGAGCACCTCGTCTCCTCGGTAGATCACCGCAGCCTGGCCCGGCGTGACGGCGGCCTGCGACGAGAGGAAGTCGACGCGCACCCGTCCGGGACCGGCGAGCGCGATGTCCGCCGGAGCAGCCGCGTGTCGGCTCCGGATCTGGACGTCCGCCCGGAACGGGAACGACGGTTCGACGCCCGCCACCCAGTTCACGCGCGACGCGGTCAGCCAGTCTCGCTCCAGGGCCTCGCGGGGCCCGACGGTGACCAGCTTCCGTTCCGCGTCGATGCGAAGCACGTAGAGGGGCTCACCCGTCGCCAGGCCCAGGCCTTTCCGCTGACCGACGGTGAAGCGGTGCACGCCGTGGTGGCGTCCGAGGATCCGGCCGCTGGCGTCCGCCAGGAAGCCCGATCGGTCGCCCGGCAGGTAGCGATCCAGCACGTCCGCGTAGTCGCCGTCCGGCACGAAGCAGATCTCCTGGCTGTCGGGCTTGTCGGCCACCTCGAAGCCCCGCGCCTGGGCTTCGCGCCGCACCTCGCCCTTCGTCATGCCCCCGATCGGGAACATGGCTCGCGAGAGCTGGCGCGCGGTGAGGGCGAACAGGAAGTAGGCCTGGTCCTTTCGCGCGTCCGCGCCCCGCCACAAGTGAACGCCGCCCGCGCCGTCGCGCGTCACGCGCGCGTAGTGGCCGGTTGCGATCCATGACGCGCCAAGCCGGTCGGTGGCGTCCACCAGCGCCGCGAACTTCAAGTCGGCGTTGCAGTGCGCGCACGGCAGCGGCGTCCTGCCCCCGGCGTATTCGGCCACGAAGTTGGCGAGGACGGTCGCCTGGAACCGGCTGGTGAGGTCGAGCACGTGGTGCGGGATGCCGAGGCGGCGGGCGACGGCGGCGGCGTCGCGGAGGTCGTGGGCGCTGCAGCATGTTCCGGACCACCGCGTGCCGGGCTGGGCGGGGCACAGGCGCATCGACACGCCGACCACTTCGTGGCCCGCTTCGACGAGGAGGGCGGCCGCCAGCGACGAGTCGACGCCGCCGGACATGGCCGCGACCACCCGGCGGCGGCCGTTGGAGGGCCCTCCGGCCCGTAGCCGGTCCTTCCAGCCGGCGATGTCCCGGGCCTGATCTGGCATACCGCATCCATCGTACTACTGCGGCTAAAGCCCGGCAACGACAGGGGTGGACAAGCTTCGAAGGCGTTCCATATACTGCGGCAAGCCCCGCGTACATGACCGAAAGGGAGGGTGACTGACGGTGGCCAAGCCCGTTGTCGCGTTGCTCACGGACTTCGGCACGCGCGATCATTACGCAGGCGCGCTGAAGGGCGTCATTTTGACGCTCTGCCCGGACGCCGTACTGGTGGACGTCAGCCACGACATCCCGCCGCACGACATCCAGCGCGGAGCGATCGAACTCGCGGCCTGCTACCGCTTCTATCCGGCAGGCACGATCTTCCTGGTGGTGGTCGACCCCGGCGTGGGGTCGTCGCGCCTGGGCATCGCGGCCGAGGCGGCCGACTACTTCTTCGTCGCTCCCGACAACGGCGTGCTCACCGGCGTGTTCGACGAAACGCCGCCGAAGCGGGTCGTGTCGCTGACGGAGCGGCGGTACGCGAGGCCGACCATCAGCCGCACGTTCGAGGGGCGGGACCGGTTCGCGCCGGCGGCGGCCTGGCTGGCGCGCGGCGCGGCGCTCAAGGCGCTTGGCACGGCCGTCCGCGATTTCGTGCGGATCGACATCCCGCAGGCCCGGCAGGAGGGCGAGACGATTACCGGCCAAGTGCTCCGCGTGGACGGCTTCGGGAACCTGGTGACGAACATCCCGCGCGCGATGGTCGAGCGGCTCGCCGAGCGGGGGCCGATCCGGATCGGCATCGGGGGCATGTCGGTCGAGTCGCTGGTCGAGACCTATGCCGGCATGGCTCCGGGGACGGTCTGCGCGCTCTTCGGCAGCTCGGACCACCTCGAAGTGGCCGAGTACGGCGGCAGCGCGGCCAACCGGCTCGGGCTCGGCGCCGGGGTTCCGGTCGAGGTGGCCCGCCCGGCGCAGCCTGTGCTAGGCTGACGCGCCATGGACTTGTCGCTGACCGACGAACACCGTCTGCTCGAACAGACGGTGAGGGAATGGGCCGCGCGCGACGTCGCGCCCCGGATCAAGGAGCTGGACCGCGCCCGCCGCTTCGATCCGGCCATCTTGCCGCAGATGGCCGCCCTCGGCCTCCTCGGCGTCTCGGTGCCCGTCGAGTACGGCGGCGCCGGGATGGACTACATCAGCCTCGGCCTCGCCAGCGAGGAACTCGAGTACGTCGACACGTCGCTGCGGGTCATCCTCTCGGTGCACGTCGCCCTCAACTCGCTTTCCCTGCTCACGTGGGGCACCGAGGAGCAGAAGCGACGCTACCTCGTGCCGCAGGCGCAGGGGACGAAGATCGCGACGTTCGGGCTGACGGAGCCGGCGGCGGGCAGCGACGTTCGGGGCATCCAGTCGGTGGCGGTGCCGAAAGGCGATCGGTACGTCCTGACGGGCGAGAAGATGTGGATCTCGCTTGCCGATGTCGCCGATCACTTCCTCGTCATCGCCTGGAGCGATGCCGACAAGAAGAAGCGCCGGGATCCCTCGGGCCTCACGGCCTTCCTCGTGGAGAGAGGGTTCAAGGGGTTCTCGAGCGGCACGATCAAGGAGAAGTGGGGCATCCTCGCGGGCAACACGGGCTACTTCACGATGGACGAGATGGAGGTGCCCGAGGAGAACGTGCTGGGGCGGCCCGGAGAGGGCTTCAAGGTCGCGATGCTCGCCCTCGATCAGGGACGCTACACCGTGGCGGCCGGCGCGACGGGGCTCATCCGGGCGGCGAGGGACGCGAGCGCGGCCTACGCGAAGGAGCGGCGGGCGTTCGGCACCGAGATCGCGCAGCACCAGCTCGTCAAGGCGATGATCGCCGAGATGGAGTCGGACTACCAGGCGTCGCGGCTATTGTGGCTGCGGGCCGGCTGGCTCAAAAACATCGGCGCGCGCAACACGAGGGAGACGGGCCTGGCGAAGTGGTTCGCGACGGTGGCGTCGGAACGCGCGGCCGGCAACGCGGTTCAGGTGCACGGCGCCAACGGCTATTCGGACGACTATCCCGTCGGGCGCTACTACCGCAACTGCAAGGGCGCGGTGATCTACGAGGGCACGCGGGAGATCCACGCCTTGATGCAGGCCGACTACGTGCTGGGCTACCGCAGGGACCGGCCGACGCGCTGCGAGCTTCCGCCCGCCGGCAGCAAACCCTGACGCGCGCCCCAGGCGCGGGGCTCGCCCTCCAATCCCAGGCTGCGGACGAGAGCGGCGCGCGCCGTCTCGGGCGTGGCCCGATCACCAGAAGAACACGAAGGTCACGATGAGGAACGCCGGCAGGAGCACCAGCCCGGACCACAGCATGTAGCCGAAGAAGCTCGGCATCTTCACGCCGTGGCTGCGCGCGATGGACAGCACCATGAAGTTCGGCGCATTCCCGATGTAGGTGTTCGCGCCCATCATCACCGCGCCGGCTGATATCGCCGTCAGGCACGCCGCGAAACGATCGGCGACCGCGCCGGGGGCGGCGCCGCTCAGCACGGCGGTGACCTGTGACGGCTCAATCCCCAGCTGTCCCATGGCCATGGTCATGAACGTCAGGTAGGTCGGGGCGTTGTCCAGGAAGCTCGATAGCGCCCCGGAGACCCAGAAGTACTGCCAGGGCTCCCGGACGCCGGACACGAGACCCGCCATGGCGCCGCCGACGCCGGCGCGCAGGATCATCAGGACGGGGATGATCGTGACGAAGATGCCGAAGAACAGGTAGGCGACCTCCGTGATCGCATCCCAGTTGAACCCGTTGTCCTCGCGGATCTGCCTCGGCGTGGAGGCGATCGACACGAGGCCGATGGTCACAATCAGCAGGTCCCGCACGAGGTTGCGGTATTCCAGATGCACGCCGAAACGGGAAAGGGCGGGGGTGTGCCAGGTGCCGGAGAGCAGCACGGCGCCGAGAATGCCGACGAGCAGCAGGAAGTTGTGAGCGCCTTCGATGGTGAACCGCTGGCGCCTGCCGGGCAGCGCCTGGCCGGGCCGGCTCTCGAGTTCCCTGCGGACCAGCCGGGTGTCGAGGACGACGAACACCGCCAGGACGATGCCGGAGACGAGCAGGTAGTGGGGCAGCAGGCGCAACGTCCAGAAAAACGGGACGCCGTGGATGAAGCCCAGAAACAGCGGCGGATCCCCGAGCGGCGTCAGCAGGCCGCCGAGGTTGGCGACCATGAAGATGAAGAACACGAAGACGTGGGTCTTTCGCCGGCGCCAGGCGTTGGCGCGCAGGAGCGGCCGGACCAGGAGCATCGCCGCCCCGGTGGTGCCCATCAGCGATGCGAGCACGAGGCCGGCTCCCAGGAACCCGGCGTTCAGCAGGGGCGTGCCCACGAGGGTCGCCCTGAGCAGGATGCCGCCCGACACGGTGTACAGGCCCCACAGCAGGATCAGGAACGGCACATAGTCAACCAGCAGCACCTCGAGCAGCTTGACGATGGCGAGGCTCCCGTACTCCAGGAGGAAGGGGGCGAAGAACACGATGGCCCATGCGACGGCGACCTTCTTGAAGTTGCGGTGCCAGAAGCCGGGCGCCAACAGCGGAAAGAGCGCGATGGAGAGGAGCATCCCGGCAAACGGCAGCCCCGTCCACACGGGCAGGCTGCGTCCGAGCCGCTCCAAGGCCTCCGCGCTGTCGGCCCGGGGCTCGGGGGCGAAGGCCACGATCGCGGCGAGCCCGGCCGCCGCCAGCAGCGCGAGGACGGCGCTTCGGCCGCCCACGAGCGCGGGCCAGCGATAAGATGGACGAGACGGGTGTGACGATGTCATGGTGAGCTTCCAACTGGACGCGGAGCGGCCCGATCCGGACGCGGTGGCGCGCGCCGCCGCCATCCTTCGCGGCGGGGGCGTCATCGCGTACCCGACGGACACGCTGTACGGCCTCGGAGCGGACCCGGCGAACCGGATTGCCGTCGCCCAACTGTATCGCATCAAAGGCCGGCCGGTCGACCGGCCGATTCCGCTCATCGGGGCGAGCGTGGCTCAAGTCGCCGCGCATACGGGCGGACTGGCGCCGTTGGCGGCGAAGCTGGCCGGACGGTTCTGGCCCGGGCCATTGACACTGATTCTCCCCGCGTGGCCCGGTCTCGACGAAGCGGTCCTGGCCGGGACCGGGACGGCCGCCATTCGGGTTCCGGCGCACCCGGTGGCCCGCGCGCTTGCCGCCGCGTGCGGATGGCCCATCACGTCGACGAGCGCCAACCGCACCGGCGAGCCGCCGCCGAGCCTGCCTAGCGACGTGCGCCGCCGTCTCGAAGGCGCGCTCGATGCGGTCATCGACGGCGGCCCGGCTCCGGGCGGGCCGCCGTCGACCATCGTGGATGCCACCGGCCCGTCGCCGCGGCTCGTGCGCCCCGGCGCGGTGCCGTGGGAGCGCGTGCTAGAATGCCTGCGGTGACCGGCGTCGCTCTGGTGTCATCCTGAAACTCCACGAACGCACTGCGCTTGTCGGGCTCGCGCCGAGTCGGGCGCGCCAGCACGAGGCCGAGCAGTCCCTCGACGAACTGGCCGGTCTCGTTGCCGCGGCCGGCGGCCGGGCCGTGCTGCGCCTCCTCCAGGAGCGCCCGCATCCCGACCCGGCGAGCTTCATCGGCCGGGGCAAGGTCCGGGAGCTGTCGCTGGCCTGCGCCGAACTGAACATCGATCTGGTGGTGTGCGACCGCGAACTGACTCCAACCCAGGTGCGCCGCCTGGAGAAGGAGCTCGGGACCCACGTCATCGACCGCACGCAGCTGATTCTGGACATCTTCGCCCGGCGCGCCCGGACCAGGGAGGGGAAGGCGCAGGTCGAACTCGCCCAGCTGCAGTACCTCCTCCCCCGCCTCACCGGCCACGGCGTCGAGCTGTCGCGCCTCGGCGGCGGCATCGGGACAAGAGGGCCGGGAGAGACCAAGCTCGAGACGGACCGGCGGCGGATCCGCCGACGGATTGCCGCCATCTCCGACGGCATCGAGGCCGTGCGTGCGCGCAGGGCTCGGTTGCGCGCGCGCCGGCAGAAGTCCGCGGTGCCGACCGTCGCCCTCGTCGGCTACACCAACGCAGGCAAGACGACGCTGTTCAACCTCCTCACCGACGCGACCTCCGCCGTGTCCGACGCGCTGTTTGTGACGCTCGACCCGCTGTTGCGGCGGGTCCGCTTGCCCGACCAGCGCGAGCTCCTCATCTCGGACACCGTCGGCTTCATCGACCGCCTCCCGCACGCGCTCGTGGCGGCCTTCCGCGCCACGCTGGAAGAGGTGCGGGACGCGGACGTGCTGCTGCACGTGATCGACGCGTCGGCCGCCGACCGGGAGCGGCGGGTGGCCGCTGTTCACGCCGTGCTCGAGGAGATTGGCGCCGACATCGTGCCCTGCGTCGAGGTGTACAACAAGATCGACAAGGTCGAGCGCGCCGAGCAGGAGCGGATCGAAGCAGCCGGCGAAGCCAGCGTGGCCGTGTCCGCCCGCACGGGTTACGGCCGCGACGCGCTGCTTGGGCGCATCATGGAGATGCTCGGCCTTGCCACCGAGACGGTGACGGTCAGCTGCAATCCGGCCGCCGAGGAGGGCAGGCGGCTCCTGGCCTGGATCTACCGCCATGGCCGGGTCATCACGCACACGGAGCGGCGGAGCAGGGCGGTCGTCGAAGCCGAGGTCCCGAAGCGGGGCTTCGCGGCCTTCCGCAAGTCGAGAGCCGGCGCTGCCGGGACGGCGTGTCGGGAGAGGCGAGCGTGACGCGCGCGCTCCATGCGGTGGCCGCCGCGTCGGCCGCGATCGCGATCTCGTGCGCTCCGGCGCTGAAGCCGCTGCCGTCTGCCGGTGCGCCGCACTACCCGGACTTCGTCTATCCCGTCCCAGTGGCCGGCACCGCGGATGCTCGCCTCGAGGCGCGCCTTGCCGCGGCGTGGAGCCGTTTGCAGGCAGGAGACGCGCGGGCGGCAGAGGCCGAGTTCGCTGCGATCCTCGGACGCCGGCCGGGCTTCTACCCGGCAGCGGTCGGGTGGGGCTATGCGCTGGTGGCGGCCGGGCATGCCGGGGACGCCCTGGCGCGGTTCGACCAGGCGATCCGTCTGGCGCCCAAGTACGCGCCGGGGCTGGCCGGTCGGGCCGAGGCCCTGCTGGCCGCCGGCCGGCGCGACGAGGCCGTTGCCGGCTTCGAGGCGGCGCTCGCAAGCGACAGCACCCTTGGCGACCTGCGCCGCCGCATCGAGGTGCTCAGGTTCAGCGGCGTCAGCGAGCGGATCGCCTCCGGCAGGGAGGCAGCCGGCGCCGGGCACCTCGACGAGGCGAAGGGCCATTACGAGGCGGCCCTGGCGGTGTCGCCCGACAGCGCGTTTCTGCACCGCGACCTCGGCCTCGTGGAGCTCAGGCGGCGCGACCTCGCGGCGGCGGCCGCGCACCTGCGCCGCGCGGCCGAGCTCGATCCGACGGATGCGGAGGCGCACCTCGGGCTTGCCGACGTGCTGCTGGCGCGCGACGAGGTGAGCGACGCGATCGGCGAACTCGAGCGCGCCTATGAACTGAATCCGTCCGACGATCTCGCGCGGCGCCTGGACGAGGCGCGTGCGCGGGCGTCCGCCAGGCGGCTTCCGCCCGAGTACGCCGCGATTTCGCAGGCGCAGCAGATCACGCGCGGCGACCTGGCCGCCCTGCTCGGTGTGCGCGTCGGCTGGCTTATGGCGGCCCCCCGCGCGAGAGCGGGTGCCGTGGCGATCGACGTCCGCGGCCACTGGGCGTCGGCGTGGATTCTCGGGATGATTCGGGCTGGCGTGATGGATGTCTTGCCGAATCACGCGTTCCAGCCCCGGGCCGTCGTCCGCCGGGCGGATCTCGCCGTGGCGGCGAGCCGGGTGCTGGCGCTGGCCGGGCCGGCAGCGTCAGCGCCGGGACGCGCCAGGCCGGAGATCACGGACGTGGGGCCGGACCACCTGCGGTACGCGGACATCGAGGCCTCGGTGTCGGCCGGGATCCTGACGCTCGATCGGGGGCTGTTCAGGCCGTCGCGGGCCGTCAGCGGCGAGGAGGCTATCGAGGCCATCCGGCGCCTCGAGCGCGCGGCACCGCCGCCGGACAGGGGACGCTGACCCATGGGCGCGCTGACCCTCGCCAACCAGATGACCTTGCTCAGGCTCGGCCTGGTGCCGGCCTTCGTGATCCTGCTGCTCTACGGGCGCGTCGGCTGGGCGTTCGCCGTCTTCGTGACCGCAGGGATCACCGATGCGCTCGACGGGCTGGTGGCGAGGCGGCGAAACCAGCGAACCGCCCTCGGCGCGCTGCTCGATCCGATGGCGGACAAGCTGCTGCTGGTGAGCGCCTTCGTCGTGCTGACGCTGCCCGGCCTCGGCCTCGTCAACCGCCTCCCGGTCTGGCTCACGATCCTCGTCATCAGTCGCGACGTCGCCATCGTCGTCACCGTGGCCATCATCAGCCTGACGGTGGGCCATCGCTCGTTCCCGCCGAGCATCTACGGCAAGATCGCGACCGGCGTCTACATCGTGACCGTCGCCATCGTGCTCCTGTTCAACTACCTGGGACGGAGATCCGTGCTGGTGGACGTCGGCGTCTGGACGAGCCTGGCCATCACCCTGGTTTCGGGGCTGCACTACACGGCGCACGTGCGCCGGGTCCTCAACGAGCCGCCAGCTTCTCCCTGAAGTACTCGATCGTGCGGGCGAGCCCGTCCTCCAGGGAGACCCGCGGCCGCCAGCCCAGGATCGTCTCGGCCCGGGTGATGTCCGGCTTGCGGACCCTGGGGTCGTCGACCGGCAGCGCCTGGTGCACAATCCGGCTGGACGATCCGGTGAGGCGGACGACCAGCCGCGCCAGCGCCTCGACGGTGAGTTCGCGGGGATTCCCGATGTTGACGGGCCCGTTCGCATCGGAGTGCATCAGGCGAATGACCCCGTCGACGAGGTCCGAGATGTAGCACAGGCTGCGCGTCTGGCTGCCGTCGCCGTAGACGGTGAGATCCTCGCCGCGAAGGGCCTGCGTGATGAAGTTCGGCACCGCCCGCCCGTCGCGGACCCGCATTCTCGGCCCGAAGGTGTTGAAGATGCGCACGATTTTCGCGTCGAGCCCGTGGTACCGGTGGTACGCGACGGTCATCGCCTCGGCGAAGCGCTTGGCCTCGTCGTACACGCCTCGCGGCCCGACGGGATTCACGTTGCCCCAGTAGCCCTCGTCCTGGGGGTGGACCAGCGGGTCGCCGTACACCTCGGACGTGGACGCCAGCACAAACCTCGCGCCCTTCGCCTTGGCCAGGCCGAGGGCTTTGTGGGTGCCGAGCGCGCCGACCTTCAGCGTCTGGATCGGCAGTTCCAGGTAGTCGATCGGGCTGGCGGGGCTCGCCCAATGCAGGACGAAGTCCACCGGGCCGTCCACGACGATGAAATTCGTGACGTCGTGCTTGACGAACACGAAGTCCCGGCCGGCGAGATGGGCGATGTTGGCGAGGTCGCCCGTGAGCAGGTTGTCGATGCCCACGACCGCGTAGCCGCGATCGAGGAGCGTTTCGGCCAGGTGAGAGCCGATGAACCCGGCGGCTCCGGTGATGACGACGCGTGGATTGGGCATGACGGGCCTACTGAGTGGGCGCCTGCTTGAAGAGCCCCAGGCCCCGCACCAGGGTCAGCCACAGGATTTTCATGTCGAGGCTCAGGGACCAGTTCTCGATGTAGTACAGATCGAACTCGATTCGCTTCTCGATCGACGTGTTGCCCCGCCACCCGTTGACCTGCGCCCAGCCGGTGATCCCCGACTTCACCTTGTGGCGGAGCATGTAGTAGGGGAACCGGTGCTTGAACTGCTCGACGAAGTACGGGCGCTCGGGCCTGGGCCCCACGAGCGACATGTCGCCCCTGAGGACGTTGAAGAGCTGCGGCAGTTCGTCGATATCGAACCGCCGGAGGCAGCGGCCGACCGGCGTCGTGCGCGGATCCGCGTCGCCCGCCCACACCGGCCCCGTGGCGGCCTCGGCGTCGTCGTACATCGACCGGAACTTGTAGACCGTGAACGGCGAGCCGTCCAGGCTCATGCGCTCCTGGCGGTACAGGACCGGCCCTTTCGAGGTCAGGCGGATGATCAGGGCGACGGCCGCCAGCGGCAGCGCCAGCACCGCCAGCAGGATCGCCGAGCAGGCCACGTCCAGCGTCCGCTTCGCCATCGCGCTGAGCCCCTGCAGCGGGACGTCGTTCAGGTTGATGATCGGGACGCCGTCCATGTCCTCGATGCGCGCACGCAGGGCGATGAACTGGAGCAAGTCCGGCACGATCTTCACGTCCACCAGGTTCTTGGCGGCGGCCTCGATGACCTCCAGCATGCGGTGGTGATGCTCGAGGGGCAGCGCGATGTAGATGTGATCCACGTTCTCGCGCTGGCAGATCTCGTCGGTCTGCGCGGCCGTCCCCAGCAGGGGCAGGCCGCGGTACCCGAGGTGATCGCGTTCGGCGCGGTCGTCCACGAACCCGACGATGTGGTAACCCAGCTCCCGGTGCTCGATGATTTTGTCGGCGACCAGGCGGCCCAGTTCGCCAGCGCCCACGATCAGGATCCGCTTGAGGCCGATGCCCGCCCGCCATCGCCGCTCGAGCGTCTGGCGCACCAGTTCGCGCGACAGGAAGGTGAACGCGACGTTCAGCGCCAGGAAGATCGCCCAGACGATCTGCGAGACCTCGAAGGCCCCGCGGTCCTTCAGGGCGTCGGGCATGTAGTAGGCCTGGAAGTACAGGGTCGTCACGATGCCCAGGACGACGGCGACGATGCTGCCGACGAACACCGTGAAGAAGTCGTCAACGCGGGAGCGGTTGCGCCTGAGGCTGTAGAGCCCCTGGAAGTAGTACGCGACCGGGACCAGCAGCCCGACAAAGGGCGCCACCAGCAGGTACTGCTGGAAGGGCGGAATGCCTTTCGTGATCGGGATCACACCCGAACTGAACCGGAGAAGGTACGCCGCGAGGAACGCGGCAGCCCCGAGGAGCGCGTCCGTCACGATGAAGAAGGCCGCCAGCGTGCGCTTGTAGCGTCTGACCATATCGGCGCGAGCGTAACCGTCCGAGCCTCTCGATTATAGCCTCGGGGCCGGGGCGGGGTGCAGCCTCACCAGCGCTCCTCCAGGGGAGCCGCGAGCGCCTCGTCGACGGCCGCTCGCATGCGCTCCAGGAACCGCGCTTTCGAGAACCGCTCGGCGGCGGCGCGGAGAAGCGCCGCGTCGGCACGCAGGGACGCCAGACGCCCCACCGCCTCGGCGAGCGCCTCGGCCGACGCCCTTTCGAAGAGCACCCCGGTCTGGCCGTCGATGACCGTTTCCAGCGCGCCGCCGCGCGCGAGGGCGACGACGGGGCGGCCGCACGCCTGCGCCTCGACGGGGACGATGCCGAAGTCCTCGGCGCCGGGCAGGATGACTCCGCGCGCCCGCCGGTACTCGTCACGCACCTGCTCGTCGGTGAGTCGGCCAAGGAAGGTCACCCCCGGGCCTGCCAGTCGCTCCAGTCGCTTCTGGTCCGGCCCGTCGCCGGCCACCCGCAGGGGCACGCCGGCTGCGCGGCAGCCGGCGATGGCCAGATCGATCCGCTTGTACGGGACCAGCGCGGAGACGACCAGGAGATGATCGCCCGCCGGCTCTCCGCCGGGCTGAAAGAACTCGGTGTCCACGGGCGGGTACACGACCGACGCCGCACGACCGTAGAAGCGGCGGATTCGCGAGGCCACGAACGCGGAGTTCGCCAGGAACCGGTGGACGCGCGGCGCCGTGCCGGCGTCCCATCTCGCAAGCCACGCCATGACGGGCCGGTACGCCGCTTCGGCGGCTCGGCCGACCCGTTCGGCGCCGAAGTACTCGGCAAACTGGTCCCAGGCGTACCGCATGGGCGAGTGGCAGTAGCAGACGTGGCGTGCCCGCCCGGGGACGACCGCCGCCTTCGCCGCACAGTGGCTCGAGCTGATCACCAGATCGTAGGCATCGAGGTCGAGCATCTCGATGGCCGCGGGAAACAGCGGCAGGTAGTGGCGGTAAACCCGCGTGGCGGCCGGCAGGCGCTGGATGGCCGACGTGCGAATGCGGCGGGCCTCGATCGCCGGCGACACCGACCCCCGCGCATGCACGAGGGTGAACACGTCGGCATCGGGCCAGAGCGACACGAGGGCTTCGAGGACCTTCTCGCCGCCGCGCATGCCCGTGAGCCAGTCGTGGACGAAGGCGATTCTCATGACGCAGGAGGCCGCCCCGAAGCCACGTCCATGTAGACGTCGTGGACCCGCCGGACCGACGCCTCCCACGAGAATTGGCGGGCCCGGGCCAGGCCCCGCTCCGACAGCGCCCGGCGCAGCGAAGCGTCGGCCAGCACCCGGCGGATGCCCTCTGCGATCGATGGCGCGCTGTACGGATCGACGAGCACCGCCGCGTCGCCGACCACTTCGGGCAGGGAGGACCGGTTCGAGGTGACCACCGGCGTTCCGCTGGCCATCGCCTCGAGCGGCGGGAGGCCGAATCCTTCGTAGAGCGACGGGAAGACGAAGAGGGTTGCCAGCCGGTAGAGGGCGGCCAGCGTGTCGTCGGGCACGAAGCCGAGGAAGCGGACGTGTTTGTGCAGCTTGTGTCTGTCTACGGCGCGGCGCAGCCTGGGAAACTTCGAAATCCGGTCCCCGATGATGAGCAGCTCAATCCGCTCGAACCCGTCCCGGCGCACGAGAGCGAAGGCGTCGATCAGGCGCTCGATGTTCTTGTGCGGCTTGATGTTGCCCACGTAGAGCGCGAACGGGCCGTCGAGTTGATAGCGTTCCCGGGCCCGCCGGATCGCTTCGTCGGACGGCGCCACCGAGAACCGGTCGTCGATGGCGTTGTACACGACAACGATGCGGTCCGCGGGCACATCGCAGTAGCGCAGGATGTCGGCCTTCGAGGTTTCCGAGACGGTGAAGATCCGCTCGGCGCGGCGGGTCGCAGCCCAGAGACTCCCCCGCGCGTACGCGTAGGCCATCCGGTTGGGCAGGTACTGCGGGAACATCAGGTGAATGCAGTCATGAACCGTCACCACCGCGCGGCAGGGCACCAGGGGCGGCAGCACGTAGTGAGGCTCGTGGAGCAGATCGACGCGCCGCGGCACGAGTCGCGCGGGCAGCACGATCTGCTCCGACACCGAGTAGGGTTTGGACGCCACGGGAACCGGCTTGAAGTTCGGGCCGAGGGTCGCGATGGCCTCCGCGTCCTGCGGCCGGCAGAGCGGGAAGTACTCGGTGTCCTGATCCAGCAGGGCGAGGTACTTCAACAGGTTCCGGACGTAGGTCCCGATCCCGAAGTCGTGCAGTTTTCGGACGTCGATCGCGATGCGCACCCAGCCACCCCTGCCGCGGGTTCACGATACCACAGGCCCGCGGTCCGACGAGGCCGCGCCGGCGGCGCGCGAACTCGGCTCAGCTTGGCAGATCGGGGGGCAGGCGTCCCCGCATCCGGAGGTAGGCCCTCAGGCACGGCACCCATCGCGGATGGTGCTTCTCGTAGAAGGCGAGCTGGCTCCTGCGGTAGGCGCGCTCGGTTTCGACGGGGCGCGTCCGGCGCGACGCGCCCCGCAGGTGGACGATTTCGGCGGCTGGTTCGAACAGGATGCGGCCGCCCCTCGCCCGGAGCGCCGCGCAGAAATCCACGTCTTCCGCGTAGAGGAAGAACCGCTCGTCCAGCAGGCCCGCGGCCAGGGCCTCCGTCCGGCGGACGAGCAGGCAGGCCCCGCTGACCCAGTCGGGATGCCCGGCGCGGCGCGTGACCCGGTCGACGTACCGCAGGGCCGGGCCGAAGCCGCGCAACTGCAGCCTGACGATCGCCTTCTGCCGCGCCTCGTTGAACGGTCCGATCATGCGGCCGAACGACAGCTCCGGCCGCCCCTCCGCGTCGACGATGCGCGGGCCGGCCGCCGTGCAGTCAGGCCGCGCTGCCAGGCCGCCGACGAGCGCATCCACCGCGCCGGCCGGCACGATGGTGTCGCTGTTCAGCAACAGGACGAACTCGCCCGCCGCGCTCCGAATGCCGAGGTTGTTGCCGGCGGCGAAGCCCAGGTTCCGCCCCGGCTCGATCAAGCGGATCTTCGGCCACTCCGCCCGGATCGCCTCCGCAGTGCCGTCGGTGGAGGCATTGTCGACAACGATCACGTCGTGCGGGGCTTCAGGCGGGTGAATGGCGAGCGAGCGGAGGCACGCGCCGACTTCGGCCTTCGTGTTGAACGTGACAATGACGATGGTGACGCGCGGCACGCCGTCAGGCCCCGGCCGATTCGATGGCCAGCAGGGTCTCGCGCGCGGTCCTCGCCCAGGAGTAGCGGGCGAGCACGCCAGGGGCCTCGGCCATCAGCACGCGGCGGGCGCCCGCGTCGCCAAGGAGCGTGACGATGGCCGACGCGAGCCCGGAGAGGTCGTTCGGCGCGACATACAGCGCCGCGGGCCCGCAGACCTCGCGCGCGACCGGTGTGTCGAGGAGCACCACGGGCACGCCGCAGGCGAGCGCCTCCAGCGGCGTCAGGCCAAATCCTTCGTACTCGGACAGGAACACGAAAGCCGATGCGCGCCTGAATGCGTTCGCCAGTTCAGCCTCGGGCACCCAGGGCCGCACCCGGATGCGATCGCCCAAGCCGGTCTTCCGGCTCAGGGCGTCGATGTCCTGGAAGGGAAACGTGCGGTTCTCACCGACGATGTCCAGCCTCGCTCCCGGAACGGCGGCCGCCACGGCCGGAAAGGCGGCGACGAGATCTGGCACGCGGCGCCGGTTGAAGATCGAGCCGACGTAGAGCACGCAGGGTTCCGGCGGTACCGCGGGGTCGGCCTCGCCGTCCGCGGCCGCCGCGAACCAGGCCGGCGCACCCGCGCCGAGCGGCACCACGCGGACCCGTGAATCGGGCAGGCGAAGGTGGCGGACGATTTCGCCCCTCGAAAACTCAGAGTCGGTCAGCACGACCGATGCTCGGTTGGCCGACTGCCGTGTCAGTTCCCTGCGGCGCACGCCTTCGCGCCAGCGGAACCACTCGGGGTGCGCGAAGTACGAGAGGTCGTGGATCGTCAGGGCAATTGGGCAGCGGGCCCTGACCGGCGCCGTGTAGCCCGGTGCGAAGAACACGTCCAGGCCGTCCCGGTTCGCGGCGGCCGCCAGGCTCAATTGCTCCCACCGGGTGCCTCCCGACCCCGGCAATACCCTGGCTTCGGCCCCCAAGCCGGCCATCGCAGGCTCGACCTCCTCGCCGAGCGCCCGGGCCGAGTAGAGGACGAACTGGTGGCGCCCGGCGACCCCGCTGGCGGGCGCCGCCCACTCGCGGAGCAGTTCCGCGAGATACCTCCCGACGCCGGTCGTCCGGCCCGTCAGTTCCCTGGCATCGATGCCAATTCGCATCGCATCATGTCCTTCCGGCAGGGGCGTTCTTCCGGGCCCGGTCGAGCCAGCCGCCGTAGGCGTGCAGCAATGCGGCCGCAGCCTCCGGCCACTTGAACGCCGAGGCCCGGGCCAGGCCGTTCTGGCGCAACTCGGCCCACAGGGCGGCGTGCGACACCACCGCCCGGATGGCGTCGGCCAGGGCGCGCGTGTCGGTTGCCTCCACGAGCAGCCCCGCACTCCCGACGACCTCCGGGAGCGCTCCCGACGTGGACGCCACCACCGGCACGCCGAGCGCCATGGCCTCCAGCGCCGGCAGGCCGAATCCCTCTTCGAAGGACGGCAGCACCAGCACCCGGGCGCCGTGGTACAGCGCGCTCCGCCGCTCGTCGGCGACGTAGCCGAGCACGTCGACGCGGCCCGCCAGCGGCGGGGCCTGGGCCTGCGCCACCCATGCGCCTGCCGCAGGGGTCACGCGGCCCGCCAGCACGAGCCGCGGTGTGGCCGGATCGCGATCCACCAGGTGCCGGTACGCTGCCAGGAGGCCGCCGATGTTCTTCCGCGGTTCGAGGGTCCCCACGAACAGGATGTACCCGTCCGGGCCGGTCCGCTGGGACGGCGCCGCCGCCGCGGCCCAGGAGGGCACCCCTGGCCGGCACACGACGACGCGCGCAGGCTCGACCTCGAGCATGCGCAGGACCTGGCGCCGCGAGTGGTCCGAGATCGTCACGATGCCGTCGGCCCGCGCCGCGTGCGCGCGCGCCAGCCTCGGGTAGTCACGCCGCATCTCGGCCCAGGTCCGTTCGGGATGCGCCAGGAAATCGAGGTCGTAGATCGTGCAGACGCGCAGGCCCGAGCGGCTCGGCAGAAGCAAGGGGGATGTCGAGTGCACGATGTCGAAACTGCGTGAGGTCAGCGTCTCCACGTTCGGCCACCCGGCCCGGTTCCACGCCCAGGTGAGCGGCCGCACGGGGATGCGGCGATCGACGATCGTCGCGCCTTCGAGGTCGGCGACGCTCGCCGGCGTCGGCCGGTCGCGCCACGACGAGGTCCAGAGCGTGAGGCCGAATTCCGCGGCGTTCTGCGCCTCGCTCGACGTGCGGGCCAGCAGGTGCTGCGCGAGCTGATGGACCCATTCGCCGACGCCCGTACGGTCGCGCAACGCCGGCCGGTAATCGAGCAGCACCTTCATGGCGACGCCATGTATGGTAACGCGAAAGGCGCCGGCGGAGGGCCCGGCCCCGGTTCCGGCCAACTTGCGCGTCTGCAACTTATTGACTCCCAAGACCTTGACAGCGCGGAACGCGTATAGTATTTTCTGTGCCCTTGGGCACCTGCGCCGGGACCGAGGCCGGGTCGCGCCTTTGGACGCACGGGGATGAAGATCGCTGTCATCGGCACCGGTCACGTCGGGCTCGTGGCGGGCGCCTGCCTCGCCGGGACCGGCAACACGGTGGTCTGCGTCGACCAGGACGCGGCGACGGTGCGGCGGCTGCGCCGCGGGGCGCTGCCGTTCTTCGAGCCCGGACTCGAGGAGCTGGTCCGCCGGAACGCGAGCGAGAAACGCCTGTCGTTCACGACCCAGCTGTCCCGCGCGGTGCGCGCCTCGCCGGCGATCATCATCGCGGCCGGCGCGCCTCCGGGAGAGGACGGCGGGGCCGACCTGCCGCGGGTGTTGGCCGTGGCGCGGGAGATCGCGCGGTCGATGAACGGCTACAAGGTCATCGTCGTCGCGAGCACCGTGCCTGTGGGGACGGCGGCGAAGGTCCGAGAGACCGTGAGGCGCGAGACCACGCATCCTTTCAGCGTGGTGAGCGCCCCGGCATTCCTGACGCGGGGCGCCGCCGTCGGCGATTTCCTGCGGCCGGACCGGGTGGTCGTCGGCGCCGAGGACGAACGGGGCGCGGAGATCGTGCGGCAGCTCTACGCGCCCTTCACGCGGACCGGCGGGCCGGCCCTGGTCATGGACTGCGCGAGCGCCGAGTTGTCGAAGCACGCGGCCAACGCGTTCCTGGCCGCGCGGATCTCCCTCATGAACGAGATCGCCAACGCCTGCGAGGCGCTTGGCGCCGACGTGGAGCAGGTGCGGCGGGCCATTGGTGCCGACCGCCGGATCGGGCCGTCGTTCCTGTTTCCGGGGATTGGGTACGGCGGCGCTTTCTCTCGGGACATCCGGGCCCTCGTGAGGTCCGCGGGCGACAAGGGGTACCAGTTCCACATCCCGCGGGCCGTCGAGCGCGTCAACGAGGCGCAGAAGTCGGTGCTGGCGGCGAAGATGGCGCGGCACTTCGGATCGCTGGAGGGCCGGACGATCGCCGTCTGGGGCCTCGCCTTCAGGCCGGGGACCGACGACGTGCGGGACGCGCCCTCGCTTGCGCTCATCGATCAGCTGCTGTCGGCCGGCGCGAGGATCCAGGCGTACGACCCGGCGGCGATGCCCGGCGCGAAGCGCGTCTTCGGGGCGCGCATCACGCTGGCGCCGGGCGCGCACGCGGCGCTGGCGGGTGCGGACGCGCTGGCCCTGGTCACGGAGTGGCACGAGTTCCTCGAGCCGGACTTCGGAAAGATGCGCAAGCTCATGAAGAGCCCGGTCGTGTTCGATGGGAGGAACGCGTATTCCCGCGACACGATGCGGGCGCACGGGTTCACCTACTATGGCATCGGACGCTGAGCGCGAAGCGGTCCTCGTCACCGGCGGCGCCGGCTACATCGGCAGCCACGCGGCCAGGGCCCTCGTGGGCGCGGGGCGGCGGGCCGTCGTCGTGGACAACCTCTCGATGGGGCACCGCGAAGCCGTGCGGTGGTGTGATCTCGTCGCCGCCGACCTTCACGACGAGGAAGCGATGCGCCGGACGATCAGGCAGTACGGCGTCAGCGCGGTGATGCACTTCGCCGCCCTGGCGTCGGTCGGCCTTTCGGTTGCCGACCCGGCCGCGTACTACCGCGAGAACGTCGAGGGCACGCTGAGCCTGCTCCGCGCCATGCGGGCCGAGGGCGTGAGCCGCCTCGTGTTTTCCTCGACAGCCGCCGTGTTCGGGGAGCCGATCGACACGCCCATCACCGAGGACCACCCCACGCGGCCCATCAACCCGTACGGCGAGACCAAGCTGGTGATCGAGCGCGCGCTCGCGCACTACGAGCGCGCGTACGGGCTCCACTCGGTGACCCTGCGCTATTTCAACGCCGCGGGGGCCGATCCCGAGGGGATCCTGGGGGAGGATCACCGCCCCGAGGAGCACGTGCTGCCGATTGCCATCGACGCGGCTCTCGGGCGGGGGCAGCTCGAGGTGTTCGGCGGCGACTACCCGACACCGGACGGCACCTGCCTCCGCGACTACGTCCACGTCACCGACCTTGCCCAGGCGCACCTGCTGGCGCTCGCCCGCCTGGAGTCCGGCGCAGGGTCGGCCGTCTACAACCTCGGGAACGGTCGGCCCTTCTCGGTTCGGGACGTCATCCGCGCCGTCGAGCGCGTGACCGGGCGGACGGTGCCGTGGTCGCTCGGGGGCCGGCGGCCGGGCGATCCCGCGGTCCTGTTCGCCTCGAGCGCGCGGATCCGGAGCGATCTCGGCTGGTCGCCGGCGATCTCGAGCCTCGAAGACATCGTCGACACCGCGTACCGCTGGCGCCTGGCGCATCCAGCCGGCTACGGCGGGGAGGACAGCCGGTGAAGGCGCGTCTGCGCGGGGTGCTGGAGGACCCGCTGCTCTCGGTCGTCATCCCCGTCTACAACGAGAGGGAGACGATCGAGGAGATCCTGACGCGCGTGCGCGCGGTGCCCATCCGCACCGAGGTGATCGTCGTCGACGACGGCTCCACCGACGGCACGCGGGACCTGCTGGCCCGCCTGCAGCCGCGCCTCGGGTTCCGGCTGTTCCTCCAGGACCGGAACCGGGGCAAGGGCTCGGCGCTTCGCCGGGGCTTCGCGGAGGCGACGGGGGACCTGGTCATCATCCAGGACGCGGATCTCGAGTACTCGCCCGAGGAGTACCCCGCGCTCATCGAGCTCATCTGCCAGGGCCGCGCCGACGTGGTGTACGGCTCGCGGTTCCTGGGCCGCCACCGCGTCTTCCTGTTCACGCACTACCTCGGCAACCGCTTCCTGACGCTGGTGACGAACGTGCTGTACAACACGATGCTGACGGACATGGAGACCTGCTACAAGGTCATGCGGATGGAGGTCGTGCGCTCGTTCGCGCTCCGGTCCAACGGGTTCGGCATCGAGCCGGAGCTGACCGCAAAGATCTTCAAGCGGGGATTCCGGGTGTACGAGGTGCCCATCACGTACGATGGGCGGGGCTACGACGAGGGCAAGAAGATCACCTGGCGCGACGGCGTGGTGGCGCTCTGGGTGCTCCTGCGGTACCGGTTCAGCGAGTGAGCCCGCTCAGGCGCCTGCTTCGCTATGCCGCGCCCTACCGGGGGCGGTTTGCCGTCGCCCTGGCGGCCATGGCGGCCTACGGGGGCGCGTCGGCGTGGCTGGCCTACCTGGTCAAGCCGATCTTCGACGAAGTCCTGATCAAGCAGCAGTCGCTGTCCACCGTCGCGTGGGCGATCCTGGCCGCGTACCTGCTGAAGGGCCTGGGGTCGTACGCCTCGTCGTACCTGATGGCGGACGTCGGCCAGCACGTCGTGCTGGATCTGCGGAACGAGATGTTCCGGCGCACGCTGGGCCAGTCGGCGGCGTTCTTCAAGTCGCGCAGCACGGGCCAGCTCCTGTCGCGCCTGACGAACGACATCGCACAAGTGCAGCAGGTGGTGTCGGAGACCGTTGCGGATCTGCTGCGCGAGTCGATGGCGGTCGTCGGCTTCGCCGGCCTGCTGTTCTCGTACGACGCCGGCCTGGCGCTCGTCTGCCTGACGGGCGCGCCGCTCGTGATGTATCCCCTCGTCAAGCTGGGGCAGCGGCTGCGGCGGACGACGAAGCGGAGCCAGGAGCACCTCGAGCACATGTCGCACGTGGCCACCGAGGCCTTCACGGGCCACCGCATCGTCAAGGCGTTCGGAGCGGAGGAACGGGAGGCGGCTCGGTTCGGGCTGGCGGCGCGGGCGCTCTACCGGGTCAACCTCGCCGTGACGGCCACGGTGTCCGTGATGCCGCCGGTGATGGAGTTCCTGGGGGGAGTCGCGATGGCGACGGCCCTCTGGTACGGCAGCCGGGAGATCGGGGCGGGCCGCTTGACGGAAGGGGAGTTCACGGCCTTCTTGGCGGCGTTGTTCCTGATGTACGGGCCCTTGAAGAAGCTGAGCCGCGTCAACGCGAACATCCAGCAATCCATCGCGGCGTCGCAGCGGATCTTCGAGCTGATCGATACGCGGTCGGAGGTTCCGGAGGCGCCCGGCGCGCCCGCCCTCCCGCCGCTCGCGCAGGCGATCGAGTTCCGCGACGTCAGCTTCGAGTACGAAGACGCACGGGGAAAGAGCGCGCTTCGGCACATCTCGTTCACGGTGCGCGCGGGGCAGACGGCGGCGATCGTCGGCCGGAGCGGGGCGGGCAAGACGAGCCTCGTCAACCTCATCCCGCGGTTCTACGACGTGACCGGAGGCGCGATCCTGATCGACGGCACCGACATCACGCGGGTGTCGCTCGCGTCGCTCCGGGGGCAAATCGGCATGGTGACGCAGGACACCGTGCTGTTTGACGACACCGTCGCCGCCAACATCGCCTACGGCCGGCCGGCCGCCACGGCCGCGGCCATCGAGGCGGCGGCCCGGGCGGCCCGGGCGCACGAGTTCATCGCGGGGCTGCCGCAGGGCTACCGGACCGTCATCGGAGAGCGCGGCCAGCGGCTCTCGGGCGGCCAGCGGCAGCGGCTCGCGATCGCCCGGGCGATCCTGAGCGACGCGCCAATCCTGATCCTGGACGAGGCGACCTCTGCGCTCGACTCCGAGTCCGAGGGCCTCGTGCAGGACGCCCTCGCGAACCTGATGAAGGACCGGACGTCCTTCGTCATCGCGCACCGGCTCTCGACCATTCAGCGCGCGGATGTCATCATCGTGCTGGAGCGCGGCCGGGTCGCCGAGGTCGGGCGCCACGAGGAGCTGCTGGCGAAGCCGGACGGCATTTACGCCGCCCTGCACGCGGTGCAGTTCGCGGCGCCGCGGCGCCGGGCCGCCACGGCCCCGGCGGGGAAGGCGGGCGCATGATCAAGAGCATGACCGGGTTCGCCTCCATGACGCGCGAGGACGACCGCGCGAGCATCGGCGTGACGGTCCGCAGCGTGAACCACCGGTACCTCGACCTTCAGCTGCGGGTGCCGCAGACGCTCGGGCACCTCGAGCCCCGCCTCCGGGCGGCGATCCAGCCGCGCGTCGCCCGGGGCCGCGTCGAGCTGGCGGTGGCCGTGCAGTTGCGCCAGGAGCCCGCGCTCCGCGTCGAGATCAACGAGGCCTTCACGGCCGCCCTCGCCGACGCCATGGCGCGGGCCCGGCAGGCTGGCCTCGTCTCGGGGGATCTCCTGCCGGGCGACCTCCTCCGGTTCCCGCAGGCCCTGACCGTGCACGAAGAGGCCCCGGACCTGGACGACCAGGGCCGAGCCGCCCTTGAGAGCGCCGTCCTGGAGGCGGTGGACGCCGCGCTCGCCGAGCTCGACGCCATGAGGCGGCGGGAAGGGGCGCTCCTCCAGGCCGACCTGGACGCGCGGAAGCGGAGCGTGCTCGAGGCGGTGGAACGCATCGCGATCAAGGCGGCGGAGGCCGAGGCCGGCCTGCGCGAGCGCCTCGCGGCGCGCGTCGCCGACCTGGCGGGCGATCTCTCCCTCGACTCGTCCGCCATCGCCCAGGAGGTGGTCCGGTTCGCGGCTCGGTCGGACATCAGCGAGGAGCTGGTGCGCTTCCGCGCCCATGTGCAGCAATGGTCTGCGCTCACCGACGGCCCGGAGGCGTGCGGCCGCAAGCTGGATTTCCTGCTGCAGGAGATGAACCGCGAAGTCAACACGATGGGCTCGAAGGCGGACGGCGCGGCCGTGCCGGAGGCCATCATCGACGTCAAGGCCGAACTCGAAAAGATGCGGGAGCAGGTGCAGAATGTCGAGTGAGGCGGCCGGCGGCGGGCGGCTCATCGTGCTGTCGGCCCCTTCGGGGGCGGGCAAGACCACCATCGTGGAGCGCGTCGTGCGGGCCGTGCCTGGGCTGCGCAGGTCGCGCTCGTACACGAGCCGGCCCGCGCGCGGCGGCGAGACCGACGGCGTCGACTACCGCTTCGTCAGCCGCGGGCGGTTCGAAGCGATGGCCGGCGCCGGCGAGTTCCTGGAGTGGGCCGACGTCTTCGGCGACCTGTACGGCACCCATGCCGGGGACACCGAGCGCGCCCTGTCGGAGGGCGTCGATCTCGTGCTGGTGATCGACGTCCAGGGGGCCCGCCAGGTGCGGGCGCGCCGGGTCCCGTCGGTGTCGATCTTCGTGCTGCCGCCGTCGTTCGCCGAGCTCGAGGCGCGGCTGCGCGCGCGCGGCGAGGACACCGAGGAGCAGATCCGGCGCCGCTTGGACGTGGCGCGGCGCGAAGTGCTCGCCGTGCCGGAGTACGACTACGTCGTTGTCAACGACGACGTGGACGAGTGCGCGGACCGCGTGCGGGCGATCGTGCTGGCCGAGCGGTCGCGGCGCGACCGGATCGCCGCGACGGCGGACGCCATCGCGAGGACATTCGAACGAGCGGACGGGGCGCGCTGAGGGCGCAGCCCGAGGGAGCAGGGCGCTGTGGCCAGGATCGCACTCGGGATCAGCGGCGGCATCGGGGCGTACAAGGCCGTCGAGGTGGCGCGGGGCCTCCAGCAGCGGGGCCACGACGTCGTCGCGGTCATGACGCGCAACGCGCGCCGGTTCGTCGGTCGCCTCACCCTCGAGGCCATCACCCGCCATCCGGTCGTGACGAGCCAGTGGACGAACGGCGCCAACGCCGGCGTCGAGCACATCGCGCTCGCCTCGTCGATCGATCTCCTGCTGGTAGCGCCCGCCACCGCCAACATCCTCGGGAAGTTCGCCGGGGGGATCGCCGACGACTTCCTCTCGGCGCTGTACCTGGCGACGACGGCCCCGGTGATGGTCGCGCCGGCGATGAACACGCACATGTTCGAGCACCCCGCCGTGCAGCAGAACCTCCGGACGCTCGCCGGCCGCGGCGTCGCGGTGTTGGATCCGGGGGCCGGCTACCTGGCGTGCGGGTGGACGGGCAAGGGCCGCCTGCCGGAGCCGGCAGAGATCGTGGACGCGGCGCACCGCCTCGTGGGCGGCGCCAGGTCCCTCGCGGGCGTGCGCGTGCTCGTCACGGCCGGGCCGACCTTCGAGGACATCGATCCCGTCCGGTACCTGGGCAACCGCTCGAGCGGGCGGATGGGGTTCGCCATCGCGCGCGAGGCCGCGGGGCGAGGCGCCACGGTCGTGCTCGTCGCGGGCCCGACAGCCCTCGAGCCGCCCGCGGTGCACGAACTGGTGCGCGTGCGCGGCGCCGTCGAGATGCGCGACGCCGTCATGGCGCGGGCCGAAGGCACCGGCGCGATCATCATGGCCGCGGCTGTCGCGGACTACGCGCCCGCTGTCCGGGAGCCGCGGAAGATCGGCAAGTCCGCCGATGCCGTCACGCTCGAACTGCGGAGGACGCCCGACATCCTCGCCGGCCTCGGCGCCTGGCGGCGCGAGCGCGGCGCGGCCCGGCCGGTGCTGATTGGGTTCGCCGCCGAGACCGGGGAGGCCGTTGCGCGCGGCCGGCGCAAGCTCGAGGCGAAGCACGCCGATTTCATCGTCGTCAACGACGTGCTCGAGCCCGGAGCCGGGTTCGAGGTCGAGACGAACGTGGTGACGCTCGTCGGCCGGGACTGGGAAGAGGCGCTCCCGCTCCAGGCGAAGTCGTCGATCGCCGGAGCCATCCTCGATCGCCTCGAGCGCGCGCTCGGCGGGCAGGTGACGCCGTGACCGACGAACGCGATCTCGCCGAGCTGGCCTGGCACCTGCGGCTCTTCGGGCAGTTCGGTGCGGCCGGCATCAGCGGCGATCCGGCGTGGCGGCGTCGCGCCGGCGATGTGCACGCCTCGGCGCCGGCCTTGAGCGGGGCGGCCCCGACGGCCGTCCACCCTCCGGCAACGCGCGAGACACTCGACGAGATCCGGGCCGACCTCGGCAACTGCACCCGCTGCAAGCTCCACCGGCTGGGCCGGCGCCAGATCGTTTTCGGGACCGGCAATCCCGCCGCGGAGCTGATGTTCGTCGGCGAGGCCCCGGGGCACGACGAGGACCTGCAGGGCGTCCCGTTCGTCGGCCGGGCCGGGCAACTGCTGACGAAGATCATCGAATCCATCGGCTGCAGCCGCGAAGACGTGTACATCGCCAACGTGATCAAGTGCCGGCCGCCCGAGAACCGCAACCCGGAGCCTGACGAGGTCGCCAGCTGCGAGCCCTTCATGCTGCGGCAGGTCGAGTCGATCCGGCCCAAGGTGATCGTGGCGCTGGGCACGTTCGCGGCACAGGCCCTGCTGCGGACAAGCGATCCGATCTCGCGCCTCCGAGGCAGGCTGCTCCACTACGGGGCCGCGAGGCTCATCCCGACGTTCCACCCCGCGTACCTGCTGCGGAGCCCCGAACGGAAGCGCGAGGTGTGGGAGGACATGAAGAACGTCCGTGCCATCCTGCGCGGCGACACCCGGGCCTAGCCCACCGAGCCATGGTCCGCTTCGCGTCCGTCGCCGTTCCGCTTCCGCAGGTCGACCTCCTCACGTACCGCGTCCCCGAGTCGCTCGAGACGCCGGCAATCGGCGCGCGCGTCCTCGTGCCCGTGGGTTCGCGAATCCTGACCGGCTGCGTGGCGGCGCTGCACGAAGAAGCCGGCGAGATTGGACGGGACGGGGGGCCGACCGTGCGCGACCTCATCGACGTGCTCGACGGCGACGCCTACGTGCCCAGCAGGATCCTTGACCTGGCCGCCTGGGTGGCCGAGTACTACGCGTGCGGCCCCGGGGAGGCCGTGGCGGCCGCCGTGCCGCGCTCGGCCTGGATCGAGAGCCGGCAGTTCGTGCGGGCGACCGACGAGGGCCGTCGGGCGCTCTCGGATGACGCCGGGGTGCCGCTCGGCGAGCCGGCCCGGCGGCTGATCGCGGCGGCGGCAGCGGCAGGCGGGCTGCCGGCGTCGGCGTTGAGAGCCCGGCTCGACCGGAAGCCGGCGGAGCGCGGGATCGGGAGGTTTCCTCTCGCCAGCGTCCTGCGCACGCTCGGCCGAGCGGGCCTGGTGACCGTCAGCCAGGTACTCGAAGGGAGCCGGGACCCGTCGAAGACCGAGCGAGTGCTGGAACTGACGGCGGCCGGCCGGGAGGCAGCGACAGCGCAGGCTGGAGCGAAGCCGACGGCCTTCCGGCTGGGGCCGAGGCAGCAGGCGCTTATTGGCGCCCTGCGCGACGCCGGGGCGCCGATGAGCGCGGCTTCGCTGAGGCAGGCCGGCTTCGATCTGGGAGGCCTGCACCGCTCCGGGCTTCGCGGACTCGTCGCCGTGCGGCACGTCCGAGCCGAGCGCGACCCGTTTGCCGGGGCCTGGGGCCGTGCGGGGCGCCGCCCGGCCGAGGCGCCGCCCGTCGATCTCACGGCCGAACAGGCTGCCGCGGTAGACCGCCTTGGCGCGCGCGTCGACGCGGCGGCGTTCCATGTCGCGCTGCTGCACGGCGTGACCGGGAGCGGCAAGACGGAGATCTATGTCAGGCTTGCCGCGCGGGCGGACGCCGCCGGCCGCCGCGCTATCGTGCTCGTGCCGGAGATAGCGCTGACGCCGGGCACGGCGGCGGTGTTCCGCGCCCGGTTCGGCGACCGCGTGGCCATCCAGCACAGCGGCCTGTCGGACGGCGAGCGGCACGACCAGTGGCAGCGCACCCGCCGCGGCGAGATCGCCGTCGTCGTCGGCACCAGGTCGGCCGTCTTCGCGCCGCTCGCCGACGTCGGCCTGATCGTGGTGGACGAAGAACACGACGCCTCCTACAAGCAGGACGAGACGCCGCGATACAACGGGCGCGACGTGGCGGTCGTGCGGGGGCGGCGCGAATCGGCCCTGGTCGTCCTGGGCTCGGCGACGCCTTCGATGGAGACCTACGCGCACGCGAAGCGCGGCCGCTACGAGCTGGTCAGCCTCGAGCGCCGGGTGCTCGAGCGCCCGCTGGCCGCCGTGCGCACGGTGGACATGCGCCGGGAATACGCCGAAGCCGGCCCCGAGACGGTCATCAGCCGCGCGCTCGCATCCGCGATGGCCGACACGCTGGCGCGCGGCGAGCAGGTGCTGCTGCTCCTGAACCGCCGCGGGTACTCGACCTCGGTGTTCTGCCGACAGTGCGGGGCCGCGCTGGAGTGTCCGAGCTGCTCCGTGTCGCTGGTCGTTCACGGCCGGGGGCAGGCGGTGTGTCATTACTGCAACCACAGCCGCCGCGTGCCGAAGGCGTGTCCCGCCTGCGGCGGGCCGTTCCTCGAGCAGGCCGGCTGCGGCACGGAACGCGTCGAGGCGGAGACCCGCGCCCTGGCGCCCAAGGCGCGCGTGGCCCGCCTCGACCGCGACACGGCGCGGCGGCGCGGCGCGGCGGCCAGCCTTCTGTCGAGGTTCGCCGACGGCGACATCGACGTCCTCGTCGGCACCCAGATGATTGCGAAGGGACACGACTTTCCGCGCGTGACCCTCGTCGGCGTAATCTCGGCCGACGTCGGCCTGGGCCTCGCCGACTTTCGGGCCGCCGAGCGGACGTTTCAGCTGCTGACGCAAGTGGTGGGGCGCGCCGGCCGCGGCGATGCGCCGGGCGAAGCCATCGTCCAGACGCTGTGCCCCGAGCACTACAGCATCCGGCTCGCGTGCCGGCAGGAATACGCGGCCTTCTTCGACGCGGAAATGGCATTCCGGCGTGCGATGCGGTACCCGCCCGTCGTGGCCCTCGTCAACGGGGTCGTGCGTGGACCCACTCAGGCCGCGGCGATGCAGGCCGCGGGCGCCATCGTGGCGGCCATTCGGGAGCAGGGCACCGAGCGGCAGTTCACCGTGCTCGGCCCGGCGCCGGCCCCTCTTGCGCGGCTGAGGGGCCGGCACCGCGCCCAGTTCTTCCTCAAGGGCCCGGCAGCGTCGCGCGCCGCCATGCGTCAGGCTGTCCTCGCGGCGCTTCGCGCGAGGCCGGACCTGCGCCGCCACGTCACGATCGACGTCGACCCCGCGAGCGTCCTCTAGCAGGGCCTACCTGGCCGTCACAAGGTCCAGGGGCTCGATGGGCGCCGGCGTGAAGCACAGCGCGAACACCACCAGCGTGATGACCGCGAGACGGATTCGCGCGCGATCCAGCGGCACGCCCTCGTCCCAGGTGGGCGGATGGCGCCAGCCGAAGACCGATAGGATGACAATCGCGAGCGCCGTCCAGGCGATCCAGGACGACGAGTAGAAGCAGAGCGCGACTGCCACGCCGACCGTCCCGGCACTCACATAGAAGGACCGGCGGCCGAACACCGCATAGGCGATGTGCCCGCCGTCGAACTGTCCAATCGGAAACAGGTTGATGGCCGTCACCAGCAGGCCGAACCATGCCGCGAACGCCATCGGATGCAGGTTGAGCGACAGTTGCTCCGGGATCGGGCCCCAGACCGCCCAGGACGCCAGCTTGAACAGGATCGGCTCGCCCAGCTCCGCGCCGACGAACTCCGCCGGGAGCGGGACAACCCGCGAGCGCGCAAGCCCGAGGAAGAGGGCGGGCACGGCCACCAGAAAACCCGAGAGCGGGCCGGCCACGCCGACGTCGAAGAGCACGGACTTGGCGGTGATCGGCTGGCGGATCCGGATGAAGGCGCCGGCCGTGCCGGTCAGCGGGATCGGGACGGGCAGGAAAAAGGGGAGCGAGGCGCGCACGCCGTGGTACCCGCACGCGAAGTAGTGGCCGAGTTCGTGTGCACCGAGGATCGCCAGCAGCGTAATCGAGTACCAGAGCCCGCGAATCGCAAGCGCACTCATCGAGGACGAGACTCCCCGGACGCCGAAGTCCGATTCGAACGCGCTCCAGTGCAGCGCACCGGCGGCTGTTGTCGTCAGGAACGTGGCCGTCAGCAGCAGTGCGTGGAGAGCGTAGCGCTCGCGGGGTCTTCGAGGCGCGGCAACTCGGACACCCGCCACCTCCCGCGCGGGCTGCTGAAATGGCCCGGCAGCAGCGTGAGGCGGCGTCGAGGAGTCAGTCACGGGACCAGGCCGGGGGCGGGAGCGGGCCCATCACCCGAGGTGCTGGAGGTCCTTGCCCGGCTTGAAGCGGATCGTGCGGCCCGGCGGGATGCGCACTTCCTTGCCTGTCCGAGGGTTACGGCCAATCCCGCGCTTGCGCGGCTTCACTTGGAAGACGCCGAACCCGCGCAGTTCGATCCGGTCGCCCCGCTGCATTGAGAGGCGCATCGTGTCGAAAACGGCGTCCACCGCCAACTCGGCTTTCACCTTGGTGATGTCGGCGGCCCGGGCGACCTCGTTGACAATGTCCACTTTGATCATGCCGGCGGCTCTCCTGGCGGCAGGGAGTTGCTAACTAGCATAGACAGAAAGACTTAGCCTGTCAAGGGCACTCGGCTCTGTCGCCGGTGAAGCCTGGTGGCCGGTCTGCCCGGCCGGACTCCCGCGTTTCCGGCTAAGATGGGAGTTCACGCCCAACTCCGGGAGCCTGCGTGCCCAAGAATCTGCCCGCAGCCGTCCTCATCGGGCGGCCGAACGTCGGCAAGTCGACGCTGTTCAACCGGATCACCGGCGTCAGGCGGGCGATTGTCGCGCCGCTTCCCGGCACGACGCGCGACGTGATTAGTGACGCCGTCGAGTGGCGCGGCGTCTGGTTCGAATTGACCGACACCGGCGGGATGTTCGGCGCCAGCGAGGATCCCTTGCGCGCCATGGTGTCAGCCCGGGGCCGGCAGGCCGCCGCCCGCGCGGCCGTGATCGTGATCGTCGCCGACGGGAGCGAGGGCGTGACGCCGGCCGACGAGGAGGTGGCGGCCGCAGCGCGGGCGACGGGGAAGCCGGTCGTGCTCGCGGTCAACAAGTCGGACGCGGCGCGGTCGCAGGCGGGCGCCCTGGAATTCCACAGGCTCGGATTCGAGTCGATCGTGGTCGTGTCGGCCGAGCACGGCCTAGGCATCGGTGAACTGCTGGACGAAATCGTGCGGCACGCTCAGGGCAGGAGCGCTGCTAGCGCAGCCGGGCCGGCCGCAGATCGGGTGCTGACCGAGGCGCTGCGGGAAGAAGCGGCCGGCACGAAATCGGCGGATACGGCGGGAGAGACGGCGGTGGCCATCGTGGGCCGACCGAACGTCGGGAAGTCGTCGCTCGTGAACTGCCTGCTGCGGGAAGAGCGCGTGCTCGTCAGCGACATGCCCGGCACGACGCGGGACGCCGTCGAGACGGCGCTGCGGTGGCGCCGCCGCCGCTTCCGCATCGTCGACACCGCCGGCATCCGCCGTCCCGGCGCCGTTGCACGAGCGGGCGCGGTCGAGCAGGTGAGCGCGATGCAGGCCAGGCGCGCCATCGATCGGGCCGACGTGGTCGTGCTGGTCGTCGACGCGTCTGAGGGCCCCACCGACCAGGATGCCGCCATCGCGGGCGCCGCCGACCGCGCGGGACGGGGCCTGATTGTGGCGGCGAACAAGTGGGACCTCGTCACGGCTGGAGGGCCAGCGGCAGCACGGGCCTTCGACGAGACGCTGGCCCGCCAGATGAAGTTCCTGGACTACGCGCCGGTCCTGCGCGTGTCGGCGCTGACCGGGGAGCGCGTGCCCAGGCTGCTCGAGACGGTCGACCAGGTGTCGGAGGCGCGGCGCCGCCGCGTGCCGAGCGCGGAGCTGAACCGCGTGGTGGAAGCCGCCACCCTCGCACATCCGCCCGTGAGCCCGGGCCGGCGGCAGGTCCGGGTGATGTACGCGGCGCAGGTCGCCGTCGCCCCGCCGACGTTTGTCGTCCACACGAACGTGGCCACGACGTTCCATTTCTCCTACGAACGGTTCCTGGTGAACCGGCTCCGCGAGGCGTTCGGGTTCGAAGGATCGCCCATCCGCCTTCAGGTGCGGGCCAGGCGGGCCCGCCCCTGAGGCCCGCCGCGGCGCGGCGTGCTATACTTCACCGAGGCTTCGTGGCTGAGACGCGCGCGGACATTCCGGATCAGGACGTGTTCAAGGCGTCCGAGGTCTGTGCAATTGCCAGCGTCCGGCCGTATGTGCTCCGCTCCTGGGAGCAGGAGTTCCCGGCGATTGGCGCCGCTCGGACGTCGGGCGGGCCGCGGGTGTACCGACGGGCCGACGTCGAGTTGGTGCTGCGCATCAAGGACTTGGTCTTCGGCGAGGGGCTGACGCTCGCCGGGGCGCGGCGCCGGATCGAACAGGAGGCGGAGCCGGAAGGCGGCGCGGCCGCGGCCGAGGCGGCGCCGCCGGTTGCCGCCGGGGCGCGTGCGGCTCTGGCGGAGGTCAAGCAGCAGTTGCGTTCCCTGCTGGACATGCTGGAGCGCAGGCCGCCGGGAAGCGGAACGAGCGGGTGGCCTCCGGCCGCGGGCAACCTGCTCGAGTTCACCCGCGAGCCGAAAGCGGCCGACCCGGCGGATACCGAGGCGAGGAAGGCCGCCTCGAAGAAGAAGCCGGTGCGTCCCGTCGCCCCACGGGATTGACGGCGCGGTTGTCGGGATGTAGCGCAGCCTGGTAGCGCACCTGAATGGGGTTCAGGGGGTCGCTGGTTCGAATCCAGTCATCCCGACCAGTTTCGAGGGCGGTAGGTAGCCAGTTGGTGGCCACGAGGCCAATCCCAGGCACCTACCGCCTTCGGTTTGTACGGCGCAGGTCAGCTTGAGACGCAGCGCCCGCCTCGCGAGCCCCGGTGCCATGATCCCGCCCGTTCCAACTTCATTGCCGGGAGGCGGCCATGCGCGTAGCCCTCGCGAGCGCGGTTCTCCTGCTGGCCCTCGCCGCCGCGTGCGAGGGGAGCGCCGCCGGAGGCAGTTCCAGTGGCGACGGTTCGACTACAGCCTGAACGGGAACAGCCTCTCGCTGTCAGGCGGCTCCGCCGAGTTCGATCTCTCGGGGTTCGGCGCTCCGGAGCAGGCGAAGCTGTCGATGACACTCGTGCGGCAGTGAGGGGCGCCGCGCCTCAGTTCCCGCCGTCCAGGGAGGCCTTGGCCTCGCGCCAGGTCTTCCGGACCGTTGCGCCGAGAATGCACACGCCTCCAAGCAGCGGCCAGAAACCCGGCGCCTCGCGGTGAAGAAGCCACGCCCACAAGGGGCTGAGCGCCGGCTCCAGCAGCAGCAACAGCGACGCGTCGACGGCCGGTACGTGCCGGATGGCCCGCGTCAGCAGCACGTAGGCCAGGCCCACCTGGAAGAGCCCGAGATACGCGATGCCGGCGGCGTCGCGCGGCGCGACGGCGTGCAGCGGGAGCGCGAGGGGCAGGCTGGCCAGGCAGGCGATGATGTTGCCGGTGAGCGCCGCGCTGCCGGCGGCGATGCCTCCCGCGTGCGGGTCTCGTTTCGCGATCCAGCGGAGCCCCATCACCGTCAGGCTCCAGCAGACCCCACTCACGAGGCCCACGGCGTTCCCAAGCGCGCGGTTCGGAGCTGTCACCGTGGGCGCGCCGGAACCGGCGACGAGGAGGGCCATGCCGGCCGCGATGGCCGCCAGCACAGGCAGGTCCCGGCGGCGGAGGTGCTCGCCGAGCAGCCACGGGGCGAGGAGCGCAATGTAGAGCGGCGCCGCGGCCTGCAGGAACACGGCGTTGGCCGCCGTCGTGAGCGTGTTGGCCGTCACGAAGGTGACGAGCGTCGCCGCGTAGGCCGCGCCGACGAGCATGGTGGATGCGGTCAGTCGGGGCAGTTTCCTGACCGCCAGCAGCAGGACGGCTGCCGCGACCCCCGACCGCAGGCTCGCAATCTGCCAGCTCGTCAGCGCCACCGCCTTGATGGCGGCGCCGCCGGTCGAGAAGAGGAGCGCCGTCAGCAGGATGGCCGCGCGGGCCGGCACGCTCGGCACCCGCTCATCCTACACCAGACGGCGCCGGGCTTCGTGACGCCGCCCCGTACACAGCGCGGGGGACCTCACGGTCCCCCGTGCCGAGCCGCGCAGGCCGGCCGCGGCTAGCCGTGAAGCGCGTGATACTTCGCCTCGAGCTGCTCCCTGGTCTCCACGTAGTTCGGATCCTGAGTGATGCATCCGTCCACCGGGCAGACATCGACGCACTTCGACGTGTCGTACGCGCCGACGCATTCCGTGCACTTCGCCGGATCGATCACATAGATCGAATCGCCCTGCGTGATGGCCTCATTCGGGCATTCCGGCTCGCACGCGCCGCAGCTGATGCAATCCTGATTAATCCACAATGCCATGACTCGCAGCCTCCAGTTGACCGAGAACGAACCGAAACGGAGTTCCGTGTTCTCTGTATAACAAACTCCGATCAGCCCTTCAAGACTCAATTCCGGTCGCACATCGCCGGTCGCGCGAGGCGCTGCGGGAGGTCGGCCGAACGGCGACCGCCGTCGGCCTATATGCCCGCCAGCGCCTGACGCAGATCCGCGATGAGATCCTCCGGGTGTTCCAGGCCCACTGACAGTCGCACCATCGACGGCGTGATGCCCATCTCGAGCTGGCGCCCCGGCGGGATGTCCGAGTGCGTCATCGTCGCCGGGTGCTCGATGAGGCTCTCCGTGCCCCCCAGGCTGACCGCGAGCTTGATCACCTCGAGCCGGTTGAGCAGCCGGAACGCCTCGGCTTCACCGCCATCGACCTCGAACGAAAACGTGGATCCCGGCGCCTGACACTGCCGCTGGTACAGTCCGAGTTGGGGGTCGGCGGGCCCCAGAAAGCCGAGGTAATGGACGGCTTTCACCTTCGGGTGCCCGGCGAGGAACTCGGCGACGCGCCTGGCGTTCTCCATCGAGCCCGTCATGCGGAGCTTCAGGGTTTCCAGGCTGCGGAGCAGCAGCCAGCAGGTGTGAGGGTCGGCAATCGTGCCGAGAATCGTGCGCAGGCCTCGAACGGGCGCGATGGCCGATTCGGTCCCCAGGCAGGCGCCCGCAATGAGGTCGCTGTGCCCGCCGACGTACTTGGTGAGCGAGTAAATCACGAAGTCGGCGCCGTGGCGCAGGGGGCGCTGCCACAGCGGACCGAGGAAGGTGTTGTCCACCGCCACGAGGGGGCGGCGGCCATCGGCGTTCCGCAGCGAGCGGGCCGCAGCCGCGCACGCGGCGATGTCCACGAGTCCGTTCGTCGGGTTCGCGGGGGTTTCCACGTAGATCAACCCGACGCGGCCAAGGCCACGGGCCGTCTCGACGGCGTCGGCGAGGCCGGGCTCGAGCGAGCCGGCGCCGAACCAGACGCGCTTGATCCCGAACTGCGGCAGGATGTTCTCGATCAGGAATTCCGTGCCGCCGTAGACGGGCGCGCTGGCAAGCAGGACGTCTCCGGGCCTGAGCACGCTGAACATGGTCGTCGAGATCGCGGCCATCCCCGACGAGAACGCCAGGCCGGATTCCGCCTCGTCCCAGAGGCCGAGGCGCTCCTCGAGGATCTCGAGGTCGGGATTGTTCACGCGCGAGTAGATCAGCCCCGGCTCCTCGGCCGGCCCCTGCTCGCGCAGCCCGTACGCCAGCTGGAAGAACGACTTGCCGTCCTCGGCCGTCTTGAAGGTGAACGTCGAGGTCTGGAAGATGGGGCACTTGACGGCGCCCTCGGAGAACTGCGGGTCGTACCCGTAGCCCATCATCAGCGTCTCGGGCCGGAGCGGATGACCCTGCACGTCCCGATGCCTGTACTTCCTGGGCGGGTGAAACATGGCGCCTCCCTCGTCGCGGCGTCGCGCGGCCCGGCCCGGCCGACTTCCGCCGGCCGGGACGTCGTCGCGCCCGGCAGACGGACAGCCGACCCGGGATTACATGAGAATCTCGATCCTGCCCTTGGCCTTCAGCTGCTCCACGAACTCCTGGCTCTTCCGATCGCGGGCTTGCTGCTTCAGGTAGCCCTCGACGCGCGCCTTGACGTCGTCGAACCCGAGATCGCGCCCCGGCTTCATCGCGGTCACGCTGATGATGTGGAACCCGAGCGGCGTTTCGACCACGCTGCTTGTCTGGCCCGGCTTGAGGGAGAAGGCCGACTGCGCGAAGGCCGGCACCATGTCACCGCGGGTGAGAAACCCGAGGTCGCCGCCGTTTGCGGCACTGCCGGGATCCTGCGACTCGCGTTTCGCCAGATCCGAGAACGCGGCGCCTTGCTTCAGTTCCGCCAGGAGGCGCTCCGCCCTGGCCCTGGCCTGCGCCTTGACCGCCGCATCCGCGCCGGCCTCGACGCGGACGAGGATGTGGCTCGCCCGCACGGCGTCTCCCTGCCGAAACCGGGCCTGGTTCTGCTCGAAGAACGCCCTGGCCTCCGCCTCCGTCACCGCGAGCCCGGGCTCGATCTCCGACTGCAGCATCCGGTTGACGGCGAGCGTGTCGGCCGTGTCCGCGCGCAGCTGCTCGAGCGTGACGCCGCGCGACTGCAGCAGGTCCGAGAACGCCGCCTCGTTGGGGAACTGCCGCCTCATGTCGGCGATCTGGTCGTCCACGTCCGCGGCCGGCGCCGCGATCTTCCGCCTGCGGGCTTCTTGAACAAGAAGGTGGTAGCCGACGAGCCGGTCGAGGACCTGACGGTATAGCGCGTCGCGCTGTTCGGGCGAAACGGCGCTGCCGGCGCGGTCCTCGACGGCCTTGACGGCCATGTCGAGCTCGGACCGCTGCACATCCTGGCCGTTGACGCGGGCGACAACCTGCGGCAACTCCGCGGGGACCGCTTGTGCCGCCGGCTCGCCCGGTACCGCCGCCTGCGCCGGCGCGGCAGCGCCGTCGGAGCGGCGCACTGCCGAGGGCGCGCCCTTCCTGCAGGCCGGCGCCAGGACGACCGCCACGAGCAGCAGCAGCGCGAGTTTCCGGATCACGGGATCTCCTGCTCGAGGAACGCCTCACGCTACCAAAGGACCCCGGGATGTGCAAGGCGAGGTCAGGCGCCGATACCACCGGGGACAGGCCCGGCAGCGGCCGCCATCCCGCTCTGGCGTGCAGACGGGCGGCGGCCGGGAAGCGCGGCGCGAGGTTGCGCCCGCCATCCAGCTTTGGTAGAGTCTAGCGACGGCATCAGCCCTGAGCCTTGACCGCCCATTCCTCCCGAGCGTCTGCGCGCATCCCTCCAGCCACAACACGGCCGAGCGCCGTATAACCACGAGGTGAGATACCAGCGTGCCAGTTCGGTTGTTTCTCGGCAATCTTCCCTACAGCGCCACGGAAGCTGACCTCCGGGCGCACGTGTCCGCCGTGGCCCCGCCGCTCTCCATCGTCATGCCGATGGACCGCGAGACAGGGAGACCGCGAGGGTTTGCCTTCGTGGACTACCCGGATCTCGCCGCGGCGACGGAGGTCATTCGCAGGCTGAATGGCCAGCCGTTCCTCGGCCGGACCCTGTCCGTGAGCGAGGCGCGGCCGAGGGAGGAGCGGGGACCGCGCCCGCCGTCGACCGCCGGCGCGCCCTTCGCGGGCGGCTACCGCGCGCCCGCTCCGCCCGCTGACAGCGCCGCCCGCCGCGAGCGGAATTTCGGGCCTCCGGCCCCGCCGAAAGGTCGGCGCGCCGGCCCGGCGAAAGGACGGGGAGAGGGCGGCCCGAAGGGCCCGATCAAGATCAGGGGCGGCGGACGGGTGTCGGACCTCGATGAAGAGAAGGCCGATTTCGATCTGGGAGACGACTTCGACGACTTCGCCACCAGCCTGCCGTCCGGGCACGACGACGACAGCGGCGACGCCTGAAGCGCGCAGCGTCCCGCGCTGCCGCGCCGAGCAGCCGGCCGGTTCTCGTTCGCGCGGCGGGGCCGTCCGGCGCTCCGGCTGCGGCTCGCGGCTGGACGTCCGGACGTGACGTCCGCCGCCTTCGGCCTCCTCACGCTTGGCCTGCTCGTCCCGTCCATCGTGTTGCACGAGGTCGCGCACGGCTGGGTGTCGCTCCGGCTCGGCGATCCCACGGCGCGCAACGCGGGCCGGCTTTCGCTCAACCCGCTGCGCCACCTCGATCTCTTCGGCACGGTGCTGCTGCCGCTCATGCTCTGGAGCTCCGGCGCGCCCGTATTCGGCTACGCCAAGCCGGTGCCCATCAATCCGGCCTATTACAGGGACGTGCGCCGGGGCCAGCTGCGCACCAGCCTCGCGGGTCCGGCGGCGAACCTGCTCCTTGCGGGCGCAGGAAGCGCGGCCGCGTGGCTCGCGTGGACGCTCGGCGCCCCTGACTGCCGCCCGCTGGCCTGGGCGTGGCTGTTCGCGGGCGCGTTTGTAGAAGTAAACCTGGTCCTGATGTTCTTCAACCTGATCCCGATTCCGCCCTCGACGGATCGAGCATTGTCCCGTTGTTCCTCTCGGACTCGGCCCTACCTACGTACTACCGGCTCCAGCGGTATGCCTTTCCGCTCCTGCTCGCGGTGTGCTGGGGCGTCCCGGCCCTGTCGGGAGTAGACCCGATCGGCGCCTACCTCCGCCTCAGCGTGCCCCTGCTCTTCAACGTCCTAGTGCCGCAGTAAGGCCTTCGGGCGGCCTCGCCGACGCCTGCCGCGCTCGCGCCGGCACCGGCCGGCCGCCGAGAGGGGAGCCCGTCGCGGCACACGAGCCGCGTTGCCGGCCGAGTGGTCGGCCCTGCTGGCCGCTCCCGCGCTCGCGCAAGCCGTGAGGCGGGAGCGGGCCGCTGCCTTGGGTTTCTCCGCCGGCCGCCTCGTCCGCATCGCGCCCGTGACGAAGGCGCGCGTCCGCGACGGCTCGGGGGGCGACTGCGGCTGGGACGGCGCGGCCTCCACGTTCCTCCAGATCGATCTCAGACAGGCCCCGGCCCTGCTCGCTGGGGCGCGCCGGACGCCGTGCGACGTGAAGATCTCGGGCAAGGCAAGGCGCTGGTCTCCCAGGCGCTTCTCGACAGTTAGCCCGGCGGCAGGAAGTAGAACGCCATGCCCAGCACGGCGTAGAGGGCGAGGAGCTGCAGGCCCTCGACCCAGTTGCTCTCGCCGTCCAGGGCGACGATGGCGGTAGCGAGCACGGAGAGCCCGATGGCGGCGATCTCGAGGGGATGGAAGAGCAGCGTCATCGGGTGGCCGAGGGCGAACGAGGCGAGCACGAGCACCGGGGCGACGAAGAGCGCCACCTGCGCGCTGCTGCCGACGGCGATCTCGACCGCCAGCGTCATCTGGTCCCGGCGCGCCGCGACCACCGCGCTGAAGTGCTCGGCTGCGTTGCCGATCACCGCGACGACGATGACGCCGGTGAACAGCTCGCCCCAGCCGAAGGAGGCGAGCATCGGCTCGAGGCCCTGGATGAGGACCTCAGCGCCGACGGCGGTGAGCACGGTCGCGACGCCCAGCACGCCCACCGACTGCGGCACCGTCCAGTGCGGCGCTGCAGCCGGCTCGACCGCGCGAAGCAGGGCGCGGTTCGTCCTGAACGCGTACACCAGGCTGCTCACGTAGGCGGCGATGAGCAGTATGGACGTGCCGACGCTCAGGTAGTAGATCGCGGGCGGGCGCGGTGCGAGGCTGCCGAAGACGGTCAGGTCGAATACCGCCGGCATCACCAGCGCGACCACCGCGAGGAAGAGCATGATCGTGGCGTTGCCGGCCGCACGCCGGTCGAAGCGCTGCGACACCCGGCCGATGCCGCCGGCCAGCTCCGCCAGGCCGAAGACGAGCAGCAGGTTGCCGACGATGCTGCCGGTAATCGTCGCCTGGACCAGTTCGATGTGCCCCTCGCGAAGAGCGACAAACGCGATGATCAGCTCGGCGGCGTTTCCGAAGGTGGCGTTCAGGAACCCGCCGAGCGTCGGCCCGCTGCGCTTCGCGAGTTCCTCGGTGGCCTGGCCGATGAGGCCTGCCAGGGGGACGATCGCGACCGCGCCGGCCACGAAGGTCCACGGTGATGCCGGCGCGAGCGCGCACAGGGCCCAGCTGACCGGGGCCGCCAGCAGCAGGAGGTTCACCTTCTGCCCGGCAAGCCGCCGGAGCACGCCCATCAGCCCGCCGCCGGCGTGCGCTTGCGCCATGCGTCCTCCTCGTCCGGCCGCGCCGCCGGCATCGATCCGCCGCGCACATCGTATCAAGCTGCGCCCTGCGCGTTCGAGGGCAATCGCGCGGGCTCGAGCCCGCGGCCCGGTGCGCTCGCGGGACGAATGCCCGGCGAGATGCTAGAATTCGGACGCCCCCTTCAGCACGTCGATCGACGCGGCAGGCGGCCGGCGGGGGGCTTTCGCGGTTCGCGGGCGCTGCACCGGGGCAGGCAGGCCGTGCTCGTCGACGAAGGCCAGAGGACCCGGGCGGCTCGCTCGGGGCTGCAACGACGGAGGGTGCTCGCCGATGAAGCGTGAACGCCGCAGGATCCTGATCACCGGGTACGGCATCTGTGCGCAGGCCCTGCTGCCTTTGCTCGTCTCGCGCGTGGGCGTGAGTCCCGCCGACATCACGGTCATCGACCTCGCCGACCGCCGGCGCCTGCTCGCGCCGTGGATCCGACGCGGCCTGCGGTTCATCAGGGAGCGGGTCGGCCCCGCCAATCTCAGCCGGATCCTGTCGTCCAACATCGGCGAAGGGGGGCTCATCATCGACATGGCCTGGAGCATCGACTGCTTCGAGATGCTCCAATGGGCCCACGACCACCACGTGCGCTACGTCAATGCGTCCGTGGAGTCCTGGGATCCGGAAGACGACCTGCAGACCCGATCCATCTACCAGAAGTCGCTGTACTCCCGGTACGTGCGCCTGCTCGATCAGGTCGAACAGTGGCGGGGCGGCGCCACCGCCGTGATCGACCACGGCGCCAATCCCGGCCTGGTCTCGCACTTCGTCAAGAAGGGCCTGCTCGACATCGCGGCTGCCGCGCTCCGCGAGGATCGCCTCGACCCGGCGAGCAGGCGCGAGACGCGGGCGTGCCTGAAGCGCCGATCGTTTGCCGGCCTCGCCCGCGCGCTTGGGGTGAAGGTGATTCACTGCAGCGAATGGGACACGCAGCGCGCCCCGGTCCCGAAGCGGCCCGACGAGTTCGTCGGCACGTGGTCCATCGAGGGCATGTGGGACGAATCCATCTCCCCGAGCGAACTGGGCTGGGGCACGCACGAACGGGAGTTGCCGGCCTACGCGATCGTGCCGGACGAGGGGCCGCGAAACCAGATTCTCCTGCCGCGCATGGGGCTCAACACGCTGGTGCGCTCCTGGGTGCCGGGGCAGGACATCGTCGGCATGATCGTCACGCACGGGGAGTCGTTCGGCGTGTCACACGCGCTCACCGTGCGCGAGGGCGGGGTGCCCGTCTACCGGCCCACCGTCCACTACGCCTACATGCCGTGCAACGATTCGCTCGTTTCGCTGCACGAGCTGCGCTGCCGCAACTACGAGCTCCACCCGCGCCGGCGCATCATGACGCGCGAGATCACGGCGGGCCGGGACCTGGTGGGCGCGCTGCTGATGGGGCATCCGTTCAACTCGTGGTGGACCGGCAGCATCCTCTCGATCGCGCAGGCCCGCCGCCGGGTGCGCGACGTCAACGCCACCGCGCTGCAGGTGGCGGCGGGCGTGCTCGCCGCCGTGCTCTGGATCGAGCGCAACCCGAACCGCGGACTGTGCTTCCCGGAGGACCTGCCCCACGAGGAAATCCTGCGGTTCGCGCGGCCGTACCTGGGGCGGATCGTCTCCGTACGCTCGGATTGGACCCCCCTCCAGCGTCATCGCGTCTACTTCAGCGAGAACCCCGAGGCACGCGCTAACCACGAGGACGTGTGGCAGCTTCGGAACTTCTTGTTCTCCCCCTGATTCACGCCGCGTCAGGAGCGGCGCGCCGGCGGCGCCGGCTCGAGGGAGGCCCGGCAGTGCAGGGTCTTGAGCGGGCCGTACGCAGCGAGGGCCACCTCTCGGGGTGGCCCTCTTCGCTGGCGCCTAGCTTCGACGAATCACCGGGACTGCTGCCGCGCACGCCAGCACGCCAGCCCCGCGAGCCCCATGGCCAGGAGCGCCATCGATGACGCCGGCTCCGGAACGGTCGTGGCTTCGCCGTGCACCGTGAAATCCGCAGCCATGCCCGTCGGCCCGCTCTGGCCGTAGTAAGGAGGCTGCTGGCCGCCGGTGTTCCAGATCAGAAACTCGATGGTGTTAATGCCACTCTGGACCGTGCCGGATACACCGTTCACGGCGTACGACTGGGTCCAGGGCGACGGCTGGCCGAGGTTGTTCACGCCGAGACTCGTCCCATTGAGAAGAACGTCGCTGAGGTAGTCGTCCGAGAGCCAGCGGAAGTCGAACGTCGTGGTCAGCGGCAGTCCGGCCCAGTTGAAAGAGAAGGCGTACGTGAAGAGCTGGCCCGTCTGGCTGCCCTGCGTCGCGTTGGACTGGTCGGCCGCCCAGGAGATGTACTTGCCGAGAGTAATGCTCGGATTCGGCAGCACCGGCCAGCCGTTGGCGGTCTTGGTAACCAGGTAAGCCGGGTTGCCGTTCACCGTGAAGGCGTCGTCGATCCCGTCGTTGTTGGCGTCCGTGCCGGTGTAGTAGATGAGGTCGGCCTGAGCCGGGGCGGCCGCCAGGGCCATGGCCAGGGCGACTATCGCGATTCCAATCGTCTTGCGCATTACCATGCTCCTCTCAACGGCGAGCCGGTCGTTCCGGCTCGTCGCCGTTCTATATAGCAAATTCGATGCCCGATGGATGACCGACGGAGGGTTGGGTCTATCGTAACTCCAAGTGATGCTGGTACAGTAGGATAAAGGCGTTAACCCGACTGGCCCGGCCGGGCCGTCACCCACGGTACGTCAACTTGTCCGACGTTCTGAGCCTCAATAGGTGGGGGGCCTCCAGCGCGCCAGCAAGCCCACCGCGACCCGAAGGCGCCTGGCTGGTGCCATCAGTGCACCCTCAGCGCAACCCCAGCGGCCGGGGTCACCGAAATCATCGACATGGTCAAGGAATTGTGGTGCCGAGGGGCAGAGTTGAACTGCCGACACCGTGATTTTCAGTCACGTGCTCTACCACCTGAGCTACCTCGGCACCAAGGTCAGCCGCGTGGCGAGATGGCCACTATAGCACGCAGATCGCCGCCCGCAAAACACGCGCAGCCAGCGCGCCAAGCCCGGCACGCCACGACGAGCACGCCCACGGGACCCGACTGCTCGGGTCTTCGCGCCGAAGCCCGGATGAAAAGTCCGGGCTGCTGAGGCCCGGCGCCGATCGTGCGCGCCCCTACCTCCGCGATGGAGGCGCCTTCTCCTTCTCCGGGGCGGGCTCGGCCTCGGACGGGGCCTCGCGCACGAGCCCGAGCTCCTTCCTTACGCGCTCCTCGATCGCCTTGCAGACGCCCCGGTTCTCCCGGAGGAACTGCTTCGCGTTCTCACGCCCCTGCCCGAGGCGCTCCCCGCTGAACGAAAACCATGTCCCGCTCTTCTCCACGATCTTCCGATCGACCGCCAGGTCGAGCAGGTCGCCTTCCTTCGAGATGCCCTCGCCGTACAGGATGTCGAACTCCGCCTCGCGGAACGGCGGCGCCACCTTGTTCTTGACGACCTTGACCCGGACCCGGCCGCCGACCACCATCTCGCCATCCTTGATGCTCGCGATGCGGCGGATGTCGAGGCGCACCGACGCGTAGAACTTCAGCGCGCGCCCGCCCGTCGTCGTCTCGGGGCTGCCGAACATCACGCCGATCTTCTCGCGCAGCTGGTTGATGAACACGAGCGACGTCTTGGACTTCGACACGACGCCGGTCAGCTTGCGCAGGGCCTGCGACATCAGGCGGGCCTGCAGGCCCATCTGCGCCTCGCCCATCTCCCCCTCGATCTCCGCGCGCGGCACCAGCGCCGCCACCGAGTCCACGACCACGACGTCAACGCCGCCGGAGCGAACGAGCACCTCGACGATTTCGAGCGCCTGCTCCCCGTTGTCCGGCTGCGACACCAGCAGGTTGTCGAGATCGACGCCGAGCTTCTGCGCATAGGTTGCGTCGAGCGCGTGCTCCGCGTCCACGAACGCCGCCATGCCGCCCAGCTTCTGCGCTTCGGCGATGAGCTGCAGCGCCAGCGTCGTCTTGCCCGACGACTCGGGACCGTAGATTTCGACGACGCGCCCGCGCGGCATGCCGCCGATGCCGAGCGCGAAGTCCAGGCTGACGGCGCCCGTGGGAATGGAATCAACGGGGAGGATGGCGCCCTTCTGGCCCAGGCGCATGATGGACCCCTTGCCGAACTGCTTCTCAATCTGGGAAAGCGCGACGTCCAGCGCCTTCGTACGTTCCGTACGGTCGTCTACGGGCATGACTGCTCCTTGCTGTGCCGGCCGGTCACCGAAGCATTCTAGATGCGTGCCGTCAGCTCGTCAAGCGAAAATCGGCATTCAACGCGGCTTTATATGTTTGTTTTCAACTAGTTACGCTGCGCGCCGCTTTCGCCCTTCGCTCCATGCCATGGCAGAAAGCGCCTGGCGCCCTTGTCGGAGCAGGGCAGAGACTGCTAGGGTTGGGTAATGCCAAGCCCCATCGGCCATATGGTGGCCGGACTCGCCGTCGGCTGGGCCGCGCACGCGCTCGAAGCCGCCCGCTCACAGCCGGGAGACCCGGCCGGCGCAGCGCCCGGGCGGCTCGCCAGCGCCGGCTCGATCCCGGTCGCCTTCTGCGCCCTGCTGGCAGCCGCACCCGATGCCGACATCCTGATGGCGTCTCACCGCACCTACACTCACAGCGTCGGCGCCATCGCCCTTGTGGGACTGGCGGCCGCCGCCGGCGCGCTGTGGCTGCGGCGCCCGGCCGTCACGGCCGCGCTCGTCTGCGCGGCGGCGTGGGGCAGCCACGTCTTCCTCGACTGGCTCGGCCACGATGGCACGCCCCCGATCGGCCTGATGGCGCTCTGGCCGTTCACCGACCGGTACTACTCCTCGGGTTTCGACCTGTTCGCCGACGTGTCGCGGCGCTACTGGAATCTCGACGAGTTCGTCTTCGGCAATGCGCGTTCCATCGCGCGCGAGCTGGTGGTGCTTGCGCCGCTGGCGCTTGCTGCGCTCTGGTGGCAAAGGCGGTCGACCGGTCCGCCACCGCACCCGGCGCCCGGCCTCTGATCGCCGGTCCCGGCTCCCGTTGTCAATACTCGTAGAACCCCTTCCCGCTCTTCCGCCCAAGCCGGCCTGACGCCACCATCTCCTCGAGCAGGGGGCAGGGCCGGTACTTCGGATCGCCGAATCCGGCGTGCAGCGCTTTCATGATGGCGAGGCACACGTCGAGGCCGATGAGGTCGGCGAGCGCGAGCGGCCCCATCGGATGGTTCATGCCGAGCTTCATGACGGTGTCGATCGCCTCCGGCGTGCCAATGCCTTCCATGGCGGCGAAGATCGCCTCGTTGATCATCGGCATGAGCAGCCGGTTGGCGATGAAGCCGGGCGAGTCGGCCGACTCGACGGGCGTCTTGCCCAGCCGCCGGCATACCTCGGCGGCGGTCGCCATGGCGTCGGGCGATGTGCGCGCCCCGCGCACGAGCTCCACCAGCGGCATCAGCGGCACGGGGTTCATGAAGTGCATGCCCAGCACGAGCGCCGGGCGAGTCGTGGCGGAGGCGAGGCTTCCGATCGGGAGCGCGGAGGTGTTCGACGCCAGAATGACGCCGGGGCGGACGAGAGCGTCCAGCGCGCCGAAGAGGCCGCGTTTGACGGCCAGGTCCTCGACGGCCGCTTCGACAACGAGATCGGCGGCGGCCAGCTGGGACAGCTCGCCGGTGAAGGCGATCCGGCCGAGCGCAGCCGTGCTCGCCTCGGCGTCGATCACGCCCTTCTCGACCAGCTTCGCGAGGCTCCTTTCGATGGCGCGCCGGCCACGTTCGAGCGCCGCCGACGACACGTCCTGCAGCACGACGCCGAATCGCGCCTGCGCGAAGACCTGGGCGATGCCGCTGCCCATTGTCCCCGCGCCGACGACCCCGACGGTCTCGCCGCTCATCGGCCCCCCTCCGCGCGCGTGCGCCCGGACGCTCCGCGGCGCCGGGGTCGGCGTTCGTCCGGCGCCCGCAACTGAACGGCGACGCGGCGCACGACCTCCCGGCCCAGCACCTCCTGGACTCGCCGCAGAACGGTGTCCGCCGATCGCGCCAGCTCCTCGCCGAACCGCTCGTCGTCCAGCCGGACATCCAGGATGCCGCTTCGCAGCAGGCGGATGCGCGTGACCCGGGCGAGCGCGGGCCCGACAGCCAGCCTCCAGGCAAACAGTATCTTCTCCCCGGAGAGCGGCGCTGGCCGCACGACGCGCGCGATGGTGGCGGCGGCCAGCGACTGGACAGGCTCCATACGTCGGGCTCGGGCGTGCAGGAATGCCAAGTGTATCATTCCAGGATGCGGCTGGTCCTGGCGTCGGCCTCGCCGAGGCGGATCGCGCTGCTCCGCAGCGCCGGCTACGAGTTCGACACCGTGCCGGCCGACGTCGACGAGTCGGCGCGGCCGGGAGAGGCGGCTGCGGACTACGTGCGCCGGGTCTCGTTGCTGAAGGCGCGCGCCGTGGCCGCCTCGGCGGGGGAGGCGGTCGTCCTGGCGGCCGACACAACGGTCGTGCTCGGCGGGGAGATGCTCGGCAAGCCAGCCGACGGGCGTGACGCACGGCGGATGCTCGAGCGGCTCTCGGGCCGGACGCACGACGTGCTGACGGGGGTGGCAGTCGTCTGCGGGGCGGATGCCGAGCTGGCGGTGGAGTCCACGGCGGTCAGCTTTCGCGAGCTGAGCGCCTCGGAAGTAGACTGGTACGTCGCCACTGGAGAACCGGCCGACAAGGCCGGCGCGTACGCCGTCCAGGGCCTGGGTTCGCGCTTCGTCGCGCGTGTGACAGGGTCCTACAGCAACGTCGTCGGTCTGCCGCTCGAAACCGTCCAGCGGTTGCTCGAGGCGGCTGGCGTCGTGCGCGCGTGGCGGCCCGAGGCGGCCGCCGGCGGCGGGTGCGAAGCCGAGGGGCCACTCGATTGACCGCCCCGGCCCCCGAGGGTATCCTGAAAAGGCGGTTCTCGTCAGCCACTTGACTTGCCATGAAACGCAAAGCCCTCAAGGTCGGCCTCACCGTCCTGATGCTCGTTCTCGCCCTCGGGGGACTCCTGTACTCGGCCCTCAGCGAGGGCACCGAGTACTACGCCCATGTCGACGAGATACTGGCCGACCCCGGTCGCTGGCAGGGGAAGGACCTCCAGCTCCACGGCTTCGTGGTCAAGGACTCGGTGCTCCGGAAGCGGGACTCGCTCGAGTATCGCTTCAAGGTTCAGAGCCGGGGAGCGGTCCTCGAGGCGACCTACGACGGCATCGTGCCGGACACGTTCACAGACGAGTGCGAGGTCGTCTTGAAGGGCCGGCTCCGCGACGGCGAGTTCCACGTCGCCCCGAACGGCGTCATGGCGAAGTGCCCCTCGAAGTACGAAGCCAAACGGGGGCTCGCCAGGCCTGGCGCCTGACGGAGGGCCGGTGCGGGCCCGGGTGAGCCGCGTTCCACGTTCCGTCCACCATCCATCCTGCCTGCCGGCGACGCGCCAGCGCGCGGGTTCGCCCCCGGCCGCTGCCGGCGGGCGCGGGTGACACATGGCCTCTCTGGGTTCGTTCCTGTTGATGGCGGCCTTCGTCGCGGCGGCCTGCGCGGTCGCCGCCTCGCTCTCGGGCGCGCGGCGGGGCTCGCGCCGGCTCGTCGAAAGCGCGGTCGGCGCCTTCTACCTGACGGCGGCCCTCATGACGGCCGCCTCGGCGGTGATCGTCCGGGCGTTCCTCACCGATGACTACGCGATCAAGTACGTCCACCGCTACTCGGACCACCTCCAGCCGCTCTTCTACAAGCTGACCTCGTACTGGGGCGGCCTGGACGGCTCCATCATGTTCTGGGTGTTCCTGCTGGCGGTGTTCGGCTCGCTGGCGGTGCGCGTCAACCGCGATCGGCACCGCGAACTCGTCCCGTACGTCGTCGCCATCGTCTCGGCCGTGGAGATGTTCTTCCTCCTGATGATGCTGGTCCACAGCAACCCGTTCGACACCTACCTCGTCCAGTCGCCCGATGACGGCCAGGGCCTGAATCCGCTCCTCCAGAACATGTACATGGTGGTGCATCCGCCGAGCCTCTACATCGGCTTCGTCGGCATGACCATTCCGTACGCGTTCGGGATGGCGGCCCTCATCACGGGCCGCCTGGACGACGCGTGGCTGCGCGCCGTGCGCCGCTGGACCATGGTGAGCTGGCTGTTCCTGACGCTCGGCCTCGTGCTCGGCATGATCTGGGCGTATGAGGAGCTGGGGTGGGGCGGCTACTGGGCCTGGGACCCGGTCGAGAACGCGGGCCTGCTGCCGTGGTTCACGGCGTCGGCCTTCCTGCACTCGGTGATCGTTCAGGAGCGCCGGGGCATGCTGAAGGTGTGGAACGTGTCGCTCGTGGTCCTCACGTTCTTCCTCACGATCTTCGGCACCTTCATGACGCGTTCGGGCGTCGTGCAGTCGGTCCACGCCTTCGGCGAGGATCGCACGCTGGCCTGGATGTTCGCGGTCTTCATGGCGGCCCTGCTGCTCTTCAGTTTCGCCTGGATCCTGCGTCGCCTTCCCCTGCTCCGGCCGCGGTACGAGCTCGAGTCCTGGCTGTCGCGCGAGGCCGCGTTCGTGGCCAACAACTGGATCCTGCTCGTCGCAGCGCTGCTCGTCCTCTTCGGGACGATGTTCCCGACGCTGAGCGAGGCGCTGACGGGGAATCGCCTGACGGTGGGCCCGCCGTTCTTCAACCGGTGGATGGCGCCCCTTGGCCTGCTCCTCCTCGCGCTGACAGGCGCCGCGCCGCTCCTGGCGTGGAGGCGCTCGACGCCGCTGAACCTGCGCGACCAGTTCCTCTGGCCCGTGGCGTTCGCGCTGGCGGTCTCGGCGGGGCTCGCCGCCTTCGGCGTGCGCGTGTGGACGTCGCTCATCTGCTTCGGCCTCTCCGCATTTGTCGCCGCGACGATCGTGCAGGAGTTCGTCCGGGGCGCGAAGGTGCGCCGGCAGGCGACGGGAACCGACCTGCTGACGGCGGCCGTGGGGCTGGTGGCCCGCCAGCGTCGCCGATACGGCGGGTACATCGTGCACCTTGGCATCGTGCTGATGTTCATCGGCTTCGCGGGCGAGGGCTTCAAGCGGGACGAGCAGGCCCTGGTGAAGCTCGGCCAGCAGACCACGATCCACGGCGTGACGCTCCGCAACGACGGCGTCGCGGTGACCGACGACGGGCAGAAGCAGATGGTCACGGGGCAGATTGCCATCAGCGAGAACGGGCGTTCGCTCGGCACGCTCCGGCCCGCGCGCTGGTTCTATCGGAAGCATGAGAATCAGCCGACGACGGAAGTGGCCATCCGCCGATCCCTGGCCAGGGACCTGTATGTGATCATGCCGGCGTACGACCTGTCGGACCAGTCGGTGAGCCTCCAGGTGGTCGTCAACCCGCTGGTCAACTGGATCTGGACTGGATTCGGCATCCTGTTCCTCGGCACGGTCATTGCGCTGCTTCCCGAGCGGGAGCAGGCAGCCGCGGCGGTGGTGCCGGCAGCGGAGCGCTGACCGGCCGGCGCGGGCGCCGCGCGGCCCCCCGGGAGCCCGCGCGGCAGGGAGTGCGTCCATGGCGCGTACACCGAGTGAGAAGACCCGCCGCGGCGCGGCCGTGCCGCCGACGCCGCCGCGGCCCGCGCCCCGCACGGAGCCGGTCGGCGAGCCGGGCGGCCTCAGGCCCTGGCACCTCCTCGGCCTCGCCACGCTCGTCGCGGTCGCGGCGGGCGTCGTGGTGACGCGCGGCACGCCGGTCGCGAACACGGTGACGATGGCCGTGCTGGTCGTAACCGCCGCGTTCGTTGCGGCTGCCGCGGCGCGGACGATCGTGCCGCTCCTCGCTCCGGACGCCGGGGAGCGGGTCGAGATGATCGGCGGACGGACGCGGGCCGCGCTCGAGCGGGAGAAGTCGCTCGTGCTGCGCTCCATCAAGGACGCCGAGTTCGACCGGGCGATGAAGAAGATCTCCGACGCGGACTTCCAGGAGATGTCGGTCCGACTGCGCAGCCGGGCGGCGGGCATCCTGCGGCAGCTGGACGGCGAGGGCCGCGGGTACCGTGCGCTCATCGAGCGCGATCTCGCCGCGCGGCTCGGACCGCCGCGCGCGCCGGACGTGCCTGTGCCCGCGCAGGCGGAAGCCGCGTCGGTGGACAGAGCCTGCCCGGTCTGCGGCCTGCGGGCCGATCCGGACGCCAGGTTCTGCAAGTCATGCGGGGCGAAGATCGAGGAGGCGCCATGACCACGCGCGCGGCGCGTTGCGGGATCGGGCTGGCGGCGTGCCTCGCGGCGGCGCTCGGACACGCGGCGGCGCAGGGCATGGACGCGAGGCAGATGTCGGGCATCCCGATCCCGAGCCCGGACGTGGCGCCGGGCACGGTGTCGGTTCGCCTGGTGCGCGGCACGATGGCAGACAATATCGCCGGCCACGAGGTCCAGCTGATCGTCGGTGCCGGCACCCGGTCGGCCCGGACTGACGCCGCTGGCCGGGCGCTGTTCGAGGGCGTCGAGGCTGGCGTCCAGGTGCGTGCCGTTGCCCTCGTCGGCGAAGAACGGCTCGAGTCGAGCGCCTTCGGCATGCCGGCGAGCGCGGGTGTTCGCCTCGTGCTGGTGGCCGGAGGCGGGGCAGCCTCTGCAGGCGCGGAGCCGCCGCCGGGCAGCGCGCCCTCGGCCGTCGGGACGCCGCCCACGGCCGACCCGGCCCCGATGGCCGGCGGCTCCGGGGCCCGCGCCTCGGGCCTCTCGTTCGGCAGCGGCAGCCGCATCCACATCGAGCTTGAAGACGACGTGCTGGAGGTCTTCTATCTCTTTGAACTCGTCAATGCCGGGACCGCGCCCGTCAGCCCCTCGCCGGAGCTCTCCTTCACGCTTCCCGACGGCGCCGAGCAAGCCGCGCCAATCGAAGACACGCAACAGGTGACGATTCGGGGCCGCCGCGTCACGATCAACAACCCCATCAAGCCGGGGAGGACCCCGGTGAAGCTCGCGTATGCAGTGCGACCGGGGGCGGGCGCACATGTCGTCGCGCAGCGGTTTCCGCTGGACTGGGACGGCTTGCGCGTGGTCCTGGCAGGCGCCGGAGCTGCCCGGATGACATCGCCGCAGTTCACGAGCAGCCGGCAAGGCGAGGACGGCGGCAGCGTCTTCGTCGCCGGCAGCGGCGGCGCCCTGGCGGCGGGGCAGGAACTGGCGATTTCGCTCGACGGCCTTCCTCACCGGAGCCGCACCGGGCGAAACGTGGCGCTGGCCCTCGGCCTGGTCATTCTCGCGGCGGGCGCGTACTCCGCCTTCTCCGCCGGCCCCGTGTCCGGCGGCGGCGCGGGCCGCCGCGCGCAGCTGGCCGAACGCCGCGAGCGCCTGCTGGCGGACCTCGTGCGGGTCGAAGAAGCACGGCGGGCGGGCTCGATCTCCGAGTCGCGGCACGCGGCGCGCCGGGAGGATCTGGTTCGCCAGCTCGAACGGGTCTACGGCGAGCTGGACGCGCAGGAGTCCCGAACCGCGGCGGCCGCGGGCTAGAGCGAGGCGGCATGGCGCTCGACTTCGATCGCGTCGTCGCCGAGGAGGTCTCGCGCAGCTTCGGGCGGCGGCGCGCCCTCAGCAGGGTATCGATGGTGTGCGAGGCCGGCCGGATCGTCGGCCTGCTCGGCCCGAACGGAGCGGGGAAGTCCACCCTGCTCGCCGTGCTCTCGACGCTGCTCCCGCCCTCGTCCGGCCGCGTGCGCTACGGCTCGCACGAGGCGCGGACGGGCGGGCCGGCCGTGCGGGCGCGAATCGGGCTCCTCGGCCACGACCTGTACTTGTATCCGGATCTCACGGCCCGCGAGAACCTTGCCTTCTTCGCGAGGCTCTATGGCCTGCCCGACGCCGGCAGCAGGGTGGCGGAAGCGCTGCGGACGGCGGGCCTCGAGTCGCGCGGAGACGATGTCGTGTCGGGGTTCTCGCGGGGCATGCGCCAGCGGCTGGCGCTGGAACGCGCGCTCTTGCACGGCCCGCGGCTGCTGCTGCTCGACGAGCCCTTCACCGGACTGGACGAGGCGTCGGGCGCCGCGCTCGTCGCCCGCCTGCGCGGCCTGAAGTCGGACGGGGCCATCGTCGTGCTCGCGACGCACGACTTGGATCTCGCCGAACGCGTGCTCGACGAGGCCCTGGTACTCGGCGACGGGCGCGTGCGCGCGACGGCGCCCTCCGGCGGACAGGCGCGAGAACGCTATCGCGAGGCGCTGCGCGCCACGGCGCCCTCCGGCGGGAGCGCGTCGTGAGGGAGTTCATGCGGGTGGCGTGGGCCATCCTGCGCAAGGACGCCGCCGTCGAGATGCGCAGCCGCGAGATCGTGTACACGACGGTCTTCTTCGCGGCCTCGTGCGTGCTGGTGTTCGCCTTCGCCCTCGTGCGCGAGGGCCGGGCGATGCCCGACGCCGCGGCGGCCATCCTGTGGATCGCCGTCGCCTTCTCGGGCACGCTCGGGCTCGGCCGGACCTTCGAGCGCGAGCGGTACACCGACACGCTGCGCGCGCTCATGCTGGCGCCCTCGGATCGGCCCGCCGTCTACGTGGGCAAGCTCCTCGGCATGCTGGTCCTGCTGGCGATCGTCGAGGCCGCGCTGTTGCCGCTCATCGCCCTGTTCTTCGCGGCGCCGATCACGGCCAGCCCGCTGTGGCTGGCGGCGCTGCTGGCCGCGGGCACCCTCGGCTTCGCGTCGGTGGGCACCCTGTTCGCGGCAATGCTGGTCCGTGCCCGGAGCCGCGACGTGCTGCTCCCCGTGCTCTTGTATCCGATCACGATTCCGGTCATCATCGCCGGAGTCCGCGGCACCGCCGCCATCCTGCAGCCCGTGCCCGACGAGGCCATGGCGCGGTTCTGGGCGGCGCTCCTCGTGTTCTTCGACGTCGTGTTCGTCACGCTGTCCCTGTGGACGTTCGAGCCTCTGATGACGGAGCAGTGATGACCCGGGTGTTCGCGCCGCTCGCGTGTCTCGCCATGGCGCTGTTCGCCGCCGCCCCGGCCGTCGTGGCAAACGCCCCGGCCGAGGCGACAATGGGGCTCGTGCAGCGGATCTTCTACTACCACGTGCCGTCGGCGATGCTCATGTTCGTGTCCGCTGTGGTGTGCGGCACCGCGAGCGCGGCATACCTCTTTCGCCGGTCCGCCGCCGCCGATCGGCTGGCCTCCGCCGCCGGGGAACTCGTGGTGGTGTTCGGCCTGATCGTCCTGGCGACGGGCCCCTTGTGGGCGCGGAAGGCCTGGGGCGTGTGGTGGGACTGGGACGCGCGGCTCACCTCCTCGCTGCTGCTCTGGCTGATGTTCGCCGCGTACCTGCTGGTGCGGCGGTACGGGGGTCCGGGATCGGAGAAACTCGCCGGCGCGATGGCGCTCTTCGGCATGGCCAACGTGCCGTTCGTGTACGTGTCGGTGAACTACTGGCGGACGCTCCACCCGAAGACCAGCGTCATCATGACGCTCGAACCCGGGATGCGCAGCGCGTTCTGGTTCTGCGTGTCCGCGTTCGCCCTGTTGTACGCGCTCCTGCTGGCGCTGCGGCTGCGCCTCGAAGAGCGGCGCGCGGAAGCGGAGGCCCTGTTCCTGGCGCTCGATGAGTGAGGCCGCCGCGCCTCCTGGAACCTGCGTATGAAGAGACTGCTGCTCGCGCTCGCCCTCGCCGCCTTGGTGTCGGGCCCGGTTCTGCAGGCCTGGCAGCCGGCCCCGCCGCAGCCCGGGACGCCGGGGGACTATGTGCCCATCGCGTCGCTCCCGCAGGCCGAGCGACTCCCGGCCGCTCCGTTCCTCATCGCGGCCTACGCGCTCGTGTGGGCCGTGCTCGTGGCCTACACCTGGTCGCTCTGGCGCAGGATCACGAAGCTGGAGCGGGAGATGAAGGATCTCGGGCGGCGCCTGCCGAAGGCGTAAGGGGGCCGCCGTGGGGGAGATGGGGGCCGGTCATTTCATCTACATCCCGGCGACGGTGCTCGTCGGCATCGTCATCGGCTGGGTGCTGGGCTCGCGGGCAGCCCGGGACGCGTTTGCCGCCGAGCAGCGCCGGAGGCAGGACGCCGACGCCCGCGCCGCCGCCAAGGCCGCGCGCGGCGCGAGTCGGCAGGCCTGAGGCGAGGGGCGGAGGGCGCCCGTCAGCGGCCCACGGCCAGGCGTGAAGCGAGGCCGGCCGGGAGGCCCGCCTCGCGGATGCGCGCCCCGGCCCGTTCCACCGGATAGGCGACCCGGTAGCAGGTGAGAGAAGGCCCGTCCGTGTCGAGGATGCCGTAGGCGGCGCGCGGATCGCCGTCGCGCGGCTGGCCCACCGACCCCACGTTGACGAGGTAGCGATTCCCCTCCTCGATCCGGAACGTCGAGCCATCCGACACGTCAGGGAAGGCGGCCTCGTCTCCCGTCATGCGCATCGCAAACGGCGTATGCGTGTGCCCGAACAGGCAGAGCGGCCGGCTTGCCGACTGGATGGCGTTGACGGCGTCCAGCCTGTCGAACACGTACTCGTCTTCGTCGAAGGGCGTGCCGTGGCAGATTTCGACCAGCGGGCTCACGGCGATGGGCCCCGGCGGGAGGCGGCGCAGGTAGTCGCGGCTCTCCTGCGTCAGCATGGCCGAGGTCGCCGCGGCGCTGGCGCGCGCTGCGGCGTTGAAGTTCGCCGGGGTTCCAAGGCCGGCCGCCACGCGGTCGTGGTTGCCCCGGACGGCAGCTTCCACCGCCAGGCCCTTGATCCGCGCGATGACGCCGTTCGGGTCGGCGTTGTAGCCGACGAGATCGCCCAGCAGGAGCACGCGGTGCGCACCGTGCCGCGCCGCGTCGGCCAGCACCTGCTCGAGGGCGTCGATATTCGCGTGGACGTCGCTCAGGATCAGGTATCGCATGGGCGGCCGCCTATGCACCCAGCCAGTCCATGACCGCGTCGGCCAGCTCCTCGACTGTCGCTCGGGAACCGTCGAGCCGCACGTGGGCCTCGGCGTAGGCCAAACGGCGCGCCTCGAAGACCTGCGCCAGTTCGGCCCGGCTGCGCGCCAGCGGCCGGCTGCCGTCCTGCGGCAGCCGGCCGATCAGCCGTGCAAGCGGCACGTCGATCCAGAAGACCGCCCCGTCCGCCCTGATGAGCGCCCGCAGGTCGGGCTCGACGAAGGTGCCCGCGCCGGTGGCCACGACCGCCTCGCGCAGCCCCAGCAGCCCCTGCACGACCTGGCGCTCGATGGCCCGGAAGTACGGCTCGCCGTCGGCGGCGAAGATGGCGGCCACGCTGCGGCGCTCGCGGGCCTCGACTCCCTCGTCCACGTCCTCGACCCGCCAGCCCAGGCGCCGGCCGAGTTCACGGGCCAGCGACGTCTTGCCCGCCGAGGTGAACCCGACGATGTAGACCTTGTCGGCCCTCACTCGCGCCTCCCCGCCCGAACGCCCCTGGCGCGGGCCCGCCGCTCACGTTTGCACTATAGCATCGGCTCGGATCTGGGCTATGGTATGGGGAACCCGGCCCGGCCCCCGCCTGTGGCCGGCTCATCGATGGCGCGACCAGCACCCGACACCACCGTCCGTCTGCACTTCAACAGCGCCTTCGAAATGCTCGACCTGGTCCAAATGGTCAGCGACCACATCGGCCGCCAGCTGGACCTCGACGAGGACGCGCTGACCTGGATGGAAGTCGCCGTGCGGGAGTCGGTCATCAACGCCATCAAGCACGGGAACCACCACGATCGGTCGAAGTACGTCACCGTTGAATTCACCACTCGGCGGGTGCCGCCGCCCGGCGAACTCGAGATCGCCGTCAGCGACGAAGGCGAGGGCTTCGATCCCGAAGCCTTGGCCGACCCGCTGGCGCCCGAGAACCTGCTCAAGTCGAGCGGGCGGGGCATCTTCTTCATGCGCAGCTTCATGGACGACGTGCGCCTCGACCGGAGCGCGGCGGGAGGCATGGAAGTCCATCTGCTGAAGCGCCTCGCGCCGAGGGCGTGAGCAGCAGCGCCGCCTCCATGCCGCTCGATCCGCGTTTCCTCGCCACCGCCATCGACATCGTGCTGCGCGCCGGCGAGATCCAGCTTGCCACGCTCGCCCGCGGCCTCACCATCGGGCTGAAGGGCGAGATCGATCTCGTCACCGACGCGGACCTGGCGGCGGAGCGGATGTGCCGCGACGTGCTGGCGTCGAGGTTCCCCTCGCACGCCATCCTCGCGGAGGAATTGGGAGGGTCCGTCCCGGCGCCGCCGGCGTCGGGCTGCTGCTGGATCTTTGACCCAATCGATGGCACGACGAACTACGCCCATGGCCTGCCGATTTTCTGCGCCTCGCTGGCGCTCGAGATCGACGGCCGCGTCGAGGTGGCGGCTATCTACGACCCGACGCGGAAGGAACTGTTCACCGCCGAGCGTGGCGGCGGCGCGTACCTGAACGGAGCGCCGCTCCGGGTCTCGCGCGCCGCGCGCCTCATCGACGCGCTGCTGGTCACCGGCTTTCCGTACGACATCCACGCGCACGCAGACGAGGTCCTCGGGCTCTTCGGCGCCTTCATTCACCGGGCGCGGGCCGTGCGCCGCCTTGGGTCCGCCGCTCTCGACATGGCCTATGTGGCGGCCGGCCGCTTCGACGGCTTCTGGGAGGACGGCCTCAAGCCCTGGGACGTCGCGGCCGCGAGCCTCCTGGTGGAGGAAGCCGGCGGCGCACTGTCGGGAATCGATGGCTCGCCGTTTCGGGCGCGGGCCGGACACGTGCTGGCTGCCGCGCCGGCGATCCACCCGCTGATGCTGGAGACCATCCGCTCGTTCCGCGACGAGCGTTCACGAAACCGGACGCCCTGATACCTCCCCAGGACAGGAGCGGTCCGAATGCGGCTGAATTTCGACCGGAAGCGCCGTGATACCTGGCACCGGATGTGCTTCTCATCCGGGCAGGCCGACTGGCCCGGAGGAACCGACATGACACGCCGAACCTTGATTGCCCCGCCCGTGCTGCTCCTGTGCGCCCTCGCGTTCGCGGCCCCGGCCAGCGCCCAGCAGTCCGTCACGTTCCAGGTGGGATCGTTCGTGCCCCGGAGCGCGGACGCGCGCTCCGCCAACGACGTGCTCCTTGCCAACCTCGATTACCTGTGGTTCGACATCGACGATCTGCAGGGCACGACGGTGGGCGCCGAGTGGGCAGTGGCCCTGACCGATCATCTCGAGGTTGGCATCGGGGCGAGCTTCTACCAGCGGACGGCCCCAGCGGTCTGGGCGGACTGGGTCGACGAGGCCGGTTACGATCTGCAGACCGATCTCAAGCTGCGCATCGCGCCGGTGAGCGTCCTCGCGAAGATCCATCCGTTCGGCGTCCGGCGCGGTCTCGATCCCTACGTCGGCGGAGGCATGAGCGCGTACCTCTTCCGCTACAGCGAAGTCGGCGACTTCGTGGATCTTACCGACTACAGCATCTACACGGACCGCTACGTCGGCAGCGGCTCCGCGTTCGGGCCGGTCGCCCTGGCGGGCCTGCGGGCCCACGTCGGCGGCCGCGCGACGATCGGCGTCGAGGGGCGGTACCAGTGGGGCGAAGGCGAACTCCCCGTCGATCGTTTTCTGACCAACCGCATCGATCTCGGCGGGGCGAGCGCGCTCCTGACGTTCGGGTTCCGCTTCTAGCCGGCCGGCTTCCGCCGATAGAGGGCCACGCCCCCGCCTTCCGCCACGCGATCGTAACCGGCGAGAAGACGGGGGCGCTGCCGCATCCGGGAGGCAATCACGTCGCCTCCTTCAGCGACTTCTTCCACCAGGATCCAGGCCACGTGGGGATCGGGCTGCGCCAGCGCCGACTCCCATAGCTCTCCGTTGCCTTCGTGGAGGAAGTCCCGGATGCGGAACCCGTCGAGCGACAGTTCCTGCATGAAGTGCGCGAGTGAGCCCATGCTGGCCAAGATGGGCCCGCCGTCCCAGTGTGTGCGCAGGTGCGCCGCCACCAGGCCGCGGCCGATCTGGTTCGGGCGGTCCCACTGCGCCTCGAGCACCATCGGCGACGACGGGTCCATCGGGCGCGGGCCGAGGGCCAGCGCGGCAATCGCGGCAGCCGCCAGGATCGGCTTCGCCCGTCCAGCGAGGCCGACGGCGATCCCGAGCCCGACGCCGACGGCGGGGATCAGCGGAATCATGTAGCGGACGCGAAACGGATGGCCCGAGACGAACGCGTACCACGGCAGCGCCGCTGCCGCCGCCAGCGCCGCCGCCGGGACCCAGGGAGCCAGCCTGGGCGACCGCAGTCCGCGGACCGCGAGCGCAGCAAGCCCGGCCGCGCCCAGCACAGCGAGCGGGTAGCCGGTCAGTTCGTGCAGGCCCCACCAGACGGCCGCGGCCGCCCGCAACGGACGGTGCATTGCCTCGTTTTCCGCGACGAAGAAGCCCGAGACCACGAACCACTTGCCAGTCGTGGCCCGGCTCAGCGCGAAGAACGCGAGGATCGCCGCAACGGGGCCGACGGCCATCCGGCCCGCCACCGCTGCAGCGGCGCGGACGGTACGCCCCTGGCGCAGCAGAGAGACGAGCGTCAGGCTCAGCAGGGCAGCTGAAACGGGCCAGGCTTCGTAGCGGGTGAGGCACGCGGCCGCCAGCGCCAGGCTGGCGCAACGAGCGGACGCCGACGAACCCGAGCGGAGCGCCTCGGCGGCGAGGTGCGCCGCCGCGGCCGTCAACGCCATCAGCAAGGGTTCGGTCATCGGCGTCGCCTGCAGGTACAGCACGTTCGGGTTCAGCAGGACCGCCAGCGCGCCAAGGGCGGCGGCGAGCCTCGACCCCGTCGCGCCGAGGATTAGCGAGGCAACGAAGTACACCGTGGCGCCGAACGACAGCACCGAGATGCCGACGGCAAAAGCGCCAGTCCGGTAGAAGACGTCGATCTGAACGGGCAAGGCATTCACGAGGTGGGGCAGGGGGAGCCAGACAGCACCGATCTGGACCCATCCGGGCATCAGATTGTCGAGAATCCTCCTGGCCACGACGAGGTGGGCCTTGGCGTCGTAGTGCGAGAGCGTCAGGCCCAGGCCGGCGTACTGCAGGGCGGCCAGCGCACCCGCGCCGACGGCGACCAGGGCGAGCAGCAAGGGCCAGCGGCGACTGGCGACGTCGGCTATAATCCCGTGCATGAGCGTGCGGGGTTCCGCCGGAGCGGCCATCGCCACCAGGCGCCGCGCATCTGATCATCGTACACCAACCGCCTCGTCGGCGGGCCCCGGCGGGCCGTGGGCCGCCCCGGACGGCCGAGGCAGAATCGCAGCCGCGCCGTGACTGCTCCCTACCTGTCCGTCGTCATCCCCATCAAGGACGAGTCGCCGGGCCTCAACGAACTCCATCGGCAGTTCACCGAGGCGCTCGACCGGTGGCGCAAGCCGTACGAGATCATCGCCATCGACGACGGCAGCCGCGACGACAGTTTCGAGCGGCTCGCCGCGCTTCAGAGGCGGGATCCCCGCCTGCGGGTGATCCGCTTCCGTCGAAACTTCGGGCAGACGGCCGCTTTCGCCGCGGGATTCGCTCACGCTCGCGGGGCGCTCATTGCCACCGCCGACGGCGACCTCCAGAACGATCCCGCGGACATTCCGAAGCTGGTCGAGCTGGTCGAGCGGGGAGCCGACATCGCCGCCGGCTGGCGCAAGGACCGGAAGGACCCGTTTCTCACGCGCCGCCTGCCGTCGATGATCGCGAACTGGCTCATCTCGCGCACGACGGGCGTGCGCCTGCACGACTACGGGTGCTCACTCAAGGTCTTCCGCGCCGAGGTGGTCAAGCCGCTCCGCCTCTACGGTGAGATGCACCGCTTCCTGCCGGCCATTGCCAGCGAGCTCGGCGTCACCATCGTGGAGGAAGTCGTCAACCACCGTCCGCGCGCGCACGGCGCGTCGAAGTACGGTCTCGGCCGGACGGTGCGGGTGATCCTGGATCTGCTGACCGTCAAGTTCTTCCTGAGCTACTCGACGAAGCCGCTCCAGATGTTCGGCCTCTTGGGCCTGATGATGGGCGGCGCCGGCATCCTCATCGTCGGGTGGCTGTCCTACCTGCGCCTCTTCGCGTACCAGTCGATCGCGAACCGCCCGCTGCTCCTGTTCGGCATCCTGCTGGTGTTCACCGGCGTGCAGCTCCTCACGCTCGGGCTGCTCGCCGAGATGCAGATCCGAACCTACCACGAATCGCAGGACAAGCCGACCTACGTCGTCCGGGAAATCCGGGAGGGACCTGCCGACTGACCCCTCACTCCGGGCGCGGGACAGGCGCGCGAGGCGGACCGCGCCCCCTTGCGCCTGTCCCGCGCGGACCTAGCGGCAGCTCGGCGCGGGCGTGTAGGTGAGCGGGTACACCATGTAGGAGTCGCCTTCGGCCCACTGGAGCTGGAGCACCATGCTGGTGTCGTCATACGCGTAGCCGATGTCCACGCCGATCCAAGTGCCTGTCTTGTTGTAGGCCAGGTAGTCGATGCTCTTTTCGGGCCCGCCGCGCTTCAGGTTCCACGCGAGTTGCATGCCGCCGCAGAGCCCGGCCTCGATCATCCGATCGCGGACGAAAGCCATGTTGGCCTGCCGCTGCGACACGCTCACGCCCGCCACCAGGCGGTCGGGATACGTGGCCGTCGCCCACCGGACAAGTTCCTGTCCGGTCTTCGGCCAGCCGGACGAAGGCGGGCCAGGCGCGACCGGGCCAGGCACCTTGACGGACGGGGCCGGCGTGACGAAGCTCTGCGGCAGTGACCATTCGCTCGTGACCTGCGGGTCGTAGGCCTTCACCCGCCAGTAGTACTTCTTGTCCGGCACCAGTTCCTGGTCAATCGTGAACTTGGTCTGGCCGGCCTGCTCGGAGACTGTGACGACCGCCTCTTTGTCACTGAAGGTCGCATTGCGAGCAATGTCAAAAACGTAAGTGACCGCACCAACCGGGCCGCTCCGCGCGGCGTTGTTGGTTTTGAACGTCGGCCGCAGCGTGGAGATCGTGGCTCCGCTCACCGGGGAGATCGGCACGGGAGCCTGGATGATGACCGGGGTGACCACATTGAAACTGAGGACCACGGAGTACCCGCTCTCGTTCGCGCCGTCCTTGGCTTTGGCCCGCCAGAAATACGTCCGTTCAGGCGACAGCGCGTCCGGGAGCCGATAACTCGTCTTGCCATCGGCTCCAGGCTCGATGCCCTCGCGGGTGACGACCTTGGTGGCGAACTCCGAGTCCGAGGCGACCTCGAACAGGTAAGTGACTGGCCGTTGGCCGTTTGTCGTGACGTTGTTCACGGTCAACGTAACGGGCTGATCCGTCGACGCGATGGTGGTTCCCTGCGGGGGCGCCACCGGGTGAGGGTTCGTGATGTTGACGCCCGCGATCGGACCCGCCACAGACGGACTCGTGGGCGTGGCGCTCTTCACCGCCTCGCAGGCGGCGACGGCCGCCATCGTCACCGGGATCAACAGGACGCCGAAGACTCGTCTACTCATCATGAGCGCTCCGTGGACGCAGCCCGGGAAAGCCGCTGCGGGACAGCTTCCAGAATGGCCTTTTCAACCCCCGTGCCACACTCGCGGACAGGGCCCCCTGCTTCCGGGGTATCGGACGAACGGATTTCGCACTTCACGGGGTCACACGGCGAACGTCAGGGCCGGCTATCGTGAGCCGGCAGCCGGCGGCACGCCTGCGGAGGCCCCCTCGAGGACCCATCGGGAGCCGCGACACCAGTAGGCGGCGGCTCCTGAAAGCGAGAACAGGATGACGAGGCCAGCACCCATGAACGAGACCGCCAGCGACGACTCGATGGACAGGCCCAGTCTGGAGAAGTAGTACGCGAACGTGGCTTCGCGAACGCCGAATCCGTTCAGCGACACGGGCGCCATCTGCACGACGAAGGACACCGGGACGATGACGGCCAGGTGCCACGGCGAGAGCGGGATGTCCATGCTTCGGACGACGGCGGCGTAAAAGGCGACCAGGACGGCCTGCACCAGGACTGCGCCGGCCAGGCAGGTCGCCAGCGCCCCCGGTGCGCCTCGGAACCTCGCGAGCGCGCCGGTCAGGCGCTTGATGCGCTCGTCGATCCATTCCCGGTGGATGAGCCGGAGCGGGCTGAGCAGGCGGCCGACGCCTCCGGGCAGCAGGACCGCGACGGCTGCGACTGCCACACCTCCGGCGAGCGCCAGCCAGAGCATCGACGCCAGGATCGGGGGCCGCCCTCCCATCCTGCCCGTCACGCTGGCCCCGAAGGCGGCAACGGCGAGCAGGCCTAGAAGCCCGAGGCCGCGATCCATCAGCACGATTGTCGTCGCCAGCGTCTTGGATCCCGCCTGCGGCGCGGTGTCCTTGATCCGGATGACGTCGCCGCCGATGTTGCTCGGCAGGAAGTTGTTGAAAAAGACGGCGACGAGGTAGGAATTCACGAGGCGCCCGAACGCCACGCGCACGTGCTGCGCATCCAGCAGCAGCTTCCACCGCCAGCCGCTCAGCAGGATCATCGCGAGATAGAGCACGAGCGCCAGCGCGAGCCAGAGCGGCGAGGCCTGCCTCGCGCTCAGCCAGAGGCGCGACAGGTCGGTCCTCGCGAGCAGCAGGCCGAGCAGCCCGGCGCTGACCGCGAGCTTCAGCAGGAGCATCAGCGCGCGCCGGAGCGGTCCGGGCCCGCCTACGTCGTTTCGGTCCGCCATGTTTCGCTGCTGCTCCACGCGTCAGCTGTTCGGGCCGGGGGCCCGAGCGAGCCGGAAGAGGAGGGTGCCCCCCAAGGCAATCTGAAGCCTAGCACGTGGCTGGAACCCTGTAAACGGGCTCGAATCGGCCTTGCGCCTCGGCCCCACGGGCGAGGCCGTTCATTGACGATGCTCGAGCGGGACACCTAGAATGACAGGGCCGTGCGAATCCTGATGATCGCTCCCGAGCCGTTCTTCGAGGCGCGGGGCACCCCGTTCAGCGAGTACCACCGGATTCGGGCGCTGATCGATCTTGGGCACACGGTGGACCTGGTCACGTATCCGTTCGGCCGCGATGTCGCGCTTGCAGGGCTCCGCATCCACCGATCCTGGCGCCCGCCGTTCGTGCGGGGTGTGAAGGTCGGCCCCTCCTTCGCCAAGCTGCCGCTGGACGCGCTGCTCGCTGCCAAGGCCCTGCACGTCGCGCTCAAGTGGCGCTTCGACTACGTCCATTCGCACGAAGAGGGAGGCGGCATCGGGCTCGTGCTGGCGTGGCTCCGCAACGTGCCGCACCTCTACGACATGCACTCGAGCCTCCCCGAGCAACTCGCGAACTTCGGGTTCAGCCGCTCGAAGGCCCTCATCGCCGTCTTCCGGGCGCTCGAGCGGCGAATGATCCGCCGCTCCGCTTCCGTCATCGTCATCTGCAGGCAGCTCGAGGAGACGGCCCGCGCGATTGCGCCCGGCGCGCACGTCGTGCTCATCGAGAACGCGCCTGGTTCGGCCGAGACAGCGGGAGCCGCCTCCCGGGTGCGGGTCCGTGAAACAGCGGGGCTCGCTTCAGGCGTTCCCCTGGTGGTCTACACAGGGACCTTCGAGGCCTACCAGGGCCTCGACCTGTTGTTTGCGGCGATGCGAACGGTCCTGGCCTCGCGGCCCGATGCCAGGCTGCTTCTGGTGGGAGGGAAGCCGAACCAGGTCGCGCGGGCGCGGGTGGACGCCGAGCGCGCCGGCGTCGGACACGCGGCGGTGTTCGCGGGAGAACGGCCCGGCGACGAGATCCCGTCGTATCTCGAGGCGGCCGACGTCCTGGTTTCCCCCCGCAGCCGCGGCACCAACACGCCGCTGAAGCTCTACCAGTACCTCCGGGCCGGGCGCCCGATTGTCGCGACGAACCTGCTGACGCATACGCAGGTGCTCGACGCCCGCGTCGCCGAGCTGACCGACCCGACGCCGGAGGCTTTCGGCGCGGGCATCCTCCGCGTGCTGGGCGACCGGGAGTACGCCTTGGCGCTCGGGCGGGCGGCCGGGGACCTCGCGGCGACACGCTACACCTACGAGTCGTACGTCGCGCGCACGAGGGAAGCGCTCGCGCCGATCGCCGCGCGCGCTGCCGCGGGGGCGCAGCCGTGACGAAGGACCACTACAGCTACCGGGTCTACGCGGACCCGTCGATGGCGGACGCGTTCGACGCGATGCGATTCAGCGGCCCCATCGGCACGATGCTCGCCGAAACCCAGGACCGCGTGCTCGCCGAGTTCCTCGGTCCGGTCGACGGGCGCGGCGTCGTCGATGTCGGCACGGGCACGGGGAGGGCGGCGCTGGGCCTGGCCCGCCGGGGGGCGCGCGTGACGGGCGTCGATGCGTCGGAAGAAATGCTGCGCGTGGCGCGCGCCAGGGCCGCCGAGGCGCGCGTGGAGGCGACGTTCGAAGCCGGCGACGCCCATGCCCTGCCGTACCCCGATCGAGCGTTCGCCGCGGCGGTGAGCCTGCGCGTCCTGATGCACACGCCCGACTGGCGCGCCTGCCTGCGCGAGCTGTGCCGGGTGGCCGACGAGCGCGTCGTCGTCGACTTCCCGGCCGCCTGCAGCGCGGCGGCGCTGCAGGCGGCGTTCCGGCGGGCCGCATCGGCCCTCGGCCGCCCGGTGGAGGCCTACCGCGTCCTAAGGGAGCGGGAGGTCGAGTCGGTGCTCGCGTCCTGCGGCTTCCGCGTCGCCGGCTGGCACCGCCAGTTCGTGCTGCCCATCGCGTTCCACAAGCTCGTCGGGTCGAGATCGTTCACGCGTGCGTCCGAGCGCGTGCTCGCCTGCCTCGGCCTGCTGAGGCTGGCAGGGTCGCCGGTGACCGTGGTGGCGCTCCGATGCGAACGCTAGTCACCGGCGCCGCGGGATTCACCGGCGGGCACCTGGCCCGGGCGCTGCGGGCGGGCGGGCACGAGGTGCGGGCGCTCGTCCGCGCCGCCGACGCGCGCGCGGCCGCGCTGGCGCGCGACGGCATCGACGTCGCGACGGGTGACCTGCGCGACCCGGGCGCCCTCGGCCGCGCGGTCGACGGCGTCGAGGTCGTGTACCACGTCGCGGCGCTCTACCGGCAAGCCTCGGCGCGCCGGGCGGACTACCGCGCCGTCAACGCCCTGGCCGTGGCCGCCCTGGCGGATGCGGGCGCCTCGGCGGGCGTGCGGCGCATCGTGTACTGCAGCACCGTCGGCGTGCACGGCGACGTCGAGCGCCCGCCTGCCGGCGAGGATGCGCCGCTCAGGCCCGGCGACGAGTACCAGCGATCGAAGCTGGAAGGGGAGCGCCTCGGGCGGGAGGCCGCCGCCCGGCGCGGCCTCGAGTTCGTCGTCGCCCGTCCGAGCGGGATCTACGGGCCGGGAGACCGGAGGCTCCTCAAGCTGTTCCGGGGCGTCGCGCGGCGGAGGTTCGTCATTCTCGGCTCCGGCGCGATCTTCTATCACCTCACGTACATCGACGATTTAGTCGAGGGCCTCCGCCTCTGCGGCCGCGTGCCGGAGGCGGCCGGACGGACGTATATTCTGGCGGGCGGGGAAGTCACCAGCCTGAGCGAGCTGGTCGGCCGAATCGCGCGACAGGCAGGCGTCAAGCCCCTGCCGCTCCGCCTGCCGGTGTGGCCGGTCTGGGCGGCCGGCGCCGTGTGCGAAGCGATTTGCGTGCCGCTGGGAGTCGAGCCGCCGCTCTACCGCAGGCGCGTCGATTTCTTCACGAAGAGCCGCGCCTTCGACATCAGCCGCGCCCGCGCCGAGCTGGGCTTCGCGCCGCAGGTCGGCCTGGACGAGGGCATCGGGCGCACGCTGGATTGGTACCGCAAGTACGGGTGGGTGTGATGGCCGACATCCCGAAGGCCCAGGACCAGCTGTTCGACGAGCGGACGTCGGCGCGCGAGAAGTACGTGCGCTTCGTCGTCGGAAAGCCGGGCCTGGCCGCCCTGCTGACGCACGAGGCGATCGTGCTCCTGTGCCAGGCCACGCCGGGCGCCCTCGGCCTGGCTCTCAGGAAGCTGCTGTATCCGCGCCTGCTGGGCGCGTGCGGCCGGAACGTTGTCTTCGGCCAGAACGTCGTCCTGCGGCACCCGGGCAAGATCCGGGTGGCCGACAACGTCGTCGTCGACGACAACTGCCTGCTCGACGCGAAGGGGGACGGGAACGCAGGCATCCGGATCGGATCGGGGGTCTTCATCGGGCGCAACACCATCCTGTCGTGCAAGAACGGAGACATCGAGATCGGCGACGGCGCCAACATCGGGTTCAACTGCGAGGTCTTCTCGGCCAGCCGCGTGGAGATTGGCCCCCGGAGCCTGATGGCCGCCTATTGCTACGTCATCGGCGGCGATCACGAGTATGCTGACGCGTCGGTGCCGGTGGCGGCGCAGGGGCGCCGCTCGAGGGGCGTCGCGGTGGGAGAAGGAGCATGGCTGGGAGCGGGCGCCAAGATCCTCGATGGGGTCCGGATCGGGAGCCACGCCATCATCGGGGCCGGCGCGATCGTCAGCGTCGATGTGCCGGAGTACGCCGTCGCCGTCGGGCGCACGGCGCGCATCGCCGGGAGCCGGCGCGAGGATGCGGGCCCTGCGGAGTAGCATGAGCGCGCGCAAGCTCAACATCCTGCACGTCTGCGATCACCTCGGATGGGAGGGATCGCGCATGCACGGCGTGAAGCGGCTCTTCTCGTGGATGATGCCCCGCTTCGATCCGGACCGCTATGCCGTGTCGCTCGTGAGCCTCCGCAGGAAGGACCTGTCGGAGGAGACCCTCGAGTCGCTCGGCGTCGACATCTCGTACCTCCACCGGTCGAAGTTCGACCCCGCGACGCTCACGGCCCTTCTGAAAGTCATCGACCGCAAGGCCATCGACGTCCTGCACCTGCACGGGTACGGCGCCACGACCTTCGGGAGGGCCGCCGCGGCCCTGCGGCGCCTGCCCGTCGTCCTGCACGAGCACGCGAACCTCACCGATACGCCGTGGTTCCAGAAAGTTGCGGACCGCGCGCTCGCGCCCTTCACCGACATCGCCATCGCGGTGTCGAGGAGCACGGCCGAGTTCCTCGTCCGGGCGCGCCTCGTCCCCGAGCGCAAGGTGAAAGTGGTGTACCTCGGCGCCCCGTTCGACGAGTTCAGCCGGGCGCGGACGGCCCTGGAAATCGCCGCGGCCCGTGAGGCCCTCGGCATCAAGGACGGCGACTTCGCCGTCGGCACGGTGACGCGGCTGCACGACTCGAAGGGCAACCAGTACCTCGTGGACGCGGCGCGGCTGGTGCTCGACGCGCGCCCGCAGGCGCGGTTCGTCCTTGTCGGCGAAGGGCCGCTGCGGCCGGATCTCGAGGCGCAGGCGGCGCGCCTCGGCCTCGGCGATCGCTTCGTGTTCGCCGGCTTCGCCAGGGACGTCGCGGCGGCGCTCTCCGCGTTCGACCTGAGCGTGTTCCCGTCGCTCTGGGAAGGCACGCCGCTCACGGCGTTCGAGGCTCTCGCGGCCGGAAAGGCGATCGTGGCCACCGACGCGGACGGCCTGCTGGACGTCCTGCGGGACGGCCGCGACGCCCGCATCGTGCCGAAGCGGGACGCCCGGGCGCTGGCCGACCGGATCATCGAATTGATGGATGCGCCCGACGAGCGCCGCCGCCTCGGCCAGCACGCCAGGACGACCGGCGCCGAGTACGACATCGCGGCCTTCGTCCGCAAGATGGAGCGGCTCTACGCGCTCCTGCACGACGTGTCGCGCCGGACTCGCAGAAAGGGCGTGCTGGACGAGGATCTGTCGTTTCTCGAGAGGAGCCGCGCGTGACGGATCGGACGGCCGCGGCCCGCCGCCCGGACGCGCGCCCCGGCCTGCTGGCGGCGGCGGCTGTCGTGTGCGTGTACGGCGCCGTCGCCCTGTCGGTGGACTTCCCGCGCGCCGCCTTCGGCATCCAGAGCGACGAGGCGACCTACTACATGATGGGGCACAGCCTCGTGAACGACGGCGATCTGGCGTACCGGCGCGAGGACCTCGCGCGGGTGTGGCGCGAATTCCCGTCGGGTCCGTCCGGCGTCTTCCTGAAGCAGGGGCGCGACCTCGACGTGTCGCTGTCCGCCGCTCCGCCCTTCGTGCGCATCGACAGCAGGCCCGACCCGGACCGGGCGCGTCTGTTCTACGGCAAGTCGTACATCTATCCGCTGGCGGCGTCCCCGCTCGTCGCCCTGTTCGGCACGAACGGCTTCCTGGCATTCCACGCGCTGCTGCTCGGGCTCGTGACCCTGGCGGGGTACGCGTTCCTCAACGCCCGCTCGTCGCCGGCTGTCTCGCTGCTGCTGGCGCTGGGGTTCCTCCTGGCGTCGGTCGTGCCGGCCTACTTCGTCTGGATCACTCCCGAACTGTTCAACTTCAGCCTCGTCTTCCTCGGCTACTTCTGCTGGCTCTACAAGGAAGTCGCTCCCGCCGGGACGGTCTCGCGAGGCGCGCGCTGGCTGCTGACCCCCTCTTCGGACCTCGCCGCCGCCGCGCTCATCGGCGTGGCGACATTCTCGAAGCCGTCGAATCTGCTGCTCGTGCTCCCTCTGCTGATCTGGCTGGCGGCGCGGCGCGAGTGGCGGCGCATGGCGGCGGCCGGCTTGGTCTTCGCCGCCGTGGGCGCGGCGCTCCTCGCGGGGAACGTCGCCGTCACCGGCGACTGGAACTTCCAGGGCGGCGACCGGCGGACGTTCTACGGGTCGTTCCCGCTGCAGGAGCGGGATCTCGCGTGGAACGACGTCGGACAGGGCCGCGCGACGGATCGCGTGCTGTCGGAAGTCATCTTCGATCCGCGGGTGTTCTGGACCGTGCTCGGACACAACCTCGGATACGTCTTCGCCGGCCGCTACTCGGGCCTCGTGCCGTACTTCTTTCCGGGCGTCTTCGCCCTCGCCGCCTTCCTCTTCGCCAGAGGCAGGCGCGCGGGATGGCAGTGGCTGGTGCTGGGTGCCGCCGCGGCCGAGATTCTGCTGCTGCTCGTCTGGGTGCCCTACACCTACAACGGCGGCGGAGGGTCGATCGGCAACCGCTACTTCGTCAACACCTACGGGACGCTGCTGTTCCTGCTGCCGCCCATCGCGGGGGCGGGCACCGCCCTGGTGCCCTGGCTGGTCGGCTGCCTGTTCTCGGCGCAGATCACGTTCAATCCGTTTTTCGCGTCGTTCAACCCGGGCGACCCGGCCAAGCACGGGCCCCTGCGCTGGCTGCCCGTCGAACTGACTCTCGTGAACGATCTGCCCATCAACACCCAGGCGAACCGCGTCCGCATCTGGTTCGGCGAGGCGCGCCGGTTCCAGATCTACTTCCTCGACGACAACACTTACGGGCGCGAGGGCCTCAGCTTCTGGGTGCGCGGGCGCGCGCGGACGGAGATGCTCGTGAAGACAGTCGAGCCCGCCTCGGCGCTCGACCTCGACTTGGCCGCCGGGGATGCGGCGACGTCGGTCACGGTGACGCGGGGGAGGCTGTCGCGGCGCGTCAACCTGGCGCCCGGCGCCAGCGCGCGCGTCAGCCTGCCGCTCGACGAGGGCTTTCCGTACAGCGGCACCCGCGTGTGGCGCGTGTCGATCCGGAGCAGCGGCGGGTTCGTGCCGCACTTCCTCACGCCGGGTTCTGAGGACAAGAGGTTCCTGGGTGTTCGCGTCACGCCGGAGCTTCGGCCCTAGGGGCACCGCATGGAGCGGAGGCGATGAAGATCGGCGTGATCATTTCGAGCCCGCCGCTCGCCGAAGGCGGGCATCTCGTCCTGGCCAGGTCGCTCGTCGAGGCCCTGCGGGACGCGGGGCACGAGGCCGGCCTTGTCGTGACGCCCCAGAACCGCTTCGGCCGCCTGCCATCGTCATACCTCGCCGCCTGGCTCACCGATGTCGAGGTTGCCTATGACGGCGCCCCGATCCACCAGGTGATCTCGCTCCGGTTCCCGGCGTACGCCGTCCGCCATCCCCGCCACGTGGTCTGGCTGAATCACCGGATGCGCGAGTACTACGACCTCTGGGAGCGGTTCCGGGCGACCCTCTCCTGGCGGGCCCGCCTCAAGGAGCGCGTGCGACGGCGCCTGCTGCACGCCGTTGATCGCCGGCTGCTGACGCACCGCGTCGCGAGGCTCTACACCATTTCCGGCACGATCAGGGAGCGGCTGCGGCGGTTCGGCGGCATTCCCGCCGAGGTCCTGTACCCTCCGGCCCCGCAGCGGCCGTACCGGTGCGACGGATACGGCGACGAGCTGTTCGCCGTCTCGAGGATGACGCCGCTGAAGCGGATGGACCTGCTCCTGCGCGCGCTGGCCGAGCCGGCGGCGCAGGGGGTGCGATGCGCCATCGCGGGCGAAGGCCCGGACGCCGGCCGCATCCATCGCCTCGTCTCGGACCTCGGCCTCGACGGACGGGTGACCCTGCTTGGGCGAATCGACACCGGCACGCTCGTCGCGCGCCTGGCATCGTGCCGGGCGGTGGTCTTTCCCACCTACGACGAGGACTACGGACTGGTCACGGTGGAGGCCTTCGCCTCGCGCAAGGCCGTCGTGACCTGCACCGACAGCGGCGGCCCGGCCGAACTGGTTCAAGACGGCGTGTCCGGCTTCGTTTGCGCGCCCACAGCCGCCGCGCTGGCCGTGCCGCTGGCGCGCCTGGCCGGCGAGCGCGGGCTGGCCGAGCGCCTTGGCGAGGGCGGCTTCAAGGCCGGTGCCGAGATCACTTGGCCTCGGACCATCGAGCGGCTCATTCTCCCGTGAGCAGCGGTCGCCCATGCCGTACGAAAGCACGCTCGAAGCCCGCATCGCCCGCAAAGTGACGCGGGCCATCGTCGAGTACGACCTCATCGCCAACGGCGACCGCGTGATGGTGGCCCTGTCGGGCGGAAAGGACAGCTGGGCGCTCCTGCAGATCCTCGACGTGCTGCGCCGGCGCGCGCCCGTCACGTTCGACCTGTTCGCGGTGACCGTCGATACCGGGTTCGAGGGCCTGCGCACGGACCTCCTCAGCGAGACGTGCGCGGCGCGCGGCTGGGAACACCACGTGGAGCGCACCTCCATCGGCGCCGCCATCGGCCGCCTGCTGAAGCCGGGCGACACGCCCTGCTCGCTCTGCGCGCGCTTCCGTCGAGGCGTGCTCTACCGGCTGGCGGGCGGCCTTGGCGCGACGAAGATCGCGCTGGGCCACCATCTGGATGACGTCATCGAGACCGCGCTCCTGAACCTCCTCTTCGCGGGCACGCTCAAGGCCATGCCCGCCAGGCTCACCTCCGACCGCGGCGGCCACGTCGTCATCCGGCCGCTGGTCCTCGTCGGCGAGGAGGACACCCACGCCTATGCGCGGGAGCGCGGCCTTGCGGCGCTCCCGTGCCGCTGTCCGGCTCGCGAGACGGGCGGCTTGCAGCGCGAGCGCGTCAGGCGCCTCATCGCGGAGTTCGAGCGGGCGCACCCGGGCGTCAGGGCGTCGATGCTGCGGGCCCTCGCGAATGTCGCGCCCAGCCATCTGCTGGACAGGCGCTTGATTGCGGGCGAGCGCCCGACAGGCGGCCGGGCGAGCAGCGGCGATGCCGATCAGGAGCGCGCATGAGAGCCGTCGTGCAGCGGGTGAGCCGGGCGCGCGTGCGCGTCGGCGGCGAGACGGCGGGGGAGATCGGACCGGGGCTCCTGGCCCTGGTCGGCGTCGGCGCCGACGACGGGCCGGCTGACGCCGCCTACATCGCGGGCAAGATCCGCGATCTCCGCGTGTTCGAGGACGCCGACGGCAAGATGAATCGATCGCTCGGCGAGGCCGGAGGCGCCGTCCTGGCCGTGTCGCAGTTCACGCTGTACGGCGACTGCCGGAAGGGCCGGCGCCCGTCGTTCGACCATGCGGCCCCGCCCGACGCCGCCCGGCGGCTGTTCGAGGCGGTCGTGAGCGATCTGCGCGCAGCCGGAGTCCCGGTCGAAACGGGGCGTTTCCAGGCCCGCATGGCCGTGGAGCTGGTCAACGACGGCCCGGTGACGATCCTGCTCGACAGCCGCAGGACGTTTTGAGACGCCAGCCGGCCCGCTCGGGCGAGCCGCAGGGCCGTCGCCTCACTCGATCGCGTAGAAGCTGTCGAGCGCCTGGATCTCCGACGCCACTCGGTCCGGACCCCATCCGCACTCCGCCGCCATCAGCGCCGCGCATGCGGAAACGACGGCCGGGTCCGGCCGAGCCGCCGCCCCGATTGGCAGCCGCCTCAAGACGACGTCGGCGAGCGTGCACGCCATCTCGTCGCGCACAGCGTGCACGACCGCGGCTTGGGGGAACGGCACGCCGCCGCCGATCGGCTCAGCCAGCGCCGGGTCCGCGCGGCACAGGGCCGCGACCTGGCGCCAGCGCGTCCCGTGCGTCGCCACGACGGCGGCCAGCGAGTCAGACCCGAGCAGGCCGCGCGTCTCCGACGCCGCCCGCGCGGTCTCCGCCTCGAGACTGTCCAGATCGGCGCCGGGCAGCCGGGTGATCCCTGTGCGGCACGGCGGGCCGGAGCGACCGAGCTTGGCGGCGAGCAGCCCCACCGCCTGCTCGGCAACGCCTCGGCCGGTCGTGTACTTCACGCCGATCATCGAGACGGCGCCCGAGACGCCGTCCGCCTCGTGATCGTGCACGCGGTGGTGCCCCATCAGGCCGAGCGCGCCACGCCGATCGCGCACCGCCGGAACGACGCCGCGATGGACGAGCGTCACCTCGTCCTGCCGGAGCCTGAGAGCCGGGAACGCCGAATTCACTTCGGCCACGAACGCCGACACCTCGGCGCAGCCGACCGCCAGATCTCCCGGCTCCGCGGGCCGATCCGAGTGAGACGTGCCAATCAGCATGCGGCCCTGCCACGGCATGATGAGCAGGAGGCGACCGCCGGAGGTCGGGGCGCTCAGGGCGAGAGGGCCGGCCGGGCGCGATGTCACAAGGTTCATCGCTTTCAGCAGGGGGAAACTCGGGCTGCCGCCCAGTCTCTCCATCCACGGGCGGCATGCGGCACCCGCGGCGTTGACGGTGACGCGGGCCTCGACCTCGACAACGCCTCCGTCCAGGCCGTCCCCGACCCTGGCGCCCCGCACCCGCCGGCCCGTCATCAGCGGCTCGAGGGCCTCGGCATAGTTGACGAGCACCGCGCCGCTGGCGGCGGCCGCCTGCGCGAACGCAAACGTCAGGCGGTCGGAAAAGGGCATCTGGTAGTCCCACCACGTGGCGGCCCCCGTGGCCTCCGGCTGCGCGTCGGCTCCAAAGGCGCGCCGGTACTCCTGGAGGCCAATCACCCGACCCGCCGGGAGGCGCAGGCCCGGCGGCACGGCGGCGTTGCGGTCGTAGCCGATGGCTGCGTCAGCCAGGAAGCCGGCCCGCAGGGCCCATGTGGACCGCGTGAGCTTCCTGGTGGTCGCCATCGCGAACGCCAGAGGTGTGACCAGGTGCGGCGCGATGCGCGCCATCGCCCGGCGTTCGCAGATCGAGAACCTGGCCTTGCGCACGTCGCCGGTCTGGAGCGAGCGCAGCCCGCCATGCACGGTCTTCGCGTGGTTGAACGAACTGCCGCTGCCGAAATCGGCCCGCTCGACCAGCGCGGTCGAGAAGCCACGCTGCGCCGCGTCGTAGGCCGCCGCCAGTCCGTGGATGCCGCCGCCGACGATGAGCACGTCGAACGGCCGGCCTGCCAAGCGCGAGAAGTCACGTCTCATGAGGCTGTCGGCTGCTGCCGGCTCGTTGCCGGAAGCGCCCGGGTATTCTATAGTACGCCCTCGTGACCGGCCGTCCCGCGCGCGCCCTGCCGACCACGGCCGACGTCCGCGCGTACTGGGATCGCCGCATCCACGACCTGGAGGTCAGCCGTCACCCCGCGGGCACGCCGGGTTTCTTCGCGGACCTCGACGAGTATCATTTCGACAAGCTCCATCATCTTCTGCGCCTCGTCGACTACGGCGGATACGCCGGCCGGCGCGTCCTCGATGTCGGCTGCGGCGCGGGCGTGGATCTGGCGCGATTCGCCGGGGCCGGGGCGCGGGCCGTCGGTGTGGACGTGTCGGAATCGGCCGTTGCGCTGGCCCGACGGAACCTCGCGCAGCGGCGGCTCGACGGCCTCCTGTGCCCGGCGGACGCCGAGGCCCTGCCGTTTCCCGACGAGACGTTCGACTTCGTGTTCGCCCACGGCGTCGTGCAGTACGCCTGCGGGGACCAGGCCGTCGTGGACGAATGCCGGCGCGTCGTGAAGCGGGGCGGAACGGTCTTCATCCAGGTCTATAACCGGGTCTCGTGGCTGAACGCCCTCTCGCGCCTGATGAAGGTCGGTCTCGAGCACGAGGACGCTCCGGTGCTCCGCAAGTACAGCCCCGGCGAGTTCCGCCGTCTCCTGCGCGGCTTTGCCCACGTCCGCGTCCTGCCCGAACGCTTCCCGGTCAGATCCAGGCTCCACCGAGGCTGGAAGGGCGCCCTCTACAACGGCCTCTTTGTGGGAGTCTTCAACGCGCTGCCCAGGCGGCTCGTGAGGCGATTCGGCTGGCACCTGCTGGCGTTCTGCCGGAAGTAGGACTCACTCCAAGGCCCCGGGGTGGCGACGTGGAACTGCTGCTGGCCAAGGCCCACGCGTACGGCAACGACTTCATCTACCTGGAGAGCGCCGACCTCGCCCGCGCGGACGGGCCGGAGCTGGCCAGAATGCTGTGCGAGCGCCACACGGGCGTGGGCGCCGACGGGTTGATCCTCTTCCGCCAGACCTCCAGCGGCGCGGTCATGCGGCTCTACAACGCGGACGGCAGTCCGTCGGAAGTCTCTGGCAACGGCGTCCGTGGCCTGGCGGCCCTGTTGTGCTGGCGTACGCGGCAGCACGGGACGGCAGCGCCCGGGACCCTGGCGATTGGCACCGACGCGGGCGTCAAGGTGGTCAGCGTCCTCGAAGCGGTTCCGCCGCGCTTCCTGTGCCGGTCGGCGATGGGCCAGCCCGCCGGACTCCGACGCGAGACGCTCGAGGTCGCTGGGGACAGCGTTGCGGTGGTGACCCTCCGGGTCGGCAATCCCCAGTGCGTCGTGCTCGAATCCCGCCTGGACGAGGCGCGCTATCGCAGGCTCGGCCCGGCGCTCGAGCGCCACGCCGCCTTCCCTGAAGGCACCAATGTCGAGTTCGCCGCGGTCGAAGGACCGCGGAGGGTCCGCGTGCTGATCTGGGAACGGGGCGTTGGCCCGACGCGCTCTTCCGGAACCGGTGCGTGCGCGGCGGCTGTGGCGGCGATGGCCTACGCGGGCGTCGAACGCGACGCGGAGATCGTGTCCCCGGGAGGCGCACAGCACGTCGAGTGGAACGAGTCCGGGCTGTTCCTGACAGGATGGGCAGATATGGTCTGGGAGGGCCGCTGGATTCGGTGATTCGAAACCGGCGCCAGGCGCTCGAGCTGGCCGAACCCCGATTGCCGGCCGAGCGCCTGTCCAGCCACTGGCGGAAGACGGCGAGAATCTTCCTCGGTGCGCTGCTGTTCGTGCACTCCTGGCCGCTCTGCTGACGAGTCTGCCGCCGCCAGCCCGCCGCCTGGCGGCGAGTCCTGTCCTGGTCGTGGTGTTCTGGAGCGCAGAGGCCTTGCCGCTCGCCATGACCGCCATGCCCGGCCCGCTGCCGGCCCATCGTCCAGGTGGCGCCGGCCCGGTGGGCGCTGGCATCTTTCTGCGGCCCGATTATCGTCCTGTTCGTCGGGAACTTCATGCTCGCCGAGGCGATGTGCGTGGTCGGGCTTGACTGATGAATCGTGCTCAGGGCGCTAGCATCCCGCCTGAGAGGGCGGAGCGCAGGCCGACGCCTCGGCATCTTCGGCGTGATGACTGAGTTCCTCTCGATGCGGATCGGGAACCGCGCCACCGCGGCCATGGTGTTCCCGATCGGCCTCACGGGCGTCGGCCGCTTGTTCTTCCACGGTGAGGCTCTCGGTTGCGGCGCGCGTGACGCTCATCGTCCTGATGAAGCTGCTGTGGCCGCGCCGGGCCTGAAGGGCAACGGCCGCAGATTCTGCCTGCCCGGCCGCAGCGGAGGGGGCAATCGGTGACACCACTGGCTCGCCGCGATTCCCGGCGGGCTGCGCCGAGCGACGCGTCGATCGTCGCCTGCACCCGCCGCATCCACCGCTTGCGCCCCCTCCGGTCTGTCCACGCCGCGTTGCGAACCCGGCTCCCGGGAAACCAGCACGCCGCTTGCATCGGCTCATCGGGGCCCCGCTCGCGGCAGCGGAGGACCCCGGCCGTTCGAGGAGACAGGGTGATGTCCGAAGCCGGCACGGCCCGCGCCGCGGGCCGCGATAGGCCCCGCGAGAAGCTGAGCCGCCTCGGCGCGCCAGCCCTGGGTGACAACGAACTGCTCGCTCTCGTGCTGGGCTACGGGTCCTCGGGCACGAGTGCGCTCGGGCTCGCCAACCTCGTACTGCAGGCGTCGGGCGGCGTGCACGGCCTGCCCGGCTGCACGGCTGAGGAGCTGCGCAGGGTGCCCGGCTTCGGGCAGGCCAGGGCGGCCCAGGTGCTCGCCTCCGTCGAACTCGGCCGGCGGACCCTGCTGCGGCAGCCTGCTGACCGGCCGCGGCTGAGGACGCCGGGCGAGGTAGCGACGTACCTCCTCCCGGAATTCGGCGCCCGTCCGGTCGAGCAGTTCGGCGTCGTGCTCCTGGACGCCAAGCACCGGCTGCTGAAGACGGTGCTGCTGACCGTCGGCACGCTGGATCGGAGCGTCGTGCACCCGAGAGAGGTCTTCAGGGAAGCGGTCTCCTCGCGTGCGGCCGGCATCGTCTTGTTCCATAATCATCCTTCCGGCGATCCCGAGCCGAGCGCCGACGACCTCGCCTTGACGAGGCGGATGGTCGCGGCAGGGGAGCTGATGGGAATCGACGTGCTCGATCACGTGGTGCTGACAGCCACGCGCTACGCGAGCGTTCGCGAACTCGGCTACCTGAGATGACGGTGGTGCGCATGGGCAGTGTGCTGTACTTCGATTGCTTCTCGGGGGCCTCCGGGGACATGGTGCTCGGGGCGCTCATCGACCTGGGCGTCCCGTTGCCAGGACTCCGGCAGGCCCTCGCCGGGCTCCTGCCGGAGGGGTGCGAGCTGCACGCCGAGCGGGTGACGCGCTCGGGCATTTCGGCGACGCGGTTCCAGGTGGTCGACGCGCACGCGCATCACGGCGCACACGCGCATCGCGATCCCGCGCCTGACGAGTACGGCGAGCGCGGCGCGCATTCGCGGCGCGAGGCGCAGCCGCATCACGGGCACGAGCCCCACCGGGGCCTCGGCGAGATCCTGGGGATGATCGGCGCCTCGGAGCTCCCGGACCGCGTCAAGGCGCAGGCGAGCCGGCTGTTCGAGCGCCTCGCGCGCGTCGAAGCGGACATCCACCAGGTGCCCGTCGAGCGCGTGCACTTCCACGAGGTGGGCGCCCTCGATTCGATCGTCGATATCGTGGGCGCCGTTTGGGCCATCGACGCCCTCCGCGCGGACCGGGTGGTCTCCTCCCCGCTCAACACAGGAGGAGGCACGGTCGAGACCGCGCACGGGCTGCTGCCGGTGCCGGCGCCTGCCACGCTGCGCCTGCTCGAGGGCGTTCCCGCTTATGGCGCGGACGTGCAGGCGGAGCTGGTGACGCCGACCGGCGCGCTGCTCGTCACGGGGCACGCGGCTGCGTACGGCCCGATGCCGCGGATGGTTGTCGGCAAGATCGGGTACGGCGCCGGCCAGCGCGACCTGCCGGGGCGGCCCAACCTGCTGCGCGTGGCGCTCGGCGAGGAGGCGGGCGTCGCCGACGACGGCCGGATCCTGTCGATCGAGTGCAACCTCGACGACATGAACCCGCAGTTCCTGGGCGGGCTGTTCGAGCGGCTGCAGGCGTCCGGCGCGCTGGACGTGTTCTTCACGCCCGTGCAAATGAAGAAGAACCGGCCCGGCACGCTGGTGACCGTCCTGGCGCCTCCGCCGCTGCGCGAGGCGGTGGTCGGCGTGCTCTTTCGCGAGACGACCACGATCGGCGTTCGCTACCACGAAGTCGAGCGGGAGTGCCTGCTGCGGGACTGGAGGACCGTCACGACGCGGTTCGGTCCGGTACGCATCAAGATCGCGCGCCGCGGCGCGGCCGTGATGAACGCCGCTCCCGAGTACGAGGACTGCGCGGCGCTGGCCGAATCCGCCGGGGTGGCAGTGCGCGAGGTGCACCAGGCCGCGCTCCATGCGTATCTGGAGGCGGAGGCGACGTGATTGACTCGCACGCGCATCTGGCCGACGAAGCGTTCGTCCCTGACCTCGACGCGGTGCTCTCGCGCGCGCGCGCGGCCGGGCTCGAGGCGATCCTCTGCGTGGTTGACGCGACCGACGCGGAAGAAACGGCGCGAGCCGACCGCCTCGCGCCGCGCTGGGACGGGATTCGGACCACCGCCGGCGTCCATCCGCACCGCGCCGGGGCCTTCGCCGCCAGGCCCGACGCCGCCAAGGATCTCGTCGCGGCGCGGCTCGCCGCGGACCCGGCCGCGAGGGCGATTGGCGAAATCGGCCTCGATTACCACTACGACCTCGCGCCGCGCGGCGTCCAGCGTGACGTCTTCGCCGCGCAGGTGGCCCTGGCCCGCGAGACGGGCCGTCCGGTCGTCATCCACACGCGCGAGGCCGACGAGGACACGATGGCCATCCTCCGCAGGGAAGGCGGCGGATGCGTGCGCGGCGTCTTCCACTGCTTCTCCGGCGACCGCCGCCTGGCCGAGGGCGCCGTCGAGCTCGGCTTTCACGTGTCCTTTTCGGGTCTCCTGACCTTTCCGAAGGCCTGGACGATCCGCGACGCCGCCGCCGCGGTGCCCCTGGAGCGCCTCCTTGTCGAGACCGACGCGCCTTACCTGGCGCCCGTCCCGCACCGCGGCCGGCGGAACGAGCCCGCCTGGCTCGCGCTGACGCTCCAGGCGTTGGCCGGCCTGCGCGGCCTCGACCGGCTCGCGCTGGAGGATCGGGTGCGTCTCAATTACCGCGCGCTGGTCGCGCCGTGAATGCCTGATCGCGGCGAACCTGTTGTCGCGAGGCACTTTGCCGCGTTGACAGCCCCGGGTGATTGTGGTCAGATGGCTTGTTGCCGCCTGGTGCCGTGGACAAGAGGACCCTGCGACTCTCGGACATCTTCAAACCGATCCAGGACGACCTCGTCAAGGTCGACGAGGAGTTCGCCCGCCAGGTGGAATCTCCCGTCGAACTGATTCCCAGGATCGGGAAGTACATCCAGTCGAGCGGCGGCAAACGCATCCGGCCGGCGGTGCTGCTCACTTCGGCGCGGCTTTGCGGCTACCAGGGCGATCGCGCCGTGCTCTACGCCGCCGTCGTCGAGTTCGTTCACGCCGCCACGCTCGTCCACGACGACATCGTGGACAACTCGCCGCTGCGGCGAGGGCGCACCGCGGTGCACTCGCAGTGGGGCAACGACGTGTCGGTGCTGGTGGGGGACTACCTTTACATCAAGTCGATGGCCCTCGCCCTGACGCACAACGAACTCGATGTCGTGCGCCTGCTCGGTGACGTGACGCTTCGCATGATCGAAGGCGAGCTGTACCAGTTGACGAAGAACGGCGACCCGGACGTGACCGAGGAGGAGCACCTGGAGATCATCCGGCGCAAGACGGCGTACCTGTTCGGCGCCTGCGGCCGCATCGGCGCGATGCTGGCGGGACAGCCTCCGGACCGGGTCGAGGCCCTCGGCGAGTACGGCTTCAAGCTCGGCGTGGCCTTCCAGATCGTCGACGACCTGCTCGACTTGACGGGCACCGTCCAGTCACTCGGCAAGCCCGTGGGCGGGGACCTGCGCGAAGGCAAGCTGACGCTGCCCGTCATCGCCCTGATGCAGCGCGGCGGTCCGCGCGCGCGTTCGCTGGTTTCCGAGGTCCTGCGGGACCGCGCGCTCTCCTCCGAGCAGTGGCAGGCGATCAGCGCGTTGCTGGCCGAGCACCGGACGATCGACTACGCCTTTGATCGGGCGGTGCAGTTCGCGACGGAAGCCAAGGCCCACCTCTTGGCGTTCCCGCCCGGCGAGGCCCGGGATGCGTTGGCCGCGCTGCCGGATTACGTGCTGAGACGGGACCGCTGATCCGCGCCGCGTGCGCCGGCAGCGCGCCCGGCCCGCGAGGACCCCGATGACCGACGCCGAACGTGCCGCGGAGCTGCGCCGCGCCATCCGCGAACACGAAGAACGCTACTACGTGCTGGCCGCTCCGACGATCTCCGACGCGGAGTTCGACCGTCTCATGGCGGACCTGCGCGCCCTCGAGGCCCGCCGCCCCGACCTGGTCACGGCGGACTCGCCGACCCAGCGCGTCGGCGGCCGGCCGGCCGACGGCTTCGCCACCGTCACTCATGCCGCGCCCCTGCTCAGCCTTGACAACGCCTACTCGACCGAGGAGCTGCGGGCCTTTCATGAGCGGACGTGCCGCCTGGCGGGCGCGGACGGGAGGGACGCGCCGATCACCTACGTGGCCGAGCTGAAGATCGACGGCCTGAGCATCGCGCTGACCTACCAGGACGGCGTGCTCGTGCGCGGCGTGACGAGGGGCGACGGCGTCCGCGGCGAGGATGTCACGGGCAACGTGCGGACGATTCGCGCGATCCCCCTCCGCCTGAAGGGGCCGGCACCGGGCCGGCTCGAGGTGCGGGGCGAGGTGTATCTGCCGCGGGCGTCGTTCGACCGCGTCAACCGCGAGCGCGAGGACGCCGACGAGGCGCCCTTCGCCAACCCCCGGAACGCGGCAGCCGGCACGATGCGGAGCCTAGATCCGGCCGTGGTCGCGAGGCGGGGGCTCGCCGCGTTCTTCTACCAGGTGGCGGCCGGAGGCGGCGAGACGGGCTCGCATGAGGATGCGCTGCGGCGCATGCGCGGCCTGGGCCTCCCGGTTGAGCCGCACTGGGTGGCGTGCGACGGCATCGAAGCCGTCATCGCCTACTGCGCGGACTGGAATGGGCGCCGGGGCGCGCTCGGGTTCGACACGGACGGGGTCGTCATCAAGGTGAACGACCTCGCGCTGCGCGCGCGGCTCGGCGCGACCAACAAGTTCCCCCGGTGGGCGATCGCCTACAAGTTCCCCGCCCAGCAGGCGCGCACGCGCCTGAAGCAGATTGCCGTCAACGTGGGCCGCACGGGCGCCGTCACGCCGTACGCCATCCTGGAGCCGGTATCGCTGGCCGGCTCGACAATCCAGATGGCCACGCTGCACAACGAACAGGAAATCGCGCGCCGCGACATCCGGCCCGGGGATCTCGTCGTCATCGAAAAGGGGGGCGATGTCATCCCGAAGGTCGTGGCTCCGGTTCTCGACGCCCGCCCGCCCGATCTGCTCCCCTGGACGATGCCGCGCGAGTGCCCGGCGTGCGGAAGCCGGCTCGCCAGGCCGGACGACGAAGTGGTCTGGCGGTGCCTCAACGGCTCGTGCCCGGCCCGGATCCGCCGCAGCCTCCTGCACTTCGCCTCCCGCCGGGCGATGGACATCGAGGGCCTGGGCGAGGCCCTCGTCGATCAGCTCGTCGAGCAGGGCCTCGTCGCCGATGTCGCCGGGCTGTACGACCTCGAGGCCCCGGTCTTGGCGGGCTTGAGCCGGATGGGGCCCACTTCGGCGAAGAACCTCGTCGAGCGCATCGCCCGGAGCAGAACCGTCGAGTTCTGGCGCGTGCTCTACGCCCTCGGCATCCGCCATATTGGCGAACGCGCCGCGCAGACGCTGGCCGCGGCCTTCGGATCGATGGACGCCCTCATCGCCGCGCCGGCCGAGGCCATGCGGGCCGTGCGCGACGTCGGGCCGGTGGCAGCCGAGGCGGCGCGGCGCTTCCTGGACGAGCCGCATAACCGCGAGCTCATCGAACGCCTCCGGGCCGCCGGCGTCCCCATGGCGGGCGCCGGGCCCGCGCCGGCGGCGGGCCAGCCGCTGGCCGGCCGGACGTTCGTGCTGACGGGCACGCTGGACACGATGAGCCGCGACGAGGCGGAACGGGCCATCACAGCCCTCGGGGGCCGCGTCACGGGTTCGGTCTCCAGGAAGACGAGCTACCTCGTCTCAGGGGCGGACCCAGGGAGCAAGCTGGCCAAGGCGCGGGACCTCGGCGTCCCGGTCCTCGATGAGGCAGCGTTTGCGCGCCTTATAATGAACCCGTGACGCGCCGCTTCACGCTGCCGACCGTCGTCTTGGCCTCAGCCCTCGCCTTTCTCGTGGGGGTCGTGTCGGCCGGTCGGATGGCGACGCTCGGCCCATCGGCGGCCCGCGACGGCGATCCGGCGCGAGCGGCGGCGGGCGTGCGGCCCGTCAGCTTCGCCGACGTCGCGGCGAAGGTCAACCCGGCCGTCGTCTACATCGAGGCGGCGACCTCGACGCTCATGCGCCGGGCGGATGGGAGCCAGAGCGGCCGCCATGAGGCGCCGTCCCACGACGGCGACGAGGCGGCCGAGCAGGCGGAACGCGACTCGGCCAGCGGATTCCTCCTGAGCTCAGACGGCGAGATTCTGACGAACCACCACGTCGTGGACGGCGCCGAGCGCCTCATGGTGACGCTCGCCGACGGGCGGAGGCTCCCCGCGCGGGTGCTCGGCGCGGATCCCGACGCGGACCTAGCCTTGCTCAAGCTGGATGGCGTGTCCGGCCTGCCGACCGTCGAGCTGGGCGACTCCTCGACGCTCCGCCCCGGCGAGTGGGTGTGCGCCATCGGCAATCCCCTCGGGTACGAGCACACCGTGACGGTGGGCGTCGTCAGCTACCTCGGCCGAAAACTCTTCGACGAGGGCCTCGACGACTACATCCAGACCGATGCGGCCATCGATGTCGGCAACAGCGGCGGTCCGCTCATCGACGCCTCGGGGCGCGTGGTTGGGATCAATACGGCGATCAGCGCGGAAGGAGACGGCATCGGCTTCGCCGTGCCGATCAACCAGGCGCGCGACGTGCTGGATCACCTGAGACGCCGCGGCCGGGCCCTGCGCGGCTACATGGGCGTCAGCCTGCAGGGCGTCGACGCCGATCTGAGGCGCGCGCTCGGGCTGGGCGCCGTCGAGGGCGTCCTCGTGGAGGACGTGTCGGCCAACTCGCCGGGCGAGCGCGCGGGGCTCCGGCGATACGACGTGATCGAATCCGTGGAGGGCCGTGCGGTCCGGACGCCGTCAGCCGTGATTCGCGACATCGCGTCCCGGCTGCCCGGCACGCAGGTCCGGCTGCGGATCGTCAGGGACGGGCGCGGCCAGGAACTGACCGTGTTGCTCGTCGAGCGGCCCCTGCGCGAGAGTCCGCCTGAGCGCGCGGACCGGGCCGCGCCGGCGGGCCCGGCGCACGGCCGGGGCGCCGGCGTCCTGGTCGAGGACCTCGCTGACGCGGTCAGGCGGCGCTGGAAACTCCCGCCCGACCTCGCGGGCGTCGTAATCGCGCGCGTCGAACCGCTCAGCCCCGCCGACGATGCCGATTTGCAGCGGGGCGACGTCGTGCTGGAAGTCAACCGCATCCCCGTGCGGACCGCCGCCCGCTACGGCCAGGCCGTGTCGGCGGCGGCGCCGCAGGGCGCCCTCACCTTGCTGCTCTACGACCCGCGCTCGGGCCAGCGCTTCATCCGCACCCTCAGGATCGACCCGCAGCAGGAACCGGACTGACGGGAGATCATGAAACCGCGCATCCTGGTCATCGACGACGAAGCGGCCATCCGCGATTCGATGCGGATGATCCTGGAGTACGAGGGATACGAGTTCGCCGGCGCTGCCACCGGCGAGGACGGCATCGGCATCGTGGCGCGGGAGCGCGTCGATCTCGTGTTCCTCGACATCAAGATGCCCGGGATGGACGGTCTTGAGGCCCTGAGCAAGCTGAAGGCCGCAGGGGACCTGCCCGTCGTGATGATCTCCGGACACGGGACCGTCGCCACGGCCGTCGAGGCGACCAAACTCGGGGCCTTCGACTTCATCGAGAAGCCCCTGGCGACTGAGCGCATCCTGCTCGCGATTAGGAACGCCCTCGAGACCACGCGTCTGCGCAGCGAGAACGTCTCGCTGCGGGGCGCGGTCGAGCTGCGGCACGACATCGTCGGATCGAGCCCGGCGCTGCGCGAGGTGTTCGAGGCCGTGCGCCGCGCCGCGCCGACCGGCGCCACGGTGCTCATTCGGGGCGAGAGCGGCGTCGGCAAGGAACTCGTCGCCCGCATGATCCACCGGCACAGCCTGCGCGCCCGCGAGCGGTTCGTGCAAGTGAACTGCGCCGCGATTCCCGACGAGCTGATCGAGTCCGAGCTCTTCGGGCACGAGAAGGGGTCCTTCACGGGCGCGACCGACAAGCAGGTGGGGAAGTTCGAGCTTGCCGACCGCGGCACGATCTTCCTGGACGAGGTCGGCGACATGAGCCTGAAGACCCAGGCCAAGGTCCTGCGCGTCCTGCAGGAGGGCGAAGTCGAGCGGCTCGGGTCCTCGCGGACCCTCAAGGTGGATGTCCGCGTCATCGCCGCCACGAACAAGGAGCTGGAACGCGAGATCGAGAAGGGGCAGTTCCGCGAGGACCTCTTCTTCAGGCTGAGCGTCATCCCCTTGTCGATCCCGCCGCTCCGCGATCGGGCCGAGGACATTCCCGCTCTCGTCCGTCACTTCGCCGATGTCTTCACCCGCGAGAACAACTTCCGGCCGAAGCGCTTCACGCCGGCGGCCGTGCAGGCCCTGCAGCGGGCGCGGTGGAAGGGCAACGTGCGGGAGCTCAGGAATACCATCGAGCGGGTCATCATCATGACGCCGGGCGACACCGTGGACGTAGCCGACCTGCCCGAACCCGTGAGACCGGATGGCGGCGGGCCCGCATCCCTCCCGGAGGCCAGGGGAGAGCGGCCGGGCACGCTGCGCGAGTTCAAGGAGTCGGCGGAACGGGCGTTCCTCGTCGAGAAGCTTCGGGAGAACGACTGGAATATCTCCAGGACAGCCGAGACAATCGGCACGCCGAGGAGTAATCTATACAAGAAGCTGGAGCACTACAACATCCGCCAGGAGACCGATGCCTAGGCGGGGAGGGTTCCGCCGCAGTCAGCCAGACGACCGCTGTTTTTGGGGCCGGGCCCGCGAGGGCGCCGGTGCCCGGAAAGGGAGGAAAGTCCGAACTCCACAGGGCAGTGCGCCGGGTAACGCCCGGTCAGGGTGACCTGAAGGAAAGTGGCACAGAAAACATACCGCCCGCCTTCGTGCCTCGCGCCGTCGGGCCAGGCTCATCGGACCTCGCCCGACGGAGCTCGTCGGAACCGCAAGGGGCCGGCGAACGGAGGCGGGTAAGGGTGAAAAGGTGCGGTAAGAGCGCACCGCGCCCGCGGCAACGCGGGTGGCAGGCCAAACCCCGCACGGAGCAAGACCAAATAGGGAGGCGCCACGAGAGCGGCCCGCTCCATGCCTCCGGGTTGGTCGCTCGATCCCGCCAGTGATGACGGGACCAGAGGAATGGTCGTCGCCCCGAGCGAGGCTTCGGACGGTCGCGGCAACGCGGCTGCCCCGGCCGAGTCGAGGGGACACAGAATTCGGCTTACGGCTCGACTGCGGCGGAGTGTTCGGAACCGGGGTCGTGCGTTCGAGAAGGGCGTCAATGGCGGCGTACGTGGTTACCGGCGGCGCGGGGTTCATCGGATCGCATCTCGCGGAGGCGCTCGTCGCACGGGGCCACCGGGTGCGGGTAGTGGACAGCCTCGTCACGGGCCACCGCAGGAACCTGGCGGCGGTCGCGAAGGCGATCGAATTCATCGAAGGCGACCTCGCGGAGCCGGACGTGGCGCGGGCCGCCGTGTCGGGCATGGACTTCGTCCTCCACCAGGCGGCGATCCCCTCGGTCCCGCGATCGGTCGCAGAACCGGCGTTCTGCCACCGCGCGAACGTGGAGGCCACGCTCCAGATGCTGATTGCTTCCCGCGACGCGGGCGTCAGGCGGCTCGTGTTCGCGGGGTCTTCGTCCGTTTACGGCAACGAGCCGACACAGCCGAAGCGGGAGGAGATGCCGGCCGACCCCCTGACGCCGTACGCCCTCCAGAAACTCGTCGGCGAGCAGTACGCGCGGATGTTCACATCGCTCTACGGGCTTGAGACGGTGACCACGCGCTACTTCAACGTCTTCGGGCCACGCCAGGACCCGTCGTCTCCCTATTCGGGCGTGATCTCGATCTTCATCCGCGCCCTGCTGGACGGCCGCCGCCCGGCCATCTACGGGGACGGCGAACAAACGCGCGACTTCACCTACGTTGCCACGGTCGTCGACGGAGTGCTGCGTGCGTGCGAGACGCCCGGCGTGGCCGGCCGGGTCTTCAACATCGCCACGGGAAGCCGCATCTCGATCAACCGTCTCTATCGGGTGCTCCAGCAGTTGACCGGCTCCGGCATCGAACCCGTGTACGAGGCGGCCAGGACGGGTGATGTGAGGGATTCCCAGGCGGACATCTCGCGCGCGCGGGCGGTCTTGGGCTTTTCGCCCGACGTGAGGTTCGAGGACGGAATCGCCCGGACGCTGGCGTGGGCGCGCGCGGAGCCGGCCGCGCGCTGACGTCCCGCCGCGCAAGCCAGGGACAACTTCAGGCGACATCGACGCGGAGGCGTGAGCCGTGCGGCAGCGCCGCACTAACCGCGGTCGGCACAACCCCCCGTCTGTCAGCGCGATCCACTCACGATCCTCGGCGTGCGGTCGCTGGTCCCGCTCTTGCGACCCAGGCTCACGGCGCGGCGCTCCCCGGGGCGAAGGCTGGTGCCCGACCTCCGCCGCCTTCGATCCCGGGACGCCGCGGCCGGCGGCGCGGCATTCCGCCGCGCCTGGAAAGGAGCCTATGGTGCGTCACTCGTTCGCGTCCGCCGCTTGCGCCGCCCTGGCCGTCATCCTGATGAGCGGCCCCGCCTCAGCCCTCACGGGCCAGGCCCAGCCTGCCGCGAAGCCCGCGGCCCAGTCCATCGTGAACATCAACACCGCTTCCGCCCAGCAGCTCGAGAGCCTGCCCGGCATCGGTCCCGCGACGGCGGCCAGGATCGTGGATTACCGCCAGAAGCACGGCGGGTTCAAGAAGATCGAGGAGATCATGAACGTCCGCGGAATCGGCGAGAAGCTCTTCCTCCGCATGAAGAGCCAGCTGACCGTCTCGGCAGCGAAGGCGGACCCGCAGTGACGGCGGCCGACGGCCTCCCCGGAACCGCCTCGTCGAGGGGCCGGCGCGCCGGGGAGGCCGGCCATTCACTGATCGACCTGCTGGGCGCCGCCGCGCTGGCGGTCACGATCGGGGCAATGGCCGCTCCAGGCGTCGGCGCCCAGCGCGATGCCGTGCATGCCGCCGCCGCGGCCCGCCATCTCGCCACGCTCGCCCACGGCGTCAGGGCCCGGGCCCTGCTGCTCGGCACGCACACCGCGCTCGTCTTTCGCACGGACGGCGCCGGGATCAACTACGCCGTATTCCTCGACGGCAATCGCGACGGCGTGCGCAGCGCCGACATCGCACGGGCCGTCGATCGCCAGGTGACGCCATGGGATTCTCTCGGACGGCACTTCCCGCGGACCGCCTTCGGCATCCTCGCGGGAGTCACGGACCCCGAATCGGGAGCCACGCTGAGCGGCTCGCCCTTGAAGATCGGTGGAAGCGGCATCTTGTCGTTCGGTCCCGATGGAACCGTCACCTCGGGGACCCTCTACATCCGGGGCCCCGGTCCACAACAGTACGCGCTTCGCTTCCTCGGGGCTACCGGGCGCATGCGCCTGCTGCGGTTCGAGCCGGCCACGCGCGCGTGGGCCGCGCTTTGACGAGCGAAGAACGGAGAGCCTACCCCAGGACGCGCACCGATGCCCGCTTTGGCGCCTCCTCAGTCAAGCTTCGGACGGGATCGCCCCTGACCGTCATCAACCGGTCGCCCGAGGGCCTGCTGGTTGAATCCGTCGCCAGGCTCCTGCCCGGACACGAGGTGGAACTCCTGATCCAGACCGAGTCGTCCCAGGAAATCAGGCGCTGCCGCATCGTCCACAGCCGGGTAGGCGTCCTGAAGGGTGCCGAGGGCCTTCGCTACTGGGCTGGCTTGAAGCTGGAGCAGGGTAGTCCGTTCCCGCCGGCCAACCGGTTGTCGTCTGCTGGGAAGTCGCTACCCGAATCCGGCGTGGGTGACGGTGACGGTTCCGTGCCACCTGCTGCGCAATTGGCGCGAAGCGCCCATGGCATGCGCCTTGGTAGAGGAACTCGCTCATGAAGAGCATCCCCGTGGCGCCGCAGCCAGGTCGAGGACGCTGCGCGGCGTCGGACTCCCGCCGTTGTCTCGTGGACGACGTACTCAGGGGCTACACGCCCCGCGGCGGAGGAGCCGCGGCGAGCCAAGCCCTGTCTGGCGCCATAGGTCGTGCGCTGCGCCGCCAGTTGCCGCTTCGCTGGGTCAGGATTAGGGTGGAAGCAGAAGGCGCGCTGACGCCGACCGTGCCGGCCGACGAGGTGTCGGAAGTCGTGAGGATTCCGGTTCCATCGCGAGGAGAGGGCGTGGCGTGGGTGATCGAAGCCGGCCTGCTTCCCGGGCGCGCGCTCCAGGCGGAGCACTGGCGCACGCTTCAACTGGCTGCGGGGATCTGGGAGCTGGCCACGGACTGCGCCTGCGGAGGCGGCGCGCTCCCGGGATCGGCGCAGGTCCGCCGCGACGTGCGTGACGGGGCGGCGCCGCTCATCGGCAGCAGCCCGGCCATGGGCATGCTCCGCGAGCGCATCGAGCGCGTGGCGGCCACGGACTTCACCGTGCTGATCGAGGGCGAGAGCGGGAGCGGAAAGGAACTGGTCGCGCGGCAAATCCACGAGCTCAGCTCGAGGCGCCGCAGCCCGTTCGTCGCCCTCAACTGCGCGGCCATCGTCGACTCGCTGCTGGAGGCCGAGCTGTTCGGCATCGAGGACCGCACGGCCACCGGCGTCCGGGGCCGAAAGGGCAAGTTCGAGCACGCCTCGGGCGGCACCCTCTTCCTGGACGAAGTTGCGGACCTGTCGGCCTCGGCCCAGGCCAAGCTGCTGCGGGCCATTCAGGAGCGCGCTGTCGAGCGCGTCGGCGCCAACGCGAGCCATCCGGTCGACATCCGGCTCGTCGTGGCGACGAACCGTCCGCTCGGGGAACTCGTGCGGCAGGGGCAGTTCCGTCCGGACTTGTACTACCGGCTCAGCGGCATCGAGCTCCACGTCCCTCCGCTGCGCAGCCGCCGGGAAGACATCCTCGAACTGGCCCGCTACTTCCTGGTCCGCCACGGAGGAATCCGCCCGCTGCGTTTGTCGGCGGCGGCCGAGGATGCCCTCTTCACGTACTCCTGGCCGGGCAATGTCCGGGAGCTTGAACGGATGATGGAATCGGCCGTCGTGCTCTCCAAGGGGCAGCAGATCGAGCTCGCCGATCTGCCGGCGGTCGTGCGCGCGGGGGTCGGCGAGGTGCTCGAGCCGTCGATGCAGCGCGGCGAGACGCTGCGCTCCTGGGGCGGCCGCTACGTCCGCCTCGTCCTGCATCGCTGCGGCAACAACAAACGGGCGGCCTGCCGCGTGCTCGACATCAGCTATCACACGCTGCAGACCTACCTGGAGGAAACGGCCCGGGCCGGTGTGGAGTGCCACCCGAACGCTGCCGGCTGGGCTCCTGAAGGCGTGTCGACGACGGGCGTCCACGACGGCCCGCCGGAGGAACGCGGGCAGGTTGCGCCAGCGGGGTTGTGAGGCCGCTGGGCTCGGCGCATGAGGTCGGCCAGCGCGGGGGAGGCCGCGCACGAACCGGGTGCCTCCGGTGTCGCCGGCAGCGGGCAGCCCGGGGCGGTTCGCCCCGGGGAGGTCGCGCGTTGCCGGCAGCCGGCGTGTCGGCCATTGGGCTGGACGCCGGCTGGAGGATCAGCTGTGAGGAGGTTCCACGTCGCCGGGTGTGTTGTGATGGGATGGGTGCTGGCCGCTTCGGGCTCGATTGCTGCGCCTTCTGGCTCTGTGAGGGGCCCTGCGCCTGACGCGGCCGGACAGCTCCAGCGGCGTCTGGACCGTACCGACGTCGTTGATCGGGCCACGCAGGCGCGGCTGCGCCTGAGCAGACGGGCCGATGGCGCGATTCGGGCCGTGCTGGGAGCGGACGGCCTCGAGCTGCGCAAGATCGTGGAGCCGAACGGCGACTTCCAGGTGCGGCTCTCCGGACGGCAGGATCAGCTCGTCCTCGTCCGGACGGGCGATCGCCTCAGGATCTCCCGCAACGGGGAATCGGCCGTCGTGGCGCTGAGTCAGCCGGACGAGGACGGCCTGGACCGAGCCCAGCAGCTGCTTGCGGGGTCCCGCTCGGTCCGGGCCTTCCGCAGCCTCGCGTCGCAGCTCAGTCCGGACAGCCTCGAGTCCGCGCCTGGCGCGGCGATTGACCTCGTGGATGCCTGGCTGGCCCTGCTGCAGGGTGACGCCGGGGTCATTCGGCGGCGCGCGCCCTCAAGCCGCGCCTCGCTCGTGCGGGCCGCGATGTGCACGGCGGCTACGTGCTTTGCCGAGTACGAAGGCGAGGTGGTGGCCGCCTGGTCGGACTTCGAGCAATGCACGTACGACGTTCGGTGGTACCCCGGCATGCAGGAGGTGTGCACGTTCGTGTGGCTCCTGCGCGTCGAGTCCGCCTGGTTCCGCTTCATCGCCTGTTCGTCGTTCCCGCTCAAGGTGGAGTAGGCCATGCCTGTCCGGTTTCGCGATGCGCTCGTCACGCTCGCGGTGGGGATCCTCGTGGCGGGTGCCGCCTCCGCTGTCGTCCTGCCGCTCCTCCCGGGGGCCTGGCGGATCCCCGCGGTGCCATGGGGCATCCTGCTCGGCTCGACGCTGGCCGTGGCCCTCTGGCGGCATCCGGGCGGGCGGCGATAGAGAAGCGGGAGGGGCAGGGCCCGAACCGCCCGGTCGGCTTGACCGGCGTCCGGGCGGCATAGTAGTGTGGGGAGGCTCTTGCCCCTCTCTCATCCCATGAATCAAGGCACCTCCGCCCCGCTGAAGACGACTCCCCTCAGCGAGAGGCACCGGGCGCTCGGCGCGCGCATGGTGCCCTTCGCCGGCTGGGACATGCCGGTCGAGTACGCCGGGCTGTCCCAGGAGCACCTCGCGGTCCGCACGCGCGCGGGCCTCTTCGATGTCACGCACATGGGCCAGGCCGAGCTGGCCGGCAGGAACGCGCTGGCGGCCGTCCAGTGGTTCAGCAGCAACGATGCGTCACGGCTGAAAGTCGGGCAGGCCCACTACTCGGCCCTGACCACGCCGGCGGGCACCTTCGTCGACGACATGCTGGTCTATCGGTTCGCCGACGATCACTTCCTGCTCGTCCTCAACGCGTCCAATGTGGACAAGGACGTCGCCTGGATCGCCGAGCAGTGCCGCCGCTTCGAGGTGTCCGTCGTGGACACCAGCGCGCGCTACGCGCTCATCGCCATCCAGGGGCCGCTCGCCAGGCAGGTCCTGCAGCGCGTGACGAACATCGACCTGTCGGCGATCAAGAACTACTGGTTCGCACACGGCGAGGTGGCTGGCGCCCGCGGCACCCTCTCGCGAACCGGGTACACGGGCGAAGACGGCTACGAGGTCTTCGTGCCGCCGCAGCAGGCGGTCCGGGTCTGGGACGCGCTGCTCGAAGCCGGGCAGGATGACGGCGTGGTGCCGGCAGGGCTCGGCGCCCGCGACACGCTGAGGCTCGAAGCAGCCATGCGGCTGTACGGGAATGACATCGACGACACGACCACGCTGCTCGACGCCGACCTCGAGTGGATCGTGGGCTGGAACAAGGGCGACTTCGTGGGCCGTGCGGCGCTGGCCGAACAGAAGGCCCGCGGGGTCGAGTCCAGGCTGGTCGGATTCGAGATGGTGGACCGGGCCATTGCCCGGCACGGCTGTCCCGTGTTGATCGACGGCGCGGCCGCCGGCCGGGTGACCAGCGGCACCCAGACACCGTTCCTCAAGAAGGCCATCGGCATGGCCTACATTCCGGTGGGGCACGCCGGGATCGGCACCGAGTTCGACGTCGACATCAGGGGCCGGTTGACCCGGGCGCGGGTGGTCCCGCTGCCGTTCTACAAGCGACCGAGAGGCTGACATGTATCCTGCCGACTTGAAGTACACGAAGGACCACGAGTGGATCCAGATGACCGGCGAGACCGGACGGGTGGGCATCACCGACTACGCCCAGAAGCAGCTCGGCGACGTCGTGTACCTTGAGTTGCCGCAGGTGGGCCGGATCCTCAAGGTTGGCGAGAGCTTCGGCACCGTAGAGTCGGTGAAGGCCGTCTCGGAGCTCTACAGCCCCGTGTCGGGCGAGGTGGTCGCGGTCAACGCCGATCTGGTGGGTGCGCCGGATCGCGTGAACAGCGATCCCCACAGCAGTTGGATGGTTGAAATCCGCTTGTCCGCACCGGCTGACGCCGAGGCGCTCCTCGGCGCCGCGGAGTACGCCGAACTGGTCAAGTAGCCGCGGTGGCGCGGCCGCCTCCAGCCGCGCCGCAGCCCCGACGGACGGTCCGGCCCGCGCCGTGCGCGCCCGGAGGTTCGTTCCGGTGAACCGGCCCGGCCGTTTCGCCCCTCTCTCCGCCAGCCGCGCCGTCCGCGCGCCTGGGCCATGAGGTCATCATCCATGAACCGTGACACCATTGGGTCGTTCGAGTCCCGTCACATCGGCCCGCGGCCGCACGAGCGCGACGCGATGCTGAGGGCCATCGGGGCGGCGTCGCTGGACGCGCTGATGGACGAGGCCATCCCGGCGAGCATCCGGTTGCCAGGCCCCCTCCAGATGGCGCCGCCGGAATCCGAGCACGGGTTCCTGTCGAGGCTCCGGGGAATCGCCGCCAGGAACCGTCCGATGAAGTCACTGATCGGCCTCGGGTACAGCGACTGCGTGACCCCGAGCGTGATTCTGAGGAACGTCCTCGAGAACCCGGGCTGGTACACCCCGTACACGCCGTACCAGGCGGAAATCGCGCAAGGGCGCCTCGAGGCGCTGCTGACGTTCCAGACGGTCGTGGCGGACCTCACCGGGCTGCCCGTCGCCAACGCGTCGCTGCTCGACGAGCCCACGGCGGCTGCCGAGGCGATGACGATGCTGCGGCGGATCCAGGGCGGCAGCCGCTCGGTGTTCCTCGCCTCGTCGGGGTGTTTTCCGCAGACGCTCGACGTCCTGGCGGGCCGGGCGGATCCGCTCGGCATCGAACTGGTGGTGTGCGACCCCCAGGAGATGGCCTTCGACGGCCGCGTGTTCGGCGTGCTCCTGCAGACGCCGGACGAGCGCGGCGCGCTGCACGACCTGCGCGCCCTCGCCGCCAAGGCGCACCAGGCCGGGGCGCTGGTGGCGGTGGCAACCGACCTGCTGTCGCTGGCGCTCGTGACCCCGCCTGGAGAGATGGGCGCCGACGTGGTGCTCGGCAGCGCGCAGCGGTTCGGCGTGCCGATGGGCTACGGCGGCCCGCACGCCGCCTTCTTCGCGACACGCGAGCAGTTCGTCCGCCAGGCCCCCGGCCGCATCATCGGCGTGTCGGTTGACGCCCAGGGCAACCGCGCCTACCGCATGGCGCTGCAGACCCGCGAGCAGCACATCAGGCGCGACAAGGCGACGTCGAACATCTGCACGGCCCAGGCGCTCCTGGCGACGATGGCGGGCCTCTACGCCGTGTATCACGGCCCGGCAGGCATCACCCGAATCGCGGCGCGCGTGCACGGCCTCGCGCGCGAGCTGGCCCGCCGGCTGGCCGCCATGCAGTGCAGCCAGCGCAACGCCGCGTACTTCGACACGCTGGCCATCGGCGTGCCCGCTGCCCTGCGGCACGCCCTCTGCGCCGCGGCAGCCGACGCCGGCTACAACGTGCGGGCCGAGCCATCGAGGCCGGACGAGATCGGCATCAGCCTCAACGAGGTCGTCGGCGAATCGGACGTCGAGGCCTTGGCCGGCGTGTTCGCCCGAACGCTCGGCGTCCAGGATGCCGGCCCTCGAGCGGTCGAACTCGAGCCCGACCCGTCGTGGCCCGAGCCGCTCCGGCGGACGTCGCCGTTCCTCACGCACCCCGTCTTCAGCCGCTATCACTCGGAGACGGCGATGATGCGCTTTCTGAAGTCGCTCGAGCGCAAGGACGTCGGCCTCGACACTTCCATGATCCCTCTCGGCTCGTGCACGATGAAGCTCAACGCGGCGTCGATCATGGAGGCCATCTCCTGGCCCGAGTTCGCCTCCATCCACCCGTTCGTCCCGGCCGAGCAGGCCGCCGGCTACGCCGAGGTCCTGGCTGGTCTCGAGGAGGCGCTGCGCCGCGTGACGGGGCTGCACGCGGTCAGCCTCCAGCCCAACTCGGGGGCCCAGGGCGAATTCGCCGGCTTGATGGTCATCCGGGCGTGGCACCGCGATCGCGGAGAGGGGCACCGCGACGTCGTCCTCATCCCCTCGTCGGCGCACGGAACGAACCCGGCGAGCGCGGTGATGGCGGGCATGAAGGTCGTCGTCGTGGCGTGCGACGCGCGTGGGAACGTGGACGTCGAGGACCTCCGGGCGAAGGCGCGCGAGCACGGACCGGCGCTGGCTGCGCTGATGCTCACGTACCCCTCGACCCATGGCGTCTTCGAAGACGCCGTGCAGGAGATCTGCCGCATCGTGCACGAGTGCGGCGGCCAGGTTTACATGGACGGCGCCAACCTCAACGCCCAGGTCGGGCTGACGAGTCCCGCCGCCATCGGCGCCGACGTCTGCCATCTCAACCTGCACAAGACGTTCGCCATTCCCCACGGCGGCGGCGGTCCCGGCATGGGCCCCATCGCGGTGGCCGCGCATCTCGCGCCGTTCCTGCCCGGGCACGCGCTGGTCCGCACGGGCGGATCCAAGGCCATCCGAGCGGTCGCCGGGGCGCCCTTCGGCTCGGCGGACATCCTGCTCATCTCGTATGCCTACGTGTGCATGCTGGGAGGGGAGGGCCTGACCGAAGCCACCAAGCACGCCATCCTGAGCGCCAACTACGTCAAGTCGCGCCTGGAGGCGCACTACCCGGTGCTCTACACGAACGCGCGCGGGCGGTGCGCGCACGAGCTGATCTTCGACCTGCGCGCGTTCAAGGCCGCTGGCATCGAGGAAGGCGACGTGGCGAAGCGGCTCATGGACTACGGTTTCCATGCGCCGACCGTGTCGTTCCCGGTGCCAGGCACCCTGATGGTCGAGCCGACCGAGAGCGAGCCGCTCGACGAGCTGGACCGCTTCTGCGACGCGATGATCGCCATTCGCCGGGAGATCCAGGACGTCCTCGACGGCACGAGCGACCGGACGGACAACGTCCTGAAACACGCGCCGCACACGATGGCGGTGGCGGCCGCCGACGTCTGGACCCACCCGTACTCGCGGGAGCAGGCGGTCTTCCCGCTGCCGTTCGTGAAGGCCGGCAAGGTCTGGCCGAGCGTGGGCCGGATCGACAACCCCTACGGCGATCGCAACCTCGTCTGCGCCTGCCCGCCGCCCGAGGCCTACTCGGGCAGCGGCGGCTCGACGCGGTAGCGGCTCGCTGCCGCCCGTGCGACGTCCCGGGCCCTGACGCGGTACGCCTCGAGCAGGCGCCGCGTCACCGGCCCGGGCGAGCCGCTGCCAATCGGGCGGTCGTCAACGCGCACGATCGGGACGATCTCCTTCGTCGTGCTCGTCAGGAACGCCTCGTCGGCCCCGAACAGGTCCTCATCCGTGAGTCTCGTGTCGTGTACGGGGATGCCGGCCGCCGCGGCGACCTCTTCGACGAACTCCCGGGTGATGCCCGCGAGCAGGCCGGCGTCCAGGGCCGGCGTACGCGCCGCGCCGCCCGTCACCACGAACAGGTTCGACTGCGAGCACTCGGCCAGCTCGCCCCGGTGGTTGCGCATGACGGCCTCGGCGAACGGGCCGCGCCGCAGGGCCTCCTGCATGGCGAGGATGTTGTTCAGCAGGTTGTTCGACTTGATCCGCGGGCTGATCGAGCGGGGGTGGTTCCTGACGACCGACACCAGCGCGACGGCGACGCCCTGCTCGTAGACCCAGGAGGCCGGCTGGCCCAGGGGCTTGACGATGACAACGACCGACGGGCGGTAGGCCTTCGCCGGATCGTAGGTCATCTCGCCGATCCCGCGCGTGACCAGCAGCCGGACGTAAAGCTCCTCGTCGAAGGCGCCCCGCCCGGGGCCGGTTCGGAACGCGTCCATGGTGTCGCGGCAGGCCCGGGCCAGCGCCTGGTCCGGCATCCCGATCTCGAGCGAGATCATCGCCGCCGAGTCGCGGAGCCTCCGGAAGTGCCGATCGGCGAGGAAGAGCTCGCCGTCGTACGTGCGCATCACCTCGTAGACGCCTTCACCGAACAGGAACCCGTGATCGAACACCGAGATCATCGCGTCCTGCGGTGCGACGATCCGGCCATTGACGTAGGCCACCGCGAGCATGCGCTCCGTCCTCCTTGACGGCCGTCCCCGGTGCGCGCGGCACCGGTCTCCAGACGGCCCCGCATAAGGTAGCTCCTATGGTAGAGTGCGCGCAAGATGCGCGGGCCCGCGCGCCGGCCGGCGAACGGGCAGGAGGGTTGCGGTGCGGGTGCTGAACGCCGATCAGATGCGCGAGGCGGATCGCCGGACGATCGAAGACATCGGCATCCCTTCGTCCGTGCTCATGGAGAACGCGGGCCGCCAGGTCGTGTCGGCCATGGAGCAGGCGTTCGACGATCTGCGCAGCGCGCGGGTCGCCGTTCTCGCCGGCCGGGGCAACAACGGCGGCGACGGCTGCGTGGTCGCGCGGGTGCTCTGGCAGATGGGCGTCGACGTCCGCGTCTGCCTGGTCGGCGCGGCGGCCGAGGTTCGCGGCGACGCCAGGCTGAACCTCGACATCCTGGCCCGGCTCGGCCTCGATGTCGTCGAAGTCGCCTCCTCCGAGGACTGGGAGCTGCATGGCGGCGACCTGCTGCGCCGCGACCTGATCGTCGACGCCCTCTTCGGGACGGGGCTCCGATCCCCCCTCGGGGGACTCGCCGAGACGATCGTCCAGGACGTGAACGCGTCGGGCGCGCAGGTCGTCGCGGTCGACCTGCCGAGCGGCCTGTCGGCGGACGACCCCGCCCCCATCGGCCCGGCCGTTCAGGCCGCACTCACGGTCACCTTCGGGGCCCCCAAGCTCCCGCTGATGCTTCCGACGGGCGAGACGCTGGCCGGGCGGGTCGTGGTCGCCGACATCGGCATCCCGCGGAGCGTAATCGACGATCTGCCCGGGCCCCGCATCGAGCGGGTTACCCGGGACGAGGTGCGGGGCCTGGTTGGCGAGCGGGCCGCAGACGCGCACAAGGGCGACTTTGGCCACGCGCTCATCGTGTCCGGATCGAGGGGAAAGACCGGCGCCGCGCACCTGGCGGCGGAGGCGGCCCTTCGCAGCGGTGCCGGCCTGGTCACCGTGGCCACGCCGGCCTCCTGCCTGCCGATTGTCGCTTCGCTGGGCGCCGCCTACATGACCATCCCACTAGAGGAGCTGCCGGACGGCACCGCGGCGTCAGGCGCGCTCGAGCGGGTGCTGAGCGCCCCGCACGACGTCATCGCAGCGGGCCCGGGCCTCGGTACAGGGCCGGCGCAGGAGGCGTTCGTGCGCGGCCTGCTCGGCCGCGCCGCCACGCCGCTCGTGCTCGACGCCGACGCGCTGACCGTGCTCGCTCCCGATCCCGATGCGCTTCGAGGAACCCCCGATCGCCCGGTCGTGATCACGCCCCACCCCGGCGAGATGGCGCGTCTCCTGGGCGCCCGCGCCGCCCAGATTCAGCGCGATCGCCTCGGCACGGCCCGCAGCTTCGCAACGGGACACCACCTCTACGTCGTGCTGAAAGGGAGCCGCACCCTCATCGCCTCGCCCGACGGAACGGTGTATATCAATCCGACGGGCAATCCCGGCATGGCAACCGGCGGATCGGGCGACGTGCTGACCGGGATGATCGCCGGGTGGCTGGCGCAGGGCGTCGGCGTCACGGCCGCCTGCCTGCTCGCGGTCTATCTCCATGGGGCCGCCGGCGACCTGGCCGCGGCCGACCTCGGAGAGGTCTCGATGACGGCGGGCGACATCGTCAGCGAGATCGGGGAAGCCGTGCTCGAACTCACGGCCCGCCCGCGCGCCGCCCGCGACGCCCCATGACGCGGCGCGAGTTCGTGACGGGATCCGAGGCTGAGACCACATCCCTCGGTTACCGCCTCGGCCGCCGCCTTCCCTCCGGCGCGGTGGTCCTGCTCGAGGGCGAGCTCGGCGTGGGCAAGACCGCGTTCGTCCGCGGCCTGGCCGCCGGGCTCGGCGCGTCCGAGGACGACGTGTCCAGCCCCACGTTCACGCTGGTGCAGGAGTACCGCGGCGGCCGGCTGCAGCTGCTGCACGCCGATCTGTACCGCCTGGACGGACGCGAGGCGGACGATCTGGGCCTCGACGAACTCGGGCGGGACGGCGTCGTCGCCGTCGAATGGGGCGACAAGCTCCAGCGGCCTCCGGACGGCTCGCTCCGGGTGCTCATCGTGGATCTCGGCGGCGACAGCCGGCGCGTCGCGCTCGAAGGACCGGACGCGCTGGTCGTGGAGGCGGCGGCCGGCCCGCCGTTCGCGCTCTGACCGCCTGGCGCCGCGTCATTCAGAGCGGTAGTTCGGCGCTTCCTTCGTGATGACGACGTCGTGCACGTGCCCCTCGCGCACGCCGGCCGGGGTGACGCGGATGAAGCGCGCCTCCTGCTGGAGCTGGGCGATCGTGGCGCACCCGACGTAACCCATGCCGGCGCGGAGCCCGCCGACGAGCTGGTGAATGACCCCGGCGACGCTGCCGCGGTAGGGCACCCGGCCCTCGATGCCCTCAGGCACGAGTTTCTCCGACCCGCTCCCCGCGGCGTCGAGGTCGAAGTCGTCCTGGAAGTACCGGTCCCGGGATCCTTTCCGCATCGCGCCGATCGAGCCCATACCGCGGTATTCCTTGAAACTCCGGCCCTGGTAGAGCACCACTTCGCCCGGGCTCTCGTCCGTGCCCGCGAACAGGCTGCCGACCATCACCGCGTCGGCGCCGACGGCCATTGCCTTGGTGATGTCCCCGGAATACCGAATGCCGCCGTCGGCGATGATCGGCACGCCCGTGCCCGCCGCGGCCCGCGCGCAGTCGAGCACGGCGCTCACCATCGGCACGCCGATCCCCGCGACAACGCGCGTCGTGCAGATCGAGCCGGCGCCAATGCCCACTTTGACCGCGTCGACGCCTAGGCGGATGAGGTCCGTGGTCGCCTGCCCGGTGGCCACGTTGCCCGCGACGAGATCCACGTCGGGGAAGTGGGCTCGCAGTCCGGCGACCGTCTCCATCACCTTGTGCGCGTGGCCGTGCGCCGTGTCCACGACGAGGACGTCCACGTGGGCCGCCACGAGCGCGGCCGCCCGGTCCAGCGTGTCCCTCCCGACCCCGACCGCGGCGCCGACGCGCAGACGGCCGAGCGCGTCCTTGCTGGCAAGCGGGTACTTGATCACCTTCTGGATGTCCTTGACGGTGATCAGGCCCTTGAGCATGAAGTGGCGATCGACGACGAGCAGCTTCTCGACCTTGTGCCTGTGGAGGATCTCCCGCGCCTCGTCCAGGGTGGTGCCGACAGGGACGGTGATCAGGTTCTCCCGCGTCATCACCTCGTGGATCGGGCGGTCGATGTTGACCTCGAACCGCAGGTCGCGGTTCGTGAGGATGCCGACGAGCCGGCCCTCCTTCGAGCCGTCCTCCGTGATCGGCACGCCGGAGATCCGGTAGTGGTTCATGAGGGCGAGCGCCTCGTGGATGCGATGGCTCGGGGAGAGGGTGATCGGGTTGACGATCATCCCGCTCTCCGACCGCTTCACGCGGTCCACCTCGGATGCCTGCTCCTCGATGGTGAGGTTCTTGTGGATCACGCCGAGCCCGCCCTGCTGGGCCATGGCGATGGCGAGGCGGGACTCGGTGACCGTGTCCATGGCGGCGCTGACGACTGGCACCTGCACGCGGATTCGCCGGGTGAGGCGCGACGCGACGTCCACCTGGCTCGGCACGACCTGCGAGCGCCACGGCACCAGCAGCACGTCGTCGAAGGTGAGCGCCGTGGGCGGTTCGCCCCCGGCCCGGAGTGTGTCGGCGGTCACCGCGTGGACGTCCATGCGCGCTCCCTCAGGCCTGAGCCCCGTGGCACTTCTTGTACTTCCTGCCGCTGCCGCACGGGCACGGGTCGTTGCGCCCGATCTTCGGCTCATCGCGGCGGACCGTCTTGATCGGGGCGTCGTCGCCCCCGGTGCGCGCCGGCGCGGGCGCTCCGGCCCGCCCGACGTCCTGCGCCGAGCCGAAGAACCCGGCCCCCCCCGGCGCGTTCAAGGTCAGGGGAGCCGCCCGGCGGGCCGCCGGCCGGCGGACCGCCGGGGCCGCATCCTCCGACGCCGCCTTCAGCCAGAAGAGGTAGCGGACCGACTCTTCGTCGATCCGGGCCTTCATGTCCTGGAACAGCGCGAAGCTCTCCTTCTTGTACTCGACGAGCGGATCGCGCTGGCCGTACCCGCGGAGGCCGATGCCTTCCTTCAGGTGATCGAGGCTGTAGAGGTGGTCCTTCCACTGCGTGTCCACCACCTGCAGCATGACGTCGCGCTCGACCCGGCGCAGGAGATCAGCGCCAACGGCGGCTTCCTTCTCCTCGTACGTCGCGAGGGCCAGGCCCCAGACGGCGTCCCGAATCTCGCCGGCCGTCCTGCCCTCGAACCCGAGGCGTGCGGCCGTCGCGGGCTCGAGGCCGAAGAGGCGGGCGGCCTCCCGGCGCAGCGCCTCGAGATCCCAGGCGTCCGGTTCCTGGTCTTCCGGGCAGTAGGTGTCGATCAGGCCGTCGAGCTCGTCTTCGGCGAGGGCGAACAGGTAGCCCCGCGAGTCGAGGGTCTCGGTCTCGTCGGCGGCGATGCGCCCCTCGAGCAGCTGGCGGCGCAGCGCGTAGATGCTCTCGCGCTGCTTGTTCATGACGTCGTCGTACTCGAGGAGGTGCTTGCGGATCGAGAAGTTCTGGCTCTCGACCTGCTTCTGGGCCCGCTCGATGGCCTTCGTCACCATGCCGTGCTCGATCGGCACGCCTTCCTCCATGCCCAGGCGCTCCATCAGGCCGGAGATGCGGTCCGACCCGAAGATGCGCATCAGGTCGTCCTCGAGGGACAAGTAGAAGCGCGACGAGCCCGGGTCTCCCTGCCGCCCGGCGCGGCCGCGCAGCTGGTTGTCGATGCGCCTGGCTTCGTGGCGCTCGGTGCCGATGATGTGGAGGCCCCCGAGCCCCACCACGCGCTCGTGCTCCTCGTCGCACTGCTGCTTGAAGCGGGCGTAGTGGCGCTCCCAGGCGGCCCGGGGCACCCGGTAGAAGGCGTCGATGTGGTGGAAGTAGACGAACTCGTCGTCGTCGACGAACTTCTCCTCGCCTTTCGGGAGACGCTCGGCCAGCTCGTCGGCGATGCAGCGCTGGCGCGCCATGAACTCGGGGTTCCCGCCGAGCAGGATGTCGGTGCCGCGTCCGGCCATGTTGGTCGCGATGGTGACCGTGCCGAGGCGCCCGGCCTGCGCGACGATTTCGGCTTCCTGCGCGTGGTACTTGGCGTTCAGCACCACGTGCTTGGTGCCGCTGCGGCGCAGCATGCCCGAGAGCTTCTCCGACTTCTCGATCGACACCGTGCCCACGAGCGTCGGGCGCCCGGAGGCCTGCTGCGCCCGAATGTCCGCGACGATGGCGTCGTACTTCTCCCGGGCGGTCTTGTAGATCGAGTCCGCCAGCTCCTCGCGCCGGAGCGCCCGGTTCGGCGGCACCACCACGACGTCAAGCTTGTAGATCTTGGCGAACTCCTCGGCTTCCGTCTCGGCCGTGCCCGTCATCCCCGAGAGCTTCGTGTACTTGCGGAAGTAGTTCTGGAAGGTCACCGTCGCGAGGGTCTGGTTTTCGCGCTCGATCTTGACCTTCTCTTTCGCTTCCACGGCCTGGTGCAGCCCGTCGCTCCACCGCCGCCCCGGCATCAGGCGGCCCGTGAACTCGTCCACGATGACCACCTGGCCGTCCTTGATCATGTAGTCCACGTCCAGGTGGAACAGCGTGTGCGCTCGCAGCGCCTGGTTGATGTGGTGGAGGAGGGGCATGTTGACCGGATCGTAGAGCCCGCCGGGGTGGAGGCGGTGGGCGAGCAGCTTCTCGGCCTTCGCCATCCCGCTCTCGGTGAGCGTGACGGTCTTGTGCTTCTCGTCCACGAGGTAGTCGCCCGTCGCCTCGAGGCGCTCCCGGTCCTCGGCCTTCGTGTCGCCGCGGGTCACCGCGCCGGGCGTCAGCTTCGGGATGGCCCGATCGACCTCGTAGTAGAGATCCGTCGACTCGTCGGCCGGCCCGGAGATGATGAGCGGCGTTCGCGCCTCGTCGATGAGGATGCTGTCCACCTCGTCCACGATCGCGAAGTTGTGGCCCCGCTGCACGTAGCCCGCGAGATCGAACTTCATGTTGTCCCGCAGGTAGTCGAACCCGAACTCGTTGTTCGTCCCGTACGTGATGTCGCAGGCATAGGCGCGCTGCCGTTCCTGGTCGTTCAGCTCGTGCTGGATGACGCCCACGGTCAGGCCCAGGAAGCGGTAGATGCGCCCCATCCACTCCGAGTCGCGCCTTGCGAGGTAGTCGTTTACGGTGACGACGTGGACGCCCTTGCCGGAGAGCGCGTTGAGGTACGCCGCCAGCGTCGCGACGAGCGTCTTGCCCTCGCCCGTCTTCATCTCGGCGATCTGGCCGCGGTGCAGCACCATGCCGCCGATGAGCTGGACGTCGAAGTGCCGCATGTTCAGCGTCCGGCGCCCGGCTTCCCGGACAACGGCGAAGGCGTCCACGAGCACGTCGTCCAGCGGCGCGCCGTTCGCGACCTGCTCGCGGAACGCCGCCGTCCGGTCCCGCAGGTCGGCGTCGCCGAGCGAACGCATGGCGCTCTCCCGGCCGTTGATCGCCGCCACGAGCGGAGCCAGGCGCTTCAGCGTGCGAGCGTTCTCCGTTCCGAAGACCTTGGCAAGGAGGGTGTTCAGCATGAGCGGGCCAATGGCACCGGGGGTACCGATCGATTGTAGGGGAGCGCTGTACGGTCCGTCAAGAAACGGCGGCGCATGCGCGCCGCCGCGCGATCAGCGGGGAGCGGCGGCGAGCAGGCGCAGGGGGTTGATCATCTGGCCGTTCACGAGGATCTCGTAGTGCAGGTGCGGGCCCGTCGCCCGGCCCGTCGCGCCAACGTACCCGACGAGGTCCCCTCGTTTCACCGGCGTCGACTGCTTGACTGCGAACGCCGAGAGATGGCCGTACCGCGTCTTCACGCCGAAGCCGTGATCGATCACGAGGAGATTGCCGTAATTCCCGTTCCATTCGGCCGATTCGACCACCCCGTTCGCTGTCGCTACGACGGGCTGCCCCTTGTCCGCCGAGATGTCGAGGCCGTAGTGAAAGCTGGAGGCGCCCGTGAAGGGATCAGGCCGATAGCCGAAACCCGCCGACAGCCAGCCCACCGCGGGCCAGATGGACGGCGTCGACGCCGCCAGGGCCTCGCGCCGCTCGACGTCCGTCCGGACAACGCGCAAGCCGCTCTCCAGCCGGCCGAGCACCTCGCGGATCATGCCGAAGGTGTCCTCGGGAGAAGAGAGGGGAGCCGAGCGCGCCGTCGACCGCTCGGCCACCGAGGCCTCGCCGCCCATCGCCCGGTCCCGGACAACGGCCGGCAGCTGCTGCATAGCCCGGGCCGAGGCCGGATCGAGGTTCGCGCGGGACGACAACTCCTCAATGACGCCCTGCAGCGACACGACCTGCGTCGCAAGCTCGCCCGTGGCCGCTTTGTAGCTCCGGTTCTCCATCATGAGGGCCGCGGCGTCCGCCCGCAGCGAGGCAATCTCCGCCACGGTCCCAAGGCGGATACCCAGGCCGACCAGCACGGGCAGAGTGAACAGAAAGCCGATGGCCGCGAGCGTCCATCCCAGCGGGATTGTGAGTCGCCGCCCGACGCCGCTGGTGCGGTCGACGAGAACGACCGTGATGCGCCGTGACCAGAATCTGGACATATTGCAGAAAACCAGTCGGATCCGCCGCATGGGGCGCTGGCCGACTGGTTCTGAGTAGGAGACTCTAGCACAGCGTGTCGGACACCCGGAAGCGAAAAAGATGGATGAGCGAACATACGGCGAATACGCTCACCCAAGCCGGTACTGCAGCGCCTCCGCGACGTGGCCAGCGCCGACCGTGCCGTCGCCGGCGAGGTCCGCGATCGTTCGCGCCACGCGCAGCACGCGGTCATGCGCGCGTCCGCTGAGCGCGAGGCGCTCCATCGCGGCGCCGAGAAGCGCCCGCCCCTCGGCATCGGGCCTCGCCAGCGTCCGGAGCGCCCGCCCTGTCAGCCGCGCATTCGTGGCCGCGCCGGTCTCCGGCTGCCGCGAGGCCTGCCGGGCCCGCGCGACGGTCACGCGCTCGCGCATAGCGGACGACCCCTCCTGCGGGCGTTCGTCGACCAGGACGTCGGGCGGCACCCACGGCACCTCCACGCACAGGTCGATGCGATCCAGGAGAGGCCCCGAGATCCGGGCGGCGTACCGCTCGCGCTGGACGGGCGCGCATCGGCAGGCGCGCAGGGGATGCCCGAAGTAGCCGCACGGACAGGGGTTCATCGCGCCAACGAGCGTCACCAGTGCCGGGAACTCGACAGTCGCCGCCGCCCGGGCGATCCGGACCCGCCCCTCCTCCAGCGGCTGGCGCAGCGCCTCCAGGGCCCGGCGCTCGAACTCGGGCAGTTCGTCGAGGAACAGGACGCCGCCGTGCGCGAGGCTGAGCTCCCCGGGCCGCGGATGAGCGCCGCCTCCAACCAGCGCGACGTCCGAGATCGTGTGGTGGGGCGCCCGGAACGGCCTCGCGGCGATCAGGCCCGATCCCGCCGGGAGCAGGCCCGCAACCGAGTGGATCGAGGTCACCTCGAGCGACTCCTCGCGCGAGAGCGGCGGCAGGATGCCAGCTAGGCTGCGCGCCATCATGGTCTTGCCCGATCCCGGAGGCCCGGTCAGCAGGACATGGTGGCCCCCGGCCGCGGCCACCTCGAGCGCCCGCCTGGCGACGGGCTGTCCCCTGACCTCCGCGAAGTCCGGGTGCGGCGCGGCCTGAACCGCTGCCGCCGGCGCGGCGGCCCCGCGGTAGCGGCGTTCTTCCCTGAGATCCGACACGAGCGACGTCGCGTCGAGCAGGGAGGCCACGGGCCACACGCCAAGCCCGGAGACCGCAGACGCCTCGGCCGCGTTTGCTGCCGGAACCATCACCGCGTGGACGCCTCCCCGTGCCGCGGCCATCGCGAACGGCAGGATGCCGCCCGTCGGGCGCACGGCCCCGTCGAGCGACAGCGATCCGACGCACAGCACGTCGCCGGGCGCCCGCCGCGACAGCGCTCCCGTCGCGGCCAGGATTCCAAGCGCGATTGGGAGGTCGTAGGCGGCTCCTTCCTTCCGCACGTCGGCCGGGGCGAGGTTGATCGTGATGTGCTGCCACGGGAATTCGAACCCGGAGTTCCGGATGGCCGTACGGACGCGGTCGCGGCTCTCGCGCACGATCGCGTCCGGAAGCCCGACGACGGTGAATGTCGGGAGCCCGGGGGACACATCCACTTCGACGTGGACCAGCCGGGCATCGATGCCCACGAGGACGGCGCTCAGCAACGTCGCCAGCACATCCTGCGCCCGTGCAAACGCGGCTCCACGCCCCGGCGTCGAAAAACCCTCGGAGAGTGCGGGGAGAGGCCAGTCGGGCGGGCAGTTACTGCGACGCTTCAGGACGGCGAGCGCGCAGATCCTGCCAAGCGCTCCCGTTCGGATGGTTGGCGGCGCCTAGTCCGCTCCCGACCGGGCGCCGGAGACGGTCAGGCGGTCGCCGGGCATGAGGCGATCGCTCGTCAGGCGGTTCCACGAGCGCAGCGCGGCCACCGTCGTGTGGAAGGCTCTGGCAATCGAGGACAGCGTATCGCCGCGCTTGACGCAGTAGACCACCGGGTCGAGGGTGCCACCGGGCTCCGGCGCCACCGCGCGCGCCATGTCCGTCTCGAGCCCGCGGGCGGCCGAGTCGGCGCGACCTGGCCTGGCCGCCAGCAGGGTGGTCGGGTCGCGCGGGATCACCAGGCGCTGCCCGAGCCGCACCTTCGCGCGCGGGCTGAGGTAGTTGGCCTCAGCCAGGTCCGCCCGCCGCACCTTGAGCTTGTTCGCCACGCTTTGCAGGGTCTCGCCTCGCCGGACGGTGTACCACTGGACTGCCGTGAGGTCCTCTGCCGCGGCCTCGGCCAGTCTGACATCGATGGCAGCGCCCGTGCCGGCCGGCACCCGCAGCGCGTAGGGGGCCTGGCGCACGGGCGTCGTCCAGCGGCGCAGTTCGGGGTTGAGGCGCTGGATTTCGTCGGCCGAGACGCCGGCCCACTCGGCGATGCGGCGCAGATCGACCGGCCCCGTCACGACCACCGAGTCGGAGGGTTCCAGGCGCGCATCGGCACGTGAGAATCCGTACTGCCCCGGATTGCGCCCGATCACCATGGCCGCCAGCGCCATCGGCACATACTCGCGCGTTTCCCTCGGCAGGACGCGGCGCAGGTCGGCCAGGCGCCAGAAATCGGCGACGCCCCGGCGCGTCACGATCCGCTGGACCTTGCCGGGCCCGCCGTTGTAGGACGCCAGCGTCAGGTACCAGTCGCCCTTGAACTGGCGGTTGAGCGCCTTCAAGTACCGCACAGCCGCCGCCGTGGACTTCTCCGGACTGGATCGCTCGTCGATGTACCAGTCGTGCTTCAAGCCCAGTTCGACGGCGGTCCCGCGCATCAGCTGCCAGAAGCCCTTCGCCTTCGCGCGCGAGAGCGCCTCGGTCCGGAAGGCGCTCTCAATGATGGGGAGGTACGCGAGATCGAGCGGCAGGCCTTCCGCCCTGAGCGAGGCCTGAATCATGGGCAGGTAGGCCGCGCCCCGGTCGAGGGCCGCCTGAAACCACTCGCGCAGCCGGCCCTGAAACAGGTCCACGTACGACAGGACCTTGGGGTGCGCCGGGATGAGCACGTCGTGAGCGGTGCTCTTCAAGTCGAGTTCGACGGCCTCGCGCAGGTCAGTCGGCGGCGTGGGCAGGTCGAATGTCACCAGTTCCAGCAGTTCGTCCAGCGAGGCGGGTACGGTCGGCCGCTCCGCGAAGCCGTCGCCCTCCGCGAGCGCTCTCAGTTCGTACGCGCTGATGCGGTCCACGAGCCGGTCGAAGTGCTCGCGCACGCGACTGTCCGCCCTTGCGCCGCCTGGCGACTGCAGCAGCAGATCGAGCGCCTCGTCGAAACGCGCCTTCGCCCGGTCGAGATGCCCGAGGCGCAGCTCGGCCTGCCCCTCTTCGAAGGCAGCCTGGGAGCGCGTCACGAGATCCTGGGCGGCGTCCTGTTCGGGAGGAGGCGACTGGGCGGGGGGCAGCGGTGAGGCAGGCTGTTCGGCCGCGGCCGGCGCCAGCACGGGTGCGTCGGCGACGGTCGCGGGCGCACAACCGGTCACCCACACGGCAGCCAGCGCGAACACGGGCAGCAGGGCTCCGGCTCGTCCCGTCATGGGCGCCGCAACTCTAGCATGCCGCCTCGACGATGGTCAACCGTAACTCCCGCGCCATCAACAGTAGCGGCCGCACCAGAGGCCGGTCCGGCGTTGCCAACCCCGCCGCCCGGCGGGTAAGATGAAGCCGTGGGTCTCGGGCGCCCGCCGCCCGCAGGCTTCCTTGGGGGTTCGATGCGTGTCAGCATAATACCGTTGCTCGTCCTCGCGCTGGCTGCCGGGGCCTGCGGCTCGAAAAAGGATCGCGCGACGCCGCTCGCCGCGGCCTCGGCAACGCTCAGCAGCACCAGGGTGCCGCTCGGCAGTCCGGTCGACATCACCTACAAGTTCGAGGTCGCCCCGTCCGCCCGGTTCGACAAGGACTACCGGGTCCTCGTGCACTTCCTCGACGCCGACGAGGAGATGATGTGGGCCGACGATCACATGCCGCCGGTCCCGACCAGCTCGTGGAAGGGCGGCCAGACGGTGGAGTACTCGAGGACGCTCTTCGTGCCGCTCTACCCGTACGTGGGCGAGGCCGCGGTGGTGGTGGGCCTCTACGATCCCGCGACGGCGGCGCGCCTGCCGCTGTCTGGCGACGCGCTCGGCCAGCGCGAGTACCGAGTGGCGAGGTTCCGCCTCCAGCCTCAGAGCGACAACATCTTTCTCGCGTACCTCGAGGGCTGGCACGGTCCCGAGACGGCGGCGGACAACCCGGCGATCGAGTGGCAATGGACGAAGCGGGAGGCGGTGCTGCGGTTCCGCAACCCGCGGAAGAACGCCGTGTTCTACCTGCACTACGACGGGCGGCCGGCGATGTTCGACAGCCCGCAGGCGGTCACTGTCTGGCTGCGCGACGAGGTCATCGACGCGTTCCAGGTGGCCACGGCGAACGAGGAAATCCGCAAGGTGCCCCTGAAAGCGGCGCAGTTCGGCACCGACGATGTGGTGGTCTGCCGGATTTCAGTGGACAAGACCTTCGTGCCGTCCGCCGCGAACGCCGGGAGCCGCGACACGCGCGAACTCGGGATACGCGTGTTTCACGCCTTCGTCGCACCTCAGTAGCCGGCGGCGGCACGCCAGTCCGGGCGCGCGTTGGAGGGGCCGGAAGAGGCCGGGCGCAGGCAGCGACGCGCCGGTCGCGCGGAACGACTCTGGTATAATCGGCCCGCCCGGACAGGACATGCTGCCTCGTTGAGTACCCGTGGCGTGCGATGGAGTACCGCTGCAGACTCGGAGCGCCGACCGGCCAGGTTCTGGAGGAGGTCCACGTCTCCGACAGCGAGTCCGCGCTCCGCCACGAGCTGGAGCAGAAGGGCTTCTGCGTGCTGGCCATGCGGCCGAAAGGCGCACTCGGCAGGGTGGCGCTGCCGATCCGCGCCAGGCGCCGCGTGCCGATGCGCGAGTTCCTCGTGTTCAACCAGGAACTCGCCACGCTGCTGAAGGCCGGCATGCCCCTGGTGCAGTCCCTCGACATCCTGCGGAGCCGCGTCGATCACCCGGTGTTCCGGCCGGTCCTCGACGAGGTGCACGAGAAGGTGCGGGCAGGGGGGGGATTGTCGGATGCGTTTGCGTCGCACGGAGCGCTCTTTCCGCCGGCGTACAGCGCGTCGCTGCTGGCCGGTGAGAAGAGCGGCAGCCTCGACGGCGTGCTGCGCCGCTACGTGGCGTACATGAAAGTGGCGGCCGGCGTGAAGCGCCGGACCCTGTCGGCCCTGGTCTACCCGGCTGTCCTCGTCGGCCTGGCCGTCGTCGTGGTGTCGATCATTGTCTTCAAGGTGTACCCGGAGTTCACCGCGTTCTACGAGAGCTTCGACGCGGAGCTGCCGCTGGTCACGCGAGTGATTGTGGCCGCGACGTCCTTCATTCGAGCCCACGCCCTGTTCATCGCCGGAGCGCTCGTCCTCGCCGCCGGCACGGCCTGGAGCTGGCTGCGGCAGCCGGAGCAGCGGGCGAGGTTCGACCGGGCCGTGCTGCGGGTGCCGTGGGTGGGCTCGGCCGTCCGCCGCTTCGCGACGTCCCAGCTTGCGCGGACCCTGGCCACGCTGCTCGGCGGCGGGATGCCGCTTGTCAACGCCATCGAGATCGGCTCGCGCTCCATGGGCAACCGCTTCCTCGCGCGCCAGATGCAGGTGGCCGGCCTGCGCGTGCGCGAGGGCGAGGGGTTCGCGGCCGCGGTGGCGGCCAGCGGGGCGTTCCCGAGCGTCTTCGTCAAGATGGCCGAAGTCGGGGAGTCCACCGGGGCGCTGCAGGAGATGATGACCAGCGTGGCGGACTTCTACGACGAAGAGGTCGAGGCCGAACTGGGCCGGTTCGTCTCGCTGGTGGAGCCCACCCTCCTCATCGTCATGGGTCTCGTCATCGCCAGCCTCCTGCTGGCGCTGTACATGCCGCTGTTCCAGTTGACCTCGGTGGTGGGCACGCCGTAGGCAAGGCGGAGGGCAGAGCGCATCGTGGATGATCGTCGAGCCGTGCCGTCGCCCGCAGCCGCCGCCCATGCGTATCTCGACCGCGCCGCCGAGGCGCCGGCCGACCCGGCGATCGAGCGCGCCGAGGCGAAGCACCTGGCCGCGCGCTACGGGCTGGAGTACGCGGACCTCGAGCACTTCCGCATCGACCACGAGCTGTTCCGATCCATCCCCGCGGACCTGATGCTGCGCTACGGGTTCGTGCCCTGCCGGCGCGAGGGCCGGACGCTCCTGATCGTCGTATCGGATCCGAGCGACCTGCCGATGATCGACGAGCTCGAGGTCCTGCTGGCGACGCCCCTCCGGGTCATGGTCGGCGCGCGGTCGTCAATCGAGGCCATCCTCAAGAAGAGCGAGAGCTCGCAGCGCGTCCTGGAAGAAGCGACAGAGGGCTTCCAGATCCAGCTGCTCAAGGACGAGGACGGCGGCGAGGACAACCTGACGGTCGAGCGGCTGACGAGCGATATCAGCCCGATGATCCGCCTGGTGGACTCGACGATCTTCACGGCCATCCAGCGGCGGGCGTCCGACATCCACATCGAGACCCAGGACGATGCGGTCGTCGTGAAGTACCGGATTGACGGCGTGCTGCAGGCCGCGATGCGGCCCATCGCCAAGCAGCACCACAGTGCGATCATCTCGCGCATCAAGGTCATGGCCGAGCTGGACATCGCCGAGAAGCGCGTGCCCCAGGACGGCCGGTTCAAGCTGCGCGTGCCCGGGAAGACGATCGACTTCCGCGTGTCCATCATGCCGAGCGTGCACGGCGAGGACGCCGTCATCCGCATCCTGGACAAGGAGTCGATCAGCGAGCAGTTCAGCGAGCTGCGGCTCGACATCCTCGGCTTCCCGGACGCCGAGCTGCGGCGGTTCCGGAAGTACATCGCCGAGCCCTACGGCATGGTGCTCGTGACGGGGCCGACCGGGAGCGGCAAGACGACCACTTTGTACGCCGCGCTCTCCGAAATCCGCTCCCCGGAGGACAAGATCGTCACAATCGAGGACCCGGTCGAGTACCAGCTGAAGGGCGTCACCCAGATTCCCATCAACGAGAAGAAGGGGCTGACCTTCGCTCGGGGGCTGCGATCCATCCTCCGGCACGACCCGGACAAGATCATGGTCGGCGAGATCCGCGACCCCGAGACGGCGCAGATCGCCATCCAGTCGGCGCTGACGGGCCATCTCGTCTTCACCACCGTGCACGCCAACAACGTCGTGGACGTCCTCGGGCGTTTCCTGAACATGGGCGTCGAGCCCTACCAGTTCGTCTCCGCCCTCAACTGCGTCCTCGCGCAGCGCCTGGTGCGCGTGATCTGCCCCCACTGCAAGCGGCCCTCACCGCCGGGGCCCACGCTGCTGGAGGAGTCCGGACTCGAACCGGCGAGCGTGGAGGACTGGACGTTCTACGAAGGGAGCGGCTGCATCGAGTGCGGCGGCACCGGCTACAAGGGCCGCACGGCCATCTGCGAGCTGCTGGACCTCTCGGACTCGATTCGTGAGCTGATCCTGGCCAGGAAGCCGACCTCGGAGATCAAGAAGGCGGCCCGGGAAGAGGGCATGCGGTTCCTGCGGGAATGCGCGGTGGAACGCGTCATGCAAGGGCTGACAACGTTGCGCGAAATCAACAAGGTGACGTTCGTCGAATGAGGCTGCCAGCCGTCCTCCGCTCGCCTCCCCCCCGCGTGGCCCTCGAGATCGGGCCCTCACGGGTGGCCGCCGTCTCTGTCACCGGGAGCGCCGGCCGGGGCGTGACCGTCGACGCCTGGGCCGTCGAGCCGCTGCCGCCAGGCGCGGTGGCGCCCTCCCTGACGGCGCCGAACGTGGCGGACCCGGCCGTCCTCGCCGACGCCGTCGGCCGGTTGTGGCAGCGCCTCGGCCTGCGGCCGAAGCGCGTGGCCCTGCTCGTGCCGGACGCCACGGCGAAGGTGTCCATCGTCCGCTTCAAGGACGTGCCGGCGAAAGCCTCGGACCTCGACGAACTCGTGAAGTTCCAGGTCCGCAAGGCCGTTCCGTTTCGACTCGAGGACTCGCAGGTGTCGTACGCGGCAGGGGAACGGACCCCGGACGGCCAGGACTTCGTGGTCGTGCAGGCCCGCCGCGAGATCGTCGAGGAGTACGAGCGCGCCTGTCTCGCGACCGGCGCGGCGCCTGGCATCGTGGAGCTGGCGAGCTTCGGCCTGGCCCAGTGCGCCCTCGTCACGAGCGGAGGGATCGCGGGCGACTGGCTCCTGATCCACGCGGGCAGCGAGGACGCCACCATCGCGATCTTCCGGGGCCGGCACCCGGTGTTCTTCAGGAACCGAAGCGCATCGGGCGACGGCCACCTCGGCGAGCTCGTGCACCAGACAGCGATGTACTACCAGGATCGGCTGGGCGGGCAGGGGCTCGCCCGGGTCTTCGCCGGCGGCGTGGCCGCAGGCGACCTGTCGACGCCCGTCTGGACGGCGATCCAGGAGCGCCTGGGCGCCGCGGCGGAGATCGTGGGCGCCGGGGGCAGCCTGTCCGTGCCCGCCAGGCGCGGGCTGGCCCCAGGGGACCTCGAAGCCATGGCGCCGGCCCTCGGGGTCGTCGCATCGCGGTGGGCTGAGCACTAGGCGGAAGAACGATGGGTCGCCTGAACCTGTCAACCCGGCCTTTCTACAACGAGCGCGCCGTCAACGCGGCGCTGGCGGCAGCCGCCGCCGGCGTCCTCGCCGTGACGGCCCTCAACCTCTGGGGGGTCTACATCCTGTCCGGGCGGCGCGCCGACCTTGGCGCCCGCATCCTCCGGGCCGAGACGGCGACGCGCGACCTGCGCGCGCAGGCCGCCCGCATCCGGGCCGCGACGAGCGCCCGTGAGATCGAGAGCACCGTGGCGGCCGCGCAGGAAGCCAACGCGTTGATCGGCCGGCGCGTCTTCTCGTGGACGGAGGTGCTCAACCAGTTCGAGACGACGCTGCCTCCGACGGTCCGCATCTCGTCGGTCCGGCCCCGAGTCGAGCGCGACGGCACCATGACGGTGGGGGTGACCGTGCTCGCCAGGAGCGTCGAGGCGGTCGAGACCTTCATCGAGAACCTCGAGAAGCAGGGCGCCTTCGCGGACGTCCTCTCCAGGGAGGAGTTTGTGAACCAGGCCGGCCTCATCCAGGCCAGCCTGGAAGGCCGCTACGTGCCGCGGACCGCCAGCGCCGCCGCAGGAGAAGCGGAGGGAGCGCGATGACGGGGGGGCTCCTGCGCGTGCTCCGAGATCGCCGGGCAGCCGTGCTGCCGCTCGCGGTCGCGCTCGTGCTGAACATCGCGGTGTTCGGCCTCGTCGTGTTTCCCTCGTTCCGGGTGGTGGCCGGCGCGGAGCAGCGCGAGCGGGCGGCGCTCGATGAACTGGCCGACGCCGAGCGGGAGCACGCTGCCGCCTCGCGGGTCCGGCAGGACAAGGAGCGCGCGGAGCGGAACCTGCGGACGTTCTACGAGGAGGTGCTGCCAGCCGATCTCGCCGGCGCCCGGCGAGCCACCTACGTGCACCTGGCGCAGCTTGCCAGGGACGCGGGCCTCCGGTACCAACGGCGGGTCGAGCAGCCGCGGCCGCCCGCAACGACCGGCGAGGACCGCTCTTCGACGCTCGCCCGCTTCGACATCACGATGGTGCTGGAGGGGGATTACGAAGGCGTCCGCCAGTTCCTGCGCGAAGTCGAAGCGTCGGATTCGTTCATCGTGATCGACAACGTGGGACTCGCGGAGGGCTCGGAATCGAGCGGAGATCTCGTGCTGACGATCAACATGTCCACCTACTACCGGGCGGGATCCCGTGAACGCTAGCCGCCGCCAGATCGCGCTGCTCGCGGCGATCCTCACGCTGCTGGCCGCGGTGCTGTACTACCAGTACACAGTCGGCGGGGCATCGCCGGAGGAGCTCGCCGCGGCGGCGCGCCGCGCCCCGGCGGCCGCGGCGGCGGGGCCGGCGCCGGCCAGGCCTGCCGCGGTTCCTGCGGGAATCCCCGCGGTGGACATCGCGGCGCTGGAGCGGCCCCAGCCCGAGCCTTCGGACACGGGCCGCGACCCGTTCCACTTCGGCGCGGCTCCGAACGCGCGCGCCGCAGCCGGCCCGGCAGGCTCGGCCGCCGCAGGGCCTCGCGGCGCGGCGCCCGCGGTGACGGGGCCTGCCGAGCCCGTAGGCCCGCCGCCGCCGCCGCCAATCACGTTGAAGTTCATTGGCACGGCCAGGCAGGGCGCGGGCCGCTTCTACGCGGTCTTGCGCGACGACCGCGGCGTCTATTACGGCGCCGACGGCGACGTGGTCGAGGGGCGCTACAAGGTGATCAGCGTCTCGGCCGACTTCGTGGTACTGTCGTACGTCGATGGCCGGGGACGCGTAAGCCTCCCGCTGTCCGGGGGACAGCCCTAGGCCGCGCCCGGGATGGAGAGTCGCATGACGGTGGTCGGCAGGCGAAGCGGTCGGTGGCGCGGCGCGGCGGCGCTCGTCGTGGCCGCCTTGGCCGTGTCCGCGGTGAGCTGCGCGTCCAGCCGGGTCTTCCAGCACGGGAACCAGGCCGCCATGCGCGGGGATTGGGACCTTGCGGTCACCTTCTACGAGCGGGCGGTGAAAGGCAGCCCGAACCGGGCCGACTACAAGATGGCCCTCGACCGGGCGCGCCTCTCGGCGGCCCAGCACCATTTCGAGCAGGCCCGCGGGTACGAGAAGCAGGATCAGCTCGACCTGGCGCTCCTCGAGTACCGGCGCGTGGTGGAGTTCCATCCCGGAAGCCAGGAGGCGCGGGCGAAGATCCAGAGCGTCGAGCAGGCGATCAGGAGCCGGATCGAGGCGGCCCGCCCGAAGCCCGCCGTGGAACTGATGCGGCAGAAGGCCCGCCAGGCGATGGACGAGCCCGCTCTGAACCCGGCGTCGCGCGAGCCCATCGAGATCCGCATGCCGAACCGGCAGATCCAGGAGGTGCTCGACTTCCTCGGCACCGCCTCCGGCATCAACATCGCCTACGACAAGGACTTCCCGAAGACAACCGTGGTGAGCGTCAACGTCGCGGGGGTGACGCTGGAGGAGGCGCTCGACCAGATCCTGACGGTCAACCAGGCGTACTACAAGGTCATCAACCCGCGGAGCATCATCATCATCGCGGACAGCCAGGCCAAGCGGACGGCGTACGACGAGCAGGCCGTGCAGACGTTCTATCTGTCCAGCGCCGAGGCGGCGGACATCGAGCAGTTGCTGACCAAGGTCGTCGCGGCCCAGCAGGCGGGCGTGCGCCCGACCTTCGCCGCGAACAAAGCGGCCAATTCCATCACCGTTCGGGCGACCGTGCCGATGCTGAAGATGATCGAGCGCGTGATCGCCATGAACGACAAGCCCCGAGCCGAGATTAGCATTGACGTGGAGCTGCTCGAGGTCAACCGATCCAACGCGCGCAAGCACGGGCTGGACCTGTCGTCCTGGACGCTGGGCCTGGCGTTTTCGCCCGAGTCGAGGCCGTCCGAGAAATCGGCCGCCTTCAACCTCAACACCGTGTCGACGGGGGTGAGCACCCTCGATTTCTACGCCACGGTGCCCTCGGCCACGGTGGCGTTCCTGGAGTCCGATTCGGCGACCAAGGTCATCGCCAAGCCGAACCTGCGGGGATCGGAGGGTGAGAAGCTCTCGCTGAAGCTGGGCGAGGAGCTGCCGGTTCCTTCCACGACCTTCTACAGCGCGTACGGCGGCACCGGGGCGGTGGCGACGAACCCGATGACGTCGTTCACCTACAAGAACGTCGGCGTGAACCTCGACATCGAGCCGCGGGTGACCTACGACGGCGAGATCATCATGAAGCTGACCCTCGAGGTCAGCTCTCAGAGCAGCGACCGCAACGTGGCGGGCCAGAACCTGCCCGCCTTCGCCACGCGCAAGGTGGAGACCGTGCTCCGCCTGCGCGACGGAGAGTCGAACCTGCTGGCGGGTCTGCTCCGAGAAGACGAACGCACGTCGCTCCGAGGCTTCCCGGGCGCGACGCGGGCGCCCATCCTGAAGCAGCTGTTTTCGGCCAACGACAATCAGGTGGCCCAAACCGACATCGTGATGCTGCTGACGCCGCACATCGTGCGGCCGCACGCGCTCACGGAGAGGGACTTCACGCCGCTGTTCGTCGGGACGCAGCAGAACCTGGGGCTCGCGGGCCCGCCGCCGCTCATCCAGCCGGCGGGCACGGCAGCCCAGGCCCAGGCCCAGCCCCCGGGGCAGATGGCGGCCGCGCCTGCACCTCCGTCGGGCGGACCGGCTCCATCGCCGGGGCCCCTGCAGGCGCAGCCGAGGACGGGCGCAGCCCAGCCGGCCCCGTCAGGCCAGCTGCCGCCGGCCGTTTCGACGCCGGGTATGGTGCCGGCCCCGCCGTCGGCCGGGCTCCCCCCGGTGCCGGCCGCCGCGCCGGTCCAGGCGGAGCCGGCGCCCGCCGCGGCCCCGGAGCCCGAGCCGGCGCCGCCCGAGCCGGCCGCGGCTGAGCCCGCTGCAGCGCAGCCCCCCGCGGACAACCTGCGCGTCGTGCTCACGCCCCCGGCAGTCCCGGCTACGGTGGCGGGCCAGGCCATCACCGTGCCGATCTCGCTGTTCGGGGCGTCGCGCGTCAGCACCGTGACGCTGTCGCTGCGTTTCGACCCGAAGGTTCTGCGCGTCAGGCTCGTACAGCAAGGTACCTTCCTGGCCGCCCAGGGCGGCCAGGTCACCGTCGCCCAGCAGACCGATGCCGACGCGGGACGCCTCGACGTGACACTCGCCAGGACCTCCGACACCACCGGCGTCTCGGGCGACGGGGTCCTCGCCATCGTGGTCTTCGACGCAGTGGGGGCCGGCACGTCGTCGCTCGGCCTCGGAGGCGTCATCACGGGGCCGGGCGGGCTGCCGATTCCCGCGCAGTTCGGGCAGGCGTCCGTCACGGTGCGGTAGGAGCTGGCGTGGCCGGGCGACCGAGGCGGCGCGACCAGGGGTTCTCCTTCGCTGAGCTCCTCGTGGTCACGACGATCATCCTCGTGCTGGCCGGCGCCGTGCTGCCGATGGTCCGCTTCACCGTGCAGCGCCAGCGTGAGATCGAGCTGCGGCGGGCGCTGCGCGAGGTGCGGACGGCGATCGACAAGTACAAGGACGCCGTCGACCAGGGCAAGATCGGAGGCACTGACAACCAGCTGGGCAGCGAGGGCTACCCGCCGGACCTCGAGACCCTCGTCGAGGGCGTGACGCAGGTGGGAGACGCCTCGGGGAAGAAGCTGAAGTTCCTCAGACGGATTCCCGTCGACCCGATGACGAATTCCACCGAGTGGGGCCTGCGGGCGTACCAGGACGAGCCGGACGCGACAAGCTGGGGCGGCAAGAACGTGTTCGACATCTACACGCGGAGCGAGGGCACCGCACTGGACGGCACGAAGTACCGTGACTGGGACTGACATCTGCACGGGCCGCAGGCGCCGCGACGGGCGGCGGGGGTTCACGCTGATCGAGCTGGTGGTGGTCGTGTCGCTCATCGTGATCCTGGCGGGCATCGGCATGGCTCAATACAGCAACGCCGTGAAGCGCGCGCAGGAGGCCGCCCTCAAGGAGGACCTCTTCAGGATGCGCGATGTGATCGATCAGTACTACGCCGACAAGCAGCGCTATCCCGACACGCTCGAGGCGCTGGTGACGGACGGCTACCTGCGGCAGCTTCCGAAGGACCCGTTCACCGGCTCGGCCGAGACGTGGGTGCCGGTGGAGACCGAGCCCGATCCTGCGAACCCGTCGGCGGAGATCGGCATTCAGGACGTGAAGAGCGGGTCGGACAAGACGGCCCTCGACGGCAGCAAGTACTCGGAGTGGTGACGGATCAGGGAGTCAGGGCGCCATGACAGCACGAATGGGACGGCGGGCCTCGCGCCCGGACGGGCGCGCATGGGGCTTCGCCGCGGTCCTTCTGGCGGCGCTGGCGGCGTCGTGCGACAAGATGCCGCTGGTGGCGCCGTCGGACACCACGATTACGCTGTACGCCAGCACCACGATCGTCGGCCTGAACGGCACGGTGGACATCACCGCCACGGTGATCGAGCCCGCCGGCACGCCGGTGCAGAACGGCACCGTCGTGACCTTCACGACGACGCTCGGCACGCTGTCGCCGGCCGAGGCGCGGACCTCCGGCGGCAAGGCCACCGTGCGCCTGACGGCAGGGTCGACGTCGGGAACGGCGGAGATTCACGCGTTCTCGGGCTCGTCGCGCGCCTCGGGGCTGTCCATCTCCATCGGCGCGGCCGCTGCCGGGAGCGTGATCCTGCTGGCCAACCCGTCCGCGCTGCCGGCGGCGGGCGGCACGGTGCTGCTGACGGCGGTCGTGAACGACAAGGCCGGGAACCGCCTCGCCGGCGTCCCGGTCGCCTTCTCGACCGACAACGGCGTGCTGTCGCAAACGGCGGTCATGAGCGACGGCAACGGCGAAGCCCGCACCAGCCTGACGACGACCGCGACCTCCTCGGTCAAGGCCTCTGTCGTCGGCGGATCCGGCGGAGAGATGTCCGCGTCGGTGAGCGTCAAGGTTCGCGTCGGGCCGACGGTGACGGTGTCGATCCCGTCGAGCAGCCTGGTCCCGGGCGTCCCCGCCGTGTTCAGCGTGAGCGTTACGGCGGGCGGCGCGGCCGTCCAGCGCGCGATCATCGACTTCGGTGACGGCGCCAGCCAGGCGGTGTCGAACGCGGGCCTGAGCTCGGTCACGCACACGTACCACTCGAGCGGGACCTATGTGGTGAAGGCCACGGCCACCGACGCCGCCGGGGAGACCGCCTCGGCGACTGCGTCGGTGAGCGTGCAGACCGTCGTCGTCACGGTGTCCCTGAGCGTGGGCGCGTCGGTGATCACTACCACCGCGCCAGCCGAGTTCACCGCCACGGCGACCACCACCCCGATCGGATCCGCCATCGAGCGCTTCGAATGGGACTTCGGCGACGGCTCCACGCGCGTCACATCGGGCGGCACGACGAGCCACCTGTACCAGTCCGGCGGCGGCAGGCGGTACACCGTGACGGTCCGCGCCGTCACCCTCGGCGGCGCGTCCGGCTCCGCCCAGCGGGAGATCGTCGTTCAGTAGCGGCGGGGGAGATGGGCCGTCCGGCGCGCGGAAGGGAAGCAGGATATGCGATGGTGGCGTTGCTCGTCGCCATCGCCGTGTCGGGCGTGCTGATCAGCGTCGCCATGCCGGTGTGGCGCACGGCGATCCAGCGCGAGCGCGAGGAGGAACTCGTCTTTCGCGGCCGGCAGTACGCCCGGGCAATCCAGCTCTACCAGCGCAAGTACGCCAACGCGTACCCGCCGACAATCGAGGTCCTCGTCGAGCAGCGCTTCCTGCGCAAGCAGTACAAGGACCCGGTCAACAAGAACGCGGACTTCGAGATCCTCTACCAGTCCACGCTCGCGCAGCGCATGGCGGCGCAGTCGGGGCGGCGAGGCGCGCCCGGCCCGACCCAGGGCCGGGCCGTCCAGGGCGGCGCCTCGGAAGGCGGCCTCGTGACGCAGGGCTCGGCCTTCGGCAGCCAGGTGGCCGGGCCGCAAGGCGGCGTCGTCGGCGTGGCGAGCAAGAGCACGGCGGCTTCGATTCGAGCGCTCGAGGGGCGCACGAAGTACAACGAATGGCAGTTCGTCTGGATCCAGCCGGCCGCAGCGGGCCGGGCCGGCCGGCGGGGCCAGCCCGTGCCAGGGCAGCGGGGCTTCCAGCGCGGCTCCCAGGGCGAAACCGAGGGGGCCTTCCAGGGCGGGTTCCAGGGAGGGCGGCAGGGCGGGCCCCAGCGAGGCAGGGGCGCAGGGCCCGGCGGCCCGATCATTCCCCGATAGCAGCCGCCACGGCGTCGTGAAAGGCGCGCCTCAGGGCCTGCATCGCGTCGCCAGGTCCCGCCTTCGGGTACACGCGGTTCGACAGCAGCACCGCATAGAAGTCGCGGGCCGGGTCGATCCAGAGCGACGTCCCGGTGAAGCCGGTGTGGCCGAACGCCGACGCCGACATCCTCGATCCGCACGACGACGACGGCCGCATGAGGTCCCACCCCAGGCTGCGAGAGCTGCCGGGCACGCCGGACGGCGCCAGGAACGCGCGCAGCGTCGCGGCGATGGCGATCTGCCGTTCCGCGCGCGCGTCGCCGGCAAGCGCCCGCAGGACCGATCGGGCGAACGCGCCGACGGCGCCGGCCGTGCCGAACAGCCCGGCGTGGCCGGCCACGCCGCCCATTGCCCACGCGTTGTCGTCGTCGACCTCGCCGACGAGCAGCCGGCCGCGAGAGTCGGCAACGCGGGTCGGGGCGACGGAGGGTGCCTGGAGCGCGGACGGGCGGTAGGTCAGGACGAAGTCCGCCGGCGCGTCGGGTGCCAGCGATGCCGCGACCTGCGCGAACTGCCGATCGAGCGGCGCGCCGGCCGTTCGCTCGAGCGCGGCGCCGAGCAGGATGAACCCGAGATCGCTGTACACGCTCCGGGATCGCGGTTCGTACTCGAGCGGCGTCCTCGCGGCCAGGGCCGCCACCTGCTCCGCCCCGCAGCCCCGCTGCCAGAGCGGCGCCCAGGCGGGGAGCCCGGAGGCATGCTCGAGCAGATCGCGCAGCGTGACCGGGTCCCGGCCGCCACCGCGCCACAAGGGGTTGTGCGCCGCGAGCGCATCGTCCAGCGCCAGCGCGCGAGCCTCCACGAGGCGCATGGCGAGTGTCGCCGTCGCGACGGGCTTGGTGAGCGACGCCAGGTCGTACACCGTGGACACCCGGGCGGGCGCCGCGTCGTCCTCGTACGTAAGCCGCCCGAAGGCGTCCTGCCAGGCCGCCGAGGCTGCAGAGCCGACGTCCACCGCGCAGCCGGGGAAGACCCCGCCCGAGATCCCGGCCTCCAGGATCTCCCGCGCGCGCTCGAACCCGCTCACGGTCTTCGGCCTTCGCCCTCGGGATACGCACGGCTCGCCGCGAGGCCTACTGCGAACGTCGCCGCCGATCCGACCAGCACGTACCACTGCCACGACGTCAGCTGCAGGAGCTTCACGGCCAGCATGATCGCCGTACCGGCCACGACGCCCGCGAACGCGGATCGCTGCCCGACCGACGGCGCGAAGGTGCCAAGCAGGAAGACGCCCAGGATGATCCCGTTCGTGAACGACGCGATGCCCAGCACCTCGTCCACGGCCCGCGTCGAGAACTGGATCGCGGCGACGGCCACGGCGATCTGGACGGCGCCCCAGAAGGCCGTCAGCGCCTTGGAGACCCTGAGGTAGTGCGCGTCCGACGCCTGGCGCCGCCACGGCATGTAGAAGTCCGCCACCGTCGTCGCGGCCGACGAGTTGAGCGACGAGGCCAGCGTGGACATCGCGGCGGCGAAGACGGCTGCGACGACGAGCCCGACGACGCCGCTCGGCAGATGGCTGACGATGAAATGGGGGAAGACGCGGTCGCTCTGGATCTGCCCGTTCAGGGTGAAGGCCGCCACCTCGGACGCGCCGGGCCCGCTGTAGAAGACGAACAGCATGACGCCGATGAGCAGGAACAGCGTGAACTGCGCGAAGACGACCGCGCCGCTGGTCAAGAGCGCCACGCGCGCCTGGTTCGGCGAGCTGCTGCAGAGGTACCGCTGCACCATCAGCTGGTCCGTGCCGTGGGTCGCCGTCGTCAGGAACGCTCCGCCCACCACGCCGGACCAGAACGTGTAGCTTCTCGCCACGTCCCAGGTGAAGTCGAACACCGTGAACTTGCCGGCAGCCCCGCCCGCGCGCACGACCTCGGCCCACCCCCCGGGGATGCGCTCGACGAGGATGATCGCAGCCATGCCGGCGCCCACGAGATAGACGACGAGCTGGACCACATCGGTCCAGATCACGGCGCTCATGCCGCCGAGGTACGTGTAGACGATGGTCGTGAGCCCCATCACGGCTACCGAGGCCAGTAGCACCGTGATCGTCGGCGGGAGGGCGGGGGCGACCGACCGGGCCAGGCCCTCGGTGCCGGGCATCGCGATGAGCAAGGCCGCGAGCACGAGGCCGGTCGCGAACAGGCGCACGCCGTCCGCCAGGCTGCGCGTCAGCAGAAACAGGCCCGCCGCCAGCCTCTTCACCGCCGTCCCGAACCGCGTGCCGAGAATCTGGTAGACGGTCAGCAGCTCGCCCCTGAAGTACGCCGGCACGAACACGACGCACACGATCACGCGGCCGATCATGTAGCCCATGACCAGCTGGAGGAAGGTCATGTTCCCGGTGAAGGCGACCCCGGGCACGCTGATGAACGTCACGGTGCTCGTCTCGGTCGCCACGATCGAGCCCATGATGGCCCACCACGGCACGCGGCGTCCGCCGACGAAGTAGTCCTTGACGTCCCGCTGGCTGCGGGCGAACCAGGCGCCGAAAGCCACGGTCCCCGCGAGGTAGACCAGAATGACGGCGAGATCCACAAGGTGCATGAGGCGCGAATCCTCCGGGAGCGGGCAGGTCGCGGCCGGCCCGGCGGCCCCGACTCAGTCCTTCGCGGCGTCCGCGCCGAGCAGGTCCCGCAGGCGCGGCGCGATGTCCTCGCCGACGGCCTCGCGCACGAACCCGCCGGCGCGCCGCAGGCGCGTCAGGGCTTTGGAGTAGGGCAGACCCGTCTTCTGCATGACGATGGCGACCTTCAGGTTCGCGTGGGCGCGCCGCAGCAGCCTGTCGGCGTCCTCCCGACCCACCCCGGTTGCAATCATCAGGATCCGCCGCGCGCGGTCCTTGAGCTTCTCCGACGTCGGCTGCACGTCCACCATCAGGTTGCCCCAGGTCTTGCCGACCCGGATCATCGAGGCAGTCGTCAGCATGTTCAGCACGAGCTTCGTGGCGCTGCCGGCCTTCAGCTGGGTGCACCCGGCGATGACCTCCGGCCCCACGCCCATGGCAATCGTCAGGTCCACGTAGGTCTGCAGCTCCGCAGCCGGATCGCAGGTCACGAAGATGATGCGCGCCCCGGCCTTCCGGGCCACCGAGAGGCCGCCGCGCACGTACGGGGTGATGCCGCTCGCCGACACGCCGACGAACGCGTCCCGCTTCGTCGGCCGCAGGCGCGACACCGAGCGCGCCCCTTCGTCGAACCGATCCTCGAGGCCTTCGCGGGCCACCGCCATCGCGGACTTGCCGCCGGCGATGACCGCCTGCACCAGGTCCGGCCTGGCGCCGAAGGTCGGCGGGATCTCCGCGGCCTCCAGGATGCCGAGCCGGCCGCTCGTGCCCGCACCCACGAACACGAGACGGCCCCCTTTGCGCAGGCACTGAGTGATAATGTCCACAGCAAGCGCGATGCGCTCGCGCTCGCGCGCCACCGCCGCCAGCATCCGGCGGTCCTCGCCCAGCATGACGTCGATGATTTCGGCCGACGAGAACTGGTCGATCGCGAGGCTGGCCGGGTTGATGGCTTCTGTGGGCAGCTGCTGCCACCTGGACTGGAGCGTCATGGCGTATCCCGGATTCGCGAAGGCGCGACGGCCGATACTAGCGCCCGGGGGTACCTCTGTCAAACCCGCCGGAGGGGGGGCAGGCGCACCTGCAGGGCCCGAGTCCGCTCGCCTGATTAGCGCCTACCTCGACTACCTGAGAGTGGACCGCCGCCTGGCGGCGAACTCCGTCGAGAGCTACGCGCGCGATCTCGCCAGGCTCGCGGCCCACGCTGCCGGCGCGGACACCGGTTTGGAACGCCTCACACGGCCCCAGCTCGAAGCCTTCGTGCGCGGCCTCCTGTCCGGCGGCCTCTCGCCGCGGTCCGCCGCCCGCGCCGTTGCCGCCGTCCGCGGGTTCTACCGCTACCTCGTCCGCGAAGGCTCCCTGCCCGCGAGCCCGGCCGAAGACCTGCAGGGCGCCCGGCCCTGGCCCGCGCTCCCCAAGTACCTCTCCTCGGACGAGGTCGACCGCCTGATCGACCGGCCCGACATCTCGACGCCGCTGGGGCTCCGCGACCGGGCCATGATCGAGGTGCTGTATGCGACCGGCTTGCGCGTGTCGGAGCTCGTCGGCCTGCGCGCGCGTGACGTGAGCCTCTCGGGCGGCTACCTGACGTGCACGGGGAAAGGCGGCAGGCAGCGCCTCGTCCCCCTGGGAGACCGCGCCGTCTCGTGCCTGCGCCAGTACCAGGCCCGGGCCAGGCCGGAACTGGCTCGCCCTTCGTCCCCGCCGCGGCTGTTCCTAAACGCGAGGGGAGGGGCGCTGACACGAGTCGGGTTCTGGAAGCTGCTGAAGGGCTACGCCCGGCAGGCCGGCCTGATGGGCGAGGTCAGCCCGCACGTACTTCGGCACTCCTTCGCCACCCATCTGCTGGAGCACGGCGCCGATCTCCGGGCCATCCAGCTGATGCTCGGCCACGCCGACGTGTCCACCACCCAAATCTACACGCACGTCCACGAGGCGCGCATGCGCGCGGTGTATGACCGATTCCACCCGAGGCGGTAGGATCGAGCGGGGAGTCCAGCCTCGATGGCTCGTCGCATCGCATTCGCCGCCTCCGCCGTTGCCGCGGCCATCGCCGCCTGGGCCGCAGCCACGATGCCGCCCCGGGCGGTCCGCCTCGCCGGCGGGGAAGCCGCCGGCGGCCCTTTCGTCGTGCGCGGCGCCTATCACGTGCACTCACGCGCGTCGGACGGCACCGGCTCGGCGACGGACATCGCGGCCGCGGCCGCGCGCGCGGGCCTCCGGTTCGTGATCCTGACCGATCACGGCGACGGCTTCCGCCGCACAGCGCCCCCGCGCTACATCGGCCCGGTGCTGTGCGTCGAGGGCGTCGAGATCAGCACCACCGGCGGCCACTATGCGGCAATCGGCATGGCGCCCGCCCCGTACCCGCTCGGGGGCGAACCGCGCGATGTCGTCGAGGACGTCGCGCGCCTCGGCGGATTCGGCGTGGTGGCGCATCCGGACTCCCCGAAACCCGCGCTGCGGTGGGACGAGTGGGACGCGCCCGTCGACGCGATCGAGTGGCTCAACGCGGACTCCGAGTGGCGCGACGAAGCGCGCTGGAGGCTGCTGCCCGCGCTCTTGCACTACCCCTGGCGGCCTGCCGAAACGGTTGTCTCCCTGTTCGATCGCCCCGAGGGCACGATCCGGCGCTGGGACCGCCTCGCGCAGGCTCGCCCTGTCGTTGGGCTGGCGGGCGCTGACGCCCACGCGCGGTTGGGCTTCGGCGGCAAGACCGCCCCGTACGACGAGGCGTGCTACATCAAGGCGCCGTCGTACGAGGCGGCGTTCCGGGCGTTCTCTCTGGGAGTCGAGCTGCCCGCGCCGCTCTCCGGCGACGCCGAAGCGGACGCCGCGGCGGTGGTAGCGGCGATGCGCGCCGGACACGTGTACACGGCGATCGACGCCGTCGCTGGCCCCGCGTTCCTTGAACTCACCGCCGAGTCCGGCGGGCGCGTCGCGCGCCAGGGTGACCGGCTCGCGTTCGCGGGGGAGGTCACGATCCGCGCCCGGATCAACGGTCCGCCGGGCAGCTCGCTGTCGCTCGTCGGGAACGGCTCCCTCGTCACGTCGGCGCCGGGGCCGGGCTTGACGTGGCGAGGGAGCCGGCCCGGCGTCTACCGCGTCGAGGCCCACGTCCCGGGCAGCCCCGGCCGGCCCGCGCTGCCGTGGATCGTGAGCAATCCGATCTACGTGGGCGGGCCCCTGGGTCCGCCGAGCCGCCCGGAACGCCCGCCGGTGCGCGACCGGCTCGTGTGGCCCCCAGGGTCGTGGGACGTCGAGAAAGACCCGTCATCGACGGGCGCGCTCGCGTCGCCGGCAGGCGAGCTGCTCAGGCGAACATTCCGCTTCCGGCTCGGGGCCGGGCAGGCGAGCCCGTTCGTCGCGTTCGTCACCCGCGACGTCGGCCCGCTTCGCGACGCGGCGCAGCTCGCGTTCCGGGCCGCCGCCAGCCGGCCGCTGCGGATGTCCGTGCAGGTCCGCACCGTTGAGCGCGGCGTCGAGCGGCGCTGGCAGCGCTCGGTGTATCTCGACACCGACCCGCGCGACATCGTTGTGCCCCTCGAGAGCATGCGCACGGCAGGCGCCGGCGAGCGCCTCGCCTTCGACCCGCGCCGCATCGAGTCGCTGCTGCTGGTGTTCGACACCGTGAACGCCAGGGCCGGAGACGGGGGAGTCGCCTGGATCGAGGGCCTGCGCACCGAGCGGTGACCGGGCCGGCGGGCGATCCCTGCCGCGTCACGTGCGAACGGTCAGGAGCAAGTACCCGGCCGCCGCCGAGAAGAGCAGGTTGGGCGCCCACGCGCCCAGCGCCGGCGGCATGACGCCGCTGGCGCCGATCGCCCCGAACACGCTCGTGGCGAACCAGTAGCCGACGGCCAGCACGAGCCCGAGCCCGATGCCGTACATCGCCCCGCGACGTCCGGTCGTCACGCCGAAGGGCACGGCGATGAGGGTCATGATGATCGTGACCCACGGAAACGACACTTTCCGGTGGAGCTCCACCTCGTAGCGCGTGACGTCGATGCCGCTCGCGCGCAGCTCGACGATGTAGCGCGTCAGCTCCGCGTAGGTCATGCGCTCGGCGTCCGTGTCCTCGGTCATGAAGTACTGGGGAGGCTCGATCAGCAGGTCCGCATGGCCGGCGGGCCGGTACGCGCGCTCCTCGGACTGGCGGTCGAACTCGCGCACCCAGCCGTCCCGGCCTTCCCAGACCACCGCCTCTTCGAATCCCGTGGCGCGCCCTCTGAAGCCGACCGTGCGGTAGAACGCGCGGCTCTGGAGGCGCCACGCCTTCGGCGCAAACTTGAACACCGAGAACGCGCTGAGCTCCTGCTGCTGCGGGTTGAACGCGAGGTAGTTGTAGATCTCGCCCTTGCGGCCGACCACCCACTGGCGGTCCAGGATGGCGAAGGTGCGCGGCGACCCGCCGCGGATCACGTGCAGGAGCTGGTCTGCCCGCCGGTTGGTCGACGCCAGCACGTACTCCTGCATGGCGAACAGGACGCCGCTCGCCGCGACGGCCAGCAGGAACAGCGGCGCCGCCGCGCGGTAAATCGAGATGCCGCACGCCCGCATGACCACGAGCTCGCTCGTGCGAGTCAGAATCCCGACCGTCACCAAACCGGCGAGGAGGACCGCGATGGGGATGCACCAGTGGAGGAACTGCGGCGTTCTGAACCACAGGAACGCGGCCAGCGTGCCGGCCGACGCCGTTCCCTTGAACAGCTTGTCCGACAGATCGATGAAGTTCGACAGCTCGAAGAGGCCGAGCAGGGCGACGACGGCCAGCAGGAACACGCGCAGGTAGATCGCGCCCACGTAGCCGTCCAGGATGTTGACGCGCAGCTGCCACGACCGCGACCACCGGCCGCCGGCCGCGGCGGCCCTGCGCCACCACGGCGACGGCGCGGGCATCCGCCGGAGCGCCCGCCAGCACGGCGCCGCCCAACGGGCGTCTCGGCGCGTGCGCTGCAGCAGCAGCGCCGCCCCCAGCGCCCCGAGAACGAGGTTGGGGATCCAGGTAGCAAGCCACGCGGGCACCCAGGCCCCCTTGGCCGCCGACTGCGCGTTGCCCAGCAGCACGTAGTAGGCGTAGATGAGCATGACGCCCTGGACGAAGCTGGCGAACTTCGCGTCGCGCCGCGTCGTCAGGCCCAGCGCCGCGCCAAGCAGCGCGAACACCAGACACGCCGCCGGGATCGAGAACTTCTTCTGGATCTCCATCTCGGCGTTGTGGGTCGAGACCCTCTGCGCCTTGTACATGGCGACGAGGGCCTTGAGCTCGGCGATCGTCATCTCGCGGCTGCCCTTGGCCGGCCCGGACCGCGGAAAGACCGTTTCCGGATCGAGGTTCAGCACCAACTCCCGGTAACGCGCCACGCTGTAGTCCTGGGGCGCGCCGGCCTTGCTGGTGTGCTGGGTGCCGTCTTCGAGCACGAGCCGGACTGTCCGCGCCTTCGGGTTCAGCACCATCCGCCCGCGCTCCGCCAGGTACACGACCGGGTTTTCGGGAGAGGTCGTGTCCGCCAGGAAGACGTCCCGCCAGACACCGCCCGATGAGGGGACGTCGCGCACGAACAGGACCCGGCTCGGGAAATGGTCGAAGAACACGCGGGGCTTCACCTCGCTCTCGACAAGCTGTGCCACGACGCTGTAGCGGATCTCCCGGGCGGTCTGGTTGGCGTCGGGGACCCACCAGATGTAGACGTAGAGCGTCGCCAGGGTCGCGATGACGCCCAGCAGGAGCACCGGTCGGAGGGCCCGCCCGATTCCCACGCCGCAGGCTTGCAGGGCGACCCATTCGCGGTCGCCTGACATGCGGCCCAGGCCCACGAGGAGTCCCACGAGGAGGGCCATCGGAATCGTGACCGCGAGCGCCTGCGGCACCAGCGTCCACATCAGGGAGAGGACGACGAGGAAGGGAACTCCCTTGGAGATGAGCGTCTCGGCCATGTCCATGAGGAACGGCATGACGAGCATGAAGGTGAAGATCAGGAGCGCCATCAGAAGCGGCGGGATGACGCAGCGGATGACGTAGCGGTCGAGGACTCCGAGCATGGGCGAAGTGGCCCCACGATACCACACGGCGGGCGCGGACTGGCGGGCGGCTCGCAGGGCGTTCCGTGCAGTGTTCCGGCACCCGGGACGAAGCGGTCTGCCGAGCCTAGGGTGAGGCGGGGAGGCGGTATCTGCAGGAGGGGGCCGCTCACAGGTTGTCAACAGGGGCAGCCGCCGCGTGATTCCATCGACGTCTGATAATATATGTTATGTTAACTAATACCTGGTTCTCTCATCCTTCGCCTCAGCTTCCAGCCCGCTCCAGACCGCCCCCGCTCGGAACTCGTGCGCGGTCCCGCTCGAGGCGGCTGGCGCTCCGGCCGTCATGTGAGTGTGTCGTTCGATGCTGCAAGCCTGCCGGCTACGCCGTTTGGCGATGCGATCGACGTGCTGACTGCAGGCGCCGGCCTCCCGCCCTCCGCTTCAGGAATTCGCCCGCAGGTCCGCCAGGATGGATTCGAGAGCGCCGATGATCTCCTCGCGCGCCACCTGGCTCTTGTTGAAACTCAGGTGCAGCCGAAAGGCCTTGCTCGGCGGCCTGAAATTGAAAACGAACGCCCTGGGGCGCCCTCGCTTCGGCTTGGCGGTCTCTCTCCGCAGCTTCTCGCGCGTGGCATCGCCCTCACGGGCCATCTTCTCGACCATCGCGATCATTTTCGCGGTGCTTCCAAGTCTAACTATCTGTAAAAGCAATGACTTAGACGAAATGTCGGCCAGCCGACACAGCTGTTTGACCTCTTCGGGCATCTTGTGGAGGGCGATGGACTCGGAAACGGCGGTCCTGGACTTCCCCAGGCGCCTGGCCAGGTCGTCGTGAGTGAGTCCGCTACGTGCGGCGAGGCTATGCAGCGCGTCGGCTTCCTCGAAGGGCGTGAGGTCTTTGCGCTGGAGGTTCTCCACGAGCGCCAGTTCGATGACCTCGGCGTCGTCGACGTCGCGGACCACGACGGGGAGTTCCTTCAGGCCGATCTGGACGGCGGCCTGGTAGCGCCGTTCTCCGGCGATGATTTGATACCGGCCGTTCCTGATGCGCACGACGACGGGCTCGATGACCCCTTTCTCCGCAATGGAGGCCATCAATTCCGACAGGTCTCCCATGGTCTGCCGAGGCTGGTCGGGGTTCGGGTCGATCAGGTCGATGGATAGCAGCCGCCCAATCGGCGCCCCGGCGGGCGCGGACAGTGAGGCGACGTAGTGCTCGTCATGACGCATCCGGACAGTCGCCGGAAGTCCAGCGCGCTTAGGCACGGTCGATGACCTCCTCGCAGAGCCGATAGTACTCGGCCGCCCCGGATGAGTCCGGCGCGAACGTGAAGATCGACTCCTTGTAGGCCGGACTCTCCTCGAGGCGCACGCTCTTGCTAATCACGGTCGTGAAGACGAGCTCCCCGAAGACGGTCCGGATCTGGTTGCGGATGTCCCGCCCGATGGCGGTTCGCCGGTCGTGCATGGTGATGAGCACGCCCAGCAGGCGCAGGTCGGGGTTGGCTCGCGCCCGGACCTTTTCCACGGTTTCCAGCAGATCGTCTGTCCCCTCCAGGGCGAAGTAGGACGACTGGATGGGGACCAGCAGGTGCGTCGACGCTACCAGGGCATTCGCGGTCAGCAGGCCCAGCGTCGGCGGACAGTCGATGACGATGAACTCGTAGTCCGCCTTGACGGGATCGAGCCGATCCTTGAGGCGGAAATGGGCGTCCATCTCCCCCACCAGCTTCGACTCGAGCTTCGCCAGCGCGATGCGCGCCGGCGCCACGAACAGGTTCTCGACGTTCGTCGCGACCACGACGTCCGGAAGGGACACCTGCCCCTCGAACATCACGTCGTACAAGCTCCGGGTGAGGCTGCGGATGTCAAGGTACGACATGGAGCTGTTGCTCTGCGGATCCATGTCGACGAGCAGCGTGCGCCGGCCTCGCATCGCCAGGGCAGCGGCCAGGTTGATGGCAGTGGTGGTCTTCCCGACCCCACCTTTTTGATTGGCGATTGAAACGATCATGGAACGCGGCCGGAAGGCGTTGCCGCTCATTCTAGGCGCCGCCGCATCGGGGTGTCAAGGAACGCGACAGGCGCCGAACCAACGGTCACATCTTGTACTTGCCGAGTTCCTCGGGATCCAGGCTCTCAAGCCAGCGCTGGAGCCGCTCCGGCTGGCCAGCATCCGGGGCCAGGTCCACGGTCTTCGCGCCGTCAATCACGTGATCCTCGGCCAGAATCGGCGCCTGCGTCCGCAAGGCCAGCGCGATGGCGTCGCTCGGGCGCGCATCAACCGCCACGGCGCGGCCCGCCACCAGAAGATGAATGACGGCGTAGAACGTCGTGTCCTTGAGGTCGCTCACCACCACCTTCTCCACCGTGCCATCGAGGTCGCGGATGACGTTGCGCAGGAGATCGTGCGTCATCGGCCTCGGCGTCGCGATGTTCTCGATCTGGAGCGCAATCGCGTTGGCTTCGAAGATCCCGACCCAGATCGGCAGTACGCGGTCGCCGTCCTTGTCGCGCAAGATGACGATGGGCATGTTCGTCACCGGATCGACCATGAGGCCCTTGATCACCATCTCGCGTTGCATTCCGCTCCCCCCACGAATTCGCCGCCCCGGAACGGCGGCGCCGCGACTACGGCATCGATCGGCCCGCGCCTACAAGGTAGGCGTCCGGCTCTCCGCTGTCAAGGCCTCGACGCGTCCCCACAGGCTGTGCGGGCCCGCCCGCTCAATCGTCACGGGTACGATTGCGCCGACCCAGGCAGGATCGCCCGGGAAGTTCACGACGGTGTTGCCGCTCGTCCTGCCGGTCATCTCGGTGACCCGCCGCCGACTCGTCCCCTCCACCAGCACCTCCACCGTCGTTCCCACGGCGGCGCCAAGCAGCATCGACTGAATGGCCCCCTGGCGCGCCTGCAGCGTCGCGAGCCGCCTCGCCTTCTCCGCGTCGGGCACGTCGTCGCGGAGGCCCGCCGCAGCGAGCGTGCCCGGCCGCTCGGAATACTTGAAGGAGAAGATCGAATGGTAGCCAACTGCCTCGACCAGTGAGAGCGTGTCCTGGAAGTCCGCCTCGGCCTCGCCAGGAAAGCCGACGATGACGTCCGTGGAGAGATGAAGCCCCGGAACCCGAGCACGCAGTTCGGCCACCAGCGCCAGGTAGTCCTCCCGCGTATGGCGCCGCCGCATCGCGGCCAGCACGCGGTTCGAACCCGACTGCACGGGCAGGTGGAGGTGCCGGCAGACACGCGGCAGCGCCGACATCGCTTCGATGAGCCGCTCGCTGACATGGCGCGGGTGGGGGCTGGCAAACCGGATGCGGCGCAGGCCCGGCAGGCGGTCCACTCGCGCCAGCAGCTCCGCGAAATCGCAGGCCGGGTCGTCCGGCGCCCGGTAACGGTTGACGATCTGGCCCAGCAGGTGGATCTCGGTCCGCCCGCTCTGCAGGGCGTCCGCGGCTTCGGCGAGGATCTCGCCAACCGGGCGCATCCGTTCCCCCCCTCGCGTGCGGGGAACGACGCAGAACGCGCAGGCTTCATTGCAGCCTTCGATGACCGTGACGTACGCTTTGACCGGGTCCGACCGCCGGACAAGTCGCGGGGGGAACGGGCTCACTTCCCCGCGGCTCACGTCCGCCTGACGTCTGCCGCTTCGTCGCGCCTCCTCGGCCAGCAGCGGCAGCCGCCGGGCGGCCCGTGTGCCGACCACGATGTCAACGCCACGGGTGCGCGCGAAGATTCCCGCGCCGGCCTGCTGCGCGAGACACCCGGCAACGGCCACCAGCGTCGGTCCCATCCCCGGCGCTCGGAGCTCCCCGATGCGGCTGAACACTTTCTCCTCGGCTTTCTCCCTCACCGCGCAGGTGTTCAGCACGACCAAGTCCGCGCCCTCCGGGCCCTCCGCCCGCTCGTAGCCGTCAGCCTCGAGCAGCGCGGCGAGCCGCTCCGAGTCGTGGACGTTCATCTGGCAGCCGAACGTTTCGATGTGGTAACGCCTGGGCATCTCCGACTACTTTCGCCTTTCGCCTTTCGCGGCGTCTTCGCCTTCGCCCCGCCGTACCAGGAGCATCTCGCGGGCACTGGCCCGGCTTCCCTCGGTAACGACCAGGCCAGCCATCATCCTCGCCAGTTCGTCCACCCGCGCTCGCTCGGTCAGCGCTTCGATCGTCGTCTGCGTCCGTCCGCGCCGTTCGGACTTCGTCACGCGGTAGTGCCAATCGCCGCAGGCGGCGATCTGCGGCAGGTGCGTGATGCACAGCACCTGGAACGTCTTGCCCAGATCGCGCAACCGGCGCCCCACCACATCGGCTACCCGGCCGCCGATGCCGGCGTCCACCTCGTCGAACACCAGCGTCTTTCCCGGCGAATCCGTCGTGGCGATCGTCTTGAGCGCCAGCATGACCCTGGAAAGCTCTCCGCCCGAGACAACGCGCGCGAGCGGCCGCAGCTCCTCGCCCGGATTCGGAGACACGAAGAACTGCCCGGCGTCGAAGCCGCGGGGAGACCAGCGGGACTCCGAAGCCCCCCCGTCCTCGAAGCGCACTTCGAAGCGGGTCCGCTCCATCGCGAGCCCCGATAGCTCTCCTACGAGGGCCCGGGAGAACTTTGGCGCGTTCCGGCGCCGAACCGAGGACAGGCGCTCGGCGGCTGAGAGGTAGCGCTTCCCCGCCTGCGCCACGAGGGCCTGCAGTTCCGCCAGGCGCTCGGCAGATGACCCGAGGGCGGCCAGTTCGTCCGCACAACGCCGCCGCCGTCCGAGCACGTCTCCGAGCGTCGGGCCGTACTTCCGCTTGAGCCGCTCGAGCGATGCCAGGCGCGCCTCGACGTCCTGAAGCCGCTCGGGCGCGGATTCGACGCGCGAGCCGTACTCGCGCAGGAACGAGGCCAGATCCGTCAGCTGGGCGTCGACGCCCTCTCTCGCCTCGAGGTAGGGCGCGAAGCGCGCGTCAATCGCGCGCAGGTCCTCAATCCGCTTCCACACGGACGCAAGGGTTCCGATCGCGGATGCGTCGCGCTCGTAAAGCGCCCCGTAGGCCTCTTCGCACAAGAGGCGCACCTTCTCGGCGTTGGCCAGCACCCTGCGCTCGGCGGCCAGCTCCTCGTCCTCCCCTTCCAGCGGAGCGGTGCGGTCGATCTCTCCGAGCTGGAACCGCAGGAATTCCTCGCGCGATTCCCGGTCGCGTTCCCGCGCGCCGACGCTGTCGCGCTCGGAGACGAGCGCGGCCCATTCGGCGTACGCCGCCGACACCGCCTCTCGTTCAGCAGCCAGGCCGGCGTACTGATCGAGCAGGTCGAGGTGCGTGTCCGGATCCAGGAGCGCTTGGTGCTCATGCTGCCCGTGCAAGTCGACGAGGCTTGCACCGAGCTCCTTCGCCCGGACCGCCGGCACGAGCTGCCCATCGATGAAACTGCGGCTGCGCCCCTGCGCGGTAATCTCGCGGCGGACTATCGTCTCACGGCCATCCGCTTCAAAGACGGCCTGAATATTCGCTGTTTCTTCGCCCGTTCTCACCAGGTCCGACGACGCCCGGTCCCCGAGCAGCAACCCGACCGCCCCGATGACAATTGACTTCCCGGCCCCGGTCTCCCCGGTGATGACGTTCAGTCCGGGCTGGAAGCTGATCTCCAGGGATTCGATGACGGAGAGGTTGCGGATGTGCAGATAGCGCAACATGGCCTTGCCGGGCTCCCGAGTGTCACGACCTCTCGACGCGGAACTCCCATGATATCACGGGTTTGACAGGATATGCGGCGCATGGTACTCTTGACTGAATTGCCTCATGCCGGGGCCGGGGCAAGTAGCGTGCCTGTCGATTCGGCTCCGGCAGTTCTGAAGGGACGTCGCGTGGCTGCCAACGTCTTCCAGGGCGGGGGCGTCGTGGACCTGGTTCTGCGGTCCGGCCCTGTCGCCAAGCTGGTCCTCGTCATTCTCCTGGCCTTCTCAGTGGTCTCGTGGGGGGTCATTCTCCACAAGTTGTGGTATCTCCGGCGCGTCAGCCGGCAAACCGCCTCGTTCCGCGACGTGTTTCGCCGCAGCACGAAGTTCTCGGAGGTCCAGGCGGTCTGCAGGGCCTTCAGCCAGAGCCCCGTCGTGGGAGTGTTCCAAGCGGGCTACGCGGAGTTGAGCACCCAGCTGAAGCAGGCCGCCCAAGAGATGGGCAGTCCGGGCGAGGCTCCCGGGCGTCCTACCTTGAAGAGCCTGTCCGCTGTGGACCGGGCGCTGCTGCGGGCTGCGGCCGTCGAGGTGGCGAAGCTCGAGCGCCGCCTGCCGCTGCTGGCGACGACGGCCAGCATCACGCCGTTCATCGGCCTGTTCGGCACGGTGTGGGGCATCATGACGTCGTTCCAGGGGATTGCCAGCGTGGGCTCGACGAGCCTGGGCGTCGTGGCGCCTGGCATCGCGGAGGCCCTCATTGCGACAGCGGCGGGCCTGTTTGCGGCGATCCCCGCCGTGTACTTCTACAACCACTTCGTGGCGGCCGTGAAGGAACTCACGGCGGCGATGGACGACTTCGCCCTCGAGTTCTTGAACATCGCCGAGCGCAACTTCACGTAGGAGCGCGCCGAGGACTCGCGATCGATGCCCAAGGTCAGCCCCACCGAGGAGATCTCGACCGGCCGCAGCGGGCGCGTGCGCCGCGTGACGTCGTCGATGTCGGAGATCAACGTCGTCCCGCTCGTGGACGTGATGCTGGTGCTGCTCATCATCTTCATGGTCACGGCGCCGATGCTGCAGCGCGGCGTGGACGTGAACCTGCCGGTGGCGCGCCGGGCGGAGGCGATCGCGGAGGAGCGGGTGTTTCTCACGGTGCCGCTGACGTACCGGAAGGATCGCGCCGTGCGCCTGGGCACCGAGCGCATCGTCATCGACGTGCTGGCGGAGCGCGTGCGGCAGATGATGGACGGGCGCGACGATCGCAAGGTCTTCCTGCGCGGCGACGGAGGCATCCTGCTGCAGGAATTGCTGGAAGTCATGGACCGCCTCAAGGAAGCAGGGATCGAGCAGGTGGGCATCGTCGCGAAACTGCCCGAGGAGCGGTAAGCGCCATGGAGGCCGTCAGCCGGGTGCTGCTGGAGCGGGCGACGCCCGAGAGGGGGCTCGCGCGGATGCTGACGGCCTCGCTGGGGGCCCACGCCGTGCTGGCGGCGCTCATCCTGCTGGTGCCTTCCGCGCGCGGCGCGCGCGCGCCGGACCTCCGCGATGTCATGACCATCTCGCTGGGAGGCGCGCCCGGGCCGAGCGCCGGCGGCATGACAATGGCAGGCGGGCCGGCGGCGAGGCCAGTCGCGCCGACGGAGGCGCCGAAGAGAGACGCCGGACGGCCGGCGGCGAAGCCGCCGGCGATGACGCTCCCCTCGTCGGCGCGCATCGCCAGGCCCGCGCCCAAGCCAGCGGCGGCGCCGGCGTCTCCGGCGGGCACCGCCGCGGGCACCGGTGAGGCCTCGCTCAATCCGAACCGCGGCTTGGGCTTTGGGGGACTCTCGACCGGCGGCGGCCTCGGCAGCGGGAGCTATCTCGATGTGAAGAACTTCTGCTGCCCCGATTATCTGGTCACGATGCTTCAGCTGGTGCAGAACAACTGGAACGCGCGGCAGCAGGTGGGCGGCGAAGCCCTCGTGGTGTTTCGCATCCAGCGCGACGGCCGGCTGACGGACATCGAACTCGAGCGCTCGAGCGGGTTTCCGGCGCTCGATCTGACGGCGCAGCGAGCGCTCTTCCTGACGCAGCGGGTGCCGCCGCTGCCGTCGGCCTTTCCTGACGACCACCTGACCGTGCACCTGCGCTTCGAGTACAGACGGTGACCATGCGCCATTCACGCGTGACGCTCGCGGCCGGCCTCGCGGCGGCCGGCCTCGCGGCGGCGGCCTGGCCGGGCCGCGCCCCCGAGGCGGCGCCGCAGCAGCCAACCGAAGTGATCCTCAGCATCTCGGGCGAGGCGGGCGCGCGGCCTCGCTATGCCGTGCCGGACTTCATCGCGCGAACGGCCGACGCGGAGACGCAGGCCGCCGCCGCGCTCATGGGGACCGTGCTGTGGGACGACCTCGCCTTCGAGCGCGAGTTCTACATGATCCCGCGGGACACGTACCGCACGATTCCCGCGGCGCGGTCGTTCGCTGACATCCCGTTCGACCGCTGGCGCGAGCTCGGCGCCGACGGCCTCGTCGTCGGGACGGTTGAGCGCGCGGGCGCCGGCGGCTTCAGGGTGGAGGTGCGCCTGTTCGACGTGCGGGCGCGCCGGTCGGTTGTGGCGAAGGAGTACTCCGGGTCCGCGGCGAACCCTCGGCTGTACGCGCACACGGCCGCCGACGACATCCACCAGCAGCAGCGGGCGCTGCGCGGCGTGGCGCGCACGAAGCTGACGTTCTCGTCGGACCGGGACGGCGAGCGCGTGGCGAACGCGGTGTCGGCTCGCGACGTGAAGGAGATCTACATCGCCGACTACGACGGCGCCAACCAGCGCCGCGTCACCGTGACCCGGAAGCTGAACATCATGCCGCGGTGGTCGCCCGACGCGCGGTCGATCGCGTACACGTCGTACCGCCGCGACTTCCCCGACGTCTACGTGTCGCAAATCTACCAGGGCGCGCTCGAGAACCCCACGGGCGGGCGCGGGCAGAACTGGCTGCCCGCGTGGTCCCCGGACGGCACGCGGCTCTGTTTCACGTCGACGCGGGACGGGAACTCGGAGCTGTACGTGATGAACCGGGACGGGACGGGCCTCCTTCGCCTGACCACGCATCCGGCCATCGACACGACGCCGACGTGGTCGCCAGGCGGCACGCAGATCGCCTTCGTGTCGGACCGCAGCGGCTCGCCGCAGATTTACATCGTCGATGCCGACGGCCTGAACCTGCGCCGGCTGACGTCGGAGTCCTGGTGCGACCGCCCGACGTGGTCGCCCGCCCCGTTCAACGAAATCGCCTACGCCTCGAAGACCGGTCCGGGCTACGATATCGTGATCTACGATTTGGCCACGCAGGAGCGGCGCCAGCTGACGTCCGGCCGAGGCAGCAACGAGAGCCCCGCGTACGCCCCGAACGGCCGGCACCTGGCGTTCATGTCCACGCGCACCGGCCGGACGCAGATCTTCGTGATGGGCCGGGACGGCCAGGACGTCAGGCAGATCACCACCGCGGGGAACAACTACACGCCCGACTGGTCCCGGTAGGACCGCCGGAGGGAATCAGGACATGCGCATCCGAAGGCTCGATTCCATCGTGATCTCGGGGGCCATCGCCGCGTCGCTGGCGCTCGGCGCCTGCAGCGCGAAGAAGCCGCCGGCCGCGAGGCCGCTGCCGCCGCCCGCGGCAGCGACGACGCCCACGCCTCCACCCGCGCCGGCGCCGGTCCAGGAAAGCCCCATCGTCACGGCGCCCGCGGTCCCGGAAGACCCAATGGCGTCGCGCACGGTGGACGATCTCAACCGCGATTCGCCCATGCGGCCGGCCTTCTTCGAGTACGACAGCGCGGAGCTGAGCGCCGACGCCCGCGCGGCGCTTGACGCGAACGCGGCGGTGTTGAAGAAGTACCCGACGTGGGCGGTGACGATCGAGGGGCACTGCGACGAGCGCGGCACGGCGGAGTACAACCTGGCCCTCGGTGAGCGCCGGGCCGTGGCCGCCCAGGCCTATCTCGCCTCGCTCGGCATCGCGGCGGACCGCCTGAAGACGGTCAGTTACGGCAAGGAGTTCCCGTTCGATCCGGGCCACGACGAAGCGGCCTACGCGAAGAACCGCCGCGCGCACTTCGTGATCACCGGGAAATAGGCCGGGAAGCGAGGCGAGGCATGATGCGACGACCCGGACCGTTCGTATTCGCCCTGGGGCTCCTGCTGGCGGCGCCGGCGCTGGCGCCGATTGACGCGGCCAGCAAGGAGCAGCAGCAGATGATGGCCGACATTCGGATGCTGCAGCAGCAGAACCAGCGCTTGCAGGCCCAGCTGGCGGCCGTCACGGACCTGCTGAAGGCGGTGACGGCGCGCCTCGACGAGCAGGGCGCCGGCACGCGGAAGGGCTTCGCGGACCAGAAGGTCCTGACCGACACGATGGGCGCTGATCTGCGCGTCGTACGCGAGAAGATCGACGAGACGAACGTCCGGCTGCGGTCGCTGCTCGAAGAGGTCGAGACGCTGCGGGCGGCCCAGAACGCCGCGCTCGCCGCCGCTCCGGCGCCCCCGTCCGAACCCGACGCGGCGCCGGCTGGCGGCCCTCCCGCCCAGCCCGCACCGCGACCGGGAAGCTTCGGCGCCTCGCCGTCGCAGGCCTTCGAGTCCGCGCGGTCGGACTACTACATGGGGCAGTGGAGCCTGGCGATCCAGGGCTTCGAGAGCTACCTCAAGACGTTTCCGAGGTCCGATCTCGCCGATGACGCGCAGTACTACATCGGCGAGACCTACTACATGTCGGGACGCTTCCAGGACGCGGTGGCGGCCTACAACCTCGTCATCGAACGCTACCCCGGGAGCAATACGCTGCCGGACGCCTACTACAAGCGTGGCTTGGCGCTGGCGACGCTGGGGCAAGTCGACGCGGCCAGGGAGTCGCTCTCGTTCGCCGTTGCGACCTACCCGGACAGCGACGCGGGACGCCTGGCGAAACAAGCCCTGGACAAGCTCTCGCGCGCTGGCAAGTAGCGCTGCGATTCGGGGCGCCGGCGACGGGCCCGTCGAAAGGACCAGCATGGCGAACAGCTACAACAAGATCATCCTCGTGGGCAACCTCGGGCGCGACGCCGAGCTGCGCGCGACGCCGCAGGGCCGGCAAGTGCTGTCCTCCAGCCTCGCCGTCGAGGACCCGTCGAAGAAGGACGACCGCGGCCGGCCCGGCACGGAGTGGTACCGGATCAAGGTGTGGGGCCGTCAGGCGGAGACCCTGAGCCCGCTCCTGCTGAAGGGCAAGAGCATCCTGGTCGAGGGCCGGCTCTCCATCCAGACCTGGACCGACCGCGAGGGGCACAACCGATACACGCCGGAGGTCTCGGTGGACCGGGTTGTCCTGCTCGGCAGCCCCGGCGGCGGACAGGCCGCTCAGGCGCGCGAGGCGCACGCCGTAGACGACCTCGATCAGACGCCCGCCGACATCAACGCGGACGACATTCCGTTCTAGGGCGGATCGGACGGAGTCTGGACGCGGGAGTCAGGCGCCGGGGGGGCCACTCTCCTCTCCCGGCCCGCGGCCTCCGGATTCCGTCGTTGCCGGCGCCCCCGCCCTTCCGTATCGATCCTCGAGGCGCACGACGTCGTCGAGCTCGGGCGTGGACACTTCGAAGATGTCCGCGTCCTCGATGGCCGTGACGCGGTGGACCGTTCCGGCGGGAATGTGCAGGTGGTCTCCCGGAACCAGTTCGCGACGCGCCAGGCGCCCGCCTTCCTCGATCTCGTAGACGACCCGTCCCGCCGCCAGATATACGCTCTCCGTCTTGACGCGGTGGTACTGCAGGCTCAGCGCGTGGCCGGCGTTGACGTGGATGATCTTGCCGACGTACTGGCTGGTCTTGGCCCACAGCAGTTCGTAGCCCCACGGCTTTTCGGTGCGCGCGCCCGCGGGCCTGGCATCTTCGATCATGGCTCATCCTCCTCCAGCGGCCCGTCGTTCTCGCCGCCCGGCCCGGCAACGGCGCCCGGGAAGGCCTCGGCGAGCATCGCGGCGATCTCGCCGGACGTCGCGAGGCCGAGCGCTCGCGCGGACGCCCGCTGCGCGTCGGCCATCGCCACGCGCCTCACGAGGTGGCGGGCTGTCGGAATGGCCGACGGCCTCATGCTGAACTCGGTGACGCCGAGGCCGAGCAGGAGCAGCAGCGCCCGGGGATCGGAGGCCATCTCCCCGCACACCGCGACGGTGCGCCGCCGGCGCCGCGCCAGCCGGGCCACGTGCCTGATCACGCGCAGGATGGCCGGGTGCAGGGGATCGAACAGGCGCGCGACGCGCCCGTCGGTGCGATCGACGGCCAGGCAGTACTGGATGAGATCGTTCGTGCCGATGCTGAAGAAGTCGGCCTCTGCGGCGAGCAGGTCCACCGTCAGGGCGGCCGAGGGCACTTCGATCATCGCGCCGACCGGCACCCGCGGTGGCGCACCCGCGATCCCGCGGCAGGCGGCCCGCCAGGCGCCCTCGAGGACCGTCTTCGCCTCCCGCACCTCCTCCACGCCGGACACGAAGGGCAGCAGCACCCGCAGCGACCCGTGGCAGGCGGCCCTGGAGAGCGCGCGCAGCTGGGTCTCGAAGGCGTCGCGCCTATTCAGGCTCAGCCGGATCGCCCGCAGGCCGAGCGGGCCCCTCGACGCCGTCTCGTCCCGCTCGAGATCGAGGTCGGCGCCGTTCCGGCCGCCTTCGTGCGCCCCGTGGGACTCGTCCACGTCGAACGTGCGGATCGTCACGGGAAACGGCGCCATGCGCTCGGCGAGATCGCGATAGACGAGGTACTGGGACTCCTCGTCGAACTCGTCCACGGTGCGCGCGCCGAGCAGAAACTCGGATCGGAACAGTCCGATGCCCTCCGCGCCGGCCTCCCGCGCGTCCTCGGCCTCCTCGGGGCGCTCGATGTTCGCCTGGAACAGGATGGCGACTCCGTCGGCCGTGAGCGCCGGCCCGCGCTCGGCGGCCCGTGCGCTCGCCGCCCGCGTGCGCAGCCGTTCGGCCCGCGCCGCGGCCTCGTCCAGTGCCTCCGGCGTCGGATCGATGACGACCGTGCCGCGGTCGCCGTCCACGAGCACGACCGTGCCCGGCAGGATGTGCCGTGTCACGCCGGCCGCGCCCGCGACGGCCGGGAGGCCAAGCGAACGGGCGAGGATGGCGGAGTGATGCGTCCGGCTTCCCGTCTCGAGTGCGAGGCCGAGGATCGTGCGGCGATCGATCTGGGCCGCGAACGACGGGGCGAGGTCCGCGGCGACGAGGATGGCGGGTGCGGCCAGGTCGGGCAGGAAGTCCGCGGCGCCGGGATGGGCGGCGAGGAGGTTATGCCGGAGCCGTCCGACGACATCGGCGACGTCCCCTCGGCGTTCCCGGAGGTACGCGTCCTCGACATGGGCGAAGATCGCGCTGAACTCGTCGAACGCGCGATCGAGGGCCCATTCGGCGTTGATGCGCTCGCGCGCGATGATGCTCTTCGCTCGCGCGACGAGCATCGGGTCGTCGAGCATCAGCAGCTGCGCCTCGAACAGGTGGGAGAACTCGGCCACGGCGCTGCCGGCCACCTTCGCCAGCACGGCGCGCAGCTGGCGGGCCGTCGCCTCTCGCGCGGCCTCCAGGCGCCCGGTTTCCATGGCGACGCGCGGGGGGGCGATGAGGTAGCGCACGGCCGGCTGCCGCTGGCGCAGCAGTGCGGCCGGGCCCCAGGCGACGCCCGGCGACACGCCGAGACCCGCGAGCGTCAGCACGCGCCCTCCCCGAATCCCGACTCGACGAAGCGGCACAGCGCGTCAAGCGCCTCGGCCTCGTCCCGGCCGTCCGCGGTGATTCGCAGGGCGGCGCCCTTCGCCGCGGCGAGCAGCAGCAGCCCCAGGATGCTCTTTCCGTCCACCGTCCGCTCCGCGCGGTCCGTGCGCACCACGGTCACGCGGCACTGGAAGGCGCTGGCGGCGTGCACGAAGCGCGCCGCCGCACGAGCGTGCAGGCCGAGGGCGTTGGCGATCGTCACCGTCCGGCTCCGCATTTCAGCCCTTCGGCTCCGTCCGCAGCAGGTCCGACGCCACGTGGATCGCGTTGCGCCCCGTTTCGCGGAGCTGGCGGGCGACCGCCAGCAGGTCCTGCGACGCTCGCAGGCTGGCGAGCTTGATCAGCATGGGCAGGTTCACGCCCGTCACGACCTCGACGCGGTCGGGCTCGACGAAGGACAGCCCGAGGTTCGTCGGCGTGCCGCCGAACATGTCCGTCAGCACCAGCACCCCGTGCTCGCCCTGCAGGCGCGCGATAGCCTGGCGGATCTCCTCGCGCGCGTCGTCGGTGTCGTCGTGCCATCCGATCGACACCGCCGCGAACCGGGGCAGGTCGCCGACGATGGCCTCGGCCGCGTTGAGCAGTTCCGTCGCCAGCTGTCCGTGGGTCACGACGACGACGCCAATCACGTCTGTGCTCCTTGCCGCCGCCGCCCGGCGGCGCCCGGCTCTCCAGCCGATGCGAGGTCGCGGTGGCGCACGTGGAACCGCACGCCCCCGACGGGCCCGAGCGCCCGGCGCAGCGCCTCCGCGATGAACACCGACCGGTGCTGCCCTCCGGTGCAGCCGATGCCTATCGTCAGGTAGCTCTTGCCTTCGTCCGCGTAGTGCGGAACCAGGAACTGCAGGAGCGAGGCGATGCGGCGGATTGTCTCCTGCGTGAGGGGATGGGCCCGCATGAAGGCCGCCACGCGCCGATCGCGCCCCGTCAGCGGCCGGAGCCGCGGCTGGAAGAAGGGGTTCGGCAGGAACCGCACGTCGAAGAGGAGGTCGGCTTCGACGGGGATGCCGTGCTTGAATCCGAAGCTCACGATCGTGGCCTGGAGCGGCCGTCCCGGGGCCCCGCCGCCGCGCGAGTGGGCCGCGAACACGTCGCGCAGGTCGTAGACGGTGAGCGACGAGGTGTCCAGGATCTCGTCCGCCATCGCCCGGATGCGCGCCAGCCGCCGGCGCTCGTCGCGGATACCGTCGAGCACCGGCCGATCGTGCGCGAGCGGGTGGGGCCGGCGCGTCTCGCTGAATCGCCTGAGGAGAGCCGCGTCGCTCGCTTCGAGGAAGATCAGCACCGCGTCCAGGCCCGGCATGCGCCGGACGCGCCGGTACACCCGGGCGAAGTCCGACAGGAACGCGCCCTCGCGCACGTCGACGACAATCGCGACTTTCTCGATCTCGGAGCCCGCGCGGGTGGCAAACCCCGCCATGGTCGGGATGAGGAGCGTCGGCAGGTTGTCCACGCAGAAGTACCCGAGATCCTCGAGGGCGCGGATGGCGTGCGACTTCCCGGCCCCGGAGAGGCCCGTGACGATCACCAGCCGGGCCTGGAGCGCGCGGCGGCTCCCCCGCCGATCCTTCGTGCGCGTCGCCATCAGGCGCTCCCCCGGCCGTCCGGGTCGGGCGGCTCGGCCGCGTCCCGCAGGCGCGCGCGCCGCAGCCGATCGCCGAGCTGATCCGCCAGCTCGCGCGCGGCGTGCCGCCCCCGCGCGCGCATCAGCTGGGTGCGGGCCGCGACCTCCACGAGGTTGGCCACGCTGCGGCCCGGGGCGACCGGCATGCGGTTCATCGGCACCCGGAGGCCGAGGATCTCGTAGAACCGGTCGTCGAGCCCGAGCCGCTCGTACTCGCGGCCGGCCTCCCAGCGCTCGAGCTGGACGACGAGCTCGAGCCGCTTGGACGGCCGCGTGGACGCCACGCCGAAGACGTCGAGGACGTTGATGATCCCCAGGCCCCGCAGCTCCATGTGGTAGCGCGTCGGCTCCGGGCAGGTGCCGATCAGCACCGACTCCGAGACGCGCCGGATCTCGACCGTGTCGTCGGCCACGAGGCGGTGGCCGCGCAGCACCAGGTCGAGCGCGCACTCGCTCTTGCCAATGCCGCTCTCGCCGACAATCAAGACGCCGAGGCCGAGGATGTCCATCAGCACCGCGTGGACGATCGTGCGCTCGGCCAGCGTGTCCTCGAGGAAGCTGGTCAGCTTCGCGATGGCCACCGGCGTAGCCAGCGGGGTGCGCAGCACCGGCACGCCGGTGCGGTCGGCCTCGGCCAGGACCTCGGGCGGCACCTCGAGGCCGAGCGTCACGAGGACGCACGGGATGTCGTGTCCGAACGCGCGGGCGAGAGACTCGCGACGGGCTCCAGCCTCGAGCCCGACGAGATAGCCGAGCTCGCTGGCCCCGAAGATGAGAACGCGCCCGGCCTGCAAGTACGCGTCGAACCCCGCAAGCGCCAGCCCGGTCTTCAAGACGTACGGGCTGGAGATCGCCCGATCGAGGCCCTCCGCCCCGGCGAGCACTTCAAGGCCGAGATTCAGGGCGTCCGACTGCACGAGGAGCAGCGATCTGACGGTGACGCGCGGCGTCGACGGTGACATACGCCCCGGCGGCCCAACGGTCACGGTTCCGGCTCGATCAGCCCGATGTCGCCGTCCTTGCGCCGGAACATGACGCTCAGCGCGTCGGAGTCGGCGTTCCGGAACACGACGAACGCGTCCGGGTTCGGGCCGATGATCCGGGCCGCCTCGTCGAGGGTCATGGTCCTCACCGGATAGCGCCGCGCCCGGACGATGCGCCGGACGTCCACCGTCCTGTCCGGCGGCTCGGCGGTGGCGCGCTTGATCGGCGTCGCCAGGCGCTTGCGCTCCTGCCACTTCCCCTTCAGCCGCTGGCCCTGCTGCACGAGGCGATCGACGGCCAGGGCGGCCGCCTCGTCCCAGGAGGTCGCCACGGCGCGCCCTTTGAGGATGTGGCCGCCGCGCACGTGCACGTGCAGCTCGACGACGTGGCGGTACTTCTCGAGGCGCAACTCGACCTGGCCCGATACGGCGCGCGCGCCCAGCACGCGCGCCAGACGCGCCGCCTTCTTCTCCACCATCCGGCGGATGTCCGGCGTGACCTCGACCTGCCTGCCCGTGAGCGCGAGTCGCATGGTGGCCTCAGTAGAACGTCTTCCGCTGGTTGGATGTCGGAATCTTCAGCTCTTCGCGGTACTTCGCGACCGTCCGCCGCGCCAGCACCAGGCCCTCCTTCTGCAGGATGCTGACGATCTTCGAGTCGCTGAGCGGCTTCCGCCGGTCCTCGCCGTCGATGATCTTCTTGATGCGCTGCTTGATCGCCACCGACGACACCTGATCGCCGTACGAGCTGCTGATGCCGCTGTGGAAGAAGTACTTCATCTCGAACACGCCCTGCGGGGTGTGCATGTACTTGTTCGTCACCACGCGGCTCACCGTGGACTCGTGCATGCTGATGTCGCTGGCCACGTCGCGCAGGACCAGCGGCCTCAGGAACTCGATGCCGTGGTCGAGGAAGTCCTTCTGGAAGTGGATGATGCTCGTCGCGACCTTGTGAATGGTCCGCTGGCGCTGCTCCACGGACTTGATCAGCCAGAGCGCCGAGCGGAACTTGTCCTTGACGTAGGCCCGCGTCTCCTCCGGGTGCTCGGCGTTCTTCTCCAGCAACCGGCGGTAGACCGGGCTGATCCGCAGCTGCGGCAGCCCGTCCTCGTTCAGCACGGCCACGTACTGGTCCTCGACCTTGACCACGTACACGTCGGGAATGACGTACTGGGACTCCCGCCGGTTGAACCGGCTGCCGGGCTTCGGATCCAGGTGCCGGATCGTCTCGATGTGCTCCTTCACGTCCTCGACCGACAGGCCGAGCTTCTTCGCCAGCTCCGGCACCTGGTGGTTCTGGAGCATGCGCAGGTGCTCGGTCACGATCTTCTCGGCCGGCGAGCCTTCGAAGCCGATGTGCCGCAGCTGCAGCCAGAGGCACTCCTGCAGGTCGCGCGCCGCCACTCCGATCGGGTCGAAGCCCTGGATCATCTGCAGCGTGGACTCGACGCGGTCCGCGCTCCAGTCCCCCATCGCCGCGATCTCGTCGACTGACGCCACGAGGTAGCCGTCGTCGTCCAGGTTGCCGATGATGGCCTCGCCGATCGCGCGAACCTCGTCGTCGGCGGCCTGCAGCGACAGCTGCCACTCGAGGTGATCGGTGAGCGTGGACGTCGTTGACAGCGTGTTCTCGATGGGCGGCAGCTCCCGGACCTCCTGCGGCGCCCTCGGCCGGTAGCCCTCGTCGAGGTAGTCGCCGAAGAAGTAGGCGTAGTCGCCCTCGTCCCAGCCGTCCGCCTTGGCCGCTTCCCGATCGGCCTCGGTCTTCTCGGCCGCCGCCGCGTCGGCCGCCTGCGCGTCCTCCGGCTGCACCTCCTCCAGCATCGGGTTCTCGACGACCTCCTGGTTGAGCATGTCCGCCAACTCCAGCGTCGACATCGGCAGGAGCTTGATCGCCTGCTGGAGCGAAGGCGTCAGGATCAGCTTCTGAACGAGCTTCGTGTGGAGTCGTTGCTGCAGCGCCATGAGTCGTCACCCGGAGTGTAGTGCCTCGGTCGCCCTCAGTCCAGCCGGAAATCCGCCCCGAGATAGACCTTCCGGACCTCCTCGTCCGCCGCCAGGCTCTCGGGCGTGCCGCTGCGGAAGATCACGCCTTCGTTCACGATGTAGGCCCGATCCGTGATCCGCAGCGTCTCGCGCACGTTGTGGTCCGTGATCAGCACGCCGATGCCCCGCTCGCTCAGGTGCGACACGATCGCCTGGATGTCGGCCACCGCGATCGGATCGATCCCGGCGAACGGCTCGTCGAGCAGGATGAACTGCGGCGAGACCACGAGCGCGCGGGTGATCTCCACGCGCCGGCGCTCCCCGCCCGAGAGCGTGTAGGCCGGCGAGTTGGCCAGCGGCGTCAGGTTGAGCTCCGCGAGCAGGTCCTGCAGGCGCGCCCGCCGCTCGGCAGCCCGGAGGCCCAGCGTCTCCAGGATCGCCAGGATGTTCTGCGCCACCGTCAGCCCGCGGAAGATCGACGGCTCCTGCGGCAGGTAGCCGATGCCCTTGCGCGCGCGGACGTACATCGGGTCCCGCGTCACGTCGACCCCGTCGAGCAGCACCCGCCCCGAGTCGGGCGAGGTCAGGCCGACGGTCATGTAGAACGTCGTCGTCTTTCCCGCCCCGTTCGGACCGAGCAGGCCGACCACCTCGCCCGAGCGCACCTCGACGCTGACGCCCCGGACGACCGTCCGCCCGTCGTACGTCTTCGTCAGCGCGTCCGTCTGCAGCGTCGCCACTTAGTCCCGCCCGGGGGTGCAGTTCGGGAGCGTCCGCACCTGCGTGCGGAACTCCTCGTTGGGTTCGACGAGGATGTTATTGGTCGACTTGTAGAATGTCAAAGAGCGGCCGGTCGTCTCGCGGCACTCCGCCTCGATCTTCACCGGCGAGCCGATCATCAGGTAGCGGCCGGCGGCCGTCGCGTAGGTGAGCCGGTCGCCGCTGGCGCGTCGCGCGCCCTCCTGCAGGAAGACGCTCGCGTACGCCTCGACGCGCTCGAGTTCGCGGCTCGACGCCGCCAGATACACCTCGATCGTCGACGCGCGGAGATCGCCCTGCGGCCCCGAGACGTGGGCCGAGCCGGTGTACGTCGCCCGCCGTCCATCGTCCTCGTACAGGAACTCGTCGGCGCTGCCGACGGAGTGCACCCGCTCGACCGCCCCGGTTCTCTCGTTCGTCTGCTCGACCAGGATCGTCGAGGCCACGCGGCCCTTGGCGCTCAGCCTGCCGGTCGCATCGTCCAGGCTGAGGCGGTCGCCCTGGATGGTCGTGTCGCCCTGCCAGAGCCTCGCTTGGGCCGGCGCCTCGGCCGTGTAGACCGCGAGGCCCGCCGCGCCGTCGTACTCCAGCGCCGTCGAGGCGGCAAACACCGGCTGCGTCTCGTCGAGGAGGCCGGCCCGGCGGACTTCCCGCTTCGCCGCGCCCGCGTGCCCCGCTGGCGCCGGCGCCATGGCCGTCCGGACATCGCCGCGCGCCGAGATGCTCCGGGGCTCGAGGGCGAGCTCGATCCGGGCGGCGTCGATGGCCACCGAGCCGTCCGTCGCCCGCGGGACCTGGCCGGTCGTCCCGTCGGTCCCCTCGAGGACGATCCGGCCGCCCGCCACGAGATAGCGCGCCCGCTCGGCGGCGCCCCGCAGCCTGTCTTCCTCGAAGCGGACGCCCCCGTCGAACCGGGCGTCGTCGAGGGCGCCGAGCCCTGGCGCCGTCGTGATCTCCAGCGCCCGCGCACGAACCAGCCGTCCGTGCGGCGCCGACGCCTCCCTGTACTCCACGCCCCCGTCGAACCGGGCTCCGTCGATGGCCCCGCCGCCGGCCGCACGCGACACCAGCGAGGCCGCGGTAATCGTCTGGGCCGGCCGGCCATCCTCTTCCGGGAGGTCGAGGCGCACGGACTCCCGGACCGTGAGCTCGCGCACCGTGGCGCCGTCGGGTGCGAACCTGATGTCGATCCAGCGCCCTGAGACCCGCCTGTGGCCAGCGCCGGCCGAGCCGAGGTCGAGGCGCGCCGGTTCCCGGCTCCTGCTCGCCAGCGTGGCGGCGCCCAGGGCCTTTCCGTCAGCCGTGAACTCGAGCGTGATGTCGTCTGCCTCCATCGCCCCGAGCGAGCCCGGCCCCTCGCCGAGCCCGGTCACGCGAGACCGGCCCCGCATGTCCAGCGACTCGACGCGCGCGCCGTCCGCCGTCAGGTACGCCGTGGCCGCGTCGCTGCTCATTCTCCTCGCGCCCGACACGAGCGTGAAGCCGCGCTCGTACCGCGCGTAGTGGTCGTTGCGCGCCAGTACGGCGGCGCCGGCGGTGATCTCGGCCCCGTCCTCGCCGGCGCGCTCGGGCGCGAACACGGTCACCGCCTTGTCCAGCAGCCACATGACGTCCCGCGCCTGGTCGTACGTCAGGCCGACAGATGACCCCGACATGCCGCCCTTCGAGAAGGACGCCGGCCCGGGGGCGCGCAGCACGCCCTCCGACCGGCTGAACGTCGCCGCGTCGGTCCCAGCCGCCAGCCCGTCGGTCGCGCCAAGCCGGACCTCGCCCTGCATCGCGATCAAATCCTGCCCTGGGCCGACCTCGGCCTCGCGGGCGGTGATCTCGTAGTCGCGGCCGCGCCTGCGTGGCACGAGAATCCTGGCGCCTGTCAGCTTCTGGCGGCCGTCGGGGTACGTCAGCAGCCGGTCGTAGGACAGCCGGAAGTTCTCGATGTCCCGCAGCAGGTTCACGACGTCGCCCGACGTGCTTGCGGCCGACGCGGCCGGGTCGCCGGTCGAGGCGTCCGGCGGAGGCGCGCTCTCCCGCGGCCGCCCCGGGCGTACGGCCAGAAGAAGAAGCACGACGAAGCCCGCCACGAACGCGGCGAGCGCGACTTGCACGCGCTGCTGCCACCTCACGGGACACCGCCGCCAGCCGGACGGACGTCCGCGAGGGAGACCTCGACCGACGTCGCGCCGTTGAAGGTGTTCTGCTGCACTGAGTACGCCACGTCGAGGCCATCGGCGAGGGCGGCGATCTCGGCGGCTCGCTCCGCCGCCCGCCAGAAGACGGCCCGCAGCGGCACGCCGTCGTGCCGGAGGCTCATGCTCAGATGGCGTTCCTTGAGTCGGCGCGGGCCGTCGGCGAGCCGGACGCCGGCGGTCGCGAACACGGGCTTGGGGTTGCCGATCCCGAAAGGCCCGAGAGCGCTCAGCGTCTGGGCGAGCCCTGGCGTGATCTGGCGGAACCCGATCCGAGCGTCAATCCGCAGCCGGGGCCGCAGGTCGTCCGGCGACAGCCGCTCCTCAGCCCAGGCTGCGATGGCCTGCCTGAACGCCCGGATGGCCTCCCGCCGCATCGTCAGGCCGGCGGCGGCCCGGTGCCCGCCGAACTGCTCGAGATGCGCCTCGCACGCCTGCAGGCCCGCGAGCATGTCGAAGGCGGGGATGCTCCGGCAGGAGCCGTGGACCGCATCCCCCTCGACCGCCAGCACGACTGCGGGCTTGCCGAACGCGTCGACGAGCCGCGAGGCGACGATCCCGATCACGCCCCGGTGCCAGCCCTCACCGGCGACGACGAGCACGTGCCGCGAGCCGACGTCCGGATCCTTCTCGACCGCCCGGCGCGCCTCGACGAAGACCGCGCGCTCCTCCTGCTGCCGGCGCGCGTTTTCGGCGTCGAGCCGGGCCGCCAGCTCGCGCGCCTCGTGAGCCATGTCGTCGTCGGTGGCCAGAAGGAGCCGCATGGCGATGTCCGGCGTGCTCATCCGCCCCGCGGCGTTCATCCGCGGCGCGAGCACGAAGGACACGTGGTAGGCGTCGATGGCCTTGCCAGCGAGCCCTGCGCTTTCGATGAGCGCGCGCAGGCCGATCTTGTGCGGGCCCCGGGACAGCGCGTCGAGTCCCAGCTTCGCGATGACGCGGTTCTCGCCGAGCAGCGGCACGGCATCCGCCAGCGTGCCGAGCGCTGCGATCTTCACGAAGGCCGGCATCCAGGCGTCGTGCCCCGTGCGCCGGCACAGCGCCTGCACCAGCTTGAGGGCCACGCCGGCGCCGGCCAGGTGCTTGTCCGGGTACGCGCAGTCGCGTCGCTTCGGATTCACGACGGCCACGGCGTCGGGCAGGCGCTCGCCGGGCTCGTGGTGGTCGGTGATCACCAGGTCCAGGCCGAGCGCCCGTGCGCGCCTGGCCGCCTCGTCGCCGCGGATGCCGCAGTCGACCGAGACGACGACTGAGACGCCCTCGCCGTGCAGGCGCTCGATGGCGGACGCGTTCAGGCCGTAGCCGTCCCGTACCCGCTCGGGCACGAAGTGCACGACGTCGCCCCCCAGCATCTCGAGGGCGCGGCGGACGAGGACTGTGGCGGTGATGCCGTCCACGTCGTAGTCGCCGTGCACGGCGATGCGCTCTCGCGCGGCGACGGCGGCCAGGACTCGGTCCGTCGCGGCGGCCATCCCGGCCATCAGGAACGGGTCGTGCAGGTGGTCCAGGCTGGGGTGGAGGAAGCGGCCGGCCTGGCCGGCGTCGGTCACGCCGCGGGCGACGAGCAGGCGCGCCAGGACGGGGTCGAGGCCGGCATCCCGGGCCAGCCGCGCGGCTGCTGCCTCGTCGAGCGGCGGAACCTCCCAGATGTACCGGGCCATCAGCGAGAGCGGGAGGGGCGGCGCAATGGCGGCGCCGCAGAGGGCCCCGCCGCCGCCGCCTCGAAATCGACGTCCGGGCGCCCCATGCGCCTGAGCCGGTCGTAGCGCTGCTCGAGACGCTGCTTCACGCTCAGGGCCGACACGTCGGCGAGCGCCCTGACGAGGGCTTCGTCAACCAGGCGCGCCGCCTCGCCCGCGTCCTGGTGTGCGCCGCCCAGCGGCTCCGGTACCACCTGGTCGACGATGCCGGCAGCGAGCAGGTCGGGCGCCGTCAGCTTCAGCGCCGACGCCGCCTCCACTTTCCGGTTCGAGTCGCGCCACAGGATCGCCGAACAGCCCTCAGGCGGGATGACGCTGAAAATCGCGTACTGCTGGATCAACACGCGGTCGCCGACACCGATGCCGAGCGCGCCGCCGCTACCGCCCTCGCCGCTGACGACCACGATCACGGGAACCGCCAGGGCGGACATTTCCCGCAGGTTGTGGGCGATCGCCTCGGCCACGCCCCGCTCTTCGGATTCGATGCCAGGGAAGGCCGCCGGCGTGTCCACGAACACGATGATCGGGCGCGCGAACTTCTCGGCTAGGCGCATCGCCCGCAGCGCCTTGCGGTAGCCCTCCGGCCGCGCGTACCCGAAGTTGCGCGCGATCTTCTCCTTGGTCGTGCGTCCCTTCTGATGCCCGACGACGAGCGCCGGCGCGCCGTGGTAGCGGGCCATGCCGCACACGATGGCCGGGTCGTCGGCGAACCGTCGGTCGCCGTGGATCTCGACGAAATCGGTGAAGAGGCGGTCGAGGTAGTCCAGCGTCCCGGGCCGGCCGGGGTGCCGGGCCACCTGCACGCATTGCCACGGAGTCAGCGCGGCGAACAGGCGCCGGCGCATCTCGTCCACCCGGCGCTTCAGGCGTGCGATGTCGCGCGCGCGCGCCTCGCTCCGAGGCATCAGGCTCAGGGCGTCGATCTCCTTGAGCAGGACGCCAATCGGGGCCTCGAAGTCGAGCAGCTCAGCCGGCATCTCGTCACCAGGGTCCGTGTCCGTTCGATCCTACCGCACGGTGACCGAGCCCGGACCGCAGATCCGTTCGAGGTCGGCCACCAGCGCCTCGGACGGCCGCACCCGCAGCTGCCCCGACACGTCCACCCGGGCCAGCAGGGGGCGGCCGGCGGAGGCCGTTCGCACCAGGAACGCTACACGCCGATCTCCCCTGTGGCGCCCCAGGACGCCGAGGATGTCCTCGCAGGCGCGGCGGTCGCACCCCGGCGACTCCAGGCGAACGAGCACCTCGCGGACCACGTGGTCTCGGACCGCTTCGATCGGCAGGACCTCGGATGCGAAGAGGCGCGTCGACTCCTCGTCCCGCTCGAAGCGCCCTTTCACCAGCACCAGCGCGTCTGCCTGGATCTGCGGCGCGGCCCTGGCGAAGGCATCCGGAAAGACGACGGTTTCGACGGATCCGTCTGGGTCGTCGAGGACGAACGTGGCCATCCGCTCGCCTTTCTTCGTCGTGATGGCGCGGACGCTCGCCACGACGCCCCCGATCGCGACGTCCTCCCTGATGCGAACCGCGGCCCGCGGGAAGCCGGCCGCGCCCTCCGGGTCTTCCTCCGCCGGCGGGTCGTCGCCGCTCCCGAGCAGATCCCCGAGGCTTCGCGCGCCGAAGTCGGCGAGCGCGCCCCGGTAGCGGTCGATCGGGTGGCCGCTGAGGTAGAGCCCGAGCGCCTCCTTCTCGAACGCCAGCTGCTGCGGCAGCGACAGCGCGTCGGCGGGCGGAAGCGCGTCATCCGCCGCGTCGCCGCCGCCGTCCGGCCCTCCGAAGAGGCGCGCCTGGCCGCGCTCGCGGTCGCGCTGCCGCCGCGCGCCGGACTCCACGGCGCCGTCGACCGCGGCCAGGAGCCGGGGTCGCACGTGCGCGGGGCTGGCCGCGCCCGCGCAGGCCGCGTCGCCGAGTCCGTCCATGGCGCCGCCCTTGATGAGGCTCTCGAGCACGCGCTTGTTCACGAGCCGCAGGTCCGCATCCTCGCACAGGCGGGAGAGCGAGGCGATGCGTCCGGCGCGCTCGCGGACCGCGAGGATCGACGCGATCGCGCTTGCGCCCACGTTCTTGATCGCACCGAGGCCGAAACGCACGCCCTCGGGCCTGACGGTGAACGCCACGTCGCTGCTGTTGACGTCCGGCGGCAGGATCGGCACCTGCAGCTCGCGGCACTCGTGCAGGTACAGGGCGAGCTTCGCGGTGTTCTGAGACTCGATCGTCAGCAGCGCCGCCATGAAGTGCCAGGGGTAGTTCGCCTTGAGGTAGGCGGTCCGGTAGGCCAGCAGCGCGTAGGCGGTGGAGTGGGACTTGTTGAACCCGTAGCTCGCGAACTGCTCGATGAGATCGAAGATCTGGTTCGCGGTCCCCGCCGCGATGCCCCGCGTCACGGCTCCGTCCACGAACTTGACGCGCTGCGCCTGCATGAGCGTCTGGTTCTTCTTGCCCATCGCCTTGCGCAGCAGGTCGGCCTCGCCCAGGGAGAACCCCGCGAGAGTGCTCGCGACGCGCATGACCTGCTCCTGGTAGGCCATGACGCCGTAGGTCTCCTCCAGGATCGGCCGCAGCGCCTCGAACTCGTACGTGACCGCCACGCGGCCGTGCTTGCGGTTGACGAAGTCCTCGATCATGCCGCCCTTGATCGGGCCCGGGCGGTAGAGCGCGTTCAGGGCGATGAGATCCTCGAACCGCCGGGGCTTCGCCTGGCGCAGGATCTGGCGCATGCCGGCGCTCTCGAACTGGAAGATCCCCAGGGTCTGGCCCTCGCAGAACAGGTCGTACGTCCTGGCGTCGGTGAGAGGCAGCTCCTCCATGACGAGCCGCTCGCCCGTCGTCGAGGCGATCTGCGCCAGCGCGTCGTGGATGAGCGTCAGCGTGCTGAGGCCCAGGAAGTCCATCTTCAGGAGGCCGATCCGCTCGATCTCCTTCATGCCCCACTGAGTCGTGATCTCGTCGTGGCTGCCCTTGTACAGCGGCGCGTACTCCGTCACCGGGCGCGGCGCGATCACCACGCCGGCGGCGTGCACCGACGCGTGGCGGGCCATGCCCTCGAGGCGCCGGGCCGCGCCGAGCAGTTCCGACACCCGCGCGTCGCCCTGCTCCAGCTGCCGCAGGGCCGGAGTCTCTGCGAGGGCCCTGTCGAGGGTCATGTCGAGCGCCGGCGGGATCAGCTTCGCTACCCGATCGACCTCCGCGACGCTCATGCCCAGCACGCGCCCCACGTCGCGCACGGCCGCCTTCGCCTTCATCGTTCCGAAGGTGATGATCTGCGCTACGTTCTCCCGGCCGTACTTCTGCGTGACGTACTCGATCACCTCGCCGCGGCGGCGCTCGCAGAAGTCGATGTCGATGTCCGGCAGCGACACGCGCTCGGGATTGAGGAACCGCTCGAACAGCAGGTCGAACTGCAGCGGGTCCACGTCGGTGATGCGCAGGCAGTACGCCACCAGGCTCCCCGCCGCCGATCCGCGCCCGGGGCCGACGGGAATCCCCTGCTCCCGCGCGTAGCGGACGAAGTCCCAGGTGATGAGGAAGTAGCCCGGATACTGCATGCGCGTGATGACGTCGATCTCGTACTGCAGCCGGGCACGGTAGTCCTCGAGCGGGTGCCGCAGCAGGCCGGCTGCGCGCTGCAGCTCCAGCTGCGCCAGCCGACTCTCGAAGCCCTGCCTGACCACCTGCTCGAAGTAGCCGTCGACGGTGCAGCCGTCGGGCACCTGGAAGTTCGGCAGGTGCGGGCCCCCGTCCGACAGATCGACGGCGCACCGATCCGCGATTGCGACCGTGTTCCTCAGCGCGCCGCCGACGTGCCCGAAGACCGCCGCCATCTCGTCGGCCGTCTTGAGGTAGAACTGGTCGCCGAAGTACCGCAGCCGCTTCTCGTCGCTGACGACCTTGCCCGTGCCGATGCACAGGAGGAGGTCGTGGGGGCGGAAGTCGTCCTGGCGCAGGTAGTGCACGTCGTTGGTGCACACGAGGGGCACGCCGATCCTGCGCGACAGCGCGAGCAGCCCGTCGTTCACGCGCCGCTGCTCCGGGATGCCCTGGTCCTGCAACTCGAGGAAGAAGTGGCCCTCGCCCAGGATGTCGCGGTACTGCGCCGCCGCCGCCGCCGCCCGGTCGGCGCGGTCGGCCCGCAGTTCGCTCGGCACTTCCCCTTTGAGGCAGCTGCTCAGCCCGATGAGGCCCTTGGCGTGGGACGCGAGCAGTTCCTTGTCGATCCGCGGCTTGTAGTAGAAGCCTTCGGTGTAGGCGGACGAGGTCAGGGCGACGAGGTTGCGGAACCCCTCGTTCGTCTCCGCCAGCAGGATGAGGTGATGGGCCGCCTCGCCCGGAGTCCCCCCCTTCGACAGCCGGCTCCCGGGAGCGACGTACACCTCGCACCCGAGAATGGGCTTGATGCCCCTGGCGCGGGCCCTGTCGTGGAACGTGATCGCCGAGAACAGGTTGCCGTGCTCGGTGACGGCGAGAGAGCGCATGCCGAGCCGGTCCGCCTCCTCGAGGAGCTCGTCAATCCGGCAGGCGCCGTCAAGCAGGGAGTACTCGGTGTGGAGATGCAGATGGACGAACTCGGCCATGTCGCGCTCAACGGGTCACCGGCCGCGGCTCACCGCACAGCCGCGCCGAAGGGCCCCCGACGGCCAGCGGCCGGACAGCGGGAGCAACGATGGATCGGTCTGTCACGCTGGTCCACTCGGGGATGGCAGGCGTGCTGTGACGTATTATACCGGGGTGCTGCAGCGAGCGGGGACGACGGCTTCCTGTCGCGGAGCGTGCCGGGCGCTGGCTGTGGCCGCGCTCGGCGCCGGGCTCGCCGGCGCGTGCGCCGGCAGGCTCGCGCCTGGCGCCGCGGCGCCCGTCGTCGCGTTCCCCGGCGGCGTGCTTTGGCAGACGCCGCTGCCGGCGGCGCCGGCGCACGCGCCCGCCTACGACGAGCTGCGCGCCTACGTGGCCTTGAGAGACCGGGCCGTGGTGGCGGTCGATCACGCCTCGGGAGCCGTCGCCTGGATCGCGCAGGCTGCCGCCACCGTCGCCCCTGTGCGCGTCGGCGGCCTCCTCGTGGCGGCCGACGGGACGCGGGCGTGGGCCCTGGACGCCGCAACGGGACACGCGCGCTGGCAGCAGACCCTGCCCGCGGAGGCGGCGCGGGCCCCCGTCGCGTCCGGGTCCGGCGTGCTGTTCGCAACCAGAAGCGGTGAGGTCGTCCTCCTCTCCCTCGACGACGGCCGGCCCGCATGGCGGACGACGGTGGGCGCGAGCCCCGTGGCGCTCGTGGCAGGCCGCGAAGGCCGCTCCTACCTCGGATTCGAGGACGGACGGCTGACAGCGCTCGCCGGCGACGGGTCGGTGTCCTGGAACCGCGCGCTGCCTGGAACGCCGCTCTCGCTCACGCCGGTGGCCGACAGGGTTTTCGTCGGTTCAGCCGACCGGTTCCTGTACTCGCTCAAGGAGAAGAGCGGAGCCGTCGCGTGGCGCTGGCGCACGGGCGGCAGCGTGACGGCCCGGGTGGCGGCGGACCGGCGGCGTGTCTACTTCGTCTCGCGCGACGCGATGGTGCGCGCCCTCGACCGGCGGCACGGCGACTTGCGCTGGCAGCGGCCCCTCCGCGGCCGCGCCGTCGGCGCGCCGCTCTTGGCCGGCGACACGGTGATTGCCGCCGGCGTCGCGCCGGAGCTCCGCGGATTCAGGATCGCCGACGGGGCCGCCGCCGGCGTCGCGCCGCTTCCGGGCTGGGCCGTCGACGGGCCGTTCCTTGCGCCCGCCGCCGCAGACGTGCCCGCCCGCGTCATCGTCGTGACCGCTGGCGGCCAGATGCTGGCCGTCGGGCAGACCGTCGAGCCCCCGATTGTGCCGCTGGAGCGCGTGCCCGGCAGACGGATCGTGCTCGGCGCGCGCCCGCCCGCCGCGCCTTGAAGGCCTCGCGCGCTCACTTCCTCTGGGCCGAGGCGTGGCGCCGGTAGAGCCCGGCGTACGCGCCGAGCGCGCTCAGCCCGAGGTACTGAAAGACGAGTTCGCGGAACAGCCAGGCCGCCACCTGGAGCGGCACGACCGCGAGGCCCGCAAACGGCACGAACGCGATGACGCCCAGGCTCGTCGTTGCGATGAGGGAGATCAGCGTGGCCCCGACGACGACGAGCAGCATCACGCCGAAGACCCCGAACGCCAGCCGGGCTTCAGCCCGCACGAACGCCGCCATCCGCAACGCAGCCGTCCGCACGCTGCAATCGTCGGCCACGACCACCATCTGAATCAGCAGGTAGAAGAAGTTGACCAGCGTGATGGCCGCCACGAGCGCTCCAGAGAGGAGACCGGCCTTCGCCGTCCAGTCGGACTGGCCCTCTGGCGCCGGCTCCGCCCAGGCCAGGATCAAGCCGAGGTAGGCGGCACCCGCCACGACGTACACGAGGATGAGCAGCCCCCCAAGCCGCAGGAACCGCCGCATGAAACGCCTGCAGCCTGCCTCGAACCGGTCGATGCTGAAACGCGCCGCGGCGAGAACCGCATTGAGGCGCAGCGGCGGAGCCTCCACGGCCCCGGCGACGCGCTCACCCTCGACGAGCACGGCGACGGTGCCGCCCTTCACGATGAACATCAGCACCGATCCCGACAGCCCGGCGATTGCCAGCGACGCCAGGAAGGCTACAAGCGCGGGAGGTTCGGCCGCGAGCGCCGTCGCCAGGTAGCTCACGCTCTCCCGGACGTGCGGGGAGAACAGCTCGGGCAGTTCCCGCCCCAGCACGACCACGACCAGGAGCACGCCCCCGATGACCGGCACGCTGAGGAGCAGCTTGAACGCCGATTCGGCCAGGAACTGGACGATGGTCACCTGCCAGTTCGCCGCAGCGACCAGAGCGCCGCGCTTGAGGGCGATCTTGACGTTGACGCCAGCCAGCATGCCGCCTGAGAGTTATAGCACGCTTTCCCGGGCGTCCTCCGCGGCCCCGCTTGTCGCACCGTCCGGGCGGGGCTATGCTGCACTCAGCCGTGCGCACGACGTTCCCCTTCCGTCCCTGGCGCCTGCTGGCGGCCTGCCTGCTGTCGGCGGCCGCGGCCGGCGCCCTGGGCGCGGCCTACGAGTACCGGCACCTAGGCTGGTCCGACGCCGAGGCCGAGCGGCGCGTGGCGGATGAGGTCCGGCGGGAGTTCGACGCCCTTACCCAAGAGCTCGACCGCGCGGCCGCCTCGGTGGCGGCGGCCCACGGCCTGATCGCCCGCGCCGCACGCGACGTCGGCGCCGTGCACGCGCTGTTCGACACGCTCGACTCGCCGGCTCGCCGCGGTGTCTCCGTCACAGCCTACGCAGGCGACGGGACGCCGCTCGCCTGGTCGGGCAGGCCTTCCGATCTTCCCCGGGCCCGCGTCACCGGCGGCGAGGCCCTGTTTGTGGCGCCGGGATCCTTGGGCCCCCGGCTCGTCAGGGTCCACCCCGTCACGGACGCGGCCGCGCGCGTGGGGACCGTCGTCGCCGAGGCGCCGCTGCCGTCGATCGGGCCCAGCTCCGGCCTGGCGGCCGACACCCTGGCCTGGAACACGTCGCTCGTGCCCGTCATGCTTCGCGCGACGTACGAAGGAGCCGGCGAGTCCCGCGCCCCTGGCGTGTTCGTCCTGCCTGGCACCGGGGGCCGGGCTCTGCTGGAAGGGCGGGTCACCAGTCGGGGCGTTGAGGCGGCCAGGCGGGCGGTGCGCGGCCAGACCAAGGCCGCCGTCCTGGGCGTGTGCGCCGTGTTCCTCGCGTGGGGGATCGCCCCGGTCCTGTCGTGGGCGCGGCGCGCTCGCCGCCCGGCCGCCGTCTCAACGGCCATGTGCCTGATCGCCGGACTCATCGCCGGGGCGCGAGGTGTCGCGTGGCTGGCGGTCCCAATGGCCGGGACGGTCGTGCCCATGGCGTTGAGCGGCGGGGATCGCTGGTACACCCGCCTCTGGATGCGGTCGCCCGCCGATTTCCTGCTCTCCGCGGCAGCGGCATTGGCCCTGGTCGTCCTGGCCGGAGCGGCTGCATCGCGCGCCAGGATCGGCCTGCGTCGCGCGCGCGTCGCGCCCGACGAGTCGCGCACCGCCGCGCTCGCCTTCGTACTCGCGCACCTGGCCGGCGGCACCGCCGCTTCGATGTGGCTCGCGCGCTACGTCTTCATCGGCAGTTCGCTCACCGGCGTGTCGGCCATCGAGTGGCTGCGGTTCGCGCTGTACCCCGTCGACGGCGCGAAGACCGCCGTCGCGATGGGCTTGATCTTCTGGCACGCGGCAGCGGTGTGGGGCGCCGCGACGATCCTCAGGCTGGCCTCGATCTGGTGGCGCACGGCGCCGCGCTCGGCATGGCGGGCGGTCGTCGTGGCCGCGTGGGCCGCTCCAGCCGCGCTCGTCGCCGCGCGGGCGGGCGCCCTGGGCCCCGGCAACCCCACCTGGGTGCTCGGGCCGCCTGTCGTGCTGTCGATGGCGCTCGCGTGGGGCCTGCCGCGCCTCCTCCGGTGGAGGCGGCATTCGTCGCAGGCGGCGGCGTTTCTCGCGCTCTTCGCCGCGCTGGCGCTGCCATCCGTCGCGTTCTATCCCGCGGCGTTCGCGCAAGCCGACCGGGCCACCCGGACTCTCATCGAATCGGACCTCGCGCCGCAGGCGACCCGGCAGCGAGACGACGTGCAGGCCCGCGTGCGCCGCGCGATGAACCAGGTCGACGCGGTGCCAGGCCTCAACGAGTTCGTGCGCGGGCAAGGCCCTGCGCCGGGCGGGCAGGTGCCGACCGAGGCGGCGTTCCTCGTCTGGTCGCAGACCGACCTGGCGGCCTACAGGCTCACGTCCGCGATCGAGCTGTACGGCGGCGACGGCGGCATCGTCAGCCGCTTTGCTCTCAATCTGCCGGAGTACACGCAGGCCCAGCAGCGGTGGCGGGAATCGGGCTGCGACTGGGACCTGTTCGAGGAAGTGTCCCCGTTCGGGTCCGAAGAACGCCGACTCCTGCACGCCGGGCGGGCGCTGTGCACGGAGGAGGACGGGCGCATCCGCCACGTCGGCGCAATCGTGATCCACGCGATGCTCGACTACGGCTCGCTCCCGTTCATCATGTCGCAGAACCCGTACGTGGAGCTGTTCCGCGATCAACGAGCGGGCGAAGCCGACGCGCCGGATCTCGACGTGCAGTTCACCGTCTACGGATGGAGCCTGCGGCCAATCTACACGTCCGGGGGCGCCGCCTGGACGCTCGATCGGAGCACGTTCGAGCGGGTCTATGCCTCTCGCACGCCGTTCTGGACACGCCAGGCCTCCGCGGGAGGTCTCGACGAGGTGTACCTGGCCAACGATCGGGGGGGGATTTACGCCCTCGGCTACCGCGTCGAGACGCCGATCGGCCACCTCGTGCGCGTGGCGGAGCTGCTGACCCTCACTGGGGTGTGCTTCGTGCTGCTCGCCATCGTCGCCGCAACCGGCTTCGCCCTGGCCGGGGTGCCCGGCGAGAACGGCCGCGCGCTGCTGCAGGAGATCCGCGCCAGCTTCTACCGCAAGCTGGCGCTGGCCTTCGTCGCAGTGGCGGTCATTCCAGTCCTGACGCTCGCGTTCGTGTCGCGCGCGTACATGACAGGCAGGCTGTACGCCGACATCGAGGAGGCGGCCATCCAAACGATCACCGTGGCGCAGCGCTTCGTGCAGGACTACGGGCGGCTCCAGGAGCGCAGCGAAGGAGCGCCCGGGATGCTGACCGACGACGTCATGGTCGAGATCGCGCGCGTGATCAACCAGGACGTGAACGTCTTCGAGGGGCCTCGCCTGGTGGCCACGAGCGAGCGCGATCTGTTCGCGTCGGGCCTGCTGGCCACGCGGACGCCCGCCGACGTGTATCGGGCGGTCGTGCTCGACCGGCGCGCGTCGTACGTCGGGCGGGAGCGGGTCGGCCAGTTCTCGTACATCGTGGCGGCGGCGCCGGTGCGGGTGTCGGGCACCAACGCTCTGCTCACGGTGCCGCTGACGCTGCGCCAGCGCGCCATCGAGCGGGAAATCGACGATCTCGATCGGCGCATCCTCCTGGCGGCCCTGGCGTTCATCCTGCTGGGCTCCGTGCTCGGCTACTGGATCGCCGAGCGGATCGCGGATCCGGTCAACCGCCTCCAACGGGCGTCGGCGAGGCTGGCGCGCGGCGATCTCTCGACCCGGGTGGCCCTCACCTCCTCTGACGAATTGCGCCGCCTCGTCGCGACGTTCAACGGCATGGCGGCGGACCTGCAGCGCCAGCAGAGCGCGCTCGAGCGCACGCACCGGCTCGAAGCGTGGGCCGACATGGCCCGCCAGGTGGCGCACGAGATCAAGAACCCGCTCACGCCGATCCAGCTCTCGGCCGAGCACCTGCGCCGCGTCCACTTGGACCGGGGCCTGCCGCTCTCGCCCGTGCTCGAGGACTGCGTCGAATCGATCCTGGCGCAGGTCCGCCTGCTCCGGCAGATCGCCGGCGAGTTCTCGAGCTTCGCGACGGCGCCAACCCCACGGCCCGTCGTCACGGCCCCCGCCGACCTCGTCGACGAGGTCGTCGCTCCGTACCGGGCCGGATTGCCGGCTGCCGTGTCCCTTGCGGTGAATGTGCCTGCCGGTCTGCCCGCGCTGAATGTGGACCGCTCGCTCGTCGGCCGGGCCCTGACGAACGTCATCGAGAACTCCATTCACGCGATGCCCTCCGGCGGGACGATCGCGATCTCGGGCTCGGCAGCCGCCGGCGGGACTGCCGTCGAACTGCGGATCGCGGACACCGGCGTGGGCATGGACGAGAGCGCCCTCCGGCGCATCTTCGAGCCGTACTTCTCCACGAAGGCCGTCGGAACCGGGCTCGGGCTCTCGATTGCGAAGCGCAACGTCGAGCTGCACGGAGGGACGATCGAGGCCGAGAGCACGCCGGCCGCGGGCACCACGGTCACCGTGCGGCTGCCCGCCGGCGGTGCGCCCCCGGAGCACGGCGGCTCAGCGTGACGGCGTGGGAGCGCCGCGGCGCTTGAACCGAGCCCAGAGCAGACCGGCCGGCCCCGAGAGCATGTAGGTGTACGCCAGCACCAGCAGCACGATGCTCGGGTGCAGCAGGATGACCGCGAGGACGAGCGCGGACAGGGCGAGCACCTTGTAGGACCGGCGCTGCGGATTGTCGATCGTCTTGAAGCTGTTGAACCGGATTGTGCTGACCATGAGGAGCGCCGGCGCGACGGTGACCGCCAGCGCGATGAGCGCCCACCGGGCGTCCTGAAATCCCGGCTGATAGAAGTAGACCGTCGACACCGGCACCGCCGCCGCCGCCGGGCTCGGCATGCCGACGAAGTACCGCTTGTCGGCGCTCTTCGTCGTCTGGATGTTGAAGCGGGCCAGGCGCAGGGCCGCGGCGCTCAGGAAGATGAAGCCCGCGGCCCAGCCCAGCCGGTGCAGCGGCTGGAGCCCCCACATGAAGACAAGGACCGCCGGCGCGATGCCGAACGAGATGACGTCGGCCAGCGAATCGAACTCGACCCCGAACGCCGTCGCCGTCCCCGTCAGCCGCGCCACCCGGCCGTCGAGCATGTCCAGCACGACCGCCACGGCAATGAGCGGGGCGGACGTGCCGACCTCGCCCCTGATCGCGAACAGCACGGCGAGGTAGCCGCACAACATGTTGCCGAGCGTCAGCAGGCTGGGCAGCAGGTAGGCGCCGCGCCGCAGACCGGGGCTTCTTCCGTTCTGCCACCGCCGCGGGTCGAGCGCCTTGAGGCGCTGGCGCGCCCCGGCCGCGCCATTCGCATCGTATTCAGGCGTCACCATCTCGCCACAACCGTTTCACCGCCCCTGACCCGGGCGCCTTCTGCCACGCAAAGCACGATCCGCGGAGGCAGGTACAAGTCAATCCGCGAGCCGAATTTCATCAGGCCGAAGCGCTGGCCCGTCGCAACCTCCGAGCCGGGGCCCACCCGGCAGACCAGCCGCCTGGCCAGCACCCCCACCACCTGGCGACACACCACCGTCTCGCTGCCGCGCTCGATCCACACGTCGTTCTTCTCGTTGACCCGCGCTGAGTCCGGGCGGTACGCCGCCAGAAACCGCCCGGGCGTGCGTTCCACTTTCACCACGCGCCCCCCGATGGGAATCCGGTTCACGTGCACGTCGAGGGGCGAGAGGAAGATGCTGAGCTGCGTCCACTCTCCCGGCGGCGGCGAGGTGAGCGGATCCGCCCGGCCCGCCACGAGGACCCTGCCATCGGCCGGCGACACGACGGCCTCGGGCTCGCCGGGCGTCCGGCGTTCGGGATCCCGGAAGAAGAAGAGCATGGAGCCGGCGCCCAGCGCCGCCATCGCGGCCGCCGGGATCCAGCCTGCCAGGGCGCACGCGGCTGCCGGCACCAGGAACGCGAACACGAACGGCCAGCCGGCCCGATCGATCTTCATGACGCGCCTATTCTATCGTGGCCCGCAGGCGCAGGCGGCGCTGATCGCCGGAAACGCGAACAGCCAGCGGCCCGCGGCGGGACCCTGGCTGCCGGGCATCGGGGCTGGCGGCCTCACCCGCCGCCGCGGACCGCGACTAGGACGGCCGCGCCGTTCGATCGGCCTCGCGAGAAGAGCGCCGGACGATGTCCTCCATCCGATCCTTCAGCTGGAGCTTGCGCTTCTTGATGGTGACTTGCTCGATGTGTTCGGGTTCGGAGAGGTGGGCCTTGCTCGCGAGCTCGGCCAGCCGCTGCTCGAGCTCCTTGTGGCGCGCGGCCAGCTGCCGGTATTCGTCGTCGGTCTGCAGAAGCATGGCGCGGTGGTCCTGCCCGTGTACAGTCATGCTTTCCGCCTCCTTGTGACGGGGACTACGGTGCGTGCGTGAGTCAGCCTGTGGAGGAACATGATGTCGGACCATCCGACGAGCCGGAAGACGACCCGCCGGCTCTGGCGCGTGCCGCTTACGTTAACGGTAGCACACGGATCCAGGCGATTCAAGGCGCCGGATCGGGTGCGGCGTCCAGGGGCCGCCGCACCAGCACCAGGGCGTCTTCCTCCGGGTTGGAGTAGTAGCGCGGCCTTGTCCCGGCCGGAACGAATCCCAGCGCGGCGTACAGGCGCCTGGCCGCCTCGTTCGAAGGCCTCACCTCCAGGTAAGCGGCCTCTGCCCCCTTGTCCGCCCCGTGACGGAGGACGAACGTGACGAGCTCACGGCCAAGGCCCCTCCGCCTGAGCGCGCACCGGACCGCCACGTTGTTGATCTGGAGTTCGCCACCAACCAGGCGGTACGAACAGTAGGCTGCGACGGGCTGGCCGGGCAGCCGGAGGACGGCGATGAAGGCGTGGCTCGCGTCCTCCAACTCCTGCTCGTACATCGCCCGCGTCCACGGGGCCGCAAAGCTCTCCCGGTCGATCTCGAGGACGAGGGCGAGATCGGCAGCCCCCCGGAGCCACTCGATGTGCCCAGCCGGGCTCACGTCCCTCCTCCCGCCCGGTCTCGGGCCAGCTCCGCGTCCGGGCGCCGGACGTACAACGGCCTGACGGCGTGCGGCAGCGGCCGCTCGCCCGCCGCAGCCCGCCGCCAGGCCATCACCGCGATGGTCGGGGCCAGGGGTGGCGGCGCGATGATCTCGACCGCCCCCCCAGCGGCCTCGAGCAGCAGGCCGCGGTATGCCACGGCGCCGTCGCCGACGATGGGAAAGCGCAAGCTGCCGTGCGCCGACCGCCAGCGGTCCGCCACGTCTCGAGGAGCGCCCACCTGCGGCCCTTCGAGGACTTCCAGCCGAACCGGGTCGGCGCGGTTGTCCCGCGCGAAGAGCTCCGAGAAGACCTCCTGGCGCTGCGCGTCCATCCAGACGCCCAGCGTCGAGGGCATCGCAGTCCCGCTGTGGAGCGGCGCCGCCAGCGCGAGCGCTTCCAGGGCTGAGATCCCGATGACAGGCTTGCCCGACGCGAACGCGCAGCCCTGGATTGCCGCGATGCCGATGCGGAGCCCGGTGAAGGACCCGGGGCCAGCAGCCACGGCGAACACGTCGACCTGCGCGAGCGACAGCCCGGCTCCCGCCAGCGCGCGGGTCAAGTCACCCGGGAGACGCTCGGCGTGCGGGCGCGCGGGGTCGCCGGTCAGGACGCTGCCGACGACGCCGTCGCGCGCCACGGCGATGCTTCCGCCTCGTGTCGTCGTGTCGAGCGCCAGCACGATCATGGGGAGATTGTGCCTCACAGCCGCGGGGTGATGCTATATTCCGAATCGTGTCACCCGCCGACCGGATCGCCTCGCCGCAAGCCATCGCCGCGGCCACGCCCGCCATGCGGCAGTACCTGGATGCCAAGCGGCAGTACCGCGACGCCATCGTCTTCTTCCGAATGGGCGACTTCTACGAGATGTTCTACGAAGACGCGCTGGTGGCGGCGCGCGCCCTCGACCTGACGCTGACCTCGCGGGCGAAGGACGCCGACGGCGGCAGCATTCCGATGTGCGGCGTGCCCTACCATGCGGCCGACGCCTACCTCACCCGGCTGGTCCGCAAGGGATTCCGAGTGGCGATCTGCGAGCAGGTGGAAGACCCGCGCAAGGCCACGGGGCTGGTGAAGCGGGAGGTCATCCGCGTCGTGTCGCCGGGCACGTTCACCGAGGGCGGCTATCTGGACGCAAAAGAGCCGGTCTTCCTGATGGCCATCTCCCCTGCGCTCCCCGCACCCGCAGCAGGCGCGCAGGGACGAGCCGCAGCCGGCCTTGACGCCACGGGCGTCGCGCTGCTCGACCTCTCAACCGGCGAGTTCCTGACGGCGGAGTACGCCGGGCGGGACGGCCTGCAGGCGCTGAGAGACGAACTGGGAGTCCTGCGACCGCGCGAGCTGCTGATTCCGTCCGACATCCCGGCTGAGGAAGTGGTCCCGGCGGCGTCACGGGGAGGCGCCAGCGTCACCCCGGCCGAGCCGTGGACCTTCGACCTCGACGGGGCACGCCGGGCCCTCCTGTCTCAGCTGCGCACGCACTCGCTCGAGGGGTTTGGCCTCGAGGCGCATCCGGCCGCCATCAGGGCGGCCGGGGCGCTGGTCCACTACCTCAAGGACACCCAGAAGTCGGACTTGACCCACGTGCGGGCGGTGAGCTTCAAGGAGCACGCCGACCGCCTCGTCGTGGACCCGCTGACGCTGAAGCACCTGGAGGTGGTCGAATCGATCGACGGCGGGCGGGCGGGGTCGCTGCTGCACGAGCTCGACCGCACGATCACCCCCATGGGAGCCCGGCTCCTGCGGACCTGGCTCATCCGGCCGCTGCTCTCGCTCGAGCGCGTCCGCGACCGGCTGGACGCGGTGGAGGACTTCGGCTTCCGGACGATCGACCGCGGCCGCTTCCGGGAGGCGCTGCGAGGCATGCACGATGTCGAGCGGCTCGTCGCCCGTGTCGCGCTGGGCACGGCCGGCCCGCGCGATCTCGTGGCCATCAGGACGTCGCTCTCGGCCGTCCCCCGCCTCCGGCAGATCCTGGAGGGGTTTCAGGCGCCGTTCGTCTCGAGCCTGGCCGCGGAGCTCGACGAGGTCGCCGAGGTCCGGGAAGCGATCGAGCGGACGCTCGTCGACGAGCCGCCGGCCCTGGCCCGTGACGGCGGATGCGTGCGGAGCGGCGTCGACGCGGAGCTCGACGACCTGCGCCGCGTGTCGGCGTCGGGAAAGCAGATCATCGCGGAGCTCGAGGAGCAGGAACGCGCGAGGACGGGCATCGCCTCCCTCAAGGTCCGCTATAACCGGGTTTTCGGCTACTACATCGAGGTGTCGAAGCCGAACCTCCACGCCGTGCCGGCGGACTACCATCGCAAGCAGACGATCGCGGGCGGGGAGCGCTTCATCACGCCGGCGCTGAAGGCCCACGAGGAGCGCGTCCTCGGCGCCGACGAGCGGATCCTCGAGCGGGAGCTGGAGCTGTTCGAGGCCCTTCGCTCGGCCGTGTCGGCCGAAGCATCGCGGATGCAGGACACCGCTCGCGCCGTCGCGACGCTGGACGTGCTGGCGGCCCTGGCCGATGCGGCAGCCGAGCACAACTACGTCAAGCCGCACGTGCACGAGGGCAGCGAGATCGCAATCCTCGATGGCCGCCATCCGGTCGTCGAGCGCTACAGCCCGGACCCGTTCGTGCCGAACGACACGCACCTGGACGGCGCGGCGCGGCAGGTCGTCATCCTCACCGGGCCGAACATGGGCGGCAAGTCCACCTACCTGCGGCAGGTCGCCCTCATCGCGCTGATGGCGCAGGCCGGGTCGTTCGTCCCGGCGCGCGAAGCCAAGCTCGCCCTGGTGGATCGGGTGTTCGCCCGGGTCGGCGCCTCGGACAACATCGCGCGGGGCCAGTCCACCTTCATGGTGGAGATGCAGGAGACGGCGAACATCCTGTACTCGGCGACGTCGCGGAGCCTCGTGATTCTGGACGAGATCGGGCGCGGCACGTCGACCTTCGACGGCTTGAGCATCGCGTGGGCGGTGGCCGAGCACCTGGCGTCCGGTCCGCGGGCCCGTCCGAAGACTCTGTTTGCGACGCACTACCACGAGCTGACGGAGCTGGCCGACTCGCTGTCGGGCGTGGTCAACGCGCACGTTGCCGCCCGGGAGTGGCGCGACGACATCGTGTTCCTGCGGAAGGTCCTTCCGGGGCGCTCGGATCGGAGTTACGGCATCCAGGTGGCTCGCCTGGCCGGGCTGCCGCCAACGGTCATCGCCCGCGCTCGCGCCATTCTCACGGCCCTCGAGCAGGATGCCCTGGCAAAGGGCGGACGCCCGGCCGTGGCGGCGTCGGGGCAAGACCCGCGCGCGCAGCCCGGCTTGTTCGACGCTGCGGCGCCAGGCGACGGGATCGTGCGTAGGCTGAAGGACGCCGATCTCGATCGCCTCACGCCGATCGAGGCGCTCGCCTTCCTGGCCGAGCTGCAACGGGACATCGGCCCGTGACCCTTTCGGGCCGTCGGCTGTCGGCGGCGGTGTGCGCCGCGGCGGCCCTCCTGGCCGCCGCCGGGCAGGCGAGCGCGGGCCGGTACCACCCCCGATTGAAGTTCCAGGTCCTCCGCACTCCGCATTTCACCATCTACTATCACCAGGGCGAAGCGGAGCTCGCGCGCCGCCTCGCCGCGATCGCCGAGGACGTTCGCCGCGACCTCCCCTCGCGCACGGCCCTGGAGCCGCCTCCCCACGTCCACGTCGTCCTGGTCGACCAGTCCGACGTTGCCAACGGCTGGTCCACGCCCGTGCCCTACGACCTCATCGAAGTCGCGGCGGCGCCCGCCGCGCCGTCTTCGTTCCTCGGACATCAGGACGACTGGCTGCGGACCGTCTTCACGCACGAATTCGCCCACATCCTGCACCTCGACCGCGTGGGCGGGGCCATGAAGGCCCTTCGCCGGGCGCTCGGCCGGCATCCTGCCACGTTCCCGAACCTGTTCCTGCCCGAGTGGCAGATCGAGGGGTTCGCGACGTGGGCGGAGGGCGCCGCCAGCGGCTTCGGCCGCCCGCGCGCTGCCGACGTCGCCGCCGTCATCGAGGCCTCATCCGGCGCGCGCGGCCTGCCGATCGACCGGGCTGGAGGCGGCCTCGTCGCCTGGCCGTCCGGCCACACGCCGTACTTTTTCGGCGGCCGGTTCTACCAGGATCTGGCCGGCCGCACCTCGGAGGCCGCACTTGGGGACTTCACGCGCCAAACCGCGCGCCGGCTCCCCTACTTCGGAGGCGGAGCGTTCCGTCGGGTCTTCGGCGAATCGGAGCGGAACGCCTGGCGGCGGGCGCTGGCGGACGCGCACGCGGAAAGCGGGCGCGCGACGCTCGAACCAGCAGCGCTGCGGCGCCTGACGCGCGATGGCTTCGCCGTGGGCGGGCCCCGAGTGATTCGTGCCGGCAAGGAGAGCACGGGCGAGGAGCCTGCCGTCTACTACAGCACCCAGGGACCGCATCGCTTCCCGGAGATCCGCCAGGTCCGTCTCGCAGGCGGCCGGTCGGCGCCGGTGACCCCGCGCTATGGGGGCGACACGCTGTCGAGCGACGGGCGCTGGGTGTTCTTCGACCAGCTCGAGTACGACGCCTCGGTGGCGCTCGTGTCGGACCTCTACGCCCTTGAGCTCGCGTCCGGACGGGTCTGCCGCTTGTCGCGGGGACGGCGCCTGACCGACCCTGATGTCGACGGCCGCGCGACTCGCCTGGTCGCCATCGAGGCCGCGAGCGGCCGGCGCCGGCCCGTCATCCTCGCGCTCGAGCGCGACACCGCCGGCCGGCCCGCGCTGGCGGCCGTTCCGGCGTCCACGATGGGCACTGCCGGATGCGATTACGCATCGCCGCGCTGGTCTCCGGATTCCACGCGGATTGCCGCCACGCGGCAGTGCCCCGGAGCGCTGCCGGCCATCGTGGTGTTCGGCGCAGACGGATCAGGGGAGGTCGCGATTGTGCAACCGGCCGGCGCCAGGGACATCACGCCGGCATGGCTTGCAGACGGACGAACGCTGATCTTCGCCTCCGACCGGCAGGATCGTCGCTTCAAGCTGTTCGCCGTGAGCGACCCCGGGCAAGCCCAGGAGAGCGGACACGGTGAGCCGATCCTGCTCGTCGATGCGCCCGGCGGCGTGTTGTGGCCGGATCCCGCGCCGGATGGACGGACCGTCGTGTTCACGAGCATGACGGCGGACGGCTACGACGTCTTCGCGTCGGCGCTTCCCGAGTCCCCGCCGCGCCCGGCGCAAACGGCCGGGCCTGTTGCGGGGCGCGAGGGGCCGGCCGGGCCGGTTCGGATCCCGGCTGCGGCCGCCGGCGTGCGAGCCGGGACGGAGGACCGTGAGGAGCCGGCGACCGCGGTCCCCTACTCGCCGTGGCGCACCCTCGTCCCCCGCGCCTGGTGGCCCATCGGCGCCGTCTCCGGCGATCGCCTGGATCTCGGCGGGAGCGTCGGCGCGTCGGATGCGCTCGGCTACCACGAGTACCGGCTGTCCGCGTCGTGGCGCGCTTCGAGCGACCGCGCGGATCTGGCGTTCGAGGGCGCCGCCCTCGAATGGAGCGCCTGGTACGCTTACAACCGCTGGACGCCGTCGTTCTTCGTGTCGGCGAAGGACTCCGTCGACATCGTGCGCCTCGCCACGCCTGCGCCCGGGGGCCCGCTCACGTCCGACGAGCGCACGCGCGAGGTCTTCGCCGGCGTCCTCGTTCCATGGCGCCGTGCGAGAACCGCACAGCGCTGGCTGGCTGGCGTGGACCTCGAAACGCGGCGCCTCCCCGGCTCTGCGGGCATCGCGGACCGGAGCCGCCGCGCCGCGCGTGCGGCGTGGGCCTTCTCCAGCGCGCACGCCTTCGGCTACTCCATCAGCCCCGAGCGAGGCGTCAGAGCCGGCGCGACGCTCGAGCGCGTGAGTCCTGCGCTTGGCGCTGACGGGCAGGCCACCTCCGTGACCGCCGACGCCCGGGCTTACGTCCCTGCCTTCGGCCGCCACGACGTGCTGGCCGTGAGGGCCGCTGTGGGATCGAGCCGCGGCGACCGGCTGCTTCGGCGCCAGTACCGCCTGGGCGAAACGGCACTGGCGGGACCCGGCTCCAGTTTCGGCAGCGACGCCGTCGGCCTCCTGCGCGGCCTGGCGAAGAGGCCGGCCGCCGGCCACGCGATTGCCGTGGCGAACCTCGATTACCGCTTCCCCGTGGCGCGCGTCGAGCGCGGGGTGCGCACGTGGCCGGTGTTCCTGCGTGATCTCCACGGCGCGGTGTTCGTCGACGCGGGTGCGACGGGAGCGGACCTGGGAAGCCTGGGCCGGCCCGCCTGGTCCGCCGGCGCGGAGTTCTCGTCGCGCCTCACGCTCGGCTATTCCTGGCTCTTCAACCTCACGGCGGGCGTCGCCTGGGTACACGACCCGGCCCGGGCGGACCCGAAAGGAAGGGCAGCCGCTTTCGTCCGGACGGGATACGCGTTCTGACGACGCGCTTTCAGCGTCATTCTCGCCGACGCGCTCGCGGGTGACGCCAGTCGGGGGCCCCCCGGCCGGCCGCAGGGCGACTCCCGTGACACGCGTTTTGCGCCCGAGCACGGACGGGGGTGACTGGCGGCAGGACCCGCGAGTCGCTCGCGAGTGCCAGCCCCGGGTCGCCCTGATGCGGCTTTCGGTTAAGATCCCTGCATGACATCAGCCCTTCCCTACCACGCGCAGCCCCCCTCCACGTTCTGCGGTCTGGAGCAGGGCGAAGGCTCGTTCGATCGCGCGAAGGCCGTCGTGCTTCCCGTGCCCTTCGAACGTACGACCTCCTACATGCCGGGCACGAAGAACGGCCCGCGGGAGATTCTCTCGGCGTCGAGCCAGGTCGAGTGGTACGACGAGGAGCTCGGCCTGGAAATCGCGGACGTCGGCATCCACACGCTGCCCGGCATGGAGTCGCCGTTCGCGTCGACCGACGAGGCGTTTGCGGAGATGCGGCGGACGGCCGCGTGGCTCGCGGGCGCCGGGAAGTACTTCGTGGCGCTCGGAGGCGAACATGCCCTCACGGCCCCGCTCGTCGCGGGCGTCGCCGAGGTGCACCCGGGCGTCACCGTCCTTCAGGTCGATGCGCACGCGGACCTGCGCGACAGTTACATGGGCGATCGCAACAGCCACGCGAGCGCGATGCGGCGGGTGCTGGAGTCGGCACCGGCCGTGCAGGTGGGGATCAGGAACCTGTCCGCGCCTGAGGCCGAGGCGATCCCCGGCCTGAACACGCGCGTCTTCTACGACTGGAACATGCGCCAGGATCCGCGTTGGATCGAGCGCGTCGTGGAAGCGCTCGGCGAGAAGGTCTACGTAACGATCGATGTGGACGGCCTGGATCCCGCCATCATGCCGGCGACGGGCACGCCCGAGCCGGGCGGCCTGAGCTGGCGCGAACTGCTGCAGCTCCTGAGGCTGGTCACGGCGCGAAAGACCGTGGTCGCGGCCGACGTCGTTGAGCTCTGCCCCATCCCGGGCTTCGTCGCGCCGAATTTCCTCGCGGCGAGGCTGGTCTACAAGCTGATCGGCTACCGGTTCTTCCCGGCGCGCTGAGGGCGGAGCCTAGCTGCCCGCTCCCTCACCCTCGGCCTCGCGGCGGGCCGCCGACACGTACGGCGACTGCGGGAACTCGACCACGACGCGCTTGAACGTCTTCTTCGCGTCCTCTGCCCTGCCCGACAGCTTGTAGGCGCGGGCGAGCTGCATCAGGACGCCGTCGCCCGGCACGTCGTCGTCGTTCGCCGCGGACAGTTCCGTGAAGGCGGCAATGGCCTGGTCGAACTGGCCCGCGACCACGTGGGCCTCGGCCAGCCCCATGCGGGCCATTGTCCGCTGGACGCCCGTGCTGCGCTCGGCTACCTGCTTGTAGCGGTCGATCGCCTCCGGCAGGCGTCCCAGCGCGACGAGCGCGGACGCCGCGCGGTAGGCCGCCATCACGCCGGCATTGCTGCCAGGGTAGCCGTCAGCGACGGCAAGCAGCTTGGGCAGGGCCGCCTCGAGCCGCGCGCGCTCGGTCGGGAACGTGCCCGGCTGCTGCACGGGGAACTTCCCCGGCTCCGGAGCGGGCGGCGCGACGATGGGCGCCTCGGCCACGCTCATCGCCTCGGCGAGCGCCGTTGCCGCGCGGCCGGCACCCATCTGGCGGTACCAGAGGAACGCGAGGAGGGCGACGGCCGCCACGGCCACGCCGACGCCGGCGTAAGAGACCAGCTTCTGGTTGGCCTCGAACCAGGCCTTCGTCTTGAGCAGCCACTCGGCGAATTCGTTGACCTTGAGCTGACGGCGTTGCGTGCGCTTCATGCTCGATCCCTGTGTGGTGCCCGTGGCCCGACTCGAACGGGCGGCCTACGGTTTAGGAAACCGTTGCTCTATCCTTCTGAGCTACACGGGCCCGAATGCTTGAGTCTATCACGGCCCGGGAGTCGGCCGTCTCTCCCTATCAGGTCCGCTCCGAGGCCAGCCGCCGGGCGCGGCCCTCGAACGCGTGGCGACGCGTGCGGCCGAAGACGCGAACAGCTCCGCCCTTTATGCCTCTCCGGCGGTCCGGCGCTTCGCGCCTCCGTCGATAGCGAACCGCGGTCGCCGTGCGATCTCCCTGCGATGCGCCGGAGGAAGCGGGATGCCGCCCCTCCTTCTTCCCGCCGGCCGGGTGGCGCTCTACTTCGCGGTGATGTGGAACCGGCCAGCGCGGTTGCGGGCCCAGCACTCCTCGGTCTGCTCGGTGCAGACGAGCTGGCTCTCCCCCACCGAGAGGACCTCGACGCGATCCACGCTCACGCCTTGTGCCGCCAGGAACGCCCGGACCGTGTCGGCGCGCCGCATGCCGAGGCCCAAGTTGTACTCGGCGGTGCCTCGCGGATCGGCGCAGCCGTCGACGCGGATGGTCACCGAGGGCCAGCGCTTGAGCCAGGCTGCGTTCCGGACGAGCGTGATCTCGGCGTCAGGCCGGATGTTCGACTTGTCGAAGTCGAAGAACACGTCGTCGAGGGGTTTCTGCCTGTTCAGGTCGTCGATCGACAGCCTGGCGAAGAGGTCATCCTCGCTCGGCGCCGGCGGCGCGGGCGGGGCTGCCGGCTGCGGAACAACGGCCACCGGCGGCGCTGGGGCCGCCGCGGGTTCCTGGGCCTCCCAGGGTATCGTCGGCGGCGCGGTGACGTCGCCGAGCACAATGCGGTACATCAGCCGGCCCCGGGTCGCGTCGGTCGCCGGGTAGGTGTACCAGGGCACGCCTGCGGCGATGCCGCGCATGACCCGGACTTCCAGCCGGCCCGTGTAGCCCTCTCCCGGGTTCAGCCCCGTGACCTTGACGTCGTACCACACCCAGTCGGGCCGCGACGCGTCCAGACCGCTCCAGCGCTCGAATTCGATTTGCCGGATGCGGCTGAACGGCACCTGGAAGTTGCCCGCGGGCCCCCTGACCCAGACGTACTGCACGCCGCCCTCGTCCCAGACGGTCTCGTTGATCCGGAAGTCGTCCACGGACACAACCAAGTCCGGTCTCGTCCTGTCGGGATACACGAACGCCTTGAACCCCCGGCCGGCGTGCGCCGCCGCGGGAAGCGCCGCGACGCATGCCACCGCCAGGACGACCGTCGCCGCGACGAGCGGGTGGCTTGTCTTCACGCTTGACGTATCGGCCGATGCGGCGCCGGCCCGGCGGGGTTCCCGGAACTGCTCAGTAGTGCAGCAGGCTCATTACGCGTTCGCCCGACAGCCGGTTGCGGCCCTCGAGCGCGTCGAGTTCAATCAGGAACGCGAGCGACGCCAGATCGCCGCCGAGCTGCCTGACGAGCGACGCCGCCGCCTTCGCCGTTCCGCCGGTTGCCAGCACATCGTCCACGATGAGCACCCGCTGGCCAGGCGCGATCCCGTCGGCGTGAATCTCGACGGCGTCGCTGCCGTACTCCAGGCTGAAGGACTCGCGCAGCGCCTTCGACGGCAGTTTTCCCGGCTTGCGGATCGGGCAGAACCCGGCACCGAGCCGGTCGGCGACGCACCCGCCGAGGATGAACCCGCGGCTCTCGATGCCGACGACGACGTCGATGCCGCCTCTGGAGAATGGCCCCGCCAGGCCGTCGATGGCCGCCTTGAAGCCCGCCGGGTCCTGCAGCAGCGTGGTGATGTCGTAGAACAGGATGCCGGGTTTCGGGAAGTCCGGCACTTGCCGGATGCGCGCGCGCAGGAAGTCCGCGATGCCGTCGATACTCGCCATGGTGACGTCAGCCTCTGACCGAGAACTCGGTGAACCGGCCGGTTGCCGGGACGATGTCGCGATCGACCGTGTCCACGCGGGCGCCGGCAGGCCCCGACGACACCCGCCACTCGAACCGGTCGAGGGCCTCGCGGTCGCCCTCGGCCACGATCTCGACGCGGCCGTCGGGCAGGTTCCTCACCAGCCCGGTGATGCCTTCGCGCCTGGCTGCGTCCCACGCGAACCAGCGGAATCCCACGCCCTGGACGCGGCCGGCGATGCGATACGATCGTGCTTCGTTCATGCGCAACCGCCCTGAAACCGAGCGGCGTGAGTATACCGCGTGCCGTGCCCGGATCGGCGACGGCTCATCGGGGTCGTGCTGCTGCGTTTGCTCACCCGGGTGGGGCGCCGACCCCGGGAGCCGAAGGGATGCCCCCGACGGCTTGCGCCGATGCCGCGCCCTCCCGTCGGGCGGCGCGAGGCCGGCCTCCTGCTTCCCGCTCGTTGCCTCGCGCTCCTACCGCACGACCCGGTACCCTTGATCCGCGACGATGCCCAGATAGTGCTCCGACGCTTTCGCTGGCCCGTCCATTCGCCAGATCCAGAGATCGCCGGCGACGCTGTTGCGCCAGAGCAGGTCCGCTTTTCCGTCGCCGTCGTAATCGCCCGCGGCCTGGATCCGGTAGTTCGTGTCGGGAACCAGACCCACGTAGTGCTCCGAGAGGACTGCGCCGCCGCTCATGCGCCAGACCCAGACGTCGCCCTGCGACTCACTCCACCAGATGACATCCGCTTTCAGATCCGCGTCGACGTCCGCCACCTGCTGGATCTGGTACGTCCCGTCCGTCACCGTGCCCACGTGCGTCTGCGCCGACCTCGCGGCGCCGTTCATCAGCCACACCCAGATGTCCCCGGCAGCTCCCTGCCAGATCACATCCGTCTTGAAGTCCCCGTCCACGTCCCCCAGGCCCTTGACCGCGTAGCTCAGGTCCACCGTGTCCACATACTGCTGGCTCAGCACCGTCGAGCCGCTCATCCGCCACAGCCACAGATCGCCCGTCGCGCCGCGCCAGAGGACGTCCGCCATCCCGTCGCCGTCGAAGTCGCCGGTCCCGACAATGTCGTACGAGGTGTCCGCCGTGGCGACATACTGCTGGGCCGCCGGCGCGCCCCCGTGCATCGGCCAATAATAGAGCGCGCCATCCAGCTTGTGGCGCCAGAGCAGATCCGCCAGGCCGTCGCCGTTCAGGTCGCCCACGCTCCGAATCTCCCAGTTCGGATCGGCGACGGCACCGACATACGCGTCCGTCGCACGCGCCGCGGCTTCGATGCCCCAGAGCCATATGTCCCCGTTCGTCAGATGGCGCCAGAGGACGTCCGCGGTCCCGTCGCCCGTGAAGTCCCCGGGCGTGGATCGCCGGCCCTCGAAGCCGACCACGGGCACGGGCTCGGCGCTGTCCGCGGTCGTGCCCTCTCCCAGCTGGCCCCAGCCGTTCGAGCCCCAGCACGCAACGCCGCCTCTCACCGTGACCGCACACGAGTGGTAGGCGCCAGCCGTCACCGAGGCCGTGCCGCTCGCCAGCCCGCTGACGGCCGCGGGCGTGAGGGTGTAGGTCGCGGGATTGCCGTGGCCGGCGTACGCAACGGCCCCCCAGCACAGGACGCCGCCCTCTGCCGTCAGCGCGCACGTGTGGTAGATTCCGGCCGTGACCGCCTTCACGCCGAACCCGAGCCCGCTGACCGCGGTCGGCGTCAGCCGGTCGTCGGTCGTGCCGTCGCCGAGCGCTCCGTACCAGTTGGAACCCCAGCAGAGGAGCGCTCCGCCGGCCGTCACTGCACAGGCGTGATCCCAGCCCGCGCCGATCGCCGCCACGCCGGCCGCCAGCCCGGTGACGCTCACGGGAGCCGGGCTCGCGTCCGTCGTGCCGTTGCCGAGCTGGCCGAACCAGTTGGCGCCCCAGCAGAGGACCGCACCGCCAGCCGTCAGCGCGCAGCTGTAGTAACCGGCCGCGGCGATTGCCGTGACGGGGCCGGGAAGGCCCGCCACCGGCACCGGCACGGCGCTGTCCACTGTGGTGCCGTCGCCGAGCTGGCCGAACCAGTTGGCGCCCCAGCAGAGGACCGCACCGCCAGCCGTCAGCGCGCACGAGTGATAGGCGGCTGTCGCGACGGATTCGACGCCGCTGTCGAGGCCGGCGACTGCCGTCGGCGTCAGCCGGTCGTCGGTCGTGCCGTCGCCGAGTTCGCCGTCGGCGTTATAGCCCCAGCAGAGCACGCCCCCGCCGGCCGTGACGGCGCAGGTGTGATATTGGCCCGCCGCAACTGCAGTGACGCCGCTGGACAGGCCAGCCACTGGCGCCGGCGTCAGGCTCCCGTCTCTCGAGCCACTCCCAAGCTGCCCGTAGAAGCCCGCCCCCCAGCACAGAACGGATCCGCCAGCCGTCAGCGCGCACGTATGGTCAGCGCCGCCGGCGACTTGCGACGCACTATCCGCCTGCGCAGGTGACGCGCCGAAGGCCAAGCCGGCGACCAGGGCCAAGACGAACAGCCGCTTGCTCATGACGACTCCAGATGCAGCGTGCCAACCGGCGCACTGCCGGGCCTCGCTCGACTCCCGGCCGATCATCGGCGTGCGAGAACCGCCTGTCAACACGGGCCGCGACAGGCTCGGCCGCCGCCTGCGCGACCGCGGCAATCGCCCGCAGCGGCCGCCGCACGTGACTGCGCGAGCTGCCCGGCTCCTACCGCGTCCGCGCGTAGTAGACGCGAACGTCCGGGTGCGTCGTATACAGGCGGTAGCGCGCGCCGTCGTGGACGACCGTCCCGCTGCTGGCGCCCCTCATGGCGGGGTTCACCGGGAGGACGGGGTTCCCGGGATACTTCTTCCAGCGCACGAGGTCGTCCGACACGGCCACGCACGTGCTCCACTCGGCCCAGTCCGGCAAGGCGCTGGCATGGTAGTACGCGTAGTACCGCCCTTGGTACTTGACGATCTGGTTGACGGCCACGGCGAACCGGTCGTAAGCGTCGGGCCCTCGCGCGATGACGGGTTCGTCGGTCACGTTCGTCCAGGTCCTCAGGTCGCGCGAGGTCGCCGCGTAGATGGCCGAGTCTCCCCTCTCGTAGAACAGCCACCACACCTCGCCTTCGATCCAGACCGTCGGCGTGCCGCGCGGCCCTGGCGCGATCGGCTGGCCGTCAACCCGGCGGATATCGAGGCTGCCGCGTTCCGTCCAGTGCACCCGATCCTCGGACGCCAGCATGTGCGCCACGTCGTCCCGGCCTTCGGCGAACATGTAGTACATTCCGCCGTGCCTGACGACGCACACGTCCTCGACCCAGCCGGTCGTCGTCAGCGGATTGCCCGGATAGCGCGTCCAGGTCAGCCCATCGGGAGAGGTGGCGTAGCCCAGGAACTTCGAGTCGCTCCGGGCGTCGTTGTAGCCTGTGTACCAGAGGTGCCACTGGTCGCCCTCGCGCATGATCCAGCCGCGTTCGCGAATCCGCCGGTCCCAGGTGTCCGTGCCCGTGCCCGCCAGCAGCGGCTGCGGCGACGGCGGGCCGAACGAAACGAGTTCCGGCGGGAACTCCGGCCCCTGCCCGGGCGGCTGCCCTCCTGCCGCGGTCAGGGCCAGCAGCGCGAGCGCGGGAACGCTCCAAGCAAGGAGGCGCCGCATCGCGACGCCTCTTCTGCGCGGGCGTTCGGGCGCGGGCCGCGGCCTGCGTTCACGGCCGGCCAGGCGGCGCGCACGCACGGCCCGAGTGTCGAAGGCGATGCCCCAGGCTCCGTTCCGGCGCTCGAACCCTGCGACCCGACGCCCGGTTTCTGCGGTTCGATCGTCCCATTCCGGCATCTGGATTCCCACTCCTATTTCTCGTCCAGCTTCCTCCCCGCGTCCAGCTGGTCGTAGTTCAGGATAGCGTTGAAGACCAGCGCGTAGCTGCCCTGGGTCTGGCCGCGCCACATGGGGTTGTTGGCGAAGAGCACGAGGTGCCCCTTGCCGAGCGGCACGTCCACGACGAGCGGGCGCTGCGCGATCTCGCTGCCGTTGTCGAGGAGGCCGGACACGAGCAGCTCGCGCGCGTCCCCGTAGCGCAGCACGACGCGCGGCCGCTGGGCGGGCGGAATCACGCCAAGCGGGTTGAGGAGCTGCTCGTTCGTCACGGGCGCGGCCTGCCACGGCTCGACCTTCCGCTCCTCCTCGGGCTCGACAAACGGTCGGCCCTGCGGCTGATCGTGGTCGTCGGCCGTGCCCCGGCCCGTCGGCCGCGTGGGGCCGCCCTCGCCCCTGGATCCGCCCCCCCTCCGGCCGCCCATCGTGTTGCTGACGCCGAAGAGCAGGCCGGGCGCCGAGTACACCGACAGCCTCTCGCCGTACCCGTAGGCGATCGGGCTCGCCGGGTCCACGATTCTGGCGCGCATCACCGTGCCCGGGGCGTTGATCCGCGACGGCTGCTGCACCGACAGTCCCGGCGTGAAGCCGTAAGTGCCCGCCAGCACCGATGTGTCGTCGGCGACGATCAGCAGGCCGCCCTGGCGGACGAACGCCTCGAGGTTCGCGAGGCCGCCCCACCCCAGGCCCGGCCGCATGTCATCGGTGGAATCGATCTTTCCGATGTTGGGCGTGAGCGGCGTGGTCTTCCAGGGCAGCGGGTTCCGCCACATCGGCATTCCGGCGACAACCTGCTGCGCGCTCCTGCCGACAGGCGGGAACACGAGCACGTCCCACTTCCCGATGAGGTTGGCCTCTCTGGCGACGACCTGCGTGCTGATGTAGTCGTACGGAACGCCGAGGCGGTCGAACTCCATCCGCCACCAGCCCTCGTCCTGCGTGCCGATCCAGGTGTGCACGTACCCGATGCGCGGAGTCTTCACAGCGTGGCTCTTGACCGCCGGCGCCTCGGCGACGGCGTGGGCCTGGACGCCCAGCTCGCGGCAGGCCGCCTGCACGTCCGCGGGCGCCGCGCCCGTGACGATGAACGAGCCGCGGGGGAACGAGCGGCCGGCGGCGTCAAACGGCTCCTCCGCCGCCGCGAAGCCTGCCGCCTTGAGCCGGTAGCGGAAGGCGAAGAGCGACGGGTCCGCGTCGTTGGCGACGACGAACACCGGGCCGCTCCCCTTGATGTCGGACGGGGCCGCGACGTCCCTCACGCGCTCCATGGCGGCGTCGAGGACCGTCGCATCGGTCACCCGGGCGACCTGGACGTTGAACAGTTCGCCGAACGTCCAGCCGGTGTCGTCGTACGGACGCTTTTGCGGATCGTTCGGGCTCCAGTACTGGTAATCGAGCAGGGCGTCCGCGATCCGGCTGTACGGCTGATCCATCCGGACGACGTAGCTGCCGGCCGGGAAGGTCTTCGTCTCGGTCTTCGGCTCCTCGCCGGTCTTCGCATCCGCCTTCTGTTCGGCCGGTCCTCCGGCGTTCGCTGCCGGCTGCTTCGGGCCTTCGCCCGCTCCCTCGTCGCCGCCCCGCCCCTGGGGCCGCGCCTTCTTGATCGGCATCCTGACCGTGAACGGCGCGGTGGCGCGGGAGATCTCGATCGCCTGGCGCATCAGCGTGCGGAGCAGTTCGGCCTGCGCGCCAGGGCGGGCTTCGTCTGCCGGAAAGACGTACGCAGCCGGGCCCTCAGCCTTCGGCTTGAGCACCGAGCGCTTGCTCTTCAGATAGAAGTTCTTGAGGAAGAGCTTGTTGTTCTCGCCGTAGTAGGACAGCGCCGTGAGCAGCGCGGTGATCGTGTAGTTGTTGTTGTTCCGCTGCGACCACTTCGTCCTGGGCAGCGGCGGGTTCTGCCGGTACCACGTCCTGGCGTACTCGTCGGGCTGGAGCGTCCGCTCCACGGTGTCCGCGCCCGCGTTGCCGAAGGTCTCGTACAGGCGGCTCGTCCCGTTGTGCATGGCGCCGATGAACATCAGGTAGCCCGGCGACCACGTATCGAAGGTGCCGTGGGCGAAGGCCCCGGGCATCCCGAACCTTGTGAGCTCGGACATGTTGTTCCAGCCGAGCAGCTGCCACTCATCCGTCAGGATGGGATCCACCCAGGCGTTGTACGGCCCGTCGCCGACGGTGTTGTCGTACAGGTAGGGCACCGACTCGTGGAGATCGTGGAGCACCTGCGCCTTCTGCTGGACGACGAAGTCGATCACGTTGCGCGTGAGCATCAGCGTGGCCGCCATCGCATCGCGGTTGTTGTCGTGCAGGACGTACTTGCCCCAGTACGGCAGCGACGGGTAGACCAGCGTCGGGTTCGCGAGGTGCCACCTGTACACGTCCACGTGGCGGTCGCGCCCGTCTGTCTCGAGGACGGGCGTCATGATCGTGATGAGGTTCGACCGGATGGCCTTGATGTAGGGGCTGTCGTCCACGACGAGCCGGTACGCCAGCTCCATGAGCGCGGTGGGCGACCCGGTCTCGCCCGCATGCAGCGACGCGGTGATGTAGTAGACCGGCACCGACGCGGTGACCAGGCGGTCGGCCTCGGCGTCGTTCATCGCGATCGTCCGCGGGTCGGCGAGCTTCGCCAGCCGCGCGCGGTTCTCCTCGAACTTCGCCATCACGGCATCGTCCGCGATGGCGACGGCAATCATCTCCCGCCCTTCCTCGGACTTCCCGATGGAGAACACCTTGACGCGCCGGGGGCTCGCCTTCTCGAGCATCCGCATGTACTCGTGCACCTCGGCCGAGTACGGCAGGATGCCCGGCGCGCCCGCGACGTCGCCCAGGGCGGCCTTCGGCGTCGGCACGGTCTTCGACGCCGGCAGGTAGTCCACCAGCGGCGAGAGGTAGTACGGTTCGGTGGTGTACTCCCTGATCTTCTGCGTGTACTCCGCATCCACCGCCTGTTTCGGGTCCCGCGCGTACTTGTTCGGCTGGGCCCACATGCCGACGCTCGTCGCGCCCGCCACCGCGCAGAGCGCTGCCACCTGTACGATTGTCTGACGCTTCATCGATCACCCTCGCTCCCGGCCAGCCGGGACGATCACGTTGACGCGCGACGGCACGCATCCCGGGTCCGGCACGGGCGCGTGTCGACGGATTCTATCCGGGATTCGGAGTCCGGGATCAGAGATTCCCGCATTCGCCAGGCGGGCCGGCCCTCGGCCCCGCCTCACGCCAGCGGCGTCGGCCTGCAGGCTGTCCTCGGACAGGCGGCGATCCGCCTGTCGGCGGCGGGGGTGAGGAGAGGCGCGAAGGCCGCCGGGCACAGCGCCATGGCGACGGCGAGCCAGTCGCCTCCGCCCAGGAGGCGGGAGACTCGCGCCGCGTACAGGAGATCGATGTCCAGCAAGAAGGCCTGACGGGCCCCGGGAGATTCGGTCCACATTGAGCGTGAGTCTTGCGGCACAATTCGGCCAGACGGCCAGGAGGATGTGCCGTGAAGAAGAAGCGCTGTTCGGTCGAGCAGATCACCGCCGTGTTGCAGCCAGTGACGGGCGGGGTGCCAGTGGGGGATGGCTGCCGCCAGGTCGGCCTCTCGGAGCCGACGTGCTACCGCTGGAAGAAGACGTATGGCGAGATGCCGCCGAGTGAAGCCCGGGAGTTGCAGCAGCGCCGCGACGAAACCGGCAAGCTCACGCGGGTGGTCGCGGACCTGTC
>JAKQTR010000029.1 GCA_029562975.1 Acidobacteriota bacterium | reverse complement strand
ATCGAAACCACATCCCGCCTGCTCACGCGCGAACACGCCGCCGAATGGGTTCTATGGAAACTCGACGGCGGCATCTCCCACATCCTGCTCGACGAGGCTCAAGACACCAGCCCCGCCCAGTGGAAAATCCTCACCGCCCTCACCGCCGACATCTTCTCCGGCCACGGTGCCGTGCGCGACGAACGCCGCACGCTCTTCGTCGTGGGTGACCGCAAGCAGTCGATCTACTCCTTCCAGGGAGCGGACCCTGAATTCTTCCTGCTCCAGAAGCAGGGCTTCATCGACAACGCCGAAACCGCCAAGCTGGACCACGAGATCCCCAGTCTAGCCATGTCCTTCCGCTCATCCCCGGAAGTGCTCGACTATGTCGACACCGTCTTCGACACCGATGTCTTCACGCCCGACGCGCCGTTCACCGTCGCCCCGCCCGACGCCGCCGACGTGATGCGCCACACCTCCTTCCGCCGCGACCAGCCCGGCTCGGTCGAACTCTGGCCCCTCGAACCGAAGACAGACGTGACGCCCGCCGAACCATGGGCCGCGCCACAGGGACAGGAATCCGCCGCCAGCCCGAAAGCCCGCCTCGCCAACCGCATCGCGAAATTCATCCGCCGCGAGATCGAAACCGGCGCCGTCGTCTGGGAGAAGAAGCAGCAACGCCCCTGCCGCCCCGGCGACTTCCTCATCCTCGTCCGCGGCCGCACCGGCGGCCTGTTCGACGGCATCCTGCAAGCGCTGAAGCGCGAGAACATTCCCGTCGCCGGCGCCGACCGCATCCAGCTGCTGGATTCGCTCGCCGTGCAGGACCTGCTCAACCTCGTCCGCTTCGCCCTCTGCCCGGAAGACGACCTCGCCCTCGCCGAAATCCTCAAAGGTCCGTTCGGCGGCCTCGACGACGAGCAACTCTTCGCCATCGCCAACCCACGCCAAGGCCGCCTCTGGCCCGCCGTGCAGGATGCAAAACTCCCGATCACCGCCTTCCTCGAAAACGTGCTCGAACGTCGTCATCAGTCGCCGTTCGAATTCCTCACCCACGCGCTCGAACGCGGCGTCGGCCTGCCGCGCCCCGGCTGGGAGCTGATCCTCTCCCGCTTCGGCGGCCCCGCGCG
>JAKQTR010000011.1 GCA_029562975.1 Acidobacteriota bacterium | reverse complement strand
CCCGGCGCCGCCGGGGGGAAGTCACCAGCGGGTGCGAGTGTCACGGGAACACCCACGAGTTCGGCCATGCGAGTGGCCACGGGCGCCAGGGACAACTCCGGTTTCACCTCACCCTTCGGACGGCCGAGGTGCGCCACGACGACGGGCGCAGCCCCGGCCTCCAGAAGTTCCTTGAGGGTGGGCACGGCGGCCCGGATCCGTCCGTCGTCAGTGATCTCGCCATCGGCGAGCGGGACGTTCAGATCCAGGCGCACCAGCACCGAAGCGCCCTGTAGGTTCAGGTCGCTGAGAGTGTGCATCAGTCGACGGATGCCATGTAACGGACGAGGTCGACGAGACGGTTGGAGTAACCCCACTCGTTGTCGTACCAGCCCAGCACCTTCGCCAGGGAACCCATCGAGTTGGTCAGCGAGGCGTCGAAGATGCAGGACGCCGGGTCGGTGACGATGTCGGTGGACACGATCGGGTCCTCGGTGTAGCGCAGGATGCCCTTGAGTTCGCCCTCGGCGGCCGCGCGCATGGCGGCGTTGATCTCGTCGGCAGGCACCGCCTTGCCCATGTTGATCGTGAGGTCGGTGGCGGAGCCGGTGGGGGTCGGAACGCGCATGGCGTAGCCGTCGAGCTTGCCCTTGAGCTCGGGGATGACCAGGGCGATCGCGCGAGCGGCGCCGGTGGTCGTCGGAATCATGTTGATGGCGGCGGCGCGTGCACGGCGCAGATCCTTGTGCGGGAAGTCCAGCACGTTCTGGTCGTTCGTGTAGCTGTGGATGGTCGTCATCCAGCCCTTGCGGATGCCGAAGCTCTCCTGCAGGACCTTCGCCACCGGCGCCAGGCAGTTCGTCGTGCACGACGCGTTCGAGATGATCACGTGCTTCGCCGGGTCGTACAGTTCGTGGTTCACGCCCATCAGCAGCGTCACGTCCGGCGAAGTGGCCGGCGCGGTGATGACGACGCGCCTGGCTCCGGCCGCGACGTGCTTCATCGCGTCGTCGCGCTTGGTGAACTTGCCCGTGCCCTCGAACACCACCTCGACGCCGAGGTCCTTCCACGGGAGCAGCGACGGGTCCTTCTGCGACAGCACCTGGAACCTGTCCCCGTTCACGCTGATCCAGCCGTCGCCGGCCTCGATCGTGGCCGTCAGGTTGCCCAGGATGGAGTCGTACTTGAGCAGGTGCGCCAGCGTCTTGGTGTCGGTGATGTCGTTTACCGCCACGAAGTCGATGTCCTTGTTGCCGATGGCGGCGCGCATGATGTTGCGGCCGATCCGCCCGAATCCGTTGATGCCGACCTTGATTGCCATGGCTTCTCCTTCGCGAACAAACGCCCAATTGTACCGAACGGCTTGCTGGGGGGTCAAACCCGCGTGGTATCTTGGAGCCGGCCATGTACGTCCTCTACAGCGCCGCGATGCTCCTGCTCTTTGCCGTCGCGACGCCCTACTTCCTGTGCCAATGGGCCAGGCACGGGAAGTACGCCGTCAACCTCCCCGAGCGGCTGGGCGCCCTCCCGGTCGCGCTGAACCTGGACCGGGAGCCGTCGATCTGGATCCAGACCGTGTCGGTGGGGGAGGCGCTGACGGCCCGGCCGATCGCCGCGGGGCTCAAGGAGCGGTACCCGCACCTCCGGCTCTACGTGTCCACCACGACCATCACGGGGCAGCAGGTCGCCCGCGACAGCTTCCCGATGGCCGACGGCGTGTTCTACTTCCCGATCGACCTTCCCGTCATCGTGCGCCGCGTGCTCGGCATCGTCCGGCCGCGGCTCTTCGTGATGATGGAAACCGAGATCTGGCCCAACCTCCTGCGGGAGTGCCGCGCCCGCGGCGTCAGGACGGTCCTCGTCAACGGCCGGGTCTCGGCGCGGTCGTTCCCGCGCTACCGCCTGGTCCGCCCGCTCTTCAGGCGGGTGCTGGCGTCGGTGGACCTCTTCTGCGTGCAGGGCCCGGAAACGGCGCAGCGGCTGATCGCCCTGGGCGCCCCGCCCGGCCGGATTGCCGTGACCGGCAGCCTGAAGTTCGACGCGCTGCACCGGCCGGGCTCGGCCCAGCCGTCCTCCCGGGCCGGCGACCGCGTGCTGCGCTTCTTCCGCGTCGCCGCCGGCCGCGCGATCATCGTCGCGGGCAGCACGATGCCGGGCGAGCACGAGATCGTCCTGGCGGCCCTCGAGCGCGTCCGGACGCTCGCCGGAAACCCGCTGCTCGTCCTCGCGCCGCGCCGGCCGGAGCACTTCGGCGACGCCGAGGCCCGCGCCCTCGAGCGGGGGTTCAAGACGGTGAGGCGGTCGGCGCTGACGGTCGATGAGGAGGTGAAGGCCGACGTCGTGATCCTCGACACGATTGGCGAGCTCGCCGAGGTCTACCAGATCGCGACGGCGGTGTTCGTCGGCGGGAGCCTGGTCAACATCGGCGGGCACAACATCCTGGAGCCCGCCGCCTTCGGCAAGCCCGTCGTCTTCGGGCCGCACATGCAGAACTTCGCCGAGATCGCCTCGGCGTTCCTGGAGGACCGCGCGGCCGAGCAGGTGCGATCGGGGCGCGAGCTGGAGGACGCGCTCATCCGCCTGCTGGCGGATCCGGCCGAGCGCGAGCGAATGGGAGCGGCAGCGCGCGCGATCGTGGAGGCGAACCGGGGCGCGACCGCGCGAACGCTCGACGCGATTGCCGGGATCCTGCCGCCTGCGGGCGCCGAACGCGTCCTGCCGTTTCCGGGCGCCCGCTGAGGATCGACCGATGCTGGGCGCGCTCTACGCGGCGGCGGCAGCCAGACGCCGGGCCTGGCTTCGGGACGGCAGGCAGCGCCGCCTGCGCCAGCCGGTCGTGAGCGTCGGCAACCTGCGCGTCGGCGGAACGGGCAAGACGCCCACGGCCGCGTACGTCGCCGGGCTGCTGGCCGACGCCGGCGAACGGCCGGCGGTGCTCAGCCGGGGATACGCCAGGCGCACGGCGCCGGACGGCGTCGTGGTGGTGTCGGACGGCGAGCGGCTGCTCGCCGATCTCGGGCGCAGCGGCGACGAGCCGCTCATGCTGGCCCGGACCGTCAGGGCCGCCCGGGTGGTGGTGTCACCCGACCGGTACCTCGCCGGCCGCCTCGCCGAAACCCGCCTCGGCGCCACGGTGCACGTGCTTGATGACGGCTTCCAGCACGTCGGGCTGGCCCGCGGCACGGACCTGCTCATCCTCGATCGCGAAGACGCCGCGGACTCGCGCACGCTGCCGGCGGGGAGGCTGCGCGAGGGCCTCGGCGCCGCCAGGTTCGCCGACGCGCTGCTCGTGCCCGGCGCGAGCGAAGCCGAGGCGGCCTCGCTCGCCGCGCGCCTCGGCGTCTCGACGGCGTTCGCCCTCGTCCGCAGCACGGGGCCGCACTATCGGCTGGGCGGCGGCGCGGGCGCGGCGGCCGGCGCGGCGGCGGGCCGGGTCTACGCGTTCGCCGGAATCGCGCGCCCCGCCCGCTTCTTCGCGGAACTCGGCGCCGCCGGCTGGGACGTCGCGGGCGCCGAGGCGTTTCCGGACCACCACCGCTACGCGGCGCGCGACGTGGCGGCGCTCGCCGCGGCGGCGCGGCGCGCGGGCGCAGGCGCGCTCGTCACGACCGAAAAAGACGCCGTGCGGCTGCTGCCGCTCCGCCCGCTGCCCGCTCCGGTGCTCGTCGTGCCGCTCGCGGTCCGCGTGGAGCCGGCGTGCGCCTTCGCCGAATGGCTGGCCGCCCGCCTCGCCGCCGAGCGCCGCGCCGCCGGCCCTGCCGCCGGCCCCGCCGCCGCGCCGCCGGCGCGGCCGCAGGCGGAAGGCGGCGGGCCGTGAAGCCCCTTCGCTACGCCGTCGAGTACGCCTTCGTCCTCGCGACGATGGGCCTGGCGCGCATCCTGCCGTGGCGCGCCGTGCGCGGGCTGGGCTCGGCGCTCGGCGGCGCCTTCTACGCGCTCGACGGCCGGCACCGGCGCGTCGCGATGACGAACGTGGCCGCCGCCTTCCCGCGCAAGTCCGCCCGCGAGCGGCGCACCTTGGTGCGCCGGACCTTCGGGCACTTCGGCCGCCTGCTGTTCGAACTGCTGAAGTTCAGCGGCCTCTCCCGGGAGCAGATGCTGGAGCGGATCGCGTTCGAGGGCGTCGAGACAATCCGCGCCGCGCACGCGAAGGGGCGCGGCGTGCTGGTCTTCACGGGCCACTTCGGCTACTGGGAGATCAACGCCATCGCCCACGCCGCGGCCTTCGGGCCCGTCGGCGTCCTGGCGCGGCCCCTCGACAACGCCCGCCTCCACGGCCTGCTCGAGGGCATGCGCGGCTGCACCGGCAACTACGTCATCTACCGGCGCGGCGCGCTCAGGCGCGTGCTGAAGGCGCTGGCGGCCGGCGACGCCGTCGCGATCCTGATCGACCAGCACATCCAGGCGCCCCACGCGGTGATGGTGAACTTCTTCGACCGCCCGGCCGCCACGACCCTCGCCCTCGGCCTGCTGGCCCTGCGGACCGGCGCCCCGGTGGTCCCCGTCTTCTCGTTTCCGCTCGGGCCGGGCCGCTATCGCCTGGTGTACGAGCACGCCGTCAGCCCGCCCGCCGACGACTCGCCGGACGCCATCCGCGACTTCACGCAGCGCTGCACCGACGTGCTCGAGATGCAGGTGCGCCGCTACCCGGAGCTGTGGCTGTGGATGCACCGCCGCTGGCGCGACGCCGGGGGGCCCTTCTCCGGGCCGGGCATGTTCCCCGAGGCCGCACCGGAGAAAGGCGGAGGCGAGGAATGACGGTGCTGGTGTTCGCGCCGAACTGGCTCGGCGATGCCGTGATGGCGCTGCCCGCCGTCGCCGATCTCCGGCGCTTCGCCGGCTCGGGGACGCTCGTCGTCGCGGCGCGCCCGGGCATCGCGGACCTGTTCGCCATGGCCCCCGGCATCGACCGCGTCCTCGCGATTCCCGCGGCCCGCAGATCGGGACGCCTGGCCGCGCTCGGCGCCAGCATCGAGACAGCGAAGCAGGCGTCGGCCGACGTGGCGGTCCTGCTGCCGAATTCCTTCCACGCGGCGCTTGCCGCCCGGCGCGCCGGGATCGCCGAGCGGTGGGGCTACCGGCGCCAGTGGCGCGGCTGGCTGCTGACGCGCGCGGTGGCGCGCCCGCGCGGCCGCCTGCACCAGGTGGACGCCTACCGCCACCTCGTGGCGGCGCTGGGCCTGGACAACGGCCCGCGGGAGCCCAGACTGGAGGCCCCGCCCGGCGCGATCGAGGCGGCCGGCACCCTGCTGTCTGCCGCCGGCTGGGCGCCCGGGACGCCCCTCCTCGGCCTGGCTCCGGGCGCGGCTTACGGCGGCGCGAAGCGCTGGCCGCCGGAGCGGTTCGCGGAGACCGCCGCCGGCCTCGCGCGCAGCCTCGGAACGGCGCCGGTCCTTGTCGGCCGCGAGGCGGACCGGCCGGCCGCTCGCGCCGTCGCGGCGGAACTCGATAGAATCGGCGGGCCGGGCGGCGCGGTCCGCGCCATCGACCTGGTTGGGCGCACCAGCCTGCGCCAGCTGGCCGGAGTGATGGCGCGCTGCACCGCCTTCGTGTCCAACGACTCGGGGGCGATGCACCTCGCCGCGGCGCTCGGCGTGCCCGTGGCGGCCGTGTTCGGCCCGACCGACGAGCGCGCGACGGCCCCCCTCGGCGCGCGCGTGCGCGTGCTGACGGCGCGCGCGTGGTGCCGGCCCTGCATGCTCCGCGAGTGCCCGATCGATCACCGGTGCATGACGCGCATCCCGGCGCGCGACGTCATCGGCGCCGTCGAAGAGGTGGTGTGAGGTGAAGCGACCGGCGGTCTTCCTGGATCGGGACGGCACGATCAACCTGGACGCGGGCTACATCGACCGGCTGGAACGCCTGGAGCTCTACCCGTTCGCCATCGACGCCATCCGCCTCTTCAAGCGGGCCGGCTACCTCGTCGTCATCCTGACCAACCAGGCCGGCGTCGCCCAGGGGCTCTACGGCGAGGAGTTCGTCGAGACGGTCGCGCGGTACCTGGCCGAGCGCGCGTCGCTCGGCGGCGGCGGCATCGACGGGCACTACTTCTGCCCCCACTCGCCGGAAGCCGTCGTGCCGGCGTACCGCGTGGACTGCGACTGCCGCAAGCCGAAGCCGGGCCTGGCCCTCCGCGCGGCCGCCGACCTCGACATCGACCTGCCTCGATCGGTCGTCATCGGCGACCGCTGGCGCGATCTCGCCGTCGCCCGCGCCATCGGCGCGCGCGCCGTGCTCGTCAAGACCGGCTACGGCGCGACCGAAGCGCTCCATCCGCCCGGCGACGGGACGGCGGCCGACGCGGTGTGCGAAGATCTCATCGGCGCGGCGGTCTGGCTCCTCGACCATCCGCTGCCCTGAGCCATGGCCCAGATTGTCACCCTCGACCGCCTGCTCGAACTCGCGGCCGCCGATCGCGCCGCCGGGAAGTCCATCGCTTTGGCCAACGGCGTCTTCGATCTGCTGCACGTCGGCCATATCCGCTACCTCGAGGGCGCCAGGGCCGAGGCGGACGTGCTGGTCGTCGCGGTGAACGACGACGAGTCGGTGCGGGCGCTGAAGGGGGCCGGGCGGCCGATCATGAACGAGTCGGACCGGGCCGAGATCATCGCGGCCCTGCGGTGCGTGGACTACGTGGTCGTGTTCTCGGGGACCACCGTCGGCGATCTCCTGCTGCGCCTGAAGCCCGACGTGCACTGCAAGGGCACGGACTACACCGTCGAGACCGTGCCCGAACGCCCCATCGTCCGGTCCTACGGCGGGAGAACGGCCATCGTCGGCGATCCCAAGGACCATTCGACGCGCGACCTGCTGTCGCGCCTCCGGGCGCGCTAGATGCCGCAGTCGGTCCTCATCGTCCGGCTCGGCGCGCTCGGCGACCTCGTGCACGCGCTGCCGGCGGCGGCGGCGATGCGCGCCGCCTGGCCGGAGGCGACGATCGACTGGCTCGTCGACGCGCGCTACGCGGCGCTGCTGGCGCTCGTACCCGCGATCGACGGGCGGATCGTGGTGGGACGTCCCGGAGGCGCCACCGTGACCGGCGCGATCCGGGCGCTCCGGCGCGCGAAGTACGACCTCGCCGTGGATCTGCAGGGCCTGCTGAAGTCGGCGCTCTTCGCCCGGCTGTCGGGGGCGCGCCGCACGGCGGGCTTCGCCGCCCCCCACCTGCGCGAGCGCGCGGCCGGCCTCTTCTACACGACGCGCGTCGGCGCCGACGACAGCGGCCACGTCGTCTGGAAGAACCTGTCGGTTGCGGCGGCACTCGGCGCGCGCGCCGAGCGCGTGGAGTTCCCCATCGACGTGCCGGCGTCGCCTGCGCCCGACGCCGCGCGCCGGCTGCTCGGCCTCGCCGAAGGGCAGCCGTTCGCGATCCTGAACCCGGCTGCCGGCTGGCCGAACAAGCAGTGGCCGGCGGAACGCTACGGCGCCATCGCCGTCCACCTGGCCCGCCGGCATGGCCTGGCGTCGCTGGTGCTGTGGGGCCCGAGGGAGCGCGCGCTCGCCGAAGCGGTGGCGGCCGCCTCCTCGGGCGCGGCGCGGGTGGCGCCCGCCACCGACATCGGCGGCGTCCTGGCGCTGGCTCGAAACGCCGCGATCTTCGTCGCCGGCGACACGGGCCCGATGCAGCTCGCGGCGGCCGTCGGCGCGCCCATCGTCGGCGTGTTCGGGCCGACGAGCCCCGTCCGCAACGGCCCGTGGAGCCCCGCGGACCTGTGCCTGTCCCGCTTCGACGAGTGCGAGTGCCACCACAAGCGATCGTGCCGGCGCGCCACGCCCTGCATCGAGGCCATCAGCGTCGAGGAAGTCGCCGGCGCCGTCGACCGGCGGCTGGAGGGAGGGCGCCCGCGTGGCTGACCTCACCGCGCAACTCGCCCGGCTGCGGGTCCCCCTCGGCTTCGTCACCGGCGCGGCCGTGCTGCTCGTCGCGCGGCCCACCTGGCCGCTCATGGCCGCCGGGACTGCCGTCGCCTTCGCGGGCGAAGCGCTGCGGGTCTGGGCGTCGGGCCACCTGGAGAAGAGCCGCGAGGTGACGAAGTCCGGCCCGTACCGCTGGTTCCGCCACCCGCTGTACGTCGGGTCGTCGATCCTGGGCCTTGGCGTCTGCATTGCCGCCGGCAGTGCCCTCATCGCCACGCTCGTGCTCGCGTACTTGGGCGCGACGCTGCCGGCCGCCGTCGTGACCGAGGAGGGGTTTCTGCGGCGGGAGTTCGGAGCCGAGTACGACGATTACTGCCGCGGCGTCACGGCGGTCCAGCCCAGGCGCTTCAGTTGGGAGCGCGCCCTGCGCAACCGGGAGTACCGCGCCGTCGCCGGCCTCGCCATTGCCGTGGCGATCCTGGCCCTCAAGGCCTGGCTCCTCCCTCGGCCGTAGCTCTCCCGCTTGCTGCTCTTTGTCCCTCGTCCCCGGCGTGCAAGGCGAGCCCCGAGTCCCGAATCCCGACGCCCAATCTCCGATCCCCAATCCCTAATGTGTTAGCATTCCCGTAACTCTCTGCCTCCCATGACCTTCCGGGATATCATCGGCCATCGTCGCCTGGTACGGCTGCTGATGCGCGCGGCCCACGCCGAGTCGCTCCCGCCGAGCCTTGTCTTCGCGGGCCCGGAGGGCGTGGGGAAGCGGCAGGCGGCGCTGGCGCTGGCGCAGGCGCTGAACTGCCTGAGCCCGGTCACTCCGGCGGACGCCGCGCGCGACGGCTGCGGCGAGTGCGCCGCGTGCAGGAAGATCTCGCGCGGGCTCCATCCCGACGTCATCGTCGTCGAGCCGGAAGGCGGGCTCATCGCCGTGGATCGGGCGCGCGACGCGGCCGAACGGACGGCCTACCGGCCCTTCGAGGGCCGGACGCGCGTGGTGGTCCTGGACGACGCGGACCTCATGAACGACGCCGCGCAGAACGCACTGCTCAAGACCCTCGAGGAGCCGCCTGCGCGCAATGTGTTCGTGCTGGTGACGGCGCGTCCGAACATCCTGCTGCCGACCGTGCGGTCGCGCTGCTGCCTGCTGAGGTTCGCGCCGCTCTCCGCATCGGACGTGGCGGCGGCCCTGGCAGGGCGCCACGGCATGAGCGAGCGCGCGGCGCAGGCGGCAGCCGCGCTCGGCGGCGGCAGCCTCGGGCGGGCGCTCAGGTTCGGCGCCGCAGGCGGCACCGCCGCGCGCGCTGCCGCCGTCGCCGCGCTGAACGAAGCCGCCGCGGCGCGGAGCGTCCGGGCGCGGCTGGAGGTCGGCGCCAGTCTCCTGAAGGCGTCGGCGAAAAAGCCGAGTACAGTGGACAGAGGCGGCAAGGGGCAGTCCGACCGCGCGTCGCTGGCCGCCTGCCTGCGGGCGATGGAAACGCTGCTGCGCGACCTCGCCGTGTTGACAACCCGCGCGCCGGAGGCGGCGCTGGTCAACCTCGATCTCAGGGCGGAGCTGGAACCCCTGGCGAGGCGTTACGACCGCGGCCGGCTCGGGCACGCGTTTTCCGCCGTCGGGCGTTCGCTCCTGGCGCTGGAGCGCAACGCGAGCCCCAAGATCGTGGTGGACTGGCTCGCGCTCCAGCTCTAGCGGCGGCGCCCCCCGACGGCCATACATGCAGGGCCGATGAAGGCTGGAACGTCCCGCGCCGTCGTGGCGGTGACCGCGATTCCCTCCGGCTGGACCCGCTCGGCACGGGCGTGCGACGCGGACCCGCCGCTCGCCGGCGGCGACCTGGTGGTGCTGCAGACCGACACGGGAACGGTGCTGGCGGAGGTGTCGGCCGTCTCGCCCGCGCTCGCCGGCAAGATCGGCCTCGCCGAGCAGGGCCCGCTCGTCCTGCGCCGGGCCACGCCCCAGGACCGCGCCATGCGCCTGCGCCACGAGCAGCGCGAGCGCGAGGCGTTCAGGCTCTGCGTGATGAAGATCCGGGAGCGCGGCCTCGCCATGAAGCTGGCGCGCGTCGAGCAGCTCTTCGACGGCTCGCGCCTCGTGTTCTACTTCACGTCCGAGGAGCGCGTCGATTTCCGCGAGCTGGTGCGCGAGCTCGCGTCCGAGTTCAAGACCCGCATCGAGCTGAGGCAGATCGGCGTCCGCGACGAGGCCAGGATGCTCTCCGGCTACGGCACGTGCGGCCGTCCCCTCTGCTGCAGCAGCTGGCTGAAGGCCTTCGAGCCCGTGTCGATCAAAATGGCCAAGCAGCAGGACCTGGCGCTGAACCCCTCGCGGCTGTCCGGGCTCTGCGGCCGCCTGAAGTGCTGCCTGCGCTACGAGCTGAATCACGCCGTGGCGGCCCCCGCCCGCGACGACGCCTGCCCTGGCGGCGGCGGCAACGCCGCCCGCCCCGCGGCAGGATGCGGCAACTGCGCCGGGGCCCGCGGACGCGGAAAATGACGCGGCCCCGCGTGGCGATTACGTTGGGCGACCCGGCCGGCATCGGGCCCGAGATCGCCGCGAAGGCCGCGTCGGACCCCCGCGTCGCCGCGGCGTGCGCGCCCGTGCTCGTCGGCCCGCCCGCCGCGCCGGGCGTCCGCCCCGGCTGCGTGTCGGCCGAGGCGGGCCGCGCGGCGTACGAGGCCGTCGTGGAGGCCGTCCGCGCGGCGATGGCCGGCGAGGTGGACGCCGTCGCGACGGCCCCGATCAGCAAGGAGGCGTTCGCCCTGGCCGGTCTGCCCTGGCGCGGCCACACGGAACTGCTGGCCCATCTGACCGGGGCGCCGTCGGTGGCGATGATGTTCTACGCCGACGCGCTCCGCGTCGTGCTGGCCACCATCCACGAGCCTCTCGCCGACGTGCCGCGGCTCCTGACGCAGGAGCTGCTCGAGCGCGTGATCCGCCTCGCGGCGCGCGAGCTGCCGCGGTTCGGCTTCGCGGATCCGAAGCTGGCCGTCTGCGGACTGAATCCCCACGCCGGCGAGCACGGCGTGCTCGGCGTCGAAGAGCAGCGCGCCATCGCGCCCGCCATCGAGGCGTGCCGGGCCGGCGGGATCGCCGTCGCCGGGCCGTTTCCGGCCGACACGCTCTTCGTCGCGGCGGCCCGCGGCGGCTTCGACGCCGTCATCGCCTGCTACCACGACCAGGGGCTCATCCCCGTGAAGCTGCTGGCCTTCGGCAAGGCCGTGAACGTGACGCTGGGCCTGCCGATCGTGCGCACGTCGGTCGATCACGGCACGGCCTTCGACATCGCCGGCCGGGGCGTCGCCGACCCCGGCAGCCTGGTGGAGGCCGTTCTCCTGGCGGCCAGGCTGGCGGCTGGCGCGGACGGGGCCGGCGCCGCCGCCGCCGCCGCAGGCGGGAAGGACCGCCGGCCGTGAGCGCGCAGGACGCCGAACGGAGGCGCGAACGGAAGCGCGCCGAGCGCAACATCGCCGAGAACCGCAAGGCCGCCTACGACTACCACCTCGTCGAGACCTTCGAGGCCGGCATCGCGCTGGTCGGCACGGAGGTGAAGGCCATCCGGGAGGGGCGGGTCAACTTGCGCGACAGCTACGCCCGCGCCGAGAGGGGCGAGATCTACGTCCACGGCGTGCACATCGGCGCCTACAGCGCCCGCGGCTACGCCGACCACGAGCCGCTGCGCCCGCGCAAGCTGCTGCTGCACCGATCCGAAATCCGCAAGCTCATCGGCAGGACGACCGAGCGCGGCATGACGCTGGTGCCCGTGCGGATGTACTTCAAGGACGGACGCGTGAAGATCGCCGTCAGCCTCGCGAAGGGCAAGAAGTCGCACGACAGGCGCGAGACGATCCGGCGGCGCGAGGCGGAGCGCGAGACGAGAGCCGCCGTGAAGGAACGCGGCCGCTGAGGCCGCCCTCGCCGCTTGCGGCCCGTTCGGGCCGGATGGTACGCTTCGAGCCTGACGCGTGGAAGGAGGGATGTCTCCCGTGCTGGACAACAAGAAGATCGTCGCCGGGCTGGCCGTGCTCGCCGTCGTCGTGGCGGCCGCCGCGTTCTGGATGCTGCGCCAGGGCGGAGGCGCGGTTCCGATCGACCTGGTCGCGCAGCTGGACGACGCCCAGAAGCAGACGACCTGGACCGAGCCCGGCGACGCGCCGTTCACCGTGAGCGACGTCACGCTCCAGGGCGAGACCCACAGGGCCATCTTCGCGCCGCCGTTCTCGCGGATCCGCTGGAAGGTGGAAGTCCCCCGCCGCGGCACCCTCGAGCTGTACTTCGGCATGCGGGAGGACGCGTGGGAGGCCGAGGGCAACGGCGCGCAGTTCCGCGTCGGCGTGTCGGACGGGCGCACCTACGAGGAGTACCTCAAGGAAGTCGTCAATCCGCAGGCCCGCGAGCGCGACCGCCGCTGGCTGTCGGCGTCGATCGACCTGTCGGCCTACGAGGGGCAGCTGGTCGAGATCAATCTCAACACGGACCCCGGCCCGCCGCGTGACGACCGCGACCGCCGCAACGACTTCGCCCTCTGGGGCGAGCCCCGCCTCGTCGGGCGCTGACGCCGCCGCCGGGAGGCTTCACATGAGCGACGCAGGCCGCACGCCCGGAGCGCGCGAGATGCAGGTGCCGATGCTGGACCTGCAGGCCCAGTACCGGCCGATCCGCGACGCGATCCTCGAGGCGGTCGTGCGCGTCTGCGACAGCCAGCGGTTCATCCTCGGGCCCGAGGTGGAGGGCCTCGAACGGGAGCTCGCGGCGTACCTCGGCGTCGAACACGCCGTCGGCGTCTCGTCGGGCACCGACGCGCTGCTGGCCGCCATGATGGCGCTCGGGATCGGCCCCGGAGACGAGGTGGTCACCAGCACGTACTCGTTCTTCGCGACGGCGGGGTGCGTGTCGAGGCTCGGGGCCAGGCCCGTGTTCGTGGACATCGACCCGGTCAGCTGCAACATCGATCCGGGGGCCATCGCCGCCGCCGTCACGCCGCGGACGAAGGCCATCGTCCCGGTGCACCTGTACGGGCAGAGCGCCGAGCTCGATGCGATCCTGGCCGTCGCGTCCCGGGCCGGCGTTCCCGTCATCGAGGACGCGGCCCAGGCCATCGGCGCGACCTACCACGGCCGGAAGGTGGGCGGCTTCGGCCTGGCGGGGTGCTTCTCGTTCTTCCCGAGCAAGAACCTCGGCGCCTTCGGCGACGGCGGCCTCGTGGCCACGAACGACGAGGCGCTTGCGGCGTCCGTGCGGCGCCTGCGCATGCACGGGGCGGACCGCCAGTACTACCACGAGGTCGTCGGCGGCAACTTCCGCCTCGATGCGCTGCAGGCGGCCGTCCTGCGCGTGAAGCTGCCGCACCTCGAGGCGTGGGCCGGCGCGAGGCGGCGCAACGCCGCGCGCTACGACGCCCTCTTCGACGAGTTCGGCCTGGCCGGGCGCGTGACGCCGCCCGCGGTGCTGCCCGGGCGCGGGCACGTCTTCAATCAGTACGTCGTGCGCGTGCCGGACCGCGACCGGGTCAAGGCGCACCTCGAGGAGCGGCGCGTCGGCGCGGCCGTCTACTACCCGGTGCCGTTCCACCAGCTGACCTGCTTCGCGTCCCTCGGGTACCGCGCAGGGCAGTTCCCGCATGCCGAGCGGGCCGCGCGCGAGACGCTCGCGCTGCCGGTCTACGCCGAGCTCACGGCCGACGAGCAGCGCTACGTCGTCGAAGTCGTCGCCGAGGCGCTGGAGCGGGCGGCCTGAATGGCCGCGGGAGACGGGCGCGTGGCCGGCTGCCGGGTGGTCGTCACGGGCGCGGCGGGCCGGCTGGGCCGGGCCATGTGCGCCGAGTTCGGCCGGGACGCCTCCGTTGTCGCCCTCACGCGCACCGACCTCGACATCACCGACGGCCGCGCGGTCGGCGCCCGGCTGGCCGCCGAGCGCCCGGACATCATCGTCAACTGCGCCGGCGACAACGACGTCGACCTCGCCGAGGGCCGGCCCGTGCGGGCGCTCGAGGTGAACGCGTTCGCCGTGAAGGCGCTGGCGCGCGCCGCAGACGAGGCCGGGGCCGCGCTCGTGCACTTCAGCAGCGACTTCGTGTTCGACGGCGAGGCCTCGCGCCCGTACACGGAAGCCGACGAGCCGAATCCGCGGAGCGTCTACGCCGCCTCCAAGCTGCTCGGCGAGTGGTTCGCGCTCGAGGCGCGCCGCTCGTTCGTGCTGAGGGTCGAGAGCCTGTTCGGCCCCGCCGGCGCGGGCCGGGTCGGCAGCCTCGATCGCATCGTGGAGGGCATCCGGGCGGGCGCGCCAGTCCCCGTGTTCGTCGACCGCACGGTGTCGCCGGCCTACGTGGCGGACGTGGCGTGGGCGACGCGCCGCCTGATCGAGGGGGCCGCCCCGGGCGGGCTGTATCACTGCGTGAACGCCGGCGCAGCCACGTGGCGCGAGATCGCCCTGGAGATCGCTCGGCTGCTGGGCCGGGAGCCGAGGCTCACGCCGATCACCATGGACCAGGCCGCGCTCCGGGCCAGCCGGCCTCGCTACTCGGCCCTCGACATCTCGAAACTCGGCGCCGCCGGCGTCGTGATGCCGGGGTGGCAGACCGCCCTCGCCAGGTATTTGGGGTCAGATCCAGAAAAACGGGGTCAGGCCGAGACGCTCGAGGCCTGACCCCGTTTTTCTGGATCTGACCCCATCAGATGAGCGAAGCCACGAGGCGGCCGATGGCGAGGCAGGCTGTCAGTCCGGGGGAACTGATGCCGGCCGCATGAATGATCCGCGGATTCAGCCGGTCGCGGCGGATCAGGAAGTCCGCGAACGGCTCGTCCGGCGGATTCAGGTTCGCCCGGATCCCGCTCCCTCCCAGGCGGAGATCCTTCAGTTCGAGCTCCGGAAGCAGCCGCCGCGCCGGCGCCAGGAACCCTTCGAGCGCCATTCGGCCGGACTCGTAGTCGTGCCGGCTCTGTTGGTGCCGGACCGTGGGCCCAATCAGCACGCGGCCCCGCGTGGTCTTCGTCAGGTGGATCCCCAGCCCGTGGCCGGAGGCGTCGGGCAGCGGGTACACCAGCGCTTCGACCGCGCCGCTTCGTGCCGGCGCGAGCTCCGCGTACTCGCCGCGGCAGGGATGGATGGCGAACGACTCCCCGCCGAGCATCGCGGACACGTGGTCGGCAAACACCCCTCCCGCATTGACGACAGTCTGGCAGAGGATCGACTCCCGCTCGGTCCGCACGATCAGCCCGCGCGAGGACTCGTCGGCGCCGATCAGGCTCGTCCCGGTCAGCACGTGCGCCCCTGCGTTCGCGCAGGTCCGGCCGAGCGCGAGGACCAGCGCCTCGGGTTCCACGACGCCCGTGTCGGGCGACAGCAGCGCCGCCACCCCCGCGGCCCGCGGTTCCCGGCGGCGAATGGCCCCGGAATCCACGATCGCCAGCCTCTCGACCCCGTTGGCGCGGGCCCGCGCCTCCAGGTCCGGCAGCCGCTCCGCCTCTTGCCGATCCACGGCGACGATGAGCTTGCCGCAGCGGGCGTGCGGGACGCCGCGGCGGGCGCAGAACGCATAGAGCTCCCGCGCGCCCTCGACCGACAAGCGCGCCTTCAGCGATCCGGGGGGGTAGTAGATGCCGGCATGAATCACGCCGCTGTTGTGCGTGCTCGCGTCCATGCCGGGCCGGGGATGGCGCTCCAGCACGCACACGGACGCGCCCCCTTCGGCGATGGCCGCTGCCGAGGCGAGGCCGGTCACGCCCCCGCCGACGATGACGGCGTCGATCTCCTCCATGGAGGGCCCTCCCCGGCCGGCTCCCGGTGCGGCTGTCGAGCGCCTTGCCTGCGTGCGAGCGATCCTACTACGATGCGGTGTTCCACCCGATACGAGGACGAAGATATGCCCAAGCGCGCCATCATCACCGGCATTACAGGCCAGGACGGGTCGTACCTGGCCGAGCTGCTGCTCGAGAAAGGCTACGAGGTCACCGGCATCACCAGGCGCCTCAGCCAGCCCAACCTGGACCGGATCGCCCACCTGCTGGACCGCATCAAGCTCTACCCCGCCGACCTGCTGGACGTGCTCTCGCTCATCCACGCCATCGAGGAGAATGAGCCGGACGAGTTCTACAACCTGGCGGCGATGTCGTTCGTGCCCGCCTCCTGGGACCAGCCGCTGCTGACCGGCGAGTTCAACGCCCAGGGCGTGACCCGCGTGCTGGACGCCATCCGGCGCGTCAACCCGAAGATCCGGTTCTACCAGGCGTCGTCGAGCGAGATGTTCGGCAAGGTGCGCGAGGTGCCGCAGTCGGAGCTGACCCCGTTCCACCCGCGGAGCCCCTACGGCGTCTCGAAGGTCTTCGGCCACTACATCACCGTGAACTACCGCGAGAGCTACAACCTCTTCGCCTGCTCCGGCCTCCTCTTCAACCACGAGTCGCCGCGCCGGGGGCTGGAATTCGTCACCCGCAAGGTGTCAGACGGCGTCGCCCGCATCAAGCTCGGCCTCCAGGACACGCTGCTGCTCGGCAATCTCGAGGCGCACCGCGACTGGGGCTTCGCCGGCGACTACGTCCGCGCGATGTGGCTCATGCTCCAGCAGCCCACGCCGGACGACTTCGTCGTCGCCACCGGCGTGAGCCACTCGGTCAAGGACCTCGTGCGGGTGGCCTTCGCCCACGCCGGCCTCGACTGGGAGAAGCACGTTCGCGTCGATCCGAGGTTCCTGCGCCCGGCCGAGGTCGACCACCTCATTGGCAACGCCGCGAAGGCCCGACAGGTGCTCGGGTGGGCGCCGTCGGTCGATTTCGCGGGGCTGGTCGGCATGATGGTCGACAGCGACATCGAGAAGTTGTCGGGAATCACACCCGGCAAACCGCGCTAGAGGACTGCGATGACCCTGCTCGAACGCGTTCAGAGGAAGGACTGCAACGTCGGCGTCATTGGACTGGGCTACGTCGGTCTGCCCCTCGCCGTCGAACTCGCCCTCGGCGGGTTCCGCGTGACCGGCTTCGACGTGGACGCCTGGAAGGTGGGGGAGCTGAACGCCGGCCGGAGCTACATCCCCGACGTGCCCCAGCCGGACCTGGCCAAGGTCGTGGCCTCGGGCCGCTTCGCGGCCACGACGGCCATGGACCGGCTCGCCGAGATGGACTGCATCGACATCGCCGTGCCGACGCCCCTCCGGAAGACGAAGGACCCGGACATGTCGTACATCGTCCAGGCCGTCGAGGCCGTGAAGCAGCACCTGCGCAAGGGGCAGCTCGTCAGCCTCGAGTCGACGACCTACCCGGGCACGACCGACGAGCTGGTCAGGCCCATGCTCGAGGAGACCGGCCTGAAGGCCGGCCGGGACTTCTACCTCGCATTTTCGCCCGAGCGCGTGGACCCGGCGAACCCCCAGTACCTGACGAAGAACATCCCGAAGATCGTCGGCGGGTTCGACCAGGCCAGCACGGACATCGCCTGCGCCCTGTACGGGTCGGTCGTGACGAAGACCGTGCCCGTGAGCTCGACCGTCGTCGCCGAGATGGCGAAGCTGCTCGAGAACACCTTCCGGTCGGTGAACATCGGGATGGTGAACGAGCTGGCGCTCATGTGCCACCGGATGAAGATCGACGTCTGGGAGGTCATCGACGCCGCCAAGACCAAGCCCTTCGGCTTCATGCCGTTCTACCCGGGGCCCGGGCTCGGCGGGCACTGCATCCCCATCGATCCCTTCTACCTGTCCTGGAAGGCGCGGCAGAGCGGCTTCGAGGCGCGCTTCATCGAGCTGGCCGGGCAGGTGAACGGCTCGATGCCCGAGTGGATCGTGACGCGGATCGCCGACGCGCTGAACACGGTGAAGAAGGCCGTCAACGGGTCGCGCGTCCACGTCTTCGGCGTCGCCTACAAGAAGAACGTCGGCGACATGCGCGAGTCGCCGGCCCTGGACGTCATCGAGCACCTGTCCCGGCGCGGCGCCAGTGTGACCTACACCGACCCCCACGTGCCGTCGTTCCGCACCGACGGGCGCGTGTTCACCGCCATCGGCGCGTCGGAGGCGCTGGCGGCGGCGCCCGACTGCGTGGTCATCACGACCGACCACGACGCTTTCGACTACAAGGAGCTCGTCGAGAAGGCCGCGCTGATCATGGACACGCGCAACGCGCTGAAGGGCTTCAGCGGCGCGCACATCCACAGGCTCTGAGAAGAAGTCAGAATCCGGAATCCGGCATTCAGAAGACACACACGCGAAGGGCCGGCGGGTGATGCACCCAGCCGGCCCTTCGGCCTTCACAAGCCCCGAATCGCAAGCCCCGAGCCCCGAGTCCCGAATCGCAAGTCCCGAGTCCCGAGTCCTTACAAGTCCTTACATCCGCTCCGCGATGACCGCGTAGTCCAGCTCCGAGAACATCACGGCGTTGAGCTTGGCCATGTTCTCGTTGAACACCTGCGCCATCGTCGTCATGGCGAGCGCGTCGGCCCCGGGCGGCAGCCACAGCGGCTGAAGCCGCGCGTCGGCCGGGTACGGCGACAGCATCCGCACGTCCGCGCGCTGGAACCCCGAGGCGACGACCAGGTACTTCAGCGTCTCCGGGTGCAGCGGCCAGGCGTGGGTGATGTCGCGGATGTAGGCGTCGAAGAACGCGAACCAGCACGCCGGGTTCAGCGTCTCGAGGACGATCCGGGACCCCGGCCGGAGCTTGTGGAACGCCGCGTCGAGCAAGCGGACGAGGTAGGCCGGCTGGAAGTGCTCGACGACCTGGACCGCGATCAGCCCCCCGAGGGCCCCGTCCGCGAGCGACTCGAGGTAGGCGAGGGCGTCGCCTTCGCGGGCCTCGAGCCCCTGGGCGCGGCACAATTCCACCATCTCGTGGTTGATGTCGAGGCCGCGGCCCGCGATGCCCCGCTCCGCGAGGAGCGCGAGGAACTCGCCCCGGCCGCAGCCGAGGTCCAGCACGTCCGATGCGCCCGCAAAGAGCCCGACGTAGTCCTCGAGGCGCGCGCGGATCTCCGGCTCCGAGCCGCGGAACTTGTTCTCGAAGCCGACGTACTTGTAGGCGTTCACGGCGTCGGCGGCCGGCGGGACCGCTCCCGCGCCCGGCGCCGGCCGGGCCGCCTTCGCCTGCTGCGCCCCGCCGGCCGGCGCGGCTCCCGGCTGCGCCGGTCCCGCCGCGGCCGCGCCCGCCTCCGCCGGCGCGGGCCGCCCTGCGAGGAGCCGCTCGAGCTCGCGCTTGAGCGTGAGGCCGGTCTGCTGCACGGCCGCGATGCTGGTCCGCAGCTCGTCCACCGCCGCGACATGGCGCTGGTCGCGCGCCGTCATCGCCTCCCAGTCCCGGCGGAACTCGTCCACGACGCCGCTCAGGCCCGCCTGCGTGATGTTGGCGAGCCTCGCGATGTGCTCGCTCCGGTCCTTCGTGTCCACGAACCGCGTGATCGTCTGCAGGTACATCACCAGCCGGCTGTGGAACGCCTGCAGCTTCTCCAGCTCCCCGCGCAGCGTCTCGATCGCCGCCGCGATCGCCTCGCGGTTGGCCCGATGGACGGCGACGTTGCGGTTCAGGTGGTCCACGAGCGCGGAGTTGAATGCCTGCTGGCGCTCGAACGCCGGGCGCACGATGCCCCACACCAGCCGCGCCGCGCGGCGGCGCCAGCCGCTCGCGCCCGGGGCGGGATCGGCCGGGACGACCTCCCAGCGCTCGTTGATCGCCGGCAGCCGGCTCTCGTCGTACACGACGGGCGGGTGCGGCAGCTCGGGCATCCGCGGAAACGCCTGGTCCAGCGCCGTGAGCGCCTCGTTGTAGGCGCGATCGGCGGCCTCACGCTCCACCCTCCGGCGCTCGATGTCGTCCTCGGCAAACATGGATCACGCCCCCTCGTTCACGCGCGCCCCGACGATTCGGGGCTGCCAGGCCCCGCCGCGAGCGGGTACGGCACGCCCGCCTCCGCCGCCAGCGCCCTCGCCCGCGCCGACCCGTCGGCCGCCAGGTGCGCGGGCCAGGCCGGCGGCCGCGGCGGATCGGGCGCCGCGGCCGCGCGCGCCAGCAGGCCCTCGTAGTCGCGCACCATCAGGCCGACCGTGGCGTGCTGCTCCCAGTAGCGGCGGGCCGCCCGGCCCAGCCGCTCCCGCAGGCCCGCGTCGGCGCACAGGCGCTGCAGGGCCAGGCGCAGCATCGGGATCTCGTCCACCAGCTCGATGTGCAGGCAGACGGGCTCGGCGCCCGCGGGGCCGCCCGGCGCCGCCGCCATGGTCCGCACGTCGAGGCTCGGCACGTCGGTCTGGTGCGCGAGGTCCGTCACGATCGTGGGCTTGCCGGCCGCGACGCACCGCAGCCACGCCGCCGACGTCTCGCGCCCCGTGGGCCAGCGCAGGTTCAGGCAGACGTCCGTCGCCGCCAGGTAGGACGCGAGTTCGCCGTCCCCGACGTAGCCCGCCGAGACGACGGCGTCGGCGACGCCCAGTTCGCGCGCCTGGGCCATGAGGTCGTAGTACTCGACCGGCTCGCCGACGGTGAGCAGCCGCAGGTTCGGAACGCTCGGCGCCACGTGCGCGAGGGCCCGCACGACCGCCGTCAGGCCCTTCTCGGGCGTGACGCGCCCGAAGGACCCGAACACCACCGCGTCCTCCGGAATGCCGTGCCGGCGGCGCACGCCCGCCGCGGCGCCGGGGGGAACGCCGGGATCGGGCACGCCCATGTGGATCCGGACGATGTCGCAGCCGGGGAAGCGGCCGCGCAGGGCCGAGGCGAGGTGCGCGTTGTGGACCGCGACGGTGCGGGCCGACTCGACGGGGATCTGAACCATCGGCCAGAAGTAGCACAGCGTGGCGCCGAGCCCCGCCACCACGAGGTCGGCAAGGAGCGGCGGCACGCCGGGATAGCTGTAGCGAAACTCCGCCTTGTAGTCGTCCTCCCTGAACTGGCGGATGAGCGCCCGCGCCCGCGACTGGTGCAGCTGCGCGTCGTGAAGGACGACGAGCCCGGGGTAGCGGACGAGATACGGCCAGAGGTAGTCGTGCGCCGCGCTGTTGCCCAGCTGGTACACCACGACGTCGTACGGGCGGCGCGCGCGCCGCCAGACGAACTCGTGCGCCCCGCGGATGCTCGCGCCCGCCAGCGGCCGCGCGCGCAGGACCGCGTCCTGGCCGGAGGTGTCGTCGACGAAGGCGTCGATCTCGTGGCCGCGCAGTCCGGCCAGCACGTCGGCGCTGTAGGCGGCGATGCCCGATCGGTCCGGCGGGAGCGGGCTGAACCAAGCGATGCGCATGGCGCCTCCACGGTACCACACCCGCCGCCGACAGAACCCGCACCCGGGCGGGCGTCCCGGTACTTTGGCTTGCCCCGCCTCCCCCTCGTCCGATAGCATGAAGCTCGCGTATGCAGGGCTGGCTGTCGATCCTCCTGCTCGCCGCGCTGGGCCTCGGCTTCGCCGCCGTGTCGATCGCGGCGTCGCGGGCTCTCGGGCCCCGTCACCGGACCCCGGAGAAGGACGCGCCGTACGAGTGCGGCATGCCGCCGGTCGGCGATGCCCGCGAGCGCCACTCGGTGAAGTTCTACCTGGTGGCGATGGTCTTCCTGCTGTTCGACATCGAGGTCGCGTTCCTCTACCCCTGGGCGATGGCCATCCGCGACCTGCGGTGGGTCGGGTTCATCCAGGTGCTGGTGTTCTTCCTGGTCCTGGCGGCGGGGTACGCGTACGTCTGGAAGAAGGGCGCGATCGACTGGAACCGCCCGTAGGCCGGCAGCGCCGCGCCCCCGGGCCGGCGCCGCAGCGACGGATGACCGATGGCACCTGAGTGGGACATTCCCATCCTGACGACCACCGTCGACAAGATGGTGCAGTGGGCGCGCCGGTCCTCGATCTGGCCGGTCACCCTCGGCCTGGCCTGCTGCGCCATCGAGATGATGTCGATGGCGGCGTCGCGCTACGACATCGCCCGGTTCGGGGCCGAGGTCTTCCGCGCCTCGCCTCGGCAGGCCGACCTGATGATCGTCGCGGGGCGGCTCTCCAGGAAGATGGCGCCGGCCGTGCGCCGGATCTACGATCAGATGCCCGAGCCGAAGTGGGTGATCTCGATGGGCGCGTGCGCCTCGTGCGGCGGCGTCTTCGACAACTACGCGATCGTCCAGGGCTGCGACCAGGTCGTGCCGGTCGACGTCTTCGTGCCCGGCTGCCCGCCGCGGCCCGAGGCGCTTCTCTACGCGATTGTCGCCTTGCAGCGCAAGATCGACCGGCAGCGGGCGTTCGCCTACCCGGCGGCGAGGCCGTGATGCCCATGGACGCAACGGCCGTCGCGGCGGTGCTGGATCGGCTCGTGCCCGGGTCGGGCGCGCAGGCGCTGGCCGCGATCGATCAGCCCACGCTCGTCGTCTCGGCCGACCGCCTCGCCGAGGCGTGCCGGGCGCTCCGCGACGATCCGGCGCTCGGCTACACCGCCCTCCTCGACATTGTCGGCGTGGACCGGCAGGGCGCCGAGCCCCGCTTCGAGTTGAGCTACAGCCTCCTGGCCGCCGACGCGCCGGCCCGGCTGCGCGTCAAGGTGAGGCTCGCCGGTCCCGAGCCGCATGTCGGGACGGTCACGGGGATCTGGCCGTCGGCCGGGTTCCTCGAGCGCGAGGTGTGGGACCTGCTGGGCGTCGTCTTCGACGGCCATCCCGACCTGCGGAGGCTGCTCACGCCCGACGAGTGGGAGGGGCATCCGCTGCGCAAGGACTACCCGGTGCAGATCGGCGCGCCCGTCAGGACGTACGAGCCGATCCAGGTCACCGAAGAGCAGTTCGCCGAGCGGATCCTGAAGAGCCGGCGCGTGCGCGGGAGCGGCACCCGGTGAGCGCCGCCTTCGCCGATCTCGTGGCCCTTCGCCTGGAGGAGGCGTCGCGCCTCCACGCGGCGTGCCTCGCGGCGGCCGCGCCGGCGGCGGAAGCAGCCGAGGCGATGCTGGCGGCCCTCGGGCGCGGCGGCAAGGTGCTCGCGTGCGGCAACGGCGGCAGCGCGGCGGACGCGCAGCATTTCGCCGCCGAGCTCGTCGGACGGTTCGAGCGCGACCGCCCGGCGATCGCCGCGCTGGCCCTGACGACGGACACGTCGATCCTGACGGCCATCGGGAACGACTTCGCCTTCGAGGACGTCTTCGCGCGCCAGGTGGACGCCCTCGGCGCCCCGGGCGACGTCCTGCTCGGCATCTCCACCAGCGGCGGTTCTCGGAACGTCCGCGCCGCCTTCGCGTCGGCGAAGTCGCGCGGCCTCGTCACGGTGGCCCTGACGGGCCGGGACGGCGGCGCGGTGGGCGCGGCGGCGGACATCCACGTCAACGTGCCCTCCGCCTCGACCGCCCGCGTCCAGGAGGTGCACCGCACGCTGCTGCACGCCATCTGCGAGCTCGTCGAACGGGGGCGGCATGCCTGAGCTGCGCACCGAGACGCTGACCGTCAACATGGGGCCGCAGCACCCCAGCACCCACGGCGTGCTCCGCCTCGTGCTCGAGCTCGACGGCGAGACCGTCCTGTCGGTCCTGCCCACCATCGGCTACCTCCACACGGGGATCGAGAAGACGGCGGAGCGGAAGAAGTGGCAGCAGGTGGTCCCGCTCGTCGAGCGGATGGACTACCTGAGCGCGCACTCGAACAGCCTCGCGTACGCGCTGGCCGTCGAGAAGCTCCTCGGCCTCGAGATGCCCGAGCGCGTGTCGTGGATCCGGGTCCTCCTGGCCGAGCTGCAGCGCCTGAACAGCCACCTCGTGTGGCTGGGCACCCACGTGATGGACCTGGGCGCCACCACGGTCATGCTCTACACGTTCAACGAGCGCGAGCTCCTCCTGGACGTCAACGAGCTGATTGCCGGCTTCCGGATGTTCCCCAGCTACGTCCGCGTGGGCGGCCTGCGCGAGGACCTGCCCGCCGGGTTCCACGACGCCGTCAGGCACATCCTGGACCGCCTCCCCGGCCGGATCGACGTCTGCGAGGACCTGCTGACGAAGAACGAGATCTTCCTGCGGCGCACGCGCGGCGTCGGCGCGCTGTCGAGGGCGGACGCGCTGGCCTGGGGCCTGGTGGGGCCCATCGCGCGGGCGTCGGGCGTGCCGTACGACGTGCGCAAGGCGTTCCCGTACTGCGGGTACGAGACGTTCGACTTCGACGTGCCCATCGGCGCCGCCGGCGACGTCTTCGACCGCTACGCCGTGCGCGTGCAGGAGATGCGCCAGAGCGTGCGCCTCTGCCGCCAGGCGCTCGAGCGCATCGCGCCGCGGGGCGAGTACGCGGCGCGGGACGTGCGCGTGGTGCCGCCGCCGAAAGACATGGTCTACACCGAGATGGAAGCGCTCATCCAGCACTTCCTGATCCACTCGCAGGGCTTCACCGTGCCCGCCGGCGAGGCCTACGTGCCGGTGGAGGGGCCGCGCGGCGAGCACGGCTGCCACGTCGTCTCCGACGGCGGCAACCGGCCGTCGCGCGTGAAGATGCGCTCGCCCTCGCTGCTGGCCTGCCAGGCGATCGGGAAGCTCGCGGTGGGCGGCCTGATTGCCGACATCGTCGCCGTCATCGGGTCGGTGGACGTCATCATGGGGGACGTGGACCGGTGAGCTTTCACCCGAAGATGTCCTACGGGACCGGGCTGCACCAGTCGGCGCGCGAGCGGCCCGACCCGGGGGAGCCCTTCGCGTTCACGCCCGAGCGGCGCGCGCGGCTGGAGGAGATCGCCTTGCGCTACCCGCCCGACCGGCGGCGGTCGGCGCTGCTCCCGGCCCTGCATCTGGTGCAGGAGCAGCAGGGGTACGTGAGCGCGCGGGCGATGGAGCACGTCGCGGAGGTCATCGGCGTCACGCCGGCCGAGGTCGAGGACGTCGTGACCTACTACACGATGTTCCGCTCGAAGCCGGCGGGCACGTACCTGCTGCAGGTCTGCCGGACGCTGTCGTGCGCGCTGAACGGCGCCGAGCGCGTGACCGACGCCCTCGCCCGCAAGCTCGGCATCGCGCCGGGCGAGACCGACGCCACGGGCATGTTCACCCTCGTCGAGGTCGAGTGCCTGGGGGCGTGCGACCGCGGACCGGTCGTGATGGTGAACGACGGCTGGCACGAGTGCGTGACGCCGGAGGGCGCCGAGCGCCTGGTGGACGAGTTGAGAGAGAAAGGGACCGCCGCGCTGAGCGGCTGTCACCTGCGCGTGGAGAAGCCGTGACGGAGCCGGTGCTGACCGCATTCGTCCGCGAGCCGGGCGGGTTCACGCTCGAGGCCTCGATCCGCCATGGCGCCTACGAAGGGCTGCGCAAGGCGCTCGCGATGGAGCCCGGCCGGGTCATCGAGGCCGTGAAGGCGTCGGGCCTGCGGGGCCGCGGCGGCGCGGGCTTCCCGACGGGGATGAAGTGGGGGTTCGTCCCGAAGGACTCCCCGGGCCCGAAATACGTCTGCTGCAACGCCGACGAGAGCGAGCCGGGGACTTTCAAGGACCACGTGCTGATGGAGCGCAACCCCCATCTCGTGCTCGAGGGCGTGGCCATCGCCTGCTACGCCATCGGCGCCAGGACGGGCTACATCTACATCCGGGGCGAGTTCCTGCACGTGGCCGAGGTGCTCGAATCGGCCATCGCCGAGGCGCGCGCGGCGGGCTGCCTGGGCCGGGGCATCCTCGGGAGCGCCTTCGACTGCGAGATCCACGTGCACCGGGGCGCCGGCGCGTACGAGGCCGGCGAGGAGTCGGCGCTGCTCGAGTCGCTCGAAGGCAGGCGGGCCCAGCCGCGGCTGCGCCCGCCGTTCCCGGCGGTGGTCGGCCTCTACGGCTGCCCGACCGTCATCAACAACGTCGAGACCCTCGCCAACGTGCCCCTCGTCCTCGCGAAGGGTCCCGAGTGGTTCGCCGCCATCGGGCCCGAGCAGAACACCGGGCCGAAGCTCTTCTGCGTGAGCGGGCACGTGGCGCGGCCGGGCGTGTACGAGGCGTCGATGCACACGACGCTGCGCGAGCTCATCTACGGCTACGCCGGCGGGATCCGCGGCGGACGGGCCCTCAAGGCCGTGATCCCGGGCGGCTCCTCGACGCCGGTCCTGCCCCCAGGCGCGATCGACGCCCCGGCGAGCTTCGATGGCATGATCAAGGCCGGGTCGATGCTCGGGTCGGCGGCCGTGATCGTCATGGACGACACCACGTGCATGGTGTGGGCCGCCGAGAACCTGGTCCATTTCTACCGCCACGAGTCCTGCGGCAAGTGCACGCCGTGCCGCGAGGGCTCGGACTGGATGCTGAAGATCCTGCAGAAGATCGAGCGGGGCGAGGGCGAGATGCGCGACCTCGGCCTGCTCGAGAGCGTGGCGCGCAACATCGCGGGCAAGACGCTGTGCCCGTTCGGCGACGCCGAAGTGGCGCCGGTGCTGGGCACCCTCGAGCACTTCCGCCACGAGTACGAGGCGCACGTCCGGGAGGGGCGCTGCCCGTTCCACGCCGGCTGGAGGCGGGGGCGATGATCCCGCTGTACGTGGCCCAGGTCGGCGTCGTCGTCGCCGTCTTCGTCATGCTGCTCCTGGCGGCGGCCGTCATGGTGTACTCCGAGCGCAAGGTCGCCGGGGCCATCCAGCAGCGCTACGGGCCCTACCTCGTCGGCCCGAAGGGCGCGCTCCAGCCGTTCGCCGACGTCATCAAGCTCATCCTCAAGGAGCCGCTCCGGCCCGTCGCCGCCGACCGCGTCCTCTACTACGTGGCGCCGCTCCTCTCGGCGACGGCCGCCTTCGCGGCCTTCGCCGTCGTGCCCTTCGGCGCCGAGACGACGCTGTTCGGGCTGATCGAGGAGCCGATCCGCCTGCAGGTCGCCGACGTGAACGTGGCCGTGCTCGTGATCTTCGCCATCACGTCGATCAGCGTCTACGGCATCGTCCTCGCCGGCTGGAGCTCGAACAGCAAGTACTCGCTGCTCGGCGCGCTCCGCTCGGCGTCGCAGATGATCAGCTACGAGCTGTCCTACGGCGTCTCGCTGGCGTCGGTCCTGATCATCGCGGGCTCGCTGTCGCTCACCGAGATCGTGGACGCGCAGCAGGGCGCGTGGCTCGGCGTCCTCCCGCGCTGGAACGTCTTCGTCCAGCCCGTCGGCTTCCTCGTCTTCATGATCGCCGGCGTGGCCGAGACCAACCGCGCGCCCTTCGACCTCCCCGAGGCCGAGCAGGAGCTGGTGGCGGGCTACCACACCGAGTACAGCAGCACGCCGTTCATGATGTTCTTCCTCGCGGAGTACATCAACATGGTGACCGCGGCCGCCGTGGCCGCGAACCTGTTCCTGGGCGGCTGGCACGGGCCGTTCCTGCCCGAGTCCCTCGGCTGGATCTGGTTCCTCGCCAAGACCGGCGCCATCCTCTTCTTCTACATCTGGATGCGGTGGACGCTGCCGCGCCTGCGCTACGACCAGCTCATGCAGTTCGGGTGGAAGGTGCTGCTCCCGGTCGCGGCGCTCAACCTGATCCTCACCGCGGCGGGGGTGATTACCGTTGGGCGCTGAGATGCTGCTGTTCCTGCTCGCCGCCGCCGTCGCCGTCGCGGCCTCCCTCGCGGTGGTGCTGGGCCGCAACCCGATGCACAGCGTGCTGCTGCTCATCGTGTCGTTCGCCGCCCTCGCCGCGCTCTACATCGGGCTGGACGCGCCCTTCGCCGCCGTCGTGCAGATCATCATCTACGCCGGCGCGATCATGGTGCTGTTCCTCTTCGTGGTGATGCTCCTGAACGCGCACCGGGAGGACGAGGGGACGGGCGGCGCGGCGCTCGGAGGCAGGCCCCTCGCGGCCGGCGCCGCGCTGGCCATCGTGCTCGCGGCCGAGCTGGCCTGGGCCGTCCTGCGCACGCGCCGCGCGGGCGGGTCGTGGATGGGCGCCGGCCCGGAGTCCGACGGGACCGCCCTCCAGTCGGTGCGCACCCTCGGCGGCGTGCTCTATTCGGAGTACTCCCTCGCCTTCGAGGTGACGTCGCTGCTCATCATCGTGGCCATGGTCGGGGCCGTCGTCCTGGCCAGGCGGGAGTCGTAGCGCGATGGTGCCGCTGGGCCACTACCTCTTCCTCTCCGCCGTGCTCTTCGCCGTGGGCACCGTCGGCGTGTTCCTGCGCCGCAACGTCATCACGGTGCTCCTGTCGATCGAGGTGATGCTGAACGCCGTCAACCTCGCGTTCATCGCCTTCGGCCGCTTCCAGGGATCCGTCCACGGACAGGTGATCATGTTCTTCGTCGTCACCGTCGCGGCGGCCGAGGCGGCCGTGGGCCTGGCGCTCGCCATCGCCCTGTTCCGGCACCGGGAGTCGCTCAACCCCGACGCCTTCACGAGCCTGAAGTGGTGAGGGGACCCGTGCTGCTCCTCATTCCGCTGCTGCCGCTCCTCGGGTTCCTGGTCAACGCCGCGATCGGGAGGCGCCTGGCCCGGGCCGCCTCCGCCGGCGTGGCGCTGGCGGCGATGCTCGGATCGCTGCTCGCGTCGGCCTGGGCCGTCCTGGCGCTCGCGGGCCTGCCCGAAGGCTCGCGGGCGATCGTGCAGCAGGTGGCGCCCTGGATCGAGTCCGGCGCGCTCGCGGCGCCGTTCACGCTCAGGCTCGACCCGCTCGCCGCGGTGATGGTCCTGGTCGTCACGGGCGTCGGGTTCCTGATCCACGTGTACTCGACGGCCTACATGCACGACGAGCGGCCGAGCGAGTACGCGAGGTACTTCTCCTACCTGAACCTCTTCGCGGCCTTCATGCTCGTGCTCGTCCTCGGCGCGAACTTCCCCGTGATGTTCGTGGGCTGGGAGGGCGTGGGGCTCTGCTCGTACCTCCTCATCGGGTTCTGGTTCACCAGGAAGTCGGCCTCCGACGCCGGCAAGAAGGCCTTCATCGTCAACCGCATCGGCGACTTCGGCTTCCTGCTGGGCGTCTTCCTGATCTGGGTGGCCTTCGGCACCCTCGACTTCCAGGAGGTCGCCGGCCTGGCGGCCCAGGCGCCCCCGGAAGCCGCGTTCGGGACCGTCTCGCTGGCGGCGCTGCTGCTGTTTGCCGGCGCGACGGGCAAGTCCGCCCAGATCCCGCTCTACGTGTGGCTGCCGGACGCGATGGAGGGCCCGACGCCCGTCTCCGCCCTCATCCACGCCGCGACGATGGTGACGGCCGGCGTGTACATGATCGGGCGCAACGCGGTGCTGTTCGCCCACGCGCCGATCGCGCTGGGCGTCGTGGCGGCCGTCGGGGTGGCGACCGCGCTCATGGCCGGCACGATCGGCCTCGTGCAGAACGACATCAAGCGCGTCCTCGCCTACTCCACCGTGTCGCAGCTCGGGCTGATGTTCGTCGCGATGGGCGTCGGCGCCTTCGCCGCGGGGATCTTCCACCTCTACACGCACGCGTTCTTCAAGGCGCTGCTCTTCCTCGCGTCCGGCGCGGTCATTCACGCCCTGGCGGGGGAGCAGGACATCCGGAAGATGGGCGGCCTGAAGGGGGAGCTGCCGGTCACGTACTGGACGTTCCTCGTCGGCGCGCTCGCGATCTCGGGCGTGCCGCTGCTCTCCGGCTTCTTCAGCAAGGACGAGATCCTCTGGAAGGCGTATGCCGGCGGCCACACGCTGGTGTGGGCCGTGGCCGTCGTCGCGTCGCTGCTGACGGCCGTCTACATGTTCCGCCTCGTCTTCCTCACGTTCCACGGCTCGCGCGCGGGCGCGAGCCGCGGTCTCGCCGAAGCCGGGCATGATCGGGCCAGCGGAGGCGGACTCCCGCATGCGGGCGGAGGCGGGCGCCTCCACGACGCGCCGCCCGCGATGGCCGTCGTGCTCGTGCTGCTCGCCGTCGGGTCCGCCGTGGCGGGATACATCGGCGTTCCCGCCGCCCTCGGCGGCTCCAACCGCATCGAGCATTTCCTCGCGCCGAGTTTCGCCGCTCCGGGCGTTGCGGCGAGCGGCGAACACGGCGCGAATCTCGCCGAAGCCCGAGGCGAGATGGTTCCCGGGAGCGGGCCGCAGGGCGAAGGCGGACTCGCGCATGCCGGCGAAGGCGGCCATGGCTCCGACGACCATGCCGCCGAGCTCGGCCTCATGGCCCTGTCGAGCGGCGTCGCGCTGGCCGGCATCGCCCTCGCGGCGTACTTCTTCCTGCGCCGGCGCGAAGCGGCCGATGCGGTGGCCGCCCGCTTCGCGGGCCTCCACCGCCTGCTCCTCAACAAGTACTACGTGGACGAGATCTACGACGCGGCCATCGTGCAGCCCATCCGGCGCGGATCCGAGCGCGCGCTGTGGAAGGTGGTGGACGAGGGCGTCGTCGACGGCGCCGTCAACGGCGCCGGGACGATCGTCAGCGGCGCCGGCGCGGCGCTGCGGCGGCTGCAGACCGGCTCGATGCGCGCGTACGCGCTGTCGATCTTCGTGGGCGTCGTCGTGATCCTGGGATACTACGTATGGCGGTAGCGCCCGTGCTCACCATCCTGATCGCGCTGCCCCTCGCCGCGGCCGCGCTCCTCGCCGCCGTGCCTGACGGCGACGGCAGGCGCGACGCCTTCGTCCGGCGGTTCGCCCTCGGCGCCTCGCTCGCCGAGCTCGCCGCCGCGCTGTGGGCGTGGAGCCGGTTCGACGCGTCCCAGCCCGGGTTCCAGATGGTCGAGCGCGCGGACTGGATCCCCTCCTTCGGCATCCAGTACGCCGTCGGCGTGGACGGCATCAGCCTCTTCCTCGTCGTCCTGACCGGGTTCCTCACGCCCCTCGCCCTGCTCGGATCGTGGCGGTCCGTCCACAAGAAGGTGAAGGCGTTCTCCGTCTTCATGCTCGTCCTCGAGAGCGCGATGGTGGGCGTGTTCCTCGCCCTGGACATGTTCCTCTTCTACGTGTTCTGGGACGCGATGCTCATCCCGATGTACTTCCTCATCGGGGTCTGGGGCTACGAGCGCCGGGTCTACGCCGCCGTGAAGTTCATCCTCTTCACCATGGCCGGCAGCGTCCTGATGCTCGTCGCCATCCTCACCGTGGCCTACCTGCACAGCGCGGCGACGGGCGCGTACAGCTTCGGCTACGAGGCCTGGCTGCGGCTGGCGCTGCCGAAGGGCACGCAGGTGTGGCTCTTCCTCGCCTTCGCCGTCGCGTTCGCCATCAAGGTGCCGCTCTTCCCGTTCCACACGTGGCTGCCCGACGCCCACGTCGAGGCGCCCACGGCCGGCTCCGTGATCCTGGCCGGCGTGCTGCTGAAGATGGGCACCTACGGCCTGCTGCGCTTCGCCTTCCCGCTCTTCCCGCAGGCCGCCGCCGAGTTCGCCCCGGCGCTCGCCGTCCTGGCCGTCGTCGGCATCGTCTACGGCGCGCTCGTGGCGATGGTGCAGCCGGACCTGAAGAAGCTCGTGGCCTACTCGAGCGTGAGCCACCTGGGGTTCGTCGTGCTCGGCATCGCGGCGATGAACGTGCAGGGCGTGCAGGGCGCCGTCTACCAGATGCTGAACCACGGCGTCTCGACCGGCGCGCTCTTCCTCATCGTCGGCATGCTGTCCGACCGCCGGCACACGCGCCTCATCGCCGAGTTCGGCGGCCTCAAGCACGTCATGCCGCGCCTGGTGGCCGCGTTCTTCGTGATCACCCTGTCGTCGATCGGGCTGCCCGGGCTCAACGGGTTCGTCGGCGAGTTCCTGATCCTGCTCGGCGCGTTCCGGTGGAACCCGTGGCTGGCGGCCGCGGCGGCGAGCGGCGTGATCCTCTCCGCGGTCTACATGCTCTGGATGTTCCAGCGCGTGAACTACGGGTCCGTGACGAACCCGAAGAACGAGGGGCTGCCGGACATGGACCGGCGCGAAGGGTGGGTGCTCGTGCCCGCCATCGCCATGGCCGTGTTCATGGGCGTGGCGCCGTGGGTGTTCCTGAGGCCCATGACGCCCGCCGTCGAGCGCATCGTGTCGCGGATGGCCGAGGCCGAGCCCGCGCGCGCCGTGCGCGCCGGGACGGCGCCCGGGCGGGGGCCGGGCCCCGCTGACGTTTCTGCGGCCCCTGCCGTGACGGTCGTTGAAGAGGAGCCAGGCCCCTCGGGCCCCAGGTGAGCAGCGTGTCCACCATTGGCCAGGCGCTGAACGGCATCGTTCCTGTCATGTGCGTGACGCTGGCGGGCATCGCCTGCATGCTGGCCGAGGCCTTCCGGCGCCGGGGCGAGCGCATGCCCATCGGCGGCCTGGGCCTCGTCGGGCTCGCCGGCGCCGGCGCGTCCGCCGTCCTTTTGTGGGGCCGGCGCGCCGGGTGCCTCGGCGTGGCGGAGGCGGACGACTTCGGGCTGTTCGTGCAGCTCGTCCTCGTCGGGATCGGCGTCCTCACGATCGTGTTCTCGTCCGATGCCGTCGAGCGGGAGGGGCTGCCGGCCGGCGAGTACTACGCGCTCACGATGTTCGCCCTCGCCGGCATGATGCTCATGGCCGTGGCGACGGACCTCCTCGTCATCTTCCTGGCGCTCGAGGTGTTCTCGCTGGCCCTGTACGCGATGACCGGCCTGCGGCGCCGCGTCTACGCGAGCGCCGAGGGGGCGTTCAAGTACTTCATCCTGGGCGGCTTCTCGAGCGCGTTCTTCCTGTACGGCGTGGCGTTCGCGTTCGGCCTCTCCGGCAGCACGCACCTCGATCGGCTGGCGGCCCACGTGCAGGCGCACGCGCCGGCGGGGGGCCTGCTGCTCCTCGTCGCCATGGGCCTGCTGCTCGCCGGCTTCGCCTTCAAGGTGGCGGCCGTGCCGTTCCACATGTGGACGCCGGACGCCTACGAGAGCGCGCCGACCGTCGTCACCGGCTTCATGTCCACCGCCGTGAAGGCCGCCGCCTTCGCCGCCTTCATCCGCGTGTTCCTCCACGCGCTCGGGCCGCTGCGGGCCGACTGGCTGCCCGTCGTGTGGGTGCTCGCGATCTGCACCATGATCCTCGGCTCCGTCGTGGGGGTCGTGCAGGTGAACCTCAAGCGGATGCTCGCCTACTCGAGCATCGCCCACGGCGGCTACCTGCTGGTGGCGCTCGCGTCGGGCGACGAGGTGGGCCGCGCCGCCATCCTGTTCTACCTCGTCGTGTACGCCGTGACCAACGTCGGGGCCTTCGCCGTGATCGCGCTCCTCGACTCGCGCGAGGCGCCCATGCAGACCCTCGACGACTACCGGGGCCTGTGGCACCGCAGCCCGTTCATGTCCGGGATGCTCGCCGTGTTCCTGCTGTCGCTCGGCGGGTTCCCGCCCTTCGCGGGGTTCGTGGCGAAGTGGTACGTCTTCACGGCGGCCGTGCGCGCCGATCAGTACGCCCTGGCCATCGTCGGCGTGCTGACGAGCGTCGTCTCGGTGTTCTTCTACCTGCGCATCATCGTGATGATGTACATGACCGACAAGGCGGCCGAGGCCGCCCCGGCCGCGCTCCCGCGCGTGCCCAAGCCCGCCGCGGCGGCGCTGTGGCTGTCGGTCGCGGCGCTGCTCTACCTCGGCGTCCTGCCGACGCGCGTTGTCGAGATCGCCGCGCGCGCCGTCGCCAGCGTGCTCTAGTTCGGGACGCGGGACTCGGGGCTCGGGACTCGGGGTTCGGGATCCTGCAGCGTTCTGATGGAGGCCGGGTCTTCAGATCCGGCGCGTCTTCGCCGCGTTGATCACGTCACCGCGACGTTCCCTCCGGCGAAGACACCGACGGCGCTCTCAGATCGACGAACCGCGAGCCGTCCCACCAGCGCACCGTCCGGACCTCCTCGATGACCGGCCTGGCGGGCAGGGGAGCGACGTATCCCCTTGCAGCGACCGCCCGGCATGCCGCCTCGAAGTTGCTGCTCAGCCCCACCGACACCGGGCGCAGCTGCGCGTCGAGCGTGTAGAGGACGTATCCGCCGATGGTGTCGGCGATGTCCTGCATGTGGCCGGCTCTCACGATGATCTGCGAGTCCCCGCTGAGGTCGACACTCATCGGCGGGCTCGATTCCTTCAGGCTGCTCGGCCTGGCCGGCTTCGGGATCTTCACGAAGTGAACCGGTCGCCCCGGCGGGCAGGTGCCGCATCGGTAGCGCGGGGCTTCCGACGGGGCCGATCCCGCGGGGCTCGCCGCATCGAGCATCGCCACGCTCGCCCCGCCGGATTCGTCGTTCCGGGCGGCGAACGAGAAGCGAGGCGGCAGGTCGATCGGAAACGTGGAAGTCCAGAGGCTCGTGCCTTGGGCGTTCTTGGCGACGAGCGTCGAGCCGGAAACCACCCAATCCGCCGGCTGCGACAGCGCCGGGATGTCGATCGCCGCCGGCGCCGCCGGAGCCCGATTCGCGGGAGCCGGCGGGCGACCGCCCGCCAACGGGCCCGGTTGCCGTGTCGCTGCCGATCGCGACCGTGGAACCTGGCGCGACGGTCGCTGTGCCGATTGTCGTGGAGTCGAAGGGAAAGACCCTCCGGTCGGCGGAGGTCGCGTTCACCTGCGAGCCGGCCGTGCTCAGCCTCATCGAGGGATCAGCCGCTCGCGGATCGTCGGTCGCCGGTGACTGGCTCCTCGTTGTCAACAGCAGCACACCCGGTACGGTTCGGCTGGCGATGGCTGGAGTCACAGCCGCTTCGGTCAGCGGCGGCTTTGTGAGCCTGACGTTCCATGCTGTTCGCGGACGCGGCTCGTCGACGGCCCTGAGCCTGGCGAGCATCGGCCTGGATGAGGGCGCGGCTGCATCTGCGGCCGCGAACGGACATGCTGCTCTGGAGGTGAGGTTCCGCCGGGCGAGCGACTTCGTGGGGGATTTCGCATCCGACACCCTCTGGCGGGGCTCGGGCGGCGACCTGTGGCTGTGAGGCGTGAAGCACGCCGCGCACGCGACGGACGCCTACGTGGGCGTGGTGGGCGACCCGAACTGGGAGATCCGCGCGCAGGGCGACCGGAACGGCGACGGCAAGGCGGACCTCGTGTGGCGCCACAAGCGGGACGGCACCGTCTACTACTGGCAGATGGACGGCGCGACACCGGTCGCCGAGCTGTTCGTTGCCACGGTGGACGTCTCCTACGACATCGTCGGCACGGGGGATTTCGACGGGGACGGGAAGGCGGACATCCTGTGGCGGACCATCGTGGCCGGCGATCTCTGGGTGTGGCTGATGGACGGGCCGGTGAAGGCGTCCGAGGCGTACCTGGGGATCGTGGCGGATCAGGCGTATCAGGTGGTGAGATGACAAGCGGGGCGCCGGGTCCTAAGACCCGGCCTCCACGGATCACGCACTCGGCCAACAGCTGCGGTGTGCGCCGGGGCTGGGGCCGCGACAGCCTTGGCGACTAGCGCCTAGCGCCAAGTCCCAAGCCCCTGGCTCGCCTCGCCGATCCGCAGGCCTCCACGAGCCAGGCTAGACGATGGCGTTCAGGCCGCGCGCGAGGCTGGCGTCCTCGTCCTCGAACACGGTGCGCAGGTCGAGCACGACGCGGTCGCGCTCGATGCGGGCGATGACTGGCGGGTCAAGCGCTCGAAGTGCCGCCTCGAGACCATCGGCCGACAGGCGGGCGTGCGTCAGCGCCAGCAGCCTCGTCGGCAGCGTGAGGCCGGGCGTGGTGCCTCCGCCAATGGTCGAGCCCCCGTCGACGATCTCGCACGCGAACGAGCCCGGCGCGCCCACCGCCAACGCGACAGCTCGCGCGCGCGCCTCGATGGACTCGGGCGACCGCGTCATCATGCGCAGCACGGGCACGCTGTCGGCCGCGCGGCCGGTGACGTACTCCATCAGGGTGCCGGTCAGCGCCGCGTAGGTCATCTTGTCCACCCGGAGCGCCCGCATGAGCGGATGGCGCCGGATGGCGTCGAGCGGCGCGCGCTTCCCGAGGATGATGCCGGCCTGGGGCCCGCCGAGCAGCTTGTCGCCGCTCACGCACACGACGTCCACGCCCGCGCCGATGCTGCCGCGAACGGTCGGCTCGTCCCGCAGGAAGGGCTCGAGCCACGGCATCTCATCGGCCCGCAGCCCCGCGAGCCCGGCCGACTCTGCAAGGCCGCCGATGAGATTGCCGCTGCCGAGATCCTCCGCGACGGGCACGCCCCGCTTCCGGCCGACGGCCACGAGATCCTCGAGGGCCGGCTGCTCGGTGAACCCCTCGATGGTGAAATTCGATCGGTGCACCCGCAGGATGAGCGCCGTGCGCTCCGAGACGGCCCGGTCGTAATCGGCCGCCCGCGTCCGGTTGGTGGTGCCGACCTCCCGCAGGATCGCCCCGGACTGCTCCATGACCTCCGGCACGCGGAACCCGCCGCCGATCTCGACCAGTTCCCCGCGCGAGACGATGACCTCCCGCCCCGCCGCCATCGCCGCCAGCACGAGCATGGTCGCGGCGGCGTTGTTGTTGACGACGACGGCCGACTCGGCGCCGGTCAGGCGGCAGAGGAGGCCCGCGGCGTGATGATCGCGATGGCCGCGGCCGCCGGCCGCGAGGTCGTACTCGAGCGTGGAGTAGCGGCGGCCCACGGCGGCGACCTGGCCGGTGGCCGCGGCGCAGAGGGGCGCGCGGCCGAGGTTCGTGTGGACGATCACGCCGGTGGCGTTGATGACGGGGCGCAGCGTCGGCTGGAACATGCGCGCGAGGCGCGGCTCGATCCCGGCTTCGATGGCCGACGCGGCGTCCTCGACCGTCGCGGGCAACCGGTCGGCATCGCCGGCCGTCGCGGGAAGCGAAAGCAGCGAGGCGGCGGAACCGGGCCGAGAGGCGGCCTCTGCAAGCCGGCGGCGCAGCGCGTCGGTCTCCTCGCGCAAGGCCTCGACGACGGCGGTGTGACCGAAGCGGCCGACAAGCTCCGCGACGCGCGGCCGCTGCCGCAGCTGCTCGATGGAGGGGAGGACTCGGAAGTTGGACATCGGAGCACTGACTCGGAATTCAGAATCCGGAATTCGGAATCCAGAGTCCGGAACACGGGTTGAGCCGCTGAGCCGCAGCGGGCACCTTCTCGCGTCTGGGTTCCGGCTTCTGAATTCCGGATTCCTCCGTCGCCGTCTTGCGACCCGCGGCGCACTCAGGATACCATCAGGCGTCCGCGCGGTGATGGCCACGGCGCGGCCCTCACGCTCACATGGCGGAATCGCCCAACGCGCACGATCCGTCCGCTCAGGCCAGCAGCGCCGAGAACCAGGCAGTGCCGGCCTACCGGCCGCGGGATCAGTTCTGGCCGTACGCCGATCTCGACGAGGAGCCGTCCGACGAGGAGCTGGCGCGGCTCGATCCGGACCTCCAGGCCGCGCTCCTCGAGCGGCCGCTGGACCGGCCGTTTTCCTACACGATCGTGTTCGCGCCCTTCGACGGCCCCGGCTACGCGCGGTCGCTGGAACTCGCCCGCGCGAGTAGCGACTACCTCGAAGTCGGCCACGGCGGCAGCCTGCGCCATCGGGCCCGTTTCACCCCGGAGCAGGTGCTGGCGCTCCGCGACCTGTGGGCGATCGTCGGCGGCCTCGACACGACCGAGGTGCTCGTCGACGACCGGCCGCTCCCGTTCGCGCGCGAGCTCTGGCTGCCGCTCCTCTGGTATCTTCTCCCGCGCTAGTGGCCCGCGGATCCGATCTCGAACGCAGCCTGCAGAAGCTCGAGGCCGACCTGCGCAGGCTCGAGGCCGAGTACAACATGTTCTTCGCCGGGCAGCTCCCTCGCCCGCCGTGGGAGACGCGCACGCAGGTCGAGCAGTCGGTGGCGAAGCTCGAGCGCGCGAGCGCGATCGAGGGCTCGTACGCGGAGCGGTTCCGCCTGCAGGCGCTGATGTCGCGGCTGGCGACCTTTGTGGACCTGTGGGACCGGGGGCTGCGGGCCCGCGAGGAGGGACGCCCGGGGCCGTTCGCCCACCGCGGCCAGCCCGCAGCGGGCGCGGCGTCGCAGGGCGATCGCGTCGTCTACGTCACGGTGTTCGCCGACCCGGTCCGCGAGTCGGACCGGCTCCGCGATCTCTACGAGCGCGTCAGCGACGTGCGCCGCGAACTCGGCGAGCGGCAGGTGCCGTTCCACAGGTTCGCCGGCCTGATCCGCGACAAGGTGGCGGTCCTCAGGAAGCGCGGCGCGCCCGAGGTGGCGTTCCGCGTGACGATCCACGACGGCAAGCTCACCTTCAGCGCGAGGGGCCTCAAGGGCTCGCGCGGCGAGTGAGCGGCAGGACACCCGCGCCAGCCGCGGCGGCCCGCGGGCAGGGCCCGGCCGGCCTCCTCATCTCGCGCCGTTACGTTGTCGGGGAATCGCGCCTGAAAAAACACCGGGGCGGCTGGGCCGCCCCGGTGAAGCTGTCGGAAGGGGTGATCGCTAGATCTTGATGACGTTGCCCGCCTGAGGTCCCTTCGGGCCGTCGACGATCTCGAACTCCACGGCCTGGCCCTCCTCGAGCGAACGGAAGCCGTTGCCCGTGATGGCCGAGTAGTGAACGAACACGTCGCTCCCGCCCTCGCGCTCGATGAATCCGAACCCCTTCGCGTTGTTGAACCACTTCACCTTGCCTGTAATGCGCATACGTGCCCTGCCTTGCCTTGTCGCGGCGCCGGGCGCGCCGCGGTCTTGCCGCTCCCCGGCTCCAGCCGGAGAAAGTCCCGTCGATCCGCTGTTCGTGCGGCGGGCGCCCGCCCGGAGGCACCCGATCGGCATGTTACCGGCCGCGTTTGCGGAGTGTCAAGACGAGCGGACGGCGAGCGGACGGCAAGCGACGCGGCTATACTCTCTACTCTCTGGCAGCCGCCATCGCCTCCCGGGAGTGAGCATCATGCGCGCATTGATCAGCGTGTCGAACAAGGCCGGCCTCGTGGAGTTCGCCCGCGGCCTGGTCCAGCGGGGCTGGGACATCGTCTCGACAGGAGGCACCGCGCGCGCGCTGGCGGACGCCGGCGTGCCGGTCGTCCAGGTGGCCGAGGTGACGGGCGCGCCCGAGATGATGGACGGCCGCGTCAAGACGCTGCACCCGATGATCCACGGCGGCATCCTCGCCCGCCGCGACCACTCGAGCGACCTGGAGGCGATGGAGCGGTTCCGCATCACGCCGATCGACATGGTCGTCGTGAACCTCTACCCGTTTTGCGAGACGGCCGCGAGGCCGGGCACGGCGTTCGAGGCGCTCGTCGAGGACATCGACATCGGCGGGCCGTCGATGATCCGGGCGGCCGCCAAGAACTTCAAGGACGTGCTCGTGGTGACGTCGCCGGGCGACTACGGCCGCGTGCTGGCCGCCCTCGACGAGCCGGGCGGGCCGTCGATGGAGCTGCGCTTCGCCCTGGCGAAGGAGGCGTTCACCCACACGGGGAGCTACGACTGCGCCATCGCCAACGAGCTGGAGGCCGTCGCCGTCGAGGGCGGCGCGTGCCGGCGCCTGGCCGAGCGCGACCCGCTGCCGCCGCGTCTGATCGTCGCCACGAACCGCCACCGCACGCTGCGCTACGGCGAGAACCCGCACCAGCCCGGCGCGTGGTACGTGCCCGCCGACGCGGCGCCCGGCGACTTGCCCGCCGTGCTGCAGGGCAAGGAACTGTCCTTCACCAACCTGCTGGACGTGGACGCCGCGTCGCGCATCGCCGCCGAGTTCGTCGAGCCCGCCGCGGTCGTCATCAAGCACACGAACCCGTGCGGCGCCGCGACGGGCCTCGACCTGGCCGAGGCCTACGTCCGCGCGCGCGACGCCGATCCGCTGTCCGCCTTCGGCGGCATCGTCGGGTGCAACCGCGAAGTGGACGAGGCGACGGCGCAGGCCATCGCCTCCACCTTCATCGAGGCCGTGATCGCGCCGGCGATTACCGAGGCGGCGCTGGCGGTCCTCGCAGCCAGGAAGAACCTGCGCGTCGTCATCGCGCCGGCGGCCTTCGGCGCCGGCGGCGTCAGCCGGACCCTGGGCCGCCTCGACCTCCGGTCTGCGCTGGGAGGCGTCCTCGCGCAGGACGCGGACCGCGTGGCGGAGGCGCGGGACGAGTGGCCGCGCAAGGGCGGGCCGGAGGTCGTGACCAGACGGGCGCCGACGCCGGCCGAGTGGAAGGCCCTGCGGTTCGCGTGGCGCGTCTGCGCGCACGTGAAGTCGAACACGGTGATTTTCACGTCCGAGGACCGCACGCTCGCGGTCGGCGCCGGCCAGATGAGCCGGGTCGACGCGGTGAACGTGGCCCGGATGAAGGCCGAGGCGGCGAAGCTGTCACTTGCGGGGTCGGTGGCGGCGTCGGACGCCTTCTTCCCGTTCCGCGACGGCCTCGATGCGATCGTGGCCGCCGGGGCGACGGCCGTCGTGCAGCCGGGCGGATCGGTGCGCGACGCCGACGTCATCGCGGCGGCCGACGAGCACGGCATCGCGATGGTCCTGACGCGCCGCCGGCACTTCAGACACTGATGAGGTAATGGGGTCAGATCCAGAAAAACGGGGTCAGGCCCAGGAATCCGGGGCCTGACCCCGTTTTTCTGGATCTGACCCCATCTCCCCCATCTCCATCTCGGTGAGGAGGTCGGCGGGCGAGACGGTCGCGGGACCGAAGCGCCCGACGACGATGCCCGCCGCGTGGTTGGCAAGCTGCGCGGCCTCCGCCAGGTCGGCCCCGGCCGCCAGCGCGCACGCCACCGCCCCAATCACGGTGTCCCCGGCCCCGGTGACGTCGGCCACCTCGCGCGCCACGGCGGGGTAGTGCGCCTCCTCTGCCGGCGTGACCACCGACATCCCGTGCTCGCCGCGCGTGATGAGCACGTTCCGGCACCCGGCGCGCTCGAGGAACCGGCGCCCGGCCCGGCCGGCGTCCTCGTCGGTCCGGATCCGCATGTGCGCCGCCATCTCGGCCTCGACCAAGTTCGGCTTCACCACGGTCGTGCCGGCGTAGTAGTCGAGGTGCGGGACCTTGGGATCGACGAGCACGGGAATCGATCGCGCCCGGGCGCGCTCGACCACCGCCGCGACGAGCGCCCGGGTGACGGCGCCCTTGAGGTAGTCGGAGACGACCACGGCCGCCGCGTCCTCGAGCCTCCCGAGCGCCCTGTCGATCAGGGCCCGCTCGACGGCGCCGCCGGCCTCGGCGTCGCTCTCGAAGTCCACCCGCGCCACCTGCTGGTTGCGCGTCGTGACGATGCGCTGCTTCCGCGTGGTCGGGCGCGCGGGGTCGGCCACGAGCGCCGCCCCGTCCAGGCCCCGCGCCGCCAGCTCGGCGCGCAGCCAATCGGCGGCGGCATCCGTCCCGACCAGGCCGACAAGCGCAACCCGCGCGCCGAGGGCGCGGATGTTGTGCGCGACGTTGCCGGCGCCGCCAATCCGGTGCTCGTCGTGGTCGTGCTCGACCACCGGCACCGGGGCCTCGGGCGAGATCCGCCTGACGCGGCCGATGACGAACTGGTCCAGCATGAGGTCGCCGACGACCAGGATCTCGACCGACGCGAAGCGCCCGACAATCTCGCGTGCGCGCGCGCCCTGCAAGGCGGACCTCGTCATCACGAGAGTCCCTCCGCCCGCCGCGCGCCCGGGGCTCCGGGATCGGCGGGCTCCGGGCGCTCGGACGCGAAGGGCAGCGTCACGAGCACGAGCAGCAGCAGGAGGAACTCCGAGTCGCCGAAGTTGTGCTCGAACATCCCGGCGCCGAGCATGGCGGCCACCGCGCCGAGGCCGGCGGCCGCGAGCACGCGGTGGCGGCCGCGGCGCAGGAGCGCCCACAGCCCCGCAGAGGCGCTCCCGACGAACCACAGCCAGGCGAAGAGCGCGGGCAGGCCGCGCTCGGCCGCGATCTGCATCGGCACGTTGTGCAGGTGCGGATTGACGCGCTCGACGGCCTCGGCGTCCCGGAACCGCGCGTACTGGCGCTCCACCATGTTCGGGCCCATGCCCGTGAGCGGGTCGGCGGCGATCATCCGCACGCCCTCGCGCAGCATCGCCACCCGGTCCCGGCTCGTCGGGTCGTTCAAATCGAACATGGAGTAGAAACGATGGGTCACCTGCGGGGGCGCGATGGCGATGCCCACGGCCAGCACGACGGGCAGCGCGCCGAGCAGACGGAAGTCCTTCAGGAGCAGCAGCGCGGCGATGCCCGCGCTGGCGCCCACCCACGCGCTCCGCGTGAAGGTCAGCGCGAGCGCCACCAGCAGCGCCGGCATCACGAGCGCGGGCCACGTGCGGTTGCGCGCTTCAAACAGCAGCCGCGCCGCCGCCGCCATGGCGACGAGCATCAGCAGCCCCGAATACGTCATGTAGTGGCCGAGCGACCCCTGCGGCCGCTGGCCGAGGTTGTTGTAGTGCAGCATCCCGTACTGGACGATGCCGGCGACGGCGCTGGCGGCGCCCGCCGTGATGATCACGGCCAGCACCGTGCGGGCCCGGCCGCCGCGGGCGATTTCGTAGACCGCCGGCACGGTCAGCAACAGGAGCAGCTGCTTGTCGTCGACGAGGCTCGTCAGCGGCTCGACCGAGAAGACCGTGGCCGCCAGCGTGAAGACGGCGTAGACCGCCAGCGCCCTGAAGAACGGCGGGGCGCCAGGCCGTGCGCGGCCCTGTGCCAGCATCGCGATCCAGGCGACGAGCATCAGCGCGAGCAGCGTCTGCGCGGCGGCAATCGACACCTGCAGCGCCGCTACGGTCCCGTAGAGCAGCCACAGCGCCGCGCGTTCCAGGGGTATTCGCCTCATGACACACCCCGCCTCCGCGAAAGCCGCCCCCGCTCGATGGCGCGCTCGGCCGCCGAGGCGACCTCCGCCGGCGCGACGCGCCGCAGGCAGCGGAAGTCGCCCGGCTCGCACACCCGCTGGTCGCACGGCCGGCAGGGAAGCCCGTCCAGCTCGACAACCTCGGTCGCGCACGCACGCGGGCGCCAGGGCCCCCACACGCCCGGCGTCGTCGGGCCGTAGATGACCACCATGGGCGTCGCGGTCGTCGCCGCGATGTGCGCCGGCCCGCTGTCGCCGCCCACGAAAACGGCCGCCCGGCCCGCCAGCGCCCGTAGTTCGCCCAGGTCCAGGTCGCACGCCGCCGCCACGGCCGCTTCGGCGGCGCCCGCGCGCAGGGCCTCCCGCCGCACGGTCTCGGCCCGCCCGGCCTGCGCGGCCCCGGTCGTGAGGATGATACGCCGATTCGGATCCGCGGACGCGAGGGCGGCAACCACGCCGGCGAAGGCCTCCTCCGGCCAGCGGCGGAACTCGTTCCCGGCCCCGACGTGCACGACGACGAGGTCGTGCCCGCCGCTCATGCCGAGATCGCGCAGCCTGCGCTCGACGCGCGAAGCGGCCCCGGGATCGTCCGCCATTTCGACGGGGTCGGTATCGGGCGCCGGCCTGCCGATCTCGGGCAGCAGCGCCTCGGCCAGGTCCCACTGGTTGTCCACCGAGTGCCTGTTCCGGTGGCCCCTCGGCCGCCCGACCAGCCGCGTGTACATCCAGCTGCGCCACGGCACCGCGTATCCGACCCTCACGGGGGCGCCCGTCGCCAGGGCGAACAGCGAGCTGCGCGGCCCTCCGTGGAAATCGATGACGGCGTCGTACCGCTCGCGCCGCAGCGCGAGGGCCAGCGACAGGTCCGCGCGCCACCTGCGCGGGCCGCGGGCCGGCGGGGCGACGATCACGCGATCGAGGTTCGGGTTCCGCGCGACCACGGCGGCGGCCTGCGGCTCGACCAGGTAGCTCAGGCGGGCGTCCGGGCGCGCGCGGCGGATCCCGCGCACGGCCGGCGTCGTCAGCACCACGTCGCCGATGAGGCGCAGCCGGATGAGAAGGATGTTCAGGGGGCGGGCCTCACGGCTGGCCCGGCGGCGGCTCGATCGAGGCCTCGTCGATGAGCATCACCGGGATGTCGTCCTTCACCGGGTAGACGCGATGGCACCGGCCGCACTTGAGCCCCGCGCCGTTGTTCACCGGGACGACCGGCGTGTCCTTGCACGCGGGGCACACGAGGATCTCGAGCAGCTCCGGGTTGACGGCCATCACGGCGCTCCTTTCGCGCGCTACGCCACTATACCAGACGCGCCGCAGGCAGGCTGACAGCCCGGGGCCTTTGTGAAACAATCGGGCCGTGGTCTCCCTGGTTCTCGCGGCGGCCCTCGGCCCGGCGGCGCTCGGCGCGCCGCCGTTCCCGCGCCCCGTCCCGCAATCGGCTCCTGCGCCCGGGGAGCGCCCCGCCGCGGCCGCGCGCGGCAGCCGCCCCTCCGATCCCGTTGCCGAGGCCTACTTCGAGTTCAGCCGCGGCTGCCTGCTCGAAAAGCAGGGCGAGGTCGAGGGCGCCATCGCGGCGTTCGAGCGCGCGATGACGCTGGACCCGGCCTCGGCGGATCTCCCGGCCGCCCTCGCCGAGCTGTACGTGCGCCAGAGCCGCCTGGCCGACGCCATCGCCCTGGCGGAGGCGGCGCTGAAGATCCAGCCGGCGCACAGCGGCGCGCACCTCGTGCTCGGGTCGATCTACTCCAGCCTCGCGGAGCGCGAGGGCCCGTCCGGGCAGGAGCGTCCGGCGGCAGCCGACACCCGTCAGCTCGCGCTCGACCACCTCGAGGCGGCGCTCGGCGAAGCCCGGCGGGACCTCGCCGCCAGCGTCCGCCTGACGCTCGGCCGCCTGTACCTGCGCGGCGGCCGCGGCGACAAGGCCATTCCTGTGCTCCGGCAGCTGCTGGCCGACGAGCCCTGGCTGCCGCAGGGCGTCTCGATGCTCGCCCAGGCCTACACCGGCGCCGGGCGCCAGGACGACGCCATTGCGCTCCTCAGGGACGCCGCCGCGGCGGACCCCTCGTTCAACGAATCGCTCGGCTCCGCGTACGAGCAAGCCGAGCGGTGGGACGAGGCCGCCGCCGCCTTCGAAGCGGCGTCGAAACAGGCGCCGGACGACACGGACCTCCGGACGCGCTGGGCGGCGGCGCTCCTCAACGGCTCCGGGCGCGGGAACGCCGGCAGGGCCCGCGGCCTGCTGCTCGACGTGACGAAGGCCCATCCGAATGCCGGATGGCCTCTCTACCTGCTCGCGCGAGCACAACGGGAGACGGGCGACCTGGACGGGGCGGAGGCCAGCGCGCGGCGGCTGATGGCCGTCAGCCCCGCCAGCGCGTCCGGCGCCCATGCCCTGGCGCAGGTCCTGGAGGCCCGCCGCGACTGGGCGGGCATTGTGGCCGCGCTCGAGCCCGTTGCCGCGAAGCACGCGCAGGAGAAGGGGCCCGATCGGGCGATGATCCTGGCGCATCTGGGGTTCGCGTACCTCGAACTCGGCCGCCCTCCGGACGCGGTGGCCGTGTTCGAGCGAGCGGCGACGCTCGACCCGGGCGAGCCCGCCAACCGGCTCTACCTCGGGCAGGCGCTCGTCGAGGCGAAGGCGTACGATCGCGCGCTGGAGGTGGTGCGGGCGGAGCGGACGAAGCAGCCCTCGAGTCTGCGCCTCGCGCGCCTCGAGGCCGACGCGCTGCGCGGGCTGGGCCGGTTCGACGAGGGCGCGGCGCTGCTCGGGGCCCTGGCCGACGCGACGCCGCAGGAGGCGGCCCCGGCGCAGCACCTGGCGGAGTACTACGCCGCGGCGCGCCGGTACGGCGAGGCCGCGGCCGTGTTGAGGACGGTCGTCCGGCGGTTTCCCGACGACACGGACGCGCTGTTCCAATACGGGGCGATGCTCGAGCGGCAGTCGCGGCGCGGAGAGGCCGAGCGCGTCTTCCGCGAGGTCCTTGCCAAGGACGCGGCGCACGCCCCGACACTGAACTACCTCGGCTACACCCTGGTCGACCGCGTCGGCCGCGTCGCCGAGGGCCTGGAGCTCATCAAGCGGGCCGTCGCGCTCGACCCGTACAACGGCGCCTACCTCGACAGCCTCGGCTGGGCGCACTTCAAGCTCGGTCAGCTCGATCTCGCCGAGCCGCCCCTGAAGGCCGCCGCCGCGCAACTGCCGCGCGACTCGGTCGTCCAGGACCACTGGGGCGACTTCCTGTTCCGGAAGCGGCGCTACGCCGAGGCCGCCGAGGCCTGGCGCGCGTCGCTCGCCGGCGACGGCGAGCACATCGATCGGCGCGCCGTCGAGCGGAAGCTGCGCGGCGCGCTGGACAGGCTCGCCCGGGACTAGCCGGTGGCTCGAGATTCGCGCATCACCGGGGGTCCGGCGGGGCCCGGCGCCCCGGCCGGCCCGGGCCCCGCGCTCCGCGCGTGCGTCGGCTGCGCTCTGCTGGCGCTGGCCGCGTCGGCTTGCGCGGCGGCGGGGGCGTTCCGCGTGCCCGCGGGGCCGTGGACGCCTGACGCGACTGCCGCCGCCGCCTTCGACGAGGCCGTGGCCGCATGCCGCAGCGTCCGATCCCTGACGGCGGAGATCTCGGTCCGGGGCCGCGCGGGCGGCATGAAGGTCAGAGGGCGCGTCATCGCGGGGTTCCAGCGCGGCGGGTCGCTGCGCCTCGAGGCGCCGGCGCCGTTTGGCGCGCCGATCTTCGTCCTGGCGGCCCGCCGGGACCGCGGGACGCTGTGGATGCCGCGGGCGAAGCAGGTCCTGCGCGACGCGGCCGTCGAAGACGTGCTCGAGGCGCTGACCGGCCTGCGGCGCTCCTCCGACGAGGTGCTGTCGCTGCTGTGCGGCTGCCCGCCCGAAGCGGCGCGCGCCGGCGCCGGCGGCCGCCGGCACGCGGCCGGCTGGCTGGAGATCGGCCTCGGCGACGGCATCCTGGCCTACCTCCGCCAGGAGCGCGGCGCCTGGCGGTTCGTCGCCGCCCGGAGCGGCGGAGCCGGCGGGACGGGCGCCTGGTCGGTGTCCTACTCGGGCTTCGCGTCCCGCCTGCCAGCCGCGGTGTCGATCAGGCAGGAAGCCCGTTCGGACGGCCAGCTCGGGCCGGTGGCCGACTTGACGTTCGTCGTGTCCGCGCCCGACGTGAACGCGCCAATTGACGACGCGGCGTTCGATCTGGCGGTGCCGCGTGGCGCGCAGCCCGTGACGATCGAGGACCTGCGCCAGGCGGGCCCGCTGGCGGATCGCGGCAGGGGCGAGAGGAGCGGACGATGACCGCCGGCGTTCGGCCCATTCGCGTGCGCGCCCACGCGAAGATCAACCTGGAACTGCGCGTGGGCGAAATTGGGCCCGACCGGTACCATCCTCTGCGCACGGTGTTCCAGTCGATTGCGCTGCACGACGTCGTGGAGGTCAGGCGCCGGCCCGGCCCCTTCGAGCTGACGTCCGACGATCCGTCGCTGCCGACCGACGGGCGGAACCTCGTGGCGCAGGCGGCCGTCAGGTTGTGGGAGGCCATCGGGCGGGGCGGCGCGCCGCGCGGCGTGGCGGTGCGCCTCGTGAAGCACATCCCGGCGCAAGCCGGGCTCGGGGGCGGGAGCGCGGATGCCGCGGCGGCGCTCGCGGTGCTGGCGCGGGTGTGGCGCGCGCGGCTCGATCCGGCCGGTCTTGCGGCGCTCGCCGCGGGAATCGGCGCCGACGTGCCGTACTTCCTGACCGGCGGCACGGCCCTCGGCCTGGGGCGCGGCGACGTGATCTATCCGCTGCAGGACATCGCGCCCCATTCGGTGGTGCTGGCGCTCCCCGCCTCCGGCGTCTCGACCGCCGAGGCCTACGGCTGGTTCGACGACGATCGGGCGGTCCGGCTCGCATCGGCGCGCGTCGGGGCCCCGCCCGTGACGGGGCTGTGGCCCTCGTCCGCCCTGTCCGTTGGCAACGACCTGGAGGGGCCGGTGGCCCGCCGCCGGCCGGAGATCGCCGCCATCAAGCAAGCGTTGATCGCGGGGGGCGCGCGGGCGGCGGCCATGACCGGCAGCGGGTCGGCGGTGTTCGGGCTGTTCGCCGGGGAGGCGCGCGCACGGGCGGCGGCCCGGGCCGTGGCGGCGGAAGGATACGCGGCGTGGCTGACGCGCACCGTTGACCGGCGCGCCTGCCAGCGTATACACTTTCCGATTGCGCCATCCCCGGCGCGCCGCGCCTAGCGGCGCGCGTCCGGCCCGTCCGGCGGGATGACGCGCCGCGGGATCGGGCGCAGGCGGGATGACGGCGGTGGGGCGTCGCCAAGCTGGTAAGGCACGGGACTTTGGATCCCGCATCCGAAGGTTCGAATCCTTCCGCCCCAGCCAGGCTGTGAGACGGGCATGCGGCAGGGCCGAGCGGCGAGTGCGGACATGAAGATCTTCTCGGGCAGCGCGCATCCGGAGCTGGCGCGGGAGATTGCCGAGATTCTCGGGATTCCCGTCGGGCAGGCGAAGCTCCGCCGGTTCCCGGACACCGAGGTCTCGTTCCAGATCGAGGAGAACATCCGCGGCACGGACGTGTTCGTCGTGCAGCCGACCTGCCCGCCGGTGGACCAGCACATCATGGAGCTGCTGGTGATGATCGACGCGTTCCGGCGCTCGTCGGCGGCGCGGATCACGGCGGTCATCCCCTACTACGGCTACGCGCGGCAGGACCGCAAGGACAAGCCCCGCGTGCCGATCTCGGCGAAGCTCGTGGCGAACATCCTCAGCGCGTCGGGGGCGAACCGCGTGCTGACCATGGACCTGCACAAGGCGCAGATCCAGGGCTTTTTCGACATCCCGGTGGACCACCTGTTTGCGGCGCCGGTGATCATCGACCACCTGGCGCGGCAGCAGTTCAGGAAGCTGACCATCGTGTCGCCCGACGCGGGCGGCGCGGAGCGGGCGCGGGCGTACGCGAAGCGGCTGGACGCGGAGCTGGCCATCATCGACAAGCGGCGCGCGCCGGAGGACGGGCACGCGGAGGTGATGAACGTCATCGGCGAGGTGCGGGGGCGGACCTGCATCATCCAGGACGACATCCTCGACACCGGGGGCACGATGCAGAACGCGGCGCAGGCGCTCGTCGCAAACGGCGCCGAGCGCGTCTGGGCGTGCGCGGTCCACGGCCTGTTCTCGGGCCCGGCGATCCAGCGCATCGAGGAGGCGCCGATCGAGCGGTTCATCGTGACCAACACGATTCCCCTCTCGCCCGAGAAGGCCTCGTGCCGGAAGCTCGTGCCGCTGTCGGTGGCCCGGCTGCTCGGCCAGGCGATCAGGAGCATCCACGAGGAGACCTCGGTGTCGTCGTTGTTCGTGTAGACGAGGCCCTGCGGCGGCGGGCGGGCGTTCCCCGCCGCCGGCGCAGGCAGCAAGGACGGAAGCATGGAAGCCAGGCTTGACGCGGTGAAGCGGGTAACATTCGGCAAGAACGAGGCGCGGCGGCTGCGCGCGAAGGGCCAGATCCCCGCGGTCCTCTACGGCGGCCCCGCGACGGGGGGCGCGCCGGAGGCGACGCCGATCGCCGTCGACCCCAAGCGGCTGATGGCCATCCTCCGCGGCGAGTCGGGCGTCAACACGCTCATCGGCCTGACGGTGGACGGCGAGGACGTCAGGGTCCTGATGCGCGAGTACCAGGTCGACCCGGTCACGCGCCGCCTGCTGCACGCCGACTTCTACCGCATCGCGATGGACAGGATGATCACCGTGACCGTGCCCGTCACCGTCACCGGCGAAGCCAGGGGCGTGAAGCAGCAGGGCGGCCTGCTGGACATCGTGCACCGCGAGGTGGAGGTCCAGTGCCTGCCGGCGAACATCCCGGAGCACATCGAGATCGACGTCGCCGAACTGATGCTCGGCCAGGCCATCCGCCTGCGGGACGTGGCGACGAGCCCGACGTGGACGCCGGTGACGGACCCCGACGTCATGCTGGTGCACGTGATCGCGCCGCGCGCGGCGGCGGAGCCGGAGCCGGCCGAGGCGGCGGCGGCCGAGGCGCCGGCGGCGGCCGAGCCCGAGGTCATCAAGAAGGGCAAGCCTGAGAAGGCTGACGAAGAGCAGTAGTGCGGATCGTCGTCGGGCTCGGCAATCCGGGGCGCCGCTACCAGGGAACGCGGCACAACGTCGGGTTCGCCGTGGCCGACGAAGTGGCGGGGCGCGCCGGGGCGCCCTTCGAGAGCGGGAGGGCGGAGACCCTGGCGGCGCGCTTCGGCCGCGGCGACGCGGCGGTGCTGGTCGCCAAGCCGCTCACGATGATGAACCTCAGCGGGTCGGCCGTGGCCGGCCTCGCTGGGTTCTACAAGGTCGATCCGGCGTCGATCCTCGTCGTGGCCGACGACGTGAACCTGCCCCTGGGGCGGCTTCGGATCCGGGCGGCCGGGTCGGCCGGCGGGCACAACGGGCTGCGGTCGATCATCGACTGCCTCGGCACCGAGGGGTTCCCGCGGCTCCGCGTCGGCGTGGGCCGCGGCGACCCGCGGCGCGGCCTGGCCGACCACGTGCTGGCGCGCTTCGACGGCGACGAGCGGGACGAGGTGGATCGGGCGGTGGCCCGGGCCGCCGACGCGGTGGAGACGTTCCTCGCGGCGGGCATCGAGGCGGCCATGAACCGGCACAACCGAGCGGAGGACCCGGCGTCCTCTTGACTCCTTGCCGCCGCGGATGCGCGGCGGCCGTCATGTCCAGAAGGAGCAGGCATGAGCCAAGCGAGGCAGTACGAACTCGTCTACATCGTGTCGCCCGACGCGACCGAGCAGGACGTCGCCGACTTGCACGCGCAGGTCGAGGCGAACGTCGCCCGGTACGGCGGCGGGATGGTCAAGTCCGAGAACTGGGGGCGCCGCAAGCTGGCGTACCGGATCGGCAAGCACCGCGAGGGCACCTACGTCCTCGAGGTCTTCACCGGCACGGGCGAGCTCACCAAGGAGCTGGACCGCCGCCTGAAGGTGAGCGACCACGTCATCCGTCACCTGTGCATCCGCGTCGACGAGGAGCTGCGCCTGGCCGAGCGAACGAAGGCGCGCCGCGAGGCCGACCAGCAGAAGCGCATCGCGCGCGGCCTGTCCGCCGGGGGGGCGAAGCAGCGGGCGGAGGACGAGGGCGGGGACGACGATCAGGCTGACCGGGCGGAGGTGTCGTGATGGCTGACGAACGACAGGGACGGGGACCGTCGGGACCGAGGGGGCGCGGCAGCGCCAGGGGCGGCGAGAAGGGCGGCCCGCGCCGCGGCATGTTCCGCCGCCGGAAGGTCTGCAGGTTCTGCGCGGACAAGATCGACTACATCGACTACAAGGACGCCAAGATGCTGCTGCCCTTCGTGCCGGAGCGCGCGAAGATCCTGCCGCGGCGGATCTCGGGCGTGTGCGCCATGCACCAGCGGAAGCTGCAGACCGCCATCATGCGCGCCCGTCTGCTGGCGCTGCTCCCGTACTCGACGGACTAGGTGGACCGCCATGGAAGTCATCCTGCGTGATCACGTGGAGAATCTGGGCCGCCGCGGCGACGTGGTGAAGGTGGCCGACGGCTACGCGCGCAACTACCTGCTGCCGCGCAAGCTCGCGCTGCCGGCGACCCCGGGCAACCTCAAGATCGTCGAGCGCCAGCGCAAGATCGCCGACGCCCGCGAGGCCGCCGAGAAGTCCGGCGCCGAGGCCATCGCCGTCCGCCTGACCCGGGCCGAGCTCGTCCTGGCCCGCCGCGTGGGCGAGCACGACGCCCTGTACGGGTCGGTCACGGCCGCCGACATCGCCGGGGAGCTCGAGGCGCAGGGCTTCGAGATCGACAAGCGCAAGATCCAGCTCGCCGAGCCGATCAAGCAGCTCGGCGAGCACTCCGTCCCGGTCAAGCTCCACCGGGAAGTGGTGGCGCACGTGGCCGTCAAGGTGACCAGGCTCGAGGAGGCCGCGGAAGAGTAGCCCGGGGGAGACAGAGGAATTCAGGCTTCTGAGTTCCTGCTTCTGACAAGATGGCGCCTATGGCCGAGCCCGCCGTCGATCGCCCGCTTCCGCACAACCTCGAGGCCGAGCGCGCGGTGCTCGGCGCGGCGCTGCTGAACGCGGAGGCCGTCCACCGGGCCGTCGAGTTCATCACCGAGCGGGACTTCTTCCGCGACGCGCACCGCCGGATCTTCGCGTCGATGCTCGGCCTGGTGGAGCGCGGCCAGGCCATCGACTTCATCACCGTCAAGGACGAGCTCGCCCGCGCCGGCGAGCTCGACCAGGTCGGCGGCCCGGCCTACATCGCGTCCCTCGTGGACGGCCTGCCCCACGGCGTCAACGTCGCCGACTACGCCCGGATCGTCAAGGAGAAGGCCTCCCTCCGGAGCCTCATCGCGTCGGCCAACCGCATCCTCGCGAGCGCGTACCAGGCCGAGGAGGACGCGGGCGGCATCATCGACGAGGCCGAGCGCGAGATCTTCGCCATCGCCGAGGGCAGCATCCACGGCGGCTTCGTGTCGATGCGCGACCTGGCGAACGCCAGCTTCGCCGTCGTCGAGCAGGCCCACGCCCGGAAGCAGCTGGTCACGGGCGTGCCGACGGGCTTCATCGAGCTGGACGAGCTGCTCGCGGGCCTCCAGCCCTCGGACCTGATCATCGTCGCCGCGCGCCCGGCCATGGGCAAGACGAGCCTCGTGCTCAACATCGCGCAGCACGTCGGCACGAAGACGCCGATGACGGTGGGCGTCTTCAGCCTGGAGATGTCGAAGGAGCAGCTCTTCCTCCGCATGCTCACCTCCGAGGCTGGCATCGACGGGCACCGGCTCCGCACGGGGTTCCTCGGCGAGCGCGACTTCCCGCGGCTCACCCAGGCGATGGAGACCCTCGGCCGGGCGCGCATCTACATCGACGACTCGGCGTCCATCGGCGTGCTCGAGATGCGCGCGAAGGCGAGGCGCCTCAAGGCGGAGCACGGCCTCGACCTCATCATCATCGACTACATCCAGCTCATGCAGGGGCGCGGCCGGTTCGACAACCGCGTCACCGAGCTGGCGTCGATCTCGCGGGGGCTGAAGGGGCTCGCGAAGGAGCTCTCGGTGCCCGTCGTCGTGCTGTCGCAGCTCAGCCGCGCGCCCGAGAACCGGCCCAACAAGCGGCCGCAGCTCTCGGACCTGCGCGAGTCCGGCGCCCTCGAGCAGGACGCCGACGTCGTCGTCATGATCTACCGCGAGGACATGTACGAGCAGACGGAGGAGAACCAGGGCGTGGCCGAGCTCATCATCGCCAAGCAGCGCAACGGCCCGACCGGCACGGTCCGCCTGGCGTTCATCCGGGAGTTCACGCGCTTCGAGAACCTGGAGCGAGGCGCGCCCCGTTGAACCGGCCGACCCTCGCCCGCGTCGATCTCGGCGCAATCGCCCACAACGTCAGGGCCGTTCGCGCGTTCATGGCGGCGCGCGCCGCCGGCCCTGTCCCGGCCCTGGCCGGCGTCGTCAAGGCCGAGGCGTACGGCCACGGCGCGGCCGAATCTGCCCGGGCCATGGCGGACGCCGGCGCCGCCATGGTGGCGTGCGCCGCCATCGAGGAAGGCGTCGCGCTGCGGGCGTCCGGCCTCGACGGCCCCATCCTCGTCTTCGGCCCCTTCGCCCTCGGCGATCTCGACGGCATCTTCGAGTACGGCCTGACGCCCACGCTGTCCACGCCCACCCTCGGGCGCCGCCTCCAGGACGCCGCGGCGCGCCGCGGGGTGCGCCTCCGGTGCCACCTCGCCATCGACACCGGGATGAACCGCCTCGGGCTGCGCCACGACAACCTCGCGCGGACCGCGCCGGAGCTGCTCGCGGCGCCGAACCTCGAGTTCACGGGCGTCTGCACGCACTTCGCGACCGCCGACGAGCCGGGAAGCGGGCTGTTCGCGCGCCAGCAGCGGAACTTCGAGGAGGCGGGCCGCGTGCTCGCGGGCCTCGGCGCGCGCGGGTGCGTCCGGCACGCCGCCAACAGCGGCGCGCTCGTCGCCGAGCCCGCCACGTGGCTCGACATGGTCCGCCCGGGGCTGCTGCTCTACGGCGTCCCGCCGGCCGGCTTCGAAGGCGTCGTGCCGGTTCGGCCGGCCATGAGCGTGCAGAGCCGCCTCGCGGCCGTCAAGGGCGTCCGCCCCGGCGAGAGCGTCGGATACGGCGGCCGATTCGTCGCCCGCCGCCCGACGACGATCGGCCTCGTGCCCGCCGGCTACGCGGACGGCCTGGACCGCCGCCTGGAAGGCCGCGGAGCCGTGCTCGTCCGGGGCCGCCGCGCGCCCATCGTCGGGGCCGTGTCGATGGACGTCTTCGCCATCGACGTCACCGGCCTGGACGCCGAGCCGGGCGACGAAGTGGTCATCACCGGGCGCCAGGGCGGCGACGAAATCACCGTGTCGGAGATGGCCGCCTGGGCCTCGACCATCCCGTACGAGCTGCTGTGCCGTGTCGGCTCGCGCGTCGAACGGGTGTACGTCCGGGCGCGCGCAGAGTAGGGGCCCGGCGCCACCGCGCCTATAATCGACGCCGTGAAGAGCGCAAAGACCGTCTTCGCCTGCCAGGAGTGCGGGGCGCAGTCGCCCAAGTGGCTCGGCCGGTGCCCCGACTGCGGCGCGTGGAACTCGCTGGTCGAAGAGCGCGCGCCGGCGCCCGCGCCGGCGGGCCGCTACCCGGCCCCCGCCGGCGGCGGCGCGAGGCTCTACGCCGACATCGAGGCCTCCAGCGCGGCGCGCATTGCGACGGGCATCGGCGAGCTCGACCGCGTGCTGGGCGGCGGCATCGTGCCGGGCTCGCTCGTGCTCCTCGGCGGCGAGCCGGGCATCGGCAAGTCCACGCTGCTGCTGCAGACCGCGGCCCATCTTGCGCGCACCGCAGGGCCCGTGCTCTACAGCTCGGGCGAGGAGTCCGAGCACCAGGTGAAATCGCGGGGCGAGCGCCTCGGCGTCGGCGACGCGCCGCTCTACCTGCTGGCCGAGACCTGCCTCGAGCGCGTCCTCGAGGAGATGACGAGGCTTTCGCCGGCGCTCGTGATCGTGGACTCGATCCAGACGGTGTTCTCGCTCAGGATGCAGTCGGCCCCCGGCAGCATCGGGCAGGTCCGCGAGGCCGCCACGCAGCTCTTGTTCGCCGCCAAGGCGCAGAACGTGCCGACGTTCCTCGTGGGCCACGTCACCAAGGAAGGCAGCCTCGCCGGGCCCAAGGCCCTCGAGCACATCGTGGACACGGTGCTGTACTTCGAAGGCGAGCGCCAGCACGCGCACCGCATCGTCCGCGCGGCCAAGAACCGGTTCGGCGCCGTGAGCGAACTCGGCGTGTTCGAGATGACGGCGGCGGGCCTCGTCCCCGTGCCCAACCCGTCGGCGATGTTCCTGGCCGAGCGGCCGGCGAACGCCCCCGGCTCCGCCGTGCTCTGCTGCATCGAAGGGACGCGGCCGCTGCTCGTGGAGATCCAGGCGCTCGTCAGCAGCAGCTCGTACGGCTACGCGAAGAGGACCGCCGTGGGCCTGGACCAGAACCGCCTCTCGCTGCTGCTGGCGGTGCTCGAGAAGCGGGCCGGGCTCGCGCTCGGGGGCGACGACGTGTACGTGAACGTCGCGGGAGGCCTGAGCGTGGACGAGCCCGCGCTCGACCTGGCGGTCGTCGCGGCCGTGGCGTCGAGCTTCCGGAACCGGCCGATTGCCGCCGGCACGGCGGTGTTCGGCGAGGTCGGGCTGGCGGGCGAAGTCCGGGCGACGGCGCAGGCCGCGCGCCGCGTGCGCGAGGCGGCCCAGATGGGCTTCTCGCGGTGCGTCATGCCCGCCGCCAGCATCGACCGGAAGGACCCGGGGTTCGCCGACGCCGGTTGCGCCCTGGCCGGCGTCAGGACCGTCGGGGAGGCGCTCGAGCATCTGCTTGCGTGAACCCCTCCCGACCCCGGTATAGTGCAGGAGTGTCAGGAGGCGGCATGGCCTGGTTCCTCCTCGCCCGCGCGATCTTCCTCGGGGCCGTGACCTACACGGCCGCCGTGCTGCTGCCCCTCGAGGGCGCGGGCCTCGCCGCGAACGCCTCGCTCGGCGCGGCCATCGCCCTGGCCGCGATCGCGCTGGAATGGCGCATGCGCGACGTCAGCGTGCCGCGCATCCTGGGGGCCGCCATCGGCGCGGCCCTCGGGCTGTTCATCGCGAAGCTGGTCACCGGCGCGCTCATGTGGTCCGATCGGGGGCACGGGGCCTTCGTCCAGCGCGTGATCCTGCTGCTCTTCCCCTACCTCGGCCTCATCATCGGCGCGCGCCGCGGCGAGTGGCTGCAGCCGGCCCGGCTGACGGCCCTCTTCCGCGGCTCCGCCGCCGCGCGCCGCCAGACGGTCCTCGACACGAGCGTCGTCATCGACGGGCGCGTCGCGGATGTCTGCGAGGTCGGCTTCCTCGACGGCACGCTCGTCGTGCCGCAGTTCGTGCTCCGCGAGCTCCAGCAGATCGCGGATTCCACCGACACCATGCGAAGGAACCGGGGGCGCCGCGGCCTCGACATCCTCCACCGGATGCGGAAGATGGCCGGCGTGGACGTCGTGGTCTCCGACACGGACTTCCCCGACATCCGAGAGGTGGATCTCAAGCTGATCGAGCTGGCGCGCTCGCTGAACGCCCGCATCGCGACCAACGACCTGAACCTGAACAAGGTGGCCCGCCTGCGCGGGGTCGGGGTGCTGAACATCAATGATCTCGCCAACGCCGTGAAGCCCGTGGTCCTTCCCGGCGAGGTGATGACGGTCCTCATCCTGAAGGAGGGCAAGGAGTACAACCAGGGGGTCGCCTACCTCGACGACGGGACGATGGTCGTCGTGGACAATGCCCGCCGGCTGCTCAACCGGACCATCGACATCACCGTGACGAGCGTGCTCCAGACCACCGCCGGCAAGATGATCTTCGGCCGGCACATCGGCGCGGGCACGGGCCCGCAGGCGCCGCCCGAGCGCGAGGACGCCAGGGGCCGGACGCGCGCAGGACCGCCGCCGCCGGCGGCGGCGCAGGACCCGTGACGCTCCCCTCGCCGGCCTGGTGGCGCACGCTCCTCGTGACGCTCCCGGCGGTCGTCGTCCTGACCGTCGCAGCGGGTGTGGCCGCGCTCGCCACCACCCTCTTCGATCGGAGCGGCCACGCGGCCCACCGGCTGGCCCAGTGGTGGGGGCGGGGCGTGCTCGCCGCCGCCGCCGTCAGGGTCCGCGTGCGCGGCCTCGACGCCCTCGTCCCGGGCGCCACCTACGTCTTCGTCGCGAACCACCAGAGCCTGTACGACATTCCGGTCCTGTTCGGATCGATCCCTTACCAGATCCGCATCATCGCCAAGCAGTCCCTCGGCCCAATCCCGTTCGTCGGCTGGCACCTGCGCCGTGCGGGGCACATCCTGGTGGACCGCGCCCATCCGGACCGGGAGGGGATCCTGCGGCGGTGGCGCGGCCTCGTCGGCGAGGGGCTCTCGCTCATCATCTTCCCCGAGGGGACGCGCAGCGCCGACGGCACGGTGCGCCGCTTCAAGTCCGGCAGCTTCACCCTGGCGCTCCAGGCCGGGCTGCCCGTCGTGCCGCTCTCGATTGCCGGCACCCGGCATGTCATGCGGAAGGGCGAGTTCACCGTCCGGCCGGGCGTCGTGTCCCTCGTCGTCCATCCGCCGATCGAGACGCGGGGGCGGGCGGCGGAGCCCGGCATCGAGGACGTGCGCGCGTTCGCCGCGGAGGTCCGGGCCATTGTCGCCGGGGGCGTCGAGGCCCTGGAGCGCGCAGGCACGGCATGACGGGCGACGAGACCGCCGGCGTGGCAATCGAGCCCGGCCTTGAGCGGATCGTCCGGCTCGGCGTGCTGTGGTGCGCCGTGGCGCCCGCCCCGGGGGCGGACCGCGCGCTCGATGCGCCGCTCGCCGAGGCCGTCGGCGCCGCGCGCGGGGGCGACGTGGCGGACACGAGCGCCGCGCGCGCCCTCTACCGGGCCATCGGCGTGGACCCGACGAAGACGCGGCCCTCGTCCGAGGCCCTCCTCCGGCGCGTCAGGCGCGGTGGGCCGTTCCCGCGCATCAACGCGCTGGCGGACATCGCCAATTGGTGCTCACTGCAGACGCAGCTGCCCTACGGGCTCTACGACGCGGCCGCGATCCGGCCGCCCCTCGTGCTGCGGCGGGGCGGGCCGGGCGACGCCTATGCGGGAATCCGCAAAGACGCCGTGCGCCTCGACGGGCGCCTGGCGCTCTTCGACGCGCTCGGCCCCTTCGGCAACCCGACCTCGGACTCCGCCCGGACGATGACGCGGGCGGCGACGAGGGACGTGCTGGTCGCCGTGTTCGCGCCCGCCGCGGTGCCGCGCGAGCGGATGGCCCGGGTGCTCGACATGACAAGCGCCCGCCTCGCCGAGTACGCTGGGGGCGCGGAAACGAGGCGGTGGATCTCCTGAGATGCGCGTAGCGGCGATCATCGCGGCGGGCGGGCGCGGCGAACGGCTGGGCGCCGGCGTGCCGAAGCAGCTGCTGCCTGTCGGCGGCGTGTCGATCCTGGCGCGGTCGGTCGAGATCTTCGCGGGCCACGGCCTGGTGGACGAGATCGTGGTCGTGCTGCCGGCCGAGCTGGCGGCTGACCCGCCGGCGGGCCTGCACGCGGGCGCGAAGCCGCTCCGCGTGATCGCCGGCGGCGCGCGGCGGCAGGACTCGGTGCGGCGCGGGTTCGAGGCGGTCGCCGGCCGGGCGGACCTCGTCGTGATCCACGACGCGGCCAGGCCGTTCGCCAGCCTCTCGCTCGTCACGCGCGTGATCGAGGCCGCAGAGGAATCGGGCGCGGCCCTGGCGGCCGTCGCGGCGAGCGACACGGTCAAGCTGGCGCGCGAAGACGCTGCGGGAGGCGCGGTCGTGGAACGGACGCTCCCGCGCGCGCGCATCCACCTGGCGCAGACGCCGCAGGCGTTCCGGACCGAGGTGCTGGCCGCGGCCATCGAGGCCGGCCGCGGCATCGAGGCCACCGACGAGGCCGCGCTCGCGGAGGCCGCCGGCTTCCCGGTCCGGCTCGTGCCGGGCGAGGCCTCCAACATGAAGATCACGACCATGACCGACCTGACGACAGCGGACGCCGTGGCCGGGGGGCCCGGCGCGCGCGTGGGCGCCGGGTACGACCTGCACCGCCTCGTGGAGGGGCGCCCGCTCGTCCTGGGCGGCGTCACGATCCCGTTCGACCGCGGCCTGGCGGGCCACTCCGACGCCGACGTCGCCGCGCACGCCGTCACCGACGCGGTGCTCGGCGCGATCGCGGGCGGCGACATCGGCCGCCACTTCCCGGACGCCGACCCGCGGTGGAAGGGCGCGTCGAGCCTCGCGATGCTGGCGCACGCCGCCGGCGTCGCCCGGGACGCCGGGTTCGAGGTCGTGAACGTGGACGTCGTCATCGTCGCGGAGCGCCCGAAGATCGCGCCCTACGCCGACGCCATCCGCGCGGGCCTCGCCGGGGCGCTCGGCATCGCCGTGGCGCGCGTGAGCGTCAAGGGCAAGACCAACGAAGGGCTCGACGCCGTCGGGCGCGGCGAGGCGATGGCCGCCCACGCGGTGGCGCTCGTGTCGCCGCGGGGGTAGGAGGCGGGGGTCCCTCATGCGGGTGCGGTTCGCGCCGAGTCCGACGGGCCTGCTGCACGTGGGGAACGCGCGCACGGCGCTGTTCAACTGGCTCCTCGCCAGGGGCGGCGGCGGGACGTTCATCCTGCGCATCGAGGACACGGACGCCGAGCGCTCGACGCCGGAGTCCGAGCGCGGCATCCTCGATGACCTGCGCTGGCTCGGCCTGCAGTGGGACGAGGGGCCGGACGTCGGGGGCGCCTACGGCCCGTACCGGCAGTCCGAGCGCCTCGACCTGTACCGGTCGTACGCCGGGGAACTCCTGGACGCGGGCCAGGCGTACTACTGCTTCTGTTCGCCGGACGCCCTCGAGCGCGAGCGGCAGGCGGCCCTCGAGGCGGGCCGGCCGCCGCAGTACTCGGGCGCGTGCCGCGCTCTTCCGCCAGCCGAGGCCGCCCGGCGCGTGGCCGCGGGCGAGGCGGCGGCGGTCAGGTTCCGCGTGCCCGCGCGACGCGACGTGGCGTTCGAGGACGTCGTCCGCGGCACGGTGCGCTTCGATGCCGGCGTGATCGGCGACCCGGTGCTGCTGCGATCCGACGGCCGCCCGGCGTACAACTTCGCCGTGGTCGTGGACGACGCGCTGATGGAAGTCACCCACGTCGTGCGCGGCGAGGACCACGTCTCGAACACGCCGCGGCAGGTCCTGCTGTACGAGGCGCTGCACTTCGAGGCGCCGGTGTTCGCCCACCTCGCCCTCGTGCTCGGCCCCGATCACACGCCGCTCTCGAAGCGCCACGGCGCCACCTCCGTGGCCGAGTTCCGGAACCGGGGCATCCTGCCCGAGGCGCTGCTGAACTACCTCGCGCTGCTCGGCTGGTCGCCCGGCGAGAGCGAGGAGATCCTGCCGGCGGAAGAGCTCGCGCGGCGGTTCTCCCTCGAGCACGTCGGCCGCAGCTCGGCGGTGTTCGACGTCGAGAAGCTCGCCTGGGTGAACCGCCACTACCTTCGCGACGCGGCGCCCGCCCGGCTGGCGGCCCTGGCCATGCCGCACCTGGTCGAGGCCGGCTTCGTGCTCGCGGAGACCGCGACGGCCCGCGACTTCGCCGCGGCCGTCATGCCGCTGGCGGCCGCGTCGGTCGATCGCATCGAGCAGATCCCGGCCCGCATCCGGTTTCTCTTCGAGTTCGATCCCGGACGGGCGCGCGCGCTGGAGGAGGTCGGCCGCGTGCTGGCGGAACCGGGCGCATCGGCGGTCATCGCCGCGCTCGCCGCCGACCTGGCTGGCGCGCCGCGCCTCGTCGATCGCGAGCGCTTCCGCGCGGCAGCCGCCCGGATCAGGCAGGCGACCGGGTGCAAGGGCCGGGCGCTGTTCCACCCGATACGCGTGGCGCTCACGGGCGAAGCCGGCGGGCCTGAGCTCGACCTGGCCGTGCCGGCCATCGAGCGCGGCGCGGAGCTGCCGCCGGGAAGCGGCGTGGCGCCGGTGCTCGGCTGCCGCGAGCGCGCGGCGCGCTTTGCGGGGGAGTTGCAGAAGTAGGCAGGATGCCTGGCGTCAGATGTTGATCTACGGCATCAATCCCGTGCTCGAGGCGCTGAAGGCCGGGAGGGTCCGCGAGGTGCGCATCGACGGCGCGCGGCGCGCGCGCGCCGGGGACGTCTGCGCCGCGGCCGCTGCGCGGGGCGTGCCGGTTCGGGTCGTGCCGGCGCCCGACCTGGACCGGGCGGCCCGCGGCGGCGTGCACCAGGGCGTCGTGGCCGATGTCGCCGACGCGGACGACTGGAGCGTACAGGACCTGGTCGCGCCGTCAGCGGGGCCGCCCCTGCTCCTCGTGCTCGACGGCGTGGAGGACCCGCACAACCTCGGCGCCATCCTGCGCTGCGTCGACGCCGCGGGCGCAAGCGGCCTCGTCCGGCAGAGGCGCCATGCGGCGCGCCTCGACGGCGCGGCGGCCAAGGCCTCGGCCGGGGCCGTCGCCCACGTGAGGATCGCCAGCGTCGTGAACATCGCCCGCGCCATCGGCGAGCTCAAGGACGCCGGCGTCTGGACGATCGGTCTCGCCGAGGACGCGCCCGAGCCGTACGACGCCGTCGATTTCACCCTGCCTTCGGCCATCGTCGTCGGCGCGGAAGGGACGGGCCTCCGGCGGCTCGTCCGGGAATCCTGCGACCGCCTCGCGTCCATCCCCATGCGCGGGCAGGTGTCGAGCCTCAACGTGTCGGTGGCCTCCGCCATCGTCCTGTTCGAGGCCGTCAGGCAGCGAAGGGCCGTTTCGAAGTAGAATAGAGAGTTGCGTGCCTTCTGCCCGGCTCGTCCGGGGGCCGTCGGGGCGGCGCCGTCGCGCGGGGCGCTGCTGCGGCGCGGGCGTTGTCAGGTGGCATACAACGTGCTATGCTTGCAGATTCGTCTGGCTGGCGTAGCTCAGCCCGGTAGAGCGGCTGATTTGTAATCAGCGGGTCGTGGGTTCAAATCCCTCCGCCAGCTCCACCGGTCAAGCCGGAGGCCGGGCATCGCGGCGCGTTCGGGGAGGTTGCAGAGCGGTCAAATGCAACAGACTGTAAATCTGTCGGCCCAGCGCCTTCGGAGGTTCGAATCCTCCCCTCCCCACCACTCCACGCGGCTGCGGCAGCCGGTGTCGAATGGCGGTCTGCGCGGGCGCCCGGGCGAAGGGCCTCGCTCGCGGCAGGGCCGGCAGGGCGACGCGAGGGCGCGAGCGGGCCGGAACGAAGGCGGGAGTAACTCAGTGGTAGAGTCACAGCCTTCCAAGCTGTTGGTCGCGGGTTCGATCCCCGTCTCCCGCTCCAGCCTCCGCGCAGCCGCGTTGTGCCCGGGCCCGCCGTCGAGCGGCGTTCGGGCGGGCCAGGCCGCGAGGCGCCGGCGCAGGGCGCCGGGCGGATGAGCGCGCAGTGCGGACTTGCCCCGCCGACGCTGCGGGCGACGCGTGCGGTGGCAAAGGCGGGCCGATGTAGCTCAGTCGGTAGAGCGCGTCCTTGGTAAGGACGAGGTCACCGGTTCAATCCCGGTCATCGGCTCCACTTGCGCGTCGGCCGGGCGGGCCGGCCGCCGGCGGCGGATGAGGGGGGCAGGGTCGCCTCCAGCGGGGGACCGCAACTTTCAAGCAACGGGACAGAGCCATGGCGAAGGAAAAGTTTGATCGGTCGAAACCGCACGTGAACGTGGGGACGATTGGGCACATCGACCACGGGAAGACGACGCTGACGGCGGCGATGACGAAGGTGGCGGCGTCGAAGGGGTGGGCGAAGTATGTGT
>JAKQTR010000009.1 GCA_029562975.1 Acidobacteriota bacterium | reverse complement strand
GATGGGGACGGCCACAAGATCGGGGATGTCGTCCTCGGGTTCGCGGACAATCGCAATGCCACGAGCCTTCCGGGGTTCGCGCTTCAGATAGCCTTTGCGGACAAGTTGGTTCACCTGACCGTGGACGCTGGCATGCGATATTCCGAGGATGTCAGCGAGTTCCTTCATGGTCGGGGGGAACCCCCGCCGGTTCGTGAAAAGGCGGATCTCCTTCAATGTACGGCGTTGCGGCTCGGTTATTTCCTGAACGGGGCGTCTGCCTCGCGGTCTTTGACTCATGTGTATCCTCAACCATCCAAATGGTTTATCGTCGAACACCAACAGCCGCAGGGCCCGGTCAGGGCAAACTACGGCCACATTACAGGCTGATATTATATGACCTGATAGGCATCAGGTCAATAGAAAAAATGTACGTGAATCAGGGGGGTTGGTGAATTGCCGGCGGGGATGATAAGAAGGACCGGTGGTCGGACCCGGCATAATAAAGCTGCCGTTTGCCCTGAGCGGATCGTCAGCTCATCCGCTCGGCGGTCAACTTTGCCCACATCTTTCGTTGACGTGACCAGTGAGCAACGGCGGCGATGGGACGAACCTCTTTCTCCCGAATCTGGTCACGCCCCTTGACCGTCCGGGGCAGGAAGAGAATCGCTTCTTGGATGTCCGGGGCCAGGTTGAGCAGGTTCATGATCTGAGTGATGCGTGCGCGCGTCACATAGCCGAGTCTGGCCAGATCAGCGTAGTCCCGCACCTCGCCGCGCCGGACCAGTCCGTCGAAGCGGATCGCCAAAGCCATCAGCTTCGAGACGCGGGGCAGATTCCCCGGCTCGATGCTTCGGTCTTCCTCGCGGAGATGGTTGTCGCTCTTTCTCCTGTTCTTGGGTTTGAAGCTGAAGGAGATCTCCAACCGGCTCAGCCCGATTCCGTCGGACGCGGTATTTTTCATACGGACACCTCCCGATTGCGGATGTCGGCCTCGCTGCACAGCGCCTTGACTCCCGGTGAGCGGAAGGTCACGGTCACTCTGCCGTCCCGCCCGTCATACCCGACGCGCTCGACGAGGAGTCGGACGATCCTTGATTGTTCTCGGGGAGACAGCGACTCCCAGACCGGATCGAAGACCGCCAGCGCCTGGGCCATGTCCCCTTCGTCAATGGTTTCTCTCTGGATGGTGATGACCTCTTCGCGTATGGTGGTCATCCGCTGTTCTATGGTTCGAATCCGATCCTGAAGGTCGGCGAGCTGGTCCATGGCCGCCCCTCCGTTCGAGGCGGCGGTGAAGGACTCGCTCACCAGCTTCTGGACTCTGGTGTGCAGCCGTTTGAGTTCATGCTCGTGGCCGCGTTGTTCGGTCTCCAGTTCCGCCATGCGCTTGCCGCTCTCTTCCCGAACCTTCGCAGCCGTCGCTGCGATGATTTCCTCATTCCTGCCTATGCCACGGATGTGTTCGACCACCGCGGTCTCGATCTCGTGCGCGTTGAGCGACTTTGTCGGGCAAGACGCCCAGCCTCGTTGCTGGGCGTTCAGGCAGACGTAGTAGCGATACCGTTTGCCGTTGTCCTTGGCCGTGTAGGTATGCACCATCCCGGTGCCGCAGGGAGCGCAGTAGAGAAGCCCCTTCAAGAGGGCTCCGTACTTGTTGCGCACCTCCTTGCCGCCGGTGCTGCCGTTCCGCCGTAACGCATCCTGCACCCGCTGCCAAAGATCGATGTCAACGATCTCACTGTGTTCGCCGTTATAGATGGTTCCTTTGTAGTCGACCTTGCCGGTGTAAATCACGTTAGTCAGAAGCCGGAAGAGGCTGCTTTTGCTAAAGGGTTTTCCACCGCGCTCCTGGCCCTTCTTGGTGGTCCACCGCTTGGTCTGCCAACCGCGGCGGTCGATCTCCTGGACGACAGGGATCATGGCTCTGTGCTCCAGGTAAAGCTGGTACATTCCCCGAACCTGTGCAGCTTCGTCTTCGTTGACGATCAGCTTTCCGCCCTTCGGGTCCACGTCATACCCGAGAACCGGCATCCCGCCGACCCACTTGCCCTTGCGCCGCGCGGCGGACATCTTGTCGCGGGTGCGCTCCGAGATAATCTCCCGCTCGAACTGGGCAAAGGATAAAAGGATGTTCAAGGTGAGCCGCCCCATGGAGCTGGTCGTATTGAACTGCTGGGTGACCGAGACGAAGCTCACGGCGTGCTTGTCGAAAAGCTCCATCATGCGGGCGAAGTCCAGGAGGGACCGGCTCAGCCGGTCGACCTTGTAAACCACCACGCAGTCGATGTCGCCCGACTCGATGCCGGCGAAGAGCCGCTTGAGGGCGGGCCGCTCCATGTTGCCACCGGTGAAACCGCCGTCGTCGAAACGATCCGGGATGCACACCCACCCCTCGTGTCGTTGGCTCGCGATATAGGCTTCCGCGGATTCCCGCTGTGCGTCGAGGCTGTTGAACTCCTGTTCCAGCCCCTCGTCTGTGGACTTGCGTGTGTAGATGGCGCAGCGGATGGTCCCGTTGGTTCTTGATGCCGACTCCAGGGCTTCTCCCCGGCCACGGTTATTGTTTCTGCTCATTCGTTCCTCCTCTCGGGTTTGCGGCTCCTGCCTTTGGCCGCGGCATCGGCGATACCGAAGAAGAGGAACCCGTTCCATTTGCTCCCGGTGACCTCCTTGGCGATGGCTGAGAGGGACTTGTACCGTCGGCCGTCGAACTCGAAGCCGTTGTCGAGTACCTTGACCACAATGTCGCGGCCTTGGAACTCGCGGGCGAGCAGAGTTCCGGGCAGCGGCAGCCTCGGGTCGTGCGACGGGGATATGCGGCTGGTCGCCGTTCTCGCTTTGACCTCGGCGGAACCCGAGGCGACCGGATCACGCGGAGACCGCGTTCTCAGGTCAGCGTCATTGGCCAGTTCCTCAGCCCTGCGCCGGGCCCGCTCCGAAAGGTCACCCTCTGCCAGGGCCTGGATACGCCAGGCGATTCGCTTGCGAAGAAACTCCTTGTGGTAGGAGCGGGTCTCTTCTCCGAAGACCTCGAGGTACTTGTCCCGGAGTTCTCCGACGGTCATCCGGGAGAGCCCCTGGACCTCTTGATACGTTGTTGCTTCCATCCGAAACCTCCTTGGTTCATGGGCTTCGCCCCGCGGGCGGCCCGTCCGCACCGCAATCTCAGGGCGTTAACTCGTGAATGAATGAAGGCTTCGGTGGCCCGGAATATCAAGGCGTTTCTCCGTAAACGCCTCAGATTCTTCAACTTGCGCCACATGCTCTGCCCCACTGCCGGAATCTGGGGCGATTCGGCGTCCGTTTCGATGGCGCATGTAGCCTCTGGCCAGGATCGCGGCGATCTCCGATATCACCTCTTCAAGTGAGGTGGGGACGTGTTCGTTGTCCGGCATCCGGTCCTCCTTTTGCGGGAGGCCGAGGAAGGGTTCCGTCATGGATGCCGCGGGACTGGATAGGCCGGTCATCGAGAAGGCCGTTGGAGCCCGTTCGACACCGCCCGAGGGCGATGTCGCCGGCACCCACAACGGTCTCCGATCTCACGGCTGTTTCCGCTGTCTGGTAATCCGCTTGCGCCGGACCCACTGGTTCGGCTTTCGGCAGATACCTACCGGAGGGGAGTTCGAAATGTCGAAGAGGGTGTCCGGATGCACTCGGGCTGTTAAACAAGGCCAAGCCGTTTTGGGGCTTGACAATATTACGGTTATCGTTTACGATTGTCGTAATAGAAAGGAACGGCCATGGATACAAACACCAGAAAAGCAATTCAGCGGGAAATCCTTCTCGGATTTTGGAAGATCCACATCCTTCACCACGCCGTAGAAGGTCCGGTTGTCGGACAGTGGATGCTTCAGGAACTTCGTCGCCACGGGTACGAGGTCAGCCCCGGAACCCTGTATCCCATACTTCACCGGATGGAAGGACTCGGATGGCTGCAGAGTGAAGTCGACGCGGGCGGTGGATCGCGAGCTATCCGTAGATATTACATCACCGACTGCGGGAAAGAGGTACTCGTGGTAGTCCAACAACAACTTGAGGAGTTGACGGGCGAATTGTGCCGCGGGAGACAACAGTGAATACGACTTGCAGTACTTGCACCCGCCAGTTGGTGATGCTGGCCTACCAGCGGTCCTTTTGGTTTCGCTTGCTGCGCGAGCCTCTTAAATTCACAATGCGCGCCTGGGTTAGACTGGCAAACATCGACCTCGGCGGCTATGAGTTCGCCACACCTGCCTGCCGCAAATGCAACCGTTTTTACAAGAATGCACTCAAGGATCATTCCGCTTTTTTTTGCAGACTGAACGACCTTATAAACCCGATCTTCGACAAGATATTGGAAGGGATCGTGGGTCAGGAGGCGATCCTTGATGCTAAAGATATGGCAAAGAATCGCGATCAACCCAAACCGCCTACAAATATTGACCAATGGACAAGTATCTGATGCTGCCTTGGCGGGTAGGAAAAGGGTAAGGCATGCGGCTCACCGCATGAAGGAGGAGTCTCAATGGATTCATTCATCATCGTAAGCGTGGCATCTTTGGTAACCGCCGGGCTAACTCTCTACTCAGGCTTCGGGCTGGGCACGCTTCTCATGCCTGTGTTTGCGCTCTTCTTCCCCATAGAAGTGGCGGTTGCGGCCACGGCAATCGTCCACGGAGCAAACAACATCTTCAAGATAGCTGTTGTGGGAAGGCATGCGGATAAGGCGCTGGTTATTCGCTTTGGAGTCCCCGCCATCATAGCCGCTTTCGCCGGTGCCGCAGCGCTCGGATACGTATCGCATTTTGGAGACATTACCAGGTACGCGATTGGATCACGGACTGCGGTAATCACCCCGATCAAGCTCGTCATGGGAGGCCTAATGCTCGTGTTCGCCTTATTTGAGCTTCTGCCCCGCCTCAGGGAACTCAAGTTCGACCGGAAATACCTTTTCGCCGGCGGTGTCCTTTCCGGTTTTTTTGGTGGTTTTTCCGGGCACCAGGGGGCACTGCGCTCAGCATTTCTCGCGAAAGTAGGGATTTCCACCGAGGCCTTTGTAGGAACGAACGCCGCCATCGGCTTTATGGTGGACATGGCGCGAATTGGAGCCTACGTGACCATGTTCTTTCAAGCGAAGGCAGCCAGCCCCATAGGTTCGGGGCAATACCCGCTGATCCTTACCGGCATTCTTGCGGCGTTTGCAGGCGTCATGATCGGTAAGCGTTTCCTCCACAAAATCACCATGAAGACGGTGCAGACCTTGACAGGCTTTCTTCTACTGGGGATCGCCCTGGCGCTGGGTTCAGGCGTCGTGTGAAAGCGGGTGTCCGGATGCAGTCGGGCTGTTAAACAAGGCGACTCGAAAAACGGAGAACGGGAGAATTCGGAAAGGACATTTTCGATGAGCGCCCGCAACCCCCAGGGTTGCACCCGGCCCCCGGACTGCGGGCTTCGAAACGGAGAATCAGGGTAAATGTGCGGGCGGGCGTAAGTCGGCGTGGGCACGCCAGAAACGACGAGACCCCGAGGGGATCACCCCACGGGGTCTTGCGTTAAACAAGAACCGCTGAAATCAGCGGATTGAATTTTGGCTCCTCAGGTAGGACTCGAACCTACAACCCTCCGGTTAACAGCCGGATGCTCTGCCATTGAGCTACTGAGGAACGCTGGCAGACGCCGCGGCCGCTGGGGCCGGCCGCAAAGGTCGATGATAGCCGGATTGCAGGAACCCGGTCAATCCGCCGGCGCGCGCCCGCTCAACGCGACTGCCGCAGCCCGGGCATGGCCTCCAGCCGCACGATGCGCCGGATGACATGGGCGATCTCGCCCTTCAGCCCGCCGTGCTGCGCGGCGTCGCGCCTGTCCACGGCCTCGAGGCTCTCTGAGAGAGATGGCAGAATCTGCTCGATCCGGGACGTCCGCCGGTCGAGGTTTCTGAGTGCTTCGTCGAGTTCGCGCGCGTCCACCCCTCCGCTCCGATCCCGACCTCCGACGTGAAAACCCCACAATGACCGGACGCCGCGCGCGCCTGTCGCGCGACGGCCCGTGCGGCATCCGGCCCAGGCCCTGCAAGGCTGGTGCCTGGTCCGCGCCTCACGGCGGCTGACGGCAGTCCACGGCGTTCTTGACCGGCTCCCCCTCCCCCGATACTCTCTTGCGCGACCGGCCGCACGCCGGAAGGAGCGATCGAATGAAGAAGGTCTTGGTACTCGCCGCCTGGTGCGTCTTCCTCGCCGCGCTCCCGGTTCTTGCGCAGGAGGCCGCGAAACCGGCAGTAGACGTCACGGGCGTCTGGGACTCGTTGGTTGAATCGCCTCAAGGCGCGATGGCGCTCGTGACGACCCTCAGGCAGGAAGGCGACAAGGTGAGCGGCACGCAGTCCACCTCGATGGGCGAACTGCCCCTCGAGGGCACGGTTTCCGGGAACGACCTCACGTTCACGATCAAGTTCGACATGCAGGGCCAGCAGGCCGTCGTCACCTTCACCGCGAAGGTCGAGGGCGACAGCATGACGGGCACGTACGACTTTGCCGGGATGGGCGGGGCCGGCTGGACGGCGAAGAAGAAGCAGTAGGCCGCCGGCTACGCCGGACGCGGCGGCAGGGCGATCGCGAACTCGGCGCCGCCGCCGGCGAGGTTCGCCGCCGCGGCGCTCCCGCCGTGAAGCTCCACGATGGCCTTCACGATGGACAGGCCGAGCCCGCTCCCGCTCTTGGAGTACGGATCGCTTCGGGACGCGTCGGTCTTGTAGAAGCGGTCGAAGATGCGCGGCAGGTGGTCTTCGGGGATCCCGGGCCCGCTGTCGCGGACAATCAGCCGCACCCGGCCGCCGGCGCGCTCCGACGCCAGGGTGATCTGCCCGCCCTCCGGGACGTGACGCAGCGCGTTGGACACGAGGTTCTGCAGCGCCTGCTCGATCCGGGCGGGATCGGCCCACACCTCGCCAGCGTCTGGAGCAATGGCGGTCTCCACGTTGATCTGCTTCTCGAGCAGCCCGCGCTCGTGCCTGTCGTTGACGCGCTGGAACAGCGCCGCGACGGGCACGGACTCGCACGTCAGCGTCATCCCGCCGCCCTCGAGGCGCGCCAGGTCCAGCAAGTCCCCGACGATCCCCTCGAGCTTGATCGTCTCCTCGCCCACGATGTCCAGGTAGCGCCGGCGGATGTCCGCATCGAGCTCCACCTCGGGCATCGCCAGCGTCTCGACGTACCCGCGAATGGCGGCGAGCGGCGTCTTCAACTCGTGCGACACGTCGGCGAGCAGCTGCCGGCGGGTCCGGTCCGACGCCTCCATGGCGGACGTGCGCGCCTCGAGGTCGGACGCCATCTGGTTGATGGCGCGGGCCAGCGCCGTGACCTCGTCGCCGCCCGACTCCGGGGCCCGCGCCGAGGCGTTCCCCTCGCCAATCGCGCGCGCGACGGTCTCGAGCGCGCGGAGCCGCCGGCGCGCGGGCCTGAAGATCGCCAGCGAGCTGACGGCCGAGCCGACCAGCAGCAGCACGGTGCCGATGACGGCGAGCGCGGGGCCGAACTGCCGGAGCAGGAACTCGGTCCGCGGGCCGCGCCCGGCAACCGCCACGAACCCGACGCGGCTGCCCGCCACCTCGATGGACGCGCGCTGGCCGCCCGGCAGCGGCGCCATCGGCCGGGACCCTGGCGGCACCCGGCCTCCCCGCGAGAAGCGGCTGCCGCCCGCCCCCGGCGGCGGCGCCTCCCCCGCCGCGGCGTCCGGCCGCCGCGTCCCGCCCGCAGGCGGCCCGCCCGCTCCGCGGTCGGCCGAGTCCGCCATGCCGCCCCGTCCGCCGTCCGCCCTCGGACCGCGCAGCCCGGGCCCGCGGCCGGGCACGGCCGGCGGCTCGTGGTTGCGCGCGACCCGCCCGTCTTCCAGCACCACCATGAGCGGCTGGTAATAGCGGCTGTATCGCTCCCGGACGAAGCTCTCGAGATCGAGCGAGGGGTTCTGCTGCAGGGCCGAGGCCGTCTCCGTCGCCACCTGGGCCGCGAGCTCCTCCGGCGACGATCCCATCAGGTTCGCGGCGATGCTCCCGCTCAGCCAGAGGAAGACGAGCGCCTGCGCCACGAGCAGCGCCGCGAACAGCGCGACCACGCCGATGGCGATGCGCCAGTAGAGGCTGCGAAACCAGACGGGGCCGCCGGCAGGGCGCTCAGTCATCGGCATCGGCGAACTTGTACCCCGCGCCCCAGACGGTCAGGACGTAGCGGGGGTTCTCGGGATCGGGCTCGATCTTCTTGCGGACGCGCTTCACCAGCGTGTCGACGCTCCGCTCGGTGACGTGGCGGTCGTCCTTCCACACGCGCGCGAGCAGGGTCTCGCGCGAGAACACGAGGCCGCGCCTCGATGCGAGCAGGTGCAGCAGCTCGAACTCGAGGGCGGTCAGATCGATCGCGCGCTCCCCGGCGCGCACCTGGCGGCGCGACGGATCGATGGCCAGGCCCGCGGCAGACACGATTCCGGCGGCGTCGGGAGCGTGCGCCGCCCGCGCGGCTCCCGCCCGGCGCAGCAGGGCGCGCGCCCGGGCCACCAGCTCCCTGACGCCGAACGGCTTGGTCAGATAGTCGTCGGCCCCGCTCTCGAGGCCGATCACCTTGTCGGACTCCTCGGAACGAGCCGTGAGCATCAGGATCGGCGTTGCCGCGTTCGGCGAGTCCCGCCGGATCGCGCGGCACACGGTGACGCCGTCCAGGCCCGGCAGCATGAGGTCGAGCACGATCAGGTCGAACCGCTCCGCGCGCGCGAGGCGGAGGGCCTCGTCGCCGGTGCCGGCCTCGACGCAGGCCAGCCCCTCCAGCGACAGGTGCAGGGCGACGAGTTCACGGATCCGCGGCTCGTCCTCGACGATCAGCGCCCGGCCGGCAGCAGGCGTCGCGCGTTCGCGTTCCATGTCTCCTCGCCTCCGCATTGTAGACCGCTATGCAGGACGGCGGGCGCGCCGAGAGGGCGTGTCGCAGAAGAATCACCGGCGTGCCACGCCGCCGCCATGGCGCGGCCGGGACGCCCGGCGACAACGACAGCCGGCCGCATCGGCTGCCGCAGCGGCTCCAGCGTGCCGCGCCATCCTGCCCGTCTGCGGCTAAGCGCGAGGCCGCCGGCCGTCGTAAATCACAGAGGGTCGCTGCCTTCCCGACCCGGAGCGGAGCCCCATGTCCTCGACGCCTGACGGCACGGTCCGTGCCCGGACGCGCCAAGCTGCTCTCCGGCCCGCGGCCCCGATCCTGCTGGCAGCCTTGACAGCCGCTGCCTCGGCGTCGGGGCAGCAGACCGGGGCCCCGCACGCTCCGGCGCCGCAGCGCCCCGCGTGCCGCATCGAGGGCGCGGCGCTGTCCGGGCTGATCCCGCTGCCAGGCGTGCTCGTCACCGCGGCGTCCGGCTTCAGCCCGGGACCGCTCACTACCGCGACCGGCCCGGACGGCACCTTCGTCCTCGATGTGCCCGGGCCTGGTGACTATTCCGTCAAGGCCGAGTTCCCCGCGTTTGCCGATGTCACCAGGTCCGTCACGATCGGCCCATCCTGTCGGGCCACGGTCGACTTCACGATGATCCTCGCCTCGCGGGCGCCGGAGCCAGGCCCGCAGCCAGCAGCGGAAGCCGGCGCGGCGACCGGCGCACCCGCCGCGGCGGGCGCCGCGCCGGGCGGCCCGGGCCAGCCGCCCGCGGGCCGTGGGGCGCCAGGCGCGCCGGCGCGGCCTGCCTGGGCGGCCGCGGCCGCCCGGGGGGAGCCCGGCGCGCCTCCGCCGGCAGCCGCGGCCGCGGCGAGCGACGATTCGATGGCCGTCGCGGCGGCCCATCTGAGCCTGCCCCCTGGCTTCTCCATCGATACGTCGGGCGAGTCGGTGGCCGCCCTGGGCGCCGCTGGCCAGATCAACCCGAACCTGATGTTCGGGCCGCCGGGAGAGGGCCCGGGCGGCATGGGGGGCGGCATGCCCGGCATGGGCGGGCCCGGTGGCGCCCCCGGGATGGGCGCTGAGGGGCGACCACCCGACGCCGGTATGCAGGGCGGATTCGGCGGGATGGGAGGAGGCGGGATGCCGCAGTTCGCCGGCGGCGGGCCGGGCGGCATGGAAGGCGGCCGCGGCGGCGGCGGCCGCGGCGGCATGGGCGGGCTGGCAGGCGCGGCCGGCCGCCTGCAGATGGCCGGCCGGCTCCAGCAGAACCGCACCCGCCTCCAGTTCTCGTACAACCTCGGCGGCTCTCCCTTCAACGCGCGGCCCTACGCGATCAACGGGCAGTCTCCCAACGAGCCGTCCAATCTTCAGCACCGGTTCGGCGTGAACATCGGCGGCCCGCTCAGGGTCCCCGGCCTGTTCGACGCAGGCCCGCGGACGAACTACGTCCTGAACTACAGCGGCAGCCGCGGGCGGACGTTCCGCGAGTCCTACTCGCGGGTGCCGACCTCGGCGCAGCGCTCGGGAGACCTCTCATCGAGCACGGGCGTCATCCACGATCCGCTGACCGGCGCGCCGTTCGAGGGGAACCGGATCCCCGCCGATCGCATCAGTCCGGCAGCCGCGTCGCTCCTCGCGCTCTACCCGCTGCCCAACCAGGACACGGCGGGCCAGAACTACCACTTCGCCACGACGGTCGTGAGCCATTCCGACGATGTCAACGTCCGCCTGACGCGGTCCTTCGGCACGGCGCAGGCCGGGCGCGGGGGCGGGCCGGGAGGCGGCCGGGGCGGCATGATGGGCGGGCCGGGCGGCCGGGGCGGAGGCTCGGTCAACGTGTCGCTCGGCGTGCAGTTCCGCCGCTCGTCCGGCGACCAGGCGACGAGCTTCCCCGCGCTGGCCGGCAAGAACGCGCAGACGGGCTGGAACGTGCCGGCCAGCGTGGTGTTCCAGCGCTGGGGGCTCTTCAACTCGGTCAACGTGCAGTACAACCGCAGCCGCGCCACGACCACGAACCGCTTCGCGAACGTGCGCGACGTGGCGGGCGAGGCCGGCATCGCGGGCGTCTCGACCGACCCGTTCTCCTGGGGCGCGCCGTCGCTCTCGTTCACCACGTTCAGCGGCCTGCGCGACATCACGCCCTCGGAGCGGACGGACCAGACGATCACGCTCAGCCTGTCGCAGTCGAGGATGCGCGGGCGCCACACGCTGCGCTGGGGCGCCGACGTCCGGTGGATGCGGAACGACAGCCGGTCGGACTCGAACCCGCGCGGCAGCTTCGTGTTCACCGGGCTCTACTCGCAGCGGACGAAGATCGCCGGGGCGGGCAACGATTTCGCCGATTTCCTGCTCGGCCTGCCCCAGCAGGCGTCGCTGCAGTACGGCCCAGGGACGCTCCGGTTCCGGTCGTCGGCGTGGAGCGCGTTCGTGCAGGACGACTGGCGGGTTCGCGCGAACCTGACGATCAACGCGGGCGTCCGCTACGAGTACCTGTCGCCGTACCGCGAGGCGAACAACCGCCTGGTCAATCTCGACGTCGCGCCGGACTTCACGGCCGCGGTCCCGGTGCTCGCCGGACAGGCAGGCCCCTTCACGGGCCGTTACCCGGCGACCATCGTCGAGCCCGACTGGAACAACGCCGCGCCCCGGATCGGCGTCGCCTGGCGGCCGAGGCCCCGGCTCGTCGTGCGCGCGGGCTACGGCATCAGCTACAGCTCGCCCGTGTACCAGGGCATGGCCCGCCAGCTGGCGGCCCAGCCGCCCTTCGCCGTGACCGACACGCGCATCGGCACCCTCGCCGCCCCGCTCTCGATGGCGGCGGTCTTCGCCCGGCCCGGGGCCGACCAGACCACGAACAACTTCGGCGTGGACCGCGAGTACGACCTCGGGCACCTGCAGATGTGGAACGCCGGCGTCACGCGGGACCTGACGCGCACGCTCAGCGTTGGCCTCACCTACGTCGGCACGAAGGGCGGCAGCCTGGACCTGCTGCGCGCGCCGAACCGGGGGCCGGAAGGCCTGCTCATCGACGGCGTGCAGGCGTTCACGTGGGAATCCTCGGGCGGCCGCTCGATCATGCACTCCCTGTCGATGCAGCTGCGCAGGCGCCCCGCGAGGGGCGTCGGGGGCGGGCTCACGTACACCTGGTCGAAGGCGATGGACAACGCCTCGTCGCTCGGGGGCGGCGGAGGCGGCTCGGGCGTAGTCGCGCAGAACGACAAGGACCTCGAGGCGGAATGGGGCCTGTCCGGCTTCGACCAGCGCCACCGGCTCCAGGCCGACTTCAGCGTCGAGCTGCCCTTCGGGCCGAACCGGCGCTGGCTGAACAACGACGGCTGGGCGGCGAAGGCCCTCGGCGGCTGGTCGTGGAACGCCTCGGTGACCCTCGCGGCGGGAACGCCGCTCACGGCGAGGGTCGTCGGCAGCACGTCGGACGTCGCCCGGGGCGTGAACGGCACGCTGCGCGCCGACTACAACGGGCAGCGGATCGCCCTCGCCAACCCGACGGTCGCGCGCTTCTTCAACACCGCGGCGTTCTCGGTGCCGGCCCCAGGCCTGTTCGGGAACTCGGCGCGGAACCTCATCGTCGGGCCCGGGCAGCGCAACGCGTCGATGTCGCTCATGAAGACGCTCCAGCTGAAGCCGGGCCGGTCGGTCTCGGTGCGCGTGCAGGCGAACAACGTGTTCAACACGGTGCAGTTCGCCGCGATCGACACCACGGTGAACTCGCCCACGTTCGGGCAGGTCCTCTCAGTGCGCTCGATGCGGAGCGTGCAGTTCAACGTCAGGCTGGGGCTCTGAGATGAGGTACCACTCGCGCCCGCCGCACCTCCTCCCGCGCCGCGCGCCGGCGGCGGCCGTCGCCGTCCTGATGCTGGGGGCGCTCGCGCTCCCGGCCGGGCAGGCCGAGCGGCCTTCGGCGCAGCGCACGCCCGTCTTCCGCTCCGGCCGTGACCTAGTCGTGGTCAATGTGGTCGTGCGCGACAAGAGCGGGGCGCCCGTCCGCGGACTGACCCGCGACGATTTCGCCGTCTTCGAGGACAACCGGCCGCAGACGATCGAGAGCTTCGACCTCGAGGAGCTCGACGCCGTCACGGGCCGTCTCGAGATCGCCGACAGCCTGCTCGCGGCAGCGGCCAGGCCCGCGCCGGGCGCCGCCCGTGCGCCCGCGGGGGAAGCCGCGAAGGCCGCGGAGGTGCCGGCGCCGCTGCCGTCCAGGCCCGTCGCCGACCTGCGCGACCGCCGGCTGATGGTGCTCTTCTTCGATCTGAGCGCGATGGAGCCGGACCAGCTGGCGCGGGCGGTGCAGTCCGGCCGCGACTACGTCACGGCGCGCCTCTCGCCCGCCGATCTCATCGGCGTCGTGACGCTCGGCGCATCGCTTGAGGTGGCCCAGGATTTCACGTCGGACCGCGCGCTGCTGCTTGCCGCGCTCGATCAGATCAGCCCCGTCGAGGGCCCCGGGTTCGCCGCCACGGCGGCGGCGGACGCGGAGAGCGCCGCCGACACGGGCAACGCCTTCACCGCCGACGACACCGAGTTCGGCATCTTCAGCACGGACCGCCGCCTCGACGCGCTGCGGTCGCTCGCGGACGTGCTGGCGGGCGTCGAGCAGAAGAAGTCGGTCATCTATTTCAGCGGCGGCATGACCCGGCAGGGCATGGACAACCAGGCGGCGATGCGCTCGGTCATAGACCGCGCGGTCCGCGCGAACATGTCCATCTACGCGGCCGACACCCGGGGCCTCCAGGCGCTGCCCGCCGGCGGCGAGGCGAGCCAGGCCAGCGCGCGCGGCTCGGGGGCGTTTTCCGGGCAATCGATGCGGGGCGCGTTCGAGAGCCTGTCGAGCTCGCAGGACTCGCTGGCGACGCTCGCCGAGGACACGGGCGGCCGCGCGTTCTTCGACGCCAACGAGTTCGGCGAGGTGTACGACCAGGTCGTGAAGGACACGACGGCGTACTACCTGCTCGGCTACACGAGCACGAACCCGGCGTCCGACGGCCGCTACCGCCGCATCCGGGTCGCCCTGAGGCGGCCGGGCTACAAGCTGGAGCACCGGTCGGGCTACTACGCGCCGCGCGACTTCTCGCACTCGGGGCGCGACGACCGCGAGCAGCAACTGCAGGAGCACCTGCTCTCGGACCTCTCCCCCACGGACCTGCCGGTGCACGGGCTGGCGGGCTACTTCCGGCTGAAGCCGAACCGCTACTTCGTGCCGATGTCCTTCATTGTGCCGGGCTCGCAGGTGCAGTTCTCCCGGGCGAGCGACAGGGAACGGGCGACGCTCGACGTCCTGGGCGTCATCCGCGACCCCCAGCAGCGCATCGTCGGGTGGATCCGCGACACGGTGCGGCTGACCGTGGCGGCCGCCGAGGACGTGCGGCGCAAGAACGTGCAGTACGACACGAGCTTCGAGCTGCCGCCCGGGCGCTACGCCGTCAAGCTCGTCATCCGCGAGAACCAGCTGGGCACGGTCGGCTCGTTCGAGACGCCGCTTGTCGTGCCCGACATCGAGCGGCAGAGGCTGAAGGTGAGTTCCGTCGTACTCGCCTCGCAGCGCCATCCCGCGCCCGCGAAGAAAGGCGTCACGAATCCGCTCCTGCGGGACGGCCAGCTGCTGACCGCTAACGTCGCCCGCGTGGTGACCGCCGCACAGCCGCTGTACTTCTTCTTCGAGGTGTACGACCCGGCGAAGCCGGGCGCGGACGCTCCGGGAGCGGTCCCGGATGCGAGGCCTGGGCCTCCGCCGGCGACAGGACAGCCGGCCGGCCCGCGCGCGCCGCAGACGGGGGCGGGCGCGGCCGCGCCGCTCGATGCGGCGCGCGTGCTGGCGAGCGTTGCGTGCTACCGCGGCAGCCAGCGCGCGCTGCAGACGCCGCTCGTGACCTTCGACCGCCTCAACGCGGCGGACCGCGGGGCCGTGGCCGTCCAGATCGAGATTGACCCGGGCCAGCTGCCGCCCGGCCCGTACACCTGCCAGGTGAACATCGTGGATGACGCGGCGGGCACGTTCGCGTTTCCGCGGATGCCGCTCTACGTGCGGAGATAACCGGCCGCGAAGGCGAAGTCTGGTGCGGCCGGGGAGTCCCGAATCCGGAAGTCGGAATCCAGAAGCCGGAATTCGGAATGCAGAGCGAGGATGGAGCCCGGGAGCTCCAGAGCCCGGGTCGCTGGTGCCGAGAACCGGCCTACTTTTTCCGCGGCCGCGTCCGGCCGCCCGCGTGCAGCTGGACGTACACCCCGGTGAGGGCGACGGCCACCCACGCCACGTAGACCCAGCCGCTCGCCGGGCCCTCGTAGCCGGGGTAGACGACCCACACGTCGGTCGCCGACGACCCCACCGTCGCGCCCCTGCCGAGCATCAGCGCCGCGGCGCCCACGAGCATCGTCCAGGCGCCTCCGAACGCCGTCGCCGCGATGATCACGTGCCGCTGGAACGCCATCGCGGCAATCGCGCCGAGGGCGGCGCACGCCAGCACCGCCGCCCAGTGGGGATCTCCTCCGACAAGCCGCCAGCCGACGTGCACGAGGAACGCGCCGAGCGCGGCGCCCACGAGCGCCACGCCCACGAAGTAGCCGGCTACCAGCAGCAGCGCGCCGGCGAGCCCCCCGCCAAGCGCCGCCAGGACGGTGACCCACGTGCCGGCCTGCCCCACCACCGAGGTGGCTATCAGCGCGCCGAGGATGAACCCGTAGACGGCGAGGACCTGCCTGAAGAGCCGGTAGCCGGCGAAACAGGCCAGCGCCCCGCCGGCGAGCAGGACGATCGACGCGGGCACCTGGAACGACGGCGGGAGCATGTCAGACCTCCCTGCGGCCCTCCATGGCCTTGTGCATGGTGACGTCGTCGGCGTACTCGAGGTCGCTGCCGACGGGCACGCCCATCGCGATGCGCGTCACGCGCACGCCCATGGGCTTCAGCAGCCGCGCCAGATAGATGGCCGTCGCTTCGCCCTCGACGTTCGGATTGGTCGCGAGGATGACCTCCTCCACGCCGCCCGCGCCGATGCGGGCGAGAAGGCTCTTGATCCGCAGATCGTCGGGGCCGATGCCCTGCAGGGGCGAGAGGGCGCCCATCAGCACGTGGTAGGTGCCGTTGTAGTCGCGGCTGCGCTCGATGGCCAGCACGTTCGGCGGCTCCTCGACGACGCAGATGAGGTGCGTGTCGCGCGAGTCGTCCGTGCAGACGGGACACGGGTCCGCGTCCGTGACGTTGTGGCACACGGAGCAGTACGTCACGCGCTCCTTGACGTCGCGGATGGCCTCGCACAGCAGGTCGGCGTCCGCGCGCGGCGTCTTCAGCACGTGGAAGGCCAGGCGCTGCGCGCTCTTGCGGCCGATGCCCGGCAGGCGCTGCAGCTGCTCGATGAGCCGCGTGAGGGGTTCGGGCTGGAACATGCGAGACCGCCGCGCCTACATGCCGGGCAGCTTCAGGCCGCCCATCATCCCGCCCAGCTGCTGCGACATCGCTTCGTCGGCGCGACGCGCCGCGTCGTTGACGGCGGCGAGAATCAGGTCCTGCAGCATCTCCACGTCGTCTCTGGACACGACCTCGGGGTCGATCGTGAGCGACTGAATCTGCTTCAGGCCGTTCACCACGACCTTCACCATGCCGCCGCCGGAGGAGGCTTCGATCCGGAGGTCGGCCATCTGGCGCTGCATCTGCTCCTGCATCCGCTGCGCCTGCTTCATCATGGCCTGGATGTTCATGGGTCCTTCAGCTCCGTCACGTCCCGCAGCTCGGCGGGGATGACGTCGAGGAGCGACTGGATCGCCGGGTCGCGGAGCGCCTCGGCCCGCAGGTCGCGCGGCGCGCCGGCCTCCGGCTCGAGGCCCCGCTCGTCCGGCTTCGGTGCCGCGGGGCTCGCGGCCGCGGCGGCGGGCGCGTTCCGCCGCGCCGGCCCGGCAGGCCCCGCCGCGGCCACCTCCGCCGCAACCGACATCCGCCGGCCGGCAACCTCAGCGGCCAGCGACTCCAGCCACTGCCGCTGCTGCGCCACCTGGTCGGCGAGCATGGTCTGGTTCGAGGCGTACCGGAAGACGATGCGCGAGCCTTCGACGTCGATGCGCTGGGCCTGGGCGACGACTGTCTGGAAAATCATCGGCCGCCCCTTCTGGATGCCGGCGACGAAGGCGTCCTTCAAGGCAGGTCCGCCGCTCGGCGGCGCCGCGGGAGAGCGCGGCGCGGGCCGCGAATCGAGGTCCGCATCGGGGCCTTCGCCCGGATCGTCCGCCGGCGATCGGCCGGCGTCCGAAGCGCGGCCTGTGGGCGCCGCGGGAGGACGGCTGACGGCCGCCGCCGGCCCGCCCTGACGGGCCGGCGGCGCCTGCCGAAGCGGAGCCGCAGCCTGCCGGCGCGCCCCCGGCGCGGACGAAGCGGAGGCGGAAGGGGCGGCAGGCCGCACCTGCCCGCCGAACGGGAGGGAGCTTTCCGAAGAACGGCCGCCCGAACCGGCAGGCGGCCCGCCGCCGCGCTCGAGGCGATCGATCAAATCGGCGAGCGGCGTCAGCCTGCGCAGGTGGATCCACCGCAGAAGGGCCATCTCGAACGCGGTGCGCGGCTCCGCGGCGCGCCTGACCTCGTCTTCGGCGCGCGCCAGCACGTCGAACGCGCGAAGCAGGTCTTCGCGCGAGAAGCGGGGCAGCAGCGCCTCGAGGCGGCTGCGGTCGGTCTCGGGGGCCACCTCCGGGTCGCCGAACCGCGACGGATCGACCGACAGCACCAGCAGATCGCGCACGAGCCGCGACAGCTCGCGGCAAAGCATCCGCAGGTCGTAGCCCGACTCGACCGCCCGGCCCGCAAGCTCGAAGGCGGCGGCGCCGTTCTCGTCGGCGACCGCGGCCATCACCTCGAAGAGGAGGTCCCTGCCGACCAGGCCGAGGAGCGCCGACACGTCCTCGGCCGTGACCTTCCCGCCGGCGAAGGCGATGACCTGGTCGAGGGCCGTCTGGGCGTCGCGCATGCTGCCCTCGGCCGCGCGCGCGATGAGGGCGATGGCCTCGGGCGACGCGTCGATGCCGTCGGCGGCCACGATCCTGGCGAGCTGGTCGGCGATGGCGCGGCTCGCGATGGTCTTGAACTCGAACACCTGCGCCCGCGACACGATGGTCTCGGGGATCTTCTCAGGCGCGGTGGTGGCCATGATGAAGGCCACGTGCGGCGGCGGCTCCTCAATCGACTTGAGCAGCGCGTTGAACGACGAGGTGGACAGCTGGTGGACCTCGTCGATGATGAAGACCTTGTAGCGGTCGCGCGCCGGCATGATGGCCAGGCCCGAGATGATGACTTCGCGGACGTTGTCGATGCCCGTGTTCGAGGCGGCGTCGATCTCGAGGACGTCCATGTCGCGGCCATCCGCGATCTCGCGGCAGGCGTCGCACGCGCCGCACGGGTCCGGCGTCGGCCCCTTCTCGCAGTTGAGCATGCGGGCGAGGATCCGGGCGGTGGTCGTCTTGCCGACCCCGCGCGGGCCGGCGAAGACGAAGGCCTGCGCGATGCGGCCGCTGGCAATGGCGTTGTGGAGGGTCCGCGTGACGGCGCGCTGGCCGACAACCTCCTCGAGTCTCTGCGGCCGCCAGCGGCGGGCGATCACGGTGTAGGACATCGGCAGAATACGGAATTCAGAATACAGAACTCAGCATACAGGAGACAGCAGCCGGGAGTCAGGGGCAAGCCCGCCGCGGCCCGCTTCCAGCCGCGCCAGCCGCGGCGCTCTCAGCGGCCGAGCCGGCGCGGCCCGACGCCCCGAGCCGCCAAAGACGGGCGGCCGCGAACCCCACTGCGGCCCGGGTTGTCCTGCGGCACATCACAGGGTCCGCTTAGTGCTGCTGCCTTCCGGCCCTGACACGGTTCACAGGCTGCGATTGCACAGGGTCCGGGCCGCAGCGCGATTCACGACCACCTCCAGAAGTGTACCCTCATCCGGGGTCAGGTCCAAGAAACAGGGGGTTTACCGTGCAATGGTGCCACCCCTCGCGAAAGACGGGCCGCGCCTCTGGCCCGGGATCCCGTGCCGTGGCACCAGAAAACGGCAATTCGCCTGTTTTCGGGACCTGACCCCACTGGTGGTCCCAACCGGAGCGGGGAAACGGGTGTCTACTGGTTGTGTGGAGGACGCCGAACTGGTCGAGCGGGCCCGGCTGGGCGACCACGCCGCGTTCGGGACGCTCGTTGACCGCTGTCAGGTCCCGGTCTTCCGGGCGGCACTGGCCGCCCTCGGCACGCGCGAAGATGCGGAGGAAGCCTCCCAGGAGGCGTTCGTGGCGGCGTTCCGCCACCTCCAGGATTACCGGGGAGACGCCACGTTCAAGACCTGGCTTCTCTCCATCGCCTGGCGCAAGGCCCTCAGCCCTTGTGGAAGTCCCGGCCATTGACGTCCCGGCTTCGGACGCGGCGGGGCCCGATCGCTCGGATGACGATCCCAGGAAGGAGTATCAGCCATAACGACCCGTTCTCTCGCTGCCGCCGCCGGTCAGGAAGACCATCACAATGAACGTGGCGGACGGCGAGAGCGGCCGGATCCGGCTGCGCGCCTCGCTCGACTACCAGCTCCTGAAGGACTCCCCCGAGCCCGACATGCCCGCCGGCAAGGCGGCGATCGCGCGAAGCGTGACGGCGATCCTGAGCGACGGCGTGTCCACGGTGCTCAGCGAGTCGGCCGACCCGCTCACGGACCGCAAGGCCACGCTCGAGGTGAGGGCGACGATCGTCAAGTAGCTCCGGCTCCTGGCCCGCGATTGCGCTATGATGGGCAGTTGTCCCTGCCGCCCCCGCGGATCCTTCACGTCGAGGTGTGACATGCGCAGACTGCTGGTGCTCGGATTGATGGCGTTGCCGCTTCTCGTATCGGGCTGCAGCAAGGGCCCGGCCGAAGCCGCGCTGAAGGCGGCCGACGAGGCCATCGCCAAGGCGGCCCCGCTCGCCGAGAAGTTCGTGCCCGACCAGTTCAAGACGCTGACCGACGCCGCGGCGGCGGCCAAGAGCAGCTTCGACAAGGGCGACTACGCCGCCGCGCTGGCGGCCGCGAAAGACCTGCCGGCGAAGGCCGGCGAGATCCTGGCTGCCGCAGGCGCCAAGAAGGACGAGCTGACCGGCCTCTGGAACGGCCTCGCCGAATCGCTTCCGGCGCAGCTCGCGGGCGTGACCGAGAAGATCACCGCCATCGCTGCGCAGAAGCGGCTGCCCAAGGGCATCGACGCCGCCGGCCTCGAGACCGCGAAAGCGGAACTCGCCGAGATCACCGGCACGTGGACCAGGGCCACCGAGGCGTTCGGCACCGGCGAAATCCCGAGCGCGCTGCAGGCGGCGAACGATGTGAAGGCCAGGGTCGAGGCCCTCGTGAAGACGCTCGAGCCGGTCGTCCTGCCGCCGGCGAAGAAGTAAGTCGGCTCGGGATTCGAGGCCGGGGGCCCCCGGGGCCGAAGGCCCGGATCGCGCGCGTGGCCGCCCGCCGGGCGGTCACGCGATCATGCCCGCCCGAACCTTCCGCATCGCGTCGATGGCGGCGCGGCAATCCGCCTCGGTGATGCCGTCGTGCGTCACCACCCTCAGGCGGCCGCCGCCGAAATCGGAAACCAGCACGCCTTCGCGCTCCAGCGCGGCCGCAAAGGCCTCGGCGTCCGCCGCGCTCGGCATGCGAAAGACGACGATGTTCGTGTCCACCTCGGGCGGGTCCAGCACGACTCCCTCGAGCGTCGCGACGCCCGCTGCGAGGATGCGCGCGTGGCGGTGGTCGTCGGCCAGCCGCGCCACCATCTGCGTCAGCGCCAGAATGCCCGGCGCGGCGATGACGCCGGCCTGCCGCATCCCGCCGCCGAGCATCTTGCGCATGCGCCGCGCCTCCCGCACGAACGCCGCGTCGCCGCAGATCACCGATCCGACCGGCGCCGAGAGGCCCTTGGACAGGCAGATCTGCACCGACGACACGTGCCGCGTCCAGTCCGTGATGGGCCGCCCGGCCGCCACTGCCGCGTTGAACAGCCGCGCGCCGTCGAGGTGCACGGGCAGCCCGTGCTCGGCGGCCAGGGCGGCGACCTCGGCGAAGTAGTCCGGCGCCAGCACGCGCCCGCCGCAGCGGTTGTGCGTGTTCTCGAGGCAGATGACCCCCGGCCTGCTGTAGTGGAAGTAGTGGTAGTCGTGCGCAGGCAGATGGATGGCCGCGCGCAGCGCCTCGAGCGGCAGCGTGCCGTCGGCCTTCGTGGGCACCGCCCGGAACACCAGGCCGCCGAGGGCCGACGCCGATCCGTTCTCGTAGCGGTAGATGTGCGACTCGTCGCCGAGGATCACGTCGCGGCCGCGGCCGCCGTGCGCGAGCAGCGACGCCAGGTTGCCCATCGTGCCGCTTGCGACGAACACGGCGGCCTCCTTGCCCGCCATCCCCGCCGCCAGCGCCTCCAGCCGGTTCACGGTCGGATCGTCGCCGAACACGTCGTCGCCCACCTCCGCCGCGGCCATGGCCTCGCGCATGGCGGGCGTGGGCACCGTCACGGTGTCGCTTCGCAGGTCGATACGCATGTCTCCCCCGCCGCCGGCCGGCCGCGCGCGCGATCCCGGCGGCCGCGCGGCCTTCGAGATCCCAACCGGCCCCGCGCCATCACCGCGGAGGAAGAGGAGCCGGTCTCCTCTGGCGCTTGATCGGCGATGAAGCAGCCGGGCCCGGTCCCGTGCTAGGCGGTGAACACCACCTCACCGCCGACGATCGTCTGGCGGACGCGCAGGTCCGGCGACAGGAGCACCAGGTCGGCCGCGCATCCCGGAGCGATCCGGCCCAGGGCCCCGTCGAGGCCGAGCAGCCGGGCCGGCGTCGACGTCATCATCGCCAGAGCGTCGGACAGGCCGCACCCGGTGATCTCGATGACGTTCCGCAGCGCCTGGTCGAGCGCGAGGATGCTGCCGGCGAGAACGCCGTCCGGCAGGCGCGCGCTCGTGGCATCCACGATGACGTCGTAGTCGCCGAGCTTGTGCGCGCCGGGGGCCATGCCGAGCGCCGCCATCGCGTCGGTCACCAGGCTCATCCGGGACGGTCCGAGCACCTTGTAAACGATCTTGATGATCGCCCGGTGGGTGTGGACCCCGTCGGCGATGAACCCGACCGTGATGCGGTCGTCCGAGAGCAGGGCGCCGGGCACGCCCGGATCGCGGTGCCCGAGCGAGGACTGGGCGTTGAACAGGTGCGTGCCGTAGCGCGCGCCGGCGTCGAACCCGGCGACGGCCTGGTCGAACGTCGCGTCGGAGTGGCCGATGCTGACGGCGACGCCGCGGGCGGTCAGCGCGCGGATCACGTCGAGCGCGCCTGGCAGTTCCGGCGCCAGCGTCACCAGCCGCACGCCCGTCGCCGGCGACCAGTCCGCCACGGCGTCGAGGGACGGCAGCCGCAGATAGTTCGCGTTGTGCGCGCCCTTCCGCTTCGGGTTGAGGAACGGCCCTTCCACGTGCAGGCCGAGCGGGACCGCGCCGCGGTAGCCCGCCGGGCGCCCGTCGGTGACGACTTTTCGGCCCGCCGCGACCTGCTCCAGCGGGGATGTGATGATCGTCGGGAGGAACGAGGTGACGCCGTAGCGCGTGATCCGCTCTCCCACCTGCCAGATCGTCGCCGGGTCGTCGGTGAAGTCGTGGCCAAAGGCGCCGTTGAGCTGGAGTTCCACGAACCCGGGCGCCAGCACGAGGCCCGCCGCGTCGATCTCCCGCGCGCCGGCAGCGGCGGCCGCGTCCGCAGACGGCCCGACGGACACGATGCGCCGTTCCTCCACCAGGACCGAGCCGCGCTCGATGACGCGGTCCGGCGTGTGCACTGTGGCGTTCTTGATGTGCAGCATCTCCCGCGCTCCTCTGTCCGTCAGCTCGTCTTGGCGATCGCCGGCAGGCTCGCGGCCGCGATCGACTGCCCGACGCGACGGCTCTTCTCGTCCGGCAGCTGGATGTTCACGCGCGCGGCGAGGTCCGGGAACTCGTCGGCGAGCACCCTCTTGGCGCCGTCGAGGATGAGGGTGCCGCCCCGCCCCGAGGTGACGCGCCCGAGGATCAGCACGTGCCGCAGGTCGTAGAAGTCGGCGTAGTGCGCGATGCCGTACCCCAGGTAGACGCCGATGCTCTGCCAGATCCTCGTGGCGCCTTCGTGGCCCGCCTCGAGGCGCGTCTGCACGTGCTTCAGCTTCTCCGCCTTGGTGGCCCCGGCGGGCAGGTCGATGCCGACGGAGGGCGCCAGGCGGAAGACGCACTGCTGCGAGAAGTAGAGCGCGCCCACCCCCGCGTCTCCAGACCACTCGTCGGTCGCCGCGCCGGGGTTGTAGTCCACCGGCGCGAACGCCAGCTCGTTGAGCCAGCCCGTGATGGCGCCGTCCGGATTGACGTAGCCGGCGGCCTCGCTCGATCCGAGCGCGACGCCCAGCACCGCGTTGTCGTCGAGGCTCATCGCCCCGGCAAGCGCCGTGACGTCGCCGTCGTTGGCCACCTCGAGCGGGACCCCGAACTCGTCGCGGAACCGCAGGAACATCTCCCGAATCTCGCCGTAGCGCTCCTGCGGGATCCCCCGGAAGAGCGACGCGACCATCGGCCGGTTGTCCACGATGACGCCGGCCGAGCTGCCGCCGATCGCGTCCACGCGCGGCAGCTTCGACGCGGCCAGCCTCAGCGCGTCGCGGATCTTTCCCTGGTGGTACGCCGGGTCCTTCTGCTCGACGGGCTCCCAGACAATCTCCTCGCTGAAGATCGCCTCGCCGTCCACGACCGCCGACACCTTCAAGTCCGACGCCCCGAGGTCGAAGCCGATGCGGCACCCGTCGAGGTGCCGGCCGAGGGGCGTGCCTCCCTCGCGCGCGGCGGGAACCTCCTCGGCCGCACAGGAAACGACTGTGAAGGGCCGGCCGTGGACCTGCTCTCCCATGAAGTGGTGGTCGAAGGCCCTGGGGCCGTCGGCGGCGTAGACCCGGGCGACGTGCGCGCCGATGGACGCGGGCCCCCCGACGTAGACCTTCCAGCCGCCCCTGGCCCAGAGCAGGAACTTGACGAGGCGCTCGGCGTACATCAGGTTCGCGCCGGCGCGCGGGTGCCCTTCCGGGAAGGCGACGGTGTCGTAGCGCGACAGCGACCCGTCCGGGCGCTCGAGGCCGAGGGCGAGCGGGACGCCCGCGCCGGAAGCGGCAACCTCCTCGCGAAACGCGCGGTTGGCGAGGATCGCGGGCCGGAACTCCGGCTCGAGGGGCGGGGCGTGTCGGGGACTGATCAAGCGGAACGCTGAAGCCATGGTGTCTCTCTCCGAACGCGTGCAGGTGATGTCAAGCCGCCGGGCGGGGGCCCCTCTCGGGGGACGCCTGCTATGTTACCCCGAGACGTCCCGCAGAGACACCCTCGCGGGCTTCCGCGCGGCCCTGGCCCGCCCCGCCCCCGGCCGCTGTAGACTACTCCCCGCCATGGCGCGACTGCAGGGCCGTTCGGCCATCGTCACCGGGGCCACCAGCGGGATGGGCCGCGCGACGGCCCTTCTCTTCGCGCGCGAGGGCGCGGCCGTCGTCGCCAGCGGCCGCGACGAGGAGCGGGGCCGGGCGCTGGTCGGCCAGATCCGCGCTGCGGGCGGCCGCGCGGAGTTCGTGCCCGGCGATGTCAGCCTCCCGGATGTCAATGCGCGGCTCGTGGACGCGTGCACGGGCCGCTTCGGCGGCCTCGACACCATCGTCTGTTTCGCCGGCATGCTCGGACTGGGCTCCATCACCGGTGTGCCGGCCGACACGTGGCGCCGGACCCTCGCCGTGAACCTGGACGCCGTCTTCTACCTGCTTCGTGCGGGCCTGCCGGTGATGCAGGCCGGGGGCGGCGGGTCGGTCGTCATCGGCGGGTCGATTGCGGCGATGAAGGGGTTCCCGAACCACGCCGCCTACTGCGCGTCCAAGGGCGCGCTGCTGGCGCTCGTCCGCCAGGCGGCCATCGACTACGGCCCGGACGTCCGCTTCAACGTCCTCTGCCCAGGCCCCGTCGACACCCCGCTCATCTGGGACTCGGCCGCGGCGTTCCCGGACCCGGCGCGCGCCGTCTCCGACGTCGCCGAGCGAACGCTCCTGAAGCGGCTCGGGACGCCCGAGGACATCGCGCGCGCGGCGCTCTTCCTCGCGTCGAACGAATCGGGCTTCGTGACGGGCACCTCGCTCACGATCGACGGCGGCATCATGACCGGCGCCTGACGCCGGCCCGCTCGGCGCGCGCCGCCTGTGATATCCTCGCGCCGCATCGAGCCTCCTCCGAGGGAGATCCACATGATCACACGCATCACGCGGCTGGCCGCGGCGCCGGCGGCCCTCGCCATCGCGCTCGCCGCCTTCGGCGCCACCGAGCGCGCGACGCAGGCCCAGGCGCGCATCACCTCGCCGGAGCAGTTCTTCGGCTTCCGGATGGGCGCCGACCGCAAGCTCGTGCGCTGGGACAAGGCGGTCGAGTACTACCGGCTCCTCGAGAAGCAGAGCGGCGGCAAGCTGAAGGTCGTGGACATGGGGCCCACCGAGATGGGCAACCCGTTCCTCCTCGTCGTCATCACGTCGCCCGCCAACCAGGCGCGGCTCGAGGAGCTGAGGCGGATGAACCTCACGCTCAGCGACCCCCGCGGCGTGCCGGAGGCGGAGGTCGACCGGATCGTCGCCGAGGGCAAGGCCGTCGTCTGCCAGACGATGAGCATGCACGCGAACGAAGTGGGCGGCATCAACATGGCGCCCGAACTGACCTACGACCTGGTGTCCCGCACCGACGAGGAGACGCGGCGGATCCTCGACAACGTCATCTACCTGGAGATCCCGTCGTTCAACCCCGACGGCGCGATCATGATCCACGACTACTACGCGAAGTACCTGGGGACGGAGTACGAGGGCGGCCCGCTGCCGTGGCTCTACCACAAGTACATCGGGCACGACAACAACCGCGACGCCCTGACGATGAACATGAAGGAGTCGCGGTACGTCGGCCGGCTGATGTTCGTGGACTGGAAGCCGCAGGCCTACGTGGATCACCACCAGATGGGCGCCTACGGGGCGCGGATCTACGTCCCGCCCTACGCCGAGCCCGTCCGCCCGCTGGCGGATCCCCAGGTGTGGCGCGAGATGCAGTGGTACGGCGCCCACATCGCGTACAAGGAGGAGGAGGCCGGGCTCTCGGGCGTGATGAACGCGGGCCAGTACTCCGGCTGGGGCCACTTCGGCTTCCACTGGATCACGCCGTTCCACAACATCGCCGGCATGCTGACCGAATCGGCGAGCGTGCGCGTCGCGACGCCCATCTTCATCCACCCGAGCCAGCTCGAGGGCGGCGCGCGGGACTTCGAGACCTACCAGGAGCAGATGAACTTCCCGAACCCCTGGCCCGGCGGCTGGTGGACGCTCAGGGACATCGTCGAGCGCCAGAAGGTGTCGGCGTGGGCCACGCTGGATCTGGCGGCGCGCAACCGCGAGACCGTGCTGCGCAACGCCTACCTGAAAGCGCGCCGGCAGACCGAGCGGGGGGCGAAGGGCAGGCCGGCGGCCTACGCGATGACCGCGCGGCAGCACGATCCGCTGACGCTGAACAAACTGGTCAATGCCCTGCTCGACCACGGGATCGAGGTGCAGCAGTCCCCTAAAGGGTTCGCCGCGCCCGACGGCATGACGTACCCGCCGGGCTCCTTCTACGTCCCGCTGGCACAGCCGAAGATGGGACTGATCCGCTACCTGCTCGGCGAGACCCACTACCCGGACAACGAGCACACCAGGCGGCAGGACGGCACGCCCATCCGGCCCTACGACATGGCGCAGGACGTGCTGGCCGAGTTCATGGGCATCCGCGTGGACCCGCTGGACGAGGCCGTCCGCGGCGAGTTCGTGAAGGTCGCCGCTCCCATCGCGCCGGCCGGCACGGTGGCGCCGCAGGCGCGGCTGGGATACGTCCTGGACGGCCGGCTCAACGACAGCTTCCGCGCGGTCAATCTGCTCTGGGACCGGGGCGTCACCGTCAGGCGCGTTGACGCGGCCAAAGGAGCGCTCCGGCCCGGCGACTGGCTCGTGCCGGCCGGATCGGAGCCCGTGCTGGCCGAGGCCGCGCGGCTGACGGGCGTGGACTTCAGGCGCCTCGAGGCGGACGTGGCGGGCGGCAGCCATACGACGGGCCGCCTGCGCATCGGCATCTACCGCCGCTACCGCGGCGGCAACATGGACGAGGGCTGGACCCGGTGGCTCTTCGAGCAGTGGGGCTTCCCCTTCGCCGAGGTCTACGACGCGGAGATCCAGCAGGGCGACCTGAACGCGAAGTACGACGTGCTCGTCTTCGCCGACGACTCGACTGCGGCGATCACCGGCGAGCCGGCCGAGGGCGGGCGCGGCGGCGGCCGCGGCGGCGGAACCTTCTCGAGCGTCCCGAACAGGACGCCGCCGGAGTACCGGAGCGGGATCGGCGCGAAAGGCGTCGAGGCGATCAGGGATTTCGTCCAGAAGGGCGGCCGCCTCGTCGCCCTCGGCAACGCGACGGACTTCGCCATCACCAGGCTGGGCCTGCCGATCCGCAACGCCCTGGCCGCGCTCGGCCCGAAGGAGTTCTTCTGCCCGGGCTCGACGCTCCGCGTCGCGTTCGACACCACGCACCCGCTGGCCTACGGCATGCCGCCGACCGGCCTCGTGCTCTTCCACTACAGCCCCGCCTTCGACATCGTCGCCACCGACGTCAACGACCGGCACCAGATCGTGGCGCGGTACGCCGACCGCGACGTCGAGCGGAGCGGCTGGCTGAACGGCGAGCGGCACATCGCCGGCCGGACCGCGATGGCCGCGTCGAGCTACGGCCAGGGCCAGGTGGTGCTCATCGGGTTCCGGGCGCAGAATCGCGCCCAGACCCACGGCACGTACAAGCTCCTTTTCAACGCGCTGGTGAAGTAGCGGCGGAGGATCGCCGCGGGAGGAACGAGCGCAGGGGCCGGGCCCGGCGTCGCAGGATGCCGGGCCCGGCCCTTCCGGTGTCGCCGCCCGAGACGAGCCTACAGGCTCCAGCCCTCGCGGTACTGGTGCTGGATGGCCGCGTTGGCCTCCTCGGAGTTCGTGAACCTCAGCGCCCTGCCGTCCCACAGCAGCTTCTGGCCGGGGAACTTCGCCGCGACGTTGCCGAGGAGCACCGTCTCGGTGAAGGGGCCGGAGTAGTCGAAGTTCGACGTCGCCCTGGTCTTGCCCTGGATCGCCTCGATCCAGTTCTGCTCATGGCTGCCGACGACCCGGGGGATCGTCTTCTTCGGGCGCTTGTACGCCTGCATGCGGCGCTCGGGAATCAGGCGCGGGCTCTCCGAGTACGTCTCGCACATGAGCTTGCCCTTCTCGCCGACGAAGATCGTCCCGCTTTCGGGCAGCCTGCGATCGATCTCGAGCTCTTCCGGCCGCTCGGGCTGGAGCCCGCCGTCGTACCAGTGGAGCTTCAGCGCCGGGAGGTTCTTGCCGCGCGCCGGGAACGTGTAGTGCACGACGCAGGCGGGCGGGAAGCTGTCGTCGTACTTGATCCGCTCGTTGCGCGTCCCGCCGCCCTCGCGCGGGACCGCCATCACGTTGTAGGCGAGGTAGGTGGTCACGCTCGTCGGGTAGCCCAGCTTCAGCGACTGGTACGAGGCGTCCATGACGTGGCACGCCATGTCGCCGAGGGCGCCGGCGCCGAAGTCCCACCACGCGCGCCAGCTGAACGGGTGGTACGCGGTGTGGTAGGGCCGCATGGGCGAGGGCCCGATGAACAGGTCCCAGTCGAGGCCGGGCGGGACGGGCAGGCCCTCGGCCGGGCGCGGCATGCCCTGCGGCCAGACCGGCCGGTTCGTCCAGCAGTGGACCTCGTGCACCTTGCCGATGGCGCCGTCGGCGATCCACTCCTCGACCAGGCGCACGCCCTCGCCGGAGTGGCCCTGGTTGCCCATCTGCGTCACGACCTTGTAGCGGCGCGCAGCCTCGGTCAGCGCGCGGGCCTCCGACACGGTCCGCGTCAGCGGCTTCTGCACGTAGACGTGCTTGCCGAGCTGCATGGCGGCCATCGCGATCACCGCGTGCGTGTGATCGGGCGTCGCCACGATGACGCCGTCGATGTCCTTCTGCTTCTCGAGCATGACGCGGTAGTCCTTGTAGTGCACGGCCTTCGGGAAGGTCTCCCAGATCTTGGTCCGGGCGATCGCCCGCTGCGCCGCCTCGCTCTCGTCGCAGTCGCAGAGCGCGACGACGTTCGCCACCTTGCCGACGGCGTTGGTGTTGCTGGTGCCCATGCCGTGCGCGTACCCGACGGTCGCGACGTTCACCGTGTCGCTCGGCGCCTGGTACCCGGGCCCGCCCAGCACGCGCCGCGGCACGATCAGCACGCCCGCGGCCGCCGCCAGTCCTCCGACGAACGATCGCCGTGAAACATGGTTCGAGGTGTCCTGCTCGTCGATCATCTTCCTGTCTCCGGCTTCGGGGGCGTGTTTGAGCGCGAAACGCACACGATCATCGCCAGATTCTATCCGTTCGCGGCTCCGGAACGGATGAAGAAATTCACGGGAAGCCGGCGCCTGGGAGACGCGACGACGCGGCCGGCCGGCGTCCCGCCGGGCCCCCGGCGCCCGGCCGCAGGCCGCCCCCGCTCAGCAGCCCCGGCCCCGCGGCGCTGGCCGGCGGCGGTAGCGCCGATGGATGAAACCCAGCTCGAAGAACGACCGGATGTAGTCGAACCAGCGCAGCTTGGACCCGGGCACGTGGTGCCACTGCCGAACCGCCACCTCGTAGATCCGCGACTCGCGCGGCCGTTCGCCAGGCCCGACGGGCAAGGCCAGGTAGCGCGCCAGCGCCTCGACGTCGAAGATCCACGGGCTGTGAAAAGGCCGCTCGAACACCGACGCCATCTCGCCAGTGACGCGAAACAGCTTGGCGCCGCACTGCGTGTCGTACACGGGCAGGTCCAGGCTCACGGAAACCGCCGTCGCAAACACGCGGCCGAGGTAGTGGCGCCCGTGCTGGCGGCGGATGTCCCGGCCCATGAGCCGCACCCTCGAGCCAATCAGGATCTCAAGGTCCGGCCGCCTGGCGGCGATCGCCAGGAAATCGTCCACGGCATCGAGAGGGGTCGCCAGGTCGGCGTCCCAGAAGCCCACGATCCCGGCCCCCGACCGGATGCCCTCCAGGATGCCCAGCCGGACCGCCTCGCCTTTGCCCCGGTTGGACGGCATCCGGAGGATCGACACGCGGCCGGGCGCATCCGCCCGAATGCGCTCCTGGAGCGCGAACGTCCCGTCGCGGCTCCCATCGTCCACGAAGATGAGGCGGACGCCGTCGTGCGACGCGAGGAACTCCCGGAACGCGCCGGGCTGAAGGCGCTCGGCCTCGTTGTAGCAGGGCACGACCAGGGCGAGCAGAGGCGTCATCGAAGCGCGTCGTCCGTCTCGGCGTCACAGTGACACAGGTGGAGGGAAGGGGGCAACTCCCGGAAACCGGCGGCCCGGGGCCGAAACCCGGGAACCGGGCGCCAGGCGGAGAGCGCCGGGAGGCCCCGGCGGCCGAGGTCCGCCGCGCCGCCCCCAGTCCGCCTGGTGAGGAGAGGGTCCAGGATCCGCCATCGGGCCGATTCGCCGTAGAATCGTCCGGACGCGCCGTAGGCCCCCGCCCCCGAAGGGGCCAGGGCGGGAGGCCGCCGGCGCGCTCCGAGGCGAACGGAGGACACGTGACACGCGGAATCATCGTCAGCGCAGCGACCGCAGTGAGCATCGCCGTGGCCGGCCTCGCCGTGTCGGCCCAGTTGCCGCCGAACCCCCGCGCCGCCGAGCTGCAGCAGTGGGCCATTCACGACCTGACGCGGCCGATGCCGCCGGTCGTGGATCCGGGCCCGGCGGGCCCGCCGGCGCCGGTGCCGTCGGACGCGACGGTGCTCTTCGACGGCCGGGACCTGTCGGCCTGGACGACGGCGAAGGGCCAGCCGGTCACGTGGCCGGTGCGTGACGGCTACATGGAGGTCGTCAAGGGCGCAGGGGCGATCCAGACGAAGGCGGCCTTCGGCGACTGCCAGTTGCACGTCGAGTGGGCCTCGCCTGCGCCGGCGGTTGGCGCGAGCCAGGACCGCGGGAACAGCGGCGTCTTCCTGATGAACACGTACGAGGTGCAGATCCTCGACTCGTACGAGAGCGCGACGTACGCGGACGGCATGGCGGCGTCGATCTACGGGCAGTTCCCTCCCCTCGTCAATGCCAGCCGCAGGCCCGGCGAGTGGCAGTCCTACGACATCGTCTTCCGGGCGCCGCGCTTCGCCGCCGACGGGACGGTCACCGCGCCGGCAAGGATGACGGTCTTTCACAACGGCATCCTGGTGCACGACAACGACCAGCTGACCGGGCCGACGGCCCACAAGGCCCGGCCGCCCTACAAGGCCCACGCGGATCGCCTGCCGATCGGGCTGCAGGATCACGCCCACCCGGTGCGCTTCCGCAACATCTGGGTCCGCGACCTGCAGTAGCAGCGGGGAGGGACGCGCCATGACGACACTCGCGCGCGGGCCCCGTCGGCCAGCGGCGTTCGCGCTGCTGGCGGTGGCGCTCGCCTGGTCCTCGGCGCACGTTTCGGCCCAGGGCGCGGCGCCGGCCGCGAAGCCGAAAGTGCTGATGGTGTGGGGCGGCTGGGAGGGCCACGAGCCGAAGCAGACGGTCGGCATCTTCGCGCCCTGGCTCGTCGAGCAGGGCTTCGACGTGGAGATCTCCGACACGCTGGACTCGTACCTCGACGCCGAGAAGATGAAGGGCCTGTCGCTGGTGGTGCAGGTGGTCACGATGGGCCGGATCACGCCCCAGCAGGAGAAGGGCCTCCTCGACGCGGTCAGGTCGGGCGTGGGCCTCGCCGGCTGGCACGGCGGGCTCAGCGACTCGTTCCGCAACAACACCGAGTACGAGTTCATGGTGGGCGGGGCGTGGGCGGCCCACCCGGGCGGGGTGATCGATTACACGGTGAACGTCGTGAGCCACGACGATCCGATCACCAGGGGCCTGAAGGACTTCCGGATGCACTCGGAGCAGTACTACATGCTCGTCGACCCGAACTCGGAGGTCTTGGCGACGACGACCTTCAGCGGCGCGCACGCGCCGTGGATCGACGGCGCGGTCATGCCGGTGGCGTGGAAGAAGCTGTACGGAAGGGGCCGCGTGTTCCACCTGTCGGTGGGCCACGTGGCGGCGGACTTCAGCGTGCCGGAGGCAAGGACCATCATGCAGCGGGGCCTGCTCTGGGCGGCCCGCGTTCCGGGCTTCGGGGAGGATCCCAGGCCCACCAATCCCTATCGCTTGCTGCGCGGCAAGTAAGCCTGCCTGGGCCGCCCGCAGGACACGGAAGGCCGCGAAGGCGAACACACCGGGCCCGGCCGGACGCCGGATCTTCTCGAAGCGCGCCGCCGCGGCCGCGCGGCCGGGTGTGCGCGCGCCGGTTGCAGCCCCGGGGCCTTCAGACGGAGTGCGGCCCTCCGGGACCCTGGGTCTCTTCAGCCGCGCACGACGTAGGCGACGTAGGCCTCGAACAGCACGTCACGCGTCACGCTGCCGAAGACCCCCTCCAGCGTGGATTCGCACCACCCGCGGATCTCCCATTCGGCCACTCCGCGCTCGATCGCCAGCTCGACGCCGGTTTCGCTCATCACGTAGCGGACGTAGCCGTACAGGCTCATCGGCACCGCGATGTCGAACTGCTCGTAGGCGTCCAGGCGCAGGCCGTGCGGGCCGTACTCGATTGCGCTCACGTCGAGGTCGTAGCCCGGCTTCGGCGGGTAGCGCTCGGCGAAGCGCGCATACCAGCGGTCCAGGGCCGGATCGCCCTGGAAGCGGCGGCCCGCCGAGAAGTCGTAGACGGCCGTGACGCCGCCCGGGGCGAGCACGCGGGAGAGCTCCGGGAGGAACAAGCGGAGATCCACGTAGTTGAGCGATCCCGCGGCCGTCACGAGGTCGAACGCGCCGGCCTGGAACGGCAGATGCTCGGCCCCGGCGACAACGAACGACGCGCGCGGGGCGACGGTCCGGCGGTGTGCGAGCATGCGCCGCACGGGCTCGAGCCCGACGGCGTGCCTCGCCACCGGCTCGAGGGCCGCCGTGGAGGCGCCCGCGCCGCACCCGACATCCAGCGCGCGGCCGACGGGAGCGCGGTGCGCGAGGCGGCTGGCGACGGCCTTGATGATGTGGGGATGCACCGGGGGGCGGTCGAAGGCGTACCCGTCCGCCATCCGCGGGCTGTCGTACACGCTGCGCTGGGAGTCGGCATCCATGCTCATCACCCCGGAGGAGTCCGCAACGCGCCGGGTGTCGCGCTCGGGCACCTCCTTTCCGCGGCCGCTGCTGGCGTGTTCGCCGCGAGCGGAGCCGGCAGCGCCTTCACGAGCTCGACGACGAACGCGGCGCAGTGCTCGCCGGCGACGGGCTGGAACTCCACGTCCTGGTGGTCCGAGTCGGAGATGATGCGGACGGCGAGGAACGGGACCTTGAAGCCGGCCGCCGTCCCCGCGGCGAACGCGCTCTCCATGTCTTCCGACACGGCGCCGTACGTCTTGTGCACCCAGATCAAGCGATCCACCTCGCGGTTGAACTCGAAGGCCGACCCGATCACCCCCTTCACCACCCGCCCGCGCGGGTTCGGGATGGCCAGCGCGGCGGCCAGCGCCGCCGGATCGCCGGGGAACCGCTCGAACGCGATCCGCTCTCCGCCGTCGAGCCGCAGCCTGTGCGGCATCGGCGTCCAGCGCGACAGATCGACGCCGGCGCCGGCGTCCGCATGCGCGGACCGGAACGCGCCGTAGTCCACCGTCGCCTCGCCCGCGACGATGTCGAAGAGGCGCAGTTCGGGATCGACGGCGCCGGCAGTGCCCTGGTTGATGATCAGCCGGGGGCGGAAGTTCACGATGGCGAGCGTCGTGGCGGTGGACGCGTTCACGGGCCCGACTTCCGTGCGGGACACGACGACCGATTGTCCCGCCATGCGCCCGCGCCAGAAGGTCCAGGCGGCGATCTGGATCTGCTCCCGCCCCTCGAGCGCGGCCAGGAGCGGCTGCAGTTCGCTGTCGACGGCGCCCTGCACCACGATGTCCACGGGCGCGCGGACGGAATCGGGCGGCGGCGCGGGCGCGGCGACGGGCCTCGCGGGCCTCGCGCACCCCTCGAGCAGGGACAGGGCGAGCGCGGCGGCGGCGCTTGCCTTCGCCAGGACGGCGCGTCTCGTGTTCACGGCCGGCATTGTACCGTTGACGCCCGTCCCGCGTCAGGGCGCGCCGGCCCGGGCTGCGATCAGCCGGTCCCAGGCGGACCGCTCGACGAAGAGCGTCAGGACCACCTCGGGCCTCAGTCCGTAGAACTCCTGCACGTACCGGTCGCCGAGCGCGGCGCCCACCTCGTCGGCGTGCTCCTGCGACGCCACGATGAGGGGCGCCTCGTCGAGAGGATCGGCATCGGCGGCGCGCGTCCAGTACCCGACGCGCGTCATCCCGCGCAGGTACCAGGGCAGCGGCCACTGCTCGTACGGCCCGGCAACGACCTTGACGGGCGTCCGCACCCCCTCCGGGCTCCGGGCCGCCACGTCGCGCACGCGCTGCACCAGCCGCAGGAAGTCGGGCACGGTGTGGGCGTAGACGTACGGGTTCCGCGGGTCCGCCGAGTACGTGAAGCTGGCGCGCCAGCTCTGCACGCCAAGCTGCGCCGCGGCGGCGGCGAGGGCAAGCAGCGCAACGGCCTTCAGCATCCGCGGCCTCAGCCACTCGAGCACGGCCGCGGCCCCGACGCCGGCCATGATCACGAAGCCGGCATGGAACGGCACCGCGTTCCACGGCGTCTTGTAGGGCACGGCGGAGAAGGCCAGGAACGCGATGAGCGAGTAGAGCGCGACGTAGCGCGGCCAGAAGCCGGCCCCGGCCCCTGGCGTCCTGCGCGACGATGCGATCATGCCGGCGGCGGCGAGGCCGAGGATCAGGCCCTCGCTCCAGACGAGCCCGCCCGACGACGAGAACGCCAGCATCCGCGCGTAGTAGCCGAACGGCTGCACGTGCGGCCCGGCGCCCGCCCCGCGGGCGGCGTAGGTGCCGAACGCCCGAACCGACTCGAGAAGGCCTCCGGGGTACTTGAAGATCGACGAGAAGAAGACGAACGCCGTGGCCGCGGCGGCGGCCAGCCCGAGCGCCGCCGCCGAGCGGCGCGCACGTCGGTCTCCTGCCGGCGCGGGCTGCACGCTGCCGTCGCGCTCCGCCGATCCCCGGGCGAGGAGCGCGGCTGCCGCCACCGCCGGCAGGAGGAGGATCGACGTCTCCTTGGTGGCGTAGGCCAGGCCCGCGCACCATCCGGCGCAGAGCGCCGCCGCGCGGCTCGGGCGCTCGGCGAACCGGCCGACGGCGGCCAGGCAGGCCAGCGAGAAGCACGCGAAGAGCGATTCCTGGATGTAGAAGCGGCTGTAGTAGACGAGCAGCGGCGACACCGCCGCCAGCATCGCGGCGGCGGCCGCCGCCGGGCGCCCAAGCCCCCTCGCCAGCGGTACGAGCAGCAGGATGAGGCCGGCGCCGAAGAGCGCCGGCACGGCGCGCAGAGTGCGCTCGTCGAGCGACGCGAGCGTGGCCTGGCCGCGCGCCCACGCCGCGGGCAGCGTCAGGTAGTAGAGCGTGGGGCCATGATGGTCGTTCCGGTCGTAGCGGTAGTCGCCGGTCTCGAGCAGTTCGCCGAACTTGACGGCCTGGTTGGCCTCGTCGTGGTGCATCGGCCGCGCGGCGGCGCCGGCCAGGCGGAACGCCAGCGCGAGCGCCAGCGCCGCCGTGACCGCGCCGCCGAAGCCGGCCTTGCTCATGCGCCCGGCGTGCCGAAGACCTCGACCTCGACGTAGTGGTTCAGGTCGTTCGTGGTGTTGCCGTTCGAGTAAAGGCGCACGTAGCGGCCCTGGACCCCCTTCGGGTCGATGAGCCGCCCCTCGGCGACCTCGATGTACTCCTTGTCCTTGCCGACGCCGAGCCCGGACGAGTTGTCGTGGTCGTTGTTGAAGATCGTCTGCACGCCCTTCAGGAAGTCCTTGTCGGCGGACACCTGCACGACGACGTCGCGATAGACGCGCGCCTGCGAGTGGTAGTGCCAGACGAGGATCGCGTGCAGCGCGTACGACGCGCCGAGATCGATCTGGACCCACTGCTTGCCGGGTCCGAGCTCGACGAAGTAGCCGTCTCCGCCTTCCTTCTCGCCGTCGGTGATCATGTCGAGCTCGCCGATGACCGGCTGCATGTCGCTGCCCCGGACGGGCTTCTTCGCCGACAGCAGCTTCGTCCCGGCGGGAACCATGAACGGCCCGCGCGACTTGCCGGTCACGACCTCCAGGTTCGCGCTCTTGATGTTGGTCGGCGTGCCGACGAACATCGGCTTCGGCAGCTTCAGCTTCAGCTCTTCCATCTTGCCCGCCTGCTCGGCGGCCAGGGGCGCGAGGAGGAAGGCGCACAGGAACGTCAGCACGACAGTCTTCTTGGTCACGTCTCTTCTCACCCTTTCAGCGGGCTGGGCCCTTGGCCAGGCGCTGCGTCATGGCGTCGATTGCCGCCTGCGCCTCGGCCTTCACCGCTTCGTCCTGCAGGAACCCTCTCGCGAACTCGAACGCGGCCTCGCAGGGAAACGCCGCGAGGACGCCTAATACCAGTTTCCGCTCTTCCGGCCGGCTTGCCAAGTCCGCCGCCTGCCTGAGGTCCGCGACGGCCGCCTCGGGGAGCCGGTTCGGCTCCAGGCCGATCAGGCGGACCAGGCCGGCCAGCGCCAGCAGCGTGTGCGTGTCGTCCTTCGCGCCGCGGGCCAGGCGGAGGACGTCGTCCCGGGCCGTCACCGTGGGCCAGGCGGCGATCGCCCGTGCGGCGGCGTCGGCGACTTCGCCGTCCGAGTCGCCGAGCGCCCTCCGCAGGACGGGCAGCGACCCGTCATCGCCGACGAGCGGCAGGAGGGCCAGCAGCCGCGCGCGCTCGGCAGGTTCCTGCGTCGCCAGGAGACGGGCCCGGAGGAGCCGCGACCGTCCGTCCGGCGCACCGATCTTCTGCAGCAGGGCGGCCACGGTCTTCTCGGCCTCCGCCTGCTCGGAGTCGTCGCGGGTGCCGACGAGGAGATCGAGCACGGGCGACACGTCCGAAGGCGATCCGATGGCGCGAAGCGCCTTCAGCGCCTCGATGCGAACGGCCGACGGCTCGTCAGCCAGGGCGGCGGCGACGGCCGGCTTCGCGGCGAACACGCGCCGCTCGCCGATGGCCTTGAGCAGCTCGACGGCCGCGGCCGGCGCCGGCTTGCGCTCGAGCAGGCCGACGACCGCGTCATCGACGTCCCGGCCCCTGATCGCGGCCAGGGCGCTGCGCGCGGCGTCCTGCTCGAGCCCGCGTGGCGCCGACGCGGCGCGCTCGACGAGAAACGGGACGATCGACGCGTCGCCGACCGGCGCCAGCGCGCGCAGCGCCGCGACGCGGACCTCCGGCGACTCGCTGCGGGCGGCCCACAACACCGTCCCCAGCACGCGAACCCGCGGATAGCCGCTCAGCGCGGCCAGCACCTGCACCTGGAGCGCCTCCGGCAGCTTCCGCAGACGATCGCAGACGGGCCCGATCCCTTCGGCAGGAACCGCGTCCGCGATCTTCGCGACCGCCGCCTGCCGCTCGTCGGGGTCGGCCGAGTCGAGCATGGTGAGCAGAAGGCCCGCGGCGCCTTCCTCCCCGGCGCCTATCTCCCCCATGAACGCCGCCGTGCGGAGGGGAGACGGCAGGGACGTGTCGGAGGCCAGCCGGCGGAAGGCCGGCAGCGCACCGGCGAAGTCCCCGGAGGCCCGCATCTGGTCGGCCGCCGCCAGCAGCGCGGCGGCGACGACCTGCTTGAACGGACCGACGGCGCGGGTCAGCTCCGGCATCAGCGCCGACACCGCGCCTGCGCCGCCGATTCTCCCGATGGCCGTGGCCGCCGCCTCTGCGAGCGCGGGCTGCGCCAGCAAGGGAACGAGCGCGGGCAGCGCCGCCGCCGAACGCCGCTCGCCCAGGGCCGCCACGAGGGCCGTCTTCACGGCGCCCCGGGCCGGCTTCAGCGCGCCGGCGAGCGCGTCATCCGCGGCCGGGCCCGGCAGGCGCTGCAGGACGGCGATGGCGCAGTCGGCCGTTCTCGCGTCGGCGAGCAGCAGCGCGCGGAGCGCCGGCACGGCCGTGTCGCCCGCCACCACGCGCAGGTACCGCGCCGCGGCGAGCTTTGCCGGCGGCGTGGCCGGGGTCTTGAGGAACGCCAGCAGCGCCGCCTCGCATTCGGCGCGGCCGGCCGGGTCGTCCTTGCGCGCGTACACGTAATCGCGGAGGCTCCACACCGGGGCCGACTCGATCCCGCCGTCGTGCGCGGCGAGCGCCTTGAGAATCGCATCGAGAGACGAGGGGGCGGCGGCCGGCTGGGCCGTCACGGCCGCGGACGCGGACGCCAGCAGGGCGGACGCCAGGAAGACGGCTCGGGCCGCCGCGAGGCCCGGCGCGAAGCGGCGTAGCGTGATGGTCGTCACAGGGCACCTCGTCTCACGCCGGAAGCTGGTAGGGCGCGCGATAGCCGCGGGCGAGCATCCGCTCTGCGCCGGGATCGCCGATGATCGCCTCGGCGGCCGGATCCCACCTGATGGTCCGCCCGGTCTCGATGGCGATCTGACCGAGGTGCCCGACGCTCGCCGACCGGTGCGCCACTTCGGCCGGAGCGATCGTGAGCGCGCGGCTGCGCACGCAGTCGAGGAAGTTCTGCGCGTGGTCGCGGCTCTTGTAGAGGCGCTTCTCGTTGGGGCCGATGACCTCGTTGACCAGGTGGGCCGGCTGGCTCTCGAACCCGTCGCGATCCACCCACACCCAGCCGTGCTCGCCGAACCACTTCGTGCCGGACTGGATCTGCGGGTAGCCGCCGGCGATGGTCATGGGCGGGCCGTCGGCGTACTTCGTCTCGACCCAGAAGCGGCGCGCGGCGTTGTAGATGCCGCTCGTGGGGAACTCGCCCGTCCCCTTCACCTCGATCGGCCCGGTGCGCTCGAGGCCGAGCGCCCAGTGGGCGATGTCCAGATGGTGACCGATCCAGTCGATGAGCTGGCCGCCGCCGAAGTCCACGTTCCAGCGCCAGTTCATGTGCACGCGCGCCACGCAGTACGGCCACCACGGCGCCGGCCCGAGCCACGTCTCGTAGTCCAGCCCGGGCGGCGGGTTCTCGATCTTCTCCTGGCCGAACGTGCGCGCGAAGTCGGTGTAGCCGGATGGCAGGCCGACTTCCACGCGCTCGATCCGGCCAATCCGGCCCGCGGCAACCAGCTCCGCCGCCCGGTGGAAGTTGTTCTCGGAACGCTGCCAGCTCCCCGTCTGCCACACGCGGCCGTAGCGCTCGATGGCGCTGCACAGGGCCCGCCCTTCCCGGAGGCTGTGCGTGAACGGCTTCTCCCCGTAGACGTCGAGGCCCGCCCGCACGGCCGCCAGTGACAGGATCGCGTGCCAGTGGTCGGGCACGGCGATCGACACGGCGTCCAGATCGCCGCGCGCGTAGAGCGCGCGGTAGTCCCTGTAGGTCGCGCAGTCCGTGTTGCCGTAGCTGGTGTCGACGATGTCCTTCGCCCGCTGGAGATGGGCATCGTCGAGGTCGCAGCAGGCGACCCACTGCACCTCGGGCTTGCCGAGGAAGTTGCGCATGTTGGACGGGCCCTGCATCCCGAACCCGATGCCGGCCATGACGATGCGCTCGCTCGGCGCCACCGCGCCGCCGCGGCCGAGCGCCGACGCCCGGACGATGGTGGGGAACGCGACGGTCCCGGCGACGGCGGCCGGGACGGTTCTGAGAAACGTGCGGCGGCTGCATCCGCGCGAGTGGATCATCGTCGTGTTCTCCCGCGTCACGGAGGAGCCCCGGGGAAGGGGCCCGGCAACGACGGCCGCGATTCTACCGCAGGCACCGGGCGCCTGACCAACGCGGTTGGACGGGCCGGCGACGACGCTCCAGCGGCCGCCGCGGCGACGCTGGCCCGGCCGGCTCCTTTGCATTCGTCCGGGCCTGGGCGTAGCATGCCCGGCATGCTCACACGCCGCGAACTGCTGACATCCTCGTCGCTGGCCGTGCTGGCGTCGCCAGCGTCCCGCAGGCGGGCGAGCGCCGCCCTGCCTGGTCCGCCTGGCGCCCTGCCTTCGGCCCCGCCGGCTCCGAAGCTCGTCAAGCCGCCCCGGCTGAAAGCGGGCGGCACGGTGGGCCTCGTCCTTCCGTCGTTCGTGCAGTGGGACCCGGTGTCGATCGACATCCTCCTGGACTCGCTGCAGGCGCTTGGCCTCAAGGGCAAGCTCGGGAAGCACGTCTTCGACCGGCGCGGCTACTTCGCCGGCCGCGACGAAGACCGCGCGGCCGACCTGAACGCGATGTTCGCCGACCCGGAGGTCGACGCCATCCACTGCATCCGGGGCGGCTGGGGAGCGGCGCGGCTGCTGCCGCTCCTCGACTGGGACGCCATCGCCAGGCATCCCAAGGCGTTCATCGGCTACAGCGACATCACGGCCCTGCTGCTGGCGCTGCACGCCAGGACCGGCCTGGTGACCTTTCACGGCCCGCTCGGGTCGTCGTCGTGGAACGCCTTCAACGTGGAGTGGATGAAGCGCGTGCTCTGGAACGGCGAGGCGGTCACCTTCGCGAACCGGAAGGAGGCCGACGACACGCTGGTGCCGGTCAGGAACCGCACGCGCACGATCACGCCCGGCCGGGGGCGGGGCCGCCTCCTCGGCGGCAACCTCACGGTGCTGACCGCCATCATCGGCTCCGGCTACCTGCCGGACTTCAGGAACGCCGTCCTGTTCCTGGAGGACGTCGAAGAGGCGCCCTACAGCGTGGACCGCATGCTGACGCAGCTCAAGCTGGCGGGCATCCTGGACGGCGTGAAGGGCGTGGCGTGGGGCACGTGCGAGAAGTGCGATCCGGGGCAGGGCTTCGGCTCCCTGACGATTCCCGACGTGCTGGACGACCACCTGAAGCCGCTCGGCGTGCCGGTGTTCTCGGGCGCGATGATCGGCCATGTGGACCGTCAGTTCACGCTCCCGCTCGGCGTGGACGTCGAGATCGACGCCGGCGCCGGCACGCTCACGATGCTCGAGGGCGCCGTGTCGTGACGGCGGTTCGTGCCATAATCCCCGTCGAACCGGTTGGCGTTCTTCACGGAGCCTGACATGGACAACCGAACGCGTTCCCTGACCCGGCGCTCGTTCCTGGAACTGGCCGGCGCCGCGCCGCTCGCCCTGGCCGCCGCGCGGTCGATCCCGTTGCTGGCCGCCGCGCGGATTCCCGTGGCCCTGCAGCTGTACTCGGTGCGCGGCGACTGCGCGAAGGACTTCGACGCCGCCCTCGCCGCCGTCGCGGCGATGGGCTTCGAGGGCGTCGAGTTCGCCGGCTACTACGCGTACGAGAAAGACGCGCCGGCCCTGGCCGCGCGGCTCAAGGCGCTGAACCTCAAGGCGGCCGGCACGCACATCCGCACCAGCAGCCTCGTGGGTGACGCCCTGAAGGCCGCAATCGACTTCCACCAGGCGATCGGGTGCCGCTTCCTCATCGTGCCAAGCGACCAGGCGTTCACCGACCCGGAGAAGAGCAAGGCGCTCGCGGACACGTTCAACCAGGCCGCGGCCGTCCTGAAACCCCTGGGGATGGCGTGCGGGTACCACAACCACGTGAACGAGTTCAAGAAGGACGGCGACAAGACCTTCTGGGATCTCTTCGCCGAGCGGACGACGAAGGACGTGATCCTGCAGCAGGACTGCGGGTGGTCGATGGCGGCGGGGCAGGACCCGGCGGCGTACATCCGCAAGTACCCCGGCCGGAGCCGGACCGTCCACTTCAAGCCGACGGTGCGCGAGGGCGACGCCGGCAGGAAGGCGATCTTCGGACAGGACTCGGTGGACTGGAGGTCGGTGTACGACGCCTGCCGGTCGGTCGGCGGAACGGAGTGGATCGTCCTGGAGCAGGAGGTCTATCCTGACGGCAGGACGCCGATGGACGCCACGCGGGAGTCGTTCGAGGGCGTCAGGAAGCTGCTCGCGTCGGCGTAGGGAGGCGGGAGGGGTTGTCCGGCGGGCGCGCCGGCGTTGCTGTACTTCGGTAACGCGCCGGGATGGCCTCCGAGGTCGAGGAAAGGGGACGAGGCATGGCTGATCTGGAAGGGCTCAAGAAGAAGTACGGCCCGGTGATCGAGTACGGGCAGAAGCGCGGCGTCAGCTGGAAGAACATCCACATCGAGAACAACAAGCTGCTCATCCGCGGCGCCGCTCCGGCCGACTTCGTGAAGAACGAAGTGTGGATCAAGATCAAGGACATCGACCCGCTGTACGAGGACCTGACGGCCGACATCACGATCGACTCGTCGCTGAAGGTTCCGGACACGATGTACACCGTGGTGGCGGGCGACTCCCTGTCGAAGATCGCGAAGCGGTACTACGGCGACGCGAACCAGTACATGAAGATCTTCGAAGCGAACAAGGACCAGCTGAAGGATCCGAACCTGATCAAGGTGGGCCAGACGCTGAGGATTCCGGACTAGCGCGGCGCGATTCGCCGCATCGCGGCCGCGGCAGAAAAAGGGGGCGCCGGCTTCGTACCGCCGCCCCCTTCCGCGCGCGTTCCGAGCCCCGGGTCCCGAGCCCCGAGTCCCGGCCCCCGAGTCCCGAGTCCCGAACCCCTACGCCCAGTACGCCTCCCCCGCCGGCTCCGTGATCACCACGTCCTTCAGGAACGCGATCGCCTTCTTCAGGCCTTCGGTGCCGGACATCAGGCTGTCCTCGTGCTCGATGCTGAGCACGTGATCGTAGCCGACGAGGCGCAGGGCGCTGACGATCGCCTTCCACACGGGCGCCCCGTTGCCGTAGCCCACCGTCCGGAAGATCCACGAGCGCTCGCTTTCCTTCGTGTACGGCTTGGCGTCGAGCACGCCGTTCACGCTGATGTTGGCCGCGTCGAGCTTGCAGTCCTTCGCGTGGACGTGGAACACGCCGTCGCCGATGGCCCGGATGGCGGCCACCGGGTCCGCCCCCTGCCAGAACAGGTGCGACGGGTCGAAGTTGCATCCGATGACCGCCGGGGCGATCGCGCGCAGGCGGTTCATGGTCTCGGCGTTGTAGACGACGAAGTTCGGGTGCATTTCGATCGCCACCCGCACGCCGGCCTTGCGGCAGATCGCCGCCGTCTGCTTCCAGTACGGCACCACGCGCTCGGCCCACTGCCACGCGAGGGCCTGGGCGAACTCCGGGGGCCACGGCGACACGACCCAGCTCGGCGTGACGGCCTTTGCATCCGCGCCCGGGCACCCGCTGAAGGTGATCACGTTCTCAACGCCAAGCTTCGAGGCCAGCTCGACGGTCTGCTCGAAGACCTTGTGATGGGCCTTCGCCGTCGCGGCGTGCGGGTGGAGGGGATTCCCGTGGCAGCTCAGCGCGCTGATGACGAGGTTGCGCCGCTCGATGGCTTCCTTGAACGCCTTCAGCCTGCGGTCGCTGGCCAGCAGCACGGCCGGGTTGGCGTGGGCGTTCCCCGGGTAGCAGCCCGTGCCGATTTCAACGGCGCCGATCCCCAGCTCGACGAGGTAGTCCAGGGTTTCCTCGAACGGCTTCTGGCCGAACAGGACGGCGAACACTCCGATCTTCATGCGACCCCCTTTACGCGCGCCCAGCGGCGCGACGCGGACGAGCGCCCGATGGCGTCGAGCACCCGCTGGTTCATGACGCCGTCGTGGAAGCTGGGCGACGGCACCGTGCCGTCGGCCACGGCGGCGAGCAGATCGAGCACCATGTGCGTGAACGAGTGCTCCCATCCGATGATATGGCCCGGCGGCCACCACGGCGCCATGTGCGGGTGGATCGGCTCGGTCGCCAGGATCGTCCGGAACCCGCGCAGCGCCGGCGGGTCCGACTCGAAGTAGACCTGGAGCTCGTTGAGCCGCTCGAGGTCGAAGGCCAGGCTTCCCCGGCTCCCGTTGATCTCGAACGAGCACTGGCTCTTCCGGCCCGGGGCGAACCGCGTGGCCTCAATGGATCCGACGGCGCCGCTTGCGAACCGCACGAGCGCCACCGCCGCGTCGTCCACCGTCACGCGCCCCTTGCGGGCGGGCGAACCGGGCAGCGGGCGCGTCCGAATGAACGTCTCGGTCAGGCCGGACACCTCGCGGATCTCGCCCGCCAGCATGCGCGCCAGATCGATCACGTGCGACCCGATGTCGCCGAGGGATCCGGAGCCCGCCCGCTTCCGATCGAGGCGCCACACGAGCGGGAACGCGGGGTTCAGCAGCCAGTCCTCGAGGTAGGCGCCCCGGAAGTGGCGGATCTCGCCCAGGCGCCCCTCGTCGATGATCTGCCTGGCGAGGCAGACGGCCGGGATCCGGCGGAAGTTGTGGCACACCATGTGGGCCACGCCGGCGCGCTCGGCGGCGGCGAGCATCCGCTCGGCCTCCCGCACGGTGTTCGCCAGGGGCTTCTCGCAGAGGACGGCCTTGCCGGCCCTTGCCGCGGCGATGGCGATCTCGGCATGGCTGTCCCCGGGCGTGCAGACGTCGACGATGCCGATGTCCGGACGACGGACGACCTCCCGCCAGTCGGTGGCCGCCTCTTCCCAGCCGAACGCGCGCGCGGCGGCCTTCGTCCGCCCGGGGTCCCGGCCGCAGATGACCTTCAGGCGCGGCGTCCGCTTCGGGCGGCAGAACGCCGCCACCTGGCGCCAGGCGTTGCCGTGGGCGCGGCCCATGAACGCGGTGCCGATCAGGGCGACGTTGATCTCGGACACGCGCACGATTCTACACCGGGGCGGGCCGGCATCGGGCGCCGGCCCGGCGGCTACGCCGTCATCGGCTTGCGCGTGGCGAGAGCGGCCAGGTAGAAGGCGGCGGCGAGGATCAGCAGGAACTGGAAGCCCGTCACGAGCGACAGGTACTCGGCCACGCCGCCCACCATCGCCCCCAGCAGGTTCGCGCCGTAGTCGATCGTCACGTCGCCCGAGCGCTTGATGCTGGAGCCGAACAGCAGCCCGGCGCAGAAGATGGGGCTGAAGACCATCACGCTGTAGACGAGCGACTCCAGGGCGCGGCTCTCGAACCCGACGGCCCCGACCGGCACGAGGTAGTTCAGCGCCAGCAGCGCGCCGAGCACCGCGCCGACCAGCCACGGCCGCCTGATCTCGACGCGGGCCACGACCCAGTTCGCGAGCAGCGCCATGACCAGCACCGACGAGATGATCAGGGAGGCCACCACCCAGGTCGATCCCCACAGCAGGGCGAACTGGATGATCGACTTCGACTCCAGCAGCATGAAGCCCGCGCCGAGGAAGAAGAACTCCCAGGACCACTTCCGCGCCGCGCCGCGCACGACGCCGAAGACCGCGACGGCCGACACGAGCAGCACCACGGCGAGCGCGCTCGTGTAGTGCGACGGCAGGTGCGGGCGGCGCATGTAGAGGAAGGGCCAGTCGTCGGTGGCCGGCGCCACCGCCCGGTCGCGCTCGTGCCTCACGGGGGGCGCGAGCGGCGATCCCTGGTTGAACGCGGTCACCTCGGACGGCGGGTCGGGGTAGCGCGCCAGCGTCCTGAGCCGCGGCCCCACGACGATGACGCCGAGCTGATCCTTCGCCGGGTGCACGTGCACCATGGGCTCCATGCCGAAGGCGGCGGCGGCCGTATTCGCCAGGCGATCCACGAGCCAGGGCTCGCGGAAGTAGTTGTAGACGACGAGCACCCCGTCTGGAGCGAGGACGTCCCGCACGGCGCGGAAGGACTCCTCGGTGAACATGTAGCTCTCGAGGCGCACGCCCGAGAAGGCCGACTGCAGCGTCAGCGAGTCGATCAGCGCGAACACCACCAGGTCGTACTTCTTCGCCGTCGTCCGAAGGTAGTGCCGGGCGTCGTCGGCGACCGCGTGCACGCGCGGGTCGGCGTAGGGCCGGTCGGGGTGGCCCTGCCGCCCGAGCCGGAGGATGGCCGGATCGATCTCGACGGCGTCCACGCTGGCCACGCCGTGCGCCAGCGCGGCCGCCACGTCGGTGCCCGTGCCTGCGCCCAGGATGAGCGCGTCATGGAAGGTGTCGCCGAAGGCCATGTAGGGCCACTGGTAGAAATACTCCTTGGCGTTCACCCTGGCCATGGACTGGTGCCAGATGTTGTTCACCTCCACGACCGTCTCGGGGCCCGCGCGCTTCAGGGTGATCTTGTAGTAGGGGGACCACAGGCTGCCGCGCTGCATGTCGTAGACCAGGCCGGCGCCCGTCACCAGGCACAGGACCGCCGCGAGCGAGGCGGTGGTCCAGCGGCGGGCCCGCAGGAACGGGACGGCGGCGGCGAGGGACGCGATGAACCAGGCGCTCGGCGGCGCCTCGAGCCATGACATCAGGGCGAAGGCCGCCGTCCCGGCCAGGCTGCCGGCCAGGTTGAGCGTGTAGGCGCGCAGCGGCGGGAGCGCCGTCATCTCGGCGGCCATGCGCTGGGCCAGCGCCGCGAACAACGCCGCCACGGCGACGAAGATCACGGGCAGCAGCAGCGTCGTCTCGACGGCGGTGACCGGGTCGCTCGTGCCGCTGGTGAAGTAGATGCTGCCGGGGGCGTTGATCCGCACCTCCAGGCGGAAGAAGTAGACGACGGCGACGAGGAGCAGCTGGAGCGCCGGATACCAGGCGAACAGCGAGCGCGCCGCGCGACCGAGAAGCGAGCCGATGCCGATCCCGAGGAAGGCTGCCAGCAGGATGAAGTTCGAGAAGTAGGAGAGCAGGCGGATCTGGGCCGGCAGCCAGCGGATCAGCGCGACCTCGAGGAACAGCACGAGGAACGACGCGAGGAAGATGCGCAGCGGAGCCGGGAACATCCGGACATCTTACCCCGCCCGCGCCGCGCCGGCTCGGACGGCCGGCCGGCGCGGCGCCTCCGGGCTACGCGAGGCTGCCCAGGCGGACGAGGGCGAGCACGGGCCGCCCCGCTTCCCGCGACGCGGCCACGTCGACGCGGAACTCCGCCACCCAGTCGTTGTGCATGTCGGGATCGACGAGCATCTGCTCGACCCGGAGCGCCTCGCCCTCCGGCGCGTCGGACACGTGGGTGTGCCGCAGGTTCCGCGCCTCCGGATCGAAGCGGAGCGGGCCGTGCTCGGCGCGATAGCCGGCCCTGGCCGCCTCGAGGCGGTCCGCGGTCCACTCGCCGCCGCCGCCGTCGCCGGTCCCATCGAGCGCCGCCAGCGCGCCGGCGTGGTCGCCGACCCACCACGCGCGGAGGAACGTGAAGAGGCGCGCGCGCACGGCCGCCAGGAAGGCCTTCCGATCGCGCGTGACGCCCTCGCGGGCCGCGGCGGGCCCGGGCGGCTTGACGTCCGGGCCGGGCCGGGCTCCGGCGCCGTGCGGCTGGTAGTCCGGATCGCGCATGCGTTCCCACTCGTCGGCCAGGCTGGAGTCCACCGCCGAGAGCAGCAGCCGCAGGTACGCCTCCATGTCCCGCACCTCGTCCGACTTCGCGCCGTCGGGCACGGTCTGGCTGAGCACCTTGTAGACGCTGTTGAGGTGGCGCAGGAGCAGCCCCTCGGACCGCTGCAGCTCGTAGTCGTAGACGTACTCGGCGAAGGAGCGGTACTGCTCGAACATCTCGCGCGCGATGGACTTGGGGCGGATGTCCTCGCCGCCCACCCACGGATGGCGGTCGGCGAAGGCGCTGAAGGTCGCGTCGATGAAGTCGGCGAGCGGCTTCGGGTACTCGAGCTTCTCCAGCTCCTCCATCCGCTGCTCGTACTCCATGCCGTCGGCCTTCATCTGCGCCACGGCGCGGTCCTTGATCCTGTCGAGCTGGCGCCGCAGGATGATCTCGGGATTCTCGAGGATCGACTCGACCAGCGTCAGCACGTCGAGGGCGTAGGTCGGCGAGGCCGCGTCGAGCAGCGGGATCGTCTCGAGCAGGTAGAGCGAGAGCGTCTGGTCCATCGAGAAGTCGTCCTGCAGCTCGACGTTCACCCGCAGCGTCGATCCGTCCTCGGTCCGGGGCACGATCTCGACGATCCTCCGCTCCACCAGAGCGCGGAAGAGCTGCCACGCGCGCCTGCGGTGCGCCTTCTTGGCGGCGTCCGGCTCGTGGCAGTCGCGGATCAGGCGCTGCATCGCGCGGCAGCCGTCGCCGCGGCGGCTGAGGACGTTCAGCAGCATGCCGTGGGACACCTGGAACCGCGACACCAGCTGCTCGGGCTGCGCGCCGATGAGGCGCGTGAACGTGTTCAGGTCCCAGTTGACGAAGTTGTGCTCCGGCGGCTTCCGCTTCGTGACCCGCTTGCCCTCGCGCGCCGCCTTCTCGCTGAGCTTGATGTTCTCGATGACGTGCTCGGGGGCCTGCACGACGACGTGGCCCCGCTCGTCGAAGCCCTTGCGGCCGGCCCGCCCCGCGATCTGGTGGAAGTCGCGGGCGCTGAGGATCGCGGTCTTCCGCCCGTCGAACTTGCACAGCCGCGTGAAGACGACGGTGCGGATCGGCACGTTGATGCCGACGCCCAGGGTGTCGGTCCCGCAGATGATCTTGAGCAGGCCCTGCTGCGCGAGCTGCTCCACGAGCACGCGGTACTTGGGCAGCAGCCCGGCGTGGTGCAGGCCGATGCCGTGGCGCAGCCACTTGCGGATCTCCGACCCGTAGGGGCTCGTGAACTCGAAGCCCGACACCGCCGCGGCCAGGGCGGCCTTCTCCTCCCGCGTGCAGATCTTCAGGCTCGTGAAGTCCTGCGCGCTCGACGCCGCATCCGCCTGCGTGAAGTGCACGACGTAGGCCGGCGTCCTGGCCTCCTCCGCCAGCTTCTCGAGGGTGCGGGCGAGCGGGATCTCGGCGTACGCGTAGTCGAGGGGCACCGGGCGCAGGTCCGACGTCACGCTCGCGGTGGGGCGCCCATTGAGAGCCGTCAGCGCCCGCTCGAAGAACCGCGTGTCGCCCAGGGTGGCCGACATCAGGAGGAACCGCGTGTGCGGCAGGGTCAGGAGCGGCGTCTGCCACGCCACGCCGCGGTCGCGGTCGGCGTACCAGTGGAACTCGTCCATCACCACGTTGTCGATCGCCGCGTTCTCCCCCTCGCGGAGCGCGATGTTGCCGAGGACCTCGGCGGTGCAGCACAGGATCGGCGCGTCGCGGTTGACCGACGCGTCGCCCGTGGACAGCCCCACCTCGTCGGGCCCGAAGTCGCGGCAGAGCGCCATCCACTTCTCGTTCACCAGCGCCTTGATGGGGCACGTGTAGACGGCGCGCTGGCCGCGCGCCAGGGAGGCGAAGAGCATGGCCGAGGCCACCAGGGACTTGCCGGACCCGGTGGGGGTGTTCAAGATGACGTTCTTTTCCTCGAGCAGCTCGAGAATGGCCTCCTCCTGGGCCGGGTAGAGCGTGAGGCCCTTGTCGGCGACGTAGTCGAGGAAGCACTCGAGCAGCGCGTCAGAGGGCGCGTCGGGATCGGCCGGGAAGTAGTCGCCGAGCAGCACCGCCATCCGCCCAGCGTACGGGGTCGGGACGAATTCCGCAAACGACCAAGAATGTAAGACGGTTTTGTCGCCTCGCGAAATCCGTCCCGACCCCTTCGGGTTCTTCGGCTAACGCGTGAGCGCCGCCTGGATGGCTGCCTCCGCGAGCGGCGCCATGACGGCGTAGCCTTCCGCGTTCGGGTGCAAGTCGTCTTCGCTGAGTTCCGCCCGCAGGAGGCCCCGCTCATCGATCATCGCGGAGAAGTAGTCCAGGTAGACGTGGCCGTTCCTGGCCGCGTAGTCCTTCATCCACGCGTTCAGCGCGGTGATGCGCGCCATCGGCCGCCTCGTCGTCTGCGGAACCTCTCCCGGCCGGGCGTGGTAGTCGCTCGTGGGCAGGATGCTCGAGAAGACGACGCGGATGCCGTGCGCGCGGGCCAGCTCCGCCATCGAAGCGAGGTTGCCGGCGATCTGCTCGTCGGTCATCGGCCCGGTGTTGCCGGCGATGTCGTTCGTGCCGGCCAGGACGACCACGACCTTTGCCTGAAGGTCGATCACATCGGGCCTGAACCGGATGAGCATCTGCGGCGTCGTCTGGCCGCTGATGCCCCGGCCGAGGTAGGGCTTGCCCGGAAAGAAGGCGCCGAACCTCGGCTGCGGCCACGAGTCCGTAATCGAGTCGCCCATGAAGACGACGCGGGCTTCGCCTGCGGCGGGCGGGGCCAGCAGCCGGTTGGCCTCGCGGTAGCGGCCGAGTGCGGCCCAGTCCTGCAACCGCGCGTCGTTGCGCGCAGCCGCCTGGACGGCCGCGGCCAGCTCCGCGCACGAGGGCAGCGCGGGCGGGCCCTGCGGGGCGGCAGGAGGCAGCGCCTGCGCACCGGCGGTGGCGGCCGTCAACACGGCGGCCGCGGCGAGCAGTCTCGTTCTCACGGTGTTCCTCCCTGCCTGGCCGCCGTCCGGCGGACGGCAGCCGCGCTAGCGCAGCTCGACCGTGCGCCCCGTCCTCACCGACTCGTCCGCGGCCAGGACAATCCGCAGGCTGTTGACGGCGTCGGCCAGGTGCGGCGCAAGGTCCAGGTCGTCGATGATGGCGCGGCGGAAGTAGCGCTGCTCGCGCGCGCACAACTCCAGGTGATCCGGCTCGTCCGCCAGTTCGACGATCTCGTCCTTCCGCTCGAACGCTCCGTGCCGGTCGAGGCCCGCGTGGTGCAGCAGGAGCGACTCCGCCTTCGTGTGCGAGCTCGTGTCCGCCGACGCCTTCCCGCCGCTCCCGGGCGCCGACGTGATGCTGACCGAGCCCAGGGGCCCGACCACGTCTTTCACGAAGAAGGCGGTCTCGCTCATCATCGGGCCCCAGCCGGCTTCGTACCAGCCGACGGAGCCGTCCGCGAACACGACCTGCAGCTGGCCGTAACTGTACATGCCGGGCGGGATGTCCTCGGTGAGCCGCGCGCCGATCGCGCTCACCCGCACGGGCGTGGAGCCGGTCATCTGGCACATCACGTCCACGTAGTGCACGCCGCAATCGACGATGGGCGACATCGACTGCATGAGGCTCTTGTGCGTGGCCCACGCGGACCCGGCGCTCTGCTGGTTGAGGTTCATGCGCATGACGAGCGGCTTGCCGAGCGTGCGGGCCAGCTCGATGAACTTCAGCCAGGACGGGTGGTGCCGCAGGATGTACCCGACGACGAGCTTGCGCCCGGTCCGCCTCGCCGCGCCCACCACGGCTTCGGCCTCGGCCACCGTGGCGGCGATGGGCTTCTCGACGAAGACGTGGCAGCCGGCCTCGAAGGCCTGCAGCGTCAGCGCGGCGTGCGTATCGGGATACGTGCAGATCGCGACGCAGTCCGGCGCTGCGCCGGCGAGCGCCGTGCCGAGATCGTCGTACTCCGGGACGGCGCCGAGGTCGGCGGCCAGTCGCCGGCGCACCTCCGGGACGCGGTCCACGAGCCCAACCAGGTTGAAGCCCGGGTCGGCGCGGTACGCGCGGGCGTGCTCGGAGCCCATGTTGCCGCATCCGACGACGACGACGGTCAGTGCGTTCTCCATGCGCCTGTGCCTCTCCATCGGGGGCCCGGAATCCGGCCGCGGGGCCTTCGCTGCGGCCGCCGCCGGAAGGCCCGCCGCGCGACCCGGCGCGGCGCGGGTGGCGCTACCGCACCAGGGGCTTGTAGCCGATCACTTCGTTCCACCACTGCGGATAGCCGGTCGGGTGCCCGTCCACCATGCCCATGGCGTACTTGCCGAGCAGCGTGTCGCCCAGCCTGAGCCAGTCCTGCTGCCAGGCGACGGCGTTGGCGCAACCGTACTGCGTGATCAGGTTGATGGCGCCCTTCGGGTCCTTCGCGTACATCTGCGCCGCGGCCTCGAGCACCCGCGGGGTGAGGGCGTAGAGCATGCTCAGCCGCGGCTCGCGGGCCGCCCGCACGTGCTTGATGGCCTCGTTGTAGTGCAGCTCCGCCATCTGCTGCACGTAGATATTCGTCCAGAAGCCCGACTCGCGATCGAAGGGGCCGTAGCGGTCGCCCCGGCCCAGATGCGCCGGCAGCTCGTTCATCGCCGGCCAGAGCGGCGTCAGGTAGGAGGTGTCGGGCGCGCCGTAGCCGAACCAGCTCGTGCCGCGGAAGGGCTCGGGAAGCGAGGCGTTCACCTGGCCGATGTGGAGGTAGTAGGTGCGCATCGTGTTGATGGCGCGCTCGAAGGCCCCCTTCGCGCCCCGATTGCCGTAGCGGATCGGGTTGCCCCACGGGCCGGCCGCCGGGCCCTTCGTCAGGTCGTACGGCGTCCCCTCGTAGTAGTCGGACTGGATCGCCCGCAGGTCCTCGATGGTGAGCAGCCGCTCGGGCTTCACGGAGAACGGGTAGTCCTCGAGGCTGGCGGACAGCTTCAGGGAGGGCGCGACCAGGTCGATGACGCGCCACTCGCGCCGCGTCAGGCCGATCCCGTTGTCGGGCGCGTAGGTCTTGTTCACGACGAACGGCTTGCCGGCCTTCGGATCGAACCACCCCTGCTCCACGGCGAAGGACACGAGCTTCGGAGACGCCATCACGTTGGCCGTGTCGGCGAGGTCGATCTCGCCGATGCGGGCGCGGTTCGCGCCGACGAACAGGTGGTCGTCAGGGACGCGCACGGCCGCCCAGATGTCCCGGCCGTAGAACTCGGCGACCCACAGCTCGCTGCCGTCCGTGACGGTCATCACCTCGCCGCCGCCGCCGGTCTCGGTGAGGAAGCCGAACTCGTTGACGAGATCGCCCATGATCCGCACCGCCTCGCGGGCGGTGGCGGCGCGCTCGAGGGCGACGTCCTGCGCCATCCAGCAATCGATGAGGCCGTCGCCCTTCGTGTACATCACGTCGCGGAGCTTCTTGCCGTAGTCCGTGCTCGTGTCGATGCCGAAGGTGGACTCGGTGATGGCCACGCCCTTCTCGTTCATGAAGGAGTAGCGCGACATGAAGTACCGGTACGTGTGGGGCACCTGCGGGATCTCCCCGAGCACGTTGCCGCCCTCGCGCGTATGGCCGTTGGCGACGATCTTGCGCTTCGCGCCCTCGGGCCAGTCGGCGGCCGGCACGATGCGCAAAGGGTAGTCGGCCACGCTCGAGTCGTCGTTGTGCGCCACGAAGGTGGATCCGTCGGCGGTGGCCTTCCTGCCCACGCCCAGGATCGTGCACGCGTCGAGCGCCGGCCCCCACTGCAGCACGACGATCGCCGTCATCAGCCACGCCGTCACCCGCGAGCGCGTGTTCATGACTGTCTCCTGTCCGCCGGCGCTGGAGCCCCGGCCCCCGTTCCGCATTCCGAACCCCGGGTGTCGGCTCCACCCGTTGCTCCCGCCTCCGCGAGCCGACCGGCTGGCTTCGGCAAAGGCGGGCCGGTCCCTTGTCCCCGCCCTAGTTGACGAACACCCGCCGCGCGTCCGCCTTCGCCGGGTCGTGCAGGTAGAACCCCACGCCGTGCTTCATGATGTCGGCGTAGCCCGGCCAGGAGGCCTCGATCCGCTTCTCGGGATGGAACTCGCCCATCTGCCTGATGACCTCCGCCGCGCCCGCGAGGTGCCGCCCCACGCGGTAGTCGAGCGTCGCGCCGGTCTTGATGTCGTAGTCCGCGTAGAGCAGGCCCCGATCGGCCGCCGTCTGCATGAACTCGTCGCGGCCCGTCAGCATCAGCTCCTCGGTCATCGGCCCCACGAACTTGTCGATGAACGGTTCGGGCGTCTCCATGAGCACGGCGAAGCTCTGCGTGTAGTCGCCGACCTCGCGGTGCGTCAGGCCGCGGAGCGATTTCGGCGACGTCTCCGTCTTCATCGGGAACTGCTCGGCCGACAGCACCATCGCCGCCATCATGCACATGTCCTCCGCGCGCTCGTGGCACACGTAGGTGCTGACGACGGGGTACCCCATGGACGCCTCGTGGACGTCGATGGTCATGTCGATCCGCTCGCGGCGGATGAGCTCGCTGACCGCGTACGAGGCGCGCTCCGTCAGGTTGCCGTCGGGCCGGCCGGGAAACGTCCGGTTCATGTTGCGGCTGTCCTGGTACGCCAGGTTCTGCCTCGACGGGTAGTGCACGAACGTGAACGGGTCCGGCCACTGCTCGAGCGGGTGGGTCTCGCGGTCGCCGATCCGGTACCGCTTCTCGCCCCACGGCGTCTTCACGCGGAAGAACGGCGGATAGGCGTTCCCGAGCATGCCCAGCCGCGACGCGCTCGGGTTCGCCCGCGGAATCACGAACACCCGGCCCTTCGTCACGGCGATGTTCTCCATCACGACGTAGGCCATCACCGGGCTCGCCGGCTCGTAGGCGTGCGTCCCTGCCAGGATGAGCACGGACCCGCCCGGCACGCCCGAGTCGAACAGGAAGACGGGCGTGTCCATGAGGGTCCCGCGGATCCCGTCGAAGTACGTGCTGAGGGGCACCCGCCTCGTCAGGGCCTCGGACACGACGACGGTCTCGCGATCCGCGCGCAGCGCGCGGATGTCCCTCGATCCGGCGACCATCAGGGCGATGGCGGCCGCGAGCAGCCCGAGGCGCCTCGCCAGCAGCCCCCGCGCCGCCCGTTCGGCCGCCGGTCCGGCCTGCCGCTCTCCCCGCACCCGGCTCACCTCGTCACCTCACTTGATGTGCAGCGCACGGAGCACAAACGGGATGAGGGCGTACGCGTAGACGATGTCGTAGGCCAGGCCGGGGCGGGTCTTCCGGCGGAACAGCCGGCCGACGAGCAGCACGGCCACGACGGCCGACATCAGGAAGTAGAGCTGGTGGATGATCTCCTGCAGCAGAATCATGGTCGGCGAGCTCACTCATCAGAATCCGGAATCCAGAATCCGGGATGCGGCAACTGATACCATGCACGCGGGCTGACCGGTGCTCCGGATCGTGACCGAATTCTGTCTTGCCCCCTGTCGGGCCGGCGCCTGGCGCCCGGCCCCCAGCGCCTAGTACTTCACGAGAAACGCGACCTTCCCCGGAAAGATCAACATCGCCAGCGCCACCGCGCCCATGATGAGCCACGGCACCGTTGTCGCCCTCAGGAACGACGCGTAGGTGCCCTTGTAGCCCACCGTTTCGATGGCGGTCCTGCCCACGATCCGCGACGGGGGCAGGCAGTCGCCGAGGGCGAACAGCATGCTGAACGCCGCCGCCACGACTGTGACGTTGGCCCCGACGGCGTTGAAGACGAAGATCAGTGGCGTCCCGAGGATAACGGCGCTCCCGAACCCGAGCGCGCCCTGCGCCATCGGGCAGACGAAGAGCGACGTCGCGTAGATGCCGACGATCGGCAGCGCGACGAAGCTGATCGCGATGAGGCCGCGCACGCCGGTCGCGGCCAGGATGTTCACGAGCACGCCCACGCTCACCATCGTCGCCACGAGCGGGAAGACCTGTTCGACGGTGTCGTTCGTCACCGCGAGCCAGCGGCCGAACGGGCGGCGCTCCGGGTCGATCGCCACGGTCGCGATCGTGCAGACGATAAAGATCAGCGGGAAGCCCAGCGTCGGGATCGCGAACGCGGCGTACTTCGACGCCAGGGCCAGGGCGAGGAGGATGCCGAGGGGCACCGCCGCCCGCCACCAGGTCATCTTCGGGGAGAGCGGCGGGAGGCCCGCCAGGATGGCCTCCTTCGACTGCGGCACCGCGCCCCACCCGAGGTAGACGACGGTCGCCGCCGCGACGGCCAGCACGGGCACCAGCAGCACCCAGTCGAACCCGACGTAGGGCATGTTCGCGCCGGCGGCCATGAGCATCGCCCAGACGTTGATGGGCGGCGCGACGGCCGACAGGATGCCCAGCATGAACACGAACGCGGCGACGCGCTGCTCGGCGAGGCCCATCAGGCGCAGGACGGCCGCCACGAGGCCGCCGACGACCAGCACGGACACGACGCCCGCTCCCGTCAGCGCGCCGGGGATGAGCATGAGGGCGGCCAGCACCATCAGGAGCAGCCACTTCCATCGGGACAGCCTCGTCACCATCGCCCGCACGAGCGCGTTCATCGCGCCCACCTCCGAGTAGGCGTTCATGAACACGCACGCGGTGATGAAGATGAAGGCGAGGTCGAGGAAGGTGAACGTGCCCTCGACGAAGAGGTGCGCCGGGAACCCAAGGCCGGCGACGAGCGCCCCCACCAGCGCGGTGACGACCATCGCCAGCTCCGGCGACTTGAACCGCCAGCTGCTCAGGGTGAAGGCCGCGACCATCGCGGCCAGCGTGTACGACGTCGTGACGTACGTGCTCACTTGGCGTACATCGCCTTCACGACGTCGCCGAAGTCCACCGCATCGTCGATGAACGTGAGCGGCGCGCCGGTCTTCTTCGCGATCGCGTCAAACCGCCCGTCCTCGTTGCCGTCCTTCTTGACGACGAGCGCGTGGGCGAAGGGCGCGACGGCGTCGATGCAGCGCTCGTCGGCGCCGCCGGGCTTGCCGCGGCGCGTCTTGCCCTCGAGGAGCACGCAGACGATCTGCAGCTTGAGCTTCTTCGCCTCGGCCATCATGGCGTTCAGCCGGGCGATCTCGTCGTCAATCGTGATGCCGGAGGCGCCGAGGCCCTTCGCGGTGGACCCGAGGACGACCATCAGCGTCTTGTACGGCTTGGCCGCCAGGTCGGCGGGCTGCGGCTCGGCGTTGTAGTCGAAATCCGAGACGGCCCCCGTGCGCTGGAGGAGCAGCCTCGCCATTTTGGCGCCCGGCCCCTGGCCGGCATTGGTGATGAGCAGCGGCGTCTGTCCCTTCGGCGGCGCCGCGCCGGAGACCGCCGCCGCCGCTGACGCCGCAAACGACATCAGCGCCGTGACTGCGACAAGCGAGACCAGCCGCGTGTGCCTCATCGCCACCCTCCAGGCGCCGCGCGGGGGGGCGCGGCCGAAGCGGCGGCGCCCGGCGGCGCCGCCTGAGCCCGGCCGGCAGGCGGCCGCCCGAGCGCCCGATCATCTTACTATCGCCCCGGCGCCGGAGCGGCGGTTTCGGCGGCCGATCGCGCGGCGGGCCCGGTCGGCGGCTCCCTGGCACTCCCGCTCCGCCCCGGGCTTCCAGCCCCGTCGCGGTGCCCGTCGGGCTGCCGGCGCGGCAGCGGGCCCCGCATCCGAACGGCCCGTCGGCGCCGCCCCCGGACCGTTCCCGCCGAACCTCCGCGCCCCGGCGCTCGTCTCTGTCTCCTGAGGCCAGCGGGCGGCCGACGGGGCGCCGCGCGGAGGTGGCCATGCTCGAGATTCGGAACCTGACGAAGTCCTACGGCGACGTCCTGGCCCTCGACCGCTTCTCGCTCGACCTGGCGAAGGGCGAGGTGCTCGGGCTGCTCGGCCCGAACGGCGCGGGCAAGACCACGCTCATCTCCATCCTCGCCGGGACGCTGGGCGGCTTCACCGGCACGGTGACCTTTCAGGGACAGAGCCTGTTCGCCAGCCGCCAGCTCAAGAACCGCCTAGGCATCGTGCCCCAGGACATGGCGTTCTACGAGGACCTGAGCGCCATGGACAACCTGCTCTTCTGGGGCGGGCTGTACGACGTGCCCCGGGCCGAGCTGAAGCGGCGGGCCGCGGAGATCCTCGAGTTGGTCGAGCTGGCCGGCCGCGCGAAGGAGCCGGTCAAGAAGTTCTCGGGCGGCATGAAGCGGCGCCTCAACACGGCCATCGGCCTGCTGCACAAGCCGGACCTCCTGCTCCTGGACGAACCCACGGTCGGCATCGACGTCCAGGCGAAGGTCAGCATCCTGGACATCATCCGCAACGTCGGCGCGGCGGGCACCGCGGTCATCTTCACGACGCACCAGCTGGCCGAGGTGGAAACGGCCTGCTCGCGCATCGCCATCATGGACAAGGGCCGCATCCTCGCCCAGGGCACGCTGGACGAGCTGGTCCGCATCGTGGGCGAGCGCACCTTCGTCGAGATCAGCGGGGAGTTCGGCGCGGGCGCGTTCTCTGAGGCCATCCAGGACATGCCGGCGCCCAGCGTCGAGCTCATGTCGGCGGGCGACAACCTGGCCCTGCTCGCCGTCTCGGACACCGATCAAATCCCGCGCGTCATGGACCGGCTCTTCGGCCGCAAGCTCGCGGTGACCGATCTCACGATCAAGTCGCCCAGCCTCGAGACCGTCTTCCTGAAGCTGACCGGGCGCAGCCTGAGGGACTGATCGATGCGCCGCCTCCTCCACGTCTTCACGAACGACGTCCGCCGGCACCTCCGCGCGCCGCTGGTCATCGTGGTCTTCATGGCCATTCCCCTGGCGATGACGGCGCTCATCGGCGCCGTCTTCGGCCCGAAGCCCGGCGCGAACGCGCTGCCGCGCATCGCCGTCCTCGTCGTGGATCGCGACAAGAGCGTGGCCTCGAAGCTGCTCCTCGGGGCCTTCGACTCAGCCCGGATGAAGGAGATGTTCGAGGTCACGGTCATCGGCGAATCCGAGGGCCGGGAGCGCATGAAGGCCGGCAGGGCGTCGGCGATGATCGTCGTGCCGGAGCGCTTCACGCTGGACCTGATGGAATGGAAGCCGGTGGCGCTCACGGTGGTGAGGAACCCGGCCGAGCAGTTCCTGCCGGACGTGGCCGAGGAGGCGGTGAACACGCTGGCGGTGGTCCTCTCGGGCGCCGTGCGGGCGTTCGGCGACGAGGTCAGGGGGATCCGCGCGATGATGGATCTCCCGCTCGAGGCGTTTCCGTGGGCGTCGCTCGCGCCGGAGCTCGCGAAGGCCCAGAGCAAGGTCATCGCCGCCTCGAAGTACCTCGACCCGCTGCTCATCCGGCTGGAATCGGAAGAGGTGAAGACCGCCGGGTCGCGCCCCGCCGTCACCCGGGCGGACGTGTTCTCGGCGGTCCTGCCCGGCATGGCGATCATGTTCCTGCTGTTCATCGTCCAGACCGTGATGCGCGACATCCTCGCCGAGCGCGAGGACGGCACGCTGCGGCGCATGATGAGCGCGCCGCTGCGCCCGCTGGAACTCGTCGGCGCGCGCATCCTCGGGGGCTGGCTCATGGGCCTGGCCGTGCTCCTCGTCATGGCGGCCGCCGGGAGGCTGCTCTTCGGCGCGACGTGGGGGCCGTTCGGCTACTTCCTCCTGCTCGGCGCGACGGCCGCCTTCTGGGTCGCGGCGTTCTTCGCGCTCTTCCACGCCCTCGTCGCCAACCGCAACCAGGCCGGCGCGATCGGCGCGCCGGTCATTCTCGTCTTCAGCCTGTTCGGGGGGTCGATGATGAGCCCCGACGCGATGCCGGCCGCGTTCAGGCCGATCGGCCTGTTCACCCCCAACCGCTGGTTCATCGACGGCGCGGCCCTCGTCCGGGACGGGCGGTTTCCGCTCGCCGCCGTCGCCGTGCTCGGCGCGAGCGGGCTCGCTCTGCTCGCCCTCGCCGTGCCCGCCCTGCTGCGGCAGACCCGGAGCGCGTCATGAGAAGGCTGGGACGCGTCCTGCACGTGGCCCGCAACGACGTGTGGCGCATGGTCCGCGACAGGCCCTTCTTCTTCTGGACCCTCGCGTTCCCGATCTTCTTCATCGTCGTCTTCGGGATGCTGTTCAAGGCGGGCGACGCCGCGCCGGCCGTGGCGTCGCTGACGGTGGTCAACCAGGACGAAGGGCGCTGGGGCGCGTACTTCGTCGACAAGATCAAGGCGCCGAACATCGAGATCACCGTCGTCAAGGCGGAGCCGGCCGACTTCACCCGCCTCATCGTCCTGCCGCCCGACTTCTCGGCGAGGATCGAGGCGCGGCGCGATCAGGCCCTCGCGTTCAAGAAGCGCGCCGGCGCGTCGGAGAGAGCCGCGGCCCGCGTCGAGACCCGCCTGTTCCAGGCGATCGCCCGGGTCCTCAGCGAGCTGGTGCTCTACGGCGACGGCGATCTGACGACGTTCCTGGACGGCCACCCGGAGGTCGCGGATCTCGTCCGGGTGGAGACGCGGTTCCCCGAGAAGACCGTCACGGCCGTGCCCAGCGGGTTCGACCACTCGATTCCCGGAACGACCGTGCAGTTCATCATGATGATGGTGATGATCTACGGCGGGATCTCGGTGATGGAGGATCGGAAGAAGGGCGTGCTGAGCAGGCTCCTCTGCTCGCCGCTCTCGACCGGCGAGCTGTTCCAGGCCAAGCTCCTGGGGCGGTGGTCGATGGGCGTCCTGCAGGCGCTGATGCTCTTCGCCGTCGGCAAGGCGTTCTTCGGGCTCAACCTGGGAAGCGCGCCGCTCGCGCTGCTCGTGCTCGCCGTGTTCGCCCTCGCGGTGGCTGCGCTTAGCGTCTTCGCCGGCTCGCTGCTCACCCGCGAGGATCTCATCGTGGGCGTGTCCGTGCTGCTGGCCAACATGTTCGCCGGGCTCGGGGGCTGCTGGTGGCCGAACGAGATCGTGCCGCCGGCCGTGCGGAAGCTGGCGATGATCTCGCCGGCCTACTGGGCCATGGACGCGCTGCACGCCCTCAGGTTCTTCCAGGGCGGCCTGCGCGACATCCTGCCGCACCTGGGGATTCTGCTGACGCTGGCGGTCGTCCTCGCGGTGCTCGCCGCGCGCACGTTCAGGGTCCGGCCGTAGCGGCGCGTCCGGGTCTCAGCGCCTCGTCTCGTCCCTTGCGAAGTACGTGCGAACCAGGTCCGACCCCTCGCGGACGCTCCAGGCCCGGTATCCCTTCTCGGCGGCCAGGGCGACGAGCGGCTCGGGGAGGAACGGAGTGACGAGCTCGTAGACCTCTCCCGGCCGCAGCCCGGCCCAGTCCCGCATGACCTGCGGCATGGGATGTCCGCCGGCGTCAATGACGGGACGGGCGTCGTAGGTGCGGGCCACCAAGGCCGGATCGGCCCAGTCCGGCCGCTCCAACGCTGTCTCATCCGCCTCGTCACCGCAGGAGGCCGGGGCCTGTCCCGCATCGGCGCGCAGCCGGTTGATGAGAGTGGGCAGTGGCACGTTTCCGACTTTGGCCACCTGGCGGAGCGTCGCCACCTTGGCCACCGTGCGCCTGAGGACGGGGTTCTTCAGCGCGCCGTAGGCCGGCGACAGGGCGAGGAGGCTCGCCTCGAGCTCCGGGTAGTGGGCGAGCAGGCTCCCGACCGTGGTTTCGGGCGCGATCGGCGGCCGCGCGGTCTCAGCTCCCATCGCCGTCCCCGCGATCGGCGTAACTCAGCAGGCGCTGTTCGCCTTCGAGGGCGCGCTTGTCCGTCAGGTCCTGGCTGACCTCCAGGCACCCCAGGTACGCGCCGTCCTGTCCGCGGAGCGCGAAGTACTCGATATGGATGAAGCGCCCTTTCATGGTGATCCAGAACGCCGCGCGATCGTGGCGCTTCAATCGGAAGTCCTCGAGGATCTGCTCCACGATCTTGACGCTCGACGGAGGATGGCAGTACTGCACCTTCCGGCCCAGGATCGCCCGGCTGCGGGCGAAGATGCGCTCGCGGCCCTGCGTGAAGTACCGCACGGTGTCGTCCTTGTCGACGAAGGTGAGATCGAACGGAATCGTGTTGAGAATGGCGGCCAGTTCGTCCGGGGCGAGGCTCCCGGACGACAGCTGCACCCGGCCGCCGGCAGCCGCGCCCTCGGCAGCCGGCGCGGCGGGGCCGGCAGGCTGCCAGGTGTCAGGCGGGTCGTAGAGGCAGAACCCGTACTCGAGGCTCTGCTGAGCGATCTCGCCCCACTCCGAGTCGTCGAGCGTGTCCAGGCACATCGGCAGGAGGATGTGCGATTCCTTGTCGACCATCTCCGCGACGGCCTCCGACGCCGGCCTCAGGGCCAGCTGGATGAGGCCGCGGGCCTCGGCGGCGCTCGTCGGGCCGGCTGCCGCCAGGGCGTCCAGCGCGCCGGCAAGGAGGCCCCTGGCCTCGTCGTGCTTGCCCCACATGACCTTCGGCGGGCCGGTGATGCCGTGGCGCTCGAGGAAGGGAAAGAGCAGGAACTCCTTGCGCCGGTAGTGCTTCTCCACGTCCATCAGCCGGTTGAACCCTACGCGGATCGCCGCCACGATCTCGGACGCGTCGGCGTCGGCGGGTGCCGAGTCGGCTGCGGCGTAGAGGCGGGAGAGCTCGTCGACCTCCCACAGCAGCGCCTTGTTCTCCTCGGCGAACGTGTGCGCCGGATGGCCCGGAGGCGCTTCCGGGGCGGACCTCAGGTCGATGGCGCCCTTGAGCGCCTCTCCGTGCAGATCGCACAGGCGCAGGATCTCCTCCGTGGGCACGCCTTCGTTCACGAGTTCCTGCTCCACCTCGACCACGTCGCTGTAGGGAACCTGGCCCATGAGGCGGACGATCCGGGTGCGGACCTGGTCCGGCGCCGCGCCCTGATGGATCTGCAGGATCATGTGCTTCAGCAGGTCCTTGCGCCGCCTCGCGTGCTCGATCAACTCGCTCATCAGCGTCTCCTTCAGCGCCGGCTCCCCCGCTTCCGGGAACCGGGCGGTTCGCGCAATCCAGGCCCCGATGGGCACGTCCCGCGCGGCGGGAGGCAAAGCCGCTCCCGCCCCCCCGCGCGGCGGGGCGCCCGTGCCGGTATGACCGCAGGCTGAAGTCCCATCCTACTGTGCGCCCGGCGGCCGCTGCGGGCCGTTCTCACGGCGAGGCGCCTGCCCGGGGCTCGGGCGCCTGGCGTTCGACGGCCCGCGGGAGGGTGACCGCCGGCAACGGCACGGGGTCGTAGGGCAGCCCGTTGTCGCGCGCGAGGCCCTTCACGAACAGCAAGTGAACGACCGGCACGCCGCGCGTCAGGAACTCGAACACCAGGCCGCGCGTCGGCGATTCCGGCGCGTGCGGCGCCCGGAGCACGAGCCCGTTCGGCAGGTCGAGCGACGCCGCCGTGTCGCCGAAGTTGGCGGAGGCGCCGCCGACGTTCACGAAGCAGCGGATCGGCTTCCCGCGGGCGGATCGCTCGTAGATCCGCAGCCGGCGCTGGACCCGTTCGGCCAGTGTCCGCCCTTCGACGAGCGGCAGACCGCTCCGCCGCGCTTCGTCCACGAGGGCCGTCCCGTCCTCGTCGAACAGCACGCCGCGACCGGAGTCGCGCTCGCCTCCTGGCGCCACGGCCGCCAGCTCGTAGGGCAGCACGCCGTCGGCGCGCAGCCCCGCCAGCATGTCCACGAACGTGAACCCGGGAATGTTGGCGCCGTACATCGAGGACCCAATCGAGTAGATGACGACGGGCTCCAGGTCGAGCGCCCGCGCGGCGCAGAGCGCGGCGAGCACGAACGCCGGTAACGATCCGCTGCCGCCGACGGCCACGACGTCGCCGGGCACGAGGCCGGCCTGCTCGAAGTAGCGCGCCACGACGGCCGCAAACGCCGGGTTGGCCGACGTCCGTTTCGCCGCGGCCTCGCTGAGGGAGGTCGTCAGGGGCGTGAATTCGTCGCCGATAATGCCCGTCTCGTTGGGATCAATCCCGCGGTCGATCGGGATGCCCCTGGCGAGCCGGCGGGCCTTGATGCTCGCGAGCCCTCGCGTCATGAGGACGGCAGCCGAGCGTTGCGCGGCCGTGGCCATGAGCGGCACGCCGGGAGCGGCGCCGGCGGGTGGCGCCACGGCCTGCCCGCGCACGCCGCACGGCGCGGCCAGCATCCCGGCAACAAGGGGCGCCAAGGGTACAATGGCACGTGACAGGACGCGAGCGCTGGGCATGGCGGACAGGCGCCGGGCCAGGCGGCCCGGCGCGCATGGCCCCATCCTACCCGACTCGAGAGCCCGGCTTGAATGCCGCCAACCTGAGTGAAGCCATGCGCACGGTCCGCCTCGCCGGGTTCGCCTCCCTCCTGCTGGCGCTGGCGAACACGGCCGCGGCGCAGGTCGATCCGAGCCCGCTCATCGCGCCCGTCGTCTTCCACTGGGTCCAGACGCAGACCGCGTGGCCCACGCTCGAGGGAGGCTCCGTCGGCAGCGCCTCGCAGGCGTTCTGGGCCCGCCAGGACGCCCTGATGGAGACGGCCGGCTTCACCGCGCAGCTCTTCGACGTGACCCATGGGGCCGTGGCCTCGATGCGCAATCACCTCGCTGCCATGCGCGCGCGGGCTGAGGATCTGCCGGAGGGTCCGCCGCCGCTCCGTCTCGTCCCCTTCATCGCGGCCGAGGCGTTCGCCGAGTACTCGGCGCCGAAAGAGGTGCTGTCGCCCGCCGGGTTCGAGGCGTTCTACAAGGTCATCAGGGGCTTCTTCGACATGTGCGCGGAGTACTTCCCGGCGAAGCCCGGCCAGAAGGGGCCGCTCGATCCGGCCCCGTTCGCCAGGGTGGACGGCCGCGTCTTCATCGTCCTGTGGTGGGTGCCGCTCCAGAGCTACGACTTGCCGCGCACGTTCTTCGCGGCGCTCAGCGACCGGCTGGAGCGCGACTTCGGGTTTCGCGCGTACTGGAGCGTGCACGAGTGGTTCGAGTCGGGCGGACCCGATGACGTGAACTACCTGTTCAACGGGCCCAAGCGAATCCAGAAAGGCCGCAACCCGAAGTACCCGGCCGTGGATCTCCTGGTGGCGTTCTGGCCTCCCAACCTCGAGAGCTACGCCAGCGACCTCTTCGCCGCACGGAACGGGGCAGCGCCCTACGCAGCGGCCTGGGACGAGGTCATCGCCGCCAGCCCGCGGCCGTCGATCGTGCTCGTCGAGTCCTACAACGAGATCACCGAAGGCAGCCACCTGATGCCGTCATGGCCCGTCAGCCACTGGCCGGGCGACGGCCACTGGACCGGGCCGCCCGACGACCCTGCCTGCGCGACGCAGCCCTGCCACCCGGTCAGCTACACGGACACGTGGGGGCCGCCGAACCCCTGGCACTACCTCGACGTCACCCGGCGCAAGATCCGCGAGTGGCTGGAGGGGCCCGTCGGCACGGCCGACGTGGTGCCGCCGCACGCGTTCATCATCGCTCCCCGCTCGGACGACGTCGTGTCGGGGGCCACGCCGATCACGATTCTGGCCGCCGACGACGTCGCGCTGCGCGAGGTGCGCGTCCGCCTGGACGGCCTCCTGCTGCTCACGGGCACGGGGAGAATCGACAGGCGGCTGAAGAGCTGGAACCTGTCCAACGGCCCTCACGCCATCTCGGTGGAAACGATCGACGAGGCCGGCAACCGCAGCACCGTCACCAACGAGTTCTTCGTCCAGAACCCCGCCGGGACGCGGGAGCGGGCGGCGCCGCCTTCGAAACGGTGACCGTCGCGAATTCGCCGGGGTGTCCGCCGATCACGTGACGCTCGATCATGTGACGCTTTCCAATTCGATCAGCTAGCGGAATTGGAAAGCGCCTCCTCTTCACCGGAATTGGAGAATGTCTCCTCTCCCGTGAGCGCTACCGGTAAGCTGCGACGAACTCCGTGTGCGCCGCCTCTATGCGGGCGGCGTCGGCGGGCACCGAGAAGATCACCACCCGGTACCGGAACGTCGCGCTCTCCCGCGGGCCGAGTGCGAAGTCCAGCGTCTCCCTGCCGCCGCTGAGGTCCTTCTGGCCGAGGGGGTTGGCCGAGAACAGCCCGTAGCCGCGCGCGTGCCAGTATGTCGGGAAGCCTGGGTTCGCCGGGTGATCGAGGATCGCGATGGTCACCGGCTCGCTGCCGATCTTCGCGCTGAGCGCGCACCACTTCGCGCGCGTTCCCCACGCGGCGTCTCCCGTCCTGCCCTCGCTCGTCAGGTAGTCGCCGTTCACGCCCTCGTTGTTCATCACCGCGACGCTCGTGGGCCTGCCGGCCGCGTCGGCGAACACCTCCGGCTTCTGCGACGGGATCTCGAGCTGGCGCGCGACGCGCATGCCGAACATGCCTTCCTTGTTGTCCCTCAGTGACACGCGCCCGTCGAGGGCCTGCAGGCGCGTGACGCGGTCGATCGACCTCCAGCCCGCGCCGCCGCGGAACACGAACGTCGTGTGCTCCTTCAGCACCACCTGGCCGTCGGCGAGCGTCCAGTCCATGTCCGTCTCCAGCTCGCCCCTGTCGGCGCCGCTGTGCACGGCGGCCACGCCCTTGTGGACGATGGTGCCCATCTTCGGGCGGTCCTCCGGCTTGATGGCGTCGGAGTTGTTCCAGAAATCGACGCCGTTCACGTCGCCGTAGGTGAACCAGAGCCCCACCTGGTGCGGGTGGTCCACCCGCTCGCCCTCTCGCGGCTCCAGCGGGAAGCCCCGCGTCACGAGCGTGCCATTCGCCGTCCGGATCGGGAACAGCACGGGCTTCTTCAGGGCCGCCGGGTAGATGTACGCCGTGAACGGCTGCCCGTCCACGATGACGTCCACCCGCCGGTTCGCATCGTCGCGAACGAGGCGGACGCCCTTCTCGCCCGTCTGGCCCGCCCCGCTCGCCAGCGCCGCTGCGGCAATCGCGGCAACCGCCGCGATTGACGCACGCCCGCCCGGCATCGTCGGCTTCATGGCTTACCTCGCTCCCACGACGACATCCTGCTTCGCATCGTCGAACCCGATGCGCTGCCCCGTCTGCACGGCCGCGATGGTCATGCACAGGGCCACCGAGTGGCTGTAGCCGGCCTCGATGTCCGCGTTCGGCGTCTTCCGGCTCCTGACGCACTCCATCCAGTTGCGCATGTTCGCGGTCGTCGCGCTGTCGGCCCCCGTGTCGGCCGCCGTCGTCACCGGCCCCGCCGCGCTCACCAGAGCCTCCTCGGCGAGGAGATTGGGGGGCATCTTCATGGCCGCCGCCTCGCGCGCCTGCAGGCCGCCGCCGGGCGTCACCCGGTTCTTGTCGAGGTCGAGGGTTCCGCCGTTCGAGTAGTAGAGCTCCTTCACGTCGCCGGCCGAGTTGGTCATGCGCGACGAGTAGACGACCTGGAAGCCCTTCGACGGGTCGTCGAGCGGGCCGTAGTCGAAGACCGCCGTCATCGTGTCCCAGTTGCGTCGGCCGTCCTTCCACAGGTAGATGCCGCCGTTGGCGACGACGCTGCGCGGGCGCGGCAGGCCGGTGAACCAGTGGACGGTGTCGATCTGGTGGACCAGCCACTGGTCGGGAATGCCGGACGAGTACGGCCAGAACAGCCTGAACTCGAGGTACTTGCGCGGATCGAACGGCTCGAAGGGCCGGTTGAGGAGGTACCGCCCCCAGTCGGTGTCCTGCTCCCGGAGCGTCGGGACGACGTCCGGACGCCGCCAGCGGCCGGGCTGGTTCACGTTCCAGGTCATCTCCACCATCACGATGTCGCCGAACCTGCCCGACTTGATGTACTCGCAGGCGCGCTGGTACACCGGCTCGCTGCGGCGCTGCGTGCCGATTTGGACGATCCTGCCCGTCTCCTTCACCGCCTGGCGGATCGCCCGGGCGTCTTCCATCGTGTTCGCCAGCGGCTTCTCGACGTAGGCGTCGCGCCCCGATCGGACGGCCTCGACGGCGTGCTGCGCGTGCTGGAAGTCCGCCGTCCCGACGATGACGGCGTCCACGTCCTTCCTGGCGTACAGCTCCTCGTTGTTGCGCGTCGCGGCCGGCCGCTTGCCGGTCAGCTTCTCGATGTGCGCGGCTCCCGCCTCGCGCCGCAGGCTCCAGATGTCGGACACCGCGACGACCTCGAAGTTGAGCGCGTCGGCCGACCTGAGGAACGCGGGAACGAGCGACGACCTCGTCCGGTCGGAGTAACCGACCAGGCCGACCCGCACGCGATCGTTGGCGCCGATGACGCTCGCGTAGCTGGACGAGCTGGAGGCGATCGCCGCCCCCGCCACGCCCGCGCCCGCCGCCTGCATGAACGTCCGCCGAGTCACCTTCGACATGAGCTCCCTCCCGACGTCATGGACGCCGCCTCGATCGTCTCGCGCCTCTCGCAGGCCGCGCGGCCGCCGCGTCCCCTGTCGTCCACCTGCGCGCCGTCACCGGGCGGCCTTCGGTCCCGGGCCGCACACCAGGCCCTTTCTCAGCATCGCCAGCGCCGCCGGCGCCTCGGCGGCGAAGTCCTTCGTGGACGCCTCGATGCTGAGCCGCCCGGTGTAGCCGATCGCGCAGAGGTTCTCGAAGAAGGGGGCGTAGTTCGACTCGGCGGAGTCCAGCGGGTACACGCGTCCCCTTGGATTCGCGATGTGCGTGTGGACGATGGCCTTGCCGGCCTCCAGGAGGACGTCCGCGCTCTCGCCCTCCTCGGACATGTGGTAGTAGTCCACCAGCAGCTGGATCTCGGGCCGGTCTACCGCCTTCACAAGCGCCAGGCCCTCGCGGGCGGTGTTGACGATGTTCGTCTCCTGGCGGCGCAGCGGCTCGACGGCAATCGTGATGCCGTGGGCGCGGGCGATCGGCGCCAGGCGTCGGCAGAAGTCGACGAGCTGCGTCCACGCCTCGTCGCGTGAGAAGCCGTCGGGCACGCGCCGTGCGCCTCCGCTGCCGAGCACCACCACCTTCACGCCGAGCTTCTCCAGGCGGCCCAGCGTCAGCTCGAGGTGGGCCGCCTGGCGGGCCGGATCGACCTCGGGTCCAGTGAGCTTGATGGCGCCGGGGATGAAGATGTTGGCCGCCTCGACCGGGACGCCGATGCGGGCGACGCGGTCCGCCAGTTGCCGGAACTCCTCCTCGGTCAGCGCGGCGACCCTCGAGGCGTTGATCTCGACGTAGTCGAAGCCGGCCGCCTTCGCGGCCTCGATCTCGCCGGCACCGACGCACACGCCGACGCGAACGGCTGCGGGCACCTGGCCGGAGGCGGCGCCGGCGGCGAGCAGGACGAGGCAGGCGAGCGGCAGGCGCTTCACGGGCTGAAGCATAACCGATTCGCACCCCGCGGGCGCCGGCCGCGCGGCCGCCGGCGCGAGGCAGCCCGGCGCCCGTTTGCCGCCCCTTCACCGATTCCATATACTCCGGGGACACCCGTCCGGCCTCCGTGACGTCAGGGGCATCCCATGAGCGACACCACGGCGAACCCGCACCCTCCGGCCGCGAAGCCGCCCGAACTCGCGCGCGTTCTCGGCCTCTTCAGCATCGTCAGCATCGTCGTCGGGACGATGATCGGATCGGGCATCTTTATCAACCCGGCGAACGTGGCCCGCGACGTCGGGACGCCCGGCCTGATGCTGCTCGTCTGGGTGGCCGGGGGCCTGTTGAGCTTCTTCGGGGCACTGGCCATCGGCGAACTCGCGGCCGCGTACCCGCAGGCCGGGGGCATCTACGTCTACCTGCGCGAGGCCTACGGCCCGGCGCTGGCGTTCCTCTTCGGGTGGACGCTGTTCCTGATCATCGAATCGGGCACCATCGCCACGCTCGCGGTCGGGTTCTCGACCAAGTACCTGCCTTACTTCGTCACGCTCTCGCCCGCGCAGGGCAAGGTCGTGGCCGTCTCGCTCATCGCGCTCCTCGCCGCCGTGAACGTGCTCGGCGTCAGGAAGGGCGCGTTCCTGATGAACTTCCTGACGACGATCAAGTTCGTCGGCCTCGTCGGCGTCTGCGCCGTCGTGTTCATCTTCGCGTCGGGCTCGGCGGCCAACTTCACTGGCGGCGGCGCCGCGGGCGCAGGCCAGGGCGGCGTGCTCGGCAACTTCGGCGTGGCGCTCGTCGCGGCGCTCTGGGCCTACAAGGGGTGGGAGACGAGCACGTACAGCGCCGGCGAACTGCGGAACCCGGAGCGCACGCTTCCCCTGGGCCTCTTCATCGGCACGCTCTGCGTCATCGCGCTGTACATTCTCGCGAACCTCGCCTACCTCTACGTGTTCCCGGCGGCGCGCATGGCCGGCTCGAACCGCATCGCCGCCGACGTGATGGAGGCCGCCGTCGGCCCGATCGGGGCGTCGGTCATCGCCGTCATCACTCTGCTCTCGATGGCGGGGACGGCGAACGGCCACCTCCTCACGAGCCCGCGCGTGTTCTACGCGATGGCCCGGGACGGCCTGTTCTTTTCGGGCGTCGCGAAGGTGCACCCCGCCTACCGCACGCCGCACGTGTCGATCGTCCTCGTGGCGGCGTGGGCCGCGCTGCTCAGCCTGAGCGGCACGTTCGAGCAGCTCTTCTCGTTCGTCATCTTCGGCTTCTGGATCTTCATGGGACTGACCGTGCTGGGCGTGGTGATCCTGCGCCGGAGGCAACCGGACCTGCCGCGCCCGTACAAGACGTGGGGCTACCCGGTCACGCCGGCGCTCTTCATCCTGTCGTCGGTCTTTCTCACGGCGAACTCGCTCCTTCGCGCGTTCTGGAATTCGTTCGCCGGCCTGGCGATCATCGCGCTGGGCATTCCCGTCTATCTCGTCTGGAAGCGCCGGGCCGGGAGGGCGGGCGTTCGCGATTGACGGCGCGACGGCGGGCCCATTACGGCCCTGGCGCGTTCAGGCTCGCGCTTGCAGGCGCGGCGCGCGCGGGCGCTGGGCGCCGGCCGCGGGCCGCCCGGCCGGCGGCGGCGGAGGCCGCGGACCCGCCGTCGCGGAGGGTGCGCGGCCGTCCCGGCGCGGACACGGTAGAATCGAGGGCGCCGGGTGAGCCCGCCCGTCGTCCCCTGCTCGAGGCTGCTCATGTCATCGCCGTTCCGGTGGCGGAACTTCGTCACCTGCGCGCTGGCGCTCTCGTCGCTGGTCGTCGCCGTGTCGGGCGTCGTGCTGTTCCTCCGGCCCGAGGGCAGCCTCGCCCGGTGGGTCGGGTGGTCGGCGCTCGGCGCCGACAAGCGGCAGTGGGAGGCGCTGCACATCGCGTCGGTCTCGCTGTTCCTCGCCGCGGCGCTGGCGCACGCCTGGTACAACTGGAACGCGATCGCGGCGGCCGTGTCGGCGCGCCGGCCCCGGGCGCCGCGCCCGCGGCTTCGTTTGCGCCCGGAGTTCATTGCGGCCCTCGCCGTCGTCGGGCTCGTCACGGCCGGGTCGCTGGCGGACTGGCAGCCTCTCGCCGCGCTGAACGCTCTGCGCTCCGCCATCAAGGACGGCCGGCTCGCCGTCTCGGTCCCGCCGCCCGCCGCCGACGCCGACCGGATGAGCGTGAGAGAGCTGTGCGCGAAGATTCCGCTGGATCCGGCCGAGGCGATGGCCAATGCGCGGGCGCGCGGCCTGGCCATCGCCGACCCGTCGAAAACGCTCGGCGAAGCGGCCGCCGAACTGGGCGTGTCGCCGGAGGCGCTCTACCAGGCCATGTGCCGGCCGGTCAGGCCGTAGCCGTCCGCCTCGCCCTCAGTTCCACTCGAAGAGCAGCACGGGCGGAACGAGCAGCAGGCAGCTCAGCGCCACCAGGATCAGCATCAGCGGCAGGAACCAGCGCGCCCACCGTTCCCACGGGATCCTCGCCGCGCCCAGCACGCCCATCGTCACCGCGCTCGTGGGCAGGATCGGATTGATGAACTCGCAGAGCTGGAACGCGTAGACGGCCGTCTGGCGCGTGATGCCGACCAGGTCGGCCAGCGGCGCCATGATCGGCATCGTCAGGGCGGCCTGTGCCGTTCCGGAGTGGATGAAGAAGTTGATCACGCACTGGATGAGGAACATCAGCTGCGCGATCGCGCCGCGCGGCAGGAACGAGAGCGCCCGGGACGCGCCGTAGAGGATCGAGTCCATGATCCGCGCGTCCTGCGCGATCACGAGGAGCGCGCGGGCGCAGGCGATGATGAAGACGACGCCCACCATGTCCCTGGCGCCCGTCACGAACGTCTTCGCGATGCGGCTGGGCCCCATGCCTCCGGCGAGCCCGACGACGAGGCCGATGCCCAGGAAGAGCGCCGCGATCTCCTCGATGAACCACCCCCAGGCCAGCACGCCAATCACGAGGAGCGCCATGGAGGACGCGAACAGCGAGAGCGTGACCGCGTGGCGCGCGTTCCAGCCGGCGCCGGCGTCGGTGCCGCCGGGCTGGTGCGACTCCCGTGCGAGATCGATGTCGCGGACGGGGCTGATTTCGGGATTGGCCTTGACCCTGGCGGCGTAGCGCATCACGAACGCGATGATGACCGCCGTGCCGATCGCCCACGTCACCAGGCGGTACCCCATGCCCGAGTAGAGCGGCACGTCGGCGATGCTCTGCGCGATGCCGACGGTGAACGGGTTCAGGACGGCCGCCGCGAAGCCCGAGGCCGCCCCCAGGAACGGGATGGCCGCGCCGACAATCGAGTCGTAGCCGAGGCCCCGCGCGAGCGGGATGAAGATCAGCACGAAGGGAATCGTCTCCTCGGCCATGCCGAACACCGACCCGGCGAGCGAGAAGACGAGCATGAGCGCGGGAATCATCATCGTCTCGAGGCGCGGGTGCCTCGAGAACGACGCCGTCATCCGCCTGATCCCGAATTCCACCGCGCCGGTCTCCTGCAGGACGCCGAAACTGCCGCCGATCACAAGCAGGAACCCAATCAGGAGCGCCCCGTCGAGGAAGCCCCTGATCGGCGCCACGAGGACCATTTCCGGGCCCAGATAGACCTTCTCCACCTGTCTGTAGGTCCCCGAGACGGTGACGCTGCGCTCGCCCGCGCTGGTCTGGACCTTCACGCGCTCGTACTCGCCGGAGGGGACGACCCACGAGAGCGCGAGCACGAAGAGGACCAGCGCCATCACCACCACGAGGGTGTGCGGCATCTGGAATCGCTTCGGGGAGGGCTTCTGTTCGGTCGGCACGGGAGTCCTCGCGTGGCGGTGTCGGACGACTGGCGGCGTGAGACGGCTCTTGGGCCTGTCGGGGTCGGCGCCGCGGCGCACAGTGTAGTCCGGCGCCCGCTCGAGCGCCTAGCGCGGCGCTCAGTAGCTTCGGGGTGGGAGGACGTTCCCACTGGCCGACAGCCGGCGGTTCAGCGCGGGAGGTCCTGGCGGGACTCGGCGAGGATGCGCGCCTCGAACCACTCCTCCGGCGGGCGCGACCGTCCTCTCCACCAGAGGAGCGCGAACGGCGCGGCCGCGCACGCAAGGCCCGCGGCGCTGGCGAGAAGCTCGCGGCCGGGCCAGCCGGCGAAGGCCAGCCAGCCCAGGCCGAGGCCGCCGCACAGGCCGACAAGCGGGAGCCCGTAGGCCCACAGGCCGGCCGAGAGCACCCGCGCGCCGGTCACGCAGACGCGCACGCGCTCGCCGGGCTTCGGCGCCGGGCTCGGGGCGAGCGCCAGCAGGCTGCGCCGCCCGGGGTCGTCGGTCCGGCAGATCAGGCGCGCGCCGCACTCCTCGCAGCCGGGGCCGGCCGCCAGCAGCACCCTGGCCAGGGCTGGCGGCCCGGGCAATACCTCGAGGACCGTCCCTTCCTCGACCTGGGCCTCACGCCCCTCGCCTGTCATCGTTCGTCCCTGAACGCGCTTCCTCGACGCCCGCCTCTACCCCGCCGCGGACGCCGAGGCCGCCTGCCCGGCCGACTCGTCGGCCACCGGCGCGGCCGGATGCAGGAACCCGATCGCCTTCGTGCTGCACCGATCCACGGGGATGATGGAAGGATCCAGCCGCGTGTAGTCGATCACGGCGAGGTTCTCGACCATCGTAATCGCGCCGTCCGACTTCTTGGCGCAGATGCCGCAGCCGATGCACGCCACGGCGCAGATCTTGCGCGCGGTCCGGGGATCGTCGCGGTTGCGGCAGAACACGAAGAGCTGGCGGTCTTCCGGGTGGAGCTCGATGATGTCTCGCGGGCACGCCGTCACGCACGCGCCGCAGCCGGTGCACAGCTCGTCGATGACCTCGGGCAGCCCGTTCTCGTTGAGGACGATCGCGTCGAACTGGCAGGCGTCCACGCAGTCCCCGCCGCCGAGGCAGCCGTGCAGGCACGCCTTCTCCCCTCCGGCAACGAGCGCCTTGGCGGCGCACGAAGACGGCCCGACGTAGCCGGCCTTCACCGCGGCGTGCTCGCCGGCGGTGCCGCGACAGAGCACGCGCGCCACGAGGCGGACGCTCTCGCCCGCTTCAACGCCCAGGATCCGCGCGATCTCCGCCGCGACGTCCGGCCCGCCGACGGGGCACCCGGTCACCGCCTTCTCGCCGCCCACGACCTTGACCGCGAAATCCTGGCAGCCCGCCAGGCCGCATCCCCCGCAATTCGCCCCGGGCAGCTGCGACAGGACGTCCCCGATGCGCGGGTCCTCCTCCACGCGCAGCTTCCGGTCGGCGAACGCCAGGCCGCCGGCGAACAGCGCGCCCAGCCCGCCCATGGTGACGAGGGCCGGAATCAACGTCGGTTCCATTCAAGGCCTCCCCTCGGGAACGCCTGCGTTCCACCGGGCGCTCCGCGTGACGCGCCCGTCGGCGTCCACGATCATCACATCGAGTTCCGGATGGCGCGCCGCCGCCGCCAGCGCCCGCTCCGGGCCCAGGACGAACAGCGCCGTCGCCCACGCGTCGGCCTCCGCACAGCGCGAAGCCATCACCGATACGCTCCGCGCTCCCGTCGCCGGCAGGCCGGTCGCGGGAACCAGCAGGTGGTGGTACCGCCGGCCGTCCGCCACGAAAAAGTTCTCGTAATCGCCGGAGGTGGCGATGGCCCGTCCTTCGGCGAGGCGGACGCGTTCCAGCAGCGCGCCCGGATCGCGGGGGTGCCGGACGCCCACCGTCCATCCGTCCCCGATCGCCCCGACCTCACCGCCCGCATTCACCAGCGCCCGCGTGACGCCCCGGGACTCGAGCACGGCGACGGCGCGATCCACCGCATAGCCCTTGGCCACGGCTCCGAAGGTGAACTCGGTCAACGGGCCCTCCGGATCCCTTCGGCGGCGCGCGGCGGCCACCCGCTGCATCTCCGCCTCGCCGGGCACCCTGGGGTCGGAATCGAACCCCCACAGATCGATCCAGTCCCGAATCCGCAGGTCGAACGCCCCGTCGGTCTCGGCCGCCAGCCGGCGGCCCGCCTCGATCACGGCCTCGACCTCGGACCGCTCCTCGGGAGTCAGCGGCCCGCCACCGGGCTTCGAGGGCGAGAACACCCGCTCGACCCTCGACATCTCGTCGAGTGCGGCCTGCACCGCCCGCTCGTCGATCCGGCCATCGGAGGCCGGCACCTTGATCTCGACGACGGTGCCCATGAGCAGGCGCGTCCGGACCTGCAGGTCGGCGGCCGGATCGGCCTCCTGGCGGATGGCCCGCCCGAGGCCGAAGCCGGCCATGGCCAGCACGGCAACGGCCAGCAGCGTCCTGCCCGCGGGCAGCGGCACTCTCACGACCTCAGGCCTCCAGCGTCACGACGAGGCCGGCGGGCGCGCACACGATACGCTCGCCCGCAAGGCCGACCCGGCCCTGCCTGAGGCAATGCTGATGGCGGCACGAGGCTTCGACGACCTCGACGCCGCCGCCCCGGGTCACGAGCGCCATCCGCTGTCGGTCCCGGCCCCTGAAAACGCGGCTCGATTCCCGGTCCAGGTCCAGCGCCGCCAGGATGCCGTCGCGGCTCCGCACCACCGCCCGTCGGGCCGCCCGGCGCTCCTTGTCTGTAAGACGCAGCCGCCGGCTCGCAGGGTGACCCGACCATCGCGCCCGGAGGGCGATCGCCTGTGACGGCCACTCGGCGGGATCGAGCAGGCGCGTCCCGCGCAGCAGGACCAGGTCAGGGCTCTCCCCCCCGGCGAGCGGCTGCCAGTCGCCGCGGCCGAGGTCCAGGCCGAGCTCGGCCGCCAGGGCCTCCACGTCCGCCTCTGCTCCGGCCGGCACCCGCGCGGCCAGGCTCCAGCGGGACGCGCCCGCGGCGCGCCCGAACGGGCCCAGGCCGGCCAGCATGCCCGCGCCGAAGGCGGCGCCGCCCATCAGCGTCCGATTGAGGAATTCCCGTCGCGTCGTCATCGCTTGCTCCTTCGGCGCCTCAAATCATCCCGGCGAAGCCCATGAACGCCAGGGCCATCGTGCCCGCCACCAGCAGCGTGATGCCCGCGCCGCGAAGCGGCCCGGGCACGTCGGCCAGGTCAAGCTCCTCCCGGATCCCCGCCATCAGGCACAGCGCCAGCGTGAAGCCGACGCCGGCGCCGAGGCCGAAGACCACGCTCTGAACGAACCCGTAGCCGCGCAGCTGGATGAACAGCGCCAGGCCGAGAATCGCGCAGTTGGTCGTGATGAGCGGAAGGAAGATGCCGAGCGCCCGGTAGAGCGGCGGGCTCGTCTTCCTGATCACCATCTCCACGAACTGGACCAGCGAGGCCACGACGAGGATGAAGGCCACCGTCTGCAGGTACTCGAGGCGCAGCGGCCCGAGCACGTACGCCTGCAGCACCCAGGTCACCATCGCGGTCATGACGAGCACGAACGTCGTGGCCATGCCCATCGAGACGGCGCTCGAGAGGCGCCCCGAGACGCCGATGAACGGGCAGATGCCGAGGAAGTAGCTCAGGACGAAATTGTTCACGACGGCGGCGCCGATGAAGATCAGCAGCAGATCCATCACGCTTCCCCCCGCGCCGGCGATCCGGGCGCGATGCCCGTGACGGCGATGCGCGCCGTGACGCGCGAGGCCTCGACCACCGCCCGGCGGCGGCGGGCCTCGACGGTGCGGGTGATCAGGTTGACGCCGCCCAGAATCAGCCCGAGCGTCAGGAACCCGCCGGCCGGCAGGATCATCACGACCCAGGGCTCCCACGACGGCAGGACCGTCACGCCGAAGAGCGTGCCGCTGCCCAGGACCTCCCGCAGGGAGCCGAGGAAGGTGAGGCCGAAGGTGAAGCCGAGCCCCATCCCGACGGCATCCAGCACCGAGCGCCACGGGCCGTTCTTCGACGCGAACGCCTCGGCGCGGCCGAGGATGATGCAGTTGACGACGATGAGCGGGATGAACGCGCCGAGCGAGCTGCTCAGCTCGGGGAAGCGCGCCTTCATCGTGAGATCGACGACGGTGACGAAGGTCGCGATGATGACGATGTAGGCCGCGATGCGGACCTGGCCGGGGATCCACTTCCGCACCAGGCTGATCATGAGGTTCGAGCAGACCAGCACGAAGACCACCGCCGCGCCCATGGCCACGCCGTTGAGGGCCGTCACCGTGACGGCCAGCGTCGGGCACATGCCCAGCAGCTGGCGGAACACCGGGTTTTGATCCCACAGGCCCTTGAGGACCTCCTGCCGCGCGCTCACCCGGGCCTTCATCGCCCCGCCTCCCCGCGGCCTGGCGCCGCCGGCGCGCCCGTTCCGCCTCCGGCCGCCCCGGCGCCCACCCGCGCCCGCAGCCGCGCCACGCCCTCGTTGACGATCTTCACGACGGCCTTCGAACTGATGGTCGCCCCCGTGATGGCCTGGACCTCGTTGGCGGCTCCCGGCGGGGCCTTGACGACGGTCAGCGGGCCGTCACCGAGGCTGGGCGCCTGGCCGCCGCGGCCGAAGAAGCGATCCGGGAAGTCGCCCTCACGGATCTTCGTGCCGAGGCCGGGCGTCTCCGCGTCCTTCAGGATCCTGATGCCGAGCGTGCGCCCGAAGTCCGGCGCCACGCCGACCATCAGCCGGATCTTGTCGGAGAACCCCGTGCCCTCGCCGATGACCGCCCAGCCGAGAACCTGCCCCTGGGCGTCGAGCACCTGGTAGGCCTCGACATCGCCGCCGGGCGGAGCCGGCGTCGCGCTTGCGATTTCGGCGAGCGTCTTCGACGAGACCCCGCCGGGCACGACTTCCATGACGCCGGCCATCTTGACCTTCGTCTCGTTGGCCTCGATGAGCGGCTGCGCCCATCCGCTGACCAGCGACAGCGAGGCCCCGGCGACCAGGCCCACGATGACCAGCGTGGCCACCATGTGCAGCATGGTCTTCATCGCGCGGCTCCAAAGATGCGGGGGCGCATCCATCGGTTGATGAGAGGGACAGCGGCGTTCATGATGAGGATGGAGTACATGACGCCCTCGGGCAGCCCTCCAAACAGCCGGATCAGGACGGTCAGGAAGCCCGCCCCGAACCCGAAGATCGCCATGCCCCGCCCGGTGATCGGCGTCGTCACGAGGTCGGTGGCCATGAAGAGGGCGCCGAACAGGAACCCGCCCGACAGCAGGTGAAACAGCGGATGCGGGTACTGGGCCGGGTTGCAGGCCCAGAGCGCGCCGCCGAACAGCGCCGCGCCGGCGGCCATGGCGAGGGGCGTCCTCCAGTTGGCCACTTTCAGGAGCAGGAGGGCGCCGCCGCCGATGAGGATGGCCAGGGCGCTTGTTTCGCCCAGGCAGCCGGGAATCGTCCCGAGGAAGAGGTCGCGAATCGGCGGCGCCACTTCCACGGCGCCGAGGCCCGGTTCGCGGAACTTCACCAGCGCCAGCGGCGTGGCCGCGCTGACGGCGTCGGCGGCCAGCCTGTTCGCGGCCCAGGTGGTCATGCTGACCGGGAAGGCCGCCTGCATGAACGCCCGCCCGACCAGCGCCGGGTTGAAGATGTTCATGCCCAGGCCGCCGAAGACCGCCTTGCCCAGGCCGATGGACACGATCCCGCCAAGGCCGGCCATCCACAGCGGCAGGCTAGGCGGAAGGATCAGGCCGAGCAGGAGGCCGGTCAGCACCGCCGACCCGTCGCCGAGGGTGAACGGCAGCTTGCGCCAGCGGTTGATGGCGGCCTCGGCGGCTGCGGACCCGGCCACGGCCGCGAGCGGCACGCCGGCTGCCTGCCACCCGAAGAACGCAAGGCCGGCCGCCAGGCTCGGCACGAGCGCGGCGACAACCGCCCACATCATCCGGGGCGTCGTCCACCAGCCGTGGAGGTGCGGCGAGGTGGCGAGCGTCGGCGTGGCCCGCCCGCCCGTCTGATCCAGGGCAGCCGGCGCGGCGCTCATGACGCCCTCCGGCCCAGTTTGCGGGCTTCCTGCTTGCCCAGCCGCAGCCACTGCACGAGCGGCACGTGAGAGGGGCAGGTGAAGGCGCACGTCCCGCACTCCATGCAGACCTCGATCCCCGAGTCGCGGGCTTCCTCGAAGCGCTGCCGCTCGGCAAGGCGCGACAGGCGGCTCGGCACCAGGTTGAGGGGACAGGCTTCGGCGCAGCGGCCGCATCTGACGCAATTGCCCGGTTCGAGCGAGGGACCGAGCTCCTCCCGCGTCAGCGCCAGGATGCCCGAGCACGCCTTGACGACGGGCGCCGCCAGGTCGTGCTGGGCCACGCCCATCATCGGGCCGCCGACGATGATCCGCGCCACCTCGTCGGTGAGCCCGCCGCAGTGCGCGATGACATCGGCGATCGGCGTGCCGACGGCCACGCGCAGGTTGGCCGGACGCCGGATCGCGCGGCCGCTGACGGTCAGCACCGCGTTGGTCTGGACGCGGCCGTCCACCACCGCATCCCGCACCGCCAGCACCGTGCCCACGTTCTGGATGGCCGCGCCGACGGCCATGGGCAAGCCGCCCGGCGGCACGCGGCGGCGCGTGGCCGCCTCGATCAGCATCTTCTCGGCGCCCTGCGGGTACTTCGTGCGCAGCGGCAGCACCTCGACCGCGATGCCAGCCGTCCAGGCCGCGCGCCGCGGGGCCGCGGCGGCCGAGCGAAGCGCCTCGGCCGCGTCGAGCTTGTTGTTCTCGACTCCGATCACGACGCGCGCCACGCCGAGTGTTCGCGCCAGCAGGGCCGAGCCCTCGACGAGCTCCGCCGGCCGCTCGATCATCAGGCGGTAATCGCGCGTGAGGTACGGCTCGCACTCGCAGCCGTTCACGATGAGGACGTCGAGCTTCGCGTCCTGAGGCGGCGCGAGCTTGACGGCCGTCGGGAAGGCGGCGCCGCCCTGCCCGACGATGCCCGCCGCGCGCGTGCGCGCCACCACGTCGGCGGGCGCGACGGCGCCCGGGTCGAGGGCCGGCAGCGTGACCGGCGCGGTCTCGCGCGCCTCCTCGCCGTCGGCGGCCGGGGGCGGCGGGCCGGGTTTGAGCGCGATCATCCGGCCCGGGAAGCCGCTGGCCGTGCCGCCCGACTGGAGCGCCGTGATCGTGCCCGCCCGTGGCGCCCGCACGACGGCGCTGATGCCGTCCTGGGCCTCGGCCAGCAGCTGGCCCTCGCGGACCCATTCGCCTTTCTTGACGGCCGGCACCGAGGGACGGCCGAGGTGCTGCTGGAGCGGGAGCAGGAGCACGTCCGGATCGGGCATGTCCTGAAGCGGGAGGTCGCGCGTCAGCGCCTTCTCGTCGCGAGGATGAACCCCGCCCCGGAAACTCCGATCTCGAAGACGCAATCGAACCATGCCAACCTCCGCGACACGGCACGCACCTACGTACGGCCTCAGCGCGGGGGGGGGTGGCGCGGCGATCGCCGACGGTAGGGATCCGATATCTCGACGCGGGCCCGCCTGCATTCGGGGCCGACGCGCGGCCGCCATCCGGCCTTCCAGACCGCGCGCGGCCCCTCGGCGGACCCGCAGGGCCCTTCAACTCGCCTTATAGGATACCCGAGGCGCGCTGTTTCCCGCGCACCCGCGCCTCCCCGGCCCGGGGGCGCGGCCGTGGCCGCCTTGCCCGGGCGGATCGATTCACGCGCGGGCTTCGCCGCGGTCCGGCCGCGCCGGACGCGTGGCGCCGCCGCTCAGTTGCCCGGCTTCGCGCCGGTCGCCGGCGGCTGAGCGCGCAGGGCAAGCTGACCCTGGCGGGCGTAGTCGATGGCCTCGGCCAGGATGCGGGCCGCTTCCTGCGGCGCGTGGAACCCCATCGAGTTCTCGGCGTTCA
>JAKQTR010000001.1 GCA_029562975.1 Acidobacteriota bacterium | reverse complement strand
GTAGATCGCCGCCAGCTTCACGGCGACCCCCGCCTCGGGGCAGTCGCTGAGAGCAGTGCTGAGCGCATTCATCTGCGCGCCCATGAAGGCGGTGGGGAGATCGCTCCACTCGTCTGCACGCTCAGCCTCGGCGATCCAGCCCTCCGGCGTCGTCAGGTCCGGCTCGGGCACGGTCGGCGGGTCGATCTGGTCAGCCGCATAGCCCGGGTCAAGCACATCGGCGCGCCGACGCAGGACAGCGGCCACTCCGTCGGGGTCGTACATAGTGTCGACGAGGCGTGCGCTGAGCCGGAAGCGCTTAGCCGGAAGCGCTCCGCCCTCGACGGCATCTGCATCCTGGCAGTAGTCGTAACGCGATTCCCGTGCGACGATGGCCGCCGCTCGGTGCATCGTCTCGACGATGTTGAGCGCTTCGGCGGCGGTGATGGGTTCGGTATCGTGTGTGCTCATGGAGTCAGCGTAGCCTATTGCGCTTGTCATGACAAGTCCACTTGTCGTGGTAGGCGGAGCGCAGGTTGGCGCCGGACAGGTCGGCGTAGCGCAGGTCGGCGGAGCGCAGGTTGGCGCCGTACAGGTTGGCGCTGCGCAGGTTGGCGCCGCTCAGGTCGGCGCTGCGCAGGTCGGCGCGGGACAGGTCGGCGCCGTACAGGTCGGCGCTGCGCAGGTTGGCGCCGCTCAGGTTGGCGCCGACCAGGTTGCCGTCGCGGACCATCCGATGGACGTCCCACACGTCGAGGACCGCAGCCTGGGACACCCGCAGCTTGGTGGCGCCGACGTGAGCCACATCAGCCGCCCGGTAGCCCACGATCTGGCAGACATGCACCGGGCCAGTCGCGGACAGACCCCGCCACCCCAAAGCGATGTGGAGCCCGTGGGAGCACTCGGCGGCGGACGCGTCGGCGTCAATGCGGGGGGTCCAGTTGCCGGGCCACGGCCACCGGAACGACGGGTCATGGTGAGAGCGTCCGTCGGGGCGGACCGATCGGATCCCGAGGGTGACCGGTTCCCCGGCGGCGATGTCGTCGGGGAGTGTGAGGTCGAGGTGCTGGGCGATCTGGCCGATCGCCAGATACCCGGCGAGTGCGGTGGTCATGCCGTCACCTGGAGCATGCGGGTGATGGCCTGGGCGGTGACGGTCGGGTCGGGTGCGGTGGTGTCGTGGCCGGTGAGCGCCCGGAATCGGTCGATGATGCGTTCGGTTTGCTCGACCCGCCCGGCGTAGGCGGCGGCGTCGGCGGCGGCGGCGGCGGCGCCGACGCCGGCGTAGGTGGCGCGGGCGGCGTAGGCGGCGGCGTCGGCGTAGGCGGCGGCGTCGGCGGCGGCGGCGTCGGCGTCGGC
>JAKQTR010000040.1 GCA_029562975.1 Acidobacteriota bacterium | reverse complement strand
GGCTTTTCTTCGTCTCACTGTCGGTGGCCTTTCGGGCGTGGGAGAAGGGTTTGGTTGGCGCCTCCTTTCAACCACAAACGAAAGGCCTTTTCAATTCCTATGTGCTCCGCTCGCGCGGAATTTCTGTCACATCAGGGTTAGCAAACACCTACAGGAGCTCGCCGATGACAACTGCGCTCCTCTCCTAGGCGATCGAATACTCCCACCTCTCGTTCCTCGCCCACCTCACGCGCGGGACGGACAAGCGGGCGTTTGTGCTGAAGAGCGGGTGCAACCTGCGGTTGTTCCACCGGAGCGTGCGGTACTCGGAGGTCATGGACCTCGACGCCGAAGGCTTGGACGAACTCGCGTTGCGCGAGCGCGTGCGGGCCACCCTCGGGTCCCGGCCAGTCGCGCAGGCGCTCAAATCCCACGGCACCCGGATCGAGCTCGTGACCGAGCACAAACAGATGCCGACCGTACAGCGCTGGAAGCTCGGGCTGCTCGTGGAGAGCGGCGGTCCGCCGCTTCCGACCAAGATCGAGTTCTCGCGGCGAGGCCTCGACGAGGGTGTGGAGTTCGGCAGCGTGGACCCGGCGCTGGTCGCCGCTCACCGGATTGCGCCGTTCATGGTCAGCCACTGCGGCGCCGCCGCCGCGCTCAGGCAGAAGATCGGCACGCTCGCCCACCGGACGGAGACGCAGGCGCACGACGTTTTCGACGTGCACCTCCTGCTCGCAAGCGCGGCGCCCGTCGCGTTCCTCCGCACGATCGGCCCGCAGCTGCTCGAGCGGGCCCGCGACCGGGCCGCGGGCATCGGCTTCACCGTGTTCAAGAGCCAGGTCCTCGCGTACCTCCAGCCCCACGAACACGCACGCTTCGATTCGCCTGACACGTAGGACACGATGGTGCTCGAGGCGCTCGACGCGCTGGAGACCGGGACGTCATGACCCTCGTGCATGCGCTCGCATCGCTAGCGGCGATGGACGTTCCTGTCTTCAAGACCGCTGACCCCGCCGCACGCCTCGACATCCCGAACGCCCACGCGAGCGAAGCGCTCGGACGGCTGGCCGCAGCAGGCCACCTGGTGCGGCTCCGGCGGGGCCTGTGGGCCTTCCCGACCCGGATCGATCCGCTTTCGCTTCCCGGCCGGCTCACGGCCTCGCTGCCGAGCAACGGTTCGCTGCAGAGCGCGCTCTTCTTCCATGGCATGGTGTCGCGGGTGCCTGCCGTCACCTAGGCGGTCTCCCTGGCGCGCGCCCGTCGCTTCGACACGCCGCTCGGCACGGTGTCGATCCACTACGTCCTGCCGTCGCTCTTCTTCGGATTCGGACACGCGGGCCGCCAGAACGCGCTCGTCGCGTCGCCCGAAAAGGCGCTCGTGGACTTCGCCTACCTCTCCCCGGCGAGGTCGGGGCTGTTCCGCGCCCTGCCCGAAGTGGAATTGCCCCGTGCGTTCAGCAGGCACACGGTCCGCGAGATGGCAGCGAAGATCGCCTTGCCGCGTAGGCGCACGATGGTCGAGCGGGAAATCGAGCGGCTCTTCGCCGCCGCAACGACACGCGGGAGCTGAAGCTCCGGCCATCACGAGCGACGCCGTTACACCGGCCGCGCAACTACGCTCGCCTTGGTCCTGCTTGCCCTTTTCGTCACGCGTACTCAACAATGCAGGGCGACTGGAGGCGTCATGTCCCCGAGAAGCTCCGTGTTCGTCCCCGCGCTGGCGGCCCTGCTCCTGGCCGGCGCGGGCTTCGCCGCTACGCAGGCCCCGCCGAAGGCCGGCGACGCGGCTCTCGGCGCGCAGAAGTACGACGCCTACGAGCGCCCCGCCGCCTGCGCCACCTGCCACAAGGACATCGCCCGCCAGCACGAGCAGGCGATGATGTCGCAGGCCTACACGCACCACTGGGACGAGATCGAGTACTTCGGCCTCGCCGTCCCGCACGCGAAGAAGGACCCGAAGTTCAAGGGCGCGGCCGACGGGTGCAACGGCTGCCACACGCCGTTCGCGTTCCTGGCGGGCGACGTGCCGCCGCCGCTGCCGTCGGCCAACAGCCGCGCCAACGAGTCCGTGTCGTGCGACCTCTGCCACACGGTGACGGGCTTCGACGGCGACACGCCGTTCAACTTCAACTGGATCTCGGTGCCGGGCAAGGTCAAGCTCGGGACGCGCGAAGGCGTCGTCAGCCCGCACCACGTCACGAAGAAGAACGACTTCCTCGGCACGGCCGAGTTCTGCGGCACCTGCCACAACGAGAAGGACCCCTTCGGCCTGTGGGTGAAGGGCACCCACCTCGAGTGGAAGGCCGGCCCCCACGGCAAGGCGGGCATCGTCTGCCAGGACTGCCACATGCCGCCGTCCGCGGGCCGGAGCGCGACGATGGGGTCGGAGCTGCCGGACCTGCGGCAGCACCTGTTCCACGGCGCGCACGACCCCGGCAAGCTCTCCGGCGTCATCGAGGTGCGCATCCATCCAGAAGCGCGCGAGGCCGAGCCCGGCGAGACGATGAAGCTGACGGCCGTGTTCGTGAACGCGAAGGCCGGCCACAGCGTGCCGTCCGGATCGGCCGAGGAGCGCGTGCTCTGGGCGCACGTGACGGCGAGGGACGCGAAGGGCCAGGTCTACCACCTGCCCGTGGACAAGAAGGGGTTCCCCGGCGAGGAGTACACGATCGCCTCGGACGCCCTGGCGTATCAGGACATCGGCGAGGTGAAGGGCATCGCGAACTTCGCGGGCCTGAAGCGGGATGGCGAGGTCCCGGCCGGGGACCGCATCTTCCGCCTGCCCTACCTCGATCCGCAGGGCCGCATGACCATCATGCAGTGGAACACGGCGAGCTTCGGCCCCGACTACCGCCTCGCCCCGCTCTCGGCCCGCGCGGAGACCTACACGTGGCGGCTGCCGGCCACGCTGCCGGCGGGCCCGGTGGTCGTCACGGCCGAGGTGTACTACTCGCGCCTGGTGTCGTCGGTGGCCGAGTTCATGAAGGTGCCGCGCGAGGAATCGGAGCCCGTGAAGGTGAACAGCCACTCGACGGCGTTTACCATCCTTCCGTGACGGACCTGATCCGCACGAGTTCCGTGAGGCCCGATATGTCCCGACGATTCGTGCTCGCGCTCGCGGCGGCGTCGATGCTGGCGCTCTCCGCCGTTCCCTCGGACGCCATTCCGGCGTTCGCCCGCAAGTACCAGTATTCGTGCTCGACGTGCCACCAGCCCGCGCCGCGCCTGAAGCCGTTCGGCGACGACTTCGCGGCGCGCGGGTTCAGGCTCGAGGACCCGAGCCAGGAGCCGCCCCGGGCGACGTACGACGTGGGCGACCCGACGCTGAAGCTCATGCGCGAGCTGCCGCTGGCCATCCGCCTGGACGGCTACGCGACCTTCGGCGAGAAGAACAGCCGCGGCGCCGACGTGCAGTACCCGTGGGTGTTCAAACTGCTGTCGGGCGGGCAGATCAACCAGAAGATCTCGTACTACTTCTACTACATCATCGAGAAGGGCGGCGAGGCGGGCCTCGAGGACGCGTGGGTGCAGATCAACAACCCCTTCAAGCTGCCCATCGACGTCGCGGTCGGGCAGTTCCAGGTCTGCGACCCGATGTTCAAGCGCGAGCTCAAGCTCGAGCGCTACGACTACCAGATCTTCAAGACCCACGTCGGCACGGCCGGCGTGGACCTCACCTACGACCGCGGCCTCATCGTCAGCTGGGACTTCCCCGGCGGGGTCGAGTCGGTGCTGCAGGTCGTGAACGGCAACGGCATCGGCATGGCCGACGATTTCGGCAACTTCGACCGGGACAACCTGAAGAACTTCGCGTACCGCCTGGCAAAGCCCCTCGACAAGGTCAGGCTCGGCCTGTTCGGCTACTACGGGCGCGAGCAAGGGGCCGGCGGCGCCCGGAACCGCACGTTCTATTTCGGCCCCGACGTGGTGGTGGACGTCAACGATCGCTTTCAGCTGAACCTGGAATACCTGGAGCGGCGCGACGACAATCCGACGTTCCTGCCGAGCAGGCGCGGGGCCGACTGGAAGACGCGCGGCGGGTTCGCGGAACTGGTCTACATGCCGCTCGGGGCGGACGGGCCGTGGTCGGTGGCTGGCCTGTACAACAAGGTCGCCTCCGACGATCCGAACGCGAAGTACCAGAGCCTGTCGCTCAACGTGGGGCGCCTGCTCGCGCGCAACGTGCGGCTGACGGCGGACATCGGCCGCGAGTTCGAGCGCGAGGGCACCAAGTTCAGCCTGGGGCTCGTTACGGTGTTCTAGGCATGGGGCCGGGCGCCAGGCGCCAGACAGACCGGGACAAGGGGCAAGGCTCGCTGCGCTGGCGGGGTCACGCTGCCGGCGGGGGGACGGCGGCGCGCAGGCCGGCGGCCGCGGCGAGCTTCACCTGGCGGGCATCGAACGACACGAAGCGCGTGCAGCCCAGTTCGAGCGCCGCGGCCACGTGCAGGACGTCGAGGCTGCGTGAGAGCAGCTGTCTCGTGTACTTGGCGGACAGCCCCTCCGCCCGCGCGAAGACCGCGTAGAGATCCAGCGGCGTCGGCGCGAGCCGCCCGGCGGCGACGTCTTCCTCCAGAACCCGAAGCACCCCCTCGGATTCCTCGCTGGTCATTCGCTCCCGGCCCACCTGCACCCGGAAGGTGTTCCGCACCTCCAGGCGATGGAGCGACGTGAACGGCACGCGCGGCGTGCCGGTCACCGCCCGGCGCGCCGCGTACGAGTGCGATTCGACGAGGTAGAACGCCACAAGCACGCTCGAGTCGAAGTAGGCGTTCACCACTCGCCGCGCTCCTTGATCAACTCCTCGGAGGGCGACGGCGTGATCATCCGGTCTCCGAAGATCGCCCGCATGCGCGCGTCGAGGTCGGGCCACGGCTCGGCGGGCTTCTGCGGCCAGACCGGCACCAGCTTGGCCACGACGCGCCGGCGCTTCGTCAACTGGACGGTCTCGCCGCGCTCGACGCGGGCGACCACCTTCTTCAGGTTCTGCTGGAGCTCCCGCATGGAAACGGCCCTGGGATTCATGTACTACATAATGTAGTACGTGCTGGCCTCTGTCAACGGCCTTCCATGTGTGCACGGCCCGTGCCGGCGACCCACCGCGAAACGAAGCCCGGTTTCCCAGCCGGAAACTTGATCCCGCCGGCAGCTGGCGGCAGGAATTGCCGCGTCCGGGACCCGGGCACCTCGCACATTCCGCTTGCGGGCTCGAGACGCTCCGGCGCCACCCTCGCATCGGCGACGACCGCTCCGCGCTTGCGCGGCCGCTCCTGGTCGAGGCGGGCTCTCACGCGCGCGGTGAAAACCGTCGATAATCGTAACGATGCATCGCTTGCTGTCCGCGGTCCTCGCGGCGCTGGTCCTCGCGGCGCCGGCTCTCGCCCAGACCGGCGCCAACGTGCTCGTGGTCGCCAACGAGGCGCACCCAGATTCGGTCCGGATCGCCGAGTACTACGCCCACAGCCGCAGCGTGCCGGCCGACCAGGTGCTCCGCATCAAGGCGGAGGTCGCAGACGAGATCGAGCGGGCGGCATTCAACACCCAGATCCAGGCGCCCATCGCCAACTGGCTGCGCCAGCACGCCGCCCAGGATCGCATCCTCTACATCGTTCTGGCGAAAGGCGTCCCGCTCCGGGTCAAAGGCACCCCCGGCCGCGACGGCACGGCCGCGAGCGTGGACTCGGAGTTGACGCTGCTCTACCAGCGGCTGCTTGGACGCGAGCCGGCGGTGGCCGGGCGCATCCCCAATCCGTACTTCCTCGGCGCGGCGCCGATCGCGGAGGCAGGACCGTTCAGCCGCGCGACTTCCGAGCTGTACCTCGTCGTCCGCCTCGACGGCTTCACGGCGGCGGATGTCGTCGGGCTCATCGACCGGGGGGCAGCTCCGTCGCGCGAGGGCCGCTTCCTGCTGGACCAGGAAGCCGGGCCAGCGGAGAGCGCCGGCAACCGGTGGCTGGCCGCCGCGGCCGCGCGCCTTCGCGAAGCGGGCCTGGGGGATCGCGTCGTGCTCGAGCCCACCGGCAAGGCCCTGACGGGCGAAAAGGACGTCCTTGGCTACTTCTCCTGGGGATCGAACGACGCGGCGATCACCAAGCGCCGGCTCGACCTCGGCTTCGTGCCCGGCGCCATTGCCGGCACGTTCGTCAGCACGGACGGCCGCACCTTCACGGAGCCGCCCGCCGGATGGACGATCGGCAGGTGGACCGACCGGGCCGGCTTCTTTGCCGGCTCTCCGCAGTCGCTCGCCGGCGATCTCATCCGGGAAGGCGTGACCGGCATTGCCGCTCACGTGGACGAGCCGTTCCTGGACGCCACGATCCGTCCCGACATCCTCTTTCCGGCCTACGCGGCCGGCTTCAACCTGGCCGAGTCGTTCTACCTGGCGATGCCGTACGTGAGCTGGCGGACCGTAGTGGTTGGCGATCCCCTCTGCGCGCCCTTCCCGCGCCGGGCGGTGCCTTCGTCCGACATCGACGCGGGCCTCGACTCGGCGTCGGGGCTGCCCGCGCGGTTTGCCGAGCGGCGCCTGCAGGTGCTGACATCGGCCGGCACGCGTCCCGACGCGGCCCGGGCGGTCCTGCGGGCGGAGGCGCTCGCCTCCGGCGGCGACAAGGCCGGGGCGCGGAAGGCGCTCGAAGAGGCGACGGCCCTCGATGCGACGCTCGTCGGGGCGCACCTTCAGCTTGCGGGTGAATACGAGGCCGGCCAGGACACCGACAAGGCCATCGAGCGCTACCGGCTCGTGCTGGCCGAGCAGGCGGGCAACGTGCTGGCGCTCAACAACCTCGCCTACGCGCTGGCGGTGCGGAAGGGCCAGGCCGCCGAAGCGCTTCCCCACGCGGAACGGGCGTACAGGCTCTCGGGCGGACGGAGCCCGGAGATCGCGGATACATACGCCTGGGTGCTGCATCTCCTGGGACGCGACGCCGAGGCCCTGCCCATCCAGGAGCAGGCGGCCAGGTCCGCCTCGTCGAGCGCCATGCACCGGCTGCACCTCTCGGCGATCTACGCCGCGCTCGGCCGAGTCGACGAGGCGGCGGCCGAGCTGAAGGAAGCCGTCCGGCTCCAGCCCGACCTCGAGAGCGGAGACGAGGTCAAGGCCCTGCGGGCGAAGATCGGCGGATGATGGAAGCGGCCGGACGCCGCGGGTGAAGGGCGACCGGCTGGCGGCCGAGGCAGCGCGAGAGGAACGGTGCAGATGAACGTCGTTCACACGGCGATTCCCGGCGTGCTCGTCTTCGAGCCGGTCGTGCACGGGGACGACCGCGGGTTCTTCTTCGAGAGCTACCGGGAGGAGGCGTTCCGGCGGGCGACGGGATGCGTCCGCTCGTTCGTCCAGGACAATCACTCGCGCTCGGTGCGCAACGTCCTGCGCGGGCTCCACTACCAGGTCCGCCAGCCGCAGGGGAAGCTCGTCCGCGTTGTCTCGGGCGAGGTCTTCGATGTCGTCGTGGATCTGCGCCGCAGCTCGCCGACGTTCGGCAGGTGGGTCGGCACGACGCTCTCCGCCCAGAACAAGCGGCAGCTCTGGGTGCCCGAAGGGTTCGCCCACGGCTTCCTCGTGACGTCGGACGCCGCGGAGACCATCTACAAGACGACCGACTACTACGCCCCACAAAACGAGCGCTCGCTGCTCTGGAACGATCCCGACGTGGGCATCGCGTGGCCGCTCGAGGCGCCGCCGACGCTCTCGGCCAAGGATCTCGCCGGGAAGCGGCTGGCCGACTGCGAGGTCTTCGACACCCTATGACCAAGGTACTCGTCACCGGAGGCGCCGGGTTCATCGGCAGCAACTTCGTCCGCTATGCCCTGCGCCAGCACCCCGACTGGCGCGTCACCACGCTGGACAAGCTGACTTACTGCGGGCGGCTGGAGAACTTGCACGACGTCGCCGACGACCCGCGGCACCGCTTCGTGAAGGCCGACATCCGCGACGCCGCCGTCAGCGCGCCGCTCGTGCGCGAGTCGCACATCGTCGTGCACTTCGCGGCCGAGACGCACGTGGACCGGTCGATTCAGAGCGCCGACGAGTTCATCCAGACCGACGTCCTCGGCACCTTCGCCCTGCTCGAGGCGGCGCGGGGGGCGAAGGCCCTGCGGCGGTTCGTCCAGATCTCGACCGACGAGGTCTACGGCTCGGTGCCGACCGGCGCGTCGAAGGAAACGGACGAGCTCCTGCCGCGCAACCCGTACTCGGCGAGCAAGGCCGCCGCCGATCGGCTGGCCTACAGCTACTGGGCCACTTACAAGGTGCCCGTCGTCATCACGCGCGCGTCGAACAACTACGGGCCGTACCAGTTCCCCGAGAAGGTGATTCCGCTCTTCATCACGAACGCCCTCGAGGATCAGGGGCTTCCGCTCTACGGCGACGGCCTGAACGTGCGCGACTGGCTGCACGTCGAGGACCACTGCCGCGCCCTCGACCTCGTGATCGAGAAGGGCCTAGACGGCCAGGTGTACAACATCGGCGGCGGCAACGAGGTGCCGAACATCGACTTGACGCGGCGCATCCTCGCGCTGCTGGGAAAGCCCGAGACGCTCATCCGCCCCGTGGCCGACCGCCCCGGCCACGACCGCCGCTATGCCCTGGACACGGCGAAGCTGCAGGCGCTCGGCTGGACGCCGCGCTGCGAGTTCGACGCGGGGCTGGCCGCCACCGTCGAGTGGTACAAGGCAAACCCGTGGTGGTGGGAGCCGATCAAGCGCCAGGATCCCGCCTACCGGGCGTACTACAAGGCCCATTACGCCGAGCGAGGTCCTGCGTGAGGGACGCCGCGCTTCTGCGGCGCATCTTCGTCGCCGGGTCGAAGGGCCAGCTCGGTGCCGCCTTCGTGTCGCGGCTCTCCCGTGAAGGCGAGCTCACGGCCGTCGATCTGGACGAGCTCGACCTCACCGAGCCCGCTCGCGTGCGCGACGCGGTGCGGTCGTCGGGGCCGTCGCTGATTCTGAACTGCGCCGCGTTCAACGACGTCGATGGCGCCGAGGCGCGCCCGCTGGAGGCGTACCGCGTGAACGCCGAGGCCGCCTGGACCCTGGCCGGCCTCGCGCGCGATCTGGGCGCCGTGCTGGTGCACTACTCGAGCGAGTTCGTCTTCGACGGGCGGCTGGATCGCCCGTACGCCGAAGACGACGAGCCCGCGCCGCAGTCCGTGTACGGCGCGACGAAGCTCGCCGGCGAGCGCTTCGCCGCCGCGGCGCCGAAGCACTACGTGCTGCGCCTGTCGAGCCTCTACGGCGGGCACACGGGCAGGACGACCGTCGACTGGTTCGTGCGGCAGGCCTCGGCCGGCGGGCCCGTCAGGGCGTTCGCCGATCGCACGGTCTCCCCCAGCTACGTCCCGGACGTCGTCAGGGCGACGCTCGATCTCGTCGGGCGGGGCGCGCCATTCGGCCTCTACCACTGCGGCTCGTCGGACTGGTGCGCGTGGGCCGACATCGCCGGCCACATCCTGGCCGCCTGCGGCCGTCCCGAGCTGCTGGAGGCGGTGCCCTTCGCGCACGCCCCCGGCCGGGCCGCGCGTCCGCAGCACTGCGCCATGTCGAGCGCGAAGCTCGGCTCCGTTGCGCGCGCGCCGAGGGACTGGCGCGCCGCCCTCGACGACTACCTCGCGGGGCGCGCGCGGGCCTGATGGGGCGGGCGCTCCGGCTCCGTCTCGTCCCTCGCCCCGCGCTCCGGAAAGCTCCGGGACGCCTTACGCCGGCCCGGCGCCGGCAGCGATCAGCCTGTGGGGCCGGCCGGCCTCCACGACGAGCACCGACCCCGTCTTCACGGCGTGGCGGAACCCGGCCGCGGTCGGCTCGCCGAACGACACCGTGCAGGGCCGCCCGGAGACGAGCGCGATCAGCCCGTGCTCGTTGAGGCGCTCGCGCAGCGGGCCCTCCAGGCGCGACGCCACGAACGTCCATTCGGGCTGCAGGCACCGCCGCGCCGCCACGATCTCCGGCCCCCACTGCAGCTTGTTCATCAGCACGTGACTGCTGCCCCTCGACAGGCTGCGCCCCATGACGAAGCGCCTCGCGCCGGCGGAGCGCGCGTACTCGATTGAGGCGACCCTCAACGCCGTCCGGAGCCCGTATCCGTGATCCCTGGCCTCATCAGTCTGCGCAAGTCCCTCTTCTCCGGCGAAGCAGACCGCGCCGACAACGCGGAGGAGGACGCCGACGAGCGGTCTTCCGTCCCGTTCCAGGAGCAGCAGGCGGCCGCCAGGCACGATCCAACGCTCCCAGTGGTCGCTGAAGGCGCTGACGAAGGCGCGAGAGCCGTGCCGCGCGCGGACGTGCGGCACGTACATCTCGCGGTAGAAGCGCTCCAGATCGGCCCGTTCGCGGGTGAGCCGCGGCTGCAAGCCGGCCTCCTGGCTCTTCCTGAGCTGCCGCCGGAGCGCCTCTCGCGCCGAGCCCCGCAGGATCTCTCCGACCGGCGCCGCAATGTCCAGCTCGGCCTCGACGAGAATCGGTACTCTGACGACAAGCGGTCCGCGGGGGCGCCAGACACCGGGCCACGCTCCCGGGAGGGAGCAGACCACGAGGTCTGCCACACGGAGGTGCTCCTGCACGAATCGCGGAAGGCTCCACGCCGCCACTCTGGGCAGCGGCGTCTTCGACGCGCCGTGCGGGCACAGCAGGTGCTCCAGCTCCTTGTCGAGGTTCGTGTCGCCGACGCTGACCACGCTCCAGCCCGGCGCCTCCAGCCGCACGGCGTCCAGCCGGGGCAGGAGCTTGATGACGTGCGCGAGTCTTCCCGCCCCCTGGCATGCGCCCTGAACCGCCTTTCTGAGCCGGGGACTTCGCAGCCGGAACGCATCCGACGTGCGGAGATCGCACCACAGGCCCAGGCGGTCGATGATCTCGACCGTCCGCCGGCGCGTCCTGTAGTAGAGCCCCGCGCCCCAGGCGTGCGGCAATCCAGGCTCCTGCTCCGCCGGGGCAGCGCCAGTCGGAACCAGCACGTTCCTCGAGCCGGCCTGGACGACCAGCGAGTGCCCCACCTTCGACGCGGCGTGCTGCTGCACCTTGTCCGGCGGGCCGATCGACACGACGCCGGCTCGCCCCGCCGTGAACGCGATCAAGCCCTGGCTGTTCAGATGCTTACGCAGCGGATCCGCGACCGCCGCCGCCAGGAACGTCCACTCCGGATGCAGGCAGCGTTCGGGCGGCACGATCGCCGGCCCCCACTGGAGCTTGCTCGCCAGCACGGGGTCGCTGGTTCGGGCGAGGCTCCGGCCCATGACGAAGGCCGCCGCGCCGGACGAGCGCGCGTACTCGACGGCGGAGCGCCTGAGCAGGGCGCGCAGCCCGTATCCCACCTCGACGGCCCTGGGCAGCTGAGCGACGCCCTCTTCCCCGAGGAAGCACACGCGGCCGACGATTCGAACGAGGGCGCCGGCCAGCGGGCTGCCGTCTTCTTCGAGGAGGAGCAGGTGGCCGCCGGGTTCAATCCACTCCCGCCAGTGATCGTCCGGCGGGCTGACCAGCGCCCTGTCGCCGTGCCGCCGCTCCACGTGCGGGCGGTACATCTGCAGGTAGAAGCGTTCCCAGTCGGTTCGCGACGCGGTCAGGCGGACGGCCAATCCAGCCTGTCCCCCGATCCGCAGTTGCCGCCTGAGCGAGTCGCCGCGGGTGCCGCTGACGATCTCCTCGATCGGCCTCCGGATGTCCATGACCGCGTTCACGAAGACCGGACACGTGAACGCCACGGGCGCGGAAGGCCGCCAGAACCGGGGCCACCGGCGCGGCAGGGCGCAGACGACGACATCCGCTTCGTCCAGGCACTTTCGCGCAAACCGCGGAAGCGACCATGCCGCCACCCGCGGCAGCGGGTGCCGCTCCGCGCCGTCGGGGAAGAGCAGGACCTCCAGTTCCCGCGCCAGGAGCGGGTCGCCCACCCAGACCGCGGTCCATTGGGGCCCTACCAGCCTGACGGCGTCGAGCCTTGGCAGGAGCTTGGCGGTGTGCGCCAGGCTTCCGAGCCACTGGAAGAACGCCCGCGCCGCGCGTTGGCGCGCGGGAGACGCGAGGGCGTAGGCGTCTGCGGTTTTCGCGTCGCACCAGGCGCCGAAGCGGTCGGAGGCTCGGACGAGGAGGGCGCGGCCGCGGTAATAGAGTCCGAACACGGGCATCTCTCGGAACCAGTCGTCGCAAGGCGCCTGCCAGCCCGGATCCCCCAGGGTTGGGCGCCGGTCCTGGGCTGAACGAGCCTGGCATTTCGCCCGAAAGAACTCTAGCAGACTCCCCGCGAGGCGCCTCGGCTGGGCTTCCAGCGGATTTCGAGATTACTTCGCGTGGTGGCTTGTGCTGTCGGCACATGTCCCGATCGGGAAGACAATAGTCACCGCAACTCGGTACAAGCTCGGGGTTATCGGAGAGGATCCCGTCGCTGCAGGAATGAAATGCCGCTCCATGAACGAGATCGAACAGTCCGGGCGTTTCTCCCCAGCCTGGCTCGTTTCATGCATCAACGCGCCCGAGTGAGCCTTGTCTCCCGGCGCCGCGGTTTCGGCGCGCTCGCCCTTGCGGCTGCGGTCGTGTTCGGCCCTCCGTCTCCGGCGTACGGCCAGGGGGCGTACCTCGACCCGTCGGAGGAAGGCAGGTTCCAGCTCGGGAGCTTCTCGTTCACACCCGCGTTTTTCGTCACGGGCGGGTACGACACGAATGTCACGAGCGAGCCCGGCGCGATCGCCGACTACGAGCTCGTGACCGTCCCGCAAGTCGAAGCCTGGTACCGGGCGGGCAGGCTGCTGCTGAACGGCGTCAGCGCCGCCGAGTTCATCAACTACCGCGTGCAGCGGCCGATCCGCACGTTCAACCATTTCAACGGCCTGTCGCTCCGCTTTCCCGGCGCCATCCTCGAGCCGAGGATCAGCGCCTCCCACCGGAACCATTTCGCCCGCCCGACCGGCTTCGAGATCGGCGAGCGCTCGCGCCGGATCGAGGACGAGATTCGCGGGAGCCTGTCCTGGTCGCTCAGCGAGCGCACGGCCCTGTTGGCCGAAGGCCGATGGCTGCGGATCAACTGGGACGCGGCGGCGCAGTACCGCGGCTCGAACCTGCGCGAATCGCTGAACCGCACCGTCGGCACGGGCGAGCTGGGCGTGTCGATGGCCCTGACTCCGTTGACGGCGGTTTCGCTGTCGCTGCAGCTGGGCCGCGACCGGTTCGAGTTCAGCCCGGAGCGGGACGGCAACAGCCTCCAGGCCGGCGCGGGCGTGTCCTTCGCCAGCCCGGCCCTCATCTCGGGGTCCGCGCTGGTCGCGTACCGCCGGTTCGATTCTCCGCACTCGGACTCCCTGGATTTCGACGGCGTCGTGGCGGCGGCCCATCTGGCCTACATCCGGGAGACGCGCACCCGGTTCATTGTCGCCGTCGAGCGGCAGCCGTACTTTTCGTACGCCGAAAGCCTGGGGTACTATCTCCTGAACTCGGCAAGCGCCAAGTACGTGCAAACGGTGCTCGACAACTGGGAGATCGCCGCATTCGGCGGCATCAGCGGCCTCGACTACCGCCGGGCCGGGCTCCCGTCGCACGCCGGCTGGGACCGTACGCGGCACGACTTCGGCGGCGGCCTGACGTGCCGCATCGGCGCGGTCACCCGGATTGGCGTGAACGCGTCGCGCACGGTCTCTCGAGGCGGCCTCCCCTACGACAAGTGGCGTGTCATCGCGTTTCTGGCGTACGGCTCGGACAGACTCCAGCGGCTCGATCGGCCGTTGCCCGACGAGCGCTGACTACCCATGAAGAACCGAACCATGAAGCGTCACCTGCTGTTCGCGCTGGCAGCGATGCTGGCGTACGCATCCCCTGCGGCGGCCTTCCAGCAGGCGGAATACACGGTCGGGCCGCCCGACGTGCTGTCCGTCTCGGTCTGGGGAGAGGCCGCGATGTCCGGCAAGTACGTCGTCGGAGCGGACGGCGACATCCAGTTCCCGCTGGTCGGGCGCGTGCGCGTCGCGGGCCTGACCGTCCGCGCCATCGAGGCGGAGCTCCGCTCGCGACTGTCGGACGGATTGCTGAAGAACCCCCAAGTGACGGTCGAGGTCGTCGAGTACCGCAGCCAGCGGGTGTTCGTGATCGGGGAGGTCGGCACGCCGGGGCCTGTCGCGCTGACGGGAACGACCACCCTGCTCGAAGCGCTCGCCCGGGCCGGATCGATGACCGACCGGGCGGGCGGAGATCTGCTGCTGCTGAGACCGGCGCGCCCGGGCCAGGACGCAGGGCCCCTGCTGCCCGGCGCGCCAGGCACGACCGAGATCCGCCGGGTGAACATCCAGGAGCTCCAGGTCGGCGCGGTCTCTGACAACATCGAGCTTCGCGACGGCGACACGGTCTTCGTGCCCCGGGCCGAGACGATCGACGTCCTCGGCCAGGTCAACAGCCCGGGCCGGTACGGGATGGAGAAGGACATGACCGTCCTGCGGGCGATCTCCCTCGCGGGAGGCGTGACGCGGCTCGGCTCGACGAAGCGAGTCAGGATCATCCGGATCGACAACGGCAAGAAGACCGAGCGCTCCGCCAAGCTCGACGACCGCGTCAGGGCCGGCGACACGGTCATGGTCCTCACGAGGTTGTTCTGATGCCACCACTCGAACCCGCTGACGCGCAAGGCGCGGCTTCCCCCGCGACCGGACGGCCCGCGGACGATTTCCGCGCGCGCGTCCGAAGCCGCGCTCCGAGAAGCGGCGATGACAGCCTCGTTGCCTATCTTGGCGTCGTCCAGAAGCGGCGGTGGCTGGCGGCCGGGGCATTTCTGGCCGTCGTGCTCCCGGCGCTGCTGTGGGTGCTCGCGTCGCCGAGCATCTACGAGGCGCGCGCGCGTTTGATGATCGAGCCGACGGCCTCGACGCCAATCGCGTTCGGCGACAGCCGGACGGCATCCGACGCGTTGAGCCCGCGCGCGCTCGAGACGCAGTACGAGGTCTTGCGGAACCGCGCCCTGGCGCAGCGCACGATCGAGGAGCTGAAGCTCTGGCAGGAGCCGGCGTTCACGAGACCGGACGACCCGCTGTCGCCGGGCGGGGCGTTCCGGCGGGCCCAGACCGCCGTGCGGCGTCTCCTCGGCGGCTCGGCCCCTCCGGCGGCCGCCCAGGCTGCGCCCGCGGACCAGGCGTCGCCCCTCGTCGATGCGCTGCTCGCGCGCCTGTCCGTCAGGCCGATCGAGAACAGCCGCCTCGTGGACATCGCGTTCCAGTCGCAGGACCCGGCCCTGGCCGCGAAGGTCGCCAACGCGCTGGCGCGGCTCGCCATCGACCAGGACCTGGAGTCCCGATACCAGTCGGCCCGGCACGCCTCCGAGTGGCTGGAGAAGCGCCTCTCGGAGCAGCGGGCTGCAGTGGACGCGAGCGAGGCGGCGCTCCAGAAGTACCGGGAAGAGCATGGAGCGGTCGCTCTCGACGACCGCCAGAACATCGTCGTGCAGAAGCTGGCGGACCTGAACGCCGCCTTGACGCGCGCCAAGACCGATCGCCTCGCAAAAGAGGGCCTGTACACCCAGCTCGCGGCCCTTCAGGGCAGCCAGGCGGCCCTTGACACCTTTCCTCTGATCTTGTCGAACCCCTACATCCAGCAGCTGAAGGCCCAGGTCGCCGACTTGCAGAAGGAGCACAGCCAGCTGGCGGAGCGTTACGGCGAGCGGTATCCCGAGATGGTCCGCGTGCGCATGGCGCTGCAGGCGGCCGAAAGCCGGCTGCAAAGCGAGATTGCGAAGACGGTCGAGGCCGTCCGGAACGACTACCTGGCCGCGCAGGCGCAGGAGCGAAGCCTGACCGCCGCGCTCGAGGCCCAGAAGCGCCAGGCGCTCGACCTGGGCCGCGTCGGGATCGAGTACGGCAGCCTGGAGCGGGATGCCGCTTCCAACCGGCAGGTGCTGGACTCCCTGCTGCAGCAGGCGAAGCAAACCGGGCTCGTGGCCGCTGTGAGCAGCAGCAACCTCCGGGTTGTCGAAGCGGCCGTCCGGCCGACGGCCCCGGTGAGGCCCCAGCGCGGCAGGAGCCTGTTCCTGAGCCTGCTCGGCGCCGCCGTGCTGGCGCTCGGCCTCGTGTTCGGGGCCGAACTCGCGGACACTAGGCTGAAGTCCCCGGAGGAAATCCGCGCCTACCTCGATCTGCCGTCTCTCGGCCTCATCCCCGCGGTCGAGTCGAAGGTTCTCGACCACGAGATGCCGCTGGTCGGCAAGCGATCGTCGGCCGACTTCAACGAGTCGATGCGCCGTCTTCGCACGGGCCTCATGCTTGCCGCCGCCAAGCGGGGCGCCACGTCGATCGCCATCACGAGCACGAGCCCGCAGGAAGGGAAGACGGCCATGGCGTGCAACCTCGCGGTGGTGCTCGCCCAGGCCGATCGGCACGTCCTGCTCGTCGACGCGGACATGCGGCGCCCCCAGGTTCACGAGATCTTCGGGCTCAGACAGCAGCCTGGCCTGTCGGAGGTGCTGGCGTCGCGGGCGCACCCGGGCCAGAGCATCTGCCGCGGCGTCGAGCGCGGCCTCGACGTCCTCCCATCCGGGGAGGCGCCGCCCAACCCGGCCGAACTCCTGATCCTTCCGCTCTTCCGCCAGTTGATCGAACGCGCCGGCTCGGACTATGACTACGTCATCATCGACTGCCCGCCCGTCATGGCCGTGACCGACGCCACGCTGATCGCCGATGCCGTGTCGGGCGTGGTGTTCGTCGTGGGGGCCGATGCCACGGCGCGCGGCGCGGCGCAGGCCGCGCTGGGCGAGCTGGACTCGTCGGACGGGAAGATCCTCGGGGCCGTCCTGAACCGGGTCCAGCTCAGGCGCAACCGCTACTACTACGCGCGCTACTACAATCCGGAGTACGAGAGGTACTACCGTCAGGGCTAGCGCCCGGGCCGTTCGATACCGAGCGGCCGGCTGGCTCCCGCCAGCCGGCGACGCCGGTCACCTGTCGCCCGAGCCGGCCCGGGCCAGGGACTCCGCGGCACGGCGCACGTCGGTCTGGCCGGGGTCGAGGAGCAGGGAGGTCCGGTAGGCGCGCAGGGCAAGCGACGGCTCTTGTCGGTCCTGCCTCCACCAGCCCCACGCGTTGAGTTCGGCGACGATGCCGGGCACGGATTCGAGCAGGACGCGCGCGCGGTCAAGGTCCCCAGTCCACATGCTGGCGAGGCCGAAGGCCTTCCGCGTGCGCAGGGTGTTCGGCGCGCCGCGCCAGGCCGTTTCGGCCCGCGTCACGGCCAGGCCGAAGCGGCCGTCGTCCATGTCGATGAGTGCGAGCCTCAGGTTCGCCGTGACCTGCTCCGGGGCGCCGCCCAGCGCCTGATGGAAACGGCGTTCGGCCTCCTGCAGGGCGGTCCGGCGTTCCGCGTCCGAGGCGTCCGCGCTCAACTCGGCCGTCGCCTGCGCCACCGCACCCAGGTTGGCGTGCCACGACGACGCCGCCGGCCGGACGGCGATCAGCGCGCACAGGACGAACCCGCACACGGCTGCGGCCGAAACCCGGCGCCGCCGCCGCCGCATCGGAGGGGTCTCCGCCGCCGAGACGGCTGACGCGAAGAGGCCGAGCAGCACGAACACCGGAAGACCGCTCCACGAATCGACGAAGGGCCTCGCGTCGACCAGTCCGTGGAGCAGCACGGCGAGCACCCCGCACCCGGCGCCCTGGGCGAGCGCGCCATGCCTGATCTGGGGGATTGCCTTGAATCCGGCGGCGTACGCGGCGACCAGCCAGACGAGCGCGGCGGCGCCGGCGAGCCCGAGTTCGAGCCAGGTCTCCAGGTAGAGGTTGTGCGAGTAGGTGAGGAACGGCACCTGGATGAGGAGCGCGTAGCGCGACAGGCTCATGGCGAACTGGCTGCCGATCCCGATCCCCGTGAAGGGAGCGTCCCGGATGAGCCAGGCGCTCTGCTGATAGAGCGCGACGCGGTCCGGCCTGTCCAGCGCCGGCGACACCGTCTCGAGGCCTGCCGCCGCGCCCGGCTCCCACACGACGGCGGCAAGCCACACCAGGCCGGAGAGGAGCGGCAGCGCGACCAGGAAGCTCGCCAGCGCGGGCCGAGCCGCGACGGGCTTCAGGCGGATGGCGGCCCAGACCGTCCCGGCGGCGGCAACGGCGAGCGCTGCGCCGCGGGACGCCGAGAGCGCGATCGCGGCCGCCGCGATCGCGACCGCCGCACCCCAGAGGACACGCGCGAGCCGGCCTTTGCGCGTCGAGGCCAGCGCCACACCGAGGAACACGAGGCCTTCGAGGCAGGTCGCGACAGAGTTGCGATCCGGCGCCCAGTGGCCGAACGCGGGCGCACCCGAGCCCAGCCATGCCGCCGCGCGCTCGACGACGGCGGACTTCTCTGCGTAGCCGAGGCGCGGGAACTGGAAGATGAAGTACGCTCCAAGCGCCGCACCGGCCACGACGCTCGCTCCGCCGAGGGCCCGCCAGGCCGGCCCCGCCGCCCTCAGGCGCGACGCGGCGGCATACACCAGGGCCCCGGCGGCCACCGCCGCGGCGCCGCGCCAGCCCGAGGCGCGGTCGAAGGCCGGCCAGACGGCCGCAAGAGCACTGCAGAGCAGGAACAGGACGGGAAGGTCGGTGGGCGCAAGGGCAGGGGCGCGGCGCCCGATCACCGCTTCGCCCAGCCCAGGTGCTGCAGCCCGACGCTCAGGGCGGACTTGACCGTCCGCGTGTCGGACAGCACCATCCTGAGGTACGTCAGCATCGGACCAGGACGCATGGCCCATTCGCGGAACGCCCGTTTCTGCCAGTACTCCAGCCGCTCGGCCGGAAGGCCCGGGTAGTCCAGCACCGTCGACTCGTCCATGTCGACCTCCTCCCACCGGACGCCCTTGCGGAACCACCCGTTCCTGACGACCTCGTGGAAGAACGGGGTGCCCGGATGCGGCGCCGCGATGTGGAAGAGGGCGATGTCCAGCGGAAGGCTCTTGGAGAAGGCGATGGTCTGGCGGATCGTCTCTTCGGTCTCGCCCGGCAGGCCGATGATGAAGTAGCCCCAGTTCCTGATGCCCGCTTCGTGGGCGAGCGTCAGCGACTGGCGCGCGCGGTCGGGATCGACGCCCTTCCGCGCGTGGGCCAGGATCTTCGCGTTGCCGGACTCCAGCCCCCACGAGATGAAATGGCACCCCGATCGAGCCATCAGCTCGAGCATCTCGCGGTCGACGAAATCCACCCGGCTGTTGCAGGTCCAGCGAATCCGCAGGCCCGCCTCGAGGATGCCGCGGCACAGCCCGACGACCTGGTCGCGGTTGACGGTGAACAGGTCGGCGTACATATGGATGTTGTGCACGCCGAGCGTGTCGAGCACCTGCAGTTCCTCGACCAGTTTCGAGGGCGACCGCATCCGCATGGTGGGCCCGTAGCTCACGTGCTTGATGCAGAACGTGCATCCGGCGGGGCACCCACGGCTCGTGACGATGAACGTGAACGGCCCCTTGAGCAGCGGCATCAGGTAGCGGTTGAACGGCAGCAGGTGATGCAGCGGCATCGGAAGGTCGTCCAGGTCGGCGATGAACGGCCGATCCGGGTTGACCACGATCTCCTGGCCCCGCCGCCAGACGAGCCCCCGCACGCCGGAGAGGTCCGGGCTTCCGTCCGGGAGCGTCGCGAGCGCCCTCGGCTGGTACAGCGGGTCGTGCTTCCGGAAGAGGGGCTCGAGGAGCGCCGGGCGATCGAACTGCCGGCCCTCGAGGTGGTCGATGAGGTCGCAGAGCGTCAGGTCCGGCTCGCCGCGCAGGCCGTAGTCCAGCGCGGGAAACGGGCGGAGCGTCTCGGTCGGCATCGGCGTGATGTGCGTCCCGAACGCGATCGTCGTCGCGCCGTTCGCCTTGGCGAGGAACGCGCCGTACATGTCGGACTGGAGCGTCGGTCCGGTGAGCTGCGTCACGTAGTAGCGCGGGCGCTCGCGGCGCAGGATGTCCTCGAAGGCCCGGTAGTCCATCCGCTCGGCAATCGCATCGATGATCCTGATCGAGTAGGTCGGCTGGAGCAGGGCCGCCATCTGGGCGAGCGAAACCTGCGGCCACAGCATGTTCTCGCGCGAGCGGCGGCCGACCCGGTGCTGCGAGCGGATCCAGACCGCGCCGTCGGGCGAGGGAGGGTTGACCAGCAGGACGTCCACCTTGCTCGCCTCGCCGCGGGCGATCGCGCTGTCCCGCGCAATCGCGTCGGTGTTCGGATGCGCCGGCGGGAGCACGATCAGGCGCGTCTTGCGCCCGACGTTCCGCGCCTCGGACGCGGCTTCCGGCTGCCGCTCACCCACGGGAGGCCTCCTCGGTGCGCCCGCCCGCGCTCAGCTCGTGCAAGACCGACATGACGAGCCACCAGGCCGTCAGGTGCAGCCCGACCAGGATGAGCAGCGACGACGCGGACAGGTACAGCCACAAGCGTTCGATGGCCCAGCCGCCGACGGCGAGCGCCAGGCTCGCGACCGACATCGCGGCGCCTGCGGCAAACGCCGCCAGGCCAATCGGCAGGAACCAGCGTTCGATCGGCACTTCGAACAGCGGCTTGCGGAACAGGCCCTGGCGGATCGGCCGCTTGTAGAAGAGCGACACGAGGTAGTTGAACGACGCGCCGAGCGCGAAGACGCTCACGCCGGCAACGGCGCAGACGACGGCCGCGAACACGCTGAAGGCGCCGATCGGGCCGAGCGAGGTGACGCCGCTGAGGCGCATGGCGGTCAGCGCGAGGCCGATGACGGCGGCAAGGCCGATCCCGGCCAGCCCCGCGGCGCCGAAGATCCGGACGGGGTTGTAGGTGAGCGTCGTCCAGACGATGGTCTTCAGGAAGCGCAGGCCGTCCTTCGTGACGCTCAGCTTCGACCGCCCGACGCGCTCGCGGTAGGTGATCGGCACCTCGACGACGTTCAGGCGCTCGTGCACCGCCCGCGTGCTCATGACCGGCGTCAGGTTGAGGCCGTCCGGCAGCGGCGAGAGCAGTCCGAGGGCCTCCCGGCGGAACACGCGCATGCCGCTGGCGCTGTCCGTGACCGACGAGCGGCCGACGAGGCTCAGGAGCGACGCAAAAAAGGCGTTGCCGATCCGCCGGACGAGCGGCATCTCCGAGTCGGCGCCCAGCATGCGGGAGCCGATCACGAGGTCGGCCTTCCTGTCGACGATCGGTTGGCAGAGGGCCGGGAACTCCTCAGGCGGGTAGGTCGCGTCGGCATCGAGGAAGGCAATCACGTCGTAGCGGGCCGCGGCGAACCCGGTCTTCAAGGCCGCCCCGTAGCCTCGATTCACCGGGTGCTGAATGAGGCGCACCCCGGGGTGCTCGCGCACCCGTTCGGCCGTCCGGTCGGTCGATCCGTCGTCGACGGCGATGATCTCGAGGCCGTCGAGGCCGATGGCGCCGAGGGCCGGGGCGAGCGCCAGGCACCGCTCGAGGGTCTCCCCGATGGAGCCCTCTTCGTTGAGCACCGGGATACAGATCGACAACCCGTTGGCGGTTCGACTGCCGGCCATGTCTGGTTCCGGTGGGGCGGCGGAATCTGGTGTGCTGGCCATGCGTGCCTCGAGAGAGGTTGCGGGCGCCCGTCCTGACTCGGATGAGTTCCTCTGGTCGAACAGCAAGACTCGTGCCCGTGTCAGCGTGGCGCCAGCGTCGCGGGCGCCCACGGGGCCTGATTGCGCTGTGGGCCGCTCACCGGCTGTTTCAGCCGCCAGCGGGCCTTGCGGCAGAGAGCGGGGTTGACGGCGCGCCCGGGAGCGGGGCATGGGGAGTTCCCTGTCAATCAAAACTCGCCTTGCTAGCCGACTTTTGTCTGCCCTCTACGGCATCGGTCGGTCGTCCCAGACGGTCGCCGCACTCCCTCAGGTCCCGGCGCAGCTTCTCTCCGACCACCGAGCGATCATAACGCTCCAGCACCAGCCTCCTCCCGGCGGCGGCGAGTTCCGCAGCCAGGCCGTCGTTGCCGACGACCTGGCTCACCGCCCGCGCGAACGATCCCGGGTCATCGGCCACCAGCAGGTGGACCCCATGCGCGGCATCGATGCCCTCGACGCCGATCGCGGTGCTGACAACCGGCAGACCGCGCGCCAGCGCTTCGAGGATCTTGACCCTCATGCCGCCCCCGGCTCGAAGCGGAACGACGAAGGCGCGGGCCCTCTCGAAATAGGGCGCCACGTCAGGCACGCGCCCGGCGAGGCGGATGCCGTCGATCCGCCGGAGGGTTCGGGCCACCGGCGCGTCGTCTCGGCCCACGACGGTCAGGGTCGCATCCGGCGCCTCGTGTCGGACGAGGGGCCAGATGTCGCGGGCGAAGTGGGCCACGGCGTCGGCGTTCGGCGGCCAGTGCAGGCCGCCCACAAACAGCAGGTCCGGGCGGCGCGGGCGAGGGCCGCCGGCCGGCATGGCGCGCGCGTCAATCGAGATCGGCACGACGCGCACCTCGGGCTCGCCGCCTGCGAGCGACCGAATCGCCGCGGCGTCCCGTTCGCTCACGGCGAAGATGAGGCCGCATCGCGCGTACCGCGCCCGTTCGTACCGTCTCAGCAACCGCCACTCCCGCTCGACGAACAGCCGGACGGGAGACCAGGGCAGCGTGGCGGCGTGGCGCCTGACCAGGTCGTACTCGACGTTGTGCGCGTCGTGGATGGCGGGCAGCCCGACGCGCCGCGCGTACGCGAGCATGCTGAGGTGGTCGTAGTACGCCGCGTCGAAGCGGCGCTCGGCGCAGGACCTCACGAGGCGGCGGAGCACGCCGCGGAAGTAGTGCCGCGCCACGGTGAAGGGCGTTCGCGTCGCCAGGCTCAGGGCGAGCGCCCCGGCCTCCCGCGCGGGCCTGGGCGGACGCAGGTGGAGGGTCAGCGACGCGCAGTGCCGCTCCAGCTCGCCCGCGTGGCGCCGTTCCGCTGCCGACCGGATGAAGGCATGGCAGTGGATCTCGTGCTCGTCCGCCAGCGACTGGAGCGTGTGGTACGTCTTGACCCGCCCGCCGCTATCGAGCGGAAACGGAATGGTCTCGGTCAGGAAGAGGATCCGCATCGGCGGCTCCGTGGGCCCGCGCCGGGCGGCGTCCCGACGCGCCTACGCCCGCAGTTCGTCCATGCCCCCGAAGTAGACGGCCGCATCGGGGGCCGCGAGCGGATTGTCGCGCAGGTTCCGGATGACGCGCGCCGGCACGCCCACGGCGAGGCTGTGCGGCGGAACCGACGCCGTCACGACGGCGCCGGCGCCCACGCAGGAGCCGCGCCCGATGGTCACGCCGTCGAGCACCACCGCGCCCGCCCCGATCCAGCAGCCGTCCTCGATGACGATGCCGCGGGCGGTGATGCCCTGATCCATGATGGGCCTTGCGGGATCCGCCATGACGTGATCGACGGCGAGCACCTGGACGCGCGGCGCGAACAGCACGTTGTCGCCAACCGTGATCCCGCCCTGTCCGCGCATGAGCGTCTCCTCCCCTAGGAAGGTCCGCCGGCCGATCCGGATACCGGCGTGCGAGATGCCCCGGAAGTTGAACACGTGAAGGCGGCAGCCGGCCATCAGCCAGGAACCGTCGCCGATCTCCAGGCCGCCCTGCCCGCCGTGAAGGTACACCCCGTGGTCGATGTACACGGATCGGCCGATGCGGATGTCCTCGCAGCGAACGAGGCGCACGTGGTCCTCGATGGCAGGAAGCCCGTCCGCCTTCAGCACCACCTTGTAGGCGATGGCGCGGAGGCCGATGCCCACGATGCCCGGGACCCAGGCGAGCAGCGCCTGGAGCGTCTCGCCGAGCGCGTAGCGCCAGGGGCTCCTGGTCTTGCTGCGGAGGTAGAAGCCGAGCTGATTCACAGCGCTCATCGAACGCCCCTTCCACCCGGCGATCCCTGGTCCGCCACCTCCACCGGCGGCGCCGGCCGCAGCCGGTAGATCTGCGCGCGCGGGCTCTGGAACAGCGCGTCCCACAAGGGCGAACCGCCTGGGTCGTACAGGCGCGGCAGGCCCGGCACGCTGCCGGCCCGCAGCACCAGCGTCACGCCTTCCTGCCTCAGGAGCTGGGCCCGCCACGCATCGACCACGTCCGGGTCGAAGAACGCCCGCACGCGCGCCACGCGCTCATGGTAGCGGTTCGTCATGGCCCAGTGGGCAAGGTAGGCGCGAGACTCCCCGTAGTTTGGCACGAACTGGCCGATCGCCTCCGGCGCGAGCACGACGTCTTCCGGCGCGGCGTGGTGCCTCAGCCAGTCCAGCGCGGCCGCCTCGTCCCGATGCAGGTAGTAGGGCGGGGCCTGACGCCGCAGCTCGACGAACCGCCAGGCGTACAGGTAGACGTTGGTCGGCAGGACGGCCAGCAGGAGGAGCGCGCGGGCGGCGGTCACGGCGCTCACACCGCCCACGCGCCGAGGGAACTTCCTGGAGATCCACGGCTCGACGGACTCGTGCCACGCGCCAGCCGCGAGGGCCGCGATCGGGAACTGCCAGCCCCCGAGCATCTTGATCTGGAACACAACGGGCAGGTAGATCAGCACCAGCCCGACGGCCGCCCAGGCCGACACCAGAAGCCGCTCGTCGGTCCGCGGGCCCCGGCGAAAGAAGCCCGGAACCGCCAGGATCAGGGGCAGTCCCATCAGGACGATCAGGTGGACATGGCGCGGCGTCCACACGCCGGCGCCCGAGTACTGGGCGAGAATCGATCTCCAGAGCGGATTGCTGGACGTCAGCGACTGGAAGTACCACGCCATCGGCGCCGAGCACGCTGCCACCGTCAGGCCGGCGCCCGCGAGAGCCAGCGGGAGCCTCCGGTCACGCGCGAGCAGGGCGAGGCCAAACGCTCCGATCACGGCGTACAGGACGATCAGGTCGTACGCATGCACGAGGGCCAGGGCCAGCGACGCCAGGCCGGCCAGAACGAAGGCCGGCACGCTCGGGCGCTTGTGCGCCCGCCACACACAGACGACGCTCGCGAGCAGTAGCGACTGGGCCAGGGGCAGGTAGGGATAGGCCAGCAGGCCCCAGAAGGTGTTCGGCTCGATCGTGTAGATGTCAACCGGATAGGGGGCGTCCGGCAGTCGCAGCGCGACTTTCCCGACGATGAGGGCCCAGCCCAGGCCCGAGCCTGCCAGCGAGAGCCAGAAGGCGGTTCTCCGCCGGGCGCGCTCGGGGACCATGACGCTGACAAACCACCAGAGCGCCGCCACCAGCGAGAAGACCGCGGCGAAGCGCCAGACCTGGAACAGCGCCGGGAACGAGAGCCCGAAAGCCCGCTGCACCTGGGCGAGAGCCCACATCATCGGGTTGGTGAAGATCGGCGGATTCGCCTCGGGCGTCATCGTGTTGCTGATGAAGAGGCTCTCGCGCGAGGCGGTGACCCACGACCAATACTGCGCGTGGTCCGGCACGTCGTACATCAGCCCCGTGAACACGCGGTCTGGCCCTGCGGCCGCGAACCCGTACAGGTACGGGAGCCCGGTCACGAGGATCACGGCCGCGCTGACGAGCGCGAACCTGGCCGCCGTGCCGACGCGTCCTTGCGCGTGGTTCATCGTCCTGCCACTCTCCATGCCGACACCGCCTCGGCGACGGCCTCGTGCAGCCGTTCGCCGCTCCTTTCCCACGTATACCGCTCGCGGACGAGGTCGCGCGCCGCGGCTGCGAGACGGGTGCCGAGCTCGGCGTCCGCCAGCAGCCGGAGGACGTGCGCCGCGAACTGATCCGGGGAGTCTCCAATCAGGATGTCGCGGCCGGGGGTCACCGCCAGGCCTTCGGCGCCCTTGGACGTTGACACGACCGGCGTTCCGAGAGCCATCGCCTGGAGGATTTTCAGCCGCGTCCCGCCGCCGATCCTCAGGGGCACGACGCAGACCGCGCTTTCGGCGACGGCCGGACGCACGTCGGGCAGATGCCCGGTCAGCGTCATGCGGCCATGGCCCTGCCAGTCAGCGGCCTCAACGCCGTCGCTGCTCCCGGTGACCAAGAACTCGACGCCGGGCCGGGCAGCGTCGATGAGAGGCAGGATCGAAGCGAGGAACCATCGGACGGCATCCGCGTTTGCGGCGTAGGTCAGCGAGCCCGGGTAGATGAGGCGCTCGCAGCGTCGAGAGGCCGGCCATTCGAGGTCTGCCGCAGCCACGCCGTTTGGCACGACCTTCAGCGCGCGGGGGTCGCATCCGATTCCCGCCAGAATCTCCCGCTCGGCCTCCGAGACGACGGTCGTGACGGCAAATCGGCGGCAGAGGCTGCGCACGAACCTCGAGTATTTCAGCCAGGTCGCTCTACGCCGGAGCCGCCTGGCCGCGCTCGTCTCCATGCCAGCCGCGTCCCGGATGACGGCCAGCTCGGCTTCTTCGAACACGCCGGGGAGGCGCTTCGCGGCGGCTCGCGCGTGGAACGCCGCCGTCACCTGGAGGGCCACGACCGCGTCGTGCCCGGGGGCGGCGGCGCGGATGCGCGCGGCCATGTCGGCCGAGAACGCCTGCGCGTACGAGCGGGGCACGGGCGAGAGCAGCCCGCGCGCCGTCAGGCGCCGCTCTGCGAACGCCCCGTCGGGCACGGTGTCGATCGCGCGGCAGCTTTCCCGGAGAGCGGCCTCCTGCCCGGCTGTCGGCCTGCCCTCGCCGCGGAAGGACAGGAGCGTGACGTCGTGGCGCCGGCCCAGCTCGCGCAGCAGGTGGTACGCGCGAAGGCGGCTGCCGTTGTCCGGCGGCAGCGGGAACCAGGTTGAAACGACGAGCAGCCTCATGGCAGCCTGCACGCTGGCCCGCGATCAGCCGGGCAGGAACCGGCCCAGGACGCGCAGCGTCTCATCCACCTCAGCCTCGGTCGATCGTGGCGGCGGGCCATCGCGGGACAATCGCGGCGCCAGGCCCGGTTCGTCGAGCAGGCGCTGGAGCGCGCGCGCCAGGCCGACGGCACTTCCGGCGGGGAACAGGAGGCCGTCGTGGTCGTGGCGCACGAGTTCCGCGACGCCCCCGTGGTTCGAGCCAACGACCGGGACTCCAGTCGCCTGCGCCTCGAGCACGATGTTCGGGCTGTTCTCCAGGCACAGCGACGGCACGACGACGGCGTCCGCCTCCGCCAGGACCTGCCAGACGCCGCCAGGACCGTAGACCCCGGGCCACTCGACGTCATCGGCGTCCGCCACGCGCTTCCGAATCCGCGCGCCGAAGGCTTCCTCTCCCGCCGCCGAGCCATAGATGGTCAGCCGCCTTGGTCTCGGCCCGGTCAGCATCGACCAGGCGTCAAGCAGCGTCTGGATTCCCTTGTGCGCCTTGACCTGGCCGGCGAACACGAACCGCAGCTCGGCCGCGGCCACGCGAGGCACGCGCTGCTCGATCTGGACTCCCTGTCTGATCACGTGGAGTCGCCCCGGGTCGATTCCCTGGCGAGCGTAGAAGTCGGCGAGGTGCCGCGACGGCGAGATCAAGGCGCGGACCTCCCGAATCGTCTGCGACAGGACTTCGGCGCGGCGGCGGATCCGGTCGATGCCGAGGGGCCGGTCGAGGACGCGGACGCGTGGCGCCGCGGCCCAGAACGCGCGGGCCGCGGCGGGCCAGACGGCGGCGGGCAGCCTCCAGCGGCGCCGCGATTCCGCCAGGCAGCGCGCGCAGCCCGCCAGTGACGGTGCGGGGCACGGGGAGCCGTCGCCCAGCATCAGATTGATGCGGTGGCAGAACCACCAGTAGTCGGTCAGGTTCAGGGCGACGGGGATGCCCGCCTCATGCGCCGCTCGCACCACGCTCGACGACATCAGATAGCCGCTGAAGAGGTACACTAGGTGCGGCCGCCACTCCCGCAGCGCGAGTTGCAGCGCCCGCCCGATCTCCTGGCTGTCGTAGGAGGCTTCGAAAGGGTCCTGGCCGGCCGCGGGATCGCCGTACAGCCTTCTCACCACGATGCCGTCCTCGTCGGCGTCGTCCCAGCGCAGCGGTCCCGCGGCATGCGATCCGAAGGCGAAGGCGCGCATCTCGAGCCCCCTGCGCGCGAGTAGGGTGGCCAGCCGCGCCGCGCGCAGCTCCGCGCCGCCGCCGGCGGCCGGCGGGTACCCGTGGACGGCGATCAGGATGCGCGGATTCATGCGGCCGGCCGGCTTTCGCTGTCGATGAAGCGCCTGAGGGCGAGTTCGATCGAAATGAGCGGCCCGACCTTGCCGATTGTCCAGAGCTCTTCAGCGGCCAGGTGCCGCTCCCAGAGCGACCGGACCACTGCGGGATCGAAGAGCCCGCGCGCCGCGGCCCTGGGGCCGAGCAGCAGGTCTTCCGCCCACGGACGCAGTTCGCGGCGGAGGTAGTTCTCGTAGTCCGCGTACAGGCGGGGCCTGTCCGCGAACACCGGCGCGACGTGCCTGTTGATCCGGTTCCCGAGCTTCCGCAGGAACGCGTGGGGGTAGTAGACCCACGGGCTCGCGTGCGGCAGCAGGTTGGTCTTCTCGTGGGGAATCCGCGCCAGCTTCGGCATGCGGCGCGTCAGCACGGTGCGCCGGAACATCGGCGTCGTGCGGATGCGGTCCGGCAGCGAGTAGACGAAGTCGATCACCGCGTAGTCGAAGAAGGGACAGCGCACCTCGATCGCCGACCGCTGCACGACGACCTGGTATTGCAGCGCGCGCGCCAGCGCGTGACGGTGGTAGAAGAAGTCCGCCTGGCGGCCGGGAGGGAAGTCCGAGACGCGCGCCAGCTCGTCGCGGAGCGAGGCCGGGGCCCGCCTGAACAGGTCCCGGCTTTCGCCGGCAAACAGCGCGCGCGCCTCGTCGTCGGTGAGGCCGGGCCAGGTGAATTTCGTGCAGAACGCGTCGAAGAAGCTCGCGGCGAGCGCGGCCGGATCGGGCGCCTCCCGGTAGGGCCGGTCGCGGTAGAAGTTCAGGCTGCCGCCCAGCACGGTGCCGCCGTCGTAGCCGGAGAGGTTCACGTCCATGAGGCCGCGGATCTGCGGGAGCACGCTGAGCCCATGCGCGTTGTACCACCCGTGGAGGCCGCTCGTGATGGCCACGTGCAGCGGCGCGCACGCTTCGACCCACGAGCCGTCGCGGAACGGAAACCAGTGGTGCGGGCGCCCGGCCGCCCGCGACAGCCGCTCGGCCAGCACGACATCCCGGCATCCCGCCGCGCCGTAGGTGATCGTCGCAAGGGCCGCGTCGGGCCGCGCGAACCCGAGAATGGCGCGGCCGTCCAGGCCGCCGCTCAGGAAGATGCCGGGCCGGGCCGGAGGGGCGGTCATCGCATCGACGGCCCGCTGAAAGACGCCGATGCATCCGTCCACGGCGTCGTCGAAGGTGATCGAGGGCTGCCGGCCAATCCGATCCCAATCCCAGTACGCCCGGATGTCCAGCGCGTCGTCATCGGGCCGGTACACCAGTTGCGACGCGGGCGGAAGCAGGCGGACGCCCTGCAGCCACGTCCGATCGCCGAGCGCCTGCTGGAAGCGCACGAACTGCGCCACGGTCGTCCGGTCGAGCGCTCGGCTCACCGCCGGGTTGCAGCAGACGGTCTCGAGGTCCGGAGCGAGGGTCAGGCCGCCGCCCGTGTGCGCGTAAAGATGGGGGTACGACCCGAAGCGGTCGTTGACGAACACGAACGTGCGCGTTCGGCGGTCCCAGACGGCGATAGCGAACGCGCCCTCGAGCGCGGTGAGCCCCTCGATGCCGTCGCGCTCGTAGACGGCCAGGGCGAGGGCCTCATCAGGCGCCTCCCCGTCGAGCCGGCCCTCGGACGCGAGGCGTCCGCGGCGCTCCCGCTGGTGGTAGAACTCCCCGCAGAGCCACAGGCTGACGCCGGCTGCGTGCTGAACGGGCTGCGGGAGCCGGTTGAAGACCCCGATGGACTGCCGGCCGAGGGCCGCGTCGGCCTCGGGAAGGGATGTCTCGGTGAGGTGCCAGGGGCGCCGCCTGAGGGTGTCCGCCATGGCGCCCACGATGTCGCGGCTGCGATCGCCGCCGGGCCGACCCAGGACCCCGAAGATTCCGCTCACCGAACCTCCACGGAGCAGCGCGCCTGGCTGGCGTCTCGGAACCGGCCGGCGTGAGACTATCATACCTATCGCCGGCCGGCCGCTGGCCGAATCCAGTGGTACCCGGCTGGCGCAGCGCAACGATCTCGAGAAGGGCCGCAGATGCCTACTGACACCGGACAGCCCGGCTGGCGCGTGGACGTCCGCAGGACGCTGACGCGCAACACCGCCTGGAACTACACCGGGTTCGCGGTCAACCTGCTCACGAACCTGCTGCTCTTCCCCTACGTGGTCCGCGAGATTGGCGACTCCGCCGCCGGGATCTGGCTGCTGCTCGGCTCGGTCACCGGCTACATGGGGCTGCTCGAACTCGGGCTCGTCCCGGCCCTGTCGCAGTCGGTCGCCGTTTGCCGCGCCCGCGGCGACACCGCCGGCCTGAACCGCTCGGCCTCGACGGCGATCACGCTGCTCACGCTCCTGGCGGCGATCCCCCTGATGCTGGTCGCGGCCGTTCCCTGGATGGTCGAGGCGCTGAGAGTGCCTCCGGCCCTTACCGGACAGGCCCGCGCGGTGTTTGCGATCGCCATCGCGGGCTTCGCGGCGCGCATGCCCCTGGCGGCCTTCCAGGCCGTCCTGCTCGGCACCCAGCGGCAGGACCGCACGAACCAGCTCTGGATCCTGATCGTGCTGGCGAAGTTCGTGCTGGCCGTGCTGCTCCTCTGGCTGGGCTTTCGCCTCGTCGCCATCGTGACGATGGAGGCGCTGGTCCACCTCGCCGCCGGGCTGCTGCAATACCGGTGGATTCGGCAGGAAGTGCCGGGGTTGGCCGTGCGCGTCGGAGCGCTCGACAGGCCGGAGGCCCGCGCGCTCGTCGGCTTCGGCAGCTCGCTCCTGGTCGGGTCCCTGTGCAGCCTGCTGATCGAGCAGAGCGACAAGATCGTGATCAGCGCGTTCCTGCCGATCTCGATGGTGACCTACTACGCGGCGGCGTGGAAGCTGTACGCCTTCGCGTACACTCTGCCCACGACGCTCGTCCAGGCCGTGGCTCCCCTGGCCGGCGATCTCCACGGACGAGGCGACCGGGAGAAGCTCCGTCAGCTCTACCTTCGGATGACGAAGTACACCGTCGCCGTCGCGTGGCCGCTCGTCCTCTCGCTCGGCTTCTGCGGCGCGCTCGTGCTCGACGTCTGGATGGGGCCGGAGTTCGCCCGCCACGCCGCCATCCTGCAGGTCCTACTCGTGGCGTTCGCGGTGACCAGCCACAACCACGTCGGCTACTCCGTGCTCCTGGGCATGCGGCGAATCGCCCCGATCATCTGGTGGTACAAGGTGCCGCAGGCCCTCTTGAACGTGGCGCTCAGCGTCTGGCTCGTGACTGAGCTGGGCATCCTCGGCGTCGCGCTCGGCACCATGATCCCGGCGGTCGCCCTCGAGTTCGTGTGGCTGCACCTTGTGAAGCGCGAGCTGTCGGTGGGGTGGGGCGCGTTCGCGCGCGAGGTCGTCGTGCCAGCGGCGGCGCCGGCGGCCGTGGCGTTCGCGCCCCTGGCCCTCGCCTACTGGCGAATCGATCACCGGTCAGCGCTGCTGCTGGTCGCTGCGGCTGCGTGCAGCCTCCTGTACGCGGTGCTCTTCTGGACGCGCTCGCTCTCGAAGGCGGAGCGAGCGGAGCTCCTCGCTCACGTTCCCCAGCGGCACCGGATTCCCTTCCTGACGACGTCGCCTTGAGGGAAGGTCGGGATGCGCATCGGCTTCGACGCCCGGTACCTTTCGCGCGGCCTGGTCGGGGGGGTCCGCACGTACGTGTTCCACCTGGCGCGAACGCTTCCGGGGCTGGCCCCCGACGACGAGTTCGTCTACTACATCGACGCCAAGGCGCCGTTCGAACTGGGGCGTTGTCCGTCGAATGTCTCGGTGCGGACGCTCCCATGGATCTCTCCGCTGAGCACCCTGGCGAACGACGTGCGAATCGCGCGCTGGATGGCGAGGGACCTAGTGGACGTCGCTCACTTCCCCGGCAACTACGGGCCGCGCGGGGCCTACGCGCTCGTCGTGACGGTGCACGATGCGCTGAACCTGTTCCGCATGTCCGAGCACCGCCGCGGCTTCGGCAGAAAGCCCCGCCAGGTCGCGATGATGGCGTACCTGGGCTGGCAGACGCGGAGGGCCCTGGCCGACGCCGATTCGGTCCTGACCACCAGCGAGCATGCGCGGGGCGAGATCGCGCGGCTGGGCGGGCGGCGGCCCGACCGAATCGTGGCCATTCACGAGGCCGCGGGCGAGGAGTTCACGCCCGTCACGGACCCGGCCGCCCTCGAGTCCGGCCGCGCGCGCTTCCAGCGGCGACCACTGATGGTCCTTGCCGACGGCATCAAGAACCCCGAGGCGCTGATCGAAGCGTACGGCTTGCTCCCGGACGCGATCCGCGCGCGAACCGAGATCGTCTTCTTCAGCCGCGAGACGGGGCCCCGCCCACCGGTCGCCGCCGCGATGGCCGATCCGGCCGTGCGCTTCCTGGCGCGCCCGTCCACCGCCGACCTCGCGTTGCTGATGAACCTGGCCGCCGTCTTCGTGTTTCCCTCGTGGTACGAGGGCTTCGGCATCCCGCTCGTCGAAGCGATGAGCTGCGGCGCGCCGGTCGTCGCGTCGACGCGGGGCGCGATCCCCGAGGTGGTCGCAGGCGCCGGCTTGCTCTTCGACGTCGAGCGTCCGGCGGAACTCGCCCGCCATCTCGAGCGGGTCCTGGAGTCGGAGGCTGTCAGATCGGACTTGAGGGCCCGGAGCCTTGCCCGCGCGAAGGCCTTTTCGTGGCACACGACCGCCAGGAAGACGCTCGAAGCCTACCGGGCGGCCGTCGAGGCGAGACTGTCGGCTGGACGGCCATGAACATCCTGTACGTCAGCGATTCGACCACGCTCAGCGGAGCCGAGATCGTGCTGCTGGGCTACCTGGATCGCCGTGCGCCGCCGGACCGCCGGGCTCGCGTTTACCTGCACCGGCTGAACCGGCGCCTCGCCGACGCGCTGGACGAGCGGGGCGTCCCGTACCTGGCCACGGAGCACTACAGCCGGATCCTGCTCGAGACGAGGACCCATCCCCTCGTGCTCGCGCACTACGCATTGTCGTTCTCCCGGGTCGCACGCGAGATCCGCCGGGTGATTCGCGCCGAAGCCGTCGATCTCGTCCACGCCATCTCGTACCCCGCGTCACTGTATGCGGCGCTCGCGTGCCGGTGGTGCCGCGTCCCCCAGATCTGGCACGAGCACAACATCAAGCGCCTTCACCGCGTGAACCGGCGGCTCTATCGCTTCGCGGCCGGCTCCTGCCATGCGGTGATCGGCCCGTCCGATGCCGTGACCACCAACCTGGCGCGCGCAGGCATACCCCGTCGGAAACTGCGAACGGTGTACAACGGCATCGACCTTCGCCGGTTCGACGTGGGCGACACCGACGCAGCCGCTGTGCGCAGCGAGCTCGGGATCCCCCCGGACGCGCCGGCGATCGGGCTGTTCGGGCAGATGCTCCCCTACAAGGGCCATCGCACGCTCATCGAAGCCGCGCCTGCCGTCCTGCGCGACTTCCCGGCAGCCAGGTTCTGCTTCGTAGGCGCGCTCGAGAACCCTCCCTATCAGGAGGAGCTGCGGGGCCTGATTGCCGGGGCCGGGCTGGGGAGGGCCTTCCTCTTCACCGGCTGGCGGCCGGACGTTCCGGCAGTCCTCCGCGCGATGGACCTGGTCACGGTGCTCACGACGACCCCCGAGCCCGCCGCGCTGGGCCTCATGGAGGCCATGGCAGCCGGCAGGCCGGTTGTGGCCACCCGAACGGGCGGCACGCCGGAGATCGTGAGGGACGGCGAGACGGGCGTGATCGTCGAGCCCGGGAACGCCGGCGCCGTCGCAGGCTCCATCGTCTCGCTACTGCTGAACCCGGCGCGGATGCGCAGGCTCGGAACGGCCGGCCGCGGGCGCGTCGAGGACCGATTCACCCTCGACCGACACCTCGCGGAGATGGAGCAGATCTACCGCGAGGCGCGCCGAACCGGACGCGGAACGGAGTCCTCGCGCGCGGCGCCGTAGATCTCCGTCAGGCGCCGGCCGATGACCGTCGCGTTGTGCTCCCGCACGACGTACTCGCGGCCCGCTTCGCCCAGCCGCCCGGCCAACTCCCTGTCGCGCATGACACGAAGGGCCTGGCTGGCGATCTCCTCGGGCGTCTCGCCCGCCAGCAGTTCGTGTTCGGGCCGGGCCGTCAGGCTCGCGCACGCCTTCAGGGAGGTCACGACCGGCACACCCGACGCCATGGCCTCAAGGATCTTGAACTGCAGCCCGGCGCCGTACAGCAGCGGCGAGACCGCCACGGTGGCCCTGGCGAAGAGCGGCCGGAGGTCGGCGACGTAGCCCGTGACCTGGACCCTCGGGTCGTCTGCGAGCGCGAGGATTCGCGGGGAGGGGTCTTTGCCTGCCACGATCACCCTGGCGTCGGGCCGGCTGCGCCACACCTCCGGCATGACGCGCAGGACGAGGTGCCGTGCCGCCGCCTCGTTGGCGTGATAGCTCATCTTGCCGGTGAAGAGCACGGTCGCCTGGCCGGCGCCCGATCGGCCTGGCGTGAAGTACGACCCGTCCACGATGCTCGGGACGACGGCGACGCGGCGCGCGGCGTCCGGCCCTGCGAGCCGGATGAGCGCGTCACGATCGACCGGCGACGTCACGACGGTGCGCGCGAAGCGGTGAGGGGCCTGCCGCTCGAAGCGCGCCGTGCGCGCGAGTTCGAGCCTCGCCAGAACCCGCTGCAGGCGCCGGACGGCGAGCCTGGCGGCCTGCTCGAACAGGTAGCTGATGGAATCGACCGCGTCGAAGACCACCGGAAGGCCGGCCACGCCTCTCATGAGCGTCGCGCCCCGGAGGTGCTCGACGTGCGCGATGTCGTAGAGGCGCGAGGCAGCCAGCCTCGCCACGTGGGCGCGCGCGGCGGGATGCCGGGAATAGGCTTCCTGGAGCGGGCCGGGTCCCGCCAGCGCGAGCCCGGCATTAGCGAGGGTCCGAACCCGCGACAAGGGAAACACGTCCATTCGCTCGCACGCCTCCCTCACGGGCGTGTCGTCGGCCCAGCGGTCCTCGGGCGGGCGAAGCGCGACGACGTGAACCCGGTGTCCGAGCCCCGTCAGCGCACGGACGAACTCGTACGATCGGGCGCGGACCCGCGACGGCACGTAGGGCGCGACGAAGAGGATCCGCATGGCGTCACCGGGCGCGGCCGAAGAGGCCCGCCCACCACCTCGAGACGGCCCGCAGTTTCACCCTCGACTTGCGGGGCTCGCTGCGCCACTGCTTCAGGCAGCCGGCGCCGTAGACCGCGCTCACGAAGAGCGCCACGGCCAGGCCACGGTTCTTGCGGTAGTACCTGAGCCGCGTGTCCATGAAGTACTCGAGCGAACGGTCGCTCACCTGGGCGCTGCTCTTCCCCTGGTGATGGACGATCCCGGCGGCTGGCACCGCGGCCACGCGCCAGCCGGCCTTCCGGGCGTTGAAACACCAGTCGAGTTCCTCGGCGTACAGGAAGTACTGCTCGTCGAGCGGCCCAATCCGATCGATGACCTCGCGCCGGATCATCAGGCATGCGCCGTCCACCCAGTCCACGTCACGGGCCTCGGGCCAGTCAGCGGGGAAGGTCTCCGGGCCGACGAGCGCCTTGACGAGGCGATTGACGTTCTTCGACTGGCGGATTTCGGACCACACCGTCGGGAACCGGTAGCCGCACGACTGGAAGGTCCCGTCAGGGAAGACGATCCTCGGGCCGCAGATGCCTGTGTCGGGGTGCCTGTCGAGGTAGTCGGCCAACGTTCGGATGGCGTCGGGGCTCACCTCCGTGTCCGGGTTCAGCAGGAGCACGTACCGGCCCGCCGCCCGCCGGATGGCGAGGTTGTTCGCCGCCGCGAAGCCCCGGTTGTCGGGGTTCCGGATGAGCCGGGCGGCGGGGAACTCCGCCTGGACCATGTCGGCGCTTCCGTCGGCCGAGCCGTTGTCGACGACGAAAACCTCGCAGGACACCCCGCGGCTCGCCTCCACCGCCTGCAGGGCGGCCCTGAGGAGGTCGCGGGTGTTGAACGACACGAGCGACACCGTGACATCGGGCGTGGGCATCTCGCACATTCACTGAAGACAAGCTGCCTCGAGGGCCTGCCCCTGGGCGCGACGGGCCGGCGCGGGCGAGGCGGCGCGCGGGCCGGGCCGATCGTCGGATGTATCGGAACCCCGCGAGCCGCGGAATACGGTCCGAAGCAGGGGAATCGGGCGTCAGGCCGACGGGTTCGTGTCGAGCGTCAGGCGGAGCTGCTCCACGGGTACCGGCGTGTCCAGCAGATCAGTGGAATCCGGCCGGATCTCGGCCAGGCAGAGCTCGCGCGTCACCAGGCAGACCAGATGGGCGGCCACCGTGCTCGCGTCCTCGATCTGCTGCACGCTCAGCGACGCGATGCTCAGCGACTCGGCCGACGCGGCGCGCAGCGGCTCGCCGTCGGCGCCGGTGATGCCGATGGTCACGGCGCCCCTGCCGTTTGCGTACTCCAGGGCTCTGAGCACGTTCCGGGACCGGCCGCTCGTGCTGAACGCGATGACGACGTCGCCGGGCTCGAGGTAGGTGCGAAGCTGCTCGACAAACACGTCCTCGTACCCGATGTCGTTGGCCGCGGCCGTGACGGCCGCCATGCTGTCCGCCAGCGACATCGCCTTCAGGCGCGGCTGGCCCGGCGTCGTGGTCAGCTTGGCGAGGTCGGCTGCCAGGTGCGACGCCAGCGCCGCGCTCCCGCCGTTCCCGATGCAGAACACCGTCCGGTTGAGGACGTACGTGCGGTGGAGCAGGCGTCCGAAGCGCTCGATCGTCCGCGTGTCGATCAGGCGGAGCGCCTGCACCAGCTCAGCCAGATATGTCCTGGAGTCTCTCCACATCATGCGACAAGTTCTCCCGACAGCCGGCAGGCCCGGCTAGAACGCTCCTGTGCCTCTGAAGACCTCGATGGGCGTCCTGGCCAGGATGCGCAGGTCGAGCCACAGGCTCCATGTTCTGACATACTGCATGTCGAGCTGGATGCGGCGCTCGTACGTCGTGCGCTGCCGGCCCGACACCTGCCAGAGCCCTGTCAGGCCGGGCTTCACCGACAGGAGCGCCGCGACGTGGGCGCCGTAGCGGTCGATCTCCTCGGGTGACAGCATGCGCGGCCCCACGACCGACATCTGCCCTGCGAGCACGTTGAAGAACTGCGGAAGCTCGTCAAGGCTCAGCTTCCGAAGGAAGCGTCCGACTGGAGTGACCCTGGGATCGTCCTCGATCTTGTGTTTCTGCAGGAACCCGCGCCTGAGCGCCGGGTCGGCCGCGAGGATCTGGTCGGCGTTGGCGACCATCGTGCGGAACTTGAACGCGTCGAACTCAACGCCGCCCCTGCCGACCACGCGCCGCCGGTGGATGATCGGGCCTTCGCTTGTGAGCTTCACGAGGGCCGCGACCACGAGCATCAGGGGCGCGGCGAGGAGCGCGGCGGCGGCGCCCAGCAGGCGGTCGGAGATGGCCTTGATGTTCTGATTGAGCCGCCGGTCCAGGGGCAGGACTCCGCCGCGAATCGGTATACGGTTTTCGCGAAGCAGAGCCGATGATACGAATGGCATATTGCATGGAGATAAGCATGGTGTGGGCCATGATTGACACGGCCTTGTCTTCGTCGTACAACTCGTTTCTAATCAGCATGTTGACCGACTCAAAGACAGACTGCGGCGGCGAAGGCAGCCAGCCGAGAAACCCTCCAGGAGGACGACTAAAGTCAGCCCTGCCCCTGCCGTTCCGTCGCGCGGCCGCAGTCAGTATGGCCGGGTCGGGGCACTCCCGGCGCCCGGAGGGCGGCCTGTGCCGCTGACGCCCGCCTGGATCGCGACGGCTCTGGGCCTAGCCATCACGGGAGCGTTCTCATGGCTGGCGGCGCGGGACATGCGCCGCGCAACCCTGGTCTTCCTTGTCACGGGCTGGGTGCCGTTCGTTCGCGTGTTCACGTTCCACGGCTCGCAGATCCAGCAGCCGCTGCTTCTGGCGGAAGCCCTGCCGACGGTGATGATCGCCATCTGGTGGCTTCGCCGCGCGCGCGGGCCTGCGCCGCCGCTCGTGCCCGCCCCGGTCAACCGCCCGCTGCTCCTGATGGTGCCCGCCTCGGCGCTCGCGCTGCTGTGGAGCTTCGGAGATCTCGATCCGGCCGTCCCCGCCGCCAACGTCAAGCTTGCCGTCTCGCTGGGCCAGATCCTGCTCATCGCCTGGCCCGTTGGCCTCTACTTCGTGGTCGCGAACACCGCCTGGGATGCCGCTGCGATCCGGCGGGTCCGAACGGCCCTGACGATCATGGCCGCGCCCTCGGTGGCGCTGCCCCTGGTGCCCGCCGAATGGCGTTCGCACATCACGTGGAGCGCCTACTTCGCGCTCGCGGCCGGCCCGTGGCTGGTTGCCGAGGCGTTCGAGGAGCGAACGCTGGCCAGGCGCCTCGGGCTCTGGATCGTCGCGCTTTCACCGCTCCTGTACGGCCTGGTCATCGGCAAGGCCTTCCTGTACCTCACGACCCTCGTCGCAGTGGCGGCGGTGGTGTTCATCCGAGCCCGAAAGACCGTCGGCGTCGGCATGCTGGGCGCGGCAGGGATCTATCTCCTGCTCGTGGCCGCCACCGGGTCTCTCACTCCTGGGCCGCTGCGCGATCTGCTGGACGTCGAACGCCGGCAGCAGAGCTGGGGCGGACAGGCAGGAAGGCTCGCGCTCGCGGCCGACGCGGTCGAGATCTGGTCCCGGCACCCGCTGCTCGGGGTCGGCCCCGGCAACAGCTGGCCGTACATGCACCGCTACTCGACGCTCGACACGCCGCATAACCAGTACCTCAACGTCCTGCTCGAGTTCGGGGCGGTCGGACTGGCCTGCTTCGTCTGGTTCCTCGCCGCGGCGCTGAAGACGGGGCGGGACGCGCTCAGGCGCGCCCGGGACGGGCCCGCCAGGAATCTCGTCATCGGCTGGCTGGCGCTCTTCATCGGGATGATCGCAAGCGGCCTGACCGGGGACTACATCTTCCACAGCGTGCGCAACGGCGGGCTGCTGCTCTTCTCGGCCTACTATTTCCAGTGGGTGCTCCTTGGCCTGGTCGTCGCAGCGTCGGCCGGCGGCGGGGACGGCGCATGAAGGCCTTCCTGATGGCCGGCGGACTGGGCGAGCGCCTCCGCCCAATCACCGACCGCATGCCGAAGTGCCTCGTGCCGATACGAGGGGTACCCCTGCTTGGGATCTGGCTCGACCTGCTGGCCCGGGAGGGCGTGGACGAGGCGCTCGTGAACGTGTCGCGCTTCCCGGAGCTCGTCGAGGCCTTCCTCGACTCGCGGGCGGCCCGGCAGCCTGTCGTCCGGCTCGTGCGCGAGCGGTCGCCCGCGGGCAGCGCAGGCACTGTCGCCGCCCACCGTGCGTTCGTGGACGGCGAGGAGAGCTTCTGGATCGTGTACGCGGACAACCTGACGAACGCGTCGCTCAGCCGGCTGCTGGCCGCGCACCGCGCGAACGACGGCGTGGCGACGCTGGCGCTGTTCAGGACGCCGTCGCCGCGCTCGTCGGGCATCGTCGGGGTCGAGCCTGACGGACGCATCGTGCGCTTCCGCGAGAAGCCCGACCATCCGGAGGGAAACCTCGCCAACGCCGGAATCTACCTGGCGCGGCAGGCGATTTTCGACTGGATACCGGCCGGCCAGGGGGTCACGGACTTCGGGCACGACGTGTTCCCGCGCATGGTCGGGCGGATGTACGGGTACGAAGTCGACGGCTACCTGATTGACATCGGCACACCGGAGCGCCTCGAGCAGGCCAACGCCGACTGGCCGGGCTTCTGAAGGGTCCCATGGTCATTTCGAAGACGCCTCTTCGGATCAGCTTCGCGGGCGGAGGCACCGATTTCCGCGACTACTACCGTGCCAGGCAGGGCCGTGTCGTGTCGATGGCCATCCGTCGGCACGTGTACGTGACGGTCAACAAACGGTGGGACGATGCCATTCGGGTGGCCTACACGAAGACGGAAATCGTCCGCCACATCGGGGACCTGCAGCACGACCTGATCCGCGAAGCCATGAAGATGGCGGGCGTGACCCGAAGCATCGAGGTCACGACGATCGCGGACGTGCCGGCGGGCAGCGGGCTTGGCTCATCGTCGAGCCTGACGGTGGGCGCCCTCAACGCGCTGTACGCGTTCCAGGGGCGGTACTTGCCGCCCGGCATGCTTGCCGAACAGGCGTGCCAGATCGAGATTGGAGTCCTCGGCAGACCGATTGGCAAGCAGGACCAGTACATCGCGGCCCACGGCGGGTTCAGGTTCCTGCATTTCAACGCCGACGAGTCCGTGTCGGTCGAGCCAATCGTCTGCACGGACGCGACGAGGCGGCGCCTGGTGAACAGCCTGCTGCTCTTCTACACCGGCGTGTCCCGGGAGAGCCACAGCGTGCTCGCCGAGGCCAGGCAGCGCATGCGAGTGCCCGGCGCGTCCAGGAGCGCCCTGGACGGCCTGAGCGACCTGGCGGCCCGAGTGGCCCGCGAGGTCGCGGGGGGCCGGCTCTCCCGGTTCGGGTCTCTCCTGCACGAAGGCTGGGAACTCAAGAAACAGATGGGGTCGAAGGTCACGAACGGCGACCTCGATCGATACTACCGGCTCGCGCGCCGGGCCGGCGCCGAGGGCGGGAAGATCACCGGGGCGGGAGGGGGCGGCTGCCTGTTGCTCTACGCTCCGCGATCGGCACACGCCTCGATCCGGGCGACGGCCAGGCGCCTCGGCTTCCGCGAGTTCCCCATCGGCTTCGAGCCGGACGGGAGCAAGATCATCTACTCGGACTGACGAAGGCGCCGGCGGTGCCCACCGGCAGGAATCCATCCAGCCGGGCCTGAGCCATGATCTTCACGCGCTGAGCCTGCTCCGACGCCGAGAGGCCAGTCCCGTCCTCCCCGGGGAAGATCGCGCATCGGTATCCGCCGACGGCCTCGGCCACGAGACCCAGCTCGTTCAGCCGGCGAACCAGTGCCGAGGGCAGGCTCCGCCCGGCGAACGTCCAGACCGAGTGGAGCGTGCGGTCGCGGTCGAACCGCATGCCCCAGCGGTGTTTGTAGAGGAACAAGCCGTCGGCGAGTTGCGCGGGCGCGAGTCCGAAATCGATGGATCGACATCCCGCATCGTGCGACCAGGTGATGAGGCGCCAGTAGAGGGCCGTGATCGCGTGGCGCCGGATCGCCTCGTCTTGTGACTGGTCGATGCCCAGGTGTATGGCGCAGAAGGTCCTTCCGAACTTCCGGCGCACGCCGAACACGCCGGCCACCGTATGCCGGCCGCGCGTGAGCCAGAGGAGGACGCCCCGTCGTTCGAAGACCCGCTTCTGGGCCTCAAGCGGCCGCATCCGGATCCGGTCGCGGTACCGCTCGGTCACGAACGGGGCATGCATGTCCTGGTAGAACCGCGTGAACTCGGCCGGATCGCGGCTGACGGCGCTTCCGAGGCCGAGCCCGGCGAGCCGCGTCAGTTCCTGCCGGCGGCGTCTGGTCATACCCGCCTTTACGGCCTCCAGGGGCGCCGAGATGTCCATGATGGCTCGCAACGACGGAGGGACCCTCACGCACCAGAGATCGGGGAACCGCCACTTGAGCAGTCGGTTGAGGTGGAGCACAACGAGGCGGTCTGCCGCCGCCTCTGCCCGAACGAGGGCCGGCACCTGCCACAGCCAGAGGCGAACGCCGGAATGCTCGGCCGGAGAAACGCCAAAGAGCACGTGCCGGAGCTCGTTGTCCCAGATGGCGTCATCCTGGCTGACCAGGACGATGGTCCAGTCAGGACCGACCCACCGGCGCACGCTGACGCGCGGGCCGCCGTAGACCAGGCGGCCCAGGTCCCGGGCAAACTCGGCCGCCCGCCGCACCGGGACCCAGAACGAGGCGCGAGGCAGACCGATCATCTCCTCCAGCAGCGTCTCCAGAGGGTCGATCCAGAAGCGGCCGATCACGAGGCGGTACGCCGCGAGAAGCCGGCTCGTCCACGGCTGCGACATCGCCGCCATTATCGATACCGCCGTCGGGAGCGTCAATTCGGGCTGGGGATCCGCGCGCTTGCCGGCATTCGAGGATTCGGAAGGCGATTGGACGCGTCGGAGGTCCTGGCCGCGGTTGACTGAAGAGGCGCTTCTTGGCAGAATCTTGTCGCGCCGTTGTCAGACTTCTGACCACCCCGCGGGTGACTTCGTGGGCCTCAACAAGGAACGCGGTGGTTTTCAGGCCGGATTTCCGCGTGCGCCTGTCGGCCGAGCCAGCCAACGCCTGACACTAACGTTGGCGTCGTCCTTGCTTCGGATCGGGCGGGGGTCTTTGCGGCCGCGGCTGTTCGCGCGCCCGCGCGCCTCCGACTCCTGGCCTGGCCATGCGCAGGCGACGGGAGCAGGTATGCGACTAGCTGACCGGCGGGCGGCCACGCGCTTCGAGATCGTCGGCGAGCTGTGGGGCTCGGTCCAGGCCCTCGAGCCCCTGCACGTTTTCAACCTCGCCCCAGAAGGCGCGCTCGTCGAATCGGTCGCGCCCCTGCCGGTGGGGTCGGTGCAGCCGATCAGGGTCGTGCGAGACGGCCAGGCGATCGACATGCGGGCGATTGTCCGCCACCTGTCGCCGATCCATCTGCAGGATGGCGGCCGGCGGTACAGGGTCGGCCTCGAGTTTATCGACATCGGCAAGCGGGCCGCCGAGAGCATCGGCGCCCTCATGGACGAGTGCCGGGAGCCGCCACCGGCGAACGAGGACTGACATGGATCGTGGCCTGGTCGAGCGGCGCCGGTCGCCGCGCGTGCCGCTGGGGGGCGCCGCCGTCATGATCCGGCCGGTTTCGATGGCCGTCAGGGTGCTCGACGTGAGCTCGGACGGCGTCCTCCTGGCCTGCCCGGATCCGATCGCGGCGGAGGCCGGCCCGCGGGTGATCGCCAGGCTCGGCGACCGTGCGCTCGATGCCAGGCTGGACGTCCGGCACGTGTCCAGGCAGTGGGACCAGCGCTCCGGCGGCTACCGGGTCGGAGGACGGTTCCTCGACCTCGCCCCCGAGGCGAGAACGGCCGTCGACTGCCTGCTGAGGGGAAGCGACCACGGTGCCTAGGAACGACTTCGGGCAGCTCGTGGGCCGGAGCCCCGCGATCCTCGCGCTCCAGGAGGAGATCCGCCGCGTCGCTCTCAGCGACGCCAAGATCCTGATCACGGGCGAGAGCGGCGTCGGCAAGGAGCTGGTCGCGCTGAGCATCCATTCGCACAGCCTGCGCGCCGACCGCCCTTTCGTCACGGTGAACTGCGCGGGACTGCCCGAGACGCTCCTGGAATCGGAGCTGTTCGGCCACGTGAAGGGGAGCTTCACGGGCGCGTACCGGGACAAGGCCGGCATGCTCGAGAAAGCCGACGAAGGCACGATCTTCCTGGACGAGATCGGCGAGATGAGCCTGCGCATGCAGGGCATGCTGCTCCGCTTCCTCGAGACCGGCGAGCTGCAGAAGGTCGGCGCGGATCGCGTCGGGCGCCACGTCGATGTCCGCGTCATCGCGGCCACGAACCGCTTGATCGCGGACATGGTGTCCCAGGGCTCGTTCCGGGAGGACCTCTACTACCGGATCAACGTCATCAACATCCAGGTGCCGCCGCTCCGCGAGCGGCGCGAGGACATCCCGATGCTCGTCGAGGCCTTTCTCGAGAGCCTGGACAACGACCGGAAGCTGCGGATCACGCCCGAGGCGTACGCCGCGCTCGCCGAGTACTCGTGGCCCGGCAACGTCCGCGAGCTTGCCAACGTCATCGAGCGCATCGTGGTCTCGGGCTGCGGCCCCGAGATCGGGCTGGCCGACGTGCCCGTCGAAGTCCGGTCGCAGCGCGGCATCAGCCTGCGCCCGAAGCGCGAGCGCCGGCGCTCGGTGGCCGACGAGCTGTACAAGCGCATGACGGTCAACCGCGAGTCCTTCTGGACGGCAGTCTACCCCCTCTACATGCAGCGGGAGATCACGCGCGGGAACCTCCGCGAGCTCGTGTCGAAAGGCCTCGAGGAGGCCAAGGGCAACTACAAGATCGTCACGAAGCTCTTCAACATGGACCCGGGCGACTACAAGCGCTTCCTGAACTTCCTGCGCAAGCACGACTGCCAGCTGCCGTTCCGGGACTACCGGTAGGCGCGCGTCGGCCTGCCGATGGGGCATCGACGCTCGTGACTCCCGGGAAGCCTCCGGTGATTGCCGCAGCCAGCCGCCTCTTGCCGAAGCGCCTGTACCATCGCCTCAGAGAGGCCGGCCTCAGCGCGATTGCCCGCCGGTTCAGGAGGCGCGACCCTGCCTTCTCGGCGTCAATTCCGGTCCCGGGCACGACCATGGTCCTGCGCGGGCTGTCCCGGGCCGACTTCCCCGTTGCCGCGGCGTACTTCCAGTCGGGCCTGTCCGAGCGCGACGTTCGTCTCGCGCTGGTCCCGAACGAAGCGGCCTTCAACGACCCCGCTCGCCTCAACTACGGCGTGTTCGACGGCCCGGTCATGGTCGCTGCCGCGAACCTGGTCATCCGGGGCCTGGGCAAGGCCGAAGGCGGGCTCAGCGTGGCCGCCAGCCACCGGCGTCGGGGCCTCGGGTCCTTCCTGCACGAGCACTTCGAAGGGCTTTGCTCGAGGCAGGGCTACGTGCTGCTTGCGCGGATTGACGCGCGAAACTCCCAGGCGCTCGCCTTCATCTCGACCCGCCCGTACCGGGAGATCGCGGCGGCCGGGGCCTTCCGGTGTTTCGAGAAGCAGCCCTGACGCTGGCCCCGGGATGCGGCTCCTGCTGCGCCTCGAAGAAGGCCCTCGGACGCCGCCGATTGGCGAGCGCCGGGCCCGGCGCGCGTCGAGCCGCCTCACCGGGGGCGCCGCGCGGGACGCCGTCCTACTCCTGGTGGTCCGGGTGGTCCGGGTCCGCGGCAAACCACAGGATGTGGCCGCACTGCTCGCACACGTAGGTCAGGGCGGAGCGGTTCGCCCAGTCGAAGTTGAAGAAGCTCGCGACCCTCGTGTTCAGCAAGTAGGAGCGCGAGTAGAACTGCGTGTGCCGGCAGACAGGGCACGCCAGCTGCCGGCCCCGGACCGATCGCGGTGCCGCTTCGTCGTTCCTGCTCACGGGCGACCTCCCTGGTCACTCGCGCCGCCGCCGGGCTTCGCCGTGCCGCCGAGCCGCCGACCGCTGGCGGGCGCCTGCGGCAGGTGGCCGCCGCATCGGGGCGCTGCCGCCCCTTACTGTCGCGGTGCCGTCAGCTCCGCCACGAGCGCGTCGGCGGCGTACAGCTTCTTCAGCCCCTCGAGGATGCCGGCCGAGTGCACGCCCACCGCGCGCGAGCCTTCCGCCTCGTCGATGTAGAGGTACCGGTTCGGCAGCTTCTGCAGGTTGCTGTCGAAGTTGATGCCGCAAATCTCGGCATCGCGGTTGATCACCGGGCTGCCCGAATTGCCGCCGATGGTATCGGCGGTGTAGACGAAGTTGAATGGCGTGGCGAGATCGAGCTTCGCGCGCCCGTCCCTCCAGCGCGCGGGCACGTTGAACGGCGGCTTCCCGCCGAAGGCCGCCGCGCGCTCGAACAGGCCGTAGAACGTCGTGTGCGGCGGCACGAGTGTCGTGCCTTCCTCGTACCCGAGCACCCGCCCGTACTCCAGCCGGAGGTTGAAGTTGGCGTCGGGATAGGCGGTCTTGCCGTAGACGGCGAACCGCGCCTCGGCGATCTTCTGGCCCGCGCGCGCCTCCACGCTCTGGATGCGCTCCTCCTGCCAGGCGCGCAGCTCGCGAATGACCGGCTCGACCCGCCTCGCCAGCGCGATGAGCGGGTCGGCCGAGGCCTCGATGGCCGAGGGGCCGGCCTCGACGAGCGCCTTCCTGGCCGCGGGCGCGGCGAGCGCGGTCCCGCCGACGGCCTGCCGCGCCGCCTCGGCCGGCGTCAGGCTCCCGAGCGCGGCTTTCACGAAGGGATCCTCGGCGCCGAGCGCGTCCCGCGCCTCCTCGAGCCAAGCGGCGAGCTGCGCCTCCTCCAGGTCGGCGTACACCGGCGCCGGCGAGTAGAGGCCGAACCTCAGCCCTTCCAGGCGCGCGTCGGCGTACTCCGGATAGCGCTGCCCGCTCGGCTTCTTCATCTCGTCGCCGTAGCGGACGATCGTGGACGCCATGTTCGCGAGGCGCGATGCCGAGAGCGTGGAGAACGCGAGACGGGCCGCCGTGGCCGGCAGGCCCGCGTACGCATGCTCGATCTCTTCCCACGCGGGCGCGAACGCCCGCCGCCACTCCGCCCTGGCGGCCACCTTCGCGCGCAGGTCCGCCTCGTCGGCTTCCTTCCTGCCGAAGATGCGGGGATTGAGCAGGCCGTCCTGCTGCCCGACGAGGCGCTTGAGCGAATTCTCGAGGCCGAGCCTGGCGGCCGACGCGCGCCGCGCCTGCTCGGCGCCAGTCGAGGCGTACCGCACGAGCGCGTCGCGCCGGGATCGCCACACGCGCAGCTGGAGCGGATTGCCGACGTCTCGGTGGTACCTCAGCTGCGCGACCGTCAGCAGGCGGGCGGTCGATCCCGGGTAGCCCGGCGTGAAGATCAGCTCGCCCTCGGCCGCGCCAGCTTTCGACCACTTCAAGTACTGCGGGGTCTTCGCCGGCGCCCCGCCCTCGTACGCGCGGAAGAACGCGATGTCGAAGTTCCAGCGCGGGTAGGTGAAGTTGTCGTAGTCCCCGCCGAAGTACGCGATCTGCTCCTCCGGCGCGAAGACGAGCCGGACGTCGGTGTACTTCTTGTTGCGGTAGAGCCAGTACTCGCCGCCGCTGTAGAGCGTGACGACTTCGCACTTGAGGCCCGTCCCGGCCGCGCACGCCTTCTCGATGACGGCCATCTCGGCCTTGCGCTGGGCGTTGGCGTCCGCGTCGGTTGCGCCGGCCGTCACGGCGCCCTGCACGCGCGCCGTCACGTCCTCGTACGACACGACGACGTTCAACTCGAGATCCGGGCAGGCGATCTCCGCCTCCCGCGACGGCGCGTAGAAGCCGTCCCGGACGAGGTCGCGATCCGGGAGAGACAGCTTCGCCACCTGCCCGCGGCCGACGTGCTGGTTGGTGAAGAGCAGGCCCTCCGGCGACACGAACGATCCCGACCCGCCGTCGCCGACGCGCACCGACGCCAGCCTGACGTGCTCGAGCCACCCGTCGGTGATCTCAAAGCCGTATTGCTGCTTGATGCGCGCCCGGGGCACGTTGTCGAACGTCCACATCCCCTCGTCGGCCAGCAGGGCCAGGGACGCGGACGCGAGCGCGATTGCGACGGCGGCAGTCACGGCTCGCTTCATGCAAGCACCTCCGGCGGTCCCGCCGCCATCCCACAGGAATTCACGTCGTAAAGGCTCACCCCGTCACGTTCGTCCCCTGCCCCCTGGACCAACTCCCCAGAGCTCTGAAGACCCGGGGCTCCATCTTCATGCCGAATTCCGGATTCCTCCTCTACCTCCCCGCGTCCAGGTCATTCCAGTTGAGAATCGCGTTGAAGCCGAGGCAGAACGTGCCCTGGGTCTGCCACCGCCAGTAGGGGCGGATCGCGAACATCACGACGTGCCCGGATCCGATGGGCGCATCCACCACCTGAGCGCGGCCCGCGAGGGCCTGGCCGCCGACGAGGACGCCCGAGAGCAGCATCTCGTCCGGGTTCGACGGGAAGCGCAGGATCACGCGAGGCGCCTCGGACCCGGCTCCGCTGAACGCCGCGGCCGCGCCGCGGCCGGCGGCCTGGCCGGTTTCCGCCGGGCCGGTCCCCGCGCTTCGCCCGCCGCCGGCGGAGGCGGCCTGGTCGGCTCGACGCTCCTCCTCCGGCCGGGTCTCCAGCTTCCACGGCGACAGCTTCTGCGTCGAGGCCGCGTTGGGCGCCACAGTCATCCCGACGCCCGGGATCTGCGCGCCAGCGGCGCCTCCGCGCCCGCCTCCCAGGCCGAATCCGCCGACAGCCAGCACGGGGTCCTGATTGAAGTACACGGGGATCTGCGCGCCGTCGTAGCCGTACAGGATCGGGCTCTTCGCGTCGGCGACCATGCCGCGGACGATCGACCCGCGCACGAACAGGCCCGGCGGGCTCTCCACCGTGACGCCGTTGACGAGCTTGTACTCGGGGAAGATCGTCGAGGTCGCCCCCTCGACAATCAGGAGGCCTCCGTCCCTGACGAACTGGTAGAGGTTCATCAGGCCCTCGATGCCCATCCCGCCGCGGATGTCGTCGGCCTGGTCCTGCGCGCCGAGGTTCGGCGTCAACTCCGACTTCCGGTAGGGCAGCGGTTCCGATCCCGTTCTGGCGATCCCGTTCACCATCGCCTGCGCGGTCCCGCCGACGTGCGGAAACACGATCACGTCGTACGCCGCCCGGAGCCTGCCCTCCCGCAGCTTCGTGTCCCCGAAGTACGTGTAGGGCACGCCGTAGTGGTCGAAGGCGGCCCGGACCCAGCCCTCGTTCTGCGTGCTCGACCAGGCATGCACGTAGCCGATGCGCGGCACGTCCAGGTCGTGGGTCTTGACCTCGGGCGCGGCGGGGACGGCCCAGGCCGACAAGCCGAGTTCCTTGAGGGTCGGCTCGAGCGCCGCCCGGTCGGCTCCCGGCACGATCATGGCCCCGGCCCGGAAGCGGTGCCCCGCCAGCGTAAAGTCCTCCTCCGCCGCGAGCATCTTCACGCCCGCGTGCCTGAACCGGAACGTCACGATGGCGTTGTCGCTCGTGTGATCGACCACCAGCACGGGCCCCGACCCCTCGATGCCGCCCGGCGCCAGGACGTCCGCCGTCACGAGGGTCATCGGCCGCTCGAGCACTTCCTTCTCGGCGACGGGCACGAGCTCGACGTTCCGCATGAGCGGCATCGTCCAGCCGGTGTCGTCGTAGGGCCGGGGGTTCCCGGGCGCGAAGTTCTGCACGCTGAAGTACATCTCCGCCATCGTCCGGTACGGCTGGTCGGCCCGGACGATGTAGTCGCCGGCGCGGACGTCGAGGGCGCCGGCCTTGAACGGCGCGTCCGCGCGCGAGATCTCGAGGCCCTGCCGGCGCAGGTTGTTGACCAGGTCGGCCGCCTCGGCCTTGCGCCGCTGGGCGGCCGGGATCACCCACGCGAAGGGCGCCTCGCTCCGGCCCCGGGTCACGGCGCGCTGGTTCTTGAGCCAGTAGTTCTCGAGGAACACCTCGCGGTTCTTCCCCACGTAGTTGAGCGCGATGAGCAGGGCCGACTGCTGGATGTTGACGTTGTTGCGCGGCCCCCACTTGATGGACGGGAGAGGCGGGTTCGGCCGATACCACTCGCGGCTCGTCGCGTTCGTCCCCAGCCGCAGGTTCTCGACGATGTCCGGCCCGTAGCTCTGCACCTCGTAGAAGCGGCCGACGGCGTTCTTCGCGTGGGCGACGTAGAACAGGTAGTTGGCGGTCCAGCCGTCGTAGAAGCCGTAGGTCCACACGCCGGGCACGCCGCGCTTGGTCATCTCCATGACCTCGGTGTTCGCGAGCGCCCACCACTCGTTGATCGTGATGGCGTCGAGGGCCTCGTTGTACGGCCCGGTCCCGGTGGACGTGTAGAGGTAGTTCGACGCCTCGTGCAGGTCGTGCAGGATCGTCGGCTTCCACTCGAGGAACGCGCGGTTGACGTTCTGGGTGAGCTTCAGCACCTGGCCCATGGCGTCGCGGTTGTTGTCGTGCGCGACGTACTTGCCCCAGTAGACCATCGGCGGACGCGGTTTCCCGGTCTTCTTGCCGTAGTAGTACGTGTCGACGTGCTTCTCTTTGCCGTCCACCTCGAGCACGGGCGTGACGAGCACGATGACGTTGTTGCGGATCTGCTGGATGAACGGCGTCTCCTCCACGGCGAGGCGGTACGCGAGCTCGATCAGCGTCTCCGGGCCGCCGGTCTCGCCCGAGTGCAGGCCGGCCGTGATCCAATAGACCGGCTTGGCGGTCTTGATGAGCTGCCGCGCCCTGGCCTCGGTGGTCTTGCGCGGGTCGGTGAGCGCGTTCAGGTGCGCCTTGTAGGCGTCGAGGTTCCTGATCGTCGCCTCGTCTGCGACCGCGAGCAGCACCATGTCGCGGCCTTCTTCCGACTTCCCGATCGTCCAGAACCGGCAGCGCGGCGACGCCTTCGCGAGCGCCTCGTAGTAGCGGTGGATGTCCTTCGCGTACGTCAGCTCCCCGGGCGTCCCCGGAATGCGCCCGAAGAACTTCAGCGGCGACGGGACCTTGTCGCTCGCCGGCATGTGATCGACGAGCTCGGTGCTGATGCGGGGATCCTGCGTGTACTCCTTGATCAGCCTGGTGTAGGCCTCGTCCGGCTTCTGCGCGGGCGCCGCCTTCTGCGCGTGCGTCGCGGGCGCGGCCGCGGCCGCGGCGAGGACGACGAGCAGAAGGCGAGTGCCGGCCGAAACAACCGTGCGTGTGCTCATGGTGCCGTGACTCCTGTCGCGCTCGGCCCGTCGGCCATGCGGCGCCGGACGGGCCGAACGCAATCGCGAGGTTATAGCACGAACGGTCGGGCGATACCATCGGCGCAGCGGCCTGCGGCATGGTCGGGCGCAAGACCCTGGCCCCGCCGGACGCGGTCGGCCGCGACCGGGCGGCCTAGGGGAACGGCAGTCCCTGCGGAGGAACGCCCTCGATGCGAAAGGGCCGGTCCACCCGGCCGAGCTCCCGATCGCCGTTCGACACGATGGCCACCGCGACGTAGTCACCCGGCGGAAGCTCCCCGAGGTCGAGGTAGGCGACGGCGGTCCACGCCGCGGCGCGATCCGCGCCGCGGGACAGGAACGCGCTCTCGGAGACGAGCAGGGCCGGGTCCGTCGCGCTGGCAACGCCGATGGTGACCCCCGCCACCGCGGCTTCCGGCGCCAACGGCGCGACCTCGAGGTGCGCCTCCACCGCGCGCAGGCGCAGCGCGCCGGTCGTGACAATGGCGGGCATGGCCTCGCCGCCCTGCTGCGGCTCGAGCAGCATCAGGTCCGAGAACTCGACCGTGCCGGCCGTCCTCGGAGCGACGGTGAAGCGGTGATCGGTCCAGCCGCTGCGGCCCGACGCGTCCGAGGCCGCGAAGCGGAGCGTGTACGATCCCGGCTCGAGCTCGTCCCGCACCGCGAAGGCGAGCGAGCCAGGGCGGCCCGTGCGGCGCGGGAGCAGGATGTCCGAGCGCTCGACGGGCGCGTGGGTGCGGCCCGCGGCATCCGTGAACGCGTACATCACTTCGACGCCCGCCGGCCCGGCGAAGTCGCCGCCGATGTCCGCGCTGACGTAGACCGTGTGCCTGCCCGAGCGGGCCGTCATGACCCAGGTCGCGACTGACACGGGCAAGTCGAGGGACGGCCGGCCGGCGAAGGCCGCGGCGACGGGCCGGACGGGTGCCGGAGACCGCACCGGGTCGATGGGCTTCCCGGAAACCCGGCTGGCCGCGGCCAGCACGAACTCCCTGCGGCTGCGCACCTCGGCCCCGTCGACGGCGACCTTGACGGCGATGCGGTGCGGCCTGCCGTCCCGGTCGCTCTGGGCGGGCTCCACGCCCAGCAGATACTCGGCTGCCGTCTCTCGCTGGACGCGGTCAAACGCGTGGTCGGCGCCCGCGACAACGCGAATCAGCGTTCCGCCGCCGGACCCCGCGATGGCTTCAAGGCCTCCGCTCGTCAGGCTGAGGTCCCGGTCGAGCGCGTCGCTCACCGTCCGGTTCTCGGCCGAAAAAGCGTCCAGGAAGCCCGAGTCGACGTGCAGCACGTAGAGATTGAGGTTGGCCGCGGCCGCCTCGCGGCCCAGTGACGTCATCCAGGGCAGGAACTGCAGGTCGCGGCCGCTCCGATCCGACACGGGAAGCCCGGCGCTGAGGAAGACCAGCGTCTTGCGCCCGGAGATCCGCGCGAGGCTGCGGACGATTGACTCCATGCCAGCCAGGCTGCGCGTCGCCTGCATCTCGGCGCTGTGGCCGACAGCCAGCGCGGTGTCCCGCACGGCGAGTTCGCACGCCGGTCGGGCGGAAGGGCCGAGGCCCGCGCACTCCCGGGCCAGGACCTTCTCCAGCACGATGGCGTCCCCGGCCCGGATGTCGATGGCCTCTCCAAGGCTGACGTTCTTGTCCAGGCCGTCGGACTTCAACGGCAGGGCTCGGCCGACGATCTGCGCGGTCGCTGCGCGCGCGGCTGCGTGGTCGCGCGAGGCCTCGACGAGAGGGCCGGGCGCGGGAAACGCCACGAAGCCGACGCGATCGCCGGGCTGCAAGCGGTCGATGAAGCGCCTGGCGGCCTCCATCGCGCCGCGGGCGGCGAGGGGCTTGAAGCTGCCCTGATCGACGGCGAGGTAGATGAGCCGGCCCGGCGAAGGCGCCGCGGCGGCCTCTTCGCTCGAGCTGAAGCGCGGCCGCCTCACGTCTTCCGGCTTGCCCACAGCCGCCCGGACGCCGTCGCCGGCCGCGTACTCGACGAAGTCGGCCGACACGACGCGCCTGGGCCTGCCGTCGATGCTCACCTCGAACTGCTCGGGGCGAAGGCCGCCGATTGGGCGGCCGTCCTTGTCGATGACGCGGACGTCGATGGCGATCACTTCGACGCCGGACTTGAAGACCGGGCCCTGCCGGGCCCTGGCGGCGAGGCGCGCGTCGGCGGCCAGGCCCGCGGCCACCGCGGCCGCGGCGCCCAGCGCGAGCGAGGCGCAGGCGGCGCGGCCCGCTGCGAGCGCGGCCCGCATGCTCACGCCCCGGCGGCGGGCTTCTTCGGCCGCCTCTTCCGCGGGCGCGCCCGCGAGGCGAGGACCTTGAAGCCGGCTTCCTCGCCAATGACGAGGAGCGGCTGCGTCGGATTCTTCAGCAGGTTGAAGAAGCGCCCGTCCGGGGTCCGCACGTAGACATCGCCGCCATCGGTAAGCAGCGTGACGGGCCCGCTCTGGCCGGTGGCTTCGTAAAGGCGCACGCCGAAGTGGCTGCTGAGCTTGTCGACGAGGTCCCGCAGGCGGGTCAGCGAGAACCCGCGGCGCCGCAGATCGGCGAGCACCATGATCTCGAGCAGGTCCACGGGAGTGTAGCGGCGCTCGGTGTAGCCGCCGGTCTCCGTGCGGCGCGGGGCGATCGCCGGCTGCACCAGCCCCTGCCGCTCCCACCACCGGAGCTGGTCGGCGCTCAGGCCGGTGAGCGCCGTCACGTCCCGCGAGCTGTAGTACCGCTTCAGGCGCATGTGCCGCCCCCGCTCAGTGGTCGAAGAGGCGCGTCCCCCGCTTCAACGCGGTGAAGACCACGAAGAGCACCGCGCTCGCGCCCGCGAACCACGCCCACGGCCCGTCTGCCCGCCAGGCGCGCGCGCGCCAGGACTCCTGCATCGCGTCGATCGCGAACACGCTCGCCGCAACCACGAAGAGGCCGTGGAACTCGTGCCGCAGAACCTTCTTCCACGAGAACGGCTCCGTCGCGCGGACGTAGGCTGCGCGCGACGGCACGGCGGCGGGAACCCGGTCCGCCCACTCCTCGAACTCGCGTCCGAACCGCTCGAGCAGGAATGCCTCCTCGCGCACGGCGATCCGCTCGTAGTAGAGGAGGAATGCCGGAACGAGCACGAGCGGCAGGTACCAGACGCCCGGAAAGAGAACCACGCCGAGCGCCATGAGGCCGTTCGCCAGATAGAGCGGGTGGCGCACCAGTGAGTACGGCCCGGAGGTGCGCAGCCGGGACGCACGCGGGTTGACGGTGCTCCGTTCGGACGTGCCCTCCGGCGCCGACCCGACGGCCCACGCCCGAATCGCCAGGCCGAACAGCGCCAGCAGGGTGCTCCCCAGCTCCCATAGACGCTCCGTCCGGCGCGCCGAGAACGGTGGCGGCGTCGCCAGCACACCGGCGATGACGACCGGCACGAGAATCAGCGGCAGGTAGCTGCGCCATCGAAACAGGCGATCGCCGTCCTGCACGAGCCGATCGAGCAATCTCATTGTCGGCCATTCTGCCGCCTGAGCAGGTTGTTTGCAAATGGAGACACCCCCCGGGCTCGGACGTGGACGATTCAGCAGCGGAGGCGGGGAACCACCCGGCTGCCCTTCAGCTAAACTCCACGGCAGGAAGCCGTTTCCGGGAAGGTCCCGGCCCGCCGTTCCGGCACGGGAGTTGCTCTCTCGTCTGTCTGGAACAGGGAGACGGTGATGAACAAGCTGGCGACGATCGCGCTGGCGGGGGCACTGGTCGCAGCGGGGGCCGCCGCGGGCGCGTATCTGGCTCTGCGGGAACACCCGGCAGGCACGGCCGGCGAGCGTCTCCAGGCTCGGGCAGGCGCCGCGAACGAAGCCGGCGCCGGCGCGGCTGGGCCGGCGCCGGAGTACCGGCAGGCGCATGTGGAAACCGTCCGGACCGCGACGGCTCAGCTGACTGCGGCTGGCGGCCTGACCGGCGACGCGGGGACCCGTGGCGCGGCAGCCCAGGCATCGGGCCCGTCACGCCCCTCGCCAGTTCAGGCAGGCTCCTCCGTGACGGCCGAGCCGTCAGGCGAGGCCGGCGTGTCGGCGGCGGACACGCCGGGTTCGGAGGCCCCGGCGGCACTGGTGTGGGCTGCGCCGGATCCTCGGCAGACAGCGGCGCCTGACACGCCAGCCGAGGCGCCTGTCGGGACGCCAGAGGAGAAAGGGCCGGCGCCGCGGACGTTCGAAGAGTTCGTGGTGCCAGCCGACTCGGTGCTCGGCATTCAGCTCGCCTCGTCGGTGTCGAGCGAAGTGGCGAGGGTCGAAGACCCGGTCGAGGCGCGCGTGATTCGTGACGTCCTGGTGGGCACGAGCGTCGCCATTCCAGCCGGCACGCGGATCGTCGGGTCGGTGATCGCTGTCGAGCGCGGCGGCAAACTGCGGACGAGCGCGAAGATCGGCGTCCGGTTCCACACGCTGGTGCTCGGCGACGGCACGCGCGTGGCGATCGACACGGCGTCGGTGTCGCGTGAGGGCAAGTCCCCAGGCAAGGAGACGGCCGCCAAGGTCGGCGGCGCCGCCATCGGCGGCGCGATTCTCGGCGGCGTCGTCGGTGGACGCACGGGCGCGCTCATCGGCGGCGCGGCCGGGGCCGCCGGCGGCACCGCGGCGCAGGCGGCAGGAGGCCGGAACCCCGCGGTGCTCGCCTCGGGCACGGTCCTCACGATCAGGCTGCGAGAGCCGGCCACGGTGGTCGTCGAGAGATAGGAGGCACGGGGCCGGGCGCCGGCTTCGACTCAGACAGGCACAAGCCGCCCGCCTCCTCGCGCTAGAATCTGGCGCAGGAGGCCCGGGATGTCCACCGCCGCTTCGCTCGGCGACATGAGCGCCGACGAGTTTCGCGCGCACGGCCACGCCATCGTCGAGTGGATCGCGCGCTACATGGAGCACCCGGAGCGCTACCCCGTGCTGGCCCGGGTGGCGCCGGGGGATATCAGGCGTGCCCTGCCCGCGGAGGCTCCGGACTCGCCCGAACCATTCGACGGCATCCTCGCCGACTTCGATCGCATCCTGATGCCGGGCATGACGCACTGGAATCATCCAGGCTTCATGGCGTACTTCGCCACGTCGGCGAGCGGGCCCGGCGTCCTGGCCGAGTTCCTCTCCGCGGCCCTGAACCAGCAGGCGATGCTCTGGCGCACGTCGCCCTCGGCGACGGAGCTCGAGGCCGTCGCCCTCGGCTGGCTGAGGCGGCTGCTCGGCCTGCCGGACTCCTTCGCGGGCGTCATCTACGACACGGCCTCCATGTCGAGCCTGCACGCCCTCGCCGCCGCGCGCGAAGCCGCGGTGCCGCACGTCCGCCGCCTCGGCCTCGCTGGCCGCGCCGACGTGCCCCGGCTGCGCGTCTACTGCTCCGACCAGGCGCATTCCTCGATTGACAAGGGCGTCATCCTTGCGGGCTTCGGCCACGAGGCGCTGCGCCGCATTCCCTGCGACGCGGAGTTCCGCCTGCCGCCCGACGCGCTCGGCGCCGCCATCGCCGAGGACCGGTCGGCGGGCGTGCTGCCGGTCGCCGTCGTCGCCACGGTGGGCACGACCTCGACGACGAGCGTGGACCCGGTGGCGGAAGTCGCCGGCATCTGCGAAGCCGAGGGTCTGTGGCTGCACGTCGATGCGGCGTACGCCGGCGCGGCGGCGATGCTGCCCGAGCACGCGCACATTCTGGCGGGCGCGGAGCGCGCCGACTCGCTCGTCGTGAACCCGCACAAGTGGCTGTTCACGCCGTTCGACCTGAGCGCGTTTTTCTGCCGGCGCATGGACGTCCTGCGCCAGGCCTTCTCGCTCGTGCCGGAGTACCTGAGGACGCCGGAGGCCGCCGCCAACCTGATGGACACCGGGGTGCAGCTCGGCCGCCGGTTCCGCGCGCTGAAGCTCTGGATGCTGCTCCGCTACTTCGGTGCCGACGGCCTGCGCGGCCGGATCCGGCATCACGTCGGCCTCGGCCGGCAGCTGGCGCGCTGGGTGGACGCGCACCCGGATTTCGAGCGCCTCGCGCCGGCGCCCTTCAGCGTCGTCTGCTTCCGCGCGCGGCCGCGCGGGCGCGAGTGGAGCGAGGCCGGCCTCGCGCGCTTGAACGAAGCGATCCTGGCGCGGGTGAACGCCTCGGGCGAGGTCTTCATCTCGCACACGGCGCTTCACGGCCGCTTCGCGCTGCGCGCCGCGATCGGCAACCTGCAGACGACCGAGCGGCACGTGGCGCGGGCATGGGAGCTCGTGCAGGAGGCGCTCGACGCGGAGCTGGCCTGACTCGGGCGCTCGGGACGGCGGTGCCACCTGTCGCGAACCGCGTCTCTACAGATGGACCGGAATGCGGCGCGCGCGGGTGGCGCCCGCCGGCGTCATGTCGAGGGCGCAGGCCAGGACGAGGACGCCGGCCGCCGACGCCGCGCGGATGGCCGCGCCAAAATCCGGGTCGATGTCGTCGGCCGGCGCCACTGACGCGACATCGCCGCGCTGGGCCACGAAGACGATGGCCGCGCGGCGGCGCGCGCGCGCGAGCGCGGCCAGCTCGTCGCAGTGCCGCGCCGCCCGCGCGCTCACGGCGTCGGGAAACGCGCCGACGCGCGCCGTGGCGGCTCCACGATCCGAGCCGGCGGCGGCACTCCGTCGCCCTGCGCGCGCCGCCGAACGGGTCGCGGCGAGCGTGACCGACTTCACTTCGACCAGCGTCTTCCCAAGCTGGAAGTCGAACCGCGATCGGCCGTGCGCGACCTCCGCGCGCACAGCGCCGAGACGAGACCCGAGCTCCGGGAAAAGCCCGTGCGAGACGAGCGCGGGAAAGACCCGGTTGGCGTAGAGGGTGTTCGTGCCGATCCACCCGTCGGCAGGCCTGGCGGCCAGCATCGTGTAGAGCAGCGAGCGCGGCGGCGGGAAGGGCCCGTCCAGCAGCACGGTGCACCGGGGCGCCAGCACGCCGGTCAGCCGGCCGGGGTTGGGCACGTGGGCCGCGACCACCTCGCCATCTCGCCTCCGGCAGATCGCGGCGAACCGGTGCGGCCGCTCGAGGAACGTCGCCACGAGCGGCCGCGCGCGCCCCTGCGCGAGCGGCGGCGCGTTGACGGGGATCCACCCGGGGTCAGGCCCGGCCACTACTTCGCCTTCGGCTCGGCGCCGCGCCTGGCCAGCGCGAGCAGGGCCTTCGGATCCAGGAGTTCGCCGGCCCGGACAACGTGCGTGATGGCCGAGAGGTCCTCGATGCGCGTCAGCGGGTCGCCCGTCACGACGAAGAAGTCGGCCGGCGCTCCCGCCGAGAGCCCGGCGCCTCCCGTCTGTGCGCCGACGAGCGCCGAGCCTGCCGCCGTCGCCGCGCGAATTGCCTCGGCCGGCGTCAGCCCGGCGCGCACGAAGGCGGCAAGTTCGCGGTGCACGCCGCCGCCGGGAACGGGATAGCCGTCGAATTCGAAACCGGTGCCGGCGGCTACGCGGCCTCCGGCCCTGACGAAGCGCACGAGGAACGCCGCCTGGCTCGCCCACGCTCGCCGCCTCTTCGGGGCGTCGGCCGCCGTCCGGCTCAGGCGCGCCTCCAGGGCGGCGCGGCGCGCAGCCGGAAGGAGCGCCATCGACGGGTCCTTCAGCGCCTCTTCCGGGAACGCTCTGGCGGCAGCGGCCGCCATCAGGGGCACGAGCGTGACCCGTCGCCGCAGCAGGCCCGCCTGCAGCGCCGCGAGATCCCTGGCGCCGACCTCCGGCCACGAATCGTCTGTCGGACCCGCGGAAGCCTTCAGCGGGAACGCGAGCGTCTCGATCGACGCGACGCCCGCCGCAGCCAGGTCCGCCATCGACGCGGCTCCCGGGCGCCCGCTGACTCGCACGCCGGCCTGCCGGGCGGCTGCTGCCAGGGCCTGGTACGACTCTGGCCCCAGCGCCTCGTAGCCCGCGATCCAGTCGACCTTCGCGGCGACCTGCCGCGCGGCCTCGGCGGCGGCGGCCCGGGCGTCCGGCGCGTCGAACAGCCAGCGGTCGGGGCTTGCGCCCTGGTTGATGCCCCGCCCGCTCGTCCAAAGCCGCGGCGCCAGCACATCGCCCGCGGCGGCCCTCGCCCGCTGCGCCACGGCCCAGCTCGTGCGCGCGTTCAGGACGCGATACCCGGTCACGCCGTGGGCGAGGCCCATCAGGTAGAAGTAGTCCGCGTCGAGATCGGGCGCCGGCGCGCCCCATGCGTGCGCGTCCAGCAGCCCGGGCACGACCACGGCCCCGTCCGCCTTGACGTGCGCCGTGACGGCGGGCATCGGCGACGGCGGGCCCGGCGTCACGGCCGCGATGCGGTCGCCCTCAACGAGGATGGCGGCGGGAGCCAGGTAGCGGCCGCGCGCCGCGTCCAGGATCCGCGCGCCTGTCACCAGCACGACGGGCGCCGGCGGCGGCTGCTGACCCGCCAGAATCGCGCCCATCGCGAGTGCGGCCGAAGCGGCCGTCCGGACGGCCGTGCGACAGTTCATGCTGCCGACAGTCTAGCCCTGAACCCCGGGCCGCGGAGCCCGAATCAAGAGGGCCTGCCGGCAAGCCGGCCAGCCAGCTTCGGCGGGCGAGCGTTGCCACTTGTCGCCTGCCCCTTGCCCCTTCTATGATGCAGCGTTCGCGCAAGGCTGCCATCATGCGAGAAATTGTCGTCACCCGCCACGGCGCCCCCGAGGTGATGGAGATTCGGGAACGCCCGATCCCCGAACCCGGGCCTGGCGACGTCCGCATTCGAGTGAAGGCCGCGGGCGTGAACTTCGCCGACGTGCTGGCGCGGATGGGCTTGTATGGAGACGCCCCGCCGCTTCCTTTCGTCCCGGGCTACGAGGTATCCGGCTACATCGACGCGCTGGGCCCCGGGCCGTCGCGCCACGAGCGGGGCCGCCACGTCGTGGCGCTCACCCCCTTCGGCGGGTACGCCGAGTACGCCGTCGCCGCGTCGGACTTCGTGTGGAACGTGCCTCCGCCGCTCAGCCACAACGAGGCGGCCGCCATGCCCGTCACGTTCCTGACCGGCTCGGTCGCGCTCTACCGGATGGCCAACTTGCGGTCGGGCGAGAGCGTGCTCGTTCGAAGCGCCGGCGGGGGCGTTGGCGTGGCCGCCGTGCAGCTGGCGCGGCTGCGGAGGGCGACGGTCATCGGCACGGCCTCTTCGGCCAAGCACAGCGCCCTGCGCAGCCTGGGCATCGACCACGTGATCGACGATCGGCGCGCGGACCTGGAGGCGGAGATCGCCCGCATCACGAACGGGCGCGGCGTGGACGTGGTCCTGGACCCGCTGGGCGGCGCGTCCCTGGAGCAGAGTTACCGCCTGCTCGCCCCTCTCGGCCGGCTGATCAGCTATGGCACGCAGAGCTGCGTGGACGGCTTCGAGCGCGACGACGCGCGCGTGCAGCGCGTCCTCGACAGCCGCCCGCGCTTCGATCCGCTCGATCTGATGCGCGCCAACAAGGGCGTGTTCGGCCTCAACCTCGGGCATCTGTGGAAGGAGCGCCGCTACGCGGCCTGGGCGATGGAGGCGCTGCTCACCGATTTCGCGGGCAAGCGCCTGCGGGCCGTCGTGTCGAAGACGTTTCCCCTGGCGGCGGCGGTCAGCGCCCACGCCTGCCTGCAGGACCGTGCGAACGTGGGAAAGGTGGTGCTGACGATCTAGGGGCTGGCAGGCTGGGGGACGGGCAGGCCGGCGCCTACCTGGCCGCCAGCGTGACGCGGGCGACGGCGCCAGCCGCCACCCTGACGAGCTTTCGAGGCCCGATCGGCTTTCCCCGGGCATCTTCCAGCTGCACCTGATACGTGCCCGGCGGCAGGCGCGCCGCGCCGAACCAGCCAGAGGCGTCGCTGGTGATCGTGCGCGTCTCGTGGGGCGGCCCGGCCTGGCGGATGCGGACGGTCCGGCGGTCCGCGAGCGCGCCGGCGCCGCCCGCGATCGAGCCTGCGAGCGCGCCGTGCGCCGGCGCGTCGATCCACGCCATGGCGGGAACCGGCGCCGGCCCTGTGAAGGCCGCGGGCGCGCCAGCGGCGCCCCGCACGAGGTAGTCGAGCCTGTCGGGAGCGGGCGGCGGCGGCGCGCCGGCGGGCTGAGCCTGGGAGGCGGACGCGGCGCCCTGCGCCGCCGCGGGCTGCTCCGGCATGACGGGCTCCATGGACGGCTGATAGTACGAGAACAGCGAGACGCCGTCCGCCCGCGCCTCGCGCGCGGCGCTCCGTACGCGCGAGATCTGCGCCAGCACGCCTTCGGGCGCGCTCAGGTAGCCGCCGACGCCGACGGCCAGCTGGCGATCGCCTTTGTGCTTCGCCTCCCATGCGATCCAGCCGTCGAACCATTCGCGCCCGCGTTCGTCGTGCTCGCGCGCGTAGTTCATCGGCACGGCCAGGTCGATGAGCCCCTCCTCCAGCCAGCCCCGCCAGTCCTGAAAGACCCGCTGCATGGGCGACGCGTTCTCGAAGTCGCGCGCCGACGCCGGCGGCGGCCCCCAGGCGACGACCGCCGCGCTCACCTTGAGCCGCGGCTTGATGGCGCGCGCCTCGATCGAGATGCGCCGGACGAGGCTGGTGATCTGTTCGCGCCTCCACCGGGTCCACGCCTCGTCATCCGGCAGGGGCGCCCTCGCGCGCTTGTACGCCCGCTGGAACCTCGCGACGCTCACCTGGTTGTATCCGACGTCCGCTCCGCGCGGCAGCGGCGCTCCTTCGGTTTCGGGGTAGCGGATGTAGTCGAAGTGGAGGCCGTCCACGTCGTAGCGCCTGACGATGTCCAGGCAGACCGCGACGAGGTGGTCGCAAGCGGCGGGATGGCCGGGATCGAGGAAGTACCCGACTGGAAACCGCCTCGTGCCATCGCGCATGCGCGTCAGCCAGCAGCGCTCTCCCGCGGCCGCGGGCCCGTGCTGGTTGAAGAGATGGCGTGCGTCTTTCGGCGGCGCCTCGTCGCGCCAGACGGGCATCGCGTTGACCCAGGCGTGCACCTGCAGGCCGGCGGCGTGGGCGGCCGAAACGATGTGGGCGAGAGCGTCGAACGAAGGGTCGTAGGACGGATCGTCGAGCGGCGGCTCGAGACCGCCTGTGTACAAGGCGTCGGCCCGCCGGCGCACCTGGACGAAGAGCGTGTTGACGTGCGTCCGCTGCGCGTCGGCGACGAGTTGCGCGGCTTCCGCCGGCGAGCGGATGCCGTGGTGGAAGGCGTCCACCCACACCGCGCGCAGCTCGGGCAGCCCCGGCCCGTCCTGCGCCGTGGCCCCGACGGCGGCGATCGCGATCATCATGAGGGCCGCAGCAACGGCCCGCACGGCCGCCGGGCCTCGCGCGGGACCCGGGCCGCCCTGGAGGGGGCCATCGAGACAATTCGTGCAGGCGGGCGCGCCTGCCGGTTCGCGCGGGTCTATCATCATGCGTCTCTGCTTCCGGGCCACACGAGGGAACCGATGAAACCTGCTGCTTCCGTTGCCATCGTCGCCATGCTGACTGTCGGCGCCCCGCTGCCTGCAGCGGGCCTGGCCGCGCCGCAGGCGGCCGCCCAGGCGTCTGCGCCCGCCGCGGCGCTGACGCCCGCGCCCGTTGCGCCGACCGTCGATCAGCTCGTCTCCCTGAAGCGCGCCGGCTCCCCGGCGATCTCGCCCGACGGCACTATGGTCGCGTACACGGTCCGCGAAGCCAACTGGGAGGAGGACGCGTACGAGACCGAGATCTGGATCGCCGACGTCGCGTCCGGCGCGGTGCGCCAGTTGACCAACGGCAGGAAGTCCAGCGACGCGCCGGCGTGGGCGCCCGACGGCTCGCGCCTGGCGTTCGCGTCGACCCGCTCCGACAAGCGGCAGATATGGCTCATCCGCCCGTCGTTCGGCGAGGCGGAGCAGCTCACGCACGAGCGCGAGGGCGTGGAACGCTTCGCGTGGTCGCCCGACGGACGGCAGATCGCGTTCACGCAGCTGGATCCGAAGAGCGAGGCCTGGCGGGAGCGCGACAAGAAGTACGGGGAGTTCGAAATCGTGGGCGCCGATCACCGGATGTCGCACCTGTGGGTCATCGACGTCGAGTCGAAGAAGACCAGGCGGCTCACCAAGGGCGACTTCACCGTCGGCAGCTTCGACTGGTCCCCGGACGGCACGCGGATCGCGTTCGATCACACGGTCAACGCGGATCCGGCCAGCAGCGGCACGTCCGACATCTCGATCGTCGACGTCGCCGGCGGCGCGATCACGCCGCTCGTGAGGCAGGAGGGCCCCGACACGCGGCCGCTCTGGTCGCCCGACGGGTCGCACGTCGCGTTCGCGTCGGCGATGGCGCGGCCCTTCTACTACTACACGAACAGCCGGATCGCCGTGATCCCGGCGGCGGGCGGCGCCATCACGAATGCCACGGCAGGCTTCGACGAGAACGCGAGCCCGCTCATGTGGGCGGCGAAAGGCTTCCTCCTCTTCAGCGCCGCCCAGCGCACGGGCGCGCACGTCTTCCTCCTGCATCCGTCGTCGGGCGAACTGCGGCAGGTCACGGCAGGCGCGCAGCAGGCCTATTCCGGCTTCAGTGCCACCCGCGACGGCTCGGCGATGGCCTTCATCCGTTCCGGACCCGGAGAGTTCCCGGAGGTGTGCGTCCTCACGCTGTCGGGATCCGACAGCAGCCTGAAGAAGCTCACCAGCCTGGGCGCTCAAGCGGCGTCGTGGCCTCAGCCGTCGCAGGAGGTCATCGCCTGGAAGAGCCTGGACGGCACGCTCATCGAAGGCGTGCTCCACAAGCCCGCGGACTTCAAGGCCGGCACGCGCCACCCCCTGCTCGTCGTCATCCACGGCGGGCCGACGGGCGTCTCGCGGCCGGTTCCGTACGGCTCGACGTCCGCCTATCCCATCGACATCTGGCTCAGCAGGGGCGCGATCGTCCTCGAGCCCAACTACCGCGGCAGCGCCGGCTACGGCGAGGCGTTCCGATCGCTCAACGTCCGCAACCTCGGGATCGGCGACGCCTGGGACGTCCTCTCGGGCATCGACCACCTCGTGGCGCAGGGCCTGGCCGACACCGACCGCGTCGGCGTGATGGGCTGGAGCCAGGGGGGCTACATCTCGGCGTTCCTGGCGACGCACGACAGCGCGCGGTTCAAGGCGGTGTCGGTCGGGGCGGGCATCTCGGACTGGATGACGTACTACGTCAACACGGACATCTACCCGTTCACGCGCCAGTACCTGAAGGCGACGCCCTGGGACGACCCGAAGATCTACGCGGACACGTCGCCCATCACCTACATCAAGCGGGCGTCGGCGCCGACGCTCATCCAGCACGGCGAACTCGATCGGCGCGTGCCCATCCCGAACGCCTACGAGCTCCTGCGTGGCCTGCTCGATCACGGCGTGCCGGCGAAGCTCATCGTCTACAAGGGCTTCGGTCACGGGCTGACGAAGCCGAAGGCGCACCGCGCGGCGATGGAGCACAACCTCGAGTGGTTTGGGCGCTACATCTTCGGCGAGGCGCCGCCCGCCCAAGCCCGGCAGGCCGCCCGCGTCGAGCCGTTCCTCGGCGTCCTCAACTTCGCGCGGATCGACGACCGCTTCGCCACGGGCGGGGCGATGAAGCGCGAGGCGGCCGCCGAGCTGAAGCGCCAGGGATTCAAGGCGGTGCTCAACCTGCGCGCCGCCAGCGAGCCCGGCGCCGACGTCGAGGCGGCGAAGGCCGCCGTCGAGGCGGCGGGGATGAAGTACATCCACATCCCCTTCGTGCGCACCGACCCGGCCGCCGACGCGGCCGTTGACGCGTTCCTGGCGGCCACGAAGGACAGCTCGAACCAGCCGCTGTTCTTCCATTGCGGCGGGGGGAACCGGGCCGCTGCGATCTGGGCCGTGCGGCGCGTGATGGTGGACGGCTGGCCGAGGAGCCGCGCCGTCGCGGAAGCCGACTCGGTGGGCGTCATCTCGGGCGCGATGAGGAAGTGGGCGGAGGAGTACCTGTCAGCGCACGGACGGCAGGAGCCAGAAGGAGCCAGAAGTCGGAATCCTGGATTCTTCAGAACTCGATGCGCACGCCTGCGACCAGCGTCCGCCCCCACTGGTGAACGGGCTTCGGCCCCTTGAGCGCGCGGTTCCAGCGGTAGGTGAGCACGTTGCGCCGGTTCAGGAGGTTGTCCACCTCGAGGTACGCGGCGGCCGAGGCGAACCTGGTGCGGACGCTGCGATCGACGCGCACGTCCAGCCGCCGGTAGTACGGGTAGTTCAGCGCGTTGATCTGCGTCAGGTCGTAGGCGGCCCGTCCCCGCTTCACGGACAGCGGCACGCTGAACGGGGTGTACGGGCGGCCGCTCGCGTGGCGCAGGCGGAACCCGGCGCTCCACGGGCCGTCCGGCCGGTAGCGCACTTCCAGGCGCGCCTGGTGCCGCAGCTCGTGCTCCGCAGGCCTCCAGGCCCGGTCGAGGCCGGACTGCGAAACCTTCCAGTAGGAGTAGTTCGTCGCAACCTCGAGTCCCGGCAGCAGCGAGAGCTGGGCCAGCGAGTCGATGCCCGACGCCCGGACGCGCCCAGCGCCAACGAGCGGGCCGACGTAGGGCGGCTCGAAGTCCGCCGCCGAACTGACGAGCACGCGGCTCGGCACGGCGGGATCGACCGGGTAGTTCCGGTACCGCTTGCCGAAGGCTTCGACGGCCAGGCGCAGCCAGGGGCGCGGCTCGAAGTCGAGCCCGCCGCCGAACTGGCGCGACGCCATCGGCGCCAGGCCGATGTTGTCTGGCGCGCTGGCCATCCAGATGAACGGCACGCCCTGCCGGTAGATGCCCCAGTGGCCGACGAGGCGCACGGACCGCCCGGCCACGATCTCCGCCTTCACCCTCGGGCTGCCTGCGGTCAGAGACGCCGCGCCCCAGCGGTCGATCCTGACGCCCGCGAGCAGCCTCCCGCGCCCCGCGATCGCGCGTTCCGCCTCCGCGTAGGCGGCAAGATCGGTGAAGGAGCGGCGCTGACGCGACGACAGGTCCCGGTTCAGCGCGTTGTATGGCGTCCAGAGATCGTTGACGAACAGCTCGTAGTCGTAGCGGTAGGTCTTGACGGCCCCGCCCACCAGAATGTCGCCGACGAACGTCCTCTTGCGGCGCACGTCGGCCCGGATCCGGACCTCGGTCTCCTTGCCCGCGTCGATGGCGTCCACCACCGCCCCATCGACGGCCCTGGCGTCCACGTCGATGGAGCTCAGACTGGCGACCACGGACGAGAAGGCCCGCGCCGACCACGAGGAGTCGAAACGGACGCCCGCAAGAGCCGTCGTTTCGCTGCCGGAGAGCTCGTCGTCTCCGGCCTTCTCGTCGTGCCCGCTGGCCTCGTCGCGGGAGCCGAGGCCGAGCACGGTCAGGCGGTGTTTCTCGCCCGCCCGATGCTCGGCTTTCACGAGCACGTCGGCGTAGGCCGGGACGATCTCGTCGGTCAGCTTGCTGAAGACCGCGTCGAGGAGGCTCCGGCGGGCGGACACCAGCCAGGAGCCGCGCGCGCCGAGGGCGCCCTCCCCGATGGCCGTCAGCCCGCCGATCCCCGCGCCCACCGCCGCGTGCACGCGGTCGCGCCGCCCCGGGCGGATGCTGACGTCGGCCACCGACGACATGCGGTCGCCGAAGGCCACCGAGAAGCCGCCGACTTCCAGCGAGCCGCGCTCGATGAGCCAGGGCGGCAGAATCGACAGCGCCCCGCCGCTCCCGCCTTGCGCGCCGAAGTGGTTCACGTTGGGCAGGTCGAACCCGTCGATGCGCATCTGGTTCTCGAGCGCGCCTCCGCCGCGCACGAGCAGATCGTTCCGGTTGTCCTGCGACCCGGCCACGCCGGGCAGCGACTGGAAGGCGCGCGACAGGTCCTCGAGGGCGCCCGGCGTCTCCGCAATCGCCGCGCCGGTCAGCACGGGCGCGATGGCGGCGGGGATCGGCGTCGCGCCCAGGGCCCGCGGCAGGCCGGCCCGCGCCTCGGCCAGCATCTGGAAACGGAACGGGATGTCCGCCGTGACGGCGCAGGGCTGGCCGTCCAGCCGGACCTCCAGGGGCGCCGACTCGGCGAACCCTTCGATCGACGCTGTCAGGGCGTAGTCCCCAGGCAGGAGATCCGCGAAGGCGAACCGGCCGTCGCCGTCCGCGACGGTCTGGCATCCTCCGCGGCACGACGGCGGTGAAGCTGCGTCCTGGAGGCGCTCCGGCGAGAAGGCCCGCAGCACGACGACCGCCCGCGACACGCCCGCGCGGGTCCGCTCGTCCACGACCGTGCCGCCGACGTGGCAGGCCGGCACGAAGCGAGGCGACGGCGCCGGCGCGGCGGGCGTCTGCGCGGCGGGTGCCTGCGCGGCAACGAGCACGACGAGCATCGAGAGCGCCGTCGGCATGCCTGGCCCAGGCCGCGGACTATATCACCCGGCCTGGCCCGGCGCGCCGGAAACCCTGCATGTCGCGTCCTGCCGCGCTGTCAAGGGATTCTGCACGCTGATATGGCTCGAAGGAGATCGCCGCGTACCTCGCCCGCGGCGTCCGCGCGGCCCGGCGCTGGGATCCGGCTGCGGGGCGGCACGTCGAGGTCTCCGACGCCAGGCAGCCGCTCCTACGCCAGCGTCTTCCGCGATCGCGCCGTCGCCAGCGCCAGCACGGCCGCCCCCCACGCCAGCATCAGCAGCGCATCGGGCCAGAACGCCTCGAGGCCCACGCCCTTCAGGAAGATCCCGCGCACGATCACCAGGTAGTAGCGGAGGGGCACGAGATACGTCAGCGGCTGGATGGCGGCGGGCATGTTCTCGATCGGGAAGACGAAGCCGGAGAGGTAGATCATCGGCATCATGAAAAAGAACACGGCGGTCATCATGGCCTGCTGCTGGTTCCTGGCGAGGGTGGACACGAGCAGCCCCAGCCCCAGCGTGCACAGCAGGTAGACCATCGAGAGGCCGAGGAGCAGCGGGAAGCTGCCGCGCAGCGGCACCTCGAACCACAGCGCGGCGACTCCCACGACCAGGAACACGTCGAGCGTGCCGATGAGGCCGTACGGCAGCAGCTTGCCGGCGATCAGCTCCCAGCGCCTGAGCGGCGTGACGTTCAGTTGTTCGAGGGTGCCCAGCTCCTTCTCGCGCACGACAGCCATCGATCCGAGCACGCTCGTAATCACCATCAGCAGGAGCGCGAGCACGCCGGGCACCATGAAGTGCCTGCTCAGCAGCTGCGGGTTGAACCACACGCGGATGCGGGCCTCGATCGCCCCCGCCGCCGGCCGGCCGCGCGGGCGGCGCGCCAGCGCGAGCTCCGACGCCTTGTCCGCGATGAGCGTCGTCGCGTACGTCAGGCCGAGGCCCGCCGAATTGGAGTCGGTCCCGTCGGCGACGACCTGCAGCGTGACGGGCCTGCCCGCCGCCACCGACTCGCCGTACTCGGGCGGGATCGACAGGGCCATCCACGCGCGCCGCGTCTCGATGTCGCGGAGCACGTCACCCTCGTCGGAGGTGACGCGCGAGACGCTGAAGTAGGGCGACCCCTCGAACCGGCCGATGAGCTCCCGGCTGGCCTGGCTGCGGTCGCCGTCCACGATGGTGATGGGCACGTTCCTGACGTCGGTACTCGCCGCGTAGCCGAGGATGAAGAGCTGCAGGACGGGCGCGAGGAAGATGAGCGGGAACATGCGCGGGTTCCGGCGCAGCTCCTGGAGCTCCTTGCGGATCAGAAACAGCAGCCGGCGCATCAGCCCCGCTCCCTGGCCAGGCGGATCGACGCCAGGCTCATGACCGCCGTCACGTACACCCCGAGCGCGGCGAATTCGAGCGCGAGCGGCGCGAACCCGATTCCCTTGAGGAGGATGCCGCGGAGGATCACGATGAAGTAGCGCGCCGGCACGATGAAGGTGACGTACTGGATCACCGCGGGCATGCTGGCGATGGGGAAGATGAAGCCCGACAGGACGAGCGTCGTGAGCAGGGAGATCAGCAGGCTCGCCAGAAACGCGGTGGCCTGGGTGTCGAAGAGGGTGGACACCAGCAGCCCCGTTCCCAGGCCTCCCAGGACGAACAGGGCGACCGACCCGGCCAGCAGCGGCCACGACCCGCGCATCGGGAGGCCGAACAGCAGCATGGCCGCGGCGATGACGAGGAACGCCGCCGCGAGCGAGAGGAGGAAGTACGGGACGGACTTGCCGATGATGTACGACGGCGTGGCGATGGGCGCCATCCGCACCTGCTCCCAGGTGCCCCGCTCCTTCTCGCGCACGATCGACAGCGCCGTGGCGACGACGCAGCTGATCATCACGATGAAGGCGATGAGGCCCGGCACGAGGAACAGCGAGCTGGCCAGCTCGGGGTTGTACCAGATGCGCGGCTCCACCGAGATGGGCGCGGCCGGGGCGCCGGTCGAGGCGCCGAGCCGGTCGGCAGACGCGCCCCGGACGATGGCCTGCGCGTAGCCGAAGACGGTGGAGGCCGTGTTGGCGTTGTCGCCGTCCACCAGGACCTGCACCGCGGCCGTGCGCCCGGCCGCCAGGTCCCGCGTCATCCCCTCGGGAATCACGAGCGCCGCTCGCGCCTCGCCGCGGTCCATCAGCCGCTCGATTCCCGCCATGGACGAGGGCGTCGCGACGACGTCGAAGTAGGTGGAATTGACGAAGGACGAGAGCAGTTGCCGGCTCTCGGCCGTGCGGTCCCGGTCCATCACCGCCAGCCGCACGTGCCGGACGTCCCAGTTGAGGGCGTAGCCGAACAGCAGCAGGAGCAGGACCGGGACGAGCAGCAGGATGGCGAGCGTGAGCCGGTCGCGCAGGACCTGCGCGAGCTCTTTTCGCCCGACCGCCAGCGCTTTCCTCATGCAGCCGTCCTTTCCTCCCGCTCGACGACGTCCATGAAGACGTCCTCGAGCGATGGCTCCACGAGGTCGAGCGACTCGGCCTCGATCCCCGATGCGCGGAGCCGGTCGCGCAGGGGCGCCACGTCCGTTTCGCCGGGCCTGAGCCAGACGTGCAGCGCCGTGCCGAACGGGCTGGACTTCTCGACCGACGGCACGCCGTCCAGCGCGCGAAGCGCGGCCATCGGCGACGCGGTGCGCACCTCGACGACCAGGCGGCCGCTGAAGACCCGCTTCAGCTCCGCGACCGTGCCGAGGGCGGCCAGCCGCCCCGCGTGCATCAGCGCCAGGCGGTGGCAGTGCTCGGCTTCGTCCAGGTAGTGGGTCGTCACGAAGACGGTGACGCCCTGGCCCGAGAGCCCGTCGATGAGCCGCCAGAACTCGCGGCGCGAAACCGGGTCCACGCCGCCGGTGGGTTCGTCCAGGAACAGGATGCGCGGCTCGTGCAGGATGGCGCACCCCAGGGCGAGGCGCTGGCGCCAGCCGCCCGCCAGATCGCGCGCGAGCGTGCGCTCCCGGCCTTCGAGGCCCGCCATCTTCAGCACGTACGCGCCGCGCGTGCGCAGGGCGCGATCGTCGAGGCCGTACATCCCGCCGAAGAACCTGATGTTCTCCTGCACGGTGAGCAGCTCGTACAGCGAGAACCTCTGGGACATGTAGCCGATCCGCTGCTTGACCTCCTCGGGGTCGCGGGTCACCTCGATGCCGTCCACGACGGCCGACCCGGACGACGGCCTGAGGAGCCCGCACAGCATCCGGATCGTCGTCGACTTGCCGGCGCCGTTGCTGCCGAGGAAGCCGAAGATCTCGCCCCGTCCGACGTCGAAGGAGACGCGGTCCACGGCCAGGAATCGGCCGAAGCGGCGCGACAGATCGCGGACGGTGACGGCGGGAGCGGACAAGGAGGAGGGCATGGGCGCTCTACCTCCCCACCGCCCGGTCGAGGCGCGCGGCGGCGAGGCGCGCCGCGGCCAGCGCGCGCGTGCGGTCGAACTGCGCCGCGAGCAGTTCCTGCTGCGCGTCGAGCACCTCGGTGCTCGTCACGAGGCCCGCCTTGAACCGCTCGGCCACGACCCGCCGCGCCTCCGCCGCCGAGGCCACCTCGTCGGTCGCGGCGCGGATCGACGCGCGCGCCGATTCGAGGTCGAGCCGGCGCTGTCTGACCTCGAAACCAAGCGCCGCGTCGAACTCCGCCAGCCGCTCGGCCAGCGCGCGCCTGGAAGCGGCGGCCTCGGCGATTTCGGCTTTCGCCCGCCCCCCGTCCCAGAGCGGCCACGCCACGCTGACGCCGAGGTCCCAGGAATCGTTCCACGCCGCCGCCCGCGGGAAGATGCGCGCGTTGGGCCTGGCGTAGTCGACGCCGGCGGTCAGCGCCACGCTGGGGCGCCGTCCGGCCGCAGCGGCCGCCTGGCGCTCGCCGACGGCGGCCGCTCGCGACTCGAGGGCCTGGCGCTCGGGCCGCTTCGCCTGCGCCTCCGCCAGCAGGGCCTCGCCGGACGGAATGGGAGCGGGCGCGGCCTCGAGCGCGGCGTCGACGGCGATGGACACGTCGGGCGGGATGCCCGTGACGCGCCGCAGGTCGGCCTCCGCCACGTCGCGGATGGTGCGCGCCTCGATCAGCTGGACCTCCTGCCGGGACCGGCGGGCCTCGGCGCTCAGGACGTCGTTCGGCGCGAGAAGGCCGACGGCCCTCATGTTCCTCACGTCGCGCAGGTGCGCGTCCACCAGGGCCAGCGCCTCCTCCACCACGCGCACCGATTCGATGGCCGTGGCGTACGCCCAGAACGCGCGCGCGGCGTCGAGGCGCACGTCGGCCCTGGTTGCCGCCGTGTCCCTGCCGGACGCTGCGGCCTCGGCGCGGGCGGCCCGCTCGGCGGCCTCGACGCGCCCGAACGTGTAGATCGGCCACTGCACGTCGAGACGCGAACGCCAGTTGTCCGGCACATCGGGGTAGATGATCCGCGCGGGCGCGGCCCCCATGGCCGGGATGCCGAACTCGTCCACGTGGTTCGTGCGCAGGTAGCCGGCGGCGAGGCTGATTGTGGGCATGTTCGCTGCCTTGCGCGCGGCCACGGCCGCATCGGCCGCCTCCTGGCGGGCGAGGGCCTCGCCGATGCGGTGGCTTGCCTGCAGAGCGCGGGCGATGGCGTCATCCAGCGAGAGCGTGACGGCGCCGGACGGCGCCGGAGGCGTTGCCGGCGCAGGCGCGGCCGGGGGCGGAACGGGCGGGGGCGGAACGCCGGTCGACGCGGCGGCGCCGGGCCCGGCGGCGCCGAGCGCGGCGGCCAGAGCGGCAATCAGGAAGGCGGCGGCGGTCGGGCGGCGTGCGTGATCGTTCATGCTGCACCCTGGTCGGGCGTCGTGACGACGCGGTCGATGAAGACATCCTCGAGGGACGCGGGAACCGTGCGGAGGCTGGTCACGTCGATCCCGGCCTCGCGGCAGGCGGCGCCCAGGCGCCGCGTGACGCCGGGGCCTTCGCCGCGTGGCACGCGCACGTGCAGGCGCTCGCCGAAGCGCTGCACGTCGCGCACGGCCGGATCCAGCAGGGCGATCCGCGCGGCTTCATCCTGGCGCGGCGCCAGCATCTCCACGAGGTCGTCGGGAAAGGCCGCCCGAAGCGAGCCCGGGTCGTCCAGCGCGAGAACCCGCCCCTGGCTCATCAGCGCCACGCGCGAGCATCGCTCCGCCTCGTCCAGGTAGGGCGTGGCCATGAAGATCGTGATGCCCTGCGACAGGAACTCCGACAGCAGGTGCCAGAACTCGCGGCGCGACACCGGGTCCACGCCGGTCGTCGGCTCGTCGAGCAGGATGACCTCCGGCTCGTGCACGAGCGTGCAGGCCAGGGCGAGCTTCTGCTTCATCCCGCCCGACAGCCGCTCCGCCAGCCGCCCTCTGAACGGCGTGAGCTGCATCATGTCGAGGAGGCGGTTCCGGCGCTCGCGGTAGTCGGCTACGCCGTGGATCTCGGCGAAGAAGGCGATGTTCTCGTCGATGCTGAGATCGCCGTAGAGACTGAACTTCTGCGAGAAGTAGCCGACCTTCCGCGTGATGGCGCCGTGCGCCCGGACGGGGTCCTGGCCCAGGACGCGGATGCTCCCGCTGGAGGCCCTCAGCAGCCCGCACAGCAGCCGGATGGTGGTCGTCTTGCCCGCGCCGTCCGGGCCGATGAGGCCGAACATCTCCCCGGGTTCCACGGCGTACGAGACGTCGCGCACCGCCTCGGTCGGGCCGAAGCGCTTCGTCACCCGTTCGAGCTCCAGTGCCAGTGTCATTGCTGCTGTCCCTTGTCCCCGCTTTCGCTTGTTCCTGCGTTCGCTGGGCGGCCTGCCGATCCGCCTTCTGCATTCTGAATTCCGGATTCCGTCTCGTCCCTTGCCCCTGTCCGACGAGCGCCTAGCGCCCAGCCCCTGGCGCCTGCTCTTTGAGCGGAATCTCCGCCTCCACCGGCATTCCCTGTTTGAGGACGCCCGACCGGTTGTCGACCGTGATCTTCACGCGGAACACCAGTTTCGACCGCTCCTCGGCCGTCTGCACGTTGCGCGGCGTGAACTCGGCCTTCGGCGAGATGAACGTGACCGTGCCGTCGATGCCCGGGCCCCCGGCGTCGGTGAAGACCCTGGCCGATTGCCCGAGGGTGACGCGCGGGACGAGGGGCTCGTCCACGTAGACGTTGGCCCAGACGCGGTCCAGGTCGGCCACGACGAGGATCGGGGTGCGGGGAGCGATGAGCTCGCCGGCGTCCACGAGCTTCTGGGTGACCACGCCGGCCGCTGGGGCGAGCACCGTGGCGTCCTTGAGGGCCTTGTCGAGGGTGGCGATCTGGGCGTCGGCGGCGGCCAGGCGGGCGCGGGCGGCGTCGATCTCTTCCCGCCGGGCGCCGGCGCGGAGCCTGGCGACGGTTTCGGCGGCCGCCCTGGCCCGCGCTTCTCCGGCGCGCACTCGGTCGCGCGTCACGTCCCGCCTCGTCTGGGCGTCGTCGCGCGGTTTCTCGGCGCCGGAGTTGGCGGCGAGGAGGGAGTCGAAGCGCTGGAGGTCGCGTTCGGCCGATGCGAACTCCCGGCGTGCTGCCGCCAGGTCCGCTTCCGCGGCGGCGTGCTGCGCTTCGGCCTGCCGGATGTCCTCCGCGCGCGCGCCGGCCTGGAGCAGGCGCAGCTGAGCGTCGGCGGCCTGGCGCTCTGCGGCGGCGCGCCGGAGGGCCAGGGTGACGTCGGCCGTGTCGAGCTGGGCGACTGTGTCGCCGGCCTTCACGCGGTCGCCCTCGTCGGCTCTCAGCTCGAGCAGGCGCCCGCCGACTTCCGGCGCGATGCGGATCTCGGTGGCCTCGACGTAACCCGAGACCCGGACGCGGTCGGCCGCGGGCTCGTCGCGGCAGGCGAGTGAGGCGGCGAGCGTGGCGGCGGCGGCGGCGACGGCGGCCGCGCGGGCGAGTCGGGCGGCGCGGGGTTCGCGGTAGCTCATGACGTTACTCCGGTCGGGATGTCGGCGGCGGCCGCGGGCGTGAGGGCGCGGCGGTTCAGCGTCTGGAGGTGGAGGATGAAGCGGTCGGGATCGAGCCTGCCTGGCTCGGCGTGGCTGATGCGGGCGACGGCGTGCCTGATCGGGCCGGAGGCGAGGTAGGCGACGATGGGCCAGACGGTGGTCAGGGCGAGGAGGAGCGGGTCGACGGGGGCGAAGGCGCCGTCGCGGCGGCCCTGGTCGAGGATGGAGCGGACGATGCCGGCGACGCGGGCCGTGACGGCGAGGGTTTCTTCGTCGAGGCGGCGGCCGCCGGAGGCGAGTTCGCGGAGCATGATGGGAGCGAAGTGGGCGAGGCGCTGGCCTTCGAGGACGAAGGCGGAGACGAAGCGGTCGAGCCTGACCTGTGGCGGGTCGGTCGAGGCGGCGGTGGCGGCGAGGCAGTCTCCCATGAGGGTGAAGAGGTTGCGGAGGACGGAGGTGTAGAGGGCGCGCTTGCTGCGGAAGTGGTAGTAGATCATCGCCTTGTTGAGTCGTGCGCGGCGGGCGATGCGGTCGACGGTGGCGGGCTCGAAGCCGCGGAGGGCGAATTCGGCGGCGGCGGCGTGGAGGATGCGCTGCCGGGAGTCGGAGGGCGGAAGGGGGGTGGCGGGCGGCCGGCGGGGGCCCGGGGTGCGGCGTCGCGGGGTCTTCACGCTCATACTAACCAACCAGTTAATCTAACTAACTAGTTAGTATCATAACGCCGCCGCGGGCGTCAAGCCCGCGCCCGGAGCACCCCCGTCGGCCCGCCCGCCGCGCCGCCCGAACCACGCACGCAGATCCCCCGCCGGGACCCAGCCTCCCAACGCCAGAATCTCGAGCCCCGCGTCCGACTTTCCAGTATCCTTCCCCCATGCGCGTCGTCATCGCCGGCGGCTCCGGCTTCCTCGGCCGCGCCCTCGCCGCGTCGCTCGCCCGCGACGGCCACCGCATCCAAATCCTCACCCGCCGCCGCCAGCGCCAGGCCCCGCCTCTCCCACAGCCTCACGCCGACGCTTCTTCCCCAGCCGCCCCCCCACCCGTCGAATACATCACCTGGCAGGCCGACGGCAGCGTCGGCCCCTGGGCCGGCCCCTGCCGCGGCGCCGACACGATCGTCAACCTCGCCGGCGAGTCCATCGGCAGCCGCCGATGGTCCCTCGCCCGCAAAGACGCCCTCGTCCAGAGCCGCCTCCTCGCGACGCGATCGCTCGTGCGCTTCATCCGCCAGTCCAGCCCCCCGCCCTCGGCGTTCCTCAGCGCGTCAGCCATCGGCCTCTACGGCGACCGCGGCAGCGATATCCTCGCCGAAGACGCGGAACCCGGATCGGGATTCCTCGCCAGCCTCGCCGCCGCCTGGGAACGCGAAGCCCGCGACGCCGACGGCGGACCCACGCGGGTCGTCCTGCTGCGGACGGGCATCGTGCTCGATCCCCGCAGCGGCGCCCTCGCGCGCATGCTCCTGCCCTACCGCGTCTGCGCGGGCGGGCCCCTCGGCCCGGGCCGCCAGTTCATGTCCTGGATCCACCGCGACGACTGGGTGTCGCTGGCCCGTTGGGCGATCCGCACGCCGGAGGTGCGGGGCCCGCTCAACCTGACCGCGCCGCACGCCGTCACGAACGCCACCTTCGCCCGCGCCCTCAGGCGCGTGCTCCGCCGCCCGTCGCTCGTGCGCGTGCCCGCGTTCGCCCTGAAGCTCCTGCTCGGTGAAATGGCGGGGCCGCTGCTCTTCTACAGCCAGCGAGTCGTCCCCAGGAAGGCGCTGGACGGCGGGTTCACCTTCGCGCACCCGGAAGTGGAAGGCGCCCTGGCCCACCTGCTGGACTCGAAGGCGGCGCCCGCCGCCTGAGACGGTCCCCGGCCGCAGCCGGCCGGGGAGGCTAGACGAACGCGAGCCCGGGCCGCCGGAAGTCGCCCTGAAGGATCGACACCGAGTCGCCGCCCAGCCAGTGATCGATCACGCGCGCGTAGACGGACCGGAAGTCCGTCTCGTAGCCGACGTCGCCGCCGCTGTTCTCCAGGGCCGGGTTGTCCGGCGCGGGGTTGAGCGAGGCGGCCGTCCCGTAGAGCCCGCCGCGCACCCCGCCGCCCGCCGCGAACATCAGGCCCGCCGCGCCGTGATCCGTGCCGGCGCTGCCATTCTCGTACGCCCGCCGCCCGAACTCGGAGAACGTCATGAGCAGGACGTCCCCCCACAGCCCCTGCGCCCGGAGGTCCGCGTAGAAGGCGGCCACCGCGTTGTTGAACTCGGTCATGAGCCGCGGGTACGTCGCCGCCTGCGCCGCGTGCGTGTCGAAGCCGCCGAGCTGAACCCAGAACACGCGCGTCCCCACGCCTTGCACGAGCGCCCCGGCCACGGTCTTGAGCGTCGTTCCGGTCGCAGTCGAGGGATAGACGGCGGCGGGCGCGTACTTCGCCACGAGCGCCACCTTGTCGAGCGTGTTCATGGCGGCGTCGATGCCCGCGTTGACGAAGGCCAGATGCGGGCGGTCCGACGCGTCGCGCGATGCCAGGCGCTCGGCGAAGACGCGCTCGCGGGCCGCCTCCGCGCCGCCGTTCACGGCGCTGAACGCGTAGCCCGACGCCGAGGGGATGGCCGGCACCGGCACGTGGTCGCTCGTCAGCGCGCGCGGGATTTCGCGCACCGCGTCCCACGCCGCAAGCGGGTCCACCGGCTGCGGCAGCGTATCAAGGTAGCGCCCGAGCCACCCGTGCGACTGCGGACTCGCGGGGTTGGCCGATCCCCAGACGTCCGTGCCGAGGAAGTGCGACCGCGTGGAGTTCGCGTATCCGGTGCGCTGGACGATCGCAAGCCGCCCTTCGTTGAAGATGGCGCGCAGGGCCGGAAGTCCGGGATGCAGGCCGAGGCTGACGCCGCTCGAATCGGACCCGACCTGGAGCGCGTCGCCCGCCGCCACGGCGATGGACGGCCGCCTGCTGTAGTAGTAGGGGTCCGTATAGGGCACGAGCGTGCTGAGGGCGTCGTTGCCGCCGGCGAAAAAGCACACCACCAGCGCCCGGCGCCCGGAGCCCTGGGCACGCGCCAGGTCGGCCAGGACCGCCGGGCCGGCCAGTCCGACGGTGAACGCCCCGGCACCGTGGCGGAGGAAGTCGCGCCGCGTCATCGCCATGGAATCACCCCCGCGGGAAACCCTCTCGCGGCCGTCCGCGCCGGCCTAGACGAACACGTACTCGCCGGATCCGACGATGAGGCGGACGAGCCCCGGCACCTTCATGGCCAGCTGCGCGTCCGAGCCCGTCCACGCGCCGCTCGCGGTGAGGTACGCCAGCAGGTCGTCGTAGGCCTCCCTGCCGAAGGGCGCCGGCGACAGGCGCCCGATCTCGTGCGAGAGCACCGCGCCGGGCGACGAGGCGTGCGGCCGGGCGGCCTTCACCAGGGCCGCGGCCTGGGCCCGGCTGAGCTGCGCCGCGAAATTCATCCGCGCCAGCATGCCGCCAGACGAGATCCAGCCCGGCCCCTGCTCCCAGCCGGCCACATCCGGAGGCTCGTACAGCACCTGCCCCATGCTGGCCATCTGGCTGACGGCGTTGTTGAGCGTGAATCCCTCCCACCCGACCTCCTTCAGGCTCCGCGCCACGAATTCGGCGGGCCATGAGTACTTCGTGTGGTAGTTCTCCTCCGACCGGAACTCCGGCGACTGCAGCAGGCGCCGCATCACGGCGCGGAGGTCGAAGCCGCGCGCGAGGACGTCCCGCGCGAGCCCGCTCACGAACCGCTCGGTCGGCGGATTGACCTCGCTGACGAAGAAGCTCCAGAACCGCGAGACCAGCCGACGCGCGGTCTGGGGGTGGGCCGCGACCGCCGCGATCAGATCGAGGCCGTCCTGGAGCCCTCCGTCCGCCGACCTGGCCGGAATCGTTCTGCCCCCGTCGGGATAGATTGCGAAGCTGAACGTCTTGGCGGCCGTGTCGTGCAGCGACGCGTTGTAGGCGAACTCGTAACGCGGGTAGGACGGATTCGCCGCCGTGCGCGCGAGGTTCCAGCCGGTGAAGACCCGGGCCGCGGCGTACACGTCCGGCTCCGTGTAGAAGCCGACACCCATGCTGAACAGCTCCAGCAGCTCGCGCCCGAAGTTCTCCTGCGGCCTGGCCTTCGTGTTGTAGCGCCCGTCCAGCCAGATGAGCATCGCCGGGTCTTTCGCCATCGCCACCATCAGGTCGCGGAAGTTCCCCAGGCAGAGGCGGCGGATCGTCTCGACCTGCCCCTCCTGGCCGGCGGGATCCTCGGCCGCCCTGGCGGCCATCAGGCGCGTCGCGTCGGCCGCCCCGTACGCCCCGGCGATCTTGGAGTAGGCGGTGGCGAAGTGGTTGTGCCAGAAGAGCGTCATCTTCTCCTGGAGCGGCCGCGCCGTGTGGATCATGCGGAACAGCCACCGCTGCCGGGCATCCCCAATGACCGTGTTGGGCGAGAACACGGCGCCGGCGGCCTTGACGCCGACGTAGCCCGGCGCGCCCACGAAGGCGTCTACATCGTCATGGATCTGCTCGAAGTCAACGAGCGTCTCGACCGTGCCCCGGCGCCCCAGCCGGCTGTAGTACTCCAGTTCGGCGTCGCTCGCGCCGAACCCGGCCCGGCGGAGCAGGTGCCGCAGGACCTCGTCGCGATAGACCATGGTCGGGATCTCCAGACGCCGCGGGTCGATTCGCCCCGGGCCGGCATCGAGCTGATACTGCCGTTGGATTCGAGCGCCGCCGCCGATGTTACACGCCGTCGAGGCCCGGGTCGGCCGCTACCGCGCCGGCCGCCCGGCTGGCACCGGGGCGTGGCCTGCGCTCAGGAGGTTCGCCAGCAGCTGGTAAGCGCCCTCGGTCCCCGCCGGCAGCTGCCGCCAGAGCCCGAGGCCGATGTAGATCCAGCGGCCCTTGCCTATTTTCGCCTCGACCAGCGCGCCGCGCTTGGGCCCCTTGTTGTACGGGAAGGGGTCCTCTGACTCGACCAGATCCAGGTAGCGTCCGTCCTTCTCGCCGAGGAAGTAGAGGCCCCGTTCCTGCACCCAGTCGCGCCAGGCCGCCTCGCCAATCCGGTTCGGCCACCCGAACACGGGGTGACCGGGCTCGAGGATCCGAACCGGCGCGCGCTCGTCGGTGACGCGGTTCGCACTGACTTTGGCGGGAAACGGCCCGTACTGGGCCTCGTTGAACTCGAACTTGTTGTATTGCACGAGCACGGTCCCGCCGTCTTCCGCGTAGCGCAGGAGACGATGGTTGTTGGCGCGGAGATCCGGCCGCCGCTCGTAGGCGCGCACGCCGGTCACGATGACGTCGAAGGCGGAGAGGTCGCCGAAGGCGAGCGCGTCCGCATCCAGGAGGGTCACGCGCGCGCCCAGCTGCTCAATGGCCGCAGGCACCTGGTCGCCGACGCCCATGATGTACCCGACTCGGAGGCGGGGCGCCACGGCCACCTCCACGATCTTCACGGCGGCCGCGGCCTCCTTCAGCAGGTGCCGGCGCCGCGTGTGGGGGTACTCGATCACCTGGTAGCCGATCGTGAACCGCTCCGCGCCCGCCGAGGCGGCGGCGCGCACGGTGTACGGGCCCGGCTTCGCATCCCGCGCGGGCGTGACGGTGAATCGCACGGGCGCGGCTTCGTCCTCTCGCGAGAACGACACGCGCGCCGACGCGGGCTTGACCGCCCATCCGCCTGGGACCTCGAGCGAGACCGCGGCCTCGGCCGGCCCCCTGCTGCCGTTGATGACGGTAACCCGCACTTCACGGCTGGCGGCAGGCGCGCGGCGCGCGGCGCCGGCCTGCGCCGGAGCCCCTCCGGCCGGCACGATGGCGACCTCGGGCGACACGGTCACCGAGAAGCGCGGCACGACGAGCAGGTCCATGCGCTTCTCGCCGCTGAAGATGTTCCCTTCGTACCGGTACTGCACCGGCCGCTCGACCGACAGCGCCGCGCCGCCCACCTGCAACTCGAACCGGACGCGGAACGGCGTCGGCCGGAACGGCACGCCGAACGGCGCGTCGGCGTCGAACTGGTACCGCGCGCCCGTCGGCAGGCGCCGCCAGTGCTGGCCGCTCAGCCGGGCCTGCCCGGACACCGCGAGCGGCGCGTCGCAGCGGTAGACGCCGGCGGGCGCGATTGAACCCGTCCTGCACACGCCGGCTTCTCCGTCGAGCCCGCGGAATCCAGTCTGCGTCAGGACGACGGCTTCCCGGCCCCCGTTTGCCGCGATGAGCGTCACCGTGACGGGCTGACCGGGCACGACGAGGCCGTCATCCGCGAGCGCGTCGAGCCGCACGCCCGAGGCGACGAGCAGGGCGTCGGTGAACTGCTCTTCCTTCAGGGCGAGCCGGGCGTCGATCTCCGCGCTCGCGTCCTCGGGAAGGCCGAACGCGCGCGAGGCAAGCTGCGCCCGGAGCGCGCGCAGCGACGTCAGGCCCGCGGCAAGCGGCGCGACGGCGGCCGCCGGGCCGCCCGACGCGGCCTGCGCCGCCGCGTCCGAAATGCGGCCGGCCACCGAAGCCAGCGCCGAGGTCAGGCCGGCCGGGGCCTCGCCCGGCACGAAGCGCGCGAGGCCGGCGAGCGAGGTGTCGAGGCCGTCGAAGAGCGACGCCTCGTCCTTCCCCTTCAGGCCCGGGATGGCGCTCTCGACGAGGGTGAAGCGGACGGCGGCCGGCCCCGGCAACCAGAACAGCTGCGCCATGCCCTGGGTCTTGTGATAGCTGCGGGCGCGGCTGCCGATGTCGGCGAACGACTGGCCGAGCAGCGGGTCGAAGGCCGCCGTGTCCACCGTCGTCAGCTTCGCGCCGGCTGCCGGAGCCGGCTCGCCCGCGAACCCGTACTGACCCGTGAAGTAGAACTTCTTCGGCTGCCACGCGCGCAGGCCTTCCCGAAGCTGCTCGGGGAACCTCGCCGGGTCGCCCGCCGCCAGGTACGCCTCGCGGGCGATCCTGGCGGAAGCCTGGTGGTGCTGCCCGCCGCCTTCACCGTCGGGCCTCATCGCCGCGATCACGTCGGGGCGTGTCATCCGGATGAGGCGCACGAAGTCGCCGAGGATCTCCTGACGGCCCCAGAGGTCGAGCGTCTCGTCCACGCTGAACGAGTAGCCGAAGTCCACGGCGCGGGTGAAGTACTGCTCGGCGCCGTCCAGGGCGTGCACTGAAACGAGCTCTTCGGTCCGCGCGACGGCCAGCGCGTCGAAGAGCTCCGGGCCGATCTCGTTCTGGCCGCCGTCGCCGCGCGTGGCGGTGGCCACGATCGTGCGGACGCCCTGCCCCCAGCTGAGCGCCGCCAGCACGCCGTTCGGCTCGTCGTCTGGATGCGCCGTGGCTTCCATGAACACCGCAGTCGTCCGGAGCTTTCGCAGCAGCAGGCCGAGTCCGACCTGCCCCTGCGCGTCGGCGATGGGCGGCATCTGGGCCGGCAGCGCGCCGCCGGCCGCGAAGGCGGCGAGCAGCGCGGCGGCGAGGACGATCCGGCTCCGCTTCATATTGGCTCCCCGGTTCCCATCCAGGGCGCCGGGCCCGGCCGCCGGCGTCGAGCCGGCGAGAGGGGACTGCCGCCCGCCCTGGCAGGAGAAGACGCCTCTCAGTGTAGTCCGTCGCGGCGGCGCGGTGAACTGGACGGGGCGAGGCTGGAGGGCGGCGCGACGCCTACCCCAGCAGGCGCGTGAAGCCGAAGAGCTCGTCGCCTTTGTCCGGCGCGCCGGCGTAGCGGCGCAGCAGGACGCGGGCCGCGAGGAGCGCCGAGGCGACGCCGTTGTGGCCCGCCCCGAGGGCGAAGAGATGCCGCGGGTAGTGGCGGTGCGGCCCGGCGCAGGGGAACCCGTCGGCCGACTTCCACACGGGGACGGTCCACGCGTATTCGGGCTGGGTGCCGGCTATGGCGGGATAGAGCCTCGACAGCTCGTACATCAACTGGCCGGCCCGCCGGACGAGCGCCTTCTCGAGGGTGCGGGCCGGAAGCGCCGGCTGGTCCGCCCCCACGAACAGGACGCGCTCGTCACTCGTCCGCCGGAGGACGTGCGGCGGGTCGTCCTGATCGATCACGACGGCGCGGCTGCGCCCGAACTCGCGCCGCACGAACGACGGCGCCGGCGGCGTCAGCACGCAAAAGGCGTGCATCGGGCTGAAGTGCCGCCGCAGCGGCTTGAACGGCGCCGCCGGGCCGTTGCTCGCGACGATGATGGCCGCTGCCCGCACGATGCCGCCGTCGGTCGCGACCTCGACGCCTTTGCGGCCCGCGCGGACGCGCGTCACCGTCGTGCGCTCGAACACGAGCGCGCGCCGCTTCGCCGCCTCGGCCGCCAGCCCGAGCGTGGCGCGGTACGGATCGATGAACGCGTCGCCGGCCGACCGGATGGCGCCCTCGCCCGAGAGCCCCGTCTCCTGACGCAGGCGCGCGGGCGTCAGCCACCCGCCTTCCAGGCCGGCGCCGCGCATCGCCGCCAGCTCGCGCCGCAGCCGCGCCCCGTCGCCCTCGCCAAGCCCCGCCCGGAGGGCCGCGTCGGGCACCAGTTCGCAGCGGATGCGGAGGCGGCGGATCGTCGCCGCCAGATCGAGGCCCGCGCGGCGGAACGACTGCCACAGATGGCGGGCCGCGCGCAGGCCGTAGGCGTGCTTCAGCTCGAGGAAGGGCACGGCCGGCTCGAGCCGGAGCAGGCCCGGGCACGAGGCCGAGCCGCCCTGGCCAATCCGGTTCGACTCGATCAGCGCCACGCGGACGCCGGACGCCGCGAACACGTACGCGGCCGAACACCCGGTGAGGCCGCCGCCGAGGATGGCCACCTGCACGTCCACATCGCCGCGGTGGCGCGGGTAGGCGGGCTGGCGGGCCTTCGGGTACCGATCGAGCCAGTAGGAGACGCCGTATCGGGTTCGCATGGTGCCGACTGCCGGTCGCGGAGGATTCTACTCTGACAGCGGCGGGAATAGAATCCGTCAGTTGCACACGGAGTGGGCGGCGACGAGGCGGATCCCGGCCGGGAACGACACACACGAGGTTGGATGCTCATGCACACCAGACAGACGCCTGGCGTCGTCTCCCGGGAGATCGCGATCCACCTGGAACGGCACGGATGCCCGGCGCATGCCGCCGGCGCGCAGCGCTACTTCAAGGACGAAGTGAAGTGCTGGGGCTGGCGCACGAAGGACCTCCGGTCATACGCCCGCGCTGTCCACGCGGCGCTCGCGCCCGATCCTGAGCTGCTCCTGAACGTCGCCGAGCGGCTCTTCGCCGAGGCCTCGCTCGAAGAGAAGGGCCTCGGGGTCCTCATCCTGCAGCCGTCGATGAAGCGCTTCGGCGGCCGGGAGTTCCGGCGCCTCGAGGGTTGGCTCGACCGCGTCGCCACCTGGGCCGACCACGACACGCTGACGATGACGCTCCTGGGGCCCATGATCGTCGCCGATCCGCGGCGCGTGGCCCGCCCGCTGCGCTGGGCCGCGTCGCGGGACCGCTGGCACAAGCGCGCGTCGGCGGTGTCGCTCATCCCGGGCATCCGGCAGGGCCTCTTCATGGAGGAGGGCCGGATCGTGACCGATCGCCTCGCCGCCGATCGCGACGACATGGTCCAGAAGGGGCTCGGCTGGCTCCTGCGCGAGTGGGCGAAGCACCACCCCGCCGAGGCGATCCCGGTGCTTGCCGCGATCCGGGGGCGCGCCTCGAGGCTGGTGCTTCGCACCGGCTGCGAGAAGCTGGACGCGGCGGACCGCCAGCGGATCTTGCGGAAGTGACCGGCGGAGGAATCAGAAGTCAGCATCCAGAATCAGCACGGTGCACGCTCGAGCGTCGCGGGCGCGCCAGCGTGACAGTCCCCATTCCGGAGTCTGAATTCCGGGTTCCATCCTCCGATCTCGGGTCCCCGGCCCCTATGTCGTCTTCGTCACCTTCTTCAGGCCGCGCGGCCGGTCCGGATCGTAGCCGCGCATCCGGCTCAAGTGGAACGCGAGGAGCTGGGCCGGCACGATGGCCGCAATCGGCGACACCCACTCCGGCATGCCGGCGGGCAGGGCCACCGGCGCGGCGGCCAGCTCGAGCGACGACGGCTCGTTGGAGAAGACGACCGGGCGCGCGCCGCGCTCGCGGATCTCGCGAAGCAGGCCTTCCACCTCGCTGCTGACGGCCCCCGTCACGTTGAACACCATCGCCGCGAAGCCGGGCTCGACGAGCGCGATCGGGCCGTGCTGGAAGTCGGCCGAGGAGTACGGCTCGACGGCGACGTACGCCAGTTCCTTGGCCTTGAGGGCGGCCTCGAACGCCGTCGAGAAGTTGAAGCCGCGGCCGAGCACGACGCCGTGGCCCGCGTCCTTCAGGGCCGCCGCGGCGGCCACCACCGACTCGCGCTCGACGTAGAGCGCCGCCGCCACGTGCTCGGGCATCGCGGCCAGTTCGCGGCTCCACCGCGCATTCTCCGCGAGCGCCGTCGAGAGCATCGCCAGCGCCGTCAGCTGCGCCGTGTACGTCTTCGTGGCGGCGATGCTCCGCTCCTGCCCCGCGCCGAGCACGATCGTGTGGTCCGCCATGGCCGCCAGCGGCGAGCCCGCCACGTTCGTCACGGCCAGCGTGAGGCAGCCCTGCCGCTTCCCCTCCTCGACGACGCTGATGAGGTCCGGCGACTCGCCGGACTGCGAGATGCCGACGACGAGCGCCCCGGCCATCGCCGGCGGCGTGCGGTAGCGCGTGAACAGCGACGGCGCGGCGAGGGTCACCGACAGGCGGTTGTGCGACCCAAACAGGTACTGCGCGTACCGCGCGGCGTTGTCGGACGACCCGCGCGCCGCGATGACGACGTGGTGCAGCCGGCGCCCGCGGATGTCCGCCGCGATGCGCTCCACGGCCGGCGCGGCGGCCTTCAGCAGCCCCTCGATGATGGCGGGCTGCTCGGCGATCTCGGAAAGCAGAACGGACTCGGACACGTGGGACTCCTCTCGGAGGGGCCTGTTCCTCAGCCGATCATAGCCGACTCCGGGCTACCTCTTCGGCACGACCACCAGCGCGTCGCTCACCCTCCTGGGCCCCTGGGCGTCGGACGGGTGGTTCACGACGCTCCCGCCGGCGACCATCGTCGTGGATCCGCCGCCGTCGAGATTGAGCGCGTCGTGCAGGCCGAGCCGCCGCGCGAGGCCCTGGAGTTCCGGGAAGCTCATGCCGAGGCTCAGCATCGGGTTGCGGCCGTCCACCGTCACCATCCAGATCGTTCCGTCGCGGCTGGCGCCGATCATGGTTCGCGGGTGGCGGTCGGCGTCGAACCGCGGCGCCAGCTGCTCGCTCGACCAGTCGGTCAGCGGCTTCCCGCGGTGCACCAGGAGCCCCGCCCCGCCCACGATATCCTGCGCCCGCGCCCACTGCTCCGGCGTCGTGCCGAGCAGCGGACGGAAGTCGGTGACGAGGGCGACCTCCCGCCCCGGCTCGAGCGCCTCGAGATCGGAAGGGAGGTCCGTGCCGCCGTACGACAGCACGGCCCCGCCGCGGGGAATGGGCGTCTTTCCGGCGCGGGCCCTCCGCACGACGCGTAGCGGCGAGCCGGCCAGCTGCCACTCGACGCCGGTGCCGGCCGTGTCGCTGTCTGGCCCGTAGCGGGGCGTGTAGAGCATGAGCTTCCCGCGGGCGCGCGTCGTGTCCACGCCGTCCACGCGCCGCGCGACCCGGCCGTCGTCGGTGGCGTAGCGCAGCGTCACCGTCGCGGCGAGCCTGTCGAAGACGAGCGAAAGCGGCTTGCCCGCCTCGCGCACGATCCCGACGGCCCCGCGGGTCAGCGGCGAATCGCTCACCAGTTCTCCGCCGACTTCGAGGACGCCCGCCGGGTCTCCCGTCTTCAGGACGAAGAACCCCGCGTTGACGGCGGCCGCCGCGCCTTCTCGGCGCGCAATGCCCAGCACGGTGTCCAGCTGGACCACGCGCCCGCCGGGCAGCGCCGATCGCAGATCCACCTTCGACGGATCGAGGCGGAGCACCTGCACCGCGATGGGCCCGGCGGGTTCGATGAGCGCGGGGTCGTGCAGACGGTAGAGCCGGACGCCGTCGGCGATGCGCTGCGGCGCGCCAAGATCCGGGGCCCCGCCCGTCCAGCAGGAGGCGCCGGCCGCTGCCAGCGCCAGGACGGCCAGAGCCGGCAGCACGGGCTGGCTGAGCGCGGCCGGCCGGCGCCTCATCGTTCTCACCGGGGCTCGCCCTGCCGCGCGGCCTACCGCGGCGCCACGCCGTCCCGCGCGGCGACGCGCTCGCGCAGCTCGGCGTCCGTCGGCGGATACCCTTCAACGAGCAAGTGCCCGATGGCGTAGCGCTCGTCCCCCGCGACCGGCACCACGAGCACGACGTCGAAGCCCTCGCGCTCGGCCCTCGACGGCACGTCGATCGTGTACGAGGCGAGGCCCGGCTTGCGCCGGTGCTGCGGGATCGGGCCGACCTCGACCCGCCCGACGGCCGCGCGGCCGAGGACGAAGACGAGCACGTACTTGTCGTCGGAGTCGAGGGAGACGTCCACGTACCGGCGCCCCGGCTTCCGATCGACGCGCACCGCGAGCGGCCGCGTCAGCACGGTCGTGCCGGGTGCGTCCCAGGGGGTCTCCGGCGCCTTGACGTCGGACAGCTCGGCCAGCGTCTTCACGGAGCCTCCGAAGCGGTAGAAATCCCGGTCCACGAGCCTGTCGTACGCGCCGGTGTTCATCTTCCAGATCGTCCACAGGCGGTCCCGGCTCCAGAGCGCCTTCGATCGCGTGATCCGCGAGAGGTGCCCGTAGAACTCGCGCAGCCGAGGATCCTTGATGCGGTTCGTGCCCGTCGCAACGCTCTCGCGGTACCCCTCGGGCACGGCCCGCGCGAAGTGCCCCGGCCTCCACTCCTCGCGGAAGATCGCCGGGAGCCTGGCGAGCAGCGGGTCGGCCAGCGCGCACTCGTCGAGCAGGTAGTAGTGCGGTCCGAAGTCGAGCCCCCCTTCTCCCATGAGGCCGCAGGTGTTCAGGACGGGCGTGTCGCCAGGCGGCCGGCGGACCTCCCAGTCCGGATCGGCGAACGACAGCATGCTCGCGTAGACGAGGGAATGCTTCCTGAGGTAGAAGACGCGCTCGTCCACGATGCCGCCGTGCTTCGCGCCCCGGTCCTCGAAGCGGCTGTCGCTCAGAATCGGCGCTTTCGCCGACGCGGCGCCGAGCACGGCCGACGCGGCAATCGCGGCAATCCACACCGGCCGCGCGGCGTCGGCCATCCGGGTCAGCAGGATCGCCGACGCGAAGAACGGCAGGGCGTAGAACCGGCCGGACATGAAGTCTCCGCCGATCGACGTCACGTACGCCAAGTAAAGCGCGATGCCGGCCGCCAGCGGGCGGGCGCCCCTCGTCCCGGCCGATGCGGCCGTCGCCAGGGCGAACGCGATGAAGACCAGCGTGAGCGGATCGCGGTCGAGCGAGTCAACCGCGTAGATCACGCCCTGCTTCCACATCTGCCAGCGGTCGACGTCGGCGGCCAGCTTCGCGTAGGCGGTGTTCGGGAACGGGAACCCGTAGTACACGACCGCGAAGGCCGTCCAGGCCAGCGCCGGCGCGAGGCCGAGAGCCGCGGCGCCCGCCAGGGCGCCGGCGCGCTCGCCGTCGCGCCACGCGCGCCAGGTGGCCTCAGCGAGCAGCGGCGCGACGATAACGACGGCGTCGGGCCGGGTCAGGTACAGCAGCGACCCCAGGGCCCACAGCCCCGCCACGCGCCGGCGCGCGCGGCCGCCTTCGCGCAGGAACACGGCCGCCAGCGCCGCGACGAGCAGGTTCGCGAGCGGGTTCTCCAGGCCGGACGTCGAGAAGTCCACGAAGGCTCGCGACGAGAGCAGCGCGGCCGCGGCCAGCCAGCCCTGCCACCGCGACGCCGCCCGCGAGACGGCCAGCCAGAAGACCGCGATCGAGACGCCGATCGACAGCGCGAAGGCGGCGTAGTAGACGTTGCCCAGGACGAGGTAGGTGCCCGTGAGCAGGGCGAGCCACAGGGGGTGCGTGAACGTCTGGACCCGTTCGCCCGCATTGAAGGTGAGGCCGTTGCCGTGGGTGAGGTTCAGGACCGTGCGCAGCGAGATCAGGGCATCGTCGCTCGCCCATGCGGTGCGGACGAGCACGGCGGCGAACACCGCGAGCAGCAGCACCGCGACCGGCCCGGCCAGGCCGCGCCCGGGACGCAGCGGCGGATCCGGCCCGTTCACACAACCACCCGCTCGAGGTGCTCCGGCACGTGCACGCGCCAGCCGAGCTCCCTCTCGATCCGCGCCTTGAGCGCGGCCCGAGCGGGCGGCTCCCCGTGCACGATGTAGGTCGTCTCCGGGGGGCGGCTGAAGCCGCCCAGCCAGCGCAGGATCTCATCGGCGTCCGCGTGCGCCGACATGGAGTCGATTCGCTCGATCCGCGCGGCCACGCTCACCTGCTGGCCGTGGATCTTCACCGTCTGCGCCCCTTCGATCAGGCTGCGGCCGCGGGTGCCGGCGGCCTGGTACCCCACGAACAGCACCGTGTTCCTGGGCCTCGGCAGCGCCGCCTTGAGATGGTGCAGCACGCGCCCGCCCGTCGCCATCCCGCTGGCCGACACGACGACGCAGGGCGAGGGCGAGGTCTGGATCTCCTTCGACTGCTGCGGCGAGGCGACGGCCGTGAAGCGGCGCGTCGTGAACGCCCCCATCTCGCCGCGCCGCGACTGCACGTCCGGATCGAGATCGCGGCTGTGGCTCGCGTAGTGCCGCAAGGCGTCCACTGCCATCGGGCTGTCGAGGTACACGGGCACCACCGGGATGCGGCGCTCCTCCTCCAGCCGCTTCAGCCAGTAGATGACTTCCTCGACGCGGCCGACGGCGAACGCCGGGATGATGACTTTCCCGCCGGCCGCGATGGTGCTCGACACGATCTCCGCGATCTTCGCCCCACCGTCGTCACGTTCGTGGGTACGGTCGCCGTAGGTGGACTCCACCACGAGGACGTCCGCCGACGGCACGGTGGACGGGTCGGGCAGGACCGGGCGGCCGTAGCGGCCGAGGTCGCCGCTGAACAGGATCTCCCGCCCTCGGTCGGCAAGCGACAGGCGGACGAACGAGGACCCGAGCAGGTGCCCGGCGTCGGCGAACGAGAACGACGCCGCGCCGTCGAGCGGCATCGTGCGCTCGTATCCGACGGGCTGCAGGCGCGTCAGCGCCTCGTACGCGTCGTTCTCCGTGAAGAGCGGCAGCGCCGGCGCGTGCTTCGTGTAGCCGTCCCGGTTCGCGTCACGCGCATCGTCCTCGTTCAGGCGCCCGGAGTCCGGCAGCATGATGCGGCACAGGTCGGCCGTGGCCGGCGTGCAGAAGACGCGGCGCTTGAACCCGTCCTTCACGAGCCGCGGCAGGTAGCCGCTGTGGTCGATGTGCGCGTGCGTGAGGATTACCGCGTCGAGGGCCTTCGGATCGAGCGGCAGCGGCTCCCAGTTGCGCTCCCGCAGCTCCTTCAGGCCCTGGAAGAGGCCGCAGTCCACGAGCAGCCGGCGCCCGCCGGTCTCCAGCAGGTACTTGGACCCGGTGACGGTGCCGGCGGCGCCGAGAAACGTCAGAGTCGTCATGCGAAGAGCCCCGCCTGGCCGCCCGTGTGCCAGAAGAGCACCGTCTGCCCGGCCGTGAACGCGCCGCAGCGGATGTGGTGAACCAGACCGGCCAGCGCCTTCGCGGTGTACGTGTGGTCCGCGAAGAGGGCTTCGAGCCGGGCGAAGAGATCCGCGGCCTCGAGCGACGCCGGCGAGGGCACGCCGTACCCGCCGCCGACGTGCGCGGCGTCCACGTCGATCGGGCGCGCGAGGGCGAGCGCCTCGCCGTCCACGCCGAGCAGCGGGCCCATGCCCGCGATGATCCTGGCGACGGCGCCGCGAACCGACGGCGCCGGGTCGTCTGCGCTGATCCCGAGGACGCGCGTCGGCAGGCCGTGCAGCGCGCACCCCGCCACGAGCCCCGCCTGCGTACCGCCCGAGGAGGTCGCATGGACGATGACGTCGGGGACGACGCCCTGGGCCGCCATCTCGCCGACGGCGCGCACGAAGCCGAGGGCGCCGAGCGGCGTGGAGGCGCCGAGGGGAATCTCGTACGGATGCCGGCCCTCGCGGCGGAGCGCTTCGGCAATCCGCGCCATCGCCGGGGCCCGCTCCTCGCGCGTCTCGACGTAGTGCACCTCGGCGCCGAGCAGCGAGACCAGCAGCGCGTTGCCCGTCAGGGGATCCGGCCGCCGCCCGTTGGCGACGAGCACGCACCGCAGGCCCGCCTGCGCGGCGACAGCGGCGACGACCCGCGCCGAGTTCGACTGCACGCCGCCGACGCTGAGCAGGGTGTCCGCGCCTTCCGCGACCGCGGCCGCCGCCACGATGGCGACCTTCCGGACCTTGTTGCCGCCGAAGCCGAACGGAATGGCGTCGTCGCGCTTGACGAGGAGGCGGGGACCTCCGCCAAGAGCCGCGCCAAGGCGCGGGAGGCCGTGGATGGGCGAAGGCGGCGCCCACAGGTCGAGCGACGGGATCGCAGCCAGACGATCGAGAGCGCCGGCGAAGGCCGTCATGCGGGGTATTGTATACTCCGGCCCTGATTCCACGTGACGACCTCCTCCATCCTCCGTGCGCTCTCCACTGACGCCCGTGTCGTCGCCGCGGAGCTGAGACCGCCCCGGGCCGAGCTCGGCGGCTCCGAGGGCATGGACGCGTGGATCGACACCTACCACGCCGTCCGCCGCCTCACGAGAGAGGGCACCTGCGTGTGCCTGACCGACAGCGCGGTCGGCATCCCCGAAGAGGACAACCTCCGCCACCTGACGGCGAACCTCGGGCCCGACGCGCCGCGCGAGCGGGTGGTGCCGTTCCTGACGTCCAAGCACCCGTTCGAATACTGCCTGTCGTACGCGGATCGCGCGTGGCAGCACGGCTTCCCGGCCCTCGTCGTCCTCGGAGGCGACCGGCGAGTCGGCCCGCCGCGCTCGGTGGAGCATGCGTGGCAGCTCCGGAAGGCCATCCGGGCGCGGCAGCCCGATCTCGTCCTGGGCGGATGGGCGAACCCGCACGCCGACCCGGCCTGGCAAGCCGATCTCGTCGCGTCGGCGGACTTCACCGCCGAGTTCTTCCTGACCCAGATCGTCTCGCACCACGACGCCGCGCGCGTCGAGCGCTTCGTGCGGGAAGTCGACCGCCGCGGAGCCGGCCGGCCCGGCGTGTTCGGCGTCTTCTACTACCGGAGCGCGAGACCCGCCACGCTGGCGCTCCTCCGGGAGTTCCTGCCGGTTCCTGCCGAGGAGCTGACGCGGGAGTTCGAGGCCGGCGCGACGCCGGTCGATGTCTGCGCCCGGACGCTGCGCACCCTGGGCGATGCCGGCGCGCGGCACTTCTACATCTCGAACCTGCCGCTCAAGCGGACGTCGGAGACGCTGGCGGAGGTTCTCGGGAGGGCGGGGATCTAGAGGAATTCGGAATCCAGGAGTCAGAAGTCGGAATCCGCCGCGCTGCAGTCCCCGACCGCCAAGCCCCAGCCGCTCGAGACCCGGGTCCCGGACCCCGAGTCCCAAGTCCCGACCTGCGGTCCCGGCCGGCGGCTACCTGAGGTGCCTGCCGCCGTCGACTCGCACGACCTCGCCGGTGACGAAGTCGGTGTCGATCAGGAAGAGCACGGCCTTGGCGATCTCGGCCTCGCCGCCCCAGCGCCCGAGCGGGGTCGCCTGCTCCACCGCCCGGACCTCCTCCTCCTCGGTGCCCGGCGGCGCGAGAATCGGCCCCGGGGCGACGGCGTTCACCAGGATGTCGTCGCTTGCCAGCTCGAGGGCCAGGGCTTCGGTGAGGGCGATGACGCCGCTCTTCGCCACGTAGTAGGGCAGGAAGCCCTTGTAGCGCACGCGCCCGCTCGCGGGCAGCCAGTCCGCGACGTTGATGATTCGCCCTCCGCCGGCCCGCCGCATGTGCGGAACGGCGGCGTGCGAGCAGAGGAACGCGGCCTTCACGTCGACCGCCAGCCCCCGGTCCCACGCGGCTTCGTCCAGCGCGTCGAACGGCGTGGGCACGTACAGCGAGGCCATGTTCACGAGGACGTCGAGGCGGCCCAGCCTCGCGACCGTCTCGCCAATCAGCGCCCGGCAGGCGTGCCCGTCCGCCAGGTCGGCCTGGATGCACTCGGCCCGCCGGCCCGCCGCCCGGATTGCGGCGGCGACGGCTTCCGCCTCGCGCTGCGACTGGTGGTAGCTGAGCGCCACGTCGGCGCCCCTGGCGGCGGCGCGCCTTGCGACCTCGGCCCCGATCCGCCGCGGCCCGGTGATGAGCACCACCCGGTGTTCGAGGGTCATGGGGGCATTGTACTCACAGAGGGGCTAGGCGCTGGGCGCTAGGGGCTGGTCAGTCACGCCGTGACACCGGTGGGTCACGACCGCGGCGAGAGTGGCGTCGGACTGGCGCCGGCGCCTAGTCCCTGGTCCCTGTTCTGCCCGGCGGCTGCTCCCTCGTCCCCGAATCCCGATCCCCCGGCCCGAATCCCGCAATAGAATGAGAACCCGTGCGCACGCGCGAGCTGTCCCCGGCGCGACTGCTGTCGCTCCACATCGCAGGCCTCGTCCTTGCCGGCGCCGTCTTGCTGGGCCTTCCCGTGTCATCCGCGTCGGGACTGGCGCTGCCGCCCCTGGATGCGCTCTTCACCTCCACCTCGGCCGTGTGCGTGACGGGGCTCACCGTCCTCGACACGCCGAAGGATCTCTCGCTCTTCGGGCAGATCGTCCTCGCGCTGCTGATTCAAGCCGGCGGCCTGGGCTACATGACGATCTCGTCGGTCATCATGCTCGCGTTCGGGCGGCGCATGTCCATGCACGACCGGATGGCGCTGGCCGACTCGCTCAACGTCAGCACCATGGAGGGCCTGCTGCGCTTCGCGCGGACCGTCGCGGCGCTCACGCTCGCCATCGAGGGCGCCGGCGCGCTCGTCCTCGGCGCGCGATTCGCGCTCGACGCCGGGTGGGCCCGCGGGCTGTGGCTCGGCGTCTTCCACGCGGTGTCCGCGTTCAACAACGCCGGCTTCTCCCTGTTCAGCGACAACCTGACGGGCTACCGCGGGGACGTCACCGTCAACCTGGCCGTCACGGCGCTCATCATCTGCGGCGGGCTCGGGTTCTTCGTCCTGTCTGGCATCCTCAGGCTCCGCCCGCGGAGCGCCATCCGCATGTCGCTGCAGACGAAGCTCGTGCTCATCTCGAGCGCGGTCCTCGTCGCGGGCGGCACCGCCGCCATCCTCGCGCTCGAGTGGGCGAATCCGAGGACGCTGGGCCCCCTCGGCGCCGGCGAGAAGGTGCTGGCTGCGTACTTCCAGGCCGTGACGCCGCGCACCGCCGGGTTCAACACGATCAGCATCGGCGACATGACGCAGCCCGCGCTGTTCCTGACGATCCTGCTGATGTTCATCGGGGCGTCCCCTGGCGGGACGGGCGGGGGCGTGAAGACGACGACCTTCGGCGTCATCGTCGCGTCGATTGTCTCGACCGTGCGGGGCCGGCGCGACACGGTCATTTTCCGGCGCCGCGTGCCGGCCGAGACCATCGGCCGCGCATTCGCGCTCACGACCATCGCCTTCCTGGGCGTCGTGGCCGTGACGGGCCTCCTGCTCCTCATCGAGCGCCGGGACATGCTGGCCACGATGTACGAGACGACGTCGGCGTTCGGAACCGTGGGGCTCTCGATGGGGGCCCCGGGCAGCGCGGTCAGCCTGTCGGGCCTGTTCGGCCCTGGCGGGAAGCTGCTCGTCGTGCTCATGATGTTCATGGGCCGCGTGGGCCCGCTCACGCTGGCAGTGGCCCTGGCGGGCTCGGCCCCGCAGGAAGGCCTGCGCTATCCCGAAGGAAGGGTGTCGATCGGCTGATGAAGAAGATGTCTATCGCCGTCATCGGCCTCGGGCGGTTCGGCTCCGCCATGGCCGTCTCGCTGACCGAGCTGGGCCAGGACGTCGTCGGCGTGGACAGCGACGAGGACCGCGTCCAGAAGCACGCCGATCTGATCAGCTCCGCGGTGGCCCTCGACGCCACGGACGAGCGGGCCCTGAAGCGCGCGGGCATCGCCGACGTGGACGCCGCCGTCATCTCCATCGGGGAGAACATCGAAGCCAGCCTGCTGGCGGTCATGCTGCTCAAGGACCTCGAGGTCCCCCGCATCATCGCCAAGGCGGTCACGCCGCTGCACGGCCGGATCCTCCAGCGGCTCGGCGTCGACCGGGTGATCTTCCCCGAGCGCGAGATGGCGATCCGCGTGGCCCACAGCCTCGTCGTGGCGAACGCCCTCGACTACATCGAGCTCTCGCGCGACTTCAGCATCGTCGAGGTTCCAGCCCCGGCGGAGTTCGCGGGCCGCACGCTCAAGGATCTGCAGCTGCGCAACCGCTACGGCCTCACGCTCATCGCCATCAAGCGCAAGAGCGGGGCCGGCAGCGAGGAAACCACCATCGCGCCGAGCGCCGATGACCTGATCGAGTCGGGTGACGTCCTGTCGCTGCTGGGGCCGAACGAGCGGCTGGCGCACATCGACCGGCTGCTCGCGGCGACGAAGTAGGCGAGCGCCGCGGGCGGGCTCAGATGCCGGCGGCCGCCGACGCCTTGAGGACGTCGGGCACGCCGATCACCACGGTGGCCATCGGCTGGCCCTCGACGGCCGTCGAGTAGAAGTACTCGACGTTGATGCCCGCGTCGGCGAGCAGCTTCGCCGTCCGGGCGAGCGCCCCGGGGTCGTTCGGCAGCATCGTGTAGAGCACGTCCCGCCTCTCGTACGGCATGGCCCGCTCCTGCAGCAGCCGCTCGGCGTGCAGGGGGTTGTCCACCACCAGGCGAAGCGCGCCGCCGTGCTCCAGCTGCATGGCGACGATGTTGATGCGGGGATCGGCCAGGCTGGCGAAGACCCGGGCCGCCGCGCCCGGGCGGTTCTCGAGGACGATCGTGAGCTCCGTGCGAATTGCCATGACATGCTCCCGGAAGCGTTCCCGAATCCTCCAGGACGACTCGCAAGTATAGCGTCAACCCGCCTGCACAGGCTGCCGGGCGAGGCTGCCCACGGCAGGGCGGCGGGGCTTGACGACAGGTTCACGACGGGCCCGAGCGAGGAACTAGGAGCCGGACGCCTCGGGGCCGCCGCTCAACACCGGGCCCGCAGCCGCTCCGGAAGCTCGGTCAGGGCGGCCCTTGCATCGCCGGAACGGAGCCGCCGCGGCGGCTCGCCGCACGCCGGTCTCGGCGCGCGGAAATCCCGCCACGCCGCGCGCCCCTCGTCCTGTTGCCCGCTCTTGCCCGCCTCTTCACGAAATGTGGGAATGGCCTGCGCATCCCGGCTGGATTTCGGGCAGAATCTGCCTGGGCCGGCGTTCCTCGCACCCGCTTCGGCTGTGATCGCTTCTTGCAGCCGGAAGGGTATGGCGTCCGCTCCTCCTCCCGTCACGAGGCCCGGGTCAGAGCCGATGGGGGCCGAGGGGCGCCTGCGCCGGCGTCGCACAGTCTGGAGGCCACGCGTGCGCGTCGAGCAGGCGTCCGCCGGGCGCTCGCGCTTCGGTGACGTCGTCATCGTGCTGTTCCTGCTCGCCCAGGCGGCGGACGGAGTGATGACCTACGTGGGGGTCTCGACTTTCGGCGTGTCCCTCGAGGCGAACCCCTTGCTCGCCTCCCTCATGGCCGTCTTTGGGCAGGGCGCTACGGTCGCCGGCGCCAAGCTGGCGGCCGCCTTCCTCGGCATCTCGCTCCACCTCGTCGGCGTCCACCGCGTGCTCGCGTCCCTGACGGCCCTCTACGTGCTGGCCGCCCTCGTGCCGTGGATCGCGACGCTGATCATGCTCTAGGGGCTGGGGGCTGAGGCGAGAGAGACGGACTCTCACGACTCGCCCGCCCCGCGCGGCGCCAGCCGCGTCCCACTAGCGCCCAGCGCCTAGCGCCTGACTACAGCCCGTACTTCTCGATGATCCCCTTCTTGTCCAGCCCGAGGATGCCGTGCTTCGCCCCGACCTTCTTGAAGGCCTCGAGGGCGCGTTCCAGCATGGGGATGTCGTGATCCGCCGAGAGCTGCGTGCGGATCCGCGCCTGCCCGGCCGCCACGACCGGAAAAAAGAAGCCGACGACGTAGACGCCCTCGTCGTAGAGGTCGCGCGCGACCTCCTGCGCGAGCTTCGCGTTGAAGAGCATGACCGGCACGATCGGGCTGTCGCCGTCCTTGATCACGAACCCGGCGTCCTTGAGGCCCGCGCGCCAGAAGGCCGCGTTCGCCTCGAGCGCGTCGCGCCGCGCGGTCGTCGCGCTCAGGATGTCGAGCACCGCGATGGCCGACGCCGCGATCGGCGGCGGCACGGCGTTGCTGAAGAGGTACGGCCGCGCCCGCTGCCGGCACAGATCCACGATTTCCTTGCGGCCCGACACGCAGCCGCCGCTCGCGCCGCCGAGGGCCTTGCCGAGCGTCGTCGTGAGGATGTCGATCTTCCCCATCACGCCGAAGCGCTCGTGCACGCCCCGCCCGGTGCGGCCGATGAACCCGGTCGCGTGGCTGTCGTCGAGGAACACCAGCGCCCGGTACTGCTCGGCCAGCGCCACGATCTCGTCGAGCGGCGCCATGTCGCCGTCCATCGAGAACACGCCGTCGGTGATGACGACCCGCACCCGCTTGTCCTGGTGCTCCCGCAGCTTCTCCTCCAGGTGCGCCATGTCGCAGTGCTTGTACGTGTCGTGCATCGCCTTGCACAGGCGGATGCCGTCCACAATGGACGCGTGCACCAGGCGGTCCGAGATCATCACGTCCTCGGGCCCGAGGATCGCCTCGAACACGCCCGCGTTCGCGTCCAGGCAGCTGGCGAAAAGGATCGTGTCCTCGGTTCCCAGAAAGGCCGTCAGCTTCTCCTCGAGCGCCCGGTGCACGTCCTGCGTCCCGCAGATGAACCGCACGCTCGACATGCCGTAGCCGCGCTCGTCGAGAGCCCGGTGCGCGGCCGCCACAACCGCGGGGTGGCTGGACAGACCGAGGTAGTTGTTCGCGCAGAGGTTGACCACCTCTTTCAGGGGCGCCCCGGCCGGGTACTCGACCGTGATCCGCGCAGCCTGCGGCGAATGGATGAAGCGCTCGTCCTTGAAGATGCCCTTCTCGCGGATGCCGGCCAGCTCCGCACGCCAGGCGTCCCGCACGGCCGCAGGGTACGCCATGGCTACGCCCCCGTCTTCGGCAGGTGCCTGGCGACCAGGCCGACGATGCTGGTCACGGTGTCGAACGCCTGCGGCGTGGCTTCTTCGTCCGGGATGCGGATCGCGTACTGCTTCTCGAGAAACCGCTTCAGGCTGACCATGCTGAAGCTGTCGACAATGCCGCTCGAGATGAGCGGCGTGTCCGCCGTCAGCGGCGCGTCGCCGGCATCGTCGGCGTCGAGGTACTCACGCTTGATGTAGTCGAGGATCAGTTCCTTCATCGGATGCTCCCTGAGTCAGGGGCCCGGGACCGGACGCGGGCCGCCGGCCGGCCGGGCCCGTCAGCGTCGCCCCGGCCGCGCCCGCGCGGCCAGCGCCGCCTCCCGCCAGGCCCTGGCGCCCGGCCCCCGGCGCCTAGCCGCCGTCCATTGTACTGAGGTCGCCCGCCGACTGGCCGAGTTCCCGCGCTCTCAGCATCCGGCGCAGGATCTTGCCGCTCCCCGTTTTGGGCAGCCGGTCCACGAAGGCGATCTCCTGCGGCATCGCGAGCGGCGACAGCCGCTTCCGCACGAAGTTCATGATGTCGAGCTCGAGCTCCTCGCTGGCCTCGAAGCCCGGCCGGAGCGCCACGAACGCCTTCACGACCTCCAGGCTCACGGGATCGGGCTTGCCGATTGCCGCCGACTCGGCCACGGCCGGGTGCTCCAGCAGCGCGCTCTCCACTTCGAACGGCCCGACCAGGTGCCCGGCCGTGTTGATCACATCGTCGTCGCGCCCGCAGAACCAGAAGTACCCGTCGTCGTCCACGCTGGCCCGATCCCCGGACACGTACCAGCCATTGAGGAACTTGCCGTAGTAGGCGGCCGTGTTGTTCCAGTACGCGCGCATGAGGCTCGGCCAGGGCGGCCGGATCGCCAGCAGGCCGACGCGGCCGGCCTCCGCAATCGGCACGCCGGTCCCGGGCTCGACAATCGCCGCCTCGACGGCCGGAAACGGCCGCCCCATGCTCCCGGGCTTCACGGGCATGCCGGGCAGGTTCGTGACCACGATGGCCCCGGTCTCGGTCTGCCAGAAGGTGTCGTGGAACCAGAGGCCGAATGCCTCGCGGCCCCACCGCACCGCCTCCGGATTCAGAGGCTCGCCGACGCTGCACGCGTGCCGCAGGCTCGAGAGGTCCCTCCGCCGCACCGGATCGAGGCCGTCCTTCATCAGCATCCGGATTGCCGTCGGCGCCGTGTACCACACGCTCACCCGGTGCCGCTCGATCGTCCCGTACCAGCGCTCGCTCGAGAACCCCCCGTCGAGCACGACCTGCGTGGCGCCGAGCGACCAGGGACCGATGATGCCGTAGCTCGTGCCCGTGACCCAGCCCGGGTCCGCCGTGCACCAATAGACGTCGTCGTCCCGGATGTCCAGCACGACTTTCGACGTCAGGTACTGCGCGAACACGCTGCCGTGCACGTGCAGGGCGCCCTTCGGGGCGCCGGTCGTCCCGCTGGTGTAGTGCAGCACGCTCGGGCTCTCGGCGTGCGTCGCGGCCGCGGAAAACCGCGCGTCGCGATGGTCCTCCATCCGGAACGCCATCTCACCCTGGCGGAGCCCTTGCCCGCCCGGCTCGGCGTCGACGACGACGACCGTCCTCAGGTCGGGCAGCCTGGAGCGGGTCCGGCGCAGCTTGCCGAGGTGGCGCCGCGAGGTGATGACGGCCGCCGCCCCGCTGTCCAGCATGCGGGCCGTCAGCGCGTCCTCGCCGAACACAGGGAACAGCGGTTCGGCAATCGCCCCTGTCTTCAGAATGCCCAGGAAGGCCGCGTACAGCTCGGGCGTCCTATCTAGGAAAAGACAGACCCGATCCAACTGGCAAACGGACGCCTGATCTGACAAGAACCTCGCCCAGCCGTTGCTGAGTTCCATCAGGTCGCGGAAGGTGTAGCGGCGGACCTGGCCTTCGTGGTCTTCGTGGATGAGCGCAACTCGTTCGCCGCGGCCCTCGTCGACGTGGCGATCTGCGCAGAGGCGGCCGAGGTTCAGCGGATCGCCGTCGCGGTATCCCAGGTCGCGCTTGGCTTGCTCCCAGCTCAGGCGGCGCCGCCGGCGTGCGTCATGGAGGTTCATGAGGGTCTCCGTGTCCGGTTATCGGTTCCGCCCGTTCGGCCCTGCACCCGGGGCCTGGCCCTCGAGACGGAAGGCGCGCCCGGCCGCCAGGCGGGGCGGCCCGCAGGAAGGCAATCCAGGCGGGCAGGACGGGCGGATAATGAGCGCGACGGGAACCAGCCCAAGCACCAACGGGCGCGCGCGCGCGTCTAATGTAGTGAGCCGTCAAGGCCCCTCGATGCCTCGCCGCCGAGCCGTTCCGATCGCCGCCGCCGCGCTGGCCCTGCTGATGGCCGGGGCGGGAGAGGTGCGGACCCAGCAGCCTCTTCCCCTCGACGGCATCGTGCGCCTCCTGCTGAAGATCGAACAGGTCATGCAGGCCGGCAGCCCGGACGGCTACATGGACCTCCTGTCGAGCGTGGCCCACAGGGGACTGGCGCGTGAAGCCGCCGAGGCGCTGGTCGTGCCGGGAATCACCCGCGCGGTCATCCGCGAGCGCGACCGCGGCCCTCTCGAGGGCACGCTGCCGGGCGACGGCTACCGGCTCATGGTCGAAATCTTCACCGAGCGCGGCCGCCAGGCCCGCGTCGTCACCTGGCGGCTCGACGTCCGGCGCGTGCCGACCGACACGAGCGGCGACGAGTGGCGAATCGCGGGCCAGCAGGCCCTGGCGACCGTGGACGGGTTGAGCCGGTTGTTCCTGGACCCGGAACGCCAGTACAGGGTGCGGGACTTCGCGACGCGGGCCCACGACCTGGACGTGCGCATGGGCGAGGGCCTGGTCTTCGTGGCGTCGAGCGCCGGAGGCCCGACGGCCGCCGTGTTCGTGCCGATCCGGGACGGCGTGATCCGGTTCCGGCCGGCACCCGAGGTCGAGCGCGAGCAGCTTCGGGCCTACGCCGGGAGCGACACGATCGACACGCGCTTCGAGGCGCTCTTCCTGCGCCTCCATCCGTCGGACTTCCGGCGGCGGTTCCCGCCCGAGACGCTCGCGCCGGAGCCTGTCGATCCGCGCGTCTTCCGCAAGGCCGCGGAGGTGTTCAAAGAGAGCGTCCCTAAGTCCTACGGCCTGGACCTGGCCGACCTGAGCCGCGACGTCTGGTCCATCGAGCCGCAGCCCGGGGACTTCCTCGCGGAGATCCAGACGCGGCGCTTCCAGACGCTCACATACGCCCGGTCAGCCAGCGACCCGGAAGACATCTCGCTGTTCGACCGAAGGCGGCGCCGGAACATCTCGTTGTACGCGTCGCCGGAGCGTCTGGCCGCTGGCGGACGATCGTTCGACGAGGACGGACAGGCTCCCTACGAGGTCAGCCACTATCAGCTCGACGTGTCGATCGATCCCGAGCGGTTCTGGCTGGACGGCCGGGCGCTCGTCAGCCTCCGCGTCACGGCGAACGCCATCAACCGCCTCACGCTCCGGCTGGCCGAGCCGCTGACGGTGCGGTCCGTCCACAGCGTCGAGTTCGGCCGCCTGCTCGCGCTGCGCGTCCGCGGGCAGAACAACGTCGTGGTCAATCTGACCGGATTCGCCACGCGCGGCACGATCCTCAACCTGGTCGTCGCCTATTCCGGCCGGCTCGAACCGGACGAGCCGGACCGCGAGACCGCGGCCCCCCAGTTCCCGCAGGACACGCCGATCCTCAACGAGGCGTCGTCGTTCCCCGCGGAGACGAACCTGCTGTACTCGACGCGCAGCTACTGGTACCCGCAGGCGTCGTCCGGCGGATATGCCACGGCGACGCTGCACCTGGCCGTCCCGGAGCCGTACCACGTCGTGGCGAGCGGCGAGCTGGCGCCGGGATCGCCGGTGGTCGTGCCGCAGGCGGATCGGCACCAGCAGGGGCGGCTGTTCACGTTCGAAGCGCGGCAGCCGGTGCGGTACCTCGCGTGCCTGATCAGCCGCTTCACGCGGGTGGACTCGAGAACCGTCTCGCTCGTGGACGCCATCGGGAGCGTGGCGTCCCGGGGTTCCACGGCCCTGCCCTCAATCCCCGCGGGGTCCGGGGCGTTCAACGGCGAAATCGCTCTGACGGTCCAGGCGAATCCCCGCCAGGCCGGCCGCGGCCGGAACGCCGCGGCGGTGCTCGCCGGCGTGATGGAGTACTACGCGTCGCTCGTGGGCGACGCGCCGTATCCCGCCCTCACGCTCGCGCTCATCGAGAAGAACCTGCCGGGCGGGCACAGCCCCCCGTACCTCGCCATCCTGAACCAGCCGCTTCCGGCGGCGGCCATCAGCTGGAGCGGAGACCCGGCGGCCTTCCAGGGCTTCCCGGAGTTCTTCCTGGCGCACGAGGCGGCCCACCAGTGGTGGGGCCAGGCCGTGGGCTGGCGCAACTACCACGACCAGTGGATCAGCGAAGGCTTCTCCCAGTACTTCGCCGCTCTCTGGGGCCGCAAGAGCCAGGGCGACGGGCTGTTCGGCCAGTTGCTCCGGCGCATGGCGCAGTGGGCCCGCAGGGAAGGCCACGCGGGCCCGGTGTCGCTCGGGTACCGCCTCGGCCACATCAAGGACGACAGCCGGATCTTCCGGGCCATCGTCTACAACAAGTCGGCGACGGTCCTGCACATGCTCCGGCGCATGATCGGCGACGACGCGTTCTTCCGCGGCGTCAGGCACCTGTATTTCGAGTTCCGCTTCAGGAAGGCCGGCACGGACGACGTGCGCAGGGCCTTCGAGCAGGAAAGCGGGCGTTCGCTGAAGCGGTTCTTCGACGAGTGGATCGACGGCTTCGGGACCCCGCTGGTCGCGATGACGTGGTCGACCCGGATCGCGCCGGCGCCCGCAGTGACGCTGCGCGTCGAGCAGCGGGGCCGGCTCCACGAGTTCCCGGTGACGGCCACGATCCACTATGGCGACGGCAGGACGGAAGACCACCAGATCGTGGCCGGCGACCGCGTGTCGGAATTCAGCCTGCCCGTGTCGGGCGACGTGCGGAAGGTCACGCTGAACCGCGACGGCCTCACCCCGCTGGAGATCGCCCCGCGCTAGTCGCCTTCGCTGCCCCTCCGCCGCCTGGACTCCTGCGCCTTTCCCGCGGCGCCCGGCCTGAGGCGCCCGGCCCGCGGCGCCCGGCTTCGCCGGACGGCCTTCCCGCCAGCTTCGAAGCGGCAGGACGCGTCTCCAGTCCCGAATCCCGGTATGATTTCCCCATGGACACCGTTTCCCTGACGATCGACGGGCGCGGCATCACCGTCGCCAAGGGCACGACCATTCTCGAGGCGGCCCTCGAGAACGGCATCTCCATCCCGTTTTTCTGCTACCACCCGGGGATCGGCATCGACGGATCCTGCCGCGTCTGCCTCGTGCGGGTGGCGAAGATGCCGAAGCTGCAGACGGCGTGCTCGACGCTGTGCGCGGACGGCATGGTGGTCGAGACGAACAGCGCGGAAGTCGTCCAGGCGAGGGCGAGCGTGTTGGAGTTCCTGCTCATCAACCATCCCCTCGACTGCCCGGTGTGCGACAAGGGCGGCGAGTGCCCCCTCCAGGACTTCTCTTATGCCTTCGGCCCGGAGGCGAGCCGGCTGGAGTTCCCGCGGCGCACCTTCGACGGCGAGGGCGCCGCGGCGGACGTGGACTTCGGGCCCACGCTCCTGCTGAACCGGAACCGCTGCATCATGTGCACGCGCTGCGTCCGCTTCATGAAGATCGTCGACGGCGACGCGCAGATCGGGGTGGTGGACCGGGGAGGCCGGAGCGAGATCGCAACCTTCGACGAGCGCGGCGTGCACTCGCTGCTCTCGGGCAACCTCATGGACGTCTGCCCCGTCGGCGCCATCACTACGCGCGACTACCGCTTCGCGTCGCGGCCGTGGGACAACCCGCTGGCCGTCGACACGACGTGCACGCTCTGCGCGAAGGGCTGCAGCACGACGGTGTGGCTGCGGGCGAAGCCCGAGTGGGCCAAGGGCGCGCGGCTGATCCGCATCACGCCGCGCTTCAACGCGGATGTGAACGGCTACTGGATGTGCGACATCGGCAGGTTCGGGCACCGCTGGGTCGGGAGTCCCGAGCGCCTCGCCGCGCCGCTCGTCAGGCAGGCGTCGGGCGCCATGGCGGTGGCGACCTGGCCGGACGCCCTCGCCCGCTTGCGCGCGGCGGCGCGGCCGGCCCTCGAGGCCGCGCCGGGATCGTTCCGCCTGCTGGTGTCCGCGCACGCGTCGCACGAAGAGCTGTTCATCGTGCGGGAGATCACGCGGCGCGTGCCGGGGCTCTCCGCGTCGAGCGTGACGGTGGCGTGGGCCTGTTCCGAGAAGGCGCAGCCCAAGACGACGAGGTTCACCGTGCCCGCGGCCGATGCCCCGAACGTCGCCGGGGCGGCCGCGATGGGCCTGGCGACGCCCGGCAGCCCTGCCGGGCGCTGCGATACCGGCGCCCTGCGCGCAGCGATCGACGCCGGCTCGGTCAGAGCGCTCTACGTGTTCGATCCGGGGCCGGCTGGGAGCATGGGAGACCTGGGCTGGGTCCTCGACGCGCGCAAGTCGGGCGCCCTCCCGCTGCTCGTGGTGCAGGGCGTGCTGATGACGCCGCTCGCGGCGGAGGCCGACATTGTCCTGCCCGGATCCGCATGGGTCGAGAAGGAAGCGACGTACACGAACGATCGCGGCCTGCTGCAGTCGACGGCGCGGGCGCTCGACCCGCCAGGAGAAGCCCGGGAGGACTGGCGGATCCTGGCAGACGCGGCCGCGGCGCTCGGCGCGAGACTGGACTACGCGGACGCCACGGCCGTGCGCTCGGCCGTCGCGCAGGAGTTTCAAGACGTGCCGGCGCTCGCGGCCATCGGCGACGCCGTCTTCGCCCCGCCCGTCGCGATCCAGACGTGGCTCCAGGCCTCGAACCCCTCCGAGCGCTGGAAATGGGACCGCCTGTTCCAGGCCCGCCCGCCGCTCAAGGGATTCCCGCCGGTGACGAGAGCGCAGGAGTAGGAGAAGGACGAACGTGCGCCACACCCGAACTGCGGCGTTCATCGCCGTTGTCGCAAGTGCGGTTTCCGTGGCCGGTGCGGCCGCGCAGCTTCGGCGTCCCGAAGCCGTCCTCGCGCCGCTCGTCGAGCGGCCGGCCGGACGCGCCGGAGAGACCGTCCGCCTGGCCGTGAAGGTGTCGCTCGCCGAGGGCCTGCACACCCAGTCGAACGCGCCGCGCGACCCGACGCTCATTCCGACGGCTTTGTCTATCGACGCGCCTGCCGGCATCACCGTCAGCGAGGTCGTGTATCCGAAGGCGGTGGACTTCAGGCAGGAGGGCCAGGAGCAGCCCCTTTCCGTGTTCGAGCGCGAGTTCGCCATCGGCGTGCAGGTGGTCGTCGGCCCCGAAGCCCTGGCCGGCGCTGCCGTGCCGGCCAGGCTGCAGTACCAGGCCTGCAACGACGTGATGTGCTTCGCGCCGGCGACGGCCGAGTTCTCGTGGACCATCCCTCCCGCCGGCGAAGGCGCCGCGCGGAGCGGCGCGCCGGACCCGGTGTTTGCATCGATCGCGTATGGCTCGGGTGAGAAGCCGGCGCCGACGTCCCCCGCGGCCGGGCCTGGCGCAACAGCGGCACCGGCAACGTCGCCCGAGCAGGCCGCCGCCTTGCTCGCCGCACTCGACCGCTTCGAGGTGCGGGGCACGGCCGGCGGCTACCTCGGCACAAACGCGTTCCTGAGGTTCGTCCGCAATGCCGAGGCGGGCGTGCGCGAGCGCGGCGTATTCGAGGGCCGGGGCCCGCTCGCGATCCTGGTCCTCGTCCTGCTCGGCGGGCTGGCGCTCAATCTGACGCCCTGCGTGTTGCCGATGATTCCGATCAACATCGCGATTATCGGCGCCGGCGCCCAGGCAGGCTCGCGCGGCCGAGGGTTCCTGCTCGGCGGCGCGTACGGGACGGCCATGGCGCTGGTGTACGGGCTCATCGGGCTCGTGGTGGTCTTGACGGCGGGCACCTTCGGCGCCATCAACGCGTCGCCGTGGTTCAACCTGGCCATCGCCGCGCTCTTCGTTGCGCTCGGCCTGGCCATGTTCGACGTGTTCGACATCGACTTCTCCCGGTTCGGAAGCCGCTTCAGGCCGGGCGAGGGCCGCGGCTCGCTCGCGCTCGCGTTCACAATGGGAGCGGTGGCCGCGCTGCTGGCCGGCGCCTGCGTCGCGCCGGTGGTGATCCAGGTGGTGCTGTTCTCGAGCAACCTGTATGCCGCCGGAACCACAGTCGCCCTCGCGCTGCCGTTCTGCCTCGGTCTGGGCATGGCGCTGCCCTGGCCAATCGTAGGCGCCGGCATCGCGGCGATGCCGAAGCCTGGCCGCTGGATGGTGCGCGTGAAGCAGGCTTTCGGGATCTTCATTCTCGCGACCGCCGCCTACTACGCGTACCAGGCCTACGGCCTCTTCGCGACCCGCTGGGTCGATCCGGCCGACGTGAAGGCCAGCGTCGAGGAGCAGCTCAAGACCGGCTGGCACGCGGCGCTGGCGGACGGCCTGGACGAAGCCGCGCGGGAAGGCAAGCCCGTGCTGGTGGACTTCTGGGCCACCTGGTGCAAGAACTGCCTGACCATGGACAAGACGACCTTCGAGGAGCCGCAGGTGAAGGCGGCACTCGCGGGGTACGTGAAGATCAAGGTCCAGGCCGAAGACCTCGACGCGCAGCCGGCGAAGGACCTGTTGAAGCGGTTCGACGCCGTCGGCCTCCCAACCTACGTTATCCTTCAGCCTCGCTGGAAGTGAAAGGGGTCGGGACGATTTATGCGCGGAGGCTTCAGGCGATTACGATTCTCGCCATCGGCTCTGCTTGGTTACAGTTTTGTCGTCTACCGAGCGCTGCGTGCGTAATTCGTCCCGACCCCGTGTGGTGTTGAAGGTGGCGGTCACGCTGGCGCTCTACGTCGCGGTTTTCTACAAGATCGACGTACGGCAATTCGTCGAGCGCCTGCAGAGCGCCGACCTCGGCTGGCTCAGCCTCGGCGTCCTGGTCTACGCCGGCGGCCAGTGGCTCAGCGCCTGGCGGTGGTGGGTGCTGCTGCGCCCAGTCCGCCTCGAGGTGCCTTTTCTGCGGATGGTCGCGTTCTACTTCATCGGCATGTTCTTCAACTTCTTCCTGCCGACCATCGTCGGCGGCGACGCGGTGAAGGCCGTTCTGCTCTCGCGCGAGACGGGCGCGCCGGCCCGCGCGACGATGAGCGTGTTCATGGAGCGCAACGTGGGCCTGCTGGCGCTGCTCGCGATCGCGACAGCGGCGGCGATGGCCGCGCCGCGGGTCGCCGTGAAGGGCGTGCCGCTCCTGCACCTGACGCTCGTCCTCTTCGCCGCCTACCTCGCCGCCAACGCCGTGTTGGCGAGCCGCCGCGCATACGGCCTCATCGACCGCCTCGTCGCGCTGACGCCGCTTGCGCGGACCCGGTCCCGCGCGGTCTCCCTCCACGACGCCCTGCTGCCGTACCGCGAGCGGCAGTGGTGGGGCACGACGGCGGCCGCGACGGTCCAGTCGGTCCTTTTCCAGGGCGTCGTCATCCTCGTGGTATTCTTGAGCGCCAAGGCGCTCGACGAGCGCGTGCCCGTCTCCGCTCTCGCCGTGTTCGTCCCGCTGATCTCGCTGGCGGGCATGCTTCCGATCAGCGTGAACGGCCTCGGCATCCGCGAAGCGTTGTACCTTCTGCTGTTCGGGCGCATCGGCGTGCCGGCGGACGCGGCGGTGTCGATGGCGCTGCTCTACGCCGCCGTGACCTTTGCAGCCAGCCTGCCCGGCGGGCTCGTCTACGCGCTTCAGCGCGGGCCGCGGACGGGGCCCGGGAGGTCCACATGAGGAGTCGGGGCGTACGGGTACTCGTCGCGCTGCTGGCGGCCGCCGCGCTGGCTGCCTCTGGCGCAGCCGTTTGGCGCGCCGAGCAGCAACTGGCCGCCGGCCAGGCCGCCGCCGAAGCCTTCGACCACGACCTGCGGCAGGTGGCCAACAGCCTCGGCGAGCTGCGCGCCGCCCAGTTCGCGCTCGTCGCCCATGGCCAGCCGGCTGACGCGTGGCTGTCCAGATCGGCCGCCCTCAAGGAGTCCCTCGTCCCGAGCCTCGAGTCTCTGCACGCGGAGACGATCAGCGCCGAAGGCCAGGGCGCGCTCGAAGCGGCCATCGAGGCGTTCACCGCATTCGGCGGGCAGGACGCCCGGGCCCGCGAGTACCTGAGGTCGGGCCAGGTCCTCTCGGCCTCCGACGTGGTGTTCGGCGGAGGCGCGCCCCTGCTCGATCGTGTAGTCGGAGGCCTCGACATGCTCAGGGGCCAGGAGAGCATCGCGCGCGCCATTGCCGCCGCCGACGCGCGCCGTCGGCAGCTCATCGCGGCGGGAGCGGGCCTCGCCGCCATCCTGGTCGCGCTGCTCCTGCTCGTGCCGGTTCCGCGCCGCGCGGCGGCGGAGATCGCCGGCGAGGCGCTCGGCGCCCCGCCGGCTGGCGGCCTCGGCTTGTCTGACCGGATGGAGGGGTTTAGCCGCGAGGCGCCGGCCAACGCCCCACCGGAGGACCCGTGGGACCAGGCAAAGCGCGTCGATCGGGCAGTCGCCGAATCCCGGGAAGACGCGCCGGCGCCAGGCCCCGGGGGCCGCGCCGGGCACGCCGGTGCGGAGGCGCAGGCCGATCTCCCAGCGCTTGCCGACGTGTGTTCGCGTCTGGCCCGCGTACAGTACTCGAGCGAGTTGCCCGGTCTCCTCGAGCGGGCCTCGAAGGCCCTCGGCGCGTCGGGCATGATCGTCTGGCTGCCCGACACGCACTCAGGCCTCCTCCGCCCGGCGCTTTCGCACGGCTACACGCCGGCCGCGCTCGCCCGGATGGGAGGCATCCAGCCGTCCGCCGACAACGCCGTGGCGGCGGCGTTTCTCACGAAGGAAATCGTGACGCTTCGGCCCGACGCCTTTGCCAAGGGCGCCGTGGTGGCCCCGCTCCACACGGCCGAAGGGTGTTCCGGCGCGCTGGCGGTGGAGTTGATGGACGGCATCGAGCCGGCGCCACCCATCGGCGCGGCAGCCGCGATCGTGGCGGCCCAGCTCGCGACGCTGCTCACGCCGGCGGCCGCCGAGCCGGCTTCCGGATCCGCCTCCGCTGCTCCTTCCGCGCACCGCGCCGCCACGAACGCGGGGAAGGACTGACGGCCCGTGATCGGCGCGCGCGAGCCGCTCGATCCCGAGATCGTTGCAGCGCTGCGCCGCGCCGGAGAACAGCTCGGCAACCAGGAGTTGCTCGCCCAGCTCGCCGGGCTGTTCACGGACAACGCTCCCCTGCGGCTCGAGGAAATCCGCGGCGCGATTGCCCGCCGCGATGCGCCGCGCGCCGAGCGCGCCGCCCACACGCTCAGGACGAACTGCGCTGTGCTTGGCGCGTCGGAGTTGGCGGCCTGCTGCGGCCGGCTGGAGGAAGCGGCGGCCTGCGCCGACTTCGACGCGGCTTCCGCGCGTCTGGCGGAGGCAGAAGACCGGCTGCCGGACGTGCTGGCGGCCGTCACCGCGCTGGCGGCCGAGAAAAGCGACTGAGAGCCCGGACGCGCGCGGCGCGCTTCAGCTGCCGCCCCGCGGTTCGGATCTCGCGCGTCCCTTACGCCGGCTTGCCGATGACGGCTTTGCGTCGCAACGGCGGCCGCTCTTCGAGAGCCGCCCTGACCGACAGCGGCTTCCTGTCGCGCATCAGGCCGATCGTCACGTCGCCGTTCTTGTCAGCCAGCTCGCCGATGAGCTGGTTCGCCGTGGTGACGGCCTTGCCATCGACGGACTGGATCACGTCCCCGGCCCTGATGCCGGCCCTTGCCGCCGGGCTGTCGTTCTGCACGCTGTTCACGAGCAGGCCGTCCTTCACCCCGAAGTAGTCAGCCAGATCGGGCGTCAGCTCCTGCACCGTCACCCCGAGCCTACCGCGCCCCGGCGCGAACATCCAGCTGCCGCCGCCCTGGAGGAGCCAGTCCAGCATGCCGCCACCAGGTGCCGGGGTTGGCGCCGGCTGCCGCCAGCGGAAGACCCGGCCGCCCGGCGAGTCCGGGTCAGGGGCGGGCGGTCTGCGCTCGAATCGGAAACGCTGCAGTCGCTCGGCGGCGGCCCCAAGCTTCTTCTCGACATCTCGCAGCTTCTCTTCGTCGATCCGGATGCCGAAGGGCTCGGCTGACGCCGCCGGCGCGGCGTTCAGCTCCACGCGCCTTCCGTCTCGGAGCACTACCACCTTCACCGTGCGATCCGGTACGGACTCGCGAACGAGGCGGGTGAACTGGCGGGCGCTGCGAACGGTCTCGCCGTCGTACTGCACCACCACGTCGCCGGCCTTCACGCCCGCCTTCTCGGCGGCGGAATCCTTCGTGACCTCTTCAACCACGGCCCCTGCCTGGGCCGGCAGCTTCAGCTTCGCCACATCGTCGGCCGTGACATCGCGGATCTGCACGCCGAGCCGCGGGCCGACGGCCGCCAGGGCCGCCCACATCGGCGCGTCCTGCGCGAGGCGGGTGATGACGGTCTTCCGGCCGTCCCGGCCCTGCTGGTCCGCCGCGACCGCCGGTTCAGCGCCCTGCGACGCGGTGACGCTGAGCGTTCGTTCGATCGGTGGTCCGGGCTCCCGCAAGGCCGGTCCGGCGTGCTGTTCTGCCGCGGCCGGCGGCGACGTCAGCCACACCATGCCCACGGCGGCGGCCACGAGGACCGCCAAGGCCGCGCCTATCGTCCGTCCTGCGTGCATAGCACCCTCCAGGCGAAGGACTCGCCGCGCTACACCTACTCAGACGCGGGGCAGGCACGGTTGGTCGGGGCCTCCAGGGTCCTCCGCCAGCGCCCGGCCGGCCGCGCCGTCTCTGGCCGGACACTCGGGTTCGGCCGATATCCCGCTAGAGCGCCGCGCGTCCGCCCGGCGGAGCCACCGGCGCACCGACCCGGACTTGACTCGTCCGGCGTCGGGAAGGGGTGTGCATGGAGCCACAGGACCCGAACGACGTGCCGACGGCTGTCGATCCCGAGAACCCGGAGGCCGCGCTGCGCGATGCGCGACAGCGGTTTCTGGCCGCTTTTCCGAAGCGATCGGATTCGATCGGCTTGATGCTCTCGACGGTGGCCACCATCGGCGCGCGCGGGCCGGTGGAGCCGCTCCGGCAGGTGCTCCACCGGATGTCCGGCCTGGCGGGCATGCTGGGGTTCCCGACGGTCTCCTCCCGCGCGCGCGAACTCGAGCTCCTCCTGGACGGCGTCGGCACCGGGGTGTTCGACGCGGGCCGCGCCGGCCTGGTGTTCGACGCCCTCGAGCGGGCCTTCACGGACGATCTCGCCAGCCCTCCGGACTGGGCGGGGCCGTCCCTCTCGGGCGGCGGCAGCCGGCGCGTCATGGTGATCGAAGACGACGAAGACCAGCGCGAGGTGCTGGGCATCAACCTCCGGGCGGCCGGTTTCGAGCCTATCGACGTGGTCGCCGGCGATCTCGCCCTCGATGCCGTCCGGGCGGAGCGGCCGGACGTGATCCTGCTCGACGCCAATCTGCCCGGCATCGACGGCTACACCGTCTGCCGGCTGATCAAGGCCGACCCGGAGCTCGCCGCGACGCCGCTGATCTTCCTGACCGTGCGCGCGAACCTCGACGACCGCATCGCCGGGCTCACGCTCGGCGCCGACGATTACCTGGTCAAGCCCATCGACATGCCGGAGCTGCTGGTGCGCATCCAGCTGCTCCTGGCGCGGCGCCGGACGGCGGAAGCTGGCGCCGGGGCCGTGGCTCTGCAGGACTCCCGATGACGATTCTCCTTGCCGAAGACGAACCGGACGTGCAGCTGATTGCCCGCTTGTCTTTGAAGAAGGCCGGGTTTACCGTGGTCACCGCGGGAAACGGCGTGGAAGCGCTCGAGCGCGTGGCCGCCGAGCGCCCCGACGTGATTCTGCTCGATTGGATGATGCCCGACATGGACGGGTTCGAGACGTGCCGGCGGCTCAAGGCCGACCCGGCCACGGCGGGCATCCCCGTGATCTTCCTGACAGCGCGTGTGCAGGAGGCCGAGGTGGCCCGCGCGATGGCCCTCGGGGCGGCCGGCTGCATCGGCAAGCCGTTCGACGCGCTGACGCTCGGCCAGCGCGTCCTGGAGTTCGTGGCGGGCTAAGTGACGATTCGCTCCCGCATCTTCATCGTCGTCGGCGTTGTCATCGCCGCCGCGTTTGCGCAGACCCTGCTGGTGCTCCGGATCGAGGGCCGCCGCGGGGAGATCTCCGCCGCAGTGGATCGGGCGCTCTGGCGGGTCGAGCAGCAGGCGTCGCTCGGCCGGCTCGTGGCCGAACTCGACGGCGTCGAGCGGGCGCGCGCGGGAATGGGCAGCGCCGCGTACGGCGAAGAGCACGGCCGCCTGTGGACGCTGTACGAGCGGAGCGTCGCGCTGCTTCCCCAGTACATGGACGATGACGAGGCGCGGCGGGAACTGTCGGCCATCGACGCCAGGCTGCGCGCGTGGCACGAGGCAGCGTCGGGCGCGCCGGCCGCCGGACAAGGCGCGGTCCTCATCCAGGCCATCAGGGGGGATCTCGACCGGCTCGAGACTCGCGAACGCAACCGGCTCGCCGCCGAGCGGGCCCGGGCCAACAGCCAGTCCCTGCAGTCCACGCTGCTGACGCTCGCCATTCCCGCGGCTGCCATCGTGATGCTGCTGGCGCTGCTGGCGATCATCGGCCGGATCCTGCTGGATCCGCTGGCGGCCGTCGCCACGTCGGCGCGGCAGATCTCGGCCGGGACGTTCGACGTGACGCTCCCTCGGGAGTCTCGCGACGAGATCGGCGACATGGCCCGGGCCTTCCGCGAGATGATCGCCGCCGTCGAGCGGCGGCAGCGGGAGGCGGCCGAGTCGCTCGCGAGGGCCGAGCGCGAGCACCGGCGGCTGCAGGCGACGATCGAGACCGTGCCCGTCGGCCTGCTCATCGTCGATGCCGAAACGGGCCGGGTCGCGCTGCAGAACCAGGCCGCGACCCGGCTGATTGGCCACCAGCCCGGTGCCGGGTCGGCGTGGCTCGCCTACTGGGACGCCTTCCGCGTGACGACCCGCGAGGGCGCGCCAGTGCCCCTCCGCCAGTGGGCCGCGACGCGATTGACGAGGGGCGTCGTTGGCGAAGAACTCGTCGTGAAGCAGGCGGACGGGCGCGAGACGCCCATTCTCGTCAGCGCCGCCCCGCTCGGCGAGGAGGACGGCCGGATTTCCGGCGCCGTCGTGGCCTTCCAGGACATCACGAGCCTCTACGAGGTGGACCGACTCAAGAGCGAGTTCGTGTCGATCGTGTCCCACGAGCTGCGGACGCCGCTCACCTCGATCAAGGGCGCGATCCAGCTTCTGCTGGACGCGGGGCTGGCCGCCGACGCCGACCACCTGATGCTCATGAACGTGGCCCTGGCGAACACCGACCGTCTCGTGCGCATCATCAACGACATCCTCGACATCTCGAAGATCGAGGCGGGCAAGCTCGAGCTCGCGCCGAAGCCCCACGCCGCGGCAGACGTTGCCGCGGTGTCGGTGCAGAACGTGGCGCAGATCGCCGACGCGTCCCGGATTGCGCTCGCCTCGCGCATCGAAGACGGCGTGCCGCCGGTCGTCGTCGATCTCGACCGCATGGTCCAGATCCTCGTGAACCTCCTCTCGAACGCGCTGAAGGCGGCGCCTGCGGGGTCCGAGGTGACCCTGGCCGTGCGCCGCGCCGGCGACGGGTTCGCGGCGTTCTCGGTGACCGACTGCGGCCCGGGCATCCCGCCAGAGAAGATCGAGCTGCTCTTCCAGAAGTTCCAGCAGCTGGACGGCGCAAACACGCGCAAGGCCCGCGGCACCGGCCTCGGCCTCGCCATCGTGAAGGCCCTCGCCGAAATGCAGGGGGGGCGGGTCGAGGTTCAGAGCGAGGTGGGCCGGGGATCGACCTTCACCGTCACGGTGCCCACAGCCAGAGGCTAGCTACCAGGAGCTGGCGCGAGGGGCCAGGGACTGGGCGCGAGGCGCTAGTCGGACGCGGCTGTCGCCGCGTCGGAGGCATGACTGTTCGGCCCGCCGGCTGACTGGCCCCCAGCCCCTGGTCGCCAGCGCCTGGCTCCCTAGACCCCGTACGTCTTCCGCAGCAGCCGGCTGACGCGCAGCTTGAGATCGAGGGGCAGGAACGGCTTGGCCATGTAGTCGTCGGTGCCGATGAGATAGCCCTTCGCGCGGCTGTCCTGGTCCGCGCTCGCGGTCAGCATCAGAATGGGGACGAACGCCGTTCGCAGGTCGGCGCGGAGCGCGCGGCACGTCTCGAAGCCGTCCATCTCGGGCATCATCACGTCGAGGATCACCAGGTCCGGCTTGGCCGCCTTCGCCTGTTCCAGGGCCTCGATGCCGTTCGCGGCCTGCACGCTTTCGACCGGCACCGTCAGGCCGCGCAGCGTGGCCCGCACGATCATCCTGATGTCCGGATCGTCGTCCACAATCAGCACGCGCAGCGGGCGCTGGCCGCCGCGAGGATCGACGGTCGGCACCTGGGCCTCGGCGCTCTCTTCGGCGGGAGCCGCCGCGGCGGCCGGCGGCATTGTCGCGCCTGCGGCCGACTCGGCCTGCTGATCCGCCGCTGGCAGGCCGGCCGGCTGGTCCGCCGCCGCCAGACCGGCCGGCTCCAGGTCGATCATGGGGGTGAACGGCAGGCTGTCTTCGGCCGCGGCCTCGGCCGCCGCCTGCGGCGGCGCCTCGGCCGGTTTCCGCTCGGCCAGCCCGAGTTCTTCGGCCAGAAGCTGCATCGCCACCGTCGTGTTGCAGTGGGGGCACACCTTCCACTCCCGCCGGAGCGGCTGTCCGCAGCCCGCGCAGTTCCTCTTGAGGCTGGTCCGGCAGTAGGGGCACGTGGCGAAGTCGGCCTCGATGATGGCCTTGCAGGCCGGGCACGGGATCTCGCTCTCGTCCACCTGGACGACGCGCAGGACTTCGTCTGGCGACGTGATGCCGGCCTTGATTTTCTCGAGGGCGTCCTCGCGCAGCAGCGTCATGCCGGACTGGCGGGCGGCGTAGCGGATCTCGGCCTCGCTGGCCCGGTCGTTGATCAGCTTGCGGACCGCGTTCGTCGGCCTGAACAGCTCGTAGATGCCGACGCGCCCAGCGAAGCCCGTGCCGCCGCAGGCGGGGCAGCCGCGCCCGCGGAACACGGGCGACGCGTCGCCGAAGAGGCCCACGAGGTTGCGGACGGCCTCGCCGGGCTCGTACTCCTCTCGGCACTCGCCGCAGATCCGCCGCACGAGGCGCTGGGCGGCGACCATCGTGAGCGAGGTCGCCAGGATCGCGGGATCGACGCCCAGATCGTACATGCGCGAGACGGCACCCACGGCGCTGTTCGTGTGGAGCGTGCTCAGCACCATGTGGCCCGTCATGGCCGCCTGGAACGCGATCTCGGCGGTCTCGCGGTCGCGGGTCTCGCCGACGAGAATCACGTCGGGGTCCTGCCTCAGGATCGATCGCAGCGCGCTGGCGAAGGTCAGCCCCGCCTTGGGATTGATCTGCACCTGGTTGATGCCCGCCAGCTGGTACTCGATCGGATCCTCGACGGTGACGATGTTGACTTCGGGCTTGTGGTGCCAGGCGAGGAGGGCGTACAGGGTCGTCGTCTTGCCCGACCCGGTGGGACCGGTGACCAGGATCATGCCCTGCGGCTGGCTGATCGACGACTGGAGCAGCGCCTCCTGCGGCTTGCTCAGTCCGAGCGCCGAGATGTCCGGCGCCTTCGCGCCGCCGAGCACGCGCAGCACCATTTTCTCGCCGAAGTGCGTGGGCAGCGTGGAGACGCGCAGGTCGATGGAGCGGCCCTGGTAGAGGACGTTCACCCGGCCGTCCTGGGGGATGCGGCGCTCGGCGATGTCGAGCTTGGCGAGGATCTTCAGCCGCGACACCACCGGGCCGTGGAGCCACTTCGGCACCCGCGTGTAGTCGCGCAGCACGCCGTCCACCCGCATGCGCACCTGCAGGTCGTTGAGGGCGGGCTCGATGTGGACGTCGCTCGCCTGCGACCTGATCGCGTCGAAGACGATGACGCTGCACATCTTCACGACCGGAGCCACCTCGGCGGCGGCCGCCGAGTCGGCGGCGTCGAGCGACAGCTCGTGCTGGTCCTCGGACACAATCTGGAGGTCCGGCGCCTCCGACACGTTGGCCAAGAACGACTTGATGCGGTCGTCGGCGCCGTAGCGCTCGCCGATGCCGCTTGTGACTTCCGACAGCGTGGCGACGACCGGCCTGACCGGCATGGCGGCCGTGAACTCGATGTCCTGGATGGCCCGGTAGTCGGTGGGATCGGCCATCGCGACAATCAGCGCCCGGCCTTCGACGGCGAGGGGCAGGCACTCGAGCTTGCGGGCCAGCCGTTCGGGCACCCTGCGCAGCGCCTCCTCGTCCAGCAGGAACGTGGCGACCCGCACCCGCGGCACCTTCGTCCGCTCGGCGATGGCGTCGGCGATGGCCTCCTCGCTGACGTGCTCCTCCTTCACGAGGATTTCCAGGAAGGATCCGGCGTCCTGTTCCATCCGATTCCGGACCCGTCCGAACTGGGCGTCCGTGGCCAGGCCGGCCTGACGAAGCAGAGACTCGAGCTGTTTGGACATGGTCGCCGCCACTGCCACCGGTAGAGGTCACCCGGGCGTCCCTGCCGCAGGACGCTGCGGAGGTGTATCGGCCCGAAACGCCTGACACGTGAGGGCCCGCCGGCGGCACGCGTCTTGATGGGAGAAGGGGCAGGCCGCGTCGAGTCAGCGGGGCGGGTCACCAACAGGCAGGCGCTGGCATCGCCGCCCCGCCGGGCAGATCGATTCGGCGCGGCTCCCCTCCTCCATTCCCCGGGGCGGCGCTCGGGCCGAGCGTCATCGGACGCGGTTCGAGCGCCGTCCCCCTGTCCGTTCCCGGCTTCGGCTCTCCTGCTCCTGCCCGGTGATCTTCAGCACCACGACGGTCCGGTCGTCGTGCTGCTCGGCGCCGCCGCGGAAATCGTCCACCGCCTCGAAGATCGCATCGGCGATGGCCTGCGCGGGCCGCTCGCGGTTCCGGCACACGGCGGCAACGAGGCGCTCGGACCCGAAGTCCTCGCCCGAGGCGTTCATGGTCTCGGTGATGCCGTCGGTGTGGAAGACGAACACGTCGCCGGCGTTCAGCTCGACCGTCAGTTCGTCGTAGGTGGTGCCCGGCAGCGATCCGAGGGGCACGCCCGGCGCCTGAAGCCGGCCGCAGCCCTCCGGCGACGCGTGCAGCGGGTACGGCAGTCCGCTGTTCGAGAGCGTCACGCTGCGGCGCCGGAAGTCGAAGTGCGCGTAGCACAGCGTGCAGTAGTAGTTCTCGAGGCGCCGCTCGTGCAGGATGGTGTTCATCGACTCCAGGATCGACGCCGGGCCGGTGCGCACCTTCGTGTAGCGCCGCCGGAACGTGCGCGACCGCACGAGCTCGCCGGCGAAGGCGCCGTAGAGGGCGGCCGGCACGCCCTTCCCCGACACGTCGGCGACTGCCACGCTGAGCGTGTGGGGCTCGAGCGCCAGGAAGTCGTAGAAGTCGCCGCCCAGCTCCCGGGCCGGCTCGAACCTGGCCGCGACGTCGACGCCCTTCACGCGCCGGGGCGGCGCGGCGGGCAGCAGCGCGCGCTGGATGCGCTGCGCGAACGCGACCTCGCCGGCGAGCCGCTCCTCGCTGCGCCGCAGCTCCTCGTAGAGCCGAGCGTTGTCGATGGCCACGGCCGCGCTGGCGGCGAGCGACGTCAGCACCTCGACGTGCTCCTGCGTGAACGACGCGCGCTCCGGGCTCTCCAGGTCGAACACGCCCACGCACCGGTCCTTCACGAGCAGCGGTACTACGAGCTCCGACTGCACGTCGTCCATGACCTTGATGTAGCGGGGATCCGCCGCGACGTCGTCCACGACGACGGGCGTCTTGTGCAGCACCGCGTAGCCGACGAGGCCCTCGCCGATCTTCAGCGCCTTGGCCGCCGTGCCCTCGTTGTACCGGACCGCGTGGCGCATGCGGATTTCGCCCGTGTCCTCGTCGACGAGGAGGATGCCGAACGTGCGGTACTCGATCAGGCGCCGCACGCGATGGGCGATCCGCTCGAGCAGGTGGTCGAGCTCGAGGATGCCCGCTAACTCGCGACCGATCTCCGCCAGCGTCGAGATCGTCTCGGCGTACCGGCGCTCGGACTCGAACAGGCGCGCGTTCTCGATTGCCGTCGCAACCGCCGCGCCGAAGATCCGGAGCGTCTCCACCTCGGCCGGCGTGAACTCGTGGAGGTTCCGGCTCAGGAGGTTCAGCACCCCGATGGACCGGCCCTTGCGGCGCAGCGGCACCGCGAGCTCGGCGCGCGTGCCCGGCACGATCCTCAAGTAGTCCGGCTCCTTCGAGACGTCGTTCGCCAGCAGGGGGCGCCCATCCGCCGCCGCGCGGCCGACCAGCCCCTGGCCGGGACTCAGGCGCAGCGACCGGCTGCCGGGAGGGTAGCCCTCCGCGTGGGCGATGCGGAGGCGGCCCTGCCGCTCGTCGAGGACGTACACGGCGAAGGCGTGGAAGTCGGTGACGCGAGCGATGAGCCCCGGCAGCTTGCGGTAGAGCTCCGCGAGATCGAGCACCGATGTCACTTCGCGCCCGAGCGCGAAGAGCGTCGTCAGGAGCTGGCGGTCACTCTTCGACACGCCTCCCCGCTCGCCGTCGCCCGGCGTCATGACATCGAAATCGATGGACTGGGTCACGAGGCGATTATACTTACAGGGACCAAGGGCCCGGGGCTCGGGGCTGGCCCGTCACGCGCGCCCCGGAGGCAGCGAGGGCCGCGACGCGCGGGCGCCGAGCGCCTGCGTCAGAGCCGAGCCATGGACCAGCTCCCGTTCGATCAGACCGTCATCCAGCGCATCCTGCCGCACCGCTACCCGTTCCTGCTCGTCGACCGCATCACCGAGTTCGCCGGCGGCACGCACATCGTCGGGACGAAGACCGTATCGCTCAACGAGCGGTGCCTGTCGCGCGAGCCCGGCAGGACGCCGACGCTGCCGCCGACGATCCTCACGGAGGCCGTCGCGCAGGTCGGGGCCATCATGGTGCTGTCGAAGCCCGAGAACCGCGACAAACTCATCTTCTTCATGGGCATCGACCGCGTGAAGTTCCACAGGCCCGTGTACGCGGGGGATCAGGTGGTGGTCTTCGCGCGGGTCAAGCGCCTGCGATCGAAGATGGGGGTGCTCGAGGGCGTCGCGCGCGTGAACGGCGGGATTGTGGCCGCCGGCACGATGACCTTTGCGCTCGGCCCGGCGGAAGGCGGGCAGGCGACGCTGAGGGACTGAGGAGGACGCATGGAGGCCTGCCCAGCCTGCGGCTCCCGCCGGGTGTACCGATCGCGGACGCGGAGCGTCTTCGAGCGGATCCGCCGCCAAGTCACGACGAAGCGGCCCTTCCGGTGCCACAACTGCAACTGGCGCGGATGGGTCGCCGAGGCAGCCCGGCTCGTGACGCCCCGGCAACCGGCGAAGGCGAGCCCGCCGCCGCCGGATCTGAGCGCGGTCGACTCCGCGCTGGACGGGCCTGCGAAGCGCGACGGGTAGCCGGCGGCCCCGCCGAGGCGGAGCAGCCGGCTCGGCTCACCGGCGCAGCCTCAGGCTGTTGGCGAGCACCGACACCGACGAGAAGGACATGGCCGCCGCCGCGATCATCGGGCTGAGCTGCCAGCCCGTCCACGGCGAGAAGGCGCCCGCCGCCAGCGGGATGCCCAGCACGTTGTAGAAGAACGCCCAGAACAGGTTCTGCCGGATGACGCGCAGCGTCCGGCTGGACAGGTCGATCGCGTCGGCGACGCCGTTGAGATCGCCCCGCATCAACGCGATGTCGGCGGCCTCGAGGGCCACGTCCGTGCCCGATCCCATGGCGATGCCGATATCGGCCTGCGCCAGCGCGGGGGCGTCGTTGATGCCGTCGCCGACCATGGCCACGACGCGGCCTTCCTCCTGCAGGGCCTTGACGGCCTCCGCTTTGTGGCCGGGCAGGACCCCGGCCACGATCCTGCCGATTTCGCCGCCCGGCGCCACCTCGGCGGCAATCGCCCGCGCGGTGGCGGCGCTGTCGCCGGTGAGCATCACGATCTGCCGCCCCGATGCGCGCAGCCGGGCGATGGCGGCCCGCGCTTCGGGCCTCGGCCGGTCGGCGAGCGCGATGACGCCCCGCAGCGCCGCGCCCGACGCCACGACGATGATCGTGCGCCCGAGCCCGGCCAGCCGCTCCCGCTCGTGCGCGAGCGCGGAGGTGTCGATCCCGCACTCGCGAAGGAAGGCCTCGCTGCCCGCGGCAACCGGGCTGCCGCCGACCACCGCGCGCACGCCGCGCCCCGGCAGCACGTCGAACGCCTCGGCTCGCCCCACGGGCAGGCCGGCCGCCTTCGCGGCGCGCACGACGGCCTGCGCCAGCGGGTGCTCCGAGTTCGCCTCCGCCGCCGCGGCCAGGGCGAGGAGTTCCGCGGCAGGGCCGGCGCTCCACGCATCCGCCGCCGGGCCCGCGGCGGGCTCCGGCCCGGGCAGGCCGGACGCCGGGTCCGGCATTCCCGCCGGGATGCAGTCGGTGACCTCCGGCTTCCCCGTGGTGATCGTGCCCGTCTTGTCCAGCACGACGGTGGTGACCGACGCCGCGCGCTCGAGGATGTCGCCGCCCCGGATGAGGATGCCCTGCTCGGCGCCTTTGCCCGTGCCGACCAGGATCGCCGTCGGCGTGGCGAGCCCCATCGCGCACGGACATGCGATGATGAGCACCGCCACCCCGCGCACCATCGCCGTCGCGAGCCTCGAGTCGGGAGGGCCGAAGGCGAGCCACGCGCCGAAGGTGACGGCCGCGGCGGCAATCACCGCCGGCGTGAACCACGCAGAGATCGCGTCGGCCGCGCGCGCGATCGGCGCCCGGCGGCTCTGCGCCTCGCCGACCAGCTTCACGATCTGCTGCAGGGCCGTCTCGGCCCCCACTCGCGTCGCCCTGAAAGAAAACGCGCCGGTGGTGTTGATGGTCCCGCCGAACACCGAGGAGCCGGCCGCCTTCTCCACGGGCATCGACTCGCCGGTCAGCATCGACTCGTCCACGGCCGACGCGCCGTCGATCACCTCGCCGTCCACCGGCAGGCGCTCGCCCGGACGCACCAGCACGATGTCGCCCCGGAGCACGTCGCGGGCGGGCACGTCCAGCTCGACGCCGTCGCGGATGACGCGGGCCGTGCGCGGCTGCAGGGCGATGAGCCGCCGGATCGCCTCCGACGTCCGGCCGCGGGCGCGCGACTCGAGGAGCCGGCCGACGAGCACTAGGACGATGATGACAACGGCCGTCTCGAAGTAGACCGGCGCTGGCGCCTGGCCCGCCACGACGCGCGGATCGGTCGAGACCGCCGCCGGCGCGACCGTGGCCGCGGCGGAATACGCGAACGCCGCCCCGGTGCCGACGGCGACCAGGGTGTTCATGTCGGCCGTCCCGTGGCGCAGGGCCTTCCACGCGCCCCGGTAGAAGTGCCAGCCGCAGAAGAAGAGCACCGGCGTCGCCAGCGCGAACTGCACCCAGTTGGAGGCCGGGGCGTGCAGGTGCGCCATGCCCAGCACGACGACGGGCAGGCCGATCGCCGCCCCGAAGATCAGGCGCCGGCGCAGGGCGCGGTGCTCGCGTTCGCGCGCCTGCTCTTCGGCGTCGACGGCGCCGTCGATTGCCTGCCAGGCGGTCCCGGGTCCTGCTTCCGGCCCGGTGACGACGTCGTAGCCGACATCACGGATGGCCTCGACGATGGCGGGCACGCCGAGCACCGCGGGATCGAACGCCACGGTGGCGCGGTTCGTGGCGTAGTTCACGCCGGCGCCGCTGACGCCGGGCAGCCGCTTCAGCGCCCGCTCGATGTTCGCCGCGCACGCAGCGCAGGTCATCCCCGTCACGGGAATCGATACCGCGTCGGGCGAGGCCGCTCGGCGCTCGCCGGGGGCTGGAGCCGCAGGCATGTTCCTATTGTTGATCGGCCCGGCCGGCCTCCGCGCTCGCGCCGGCCGATCCGGATTCCGGATGCCGGCTTCCCGTCTTCTGCCATAATCCTCCCGTGCGCATCTCCTTCGACATGGACGGCGTGCTGGCGGACATGGACGGCGCCCTCGCCAGGGTGGCGGAGCAGGAGTTCGGCGTCACGCCGAAGGCCGCGGTTCGCGAAGCTGCCGCCGGCGACGCGGATCAGGCCGCCGACGAGGCCGACGGCAACGGCGCGGCCGTCCTGGCCAGCCTCAGCCCCAGGCAGCAGTCGCGCCTCTGGCAGCGCTGCCGCGGCACGCGCAATTTCTGGGAGACGCTCGACGAATGCGAGCCGGGCGTCGTGCGCCGCGTGCAGAAACTCGCGCACGACCTCCAGTGGGACGTCCTCTTCGTCACCCAGCGCCCGCCGTCGGTCGGACGGACGACGCAGCTCCAGACGCAGCGCTGGCTGCGGCGGCACGGATTCGAGTACCCGGCCGTCTACACGACCGTCGGATCCAGAGGCGCCATCGCCGCGGCGCTCACGCTCGACGCGCACATCGACGACCGGCTCCAGCACTGCGTTGATGTCGCCACGGAGTCGAAGGCCTGGCCCATTCTGGTCTGGCGCGATCCCGGATCCTTCGATCGAATCCGCGCCGGCGCCTCCAACCTCGGCATTGCCGTCGTCGCCGCCGTTGCCGAGGCTCTCGATCGGATCGCCGCGGCCGACCGCGCGCCTGCCGCCCAGGCCGACGCCTCCTCCCTGCTCGACCGGCTGCGCCGCGCGTTCAAGGAGCCGCCCGGCGTCAAGCGGTGAGGCGCCGGACCGGGCCCGGCCCCATGCGTGCCGGCCGGGAATGGGTCTTGGGTGCGGGCGACTGGGAACAGGAGGCTGGGCGCTGGGGATCGGGGCTCTGAATTCGGGATTCTGACTCCTGACTTCTGGCTTCTGACTTCTTCTGTCTCCTCTTCGTCCCGCCTGCCCATCCCTTCTCCGCCGCCCCTGTATAATCCTCCCGTGCCCACTCCCGACGCCGGCCGTCTCGGACGGGCCGCATCGCTTGCGCGGCTGTTCGAAGCCGTTCACGAAGGGGTCTACATCGGGCTTCTGGGCCCGGACGCCAGCGTCACCATCGCCGCCAACCCGTATTTCCGGATCATGCTGGGCTATCCGGCCGACACGCCGGAATCCGACCTGCGGCCGTTCGACCCGGATCGGTTCACCGACGAAGGCGCCCGCGTCGCCTTCGTCGATCGCCTCGCGCGGGACGGCGCGGTCACGGACTACCTGCTGCGCCTCCGGCGCGCCGACGAGGCCGCCATCTGGGTCGAAGTGACTGCGCACGCCGAGGTGGACGAGGCGGCCGGCACGCTGCGCGTCGAGGCGCTGGTGCGCGACGTGAGCGATCGCAAGAAGCTCGAGGACCAATCGCGCGGCCTCTACCAGCAGCTGCTGCAAGCGGAGAAAATGGCGGCCCTCGGCACGACCATCTCGGGCGTGGCGCACGAGTTGAACAACCCTCTCGGCACGATCCTGACGTGGTCCGAGCGGCTGGCGGAGCGTGATCTGGACGCCTCCGCCCGGCGCGGCGTGGAAGCGATCCTTCACGAAGCCGAGCGCGCGGCGCGCATCGTGCGCAACCTGCTGACGTTTGCCCGCAAGCGGCATACCACCCGCACGATGGTGGACATGAACCAGCTGGTGCGGGAAACGCTGTCCATGCGCGCCTACGAGCAGCGCGTGACGAACATCAGCGTGATCGATGCGCTCGCATCGGGCCTGCCCCAGGTCTTCGCCGACCCGCACCAGGTCCAGCAGGTGCTCCTGAACCTCGTGATCAACGCCGAGCAGGCCATGCTTGCGGCGAATGGGCGCGGCACGCTCGTCGTGCGGACGTGGCAGGAGTCGGAGCGCGAGTCCATCGTGCTCGAGGTGAACGACGACGGGCCGGGCGTGCCGGGTGAGGCGCAGGCGAAGATTTTCGATCCCTTCTTCACGACGAAGGCGGTGGGCAAGGGGACCGGCCTCGGCCTGACGGTGGCCTACGCGATCGTCGAGGAGCACGGCGGCCGGATGTGGCTCGCGTCCGAGCCGGGCGCCGGCGCGTCCTTCTTCGTCGAACTGCCCTGCGCGGGCGGCAAACCGTTGGCGCCGCCGGCAGAGGGGCTCGAGGCGGCCCAGCCCGCCGCGTTCCGCCCCGCCTGGAGCGCGACGGCGCGGGCGGGCGACGATGTGAGCAGCCTGGTGAGCTCCGGGGGGATCGGCCGATCGCGGCCGGCATCCGACGCCGGCGGCGGCGCACCGGCGCCGCCTGCGCGCGAGCCGTCCTCAGGCGAGGAAACGCCGCAGGTCCCGACGCGCCTCGACGCGCGCGCGATCCTCGTCGTCGAGGATGAAACCGCGCTGGCTTCGGCCATGGTCGAGGCGTTCAGCGACGCGGGGTACCTCGTGGAGCGGGCGGGCGACGGCGAGGAGGCCCTGGCACGGCTGGAGAACGGCCAGTACGATCTCATCGTCAGCGACCTGAAGATGCCGCGCGTGGACGGCATCGAGTTGTTCGCCGTGCTGCGCCAGCGCCATCCCGAGATGGCCGGCCGCCTGATGTTCGTGACCGGGGATGTCATCGGCGCCGAGGCCGAGCGGTTCTTGAAGGATAGCGGTTGCCCCTGGCTCGCCAAGCCCTTCAGGCTGAGCGAATTGCTGCGGATAGCGCGCGAACTGCTGGCCTAGGAGGCGGGCGGCTCTCCCCGCCCGAACCCGGGCCGCTCCTGTTTTGTTTGCCTCTTTCGGAGGCTTCGAGATTGACTATCCGGCCTGGCGGCCCGGAGCAGATCCGCCCGTGCGACTGGCGAGCAGCGACTGCGGCCCGTTCACGCGGCCGGTGAGCGGGCTGACGTCCGCGTCGACAGCCCGGCTGGCGTGACGGGTGCCGCAGCCGACGGCCATTCCCGGTTCGACGGGGGAAGGCAACCGGGAAGATCGGACCCGGCGGACGCGTTATCTGAGCTTCTCCGAGGTGACACCAGACGGGAGGTAGGTCAGACGCCTGTCGGGACGGCCGTCGCGGTCGGTGTCGAGGGTCACGCTGAACAGAATGCCGTCTCGGTAGGTCTCCCACTTGTCCGGCTTGCCGTCCTCGTCCGTATCCTCTTCTGCCCGGATCTGAAGGCCACCCTCGTAGTACTCGCGGCGGTTGACCGTGCCGTCGCGCCGCGTCGAGACGTCGATGCGCGCGAGGCGGCCCGAGGAGTCCTGGAACGCCCAGGCATCGGGGATGCCGTCGCCGGCTCGCGAGAAGCCTACTTTCTCGAGCGCGCCGTCGGCGTCGTAGTGCTCCCAGCGGTCGATCACGCCGTCGAAGTCGCGGTCGAGCTCCATGCGCACGAGGCGCGTGCCGTCCATGTGCGCCCAGGCATCGGCCTTCCCGTCGCGGTTCGTGTCGTAGGTGATGAGCTCGAGCTTCCCGGTCGTCTTCGAGTAGGCCGGCGTGGCCGCGGGCGCCCCGGCCGAGTCCGTGGAGGACGAGCTGCAGGCGGCGCCTGCGGTCGCGGCGAGAGCCAGCGTTGCGACGAGGCTGAGAAGCGTCCTGGTCACAGGCACCCAGTATATGGGGTCAGATCTAAAATTCCGGCACCGCTTCACCGGATGGGGTCGGATTTCGGGTCAGATCTAAGATTCCGGCACCGTGCGTGTGAGCGGTGCCGGAATTTTAGATCTGACCCCATTGACCGATGAGGCGGCATGCGTCAAACTTCTGACGTTCTCTGGGCGGCGTGTGGCCGCTCTGGGCCCGAACCGGCAGTCCCGACATGGCATTGCGACACATCCTTTTCGTCGAAGACGAAGCGCCGCTTCGCACGGCGGTGGCCGAGCAGCTCGCCGACCGCGGCTTCCACGTCGAACAGGCCGCGAGCGGGGAGGAGGCGGTCGACCGCCTGTCCTCCTTCGCCTTCGACATCGTGATCACCGACCTGCGCCTGGGCGCGGGCCCGGACGGGTCAGCGGTGCTCGACGAGGCCCGGGCGCTCTATCCCGACATCATCGGCATCGTCGTCACGGGCTACGGCACCGTGAAGGACGCCGTGGAAGCCATCAAGCGCGGCGCGACGGACTTCATCCAGAAGCCGTTCCAACTGGACGAACTGCTGCACGTCATCGACGTCGCGCTCGAGCAGCGCCGGCTCAGGACCGAGAACGCGTACTTGCGCAAGCAGCTCGAGGAGCGGTACCGCTTCGAGGGCATCATCGGCAAGAGCGCGGCGATGAAGGAGCTCTTCGCGCTTCTCGAGACGGTGGCGCAGACGAGCAGCACGATTCTCATCACCGGCGAGACCGGGACGGGCAAGGAGCTGGCCGCCCACGCCATCCACCACAACAGCCCGCGGCGCGCCCAGCGGTTCGTCGCCATCCACTGCGGCGCGATTCCCGAGACGCTGCTGGAGGCCGAGCTCTTCGGCCACGTCCGCGGCGCCTTCACCGGCGCCGTCGCCACCCGGGCGGGCCGTTTCGAGGAGGCGAACCGGGGCACGCTGTTCCTGGACGAGGTGGGCACGATGACGCCGGCGCTGCAAATGAAGCTCCTGCGCGTCATCCAGGGCCGCGAGGTGCAGCGCCTCGGCGACACCGGCGTCATCAAGGTGGACGTGCGCATCATCGCCGCGACGAACCACGACCTGGCGAAGATGGTGGCGGAAGGCGCGTTCCGAGAGGACCTCTACTACCGCCTCGCCGTCATCCCCGTCCACATGCCGCCGCTCCGCGACCGGAAGGACGACGTGCCGCTGCTCACGCAGCACTTCCTCGCCAAGTACGGCTCGGCCCTGGCGCGCGACCGGGACCCTGGCCTGCCGCCGCCGCAGGTCGGCATCGCGCAGGAGGCGCTCCGGCACCTCATGTCGCACGCGTGGCCGGGCAACGTGCGCGAGCTGGAGAACGCGATCGAGCGGGCGGTGGCGTTCACGGGAGGACACCGCCCCATCGAGGTGCGCGATCTGCCGCCGGCGATCCAGGCCGCCGGGGCGTCGATCGCGCCGCTCGACATGACGATCCCGGAGCAGGGCTTCGACCTGCCTGGTTACATCGACAGGCTCGAACGCGAGGTCATCGCGCGCGCGCTCGAGAGGACCGGCGGCAACAAGGGCGCGGCGGCGAAGCTGCTCAACCTGAAGCGGACGACGCTGGTGGAGAAGCTGAAGCGGATGGGCCGCGCCGAGGCCCCGCGCGCCTCGTAGCCGCGGAGGTCACGCCGCGGGCCGCTGGCCTCCGCGCTTCGCTGTCGCCCGCCGCATCGCGATCGCGCACAGCACGGTGAACAGCGCCGCGTTGCCCGGCATCTGCAGGCTGAACTCCACGATCTCCTGGAGCGCGATCGCTACGATCCCGGTCACCGCGCCGAGGCGGATCCAGTAGCCCGTCCGGTCGTCGCGCCCCTCGCGGAACCGCTTCCGCACCTCGCGGGCGAACACCAGCACGAGCGCCAGCGCGGGAACGGCCACCAGCCAGCCGCCTTCCACCAGCAGCTGCAGGTAGTCGTTGTGCGCCTCGATGAAGTGGTGGGTGGCGCGCTCGAACTGCTGCAGGAGCACCGTCGCCGACCCGTACGTGTTGAGGCCGATGCCGAACCAGGGGAACGCCCGGTGGATGCGCCAGGCGTCCTCCCAGGCGCCGGCGCGGCCGGCCAGCTGCCAGTCCAGCGCGGCGAACCGATCGGCCACGGCATCGATGCCCACCCACGCGATGGCGGCCGCGAACACCAGGACCAGGCACGTCGACAGGACCCGGCCCTTCGCCGACGCACGCTGGCGGCGCAGCACGTGCAGGGCTGAGAGCACCATCGCGACGAGAAAGCCGGCGATGCCCGAGCGGGACAGCGTGAGGGCGAGCGCCAGTCCCATCGCGAGGAGCGCGAAGCCGACGAGGACGGCCCGGCTGGCCGCCGGCGTGGAGAACCAGAGCACGCGGTTCCGCCACCCCGGACTCACGCCGGCCATGCCCCTGGCCGCCGCCGACGCGACGCAGGCCGCGGCCACGGGGATCGCCAGCAGCATCCAGCCCGCGAAGTGGTTCCGGTTGATGAAGGGCCCGAAGGCCGTCACGTTCTTGTTGATCGGCTCCCAGAAGCCGTACACCTTCCCGGCCCAGAGCGCCCGCTGGACGATGCCGATCATCGCCATGAGGACGCCGAGGGCCGCCAGGCCCGGCGCGATCACGCGCAGATCGCCTCCGCCGAGGCCGCGGGCCAGCCCCAGCAGCATGAACGCGAAGCCGACGAGCATCGCGAGCCCGACGCGCGTCTTCGGCGGATCGATGGAGAGCGCGTGCGACGCGCGCGCGGCCTCCGGCGCGGGCGCGGCGGCCGCGCCGCTGCCGGCATCGGCCGTCGTGCCAGTCCCGTCTCCTGGCGCCGCCGCGCGGAACCGGCCGGCGAACCTCACCGCCGCCGCGTACCGCAGGTCGTACTGCATCAGGAACTCGTCGGTGGCGGGGCTCCAGCGCCGCAGCGTCCCCCGGTCCAGCGGCACGAGCTGCAACAAGACGGCAAGAGCGACGGCGCCAAGGGCGGCGAGAACGGCGCCGTGGATGCGCCGCCGCTCGGGAGGCGCGGGCCGCAGGAACCCCCACGCTCCGGCGATGACGCACAGCGCTAGGAGAGTCCACCTCGCCCAGGGATAGACGGCCCCGAACGCCAGCGCGCCCCACGCCACGAGGAGCAGCACGAACCAGGGCATCATCGATCCGTCGGGTCTGCCGGCGCCTAGACCCGGTAGTACTCGCGGTACCACTCGACGAAGCGCCGCACGCCGTCCCTGACGGGTGTGCCCGGCTTGAATCCCACCCACGCGTCCAGCTCCCGCGTGTCGGCCGACGTCGCCGGCACGTCGCCGGGCTGCATCGGCAGGTAGGCCCGCTGCGCTTTCCGCCCGAGGGCCTCCTCGAGCGCCTCGATGTAGTCCTCGAGCGGCGTGGGCTGGCTGTTCCCGATGTTGAACACCCGGTACGGCGCGTGGCTCGTGCCGGGGTCCGGCCTGGCGGCGTCGAACGCCGGGTCGGCGTCGGCTGCGCGGTCCAGCACCCGCACGACTCCCTCGACGACGTCGTCGATGTAGGTGAAGTCGCGGACCATGCGGCCGTGGTTGAAGACGTCGATCGGGCGGCCCGCGAGGATGGCCTTCGTGAAGAGGAACAGCGCCATGTCGGGGCGGCCCCAGGGCCCGTACACCGTAAAGAAGCGCAGCCCCGTCGTCGGAAGGCCGAACAGGTGGCTGTAGGTGTGGGCCATCAGTTCGTTCGCCTTCTTCGTGGCCGCGTACAGGCTGACCGGGTGGTCGACGTTGTCGTGCTCGGAGAACGGGAGGCGCGCGTTGCCGCCGTACACGCTCGACGAACTCGCGTAGACCAGGTGTTCGACGCCGTGCCGGCGGCACCCCTCGAGGACGTTCGTGAAGCCGACGATGTTGCTGTCGATGTAGGCGTGGGGGTTCTCAAGGGAGTAGCGGACGCCGGCCTGCGCCGCCAGGTGCACCACGCGGGGCGGGCGCTCCGCGGCGAACAGGCCGGCCATGCCCTCGCGGTCGGCGAGATCGAGTTTCACGAACCGGAACGCCGGCCGCTCCCGGAGCCGCGCGAGGCGCGCCTCCTTGAGCGTCACGTCGTAGTACGCGTTCAGGTTGTCGAGGCCGATCACGGCGTCGCCGCGGTCGAGCAGCCGGCTGGCGACGTGGAAGCCGATGAACCCCGCCGCGCCCGTCACGAGAATCGTCATGGGCCTGCTTCCAGTGGGCGCGCCCGCGAAGCCGGTCGCGCCGCGAATCAGAAGAACCGTTCCGGCACGATGATCGTGTCGCCCGGCTGCACGCGGTCGCCGAGCTTGACCTTCAGCTCCTGCTTGGCCCCCTTGACGACGCGCACGATCCTGATGCGGTTCGTCGCGCCGCGATCCGTGACGCCGCCGGCGAGCGACAGCGCCTGCAGCACCGTCGTGTCCGGGGTCTGGAGCGCGTAGGCGCCAGGGTTCTTGACCTGGCCGAAGACGTAGATCGATTCGGCCCGGGGCACGAAGATCGTATCGCCGTCGCGGAGCGCGAGGTTCTCCGACAGCGCGCCGCTCTGCAGGTCGCGCAGGTTCACGCGCCGCGTTTCCGCCGCGGCGTGCTGCTGGCCCGGCAGCGTCGGCCCCTCGGCGGCCCGGCCCGCGGCCGCGCGGACCACGATCGCCTCGAGGCTGGCGTTGGGCGTGGTCGAGCCGGCCCGCGCGATCGCCTCGATGAGCGTCATGTCCCCCGTCAGCGGGTAGGTCCCGGGATTGCGCACTTCGCCGACGATGAAGATCCGCTGGCTGCGGTAGGTCTCGACGGCGACGCTCACCTGCGGGTTCTTGAAGTAGCCGTCGGCGAGCTTCGCCTTGAGCTCCCCCTCGAACTGCCGCAGCGTCAGCCCTCCGGCCTTGACCCGGCCAATGAGCGGAAAGGTGAAGCTCCCATCGGCTTCTACGCTGAACTTGCCGGAGAGGTCGGGGGATTCCCACACGGTGATCGAGAGGACGTCGAGCGGGCCGATGATGTACTCGCCCTGCCCACCGCCTCCCGCCTGCAGCGTCTGGGGCGCTTGCGCCGCCGACGCGACCGCGAAGGCCAGCACCGCGGCGGCCGCCAGACAGACCACGCGTCGCACGCTACCTGAGCACATAGGTAACCGCCATGCCACCGCGGACCCCGCGGTAGTCGAGGTTCTCGACGACCGAGTCGCGGCGGACGGAGTCGAGGTTGAACCCCACGCGAATGTCGCGGCCGACACGGTACCCGATGCCGCCGCCCCAGCTATTGTAACGGTCCACCCGCGGGGCGGCGGTCCCGAGTCCGGCCCGTGCGGCCTGCTGGTAGTCGAGGCTGTACCGTGCGAGCCTCGCCTGGACGTCCCACGGGCCCGACACCTGCCGGGTGAGGCTGGCGTTGAAGCCGGACTGGATGTAGAAGGGCTGATCGACCCAGTACGAGAAGAGGATGTCCCGCGAGAACCCGAGCGCGGCCCGCAGACTCCCGCCGAACACGTACGACAGCTCGGCGTCGGCCACCAGGCCCGAGAAGTCCGGCATCTCCGCGCTCGTCGAGTTCAGCCTGCGGTACCCGACCTGAGCGCGGCCCGTCACGAGCGCGTGCCGGCCGAGCTCGACGCCGGGCAGCAGGCGGAAGCCGTCGTGGTTCCGTTCGCGGGTCTGCCTGTAGCGCTCGTGCACGCTGTCGGCGAGGAGCGTCAGGGTGGTCAGGGGCGTCAGGCGGTAGCGGAACTGCGCGCCGTAGCTCGCGCGGCGGCGATCGAACAGCGAGGAGTAGACGGCGCCGAAATCGTCGTCTTCGTCGTACCGGTAGGTCGTCTGGCGCGCCCCGAGATCCACGACCAGCCGGCTCGCGAGGCGGACGACCGCCCCGCCGGTGACCGCCGCTTCGCGGTGGCGGATGCGCGCGTTGATTTCGAAGTCGGGCCGGTCGTGCGTGCTCAGGTACGTGCCCCCGGCGTAGGGCTGGACGCGATTGAGCGGGAAGAAGAGCGTGAGATCGTGCCGCTGATTGAACCCCCGCTGGCTGACGTACTTGCCGAAGTAGACGCTCTCGAGCGTGTTTACGCCGTGGATCCGCCCGCGCCCGAACCGCAGCCACCAGTCGATCGGGGCCGCCAGCGTCGCCGTGAAGTCCCGCTTGGGATCCGCCTCCTCGTTGAACACGTTCGAGTCCCAGCCCAGATTCCGCAGCTCGACCCTCGGCGTCACGGCCAGCGGGCCGAACCGCCACCTGGCGTCCGCCCAGCCGTCGTAGAGCGGTGACTGGGTCAGGGCCGCTTCGGGAAGCGCCGCGAGGAGGAGAACGGACAGCAGGAGGGAGGCCCGGAGACGCACGCGCACGAGGACAGTGTAACCCGCCGGATGGTTCCGCGAGGCCCGCCTGCGACGGGCGCGGGCGTGCCGGCGGGACGGCAGCACCGCGATGCTGAACTCCGCGAAACGCCGCTGCAGATCGAGCCGCACCCGCCTGTCGTCCAGGCGGGCCTGGAAGTCGGGCTCGACGGCGGCAATGGGCCTGAGCGGGAACAGCCGCGCCTCGCCTCGCGGGTTCTCCACGAACTCGCGCTCGCGCAGGAGGGATGCGAGACGGGCCTGCACCCGCGCGGGAAGGTCCTCCAGGTGCCGGAAGAAGATCGTGCCGCCGAGCGCCTGGTGGAGCAGCGCGCCCGGTGGGCCTTGGAACCGACGTGGCCCGCACTCTGCTTCTGGACGGAGTCGTGTCAAGCACGAGACAGGGTGTGACGATATCGATACAGGCGGTGATGCCGCTCTGCGTGCCTCATCCCTCCCGCCGCACGCGGGTGGCCGGGGCGCTTTCCATGTGCCCGCAGGCTAGTCACCGTCAGTTCCGCCGAGGACACATGGAAACGTCCCGGACAGGACCCGCGCACGAGGCGGGCGTGTTCCTGCGAGATGAAGGTCCCTTGCATCATGCGCTGAAGTGGCGCTGGATGAGCCAGATGGCGAGGAGCACGAGCACCTCGAGCGCGATCGCGCCCGCGTACAGCGCTCGCCTGTCACGCGCGGGCGGCGGTTCGCTGGGGCTGTTCGAAATCGGGCTCATCGCTTTCCCGGGGTGCTGTCGCCTGTCGCCGCTTGGCGTCGTGCGGCGTGATGTCTTCCGTATTCTGAATTCTGAATTCTGAATTCTGGATTCTGCATTTATGGCATCACGAACTCGTGCTGCGCGTCTCGCACCGTCAGCACCGGGCACGGCGACTTGCGCACCACCTTCTCGGC
>JAKQTR010000051.1 GCA_029562975.1 Acidobacteriota bacterium | reverse complement strand
CACGAGGTTGTCGATCTTCGTGCCGGCGCCGATGACGGTGGCGCCGAGGGCGCCGCGGTCGATGGTCGTGTTCGCGCCGATCTCGACGTCGTCTTCGAGGCGCAGCGTCCCGATCTGCGGGAACGCCTCGTAGGCGCCGGTGTCCTCGTCCATCACGTAGCCGAACCCGTCGCTCCCGAGGACGACGCCGGCGTGCAGCACGACCCGCGCGCCGACTTCGGTTCCGGCGTAGATGACGACGTTCGGATGGATGCGGCAGTCCGGGCCGATGCGGACGCCGTCGCCGATGGCGACGCCGGCCCCGACCTGCGTCCGGTCGCCGATGGCGACGCCCTCGCCGACGACGGCGTACGGGCCGATCGACACCGACTGGCCGAGGGCCGCCGTGGGCGCGACCATGGCGCTTGCGTGAACGCCGCCTGCTGCCGGCGGGGCGCCGGCGAGCAGCTTCACCGCGCGGGCGAACGCCAGCTTGGGCTGCTTCGCCACCAGCACGGGCTTCGGGCCGGCGTACTGCGCGGCGAACGCGCCGGCGATGACGGCGCCGGCGGCGCTCGCCACGGCCTGCTCGAACAGGGTCGGCGTCAGCGCGAACACCACCGTCTCGGCCGACGCGTCGTCGGCGCCCGACCCGCGCGCGACGGCGCCGGCCCCGTCACCAAGCAGCGTGGCGCCGATCGACTCGGCGAGCTGCGCGACTGTCATCGTCATGGCCGCCCCTGCACCTCCTGCGGCCGCCGCGCGGGCCGCCGCCGCCTCCGCGCCTGCCGCGCCTACCGCTTCCTGCGCCCGCCGGGGGCCGGCTTCCGGCCGCCGACAATCGGCGCGATCACGTCGGCGAGGTCGGGCTTTCCAATCTCCTGCAGCTCGTAGGTCACCCGCACGGTCGGCTTCTTGATCGCGATCAGCCGGTTCAGGTCGATCGGCGTCCCGATGATCACCGTGTCGCACGGCGTGCGGTTGATGGTCGTCTCAAGGTCCTTCACCTGCCTGTCGCCGTACCCCATGGCGGGGAGCAGCACGCCGATGCCGGGGTACTTCCTGAACGTCTCGGCGATCGTGCCCACAGTATACGGCCTCGGATCCACCAGCTCCGCCGCGCCGAACTTGCCGGCGGCCACGATGCCCGCGCCGAACGTCATCTCGCCGTGCGTCAGCGTCGGCCCGTCCTCGACGACGAGCACGCGCCTGCCGGTGATGAGCGACGGGTCGGCCGCCGTGACGGGGGAGGCGGCTTCGACAATGACGGCCCGGCGGTTCACGCTGCGGATGTTGGCGCGCAGCTTGTTGACGGCGTCCGATCCCGCGGTTTCCACCTTGTTGATGACGACCGCGTCGGCCATGCGCAGGTTCGTCTCGCCGGGGTAGTAGGCCAGCTCGTGGCCCACGCGCAGGGGGTCGGCCACGACGATGTGGACGTCAGGGCGGTAGAAGGGCGTGTCGTTGTTGCCGCCGTCCCAGAGGATGACGTCGGCCTCTTCCTGCGCCTGCGCCAGGATGTCGCCGTAGTCCACGCCGGCGTAGGTGATCGTGCCGCTGACGATGTGCGGCTCGTACTCCTCGATTTCCTCGATGGTGCACCGGTGCGCCTTCAGGTCCGAGAGCGCCGCGTACCGCTGCACGCGCTGCCGCTCGAGGTTCCCGTAGGGCATGGGGTGGCGGACGGCCGCCACGGTGAAGCCCTGCTCGCGCAGCATCCGCGCGATGCGCCTCGTCGTCTGGCTCTTGCCCGAGCCGGTGCGCACGGCGCAGACCGCGATCACGGGCTTCGCGCTCTTCAGCATCGTCGCCCCGGCGCCCAGCAGCTTGAAGTGGGCGCCGGCGGCGTTGACGACGGCCCCGAGGCCGAGGACGTGGGCGTAGGAGACGTCGCTGTACGAGAAGACGACCTCCTGCACCTTCCGATCGCGGATGACGGCCTCGAGGTCCGCCTCGGCGAGGATCGGGATGCCCTTGGGATAGAGCCGGCCGGCGAGCGACGCGGGGTACTTGCGGCCGTCGATGTTCGGGATCTGCGCGGCCGTGAAGGCCACGACGTCGTAGGCGGGGTTGTCGCGGTAGGCGACGTTGAAGTTGTGGAAGTCGCGCCCTGCGGCGCCCATGATGACGGTGCGGATGGGGCTCATGACACCTCAAGAAACAGGGGCTAGGGACTAGGCGCTGGGCGCTAGTCGGTCAACAAGCAACGGGCTAGGGACTAGGCGCTGGGCGCCAGTCAACTACAGGCGACAGGCGCTGGGGACTAGGCGTTAGGGGCCAGTCGACCAGCGCCGTCAAACCGCTCAACGTGCCAAACTCCGGTGCTAACACAGCACCTTCTGCAAACGCTCCAGGGCCCAGTCGATCTCGTCGCGCGTGATCGTGAGCGGCGGCGCGAGGCGGATGACGCGGTCGTGGGTCTCCTTGCAGAGCATGCCCTCCTGCATCAGGCGCTCGCAGTACGGGCGCGCCGGGCAGGTGAGCTCGATGCCGATCCACAGGCCGCGGCCGCGCACCTCTTTGATCACGGCGCTCTGCAGCGCCTGCAGCCGCCCGAGGAAGTACGCGCCGAGCTCGGCGGATCGGGCCGCGAGCTGCTCGTCGATCAGCACCTGCAGCGCGGCGCGCGCGACGGCGCAGGCGAGGGGGTTGCCGCCGAACGTGCTGCCGTGGTCGCCCGGCCGGAACACGCCCAGCACCTCGCGGCTGCCGAGGACGGCCGACACGGGATAGTACCCGCCGGACAGCGCCTTGCCGATGACCACCATGTCGGGCCGCACGCCCTCCCACTCGTGGGCGAACAGCCGGCCCGTGCGGCCGAGGCCGGACTGGATCTCGTCGCACACGAACAGCACGTTGTGCGCCTTGCAGATGGCGGCGGCCTGCCTCAGGTAGCCGTCCGGCGGGATGACAATGCCCGCCTCGCCCTGGATGGGCTCGACGAGGAACGCCGCGGTGTTCGGCGTGACGGCCGATTCGAGGGCCGCCGCGTCGCCGAAGGGCACGACGGTGAAGCCGGGCGTCAGCGGCCCGAAGCCCTCGCGGTACTGCGGCTCGGTGGAGAAGCTGACGATCGTCACCGTGCGGCCGTGGAAGTTGTTCGCGCAGACGACGATCTCGGCCTGGTCCGCCGGGATGCCCTTCACCGCGTAGCTCCACTTGCGCGCGGCCTTCACGGCGGTCTCCACCGCCTCGGCGCCCGAGTTCATCGGCAGCGACAGGTCGTACCCGGTGAGCTCGTGCAGCAGCCGGTAGAAGCGCGGCAGCTGGTCGTTGCGGAACGCGCGCGAGGTCAGCGTGACGCGCTTCAGCTGCCCGACGGCCGCCTCCATGATGCGCGGGTGGCAGTGGCCCTGGTTCACGGCCGAGTAGGCCGCCAGGCAGTCGAGGTACTTCCTGCCCTCCACGTCGTACACCCACACCCCCTCGCCGCGCTCGATGACGACGTCGAGCGGGTGGTAGTTGCGGGCGCCGTACTGCTCTTCCATCTCGATGAGCGCGCGCGACGTCGGCTGTCGATCCATCTGCTCCCACCTGTCCTTCCCTTGGCCCGGGGTTCCCGCGGGCGGCCGGCGGCCGTCGCCGCGCCGCCCCGCGCGGCTACCGATCCTCCCGCCTCCGCTGCGGCGGCCACGGCGCGTCCGGCTCCTCGTCGTCCCGCTCGAACAGCAGCGTCAGCAGGGCCATGCGCACGAACAGGCCGTTCCCGGCCTGCTTGAAGTAGAGGGCCCGCGGATCGCCGTCCACCGCCTTGTCGATCTCGACCGTCCGCGGCAGGGGGTGGAGGATCATCGCGTCCGGCTTCATGCGCCGCAGGAGCCGCTCGTCGATCGCGCAGCGGGCGAGGGACGCGCCGTCGGCGACGCGGTCGGGCCGGATGCGCGTCTGGTAGATGACGTCCACCTCGCCCGCGATGGGCTCCACGTCGGTGGAGAGGTCGTACCAGACGTCGTGCTCGTCGAGGTGGTCCAGGATGTCCCGGCCCATCCGCACCTCGGGCGGGCTCACGAAGTGGATCTTCACCCGCTCAAACTTGCCCAGCAGGTAGGCCAGCGACCGCGCCGTCCGGCCGCGGTCGAGCTCGCCGACAATCGCGATGGTCAGGCCGTCGAGGGTGCGGCGCTCGCGGTAGATCGTGTAGAGGTCGAGCAGGGCCTGGGTGGGGTGCTGCCCGCCGCCGCCGTCGCCGGCGTTGACGACGGGCACGCGCGACACGCGCGCGGCGCGCCGGGCCCCGCCCTCCTCGTGGTGGCGCAGGACGATGACGTCGGAGCAGCCCGAGATGATGCGGATCGTGTCTTCGAGCTGCTCGCCTTCGACCTCGGACGAGAAGGCGCCGGCGTGCTCGGTCGAGAGGACGCGGCCGCCCAGCCGGTACATGGCCGCCTCGAACGAGAAGCGCGTGCGCGTGGAGGGCTGGTAGAAGAGCGACGCCATGATGCGGCCCGCGTAGTCGCGCGTGCCGCCGCGCGCCGCGACGCGCTCCATCTGGCGCGCCCGGGCGAAGAGCTCCATCAGGAGCGGCACGGTGAACTGCTGCGACTCGATGACGTGCTCGAGTTTCATGACATCGATCAGAACCCGGAACTCGGCATTCTATCCCCCCGCGACAATGTGCGTCCCCGCCTCCCCCCGCACGGCGTCCGGCAGCCGCTCGTAGGACGTGATGATTGCCTCGCGGCCGCCGTCCCGCAGGAAGCGCAGCGCCGACTCGATCTTCGGGCCCATGTTGCCGGGCGGGAACTGGCCCTCCCGCCAGTGGGCCTCGATTTCCGCGGCCGTGACCCGGCCCAGGGGGCGCTGGCCGGGCTTCTTGTAGTTCACGTAGACGCGGTCCGCGTCGGTGGAGATGATGAGCGAGCGCGTCTGCAGGCGCGCGGCGAGCAGCGCCGACGAGCGGTCCTTGTCGACGACGGCCTCGACGCCGCGCAGCTCGTGTCCCCGGCGCACCACGGGGATGCCCCCGCCGCCGGCCGCGATGACGATCGCGCCGGTGTCGATGAGCCGCCGGATGGCGCCCTCCTCGACGATCTCCAGCGGCTCGGGCGACGGCACGACGCGCCGGTAGCCGCGCGAGGCGTCCTCGACGATGGCCCAGCCGAACTGCTCCTGCTTCGCCCGCGCCTCGCGCGCCGAGTAGAACGGCCCGATGGGCTTGGTCGGGCGCTCCATGGCGGGGTCGGACGGCGACACGACGACCTGCGTCACCACGGTGACGACGGGCGTCGTCAGGCCGGCCTGCGCGAGTTCGGCCTGCAGCGACTGCTGCAGCAGGTAGCCGATCTCGCCCTGCGTCGCGGCGCCGCACACGTCGAGGGGATGGGTGTACACCCGGTCGGCCGCACGCTCCGAGCGCAGCAGCGCCGCGCCGACCTGGGGGCCGTTGCCGTGGGTGAGGACCACGCGGTACCCGGCGCGGATGATGTGGACGATGGCCGCCGCCGTGCGGCGCGTGTTGGCGAGCTGCTCGGCAATCGCGCCCTTCTCGCCCGCGCGGATGAGCGAGTTGCCGCCGATTGCGATGAGCGCCGTCTTCGCCATGAGCCCCCGCCCGCGCCGTCCTCCCGCGCGCCGCCGCCGCGCGCCCTACTTCATGAGCTCGAGCAGGATCGCCTTCTGCACGTGCAGCCGGTTTTCGGCCTCGTCGAAGACCACCGAGTTCGGCGAGTCGATCACCTCGTCGGTCACCTCGTCGCCGCGGTGCGCCGGCAGGCAGTGCATGAAAAGGGCGTCCGGCCTGGCCCTGGCGAAGAGCCGCGCGTTCACCTGGTAGGGCCGGAAGACCGCCTTGCGCGCGTCGGCCTCGGCTTCCTGGCCCATGCTCGCCCAGGTGTCGGTGTAGACCACGTCCGCGCCGTCGACCGCCTCGGCCGGGTCCGCCGTCACCGTGCAGACGGAGCCCGTCTTCGCCCCTTCGGCGCGCGTCCACTCGAGCAGCGCCGGCGCCGGCTGGTACCCCTCGGGCGAGGCGATGGCGATGTGCGTCCCGAAGCGCGCGGCGGCGAACATGAGCGAGTTCGACACGTTGTTGCTGTCGCCGACGTAGGCCAGCTTCAGGCCCGCGAGGCGGCCCTTGTGCTCGAGGATGGTGAGAAAGTCGGCCATCGCCTGGCACGGGTGGCTGCTGTCGGTCAGGCCGTTGATGACGGGGATGGACGCCCACTCGGCCATCTTCTCCACGATCTCGTGGGCAAAGGTGCGGATCATGATGCCCTGCACCATCCGCTCGAGGTTCTTGGCGACGTCGTACACCGACTCGCGCTTGCCGAGGTTGATCTCGGCCGGCGAGAGGTAGATGGAGAAGCCCCCGAGCTGGTGGATGCCGGCGTCGAAGGACACCCGCGTGCGCAGCGACGGCTTCTCGAAGATCAGCGCGAGGGCCTTGCCCTTGAGGCTGTCGCCGAAGTCGCTAGGGTGGGCCTTGATGTCGCGCGCGAGGTCCAGCAGGTGCTGGAGCTCGGCGGTGGTGAAGTCGCGGATCGTGAGGAAGTCAGGCACGCGCATGGCGGTTCTCCCACGGACGAAGCCCGGAGCCTGTCACGGCAGGGCCCGCGGCCGGGGCGGCGCGCCGCCGTCCGCCGGACCCGCACCCGATTCGATCGACCGCCCGCAATCGCCTGCATGCCGGGCCGACACGTCGTCCCGTCTCTGAATCCTCGATGGGCCGGGAGAGGCGAGAAGAACCGGGGTAGCCTCCGGGGACGGGATTGTACCCTCGCGCCATGCGGAAGGGAAGCGGCGGCAGCGGCCGCGGCGTGAGCGGCGAAGCGCGCGGCGTCGGCCCGCGCGACGCCGCGGAAAGGCGGAAGCGCGGGTGGGGCGAGCGGAGTCGCGGAATGCCGCGCCCTGCCGAACGGCAGAGCCGGCGCGCCTATTCGGGCCGCGGACGCCGGCGGCCGCGGCGGCGGCGCCGGCGGCGGCTGGCGGGGGCGCCGGGTGGGCCCGCGGGATCGCGCGGCGCGTCACCCGCCTCCGCCGGCTGCGCGTCGCCGCCCTGCCGGCCCCGCCAGTACTCGAGCGCGTCGGGCGCGTCGCCGTGGATCTCGAGCCAGGTCAGCGCGTCGGGGAACGCCGAGCGGCGCATCAGCATGCGCCGGGCGTGGGGCGAGCGGCTGGGCTCGCGCAGCCGGCGCTGCAGCATCAGCACCTGGCGGACGCGCTCGACGTCGCGGCGCGACAGGGGCAGGACGCCGAGGCTCAGGCCCGGCCGATCCCCGCCCTCCATCCACGCGGGCCCGCCGCCCTGCGAAAAGCCGAGGGGCACGATGAGGCTGCCGAGCAGCACGCCGGTCGTCAGCGCGGCCGGGGCGGCGGCGAAGCGCCGCCGGTGCGCGTCAAGACGGGCGAGCGACGCCCAGAGCGCGTCACCGGCCCGCTGCTGCAGCGCCTCGCTCAAGGGCTCGAGCAGGCCCAGGCGCCGCAGGTCGCGGAAGGTGGCCTCGGCCGCGCCGGAACGGAGGATCTTGTAGTACTCCTCGACGAGGCGCGCGGGAGCGGCCAGCGCGAGCCGGTGCCGCTCGGCGGCGAGGGCGTCGAGGACGGGCGGGTCGATCGCGAAGCCGAGCCGCGCGGCGAGCGACACGGCGCGCTGCATGCGCACGGGGTCCTCGCGGAACCGCACGACGGGATCGCCGATGCAGCGCACGACGCGCGCGCGCAGGTCGTCGAGGCCGCCGACGTAGTCGATGATCGAGAAGGTCGCGATGTCGTAGAAGAGGCCGTTGATGGTGAAGTCGCGCCGGAAGGCGTCCTCTTCCGGCGTGCCGAAGGTGTTCTCGTGCTGCAGCGGAGGCGGCCGCCGCGCGCGGCGGCCGCCGCGCGCCCCCTCCTGCCGCGGCTCCGGGCCCGCGCCCTCGCCGTCGCGCGCCCCGGCCTCCCGCGCGGCGTCGCGCGCCCCCGCCTCGGCCGCCGGCGCCCCCGCCTCGGCCGCCGGCGCGCCGGCCTCGCGAGCGCGCGCCTCGGCTTCCCGGGCTTCCGCCGCCGCCGCCTCTTCGTCGGTGATCTGCCGCCGGAACGTCGCGACCTCGATCACCTTCGCGCCGAACCGGACGTGCGCCAGGCGGAAGCGGCGGCCGATGATGAAGCAGTTCCGGAAGAGCTTCTTGACCTGGTAGGGGTGCGCGTCGGTGCCGACGTCGAAGTCCTTGGGGCGCCGCCCGAGCAGCAGGTCGCGCACGCCGCCGCCGACGAGGTAGGCGGTGTAGCCGGCGTCCTTCAGCCGGTAGAGCACCTTGAGCGCTTCCGGATCGACGTCCTTTCGCGACAGCGTGTGCTCCGCGCGGGGCACGATGAGCGGCGGCATCCGGGGAATCTTACTAGGGGCTGGGGGCCGGGCGCCAGGCGCCAGGCGGACAGGGACAAGGGGCAAGGGACACGGGCAGGCGCCCCGGACACCCGCGTGCGGCGGGCCACCACCCCGGATTCCGGACTCTGGATTCCTTCGCCTCCTCCCTTCCCTGCCCCTTGTCCCTAGCGTTTCGCTTCCTTCCAGTTCTCCCCGATGCCCGCCTCGACGGTGAGCGGGACGGCGAGGTCGGCGGCGCCTTCCATGTGCCGCCGCACGAGGGCCGCCACCTCGGCGGCCTCGTCGCGGGGCGCCTCGAACAGCAGCTCGTCGTGCACCGTCAGGATCATGCGCGCGCGGCGGCCGCCGGCGCGGGCGGGCCTCGCCTCGAGGGCGCGGTGGATGTCGATCATCGCGCGCTTCAGGATGTCGGCGGCGGTCCCCTGGACGGGCATGTTCACCGCCGCCCGCTCGGCGGCGCTCCGCACCTGCCCGTTCGCGCTCGTCAGCCCGGGCACGGGCCGCCTGCGCCCGGCGAGCGTCTTCACCATGCCCGTCGCGCGCCCGTCCTCGAGCGTCCGGTCGATGAAGGCGCGCACCTTCGGGAACCCGGCGAAGTACGCGTCGATGAACGCCTGCGCGGCCTGCTGCGGCACGCCGATGTCCCTGGCCAGCGAGAACGCGGTCTTGCCGTAGAGGAGGGCGTAGTTGACCATCTTCGCCCGGTTCCGCATCTCCTTGCGGTCGAGGCCGCTGTCGGCCCCGAAGATGGCGAGCGCCGTGCGGTCGTGGATGTCCTCGCCGCGCCGGAACGCCTCGATGAGCGCCTCGTCGCCCGAGAGGTGCGCCAGCACGCGCAGCTCGATCTGCGAGTAGTCGGCCGAGATCAGGACGCATCCCGGGTCGGCGACGAACGCCCCGCGGATCCGGCGCCCCAGCTCGGTGCGCACGGGGATGTTCTGCAGGTTGGGATCGCTGCTGCTCAGGCGACCGGTGGCGGCCACGGCCTGGTTGAAGCTCGTGTGCACGCGGCCGGTCTCGGGGTGGACGAGCCCGGGCAGGGCGTCCACGTAGGTCCCCTTGAGCTTCTGCATGCTCCGCCACTCGAGGATGAGCCGGGGGATCTCGTGCGCGAGCGCCAGCTCCTCGAGGACCTCCACCGAGGTGGACGCGGCGCGCGTCGCGCCGGTCTTCTTCAGCACGGGCAGCTTCAGCTTCTCGAACAGGATTTCGGCGAGCTGCTTCGGCGACCCGATGTTGAACGGGCCGCCGGCCAGCTCGAAGATCCGCCGGCTGCGCTCCTCCATCTCGCGCTCGAGCGAGGCCGACAGCGATGCGAGCGCGGCGGTGTCGATGCGGACGCCGGCGCGTTCGATGGCCGCCAGGACGGGCACGAGGGGCCATTCGAGACCGCGGTACAGCTCGTCCAGGCCTTCGGCCGCGAGCGAGCGGCGCAGGGGGCCGGCGAGCCGAAGCGGCAGGTCGGCGCGCTCGGCGGCGTAGGCCAGCGTGGCGGCGGCGGGCAGGTTCTCGGGGGCGGCCGCTCTGGTGCCCTTGCCGTAGACGTCCTCTTCGGTGAGGGGCCTGCCGCCGAGGTGCTCGATGCTCAACGTCTCGAGGCCGTGCGGCGCGCGCGTGGAGTCGAGGAGGTAGCTTGCGAGCATGGTGTCGAACCCGGGCCCGGCCACCGTCACGCCGTGGCGGGCGAGGACGATGGCGTCGTACTTCACGTCGTGGCCGATCTTCTCGACGCGCTCGTCTTCTAGGAGCGGCGCGAGCGCGCCGAGCGCGGCCGCGGCGTCGAGGTTCGCGCACTCGTCGAGCGCGCGGTGGCCCAGCGGCACGTACCGCGCGCGCCGCTCCCCGCCGGCGAGCGCGATGCCGACGATGCGCGCGCGCATGGGGGCGGCATCGTCGCCGATGACGCGAAGGCCGGCGCGGCCGCCGGCGCGGAGCGAGCCGACGAGCGCGGCCAGCTCGTCCAGCGACTGCACGACGGCGTAATCGGTTGCGGCGGCGGCCGCCGCCGGCGCGAAGTCGCCGGTCAGGGTGCGGAACCCGAGCTGCGAGAACAGCGCGTAGCACGCCTCGCGCTCCGGGCCGCGGTAGCGGAGCCCCTTGAGGCCCAGGCCGAGGGGAACGTCCGTCCGGATGGTCACCAGCTCCCGGCTCGCGCGCGCCGCGTCGGCGTGGGCGAGCAGCGCCTCGCGGTACCGCTTCTGCGCCACGCCCGCCGCGCCCTCGAGCAGCGCGTCGAGCGATCCGAACTGCGCCAGCAGGTCGCGCGCGCCCTTCTCGCCGATGCCGGGCACGCCCTTCACGTTGTCGGAGGCGTCGCCCATGATCGCGAGCGCGTCGATCACCCGCTCGGGCGGCACGCCGAACTTGTCCGTCACGCCCGCCGCGTCGTACCAGGTCCCCTCGTCCCGCGGGTTGAACACGCGGACGCGCCCGCCGACGAGCTGGAAGAAGTCCTTGTCGCCGGTGACGATCGCCACGTCGTACCCCGCCGCCTCGCCCTGCTTCGCCAGGGTCCCGATCACATCGTCGGCCTCGAAGCCCGCGGCCGTGACGACGGGGACGCCGAGCGCAGCGCAGGCCTGGTGAATCCACGGGATCTGATCGGCGAGGTCCGCCGGCATCTGCGCCCGGTTGGCCTTGTAGTCCTCCGCCAGGCCGTCGCGGAAGGTGGGGCCCTCGAGGTCGAAGGCGGCGGCGATGGCGTCGGGCCTGTGCTCCGCGAGGAGCTTGCGGAGCATCGAGACGAAGCCGAAGACGGCGTTCGTGGAGCGGCCGTCGGGCCCGGTCAGGCCGCGGATCGCGTGGTAGGCGCGGTACATCTGCGCGGAGCCGTCGATGAGGTAGAGGGTGGGCATGGCTGGCCCCATCATGGCGGGGACGGGGGCGGGGGGCAAGGGGCAAGGGGCCAGGCGCCGGGCGCCGTTCAGTCCCGAGCCCACGCCGAACGGCCTCCCTCGCTGCGCGAGCCGCGTCCGGCTGGCCCCTGGCACCAGTTCTATGCTCCCTGGCGGTGACCCGCTCCCCGGCGGGGCAATCCGGTATCATGGGCGGCCTATGACGTCCGGTCTCAGGGCCCGCCGGGGGCTGTGTGCGGCCGCGTTCGCCTGCGCGGTCGCGCTGGCGGCATCGGCGTGCGACCGGGCGGGTTTCGGGAAGCACTACGAGTACGACGAGGACATCACGCTCGCGGTGGACGGGAGCGCGAGGGTCCGCGTCAGCGCCTCGATCCCGGCCCTGGTCAACCTGCGCGGCATGGATCTCGACGCTCGCCCGACGGCGGCCGTCGACAAGGCGAAGGTGCGCGCGCTGTTTGCGTCGCCGGCCGCGCGCGTCACGCGCGTCAGCCGGTGGCGGCGGTACGGGCGCCAGTTCGTGCAGGTGCGGATGGACGTGGACGACATCACGAAGCTGGGCGGGACGCCGGCGTTCTCGTGGGCGGCCTACCAGTTCGCGCGCAAGGACGGGCTGATCGTCTACCGCCAGGCGCTGGGCGCGCCGGCGGGCAAGGACGCTGGCGCGGCGGGCTGGAAGGGCGACGAGCTCGTCTCGATCCGCGTGCACCTGCCGAGCCGCATCCGCTTCCACAACGCCGGCGCGGGCAACCTGCGGCGCGGCAACATCCTCGTGTGGGAGCAGCGGCTGGCCGAGCGGCAGGCGGGAAAGCCCCTCGAGGCCGAGGCGCGCATCGAGGAGACGTCGATCCTCTACTCCACGCTCGTGCTGTTCGGCGCGAGCGCGCTGTTCGCGCTCGCCGTCTTCGGCGCCTTCATCGGCTGGATCGCGACCAGGGGGCGCCGGAGGCGCGGCCGCTGAGCGCGGCCCGGGCCGGCGGCAGTACGCCCGCCGGGGCCGCCCCCCGCAGACCCGCTCACGCAGGCCGGCAAAACGCATCTCCGGGGTTCGGTCGGCGGAACGCGGGGCCCCCCTTCGGCACCCCACGAGGACATCGGCCCCTCCGATGCGTTTTGCGAGCTGCCGCCGAGCGGCCTGGTTCGAGGGTCTGCGGGAGGCGGTCCCGGCGGGCTGAAGGCGGCGCGTGCCCGGGTGACTGGCGGCTGGGGCCGTCCCCGCGTGCCGCCGGCGGCGCGGCGAGCCTCAGCACGCGCCGTTCAGCGCCGGCCGCGCCAGGGGGCCGCCGGCCGGGCCCGGCGCCCGAGGGCCCGATCCTGCCGGTCGGCCGCGCGCGCGCGGCGCTCCGAGGCGCGCGCCTGCCGCTCCGCCGCCCTGGCCCGCGCGTCGGTCAACTGCTGCAGCTGCTCGGGCGTGAGCACCTTCATGCGCTGCGCCTTCAGCCGCGCCTGCAGCACGCTCTGCTCCGTCTGCGCCGCCGCAACCGCCTGGGCCGCGGCCTTCACGGCCGCTTCGTCCGGGATGTCGGGGCGCATCGCGTCGGCGAGCTGCCGGCGCGCGGCCCTGAGGCGCTCGCGCACGGCCTGCGCGTCCTTGGCGTGCTGATCCTGAATTCCTTTCAGCTGCGTCCGCTGCGCCTCGGTCAGCGTCAGCTGCCTCCACGGCGCGGCGGCCGGCTTTTGCGCCGCAGCGGCGGGCCCCGCCAACAGAGCGGCAGCCGCGACGGCCAGCGGCAATCTGGTGCATCCACGCGACATGGCAACCTCCGGTGCTTGCGGCGCCGGCCGGCGCGGGAGCGGGCCGGCGCTTCTGTCTCGTTCACGGGATTGGACAGGCGGCGCGGGCCGCGCGTTACATGCCCGCCCGCGCGCGGAGGGCCGGGCCGCGCGTCAGCGCTGGCGGCGGCGGAGCAGGATCGCCTTCATCTCGTCGTCGGTCTTCAGCTCGATGCTCACCGAGAAGGCGTTCGACGAGGCGGCAATCGATCGCGCCAGGCTGCGCTCCACCTCGTTCGCCACCACGCCTGTCAGCGTGAGGCGGCCGCGCTCGACGATGACATGGATCGGAGGGTTGGTCATCGAGGCGTAGTGCCAGAACGAGGCGTGGCCGTAGATGGCGCGCGCCACCGCGTAGCGCACGTCGTCGTCGAAGGCGGAGGCCGGCAGCACGGTGATCGCGTTCTCGACTTCCTTGACGCCGGGCACCTGCGCCACGCGCCGGGCCAGGTCCTTCCGCTTGTACTCAATCGTCACCTTGCCCGCGAGCGTCACGAACCCGTTGGCCACGTCGGCGCTCACATCGTCGAAGATCGTGTACTGGGGGTAGGTCAGCACGGCTTCCGCCACGCGATCGAAGATCTGGCCGTCCCGCCATCCCTCTTGCGGCCCGGCGGAGGCCGGCGAGAGGGTCCCGAGGCACAGGAGCAGGACGCCGCGAACGATCGGCCGCCGAACGAGCGTTGTCATACTCCTCCAGCGATCAAGCTTCGTGCCATCCGCCGATCCGCGAGAACTCGCGGGAACTTGCGAGTCCGCCGGTTCCTGCGACCGCCGGAGAGGACGGCGCGGACGCGCCGCAGCGACCGGGCCGCGTCAGTCGTGCGCCGCGAAGGCCACGATCGCGAGAATGCCCGCCACGACGGCCAGCACCTGCCGAAACGCGCCTTTCACGAACGGTCCCCGGTGCAGGCTCGGAATCAGGTCCGACATGGCCACGTAGAGGAAGCTCGCCGCGGCCACCGGGAGGAAGTACGGCAGCACCGCCGGCGCCCGGTCGATGGCCAGGCCGGCGACGAGCACGCCCAGCACGGCCGAGAGCCCCGACAGCACGTTCAGCCACAGCGCTTTGACGCGGCTGTAGCCCGCGCCCAGGAGGATGGCGAAGTCGCCCACCTCCTGGGGGATTTCGTGCGCGGCGACGGCCACTGCCGTCGTCACGCCCAGCGGCACCGACACGTGGACGGCCGCCGCGATGACGGCGCCGTCGACGAAGTTGTGGAAAGCGTCGCCGATGAGGATGAGCGGCGCGGCCGCGTGGTGGATCTCGCAGTGATCGGCGTGGCAGTGCCGCCAGAGCAGGAACTTCTCGAGCGCGAAGAACGCCAGGATCGCGGCGAGCAGCGTGCCGAAGGCGGCCGCCGGCGAGAGCGCCTCGAGGGCCTCCGGGAGCAGGTCGAGGAGCGCGACGGCCAGCAGGGCGCCGACCGCGAAGCTGACGAGCCAGGGCACGAGCCGGACGCGCACGCGGTCTTTGAAGAGCAGCAGCGTCGCGGCAACGAGCAGCCCGCCGATGCTGCCGACAACGGCCAGGCCGATGGCGATGACGAGTACGGGCACGGGGGCATCGTATCAAATGCGCAAGGCGGACGGCGGGAGGCGGACGGCGGAAGGCACGGGCCAGAAGGCTGGAGCCGGCACCCGCCGCCGCGGCGGCGCGCCGGATTCTCGCGCCGGCCGGCCGGGATCGGGCCATAATCAGCCGTGGACGAACGCGCCGGCCCGCGCGAGCGGAGCCGCGCGGGGGCGCGTCCGGACGCCCCGCTCGACGCGCAGTGTGTGAGGCCGACTATGGCAGGCATCTTGAGATTCCGCCGCGCGCGCGGGCCGGTCGAGCTGGCCGTGGACATGGCCGGCGTGCGGCTCGGCGAGCGCCTCATCCAGGCCGGCGTCGCCAACCCGCGGGTGTTCGCGGCGCTGGCCGGCAAGGCCGGCCTGACCGGGCGCGCGTGCGCCGTCGTGGACGCGGCCGAGGCCGGCGCCCGGCTCGAGGCCGCGGCGGCCAGGGAAGGCGTGCTCGTCGAGGTGAGCGTGGCGGCCCACGGGCGGTGGCCGTACGAAGACGCCAGCTTCGATGTGGGCGTGCTCGACGGCAACGCGCTGCTGCGCGCGGGCGAAGGCGACCGGCTCGATCGGCTGAACGACATGCGGCGCGTCGTCCGCCCGGGAGGCCGGGTGATCGCCGTGCGAAGCTGGCCCGCCGGCTTGGCGCTGCGCCTGGGGTTCATCGCCGAGCGGAGGGAGCCGAGCGGCGAGGCAGCGGCGCTGCGGGAGGCGATGGAGGCCGCAGGCTTCCGGCCGGTGCGGCTCCTGGCCGAGCGCGAGGGGCTCACCTTCGTGGAGGGCTTCCGGCCATCGGACGACGCAGGGGCCGGGGGCTAGGCGCTGGGAGCCAGTGGGACGCGGCTGCCGCCGCGTCGTTGGAGCCCGCAGCGCGACATTCGAGCTGGCCGGCGCCTGGCGCCTGGTCCCAAACCCCTGATATAGTGCGTTCCCGTGAAGAAGCCCATCGCCATCGCTCCAGCCGCAGGCAAGCTCGGCGTGATGTGCGTCGGCCTCGGGGCCGTCGCCACCACGTTCATCGCCGGCGTCCTCGCCGCCCGCAAGGGCATCGCGAGCCCCATCGGGTCGATGACCCAGATGGGCACGATCCGCCTCGGCAAGCGGACCGAAGGCCGGTCTCCGCTGGTCCGGGACTTCGTGCCGCTGGCCGACCTGAACGATCTCGTGTTCGCCGGCTGGGACATCTTCGAGGACGACTGCTACGAGTCGGCCCGGCATGCCGGCGTCCTCGAGGCCTCGCTGCTCGACCAGATCAAGCCCGAGCTCGAAGCCATCAAGCCGCTGAAGGCCGTGTTCGATCGCCAGTACGTCAAGCGGCTGGACGGCCCGAACGTGAAGAAGGGCAGGAACAAGCGCGACCTCGCCGAGCAGCTCCGCGAGGACATCCGGGCGTTCAAGCGGGACAACGGCCTGTCGCGCCTGGTGATGATCTGGTGCGCCAGCACCGAGGTCTACCTCAGCGAGACGCCGGCCCACCAGTCGGTGGAGGCCTTCGAGAAGGCCCTCGAAGCCGACGACTCGTCCATCCCGTCCTCCATGATCTACGCCTACGCGGCGCTGATGGAGGGCGTGCCGTTCGCGAACGGCGCGCCGAACCTGACGGTGGACGTGCCGGCGATGGTGGCCCTGGCCAGGAAGAACAAGGTGCCCATCTCGGGCAAGGACTTCAAGACCGGCCAGACGCTGCTGAAGACCGTCATCGCCCCCGGCCTCAAGGCCCGCCTCCTCGGCGTGAAGGGCTGGTACTCGACCAACATCCTCGGCAACCGCGACGGCGAGGTGCTCGACGACCCGGAGTCGTTCAAGACGAAGGAAGAGAGCAAGAAGTCGGTCCTCGACTACATCCTGCAGCCGGACCTCTACCCCGAGCTCTACAGCGACATCTGCCACGTCGTCCGGATCAACTACTACCCGCCGCGCGGCGACAACAAGGAAGGCTGGGACAACATCGACATGTTCGGCTGGCTCGGCTACCCGATGCAGCTGAAGGTCAACTTCCTGTGCCGCGACAGCATCCTGGCGGCGCCGATCGTCCTGGACCTCGTCATCTTCATGGATCTCGCGAAGCGCGCGGGCTGGAGCGGCATCCAGGAGTGGCTCTCGTTCTTCTACAAGAGCCCGATGCACGCGAAGGGCCTGTATCCCGAGCACGACCTCTTCATCCAGTCGATGAAGCTGAAGAACACGCTTCGCTACCTGATGGGCGAGGACCTCATCACGCACCTGGGGGCGGAGTACTACGACTAGACGCCTTCGCTCGCCATGCGAGCTACGGCGATCCCAGGGGGGGACAAGGGACCAGGCGCCAGGCGCTAGTCCCGGCAGGCCGTGTAGCGAAGGCGTGGGGGGGCATCCATGAACTCGAAGGCGATGCTGAAGCCGGCGCTCGCCGGCGGCCTGGTGATGGGCGTGCTGTCGGGGCTGCCCGGCGTGAGCCTCGGCAACTGCTGCTGTTGCGCCTGGCTCGTCGCCGGCGGCATCGTGGCCGCCTACCTGCTGCAGACGTGGACCGCCGACCCCATCACGCTGGGCGACGGGGCGCTGGTCGGCCTCCTCGCCGGGATCTTCGGCGCCGTCGTGAGCGTCGTCGTGTCGGTGCCGATGACGCAGCTGCTCGGGCCGTTCCAGCAGCAGCTCGTGCAGCGCATCGCCGAGTCGCAGCAGGGCCTGCCGCCGGAAGTCCAGGAGGCCCTCGACAACTTCGGCGCGCAGGGCCTGTCGATCGTTCGGCTGCTCCTGTCGTTCGTCATGCTGCTCGTGCTCGGGGCGATCTTCTCGAGCCTCGGCGGCCTGCTCGGCGCGTTCTTCTTCAAGAAGAAGGTCGCCCCGGCGCCGCCGCCCTTCACCGAAGGTCCGGCCGGCCCGATCATCGACGCGTAGGGCGGAGCCCCCGGCCCGGACGGGCGGCCCTCGCGGCAGCACCCCCGCAAAGGGGCTGGCGAGGGACAAAGGGCTGGGCGCTCGGCGCGAGTCGGTCCCGGCGTCGCGCGGGCCGGACCGCGCGCGGCGGGGCGCGCGCCTACACGATCCGGGGGAGCGCTCCGCGGATGCTTCCGGAGTGATAGCGCAACTCACCGGAGGCAACAGCCGCCTCGAGTGCATCGACGTCGCCACGGAACAGCCGTCCCGCCCGGTCGAGGACGGCGCGGCCTGCGGATTCGGAAGGCAGCACGTTGACGACGAAGCGCGCCGCGCCCAGCAGGGCGTGCCACGCGCGCATCAGTTCGCCTGGATCCGGCGCCCCTCCTTCGAAGTCGAGTCCCTGGAAGTCGTCGACGGTGTACCGGCTCGCCCGCGCGGCCTCCTCGAGGATCGCCGCAGGGCTGAACCCGGGGTCCTTCCCGCACGCCGCCCACGCCAGGTACCCGAGTGGCTGCACCTCCCGGTCGCAGTTCACGACGTCCAGGAAGTCGCGGGGCTCAACCCGGCCCACGAGCGCGAGCACCTTGCTCGTCGCCAGATCGAAGGGATGGAGGACGAGGCCCAGTTCGTCGTGTTCCACCAGCGGGAAGAACCGGAACGCGCTGTCCCGCGCCCATTCCATGAGCACAGTCTCGGGTCCACGGCGCACCTCGGCTTCCACGAAGCCGGGCCGCTCGCGGACGGTGCGGACGGCGTAGCCGGCGCGCTCCAGGTCCAGCCGGTCCGCGTGCCACGACGCCTGCAGCGCCTCCTCGGTGTCGTGGAACACGTCGATGTCCCTCGAGAGCCTCGGCGCGGCGATCAGTTCGTTGAGCGTGGCTCCGCCCGCGAAGTAACTCTCGCCGCTCCGGCGCCGGTTCGCCGCTATGAGCCGGCAGACGTCTCGCTGATAGCTGCTGAGACCCATCGCTTGAGTTCTCCCGCCCGCTGGAAGGCGCTGAGGTCGCCGTGCCGCTGAAGGCTGTCCAGCACCCGCAAGCGTTCCGCGACCGTGACGGGGTAATAACCCTTCTCGAGGAACCACAGGCAGCGATCTCGGTACTCGTCCACCAGGGCCCGCAGCGCGGCTTCTCGTTCCTGGTCGGCGGTGCTCATGCGGCGATCATACGCGGGTTGGAGCCGCGCGGGGAGTGCGCATTCGCCCGGGCGCCGAGGCTCCTCGGCGGCCAGCGCGAGCGGGACCGCGCGGCAGCACACCCGCCGCCTCCGGACCCGGTCCCGGGCGGGCGTCCCCCGAGTCCCGAGTCCCGAGTCCCGCATCCCGAACCCCGTCCGTGCCTTGCCCCTTGCCCCTTGTCCCTTGCCCCTGTGCCGCCGATACTCCTGTGTCGTGATCCGCGTCGACCACCTGACCAAGCGCTACGGCCCCCTGACCGCGGTCGACGGCCTGTCGTTCTCCGTGCGCGAAGGCGAAGTGCTCGGCCTCCTCGGCCCGAACGGCGCCGGCAAGACCACCACCCTGCGCATGATCACGGGCTCCGTTCCGCCGTCGCGCGGACGCGTCCGCATCGGCGGCTTCGACGTCTTCGAGCGGCCCATCGACGCGAAACGCCTGCTCGGCTACCTGCCGGAGCAGCCGCCCGTCCATCCCGAGATGACGGTGCGCCGCTACCTGCGGTTCGTCGCGGCGCTGAAGGACGTGCCGGCCGCGCGCACGACGGCGGCGGTGGATCGCGCCATCGGCCGCGCGCGGCTGGATGACGCGGCGGACGCGGCGATCCGGACGCTCTCGAAGGGCTACCGCCAGCGCGTCGGCCTCGCCCAGGCCATCGTCCACGAGCCGCCGGTCCTCGTCCTCGACGAGCCGACCTCCAGCCTCGACCCGAAGCAGCGCGCCGAGGTGCGCGACTTCATCCTGGAGCTCAAGGGCCGGCACACGGTCGTTCTTTCGACGCACATCCTGCCCGAAGTCGCCGGCGTCGCCGACCGCATCGTCATCCTGCACCGCGGCCGCGTGATGGCCGAGGACACGCCCGAGCGGCTGGGCGAGCGCCTGCGCGCCCGAGAATCGGTGCGCGTCGTGGTGGGGAGCGCGGGAACGGCCGCCGGGGCCGCGGGCGTGCCTGCGCCGACGCCGGAGGATGTGACGCTCGCGCTCGCGGCCCTGCCCGGCGCGATTCGCGTGAGCATCATCACTGGCGCCGACAGCGCCGGCGCGATCGAGGCGCGCGTCGAGAGCGGGCGCGGCACGGACCTGCGCGCCGAGGCGGCCGCGCTCGTCGTGTCGCGCGGCTGGAAGCTGCTCGGCCTCGCGGGCGAGTCGCTGTCGCTCGAAGACGTCTTCCTCGCGCTCACGGGCGGAAGCGGGCGCGAGGGCGGCGGCGAGAGCAAAGGCGTTGGCGATGGCAGCGGTAGCGGGAGAGGCGGCGACAGCGCCGAGGCCGGCGGCGGGGGCGGAACGGCCGGCGGCAGGGGAGGCGCGTGATGCGGCATGCGCTCGCCATCGCCCGTCGGGAACTCGAGTCGTACTTCGTCTCGCCGATCGCAGCCGCGGTGATGGCGGTCTTCACGTTCGTGTCGGGCTTGTTCTTCTCGAACATGCTCGTCCACTACATCCGCCAGGCCGCGCTGGCCGACAGCCAGATCCAGCGCCTGGGCCGCTCGGACTACCAGCTCGACGTGCCGACAACCGTCCTCGCGCAGTTCTTCCAGAACGAGGCGTTCCTGCTCATGCTCGCGGTCCCGCTGCTGACGATGGGGCTGATGACGGATGAGAGGCGGAAGGGGACGATCGAGCTGCTGATGACGTCGCCCGTGCGGGCGTCGGAAATCGTCGCGGGCAAGTTCCTGGGCGCGATCGCCCTGCTGGCGCTGATGCTGGCGCCGCTCGTCCCGATGTTCGCGTTCATGGGAGCCGGCAACCACTGGGAGGCCGGCGTGATCGCGAGCGGCCTCATGGGCCTGCTGCTCGTTGGCGGGGCGCAGATCGCCCTGGGCCTGTTCGTGTCGTCGCTCTGCGAGCACGTGCTCGTGTCCGCCATCGGCACGTACGGGATTGTCGTCACGCTGCAGTTCATCGACACGACCGGCGGCGGGTCCGGTTCGGTGTGGGCGCGGATGCTCGGCGCGTTCTCGTTCTACGCCCGCCAGATCGACTCGACGCGGGGCGTGGTGTCGGTGGCCGACCTGGTCTACTTCGCGTCGTGGATCGTGATGGCGCTCTTCCTCGCCCAGCGCGCGGTCGAGGCCCTGAGGTTCGAGCGGACGTGAGGAAGCTCGCCTTCCTGCCCGGCGCGCTGATGGTGGCGGCCGGCGTGGTGTCGGCCGCGCTCGCGCTGCGCTGGACCACGCCCGCAGCGGTGTTGGCGGCGGGCGGCGCCGCCGCCCTCGCCGTCGGCGTGGCCGCGTCGTGGCGCGACGTGCGCGAGTGGCTCGGCGACCCGCGCGGCGTGTTCGCGCTGAACGCGGCGCTGTCCACGCTGCTGCTGGCCGCGGTGCTCGTCCTCGTCAACGTGATCGTGGCAAGGCGCGCGCCGGCCTTCGACTGGACCGAGGCCGGACGCCATACGCTGGCGGCGGAGACGGTCCGCATCCTCGAGGACCTCGGCGAGGACGTCGTCTTCACGCAGTGGGGCCGCACGCGAGACCCCGGCGCTGGGCGGCTCCTCGAGTCGTTTGCGTCGAGAAGCCCGCGGCTGGCCGTCCGGTTCGCCGATCTCGACGCGTCGCCGCAGGCCGCGCGGGAGCACGGCGTCACCAGGGCCGGGACGGTCGTCGTGTCGTCGCCGCGGCGCTCCAGGAAGGTCGAGCGCGTGACCGAGCCGGCGCTGGCGACGGCCATCCTGCAGGTGACCAGCCCGGCCGAGCCGGCCGTGTGCTTCGCGAGCGGAGACGGTGAGCACGGCCTGGAGGACACCGGGCCGCAGGGCCTGTCGACGCTGGCGTCGGTGCTCGCCGCATCGAACTTCGCGCCCAGGCGCGTCAGCCTGCTGGAAGGCGACGCTGCGCAGGGGTGTGCGGCCCTCGTGGTCCCGGGCGTGCCGCGAGCATTCCCGGCCGGCGCGCTCGAGCGGGTGAGCGCGCATCTGGCAAGGGGAGGGCGCGTGCTCCTGGCGCTGGATCCGCCCGTTGATCCCGGCGTGGCCGGGTTCCTGCAGCGGCTCGGGATCGTCGCCGGACAGGGCGTCATCATCGAGACGAGCGGAGCCGGGCGCGCGGTCGGCGCCGGGCCGGAGAACCCGGTGTCGTTCGCCTATCACGACCATCCCGTCACGCGCGGCCTCGACCAGCGGGCGATCTTCGGCCGCGCGGCGCCGCTGGCCGTGGCGCCGACGGAGATCGGGCGGCCCATTGCGCTCGTCTCGACGGCCGACAGCGCGTTCGAGCGCGCCGATCTCGAGAGCCAGTCCACCTTGTTCCAGGCCGGCCGCGACCGGCGAGGGCCGTTCGCGCTGGCCGTGGCGACGAGCATCGGCCGAGGCGCGCGCGACGCCGCGCTGCCCGAGCCGCGCCTGGTCGTGACCGGCGACTCGGACTTCCTGGCGAACGGGCTGATCGGCTGGTCGGCCAACCGCGAACTGGCGGTCCGGATCGTGTCGTGGCTCGCGGGCGTGGACGAGGCGCGAATCGTCAGCGTCGAGGAGCGCCAGAACCGGCGGGTCGCGCTGACCGAACGCCGCCGCGCCTGGATGTACATCGTCAACCTGGGCGTGCTGCCGCTCCTGCCGCTCGCGGCGCGGCTGCTGCACCTCCTCCGCACCCGCTCGCGCGCCTGAGTGGAGCCAGGGATCGTGCCAGGCCTCGATTTGCGGCTCCAGAAGCCCGGCCGCGTGCCGCAAGTCGGGGCGAGACCCCGACTGTGCAATGGCGCGCAGAAGCGCCCGCAGCCCTAACGTCCCAAAAGAGATACACCGAGAAACCCGACGAGAAGGCGAGCAGCCTCCGCGGAGATCCGTCTCCGCCGGCCGCCCGGGGTACGACATGACACGCAGTGCACACGCCCGTCCCGGCCGCAATCGGGGTCAGATCTACAAATATGCGGATCTGACCCCGGTGCTGCTGGTCGCGGCGGCCGTCCTGGCGGCGCCGGGCCTCGCTCCGGCGCAGAGCCCGTTTCCAACCGCCCCGGCCCCGACAGGCTCGTTTCCGCCGGCGTCGGCCCTGAATCCCCAGGGCCCCGGGCTGCCCCCGCTGGCGGTGAGCCAGATCGAGGAGGGCCGCCGGTCGGACGCGATGGCCCAGACGCTCTCGCTGAGCTTCGCCGAGCCGGTCCCGATCCGCGACCTCCTCCTGCTGCTCGTCCGCGACACGGACCTCAGCGTCGTCGTCGATCCGGACGCGCAGGGCACCTTCACCGGCGAACTCAAGAACGTCACGCTGCGGCAGGCCCTCGACACCATCCTCGAGCCGCACGGCCTGCACGCCGTCATCACCGACAACGTCGTGCGCGTCGGGCGCGAGCGGGCCGAGACGCGCCTCTTCAACATCAACTACGTCGCGACGCGCCGGTCGGGGACGCGCGGCTCGGGGCTCGCCGGCGGCCTGGCGGGCAACGCGGGCCTGGGCGCCTACGGCGGCGCCGGCGCCATCTACGCGGGCGGCGTCGGCGCGGCCGGCTACGGCGGCGGCTATTACGCGGGCACGGGCGGGATCGGCGGCAGCCAGGCCTCGGTGTCGGGGACGGACTCGGGCGACGTCTTCGAGGAAATCCAGGCGGGCGTCCAGACGCTCCTGTCGGACGCCGGCAAGATGAACCTCGACCGCAAGGCGGGCCTGCTGCAGGTCACCGACGTTCCCAGCCGGCTGGACAAGATCGCGGTCTACATCGAGGCCTACGAGAACCGAGCCCTCCGCCAGGTCCGCATCGTCGCGAAGATCCTCGAAGTGGAGCTGTCGGAAGGCTACTCGGCCGGCATCGACTGGTCGCTCGTGCTCAAGCGCGCGGACAAGGCGGCCACGCTGACGCAGAACCTCGCGCCCGCGAGCGGCTCGGGCGCCTTCACCCTCGGCCTGAACATCAAGGACTTCGCCGGGCTGCTGGACGCCTTCGCGAGCCAGGGCCGCGTGAACGTGATGGCGAGCCCGTGGGTGACGGCCATGAACAACGAGCCGGCCGTCATGCGCGTCGGCACGCAGGACGTGTTCTTCGTGACGACGTCGCAGGTGGACGCGTCGACGGGGCAGATCCTGCAGACCGTGGTGACGCCGCAGACGATCACCGAGGGCGTGGTGCTGAGCGTGACGCCGCAGATCGCGGCCGACGGCATCATCAACCTGAGCATCATGCCGAGCATCACCGAGCGCACGGGCACGGCCACCTCGCGCCTGGGCGACCAGGTGCCCGTCGTGAGCGTGCGCGAGACAGACACCCTCGTCCGCGTCCACCAGGGCGAGACGATCGTCATCGCGGGCCTGATGCAGGACCGGACAACGGTCGAAAAGAGCAAGGTGCCCGTCCTCGGCGACGTGCCCGTCGTCGGCGGCCTGTTCCGCCGCGACGAGCGGACGAAGCGGAAGACGGACCTGGTCATCCTGCTGACGCCGACGGTGATGACCCCCGGCGAGATGGCCGCGGCGGCGGCGGCGGACCAGCAGCGGCTGTACGAGGCGCAGCGCGCCCCGGTGCGCAAGTGACCGGCGGGACCGCCCGGCGGTCCACCCTGGAGACGGGCGATGTATGAGGACTACTTCGGGTTCACGGAGAAGCCGTTCAGCCTGACTCCGGACCCGAAATACCTGTACCGCAGCGAGTCGCACGCGAACGCCTTCGAGCTGCTGCAGTACGCCATCCGGCGGCGCGAGGGCTTCGTCGTCGTCACCGGGGACATCGGAACGGGGAAGACCACGCTGTGCCGCGCGCTGCTCGAGCAGATCGACCGCCGCACGTTCTCCGCGCTGGTGCTGAACCCGTTCCTGTCGGAAGAGGACCTGCTCAAGCTCATCCTGCAGGACTTCGGCGTGGTGTCGCGGGAAGAGATGAAGACGGGCCGCCTGCAGGGCGTGAGCAAGCAGGAGCTGATCGACACGCTCTACGACTTCCTGCTGGGCCTCTTGCCGATCCACGCCGGGGCGGTGCTCATCATCGACGAAGCGCAGAACCTGCCGCTCCAGGTGCTCGAGCAGCTGCGGATCCTGTCGAACCTCGAGACGGACAAGGAGAAGCTGCTGCAGATCATCATGGTGGGGCAGCTGAACCTGCAGCCGCTGCTGCGGTCGCCCGGGCTGCGGCAGCTGGACCAGCGCGTGTCGATCCGGTACGAGCTGAAGCCGCTGACGCGCGACGAGATGGTGGCCTACATCGCGCACCGCATCCAGGTGGCGGGCGGGTCGACCGCCGTCGCGTTCACGCCGAAGGCGCTGCAGCAGGTGCACCACTACAGCGGCGGCATCCCGCGCCTGGTCAACCTCGTCTGCGACCGCGCGCTGCTCGGCGCGTACTCGGCCCGCGCGAGCAAGGTGACGCACGATCTCATCGAGCGCGCCGCCGAGACGCTCGACCTGAGGCCGATCCGGCGAGCGCGGTTCGCGTGGCTGCGGCGCGGCGCCGCCGTCACGGATGCCGCCCGCTCGCACCCGTCGTCTCTGTCCTGCAGGTGAAGCGTGAGCCGCATGCTCGACGCGCTGCGCCACCACAAGCCAGCGCCTCCGGCCAGCCCAGACCAGCCGCCCGGCCGCGCGGCCGGGCCGGACGCCGTGCCGGCCTCGCTCGCGTTCCAGGCCGAGCGGGAGAGGCAGGAGGACCATTCGCTGGCGCGCAGGCGCCTGGGGCTCGTGATCGTGCTGGTCGCGGCGACCGCGGCGCTGGTCTGGCAGGCGGCGGCGATGAGCGGCCTGATCACGTCCGGGCCGTTCACGTCCTTTCGCAAGGCCCCGGCGGCCGCGACACGGGCTGCGCCGCCACCGCTGCCGGCGCGGCCGGCCGCCGGGCCGCCGCAGAGAGCCGAGCCGGCCGCCGTGCCGGAGGCGCCGCCGGTGTCGGCCGAGCCCCCGGCCAGGCCGGTTGAAGAGAGATCGAGCCCGCCCGCCGGAGGCGCCGCGAAGCCCCCGGGCGGGAAGGCGGGAGCGCGGGCGCCGCGCGTCGAGGGCGCCGCGCCGGCCGCGTTCCCGCCGCCGGCGCCCGGCGCGGGCCCGGGCGCGCCCGCCATCTCGCGGGCCCCGGCGGCCGAGACGGAGCACTTCAAGCGGGCGCTCTACTACCAGCGCGTCGGCGACTTCGAGAACGCCCTCATTCACTACCGCGCCGTCCTCGCGGCCGACGAGCTGAATGCCGAGGCCCACAACAACCTCGGCGTGCTCTACCAGAGCAAGGGGCTGCTCGAGGAGGCCATCGGCGAGTTCCAGCGCGCGACTTTCATCGACCCGCGCTACGAGAAGGCCCAGAACAACCTCGGCGTCGCCCTCATGCGCTCCGGCAGGACCGACGCGGCCGTCGTGCAGTTCCGGTCGGTGGTCGCGCGCGACCCGAAGAACGTCGAGGCGCTGACGAACCTCTCGCTCGCGCTGAAGGCCGCGGGCCGCGTCGAGGAAGCCCGCGAATCGCTCCAGCGCGTGCTCGCCCTCAACGGCCGCTACGCGCAGGCCCACTACAACCTGGCCCTGATCTACGAAGAGCGCGGCGAGCTGCAGCGCGCCATCGACCACTACGAGCAGTTCCTCGCCAACGCCGGGCCGGAGAGCGCGGGGCTGTCGGTGGACGTCCGGGCGCGCGTCGAGGCGCTCCGGACGGGGCTCAGGTAGGCGGCTCCCTCGCTCGCCCTCCCGGCCCCGCCGCCGCCGCCCGGGCCGCCGGCCGCCCCTCGCCCGTTGTAGCGCGCTTCCCGCACACTCATCGCGAAGTGCAGGTCCGCGCAGCCGCGCGCAGCCCCGGCGCGGCGCGCCAGTTCGCCGGAAGTCGTTGGGCGGACGCGACGTCGCGCCATCCTGCGCCGGGGGCGCCGCGCGGCCGGGCCGGGGCACGTGCCTTGCTCGAGCGTCCTTCGTCGCACCTCCGTACCGGAGCGTACCCGCACGGGAACGACACGGCGGGTGGCCCGGGAACGGGCGGCAGGCCCCGCCGGCCGAGGTGCGGGACGAGGATCACATGCGACACGGGACTTCGAACGCACGCGGCCTGTCACTGGTGGAAGTGACCATCATGCTGCTCGTCCTGATGCTCCTGACCGGCGTGCTGGCGCCGTCGATCATGGACTACGTGCGAGACGCGCAGTGGGTGAAGGTGAAGGAGGACTGCGAGGCCATCGGCGTCAGCGTGGCGCGCCTCGCGCGCGACGTCGGCCCGTGCCTCAAGTTCGACGGCACGGCGCCGTGCACGAAGGCGAACCGCGTCGACATCCTCTACAGCGACGGCCCGGACGTGACGAGCGCGGACCTGGCCGGCGACGCGGTCTGGGACTTCCACGGCGGCGGCGCCACGGCCACCGACCTCAACTGGGACCGCGACGACAGCCGCGGCGACTCGATGGAGCACCAGTTCGTGGACAACGGCACGGGCCCGATGTACCCGACGCCGAGCGACCTGGGGAGCTACGGCACGTCCGGCCCGGCCTTCGGCCTCGGCTGGCGCGGCGCCTACCTCTCGCCGCCTATCGGGCCCGACCCGTGGGGCCACCGCTACCTGGTCAACTCCGTCTTCCTCGCGGTGGCCGCCGATGCGGCAGGCGCAGGCACCTCGAGCCTGAGGGTGCCCTACGTCCCGCCCGCGAGCGGGTGGTCCCACGACACCTTCTGCATCTCCGCCGGCCCGAACGGGCGCTACGAAACCGCCTTCGCGGGCAACGCCTTCGGCGGCGTCTACCGCCGCGGCGACGACTTCATCTACGTGATTTCCGGCGACACGCGCTGAGCGCCGCCAGGCTCGGAGCTCGAGGGAGGCGCGCGTGGCGGGCAGAGTGACACGGCGAGGGGCCGGCCCCGACAAGGGCCTGTCCCTCGTCGAAGTCACCATCATGCTCCTCGTCCTCATGCTGCTCACGGGGGTGCTCGCGCCGTCCATCCTGGACTTCGTCCGCGACGCCCAGTGGGTCAAGGCGAAGGAGGACTGCGAGGCCATCGGCCTGTCGGTCGTGCGGCTCGCGCGAGACGTCGGCCCGTGCCTGAAGTTCGACGGCTCGGGCGCCTGCACCAGGGCCAACCGCGTGGATCTGCTCTACAGCGCCGGGCCGGATGTCACCCCGGCGGACGTGGCGGGCGACGCGGCGGCGCCGTTTGCCGGAAGCGGGAACACCGCCGCGGAACTGAACTGGCACGCCGACGACAGCCGCGGCGACTCGATGGAGCGCCAGTTCGTGCACAACGGCGGAGGCCCCGCCTACCCGACGCCCGAGGCGTGGGGATCGCTCTCGGCGCTGCAGCCCGGCACGGGCTGGCGCGGCGCGTATCTGTCGCCGCCCATCGGCCCCGACCCCTGGGGGCACCGCTACCTGGTCAACTCGGTGTTCCTCTCCGTCGCGCGCGACGCGCAGCCGGGGACGGGCCCGGGCCAGCGAAGCGGCGGCTGGCCGAACGACGTCTTCTGCATCTCGGCCGGGCCGAACGGCCTGTTCGAGACCTCGTTCGGCGGCAACGCCTCGCACGGCACGCTGCGCCGCGGCGACGACATCGTCTTCCTCATCTCAGGCGATACGCGCTGAGGCCCGCCCTCTCGCCGCGACGCCCCATCGTCCGTCCTCGCCGCGGCGCGTTGCAGCCCCGCCGCGTGCGGCGCGGCTGGCCGCCGAACCCTCCGGCGCCCCAGCGGCCCTGCGCAGATCCTCCCGAGAAGGTCGAGTGTCAGGAAGTGAGACAACACGGCACGGTCGAAGGCGGCGCGGCGCGCGGCAAGGTGGACGTAAGTTCAATGCCAGAAATGCTTTGGGCTGCGTTCGCGCCGCCGTTTCCCTGGTGCCGCCGGCGGTTCGGGCCCGCGCGCGCTCGCCCTCTGCCTTCACGCCCGGTGGCCCGCACGGCGCCGGCGCGGGCGACACGGGGAGAGATCGACGGATTTCCGAAGAAATCCTTCGATATTGCCCGTTCCTCCAGTGGGCACGCTCGTTGCTCACCAGGGGGACAGCCGACGCTGCAGGTGTCGGAAGGAGCGCGGATGATGAGCAGGACCATCAAGGCGGCGGCGTTGGCCGGCACGTTGTCGCTGATTGTTTTCGGCGCGGTGCCCGCGCAGGCTGACCCGGTCTACCTGAAGGGCTACGGGCTCGGCGTGGCCGGCCTGGAAGTCATGGCCCCTCACTACTTCAGAACGTTCGCCGGGCAGCTCCTGCTCGACATGGGCTCACCCGACGCGGCCGACGACTTCATCGCGTACTGCATCGACCCGACGCGGACGCGGACGACGATCCAGGACATGAGCGAACGCGCTCTCAGCGAGTTGCCGGACCTGGGCAATCCCGCCGCCGGCGTCCAGCCCAACGCGGGCGGCCGCATCGCGTGGCTGATCAACACCTACGCCGGCGACGCGTGGCTGCGCGCAAACGCCGACAGCGCCGACCAGAACGCCCGCGCCGCCGCCCTGCAGCTCGCCATCTGGGAGGTGCTCTTCGAGCCGTTCGGCAGCTACAGCCTCACCAGCGGAAGCCTGAAACTGCTGTGGGCCGCGGAGAACCACCCGCTGATTCTGAGCTACTCGAACCTGTACTTCTCGAGTCTCGGCGCGAACACCGCCGAGGCCCTCTGGTACGACATCAGGGATCCGCAAAACGGATACGGCCAGGACTACGCCGGGCCGCTGCCCGTTCCTGAGTCCGGCAGCTTCATGCTCGTCGCGGCCGGCCTGCTGGGCGCCCTGCGCGCCGCCACGCGGCGGGGGCGGCCGTAGCGGCGCCGCGGCGCCGCCGAGGCAGCCGCGCTGCCGCCCGAGCGGGCCCCGGGGACGCTCCCCGAAGCCCTGACGGACGGGAGCGGGGCGACGTTATTTGTAGGAAGGGCGGTCAGGTCCCTACACGAAGTGATGGCCCCGTGCGGCCGTGCCGGGCTTCACGGCCGCAACTCGCGTCACGACAAGCAGTTGAATGAAGCACGCGCACCGAGACGAGAGCGGTCCGGCCCGATGGGTCGCCCCGGGCGCGCCTGGTTCGAGCTACGCGAATGGTAGGAATTGCGTGCGGGAGGCGCGCTTTCCTGTGGAGTTCCCAGCCGGCGAGTGTCATAAATAAGCGCAATTCCCGGGTCTAGGGCCGCACAGCCCCGGTGGCGGCCGAAGGCACGGCGGTTGCTGCGGAAGCGCTCGGGAGGCGGCGTCCCCTCCGCATGGAGGGTTTTCCGGAGGCCACGGGCGTGCGAAAACTGAGGTCGCGTGCGGGGCTCTCGCTCGTCGAGGTCACGATCATCCTCCTCGTGCTGATGCTGCTCACCGGCGTCCTGGCCCCGTCCATCGTGGACTACGTCCGGGACGCGCAGTGGGTGAAGGTCAAGGAGGACTGCGAGGCGATCGGCGTGTCGGTCGTCCGCATGATGCGCGACGTGCCGCCCTGCTTCCGGCTGGTGGGCACCGACGGCTGCACGGTGGACAACCGGGTGGACCTGCTGTGGAGCGACGGGGCGACGGCGGGCCTGCTGGCGCCGCTCTCTCCCGCCGCCACGAACTACACGCTGGCCGGGGCGAACGTGAACGGCCCGCTGAACTGGGACGCGGCCATCACGGCCCAGGACGGCAGCATGGAGCAGCACCTGGTGCGCAACGACCTCGTCGTGCCGTACCCGGGTCCCAGCGTGCTGTACCCGAACGGCATCCCCGTCGGCCCGCAGCACGGCATCGGCTGGCGCGGCCCGTACTTGTCGGGGCCGATCGGCCCCGACCCCTGGGGCAACGCCTACATGGTCAACTCCGTCTTCCTGACGGCGGCCACCGATGCGTTCGCGCCGGGCGAGGGCCACGCGGGCGCGGCGTGGAACCGCGACGTGTTCTGCATCTCCTCGGGCCCCAACAAGCTGTTCGAGACATACTTCGGCGGGTGCCCGTCCACGACGCGGTTCGGCACCTGCCGCGAGGGCGACGACTGGATTTTCGTCATCCAGGGAGGCACCAGGTAGGAGTCATGCCCGCGACGGCACGGCGGCGGGGCGCAGTGGGCTTCACGCTCATCGAGGTCGCGGTGGTGCTCGCCGTGATCGTGACGCTCGCGCTCGTGCTGACGCCGTCCATCGCGAACTCCATCACCGACGCGCGCATGGCCCGCGCGCGCAACGACTGCCACACCATCGCAAACGGCATCTACCAGTTCTTCCGCGACACGGGCTACTTCCCGGCGTGGAGGGCCGCGCCGTCGGCCGCGCCCGGCCAGGCTCCCGGCGGAGCGAACCGGCTGGACGTCCTCGTCAGCCAGGGCAGCATGCCGTTCGAGGACGCGCCGAGCGCCTGGACCACCGGCCGAAGCGGCAGCCTGACGGACCAGCTGGTCACGAACGCGCCCGGCTACCCCATGCGGACGCCGATGACGCCGTTTGGCTGGAACGGCCCGTACTTCTCCTCCGAGCTCGCGGCCGATCCCTGGGGCCGCCGCTACATCGTCAACATCGGGGCGATTGACCTCTCGCCTGGCGCCGTGACGGCCGCCGGGCAGCCCAAGTCGGCCGTCTGGGTCCTGTCGGCCGGGCCGAACGGCATCATCGAAACGCCGTTCGCCGCCTCCATCCTGGCCTCCGCCCGTCCGGGCGGCGACGACATCGGCACCCGCATCCAGTAGTCCGGGGTCAGATCCAGGAAAGTGGTGCCCAAGCGGCAGGGGTGACATCCCACGCCACAGCGGGCTGACATCCGCAGGCAATCGGCCCCAGAGCGGCAGGAATTCCGGGCGGAACGTGCGTTTCCCGGGCCTGACCCCATAGAGGGCGGCCCCGTTTCGGCCGAAAAACCAATTGACGTATGGCGAACCGTACAGGGATAGAACTGCTTCCGCACGCCTGCCGGGTCGTCACGATCAGGACGAAGCCGAAGAAGCCGCCGCGGGTCGTGGCGTTTCACGAGGTGATGTACTCGCCTGCCGGCGCGGCCGGCCTGGCGGCGGAGCTGCGCTCGGCCGTGAAGGGCATCGAGCGGAAGGCTGCCGTCGCCGTCTGGGGCCTCAATGCGGCCCACCAGGCGCTGCGCCTGCCGCCCGCGGACGCTCGCGATCTTGAGGTCGTCGCCCGGCGCGAGGCGGGCGCGAAGGCGCCGACGGGGTTCGCCGCGCCAGCCGGGCCGCTCGCCGACGCGGTCGTCATCGGCGAGATCGACGAGCAGGGCCGGCGCGAGGTCGGCTACGCGGCGGCCGGAGCCGAGGAGCTTCGCTCGCGCCTGCAGCCGCTTGTCGACGCCGGCTTCGAGATCGAGTCCGCCGTGACGCCGGCGCTTGCCCACGCCTCCCTGGTCCGCCAGCGCGCCGCGCTGCCTCCGGGGGCGGCGGCGGCCGTGCTCTCGGTGAACGCGACAGCGACGGCCCTCAGCGTGGTCCGCGGCCGCGTCGTGCTGCTTGCGCGGGAGCTGCCCTGGGGCGGCGAGAATGCCGACGCCGATTCCCGGGGCGCTGCGCCCGCGGCGGCCGCTCTCGCCCTCCGCCTCGCGTCGGAGCTCCGCCGATCGTTCGTCTACGTGAAGCAGCACGCCGGAATCGAGGTCAGCCGCGTCTTCGTGTGCGGCGACGTGACCGACGCGCGCGCGCTCACCGGGCCGCTCGTGCAGGAGCTCGGGATCGACGTCGAGACGCTCGACGTGGCGGACCAGCTCGACGATTCCTCGCTGCCCGAGCCGTCGGATCGCTTCCGCTCGCGCCTGGCCGCGTGGCAAACCGCCCTGGCGCTCGCCGCTGAGCCCGCGCCCGCCGCGCGCCTGCTGTCGTCGGACCGGAGGCCCGGGTTTCCGGCGGCCAGGACCGCCCGCCGTGCCGCCGGCGCGTGTGTGGCCGGCCTGCTCCTCGTAGCGGCGGGATGGGGAGCGTTGAGCGGCCTCACCCGCGGCGTGAACGCTGAAGTCGAGCGCCTCCGGCGCGCCGCGGCCGCGCTCGAACCGGAGATGCAGCGGCAGGACGAGGCGCGGCGCCAGGCCCTTGCGGCATCGGCCCGCTCGGCGGCGCTCGAGGCCTTTGCGTCGCAGGGCCCGCGCTTCGCGCAGGTGCTGGCTGCCTTCAGCCAGGCCGCTCCCGCGCCGCTGGCGCTCACCTCGCTCGCGGCCGACCCGCGTCCCGGCGCGTGGGAGATAACGGCGGAGGGGCAAGTCGAAGGCCCGGACGCCGCCTCGGCGCAGGCGGTCTTCAACGCGTTCCTCAAGGCCCTGGGCGAGTCGCCGCTGCTCGGGCAGCCGGCCGAGCCGCCGTCGCTGCGCGTCCGGACGCCGGACGCGATCCCCGAACCGCCGCCCGGGACGGCGCCAGATCCGCTTCCCGGATCCGCCGAGGCGGAGGCCCGGGAAGTCGAGGCGCCGCGCGCCGCGCCGAGCGGGCCGGCCTACATTGAGGTGGCGCGCGACGGCCGGCTCTACCGCGTTCCGCTGCGCCGCCAGGCCGGCAGCCTCGAGCTCGAGCGCCGCGCCGAGGAGATGCGGGATCGGCAGCGCCAGGCGCCGGCAGCCGCGGCGGCTTCGCGCGGCGGCGGCTCAGGCGGCCCGGCGCCCGCGCGCCATCCGGCCACCGTGATCGACTTCACGCTGCGCTACGAGGTGGCGAAGTGACGCGCCCGCCCATCGGCCGCGCCGGCGAGGCCCTCGAGCGCCTGCTGCCGTTCCTCGTCATTGTCGCGGTGGCGGCCGCCGGGTTCATGTGGGCGGTCCGGCCCCGTCTCGACGCCTATCTTGCGGCGCGCGCCGATGCCGCGGCGCTCGGCGAGCGCGTGCGCACGCTGCAGGCCTCGATCGATCGCTCGCGCGGCCTGGCCGCGGCCGACCCGCAGGCGGCGCTCGCCGAATTCGAGGCGCGCGCGTCCGCCGACGACAGGGTCGCCGACGTCGCCGCGCTCCTCGCGCGAGCCGCGCTCGACAGCGCGCCGGCCGGCCAGATCGGCGGGCTCACCATCGAAACCGGCGACCGCGTGCCCCGGGCGGCCGCCGCGGCGGCCGCCACCGTGCGGCTTGCGGGCGGCCAGGGCCGGGGATTGCCCGACGACGGCCCTGACGCGCGCTTCGGCCTGTTTCCGTACGCCGTCAGCTGGACGCCCGTGCGGGTGAGGTTCGACTCGACCTTCGGCGCCATCGGCGCGTTCCTGTCGACGCTCCGCGACATGCCGACCATTGTCGAGATCAGGTCCGTCCGGCTGACGCGGGGCTTGCCGCTCATGACCGCCGAAATCGTCGTCCGCGTCTACCGGCGCGGCGCGCCGGAGCAGGAGGGGTAGGCCGCCATGACGGTCCGCAAGGCTCACCTCCGCCTCGCGCTTGCCGCCCTGGCCGCGGCGGTCCTGTACAATGTGTGGCACTTCGCGCTTCGCGGCCGCGCGCCGTCCGGGGCCGCCGCTGCCCGCGAAGCCGCGGAGGCGCCGCTCATCGTGACGCCGTCGGTGGCCGCCGGCCCGGGCGCTGCCGCCCCGCCCGACCCGCTGACGATGCCCGCGCCGCCGCGCGTCGACCCCGCGGCGCGCGTCTCGTTCGCGCGCGACCCGTTCCTCTTCGGCGACGAGTCGCGCCTCGTCGTTGCCGCGGAGGCCCCGCGGGCGCCGGCGGCGCTGCCGTCGGTGCGCTCGGTGCTCTTCTCTGCCGGCCGGCGCCTCGCGATGGTCGACGGCAGGATCGTCGGCGTCGGCGAGGCGGCCGGCGGCTACACCGTCGCCGACATCGAGCGGGACGCCGTGGTCTTCGAGGCGGCGGACGGGTCCCGCGTCCGGGTTCCGCTGCACGGCCCGGTGGAGCGGGCACCGCTGCGGTGATGCAGGCCGGGCCGCGCCCGGGAGGCGGCCCATTGCGGGTGGCTGGACGCCTATGTTCCACGTGCTCGTGATCGACGACGACGAACAGATGCAGTTCTTCCTGAACGAGGCGCTGCGGCGGCAGGGCTACGCCGTCACGCTGCGCCGGACGGCCGAGGAAGGCCTGCAGGTGCTCAAGTCGGACGCGGCGGACCTGGTGCTGCTCGACATCCGGCTGCCGGGCATGAGCGGGCTCGACGCCGTCGCCGAGATCCTGAAGATCGATCCGCGGGCGCCCATCATCATGATGACCGCCCACGGCACGCGCGACACCGCCATCGACGCCATCCGGCGCGGCGCCTACGACTACTTCACCAAGCCCTTCCGCCTCGAGGAGATGGAGATCGTCATCCGCCGCGCCCTCGACAAGCGGAAGCTCTACTTCGAGATCGAGCGGCTGCGCGAGGAGCTGGCCAGCGCGCCGGGCCACGACTGGGCCCGCACGAAGAGCGCGGCGATGAGCGAGGTGACGCACCTCATCGAGCGCGCCGCGCCCACCGATTCGACGGTGCTCATCATGGGCGAGAGCGGCGTGGGCAAGGAGCTGGTGGCCGAGTGGATCCACGAGCGCTCCGCGCGGAAGCACCGGCCGTTCGTGCGCCTGAACTGCGCGGCCATCCCCGAGACGCTGCTCGAGTCGGAGCTGTTCGGCTACGAGCGCGGCGCCTTCACCGGGGCCCAGCAGCGCAAGCCCGGCAAGTTCGAGCTGGCCGACGGGGGCACGCTCCTGCTCGACGAGATCGGCGACATGACGCTCTCGACGCAGGCCAAGATCCTGCGCGTGCTGCAGAGCCGCGAGGTCGAGCGCGTCGGCGGCACGACGACGGTGCGGGTGGACGTGCGGATCGTCGCGAGCACGAACAAGGACCTGCTGCGCAGCGTGCGCGACGGCAGCTTCCGCGACGACCTCTACTTCCGCCTCAACGTCATCACGCTCCACGTGCCGTCGCTGCGCGAGCGGCGCGAGGAGATCCCGGGCCTGGTCGATCACTTCCTCGCCGAGGCCAACAAGCGCCTCGGCCGGTCCATCAAGCGCCTGTCGTCGGACGCGATGGCGGCCCTGATGGCCTACGACTGGCCGGGCAACATCCGCGAGCTGAAGAACGCCATCGAGCGCGCGGCCGTCGTCACCGACGGCGAGATCGTGACGCTCTCGAGCCTGCCGCCGCCCATCCGGCCGGCCGGCGTCGGGCTGGTGGCGGGCGTGGCCAGCCAGCAGTGGGACGGGCCGGGCGTGCTGTCGCTCGACGAGAAGATGACGCAGCTCGAGCGCGCGTTTGTCATCGAGGCGCTCTCGCGCGCCGGCGGCGTGCAGGCGCAGGGCGCGCGGATGCTGGGCATCACCGAGCGCAGCATGTGGCACCTCGTCAAGAAGCACCGCATCGAGGTGGACAAAATCAAGGAGCGGGCCCAGGCGTCCGGGGCCTGACGCGCGCCGATGATCGGAGACGTGCTCGTCGCCGCCCGCGCCATCACGCAGGAGCAGCTGGAGCGCGCGCGCGAGATCCAGCGCTCCACGGGCGGCCCCGTCGGCGACGCGCTCGTCGCGATTGGCGCCGTGACGGAGGCGGCCCTTGCCGAGGCGCTGGCCCGCGAGGCGCGCGTCGGCTTCGCCTCCCTCGACGGCGCGGAGCCCGACGCCGACTCGGCCGCCCGCCTCCCCGAACGCCTGGCCCGGGGCGCCGTGCTCGTGCCGATCGCGCGGCGCGGCGCGGCGCGCGCGCGCGTGGCCCAGGCCGACCCCTTCGACGTGGTCGCGACCGACGAGGCCCAGCGCGCCCTCGGCGCGCCGGTGGAGGTCGTCTGCGCCCCCCGATCCGCGATCCTGCGCCTCATCGACGCCGCGTACGGGCCCCGCGCGGGCTCCCGCCTGCGCGCGCTCGCCGACGAGGCGGCCGCGTCGCTCGGCGCCGCCGCCGACGCCGAGCCGCTCGAGGCGTCGCCCGTCGTGCGCCTCGCCGACGCGCTCCTGGACGACGCCGTCGCCTCGGGCGCCACGGACCTCCACCTGGAGCCGGACGAGTCGGCCGTGCGCGTCCGCCACCGCGTCGACGGCGTCCTCCGCGAGGCCGACGCCCTGCCGCGCGGCCTGCAGGCGCCCGTCGTGTCGCGGCTGAAGGTGATGGCCGGGCTCGACATCGCCGAGCAGCGGCTCCCGCAGGAAGGGCGCGTCACCAGGACCGTGGACGGCCGCCAGATGGACTTCCGCGTGTCGTGCTTCCCGACGGTGTTCGGCGAGAAGGCGGCGATCCGCATCCTCGAGCAGGAGAAGCTCGTTCGCGGCCTGCCCGACCTCGGGATGAACCGCCGCGCCCTCGGGCTCTTCCAGGACCTGCTCGGCCGCTCGCGCGGCATCGTCCTGGTCACGGGCCCGACCGGCGCGGGCAAGACGACCACGCTCTACTCGGCGCTGAACGCGCTGGGCGGCCGCGCGCGCAACATCATGACCGTCGAGGACCCGGTCGAGTTCGAGTTTCCCGCCATCCGCCAGACCCAGGTGCGGCCGCGCGCGGGCCTCACCTTCGCGGCGGCCATCCGATCGATGCTCCGCCAGGACCCCGACGTCATCATGGTCGGCGAGATCCGCGACCCCGAGACCGCCGAGCTGGCCGTCCGCGCGGCGCTCTCCGGCGTCCTCGTGTTCTCCACGCTGCACACGCAGGACGCGGCGGGCGCGGTGCCGAGGCTGATGGACATGGGCGTCGAGCCGTACCTGCTCGCCTCCACCATGGCGGGCGTCGTGGCGCAGCGGCTCGTGCGCCTCGTCTGCCAGCGGTGCAAGGCGCCGGCGTCGTACCCGGCTGCCTCGCTCGCCCGCGCCGGGCTGTCGCACGCCGACGGCGTGGCGTTCGTCAAGGGCGCCGGCTGCGAGGACTGCGGCGGCTCGGGCTACCGCGGCAGGACGGGGGTCTTCGAGATCCTCATGATCGACGCGGCGATGCGCGAGCTCATCTCCGCCCGGGCCGACTCGCGCCGCATCCGCGACGCGGCCGCGCGCGCCGGGTTCAAGCCGATCGGCGACGACGCCCTGTCGAAGGCCGTCCTCGGGCAGACCACGCTCGAGGAGGTGATCCGCGTGTCCTCGGAGTGAGCCGGCGCGCCATGCCTGAGTTCTCGTACGTCGCGATCGGGCCGGACGGCAGGCGCGTGTCGGGCCGCGCCGCGGCCGCCAGCGAGGAGGCGCTCGCCGACGCCCTGCGCACGCGGGGCCAGTACCTCGTCGAGGCCGGGCCGGCCGGCGCCGCCGGGGCCGGCGCGCGCCTGGCCTCGATCCGCGTCCTCGACCGCGTCACCCGCCGCGACGTGATCGTCTTCACGGGCCAGCTCGCCGCCGTCGTCGCCGCGGGCGTGAACCTGGTCGACGGTCTGCGCGACATCGAGGCGCAGGCCGTCAAGGCGCCGCTCAAGGCCGTGATCGCCGGCGTGCGGCGCGGCGTCGAGCGCGGCCAGAGCCTGTCGGCGGCGATGGCGCTTCATCCCGCGGCGTTCAACGAGCTTTACGTCAGCATCGTCCGCGCGGGGGAGGCCAGCGGGCGCGTGGATCGCGCCCTCGACGACCTGGTGCAGCAGCTGGAGTGGCAGGAGGCGCTGGCCGGCAAGGTGCGCGAGGCCTCTACCTACCCCCTCATCGTCGTCGGCCTGCTGGCGGTGCTGCTGACCGTGCTCGTCGGCTTCACGATCCCGCGCTTTGCGCGCGTGTACCAGAACGTGAACGCGAACCTCGCGCTGCCAGCGCCGACGCGCGCCGTCCAGGCCGTCGCCGCCGCCGCCGCGTCGAACGCCCTCGTCATCGCGCTCGCGCTCGTCGCCGCGTACGTCCTCTACCGGCTGCGCGTGCAGGCGCCGGGAGGCCGGGCGTGGCGCGACCGGTGGCTGCTGCGCCTGCCCCTGGCGGGCGACGTCGCGCGCAAGGTGGCGCTCTCGCGCTTCGCCCACGCGTTCGGCAGCCTGCACCAGTCGGGCGTCGAGGTGGCGCCGTCGCTGTCGCTCGTCGAGCGCGTCATCGGCAACGCCTACATCGCCGGGCGCTTCCGCGCCGCCGTGTCGCGCGTGCTGGCCGGCGAGCCGCTCTCGCGAGCCCTGGCGGCCGTCGGCGAGTTCTCGCCCCTCGTCATCCAGATGGTGGCGCTCGGGGAGAAGACCGGGGAGATGGAGAAGTCGCTGCGGCAGGTGCGGCAGTACTACGACCGGGAGGTGGACCGGTCCGTGAACCGCGCCATCACGCTGTTCGGGCCTGCGGCGCTCGGGGCCCTCGCGCTCGTCTTCGTCCTGATTGCCGTCGCCTTCTACCTGCCGATGTTCAACCTCGCGAGGGCGCTGACCCGATGATCCCGAAGCGCGCGCGCGATTGCGGATTCACGCTGATCGAGGCGGCCGTCATCCTGGCGGTCCTGGCCGTCCTCGCCGCCGCCATCACGCCGATGATCCTGCAGCAAATCGTCGAGGCGAAGACGGAGGCCACCCGGCGGGAGGCCAGGCTGCTGCACGAGGCCATGCTCGGGCGGCCGGACGTCCCGGATAGCTTCGGCTTCTTCGGCGACATGGGGCGGCTGCCGGCGTCGTTCGAGGAGCTGGTCAGGCCGGGCCCCGGCACGGCGCTGTTCGGCACGGCGACGTTCCGGAACGTCGGAATGGGCTGGAAGGGGCCGTACATCAACGCCGGGGACGCCGCCGGCGATTACCTCACCGACGCCTTCGGGCGCCCCTACCGGGGTGCGTCTGCCGGGCAGGTGCGCAGCGCCGGGCCGGACGGCGTGTTCGACACCGCCGACGACATCGTGTATCCGCCTGCGCGGCCCAACCCGACCGGGCGGCTGATGGTGACCGTCAAGCGCATGTCGTCGGAGGACGCGAGCTACACCCTCGACCCGGCCGGCTACGCCGTCCGCCTCTACTATTCGAACGGCGGCGTGCAGGCCAGTCTGGACGACGCCGTCCCGCCGTTCGTGTTCGAGAACGTGCCGCAGGGCGTCCACGCCATTGCCGTGCTGCGCATGAAGAGCGACCCGCCGCAGATCGTCGCGCAGGACACGATTCTGGTGTTCGGAGGAGGCTCCACCCGCCTCGTCGAGTTGATTTTCCGCCCGTAAGGAGAATCTGGGGTCAGATCCAGGATTGCGGGGTCAGATCAACCCCGCAATCCTGGATCTGACCCCGCAATGCTGGATCTGACCCCAGGACTCCGCGTGGTACTCTTTCGGAGGGGCAGGAACCGCGCGGGTGCGTTTCCCGTCTGTGATCGATCATAGAGGCCGACGGCCCGGGACCCCTCCCGGCCCGCGGGGTGGACGACGGCTTATGGCGCTGATTGAAACGACCGACCTGTGGAAGACCTACGTGGTGGGGACCGAGGAAATCCACGCGCTACGCGGCGTCGACGTGACCATCGAGCGCGGCGAGTACGTGGCGATCATGGGTCCGTCGGGCTCGGGGAAGTCCACCCTCATGAACCTGATCGGCTGTCTCGACACGCCCAGCAAGGGCAGCTACCTGCTCAACGGCAAGCAGGTGGGCCAGATGGACGACGACGAGCTGGCGCGCATCCGGAACGAGGAGATCGGCTTCGTGTTCCAGACGTTCAACCTGCTGCCGCGGGCCACGGCGCTCCACAACGTGGAACTGCCCCTCGTGTACGCCGGGGTGCCCGCGAAGACCCGCCTCGATCGGGCGAAGACCGCCCTGGAGAAAGTCGAGCTGGCGGACCGGATGACGCACCGGCCGAACCAGCTCTCGGGAGGCCAGCGCCAGCGCGTCGCCATCGCGCGGGCGCTCGTGAACAACCCCTCCATCCTGCTGGCCGACGAGCCGACCGGCAACCTCGACTCGAAGACGGGCGTCGAGATCATGACGCTGTTCGACCGGCTGCACGCGGCAAACAACACCATCATCCTCGTCACGCACGAGGCGGACATCGCCCGCCACGCGAAGCGGATCATCCACATCCGCGACGGCAAGGTGGAAATCGACGAGCGCCGTTAGGGGGTCAGATCTCGAACTCCGCAGCCCGTCGATCTGGAGGGCTGCGGAATTCGAGATCTGACCCCGCGGGTTCACCAGTCGAGATCTGTCCCCACAGGCGGTCGACGTCGGCGGCGGGGCCGGCGCCGACGGTGCGGCCGCGGTGCATCACGACGACGCGGTTGCAAAGGTGGCGCACTAGGCGCAGGTCGTGCGTGATGAACAGCAGCGTCAGCCCGAGCTGCTGCTGCAGGTCCATGAACAAGTTGACGATCTGCGCCTGGATGGACAGGTCCAGCGACGACACCGGCTCGTCGGCCACGAGGAAGCTCGGCGCGAGGGCCAGGGCGCGCGCGAGGCCGAGGCGCTGGCGCTCGCCGCCGCTGAACTCGTGCGGGTAGCGGTCGGCGCGGTTCGCATCCAGGCCGACCAGCTCGAGCATCTCGCGCACCCGCCCACGCCGTTCGGCCGGGGTCCCGAGGCCGTGGATCACGAGGCCTTCCTCGACGATCGCGCCCGCACGCATCCGCGGGTCGAGCGACGATTCAGGGTCCTGAAAGACCATTTGCATCTGACGCCGGGCCTGGCGCAGCCGCGCCGGCGGCATCGCGAAGACGTCCTCGCCGCGGAACGCGAACGAACCGGCCGACGGCTCGACGAGCCGCAGCAGACACCGGCCGGCCGTCGTCTTGCCGCTGCCCGATTCGCCGACCAGGCCGACGATCTCGCCCTCCTCGATGGACAAGTCGAAGCCGTCCACCGCCGTGACGCGCGTCGGCCGCCCCCAGGGCGCCGCCCGCCGCACGAAGTGCTTCTCGAGGCCGCGCACCTCCACCATCGCCATCACGCGGTCCCTTCCCTCAGGAGGCAGCGGACCTCGCGGCCGGGGGCGATTGCCGTTGCGCCCGGCCGCCGCTCGTCGCACGCCTCGATCCGCTCGGGGCAGCGCGGGGCGAAGGCGCAGCCTCTCGGCAGGGCGGCCGGATCGGGCACGCTGCCCGGGATCGCCGCCAGGCGACGGCCCGGCGTGGCCCCGGGCCGCGACGCCAGCAGCCCCCGCGTGTAGGGATGGGACGGCGCGGCGAGGACCTCCCGCGCGGGCCCGCTCTCGACGGCGCGGCCGGCGTACATGACGGCCACGCGATCCGCCAGGCGCTCCACGACGCCGAAGTCGTGAGTCACGACGAGGAGCGACAACCCGAGGCGATCGCGCAGCTCCGCGAGCAGATCGAGGATCTCCGCCTGGATGCGCACGTCGAGCGCCGTGGTCGGCTCGTCGGCGATGAGGAGCGCCGGGTCGCACGCGATGGCGGCGGCGAGCAGGGCGCGCTGCTTCATGCCGCCGGACCACTGATGGGGGTAATCGTCCGCGCGCGCCGCCGGACGGGGGATGCGAACGGCGTCCAGCAGCTCGACGGCCCGGGCGCGGGCCGCGGAGCCCGACGCGCGGCCGTGCACCTCCAGCGCCTCCGCGACCTGGCTCCCGATGGTGAACACCGGGTTGAGGGCCGACGAGGGCTCCTGGAAGACGAACCCGATGCGGGCGCCCCGGATCCGCCGCCACTCGGCTTCCCGGAGCGATGTCAGCTCGCGCCCCTCGAAACGCACCGTGCCGCCGGCGATCCGGCCGGGCTTCGGAACCAGGCCCGCGAGGGCCAGGGCCGTCATCGACTTGCCCGACCCCGACTCGCCGACGAGGCCGAGGGTCTCGCCGCGGGCGATGTGGAGACTCACGCCGTCCACGACCCGGACGCCGGCGCGAGGGGCACGGCCGATGGACGCGCGCAGGCCCCGGCGGGGCGCGGCGAACTCCACCGCCAGGGCCCGGACGTCGAGGAGCGTGTTGTCGCGAGCGTTCGCTTCCATTCCCACGCGCCCCGCGGCCGAGGCCGGGCCGCGGCCCGGCCGGCCGCCCGGCCGCCGGGCAGGCGCAAACGCCGGGCCGGCGGACGCGACGGAATCTTAGCACAGCCAATCGGCGCAAACCTTTGACACGGCGTGGCCTTGGGCCTATGATCGACGGGTGCCCGACCATGGTGGAAGGCAAGACGGGGAGTAGCGTAATCATGAGCAATCGCCGGTGGGGACTGACGCCGCTGATCATCATCCTGTGCATCCTGTCCGCGGTGGCGTTCGTGCCCGTCGTCGCCCAGCAGCAGGCTCAGAAGGTCGACAAGAAAGTCCTGAAGGCCCAGGAAGCCGACCTCGATGCCATCATCAAGGTCTCGAACGCCGTGCTGATGGGGCAGGAGCCGGCTCCGACGGACTACGCACTGACGTTCCGCAGCGACTTTCTCAAGGCCCAGGACGGGAAGACGTTCGTGCCGTTCACGGTGACGGTCGACCCGTCGCAGGTTCCGCCGGGCCAGAACGTGACGTTCTTCGTGCGCGTCGTGGCCAAGACGCCGCCGGCCGCCTCTGCGCCCGACGCCAAGAAGGACGACAGGAACAAGAAAGGCGCGGGGCCGGAGTTCGTGCACCAGGACGCGTCGTTCATCACGGCGGCCGCGCCGGCCAAGCCGGGCGATCCGTTCAAGATCAGCCGCGCATTCGCAGTGCTGCCCGGCGAGTACGACGTGTATCTTGCGCTGAAGGAGCGCCTGCCCATCGACGCCAAGAACCGCGAGAAGACGCCGACCAAGATGGGCATCCTCAAGCAGACCGTGGCCGTGCCGAACCTCTGGACCGACAGCCTCCTGACGAGCTCGATCATCGTGGCGGACAAGGTCGAGACGCTGACCGAGCCGCTGACCCGCGAGCAGCAGATCGAGCAGCCGTACACGTTCGGCTTCACGCAGATCACGCCGGCGCTGGTGAACAGGTTCACGAAGAAGGGCGAGATCTCGCTGCTGTTCCTGATCTACAACACCGCGATGGACGCCGACAAGAAGCCGGACGTGAGCGTGGACTACAACTTCTACCAGAAGGACGCGGCTGCCGAGAACGGCGAGAAATTCTTCAACAGGACGAACCCGCAGGTGTTCAACGCGAAGACGCTGCCGCCGCAGTTCGATCCCGCGCTGGGGCATCAGCTGGTGGCGGGCCAGTCGCTGCCGCTCGGGAGCTTCCCGGAGGGCGAGTACCGGCTCGAGGTCACGGTGACCGACAAGCTGTCGGGCAAGTCGATCACGCACAACGTGTCGTTCACCGTCACGGCCTGACGCCGAGGGGCCGGAGCCTGCCGGCGGACGCGTCGGCGAGGCCGGTGACGAACTGGCGAGAGATGGGATGAGACGCCTCCCCACGCTCGTGGCTGCGGCGGGCCTCGTGTGCCTCGTCTCGTCGTCCGTGCCGGCGGGCGCCCAGCCGTCTGCCGCCCCGTCTGCCCCCCCGCCTGCCGCCCCGTCTGCCGACGCCACGCTCACCCGCGCCGGCGTCGGAGCCATCCGGGGCCTGGTCCTCGACACCCAGGGCCGGCCGCTCGGGGGCGCCATGGTGTCGGCGCTCGGCTCCACGGTCGCGTTCGCCCTGACCGACCGCGACGGCCGATTCCTGCTGAGCGCGCTGCCGCCAGGGGCCTACGTCGTGCGGGTGCATCTCGACGGTTTCGCCCCGTCGCCGCGCCAGATGGTGGAGGTGGGGCCCGCCGCCGCGCCGTCGATCGTGTCGGTGGCCATGAAGACGCTCGCCAGGCCGCCCGACACGCCGGACGGGCGCCGGGTCCTGGCAGCGGGCCTGGTTTCGTTCGCCGCGGAGTCGCCCGCCGCGCCGCCCGAGCCCTCGGGGGCGGACGAGGGGGAGGCCGATCGCAGCGAGACCGCCTGGCGGCTCCGCCACCTGAAGCGCGGCGTCCTGAAGACCATCGACATCGACGTCGCGGCGCCGGCCCGGGCAGAGGCCCAGGCCGACGATCCGGCGCGCGAGCCGTTCACCGCCCGGCTGTTCGTGCCGTCGGCACGATACGCGGCGTCGCTGTTCAACGACTTCCCCCTGACCGGGCAGGTGAACCTCGTCACCACCAGCTCGTTCGGCGGCCCGGCCTTCGATCCGCGAACGCCTTCGAATTCGATCGAGTCGTCGACGGTGGCGTACCTCTCGATTGGGTCTCGCGCCGGCGCGCTCGGTTCGTGGTCGGTGAGCGCCGCGACGAGCCCCGGCAACGTCGGGTCCTGGTTCGTGGACGGCTCCCTGGTCGGCCGGACGCTCGGCAGCCATCGCTACGTGGCCGGCCTGGCCTACAGCAGCCAGCGGATCACCACGGCCGAGCCGTTCGCCTTCAACGCGATCGGGAGCGTCTCGCGGTCGATTGGCCGCGTCTACGCGTTCGACGAGTGGGCCGTCTCGAAGCGGGTCGGGTTCGGGTACGGGCTGTCCTACTTGTGGCAGGACTACCTCCCGTCGCAGCGGCTGTTGAGCCCGCGGGTGGCCGTGACGGTCAGTCCCGCCGATCGGTTCCGGGTCAAGGCCGTGCTTTCCCGGTCCGCCTTGGCGCCGGGCTCGGACGAGTTCCTCCACGCGCTGAACTCGCCGGCCGGTCTGTGGCTGCCGGCGCAGCGCGCGTTCTCGCCCTGGTCGCCCCGCGACGGCCTCCACGCGCAGACGACGGACCATTTCGAGCTCGGCGTCGAGCACGACATCGCGGCCTACGTCGTCGGGGTGAGGGCGTTCCGGCAGAGCGTGCGGAACCAGGCCGGTGCGCTGTTCGCCGCTCCCTCCGTGGCCCAGCCGTCCGCCAGCCAGAGCCACTACTACCTTGCCACGCTCGGCGACGTGACCGCCGACGGCTGGGGCATCAGGGTGAGCCGGCCGTTCCTGGGGGCCGTGCGCGGGTCGGTCGAGTACTCGGAGATGCGTCCCGAGTGGATCGGCGGGGCCGCGAACGCGATCGCCCAGTGGTTCGGCGCGGGCGGCCAGCCGGACGGCGCGGCCGTCCGCGATTTGACGGCGTCGCTTGAAACGGACGTGGCGCCGACCGCCACGCGGATTTTCGTGCTGTACAAGCTGAACTCCGGGTTCGCCCGCCAGGCGCCCGACGCTCAGAAGGCGGGCCCCGACCGGCGCTTCGACGTGCAGGTCAACCAGTCGCTGCCGTTCCTCCGCTTCACGCAGGCCGACTGGGAAGTCCTGCTGGCCGTCTGCAACCTGTTCAGCGACGCAGCCGGCGAGCGCTCCATGTACGACGAGCTTCTCGTGATCCGCCCGCCCACCCGAGTGGTAGGAGGCCTCCGGGTCCGTTTCTAGCCCCGTTCAGCCCAGGCCGGCCCGCGAGCGATCCACTCGGTTGAAGGGGTCATTCGCGGCGTTGGATTCCGTCTCGGTTCGGCGGCGAAGAAGATGCGCAAATGGCTGGTTTCACAGGACTCACATGACATGCCGGGCGGTGCGCCGCTGGTATGTCGATTGCTGCGCCTGCCGTAGGCAGGACTGCGCCCGAACGTGATGTTCGACGACTATTCCAGGACGGCGGAATCCAGGCGGCCGGCCGGTACCGCCAGCCGGCCGAGCCCGGTCGGCTGGTTCGCGGCGCTGGCGCTGGTGATCGTGCTGGCCGGCCTGGGGCTGGCGAACGTCTACGTGCGCGCGACGTGGCACGAGTTCGAGGACGGCGTGCTGTGGCTCGCGCGGCCGCACGGCGTCACGGCGGTGGAGCTAGCCGATCGCGCCGCCGCGGGGAGAGCCGGGGTCAGGGCGGGGGACGTCCTGCTTGCGATCGACGGCCAGCCGGTTGACAGCCCCGCCGACGTCGCCCTGGCGGCCCGGCGGGCCGGCGCCGCGACGCCACTGACCTACACGCTGCTGCGGCTGGGGGCCCGCGAGATCGTCGAGGTCCGCCTCACGCACGTTCCGCAGGGCAACAGCGTCCTGTACTTCATCCTGGCCGCCGTCGGCATCTTCACGCTGCTGGTGGGCGCCTGGGTGCGGCTGCTGGGGCGGCCCGCCGACCCGTCGTCCTGGCACCTTTTCTGGCTCTCGGTCGCGTTTTTCGGCGTGTTCACGTTCTCGTTCTCGGGCAAGCTCGACCGCCTGGACTGGCTGTTCTACTGGGCCGACGCGGCGGCGCTGCTGGCGCTCGGGCCGCTGCTGCTGCACTTCGCGCTCGTCTTCCCAGAGCGGGCGGGCAGCTGGGCCCGCTCGCCGCTCGGGAGCCGGCTGCTGCCGCTCGTCTACCTGCCGTCGCTGGTGATGCTCACCGCGCGGGTGCTGGCCATTACGGGGATGGGCGGCAGGGCCGGGCTGGTGCGCGTCGTGGCGTGGCTCGACCGGGTCGAGCCGCTGTACCTCGGTGCCTGCCTGCTCACCGCGCTCGCCGTCCTGGGGCATGCGACCTCGCGCGTGAAGTCGGTGACGGCGCGGCGCCAGGTGCGGTGGATCCTGGGCGGCACGCTGGTCGGCGGCGCGCCGTTCACGCTCGGCTACGCGCTGCCGTTCGCCCTCGGGGCGACGCCGTCGGTCCAGCTGGAACTGCTCGCCGTGCCCCTCGGGCTGATTCCGCTCGCGTTCGCGTCCGCCATCGTGCGTTACCGCCTGTGGGACGTCGAGGTCATCATCAAGCGCGGCCTGGTCTACACGGCGGCGGCGGCCGGCGCGGTGGCGCTCTACGGGATCCTCCTGAAGGCCGCCGGCTGGGCGTTCCCGAACGGCCCCGCGAACGCGGTCGTCGCGGTCCTGGCGACGCTCGTCGTCGTGCTGCTGGCCCGGCCCATGAAGGACGTCGCGCAGAACATGCTGGACCGCGCGCTCTACCGCGACCGCTACGACTACCGCCGGGCGCTGGTGGGGTTCGCCCGGGACCTGAGCACGGACCTGGATCTGGGGCGGCTGAGCGAGCGTCTGGTGGCGCGGATCTCGGAGACCCTGGTGGTCGACCGCATCGCCCTGATGGTGGCCGACGAAGCGTCCGGCGCGTTCCGCCCGATCCGCTCGGTGGGGTTCGTCGGCGAGCCCCCGGCCATGCGCCTGGATGGGGGCGTGGGCGGGCGCGCGCGCGGGGGCCACGCCGTGGCGCTGGACGACCCGGCGTCGGCGCGCCGGGCGGGCGCGGAGGACGTCGAGGACTGGAGGGGCCGCGGCGTGCATTACGTCGTCCCCTGCGTCTCGAAACAGACCACCGTGGCGGTGCTGGCGCTCGGGCGCAAGGAGCGGGGCGAGCCCCTGAGCAGCGAGGACATGGCGCTGCTGCTGGCCGTGGCCGCCCAGGTGGGCACCGCCATCGAGAACGGGCGCCTCTACGAGCAGCTCCGGGCGCAGGCGGACCAGGTCGAGCGCATGCGCCAGTCGAACGAGAACATCCTCGAGTCGCTCGGGAACGGACTGGCCGTCGTGGATGCGGGCGACCGGGTGGTCCGCTGGAACCGCGCCCTCGAACGGCTGACCGGCGTGCGGCGCGCCGAGGCGGCCGGCCGCGGGCTTGGCGAGCTGCTCGGGGCGCCGCTTGTCGAAGGGCTGGCGTCGGTGCGCCGGGCGAACCCGGCGGGCGCCGCGCTCTACCGCGTTCCGCTCCAGCCGCACCCGCGGGCGCGCCACGACAAGGGGCTCCTGGTCAACGTCGTCGCCGTGCCGCTCGAGCCGGACCCGGCCGGCGCGGAGCAGGCGGACGGCTGGGTGGTGGTGTTCGAGGACGTGACGACCCGCGCCCGGCTCGAGGAGCAGCTGCAGATCTCCGACAAGATGGCGTCGATCGGCCTGCTGGCGGCGGGCGTGGCCCACGAGGTGAACACGCCGCTCACGGGGATTTCCAGCTACACCCAGATGCTCCTCGACCGCGCCGATCCGGACGATCCGCAGACGAAGCTCCTCGAGAAGATCGAGCGCCAGACGTTCCGGGCGGCGAAGATCGTCAACGGCCTGCTGACGCTGGCCCGCGGCGGCCGCAGCGGCGACGAGCGCGTGCCCGTCGATCTGAACGCGGTCGTCAGCGACGTCCTCTCGCTGCTCGAGCACCAGCTGAAGGCGGTGAACATCCAGATCCGCCGCGATCTCGATGCGGCCGCGCCGGTGGTCCACGGCGTCGAGCACAAGCTGCAGCAGGTGTTCCTGAACCTGTTCATCAACGCGCGGGACGCCATGCCGCGCGGCGGCTGGCTGTCGGTGGCGACCAGGGCCGAGGGCGAGCGCGTGCGGGTCGAGGTGGCCGACACCGGCGCGGGCATCCCGCAGGAGCACCTCGCGCGCATCTACGACCCGTTCTTCACCACCAAGGGCCTCGGCCAGGGGACCGGCCTCGGCCTCTCCATCACGTACGGCATCGTCGGGGAGCACGACGGCACCATCGCGTGCGACAGCCGCCCCGGCGAGGGGACGCGCTTCACGCTGACGTTCCCGCCCGCGCCCTCGGCGCAGCAGCGCGCGGCGGCGGGCGGCATCCCGGTTGGCGGGTAGCAGGCCCATGGCGCGCGCGGGATCCATCCTGGTCATCGACGACGAGGAGGTCATGCGGGACATCCTCGAGGCGCTCCTGGCGCCCGAGGGCTACGACGTCCGCGTCGCCTCGGGCGGGGCCGAGGGCCTCGACCTGGCGCGCTCCGTCCCGTTCGACGCGGCGCTGGTGGACGTGATGATGCCGGGCATGGACGGGCTCACCGTCCTCGACGAGCTGAAGAAGCTGGACGAGGACATGGCCGTCGTGATGGTCACCGCCTACGCCTCGGTGGACGCCGCCGTGGACGCGATGAAGCGAGGGGCGCTGGACTACATCACGAAGCCGTTCAAGAACGACGAGGTCCTGCTCGTCCTGCGCAACGCCGTCGAGCGGAAGCGGCTCGTGACCGAGAACCGGTCGCTCCGCCAGAACATCCAGGAGCGCTACCACCGGTTCGACAACATCGTCGGCAAGAGCCCGTCGATGCGCCGCGTGTTCGACCTGATCATCCAGGCGGCGCCCAGCCGGTCCACGATCCTCATCGAGGGCGAGAGCGGCACCGGCAAGGAGCTCGTCGCCCGCGCGATCCACACGCACTCGCCGCGGGCGGACCGCGCGTTCGTCACCGTGAACTCCGGCAGCCTGCCGCCGGACCTGCTCGAGTCGAACCTGTTCGGCCACGTCAAGGGCGCCTTCACCGGGGCGGTGTACCCGAAGAAGGGCCTCTTCGAGGTCGCCGACCGCGGCAGCATCTTCTTCGACGAGATCGGCAGCGTTCCCCTCGAAACGCAGCCGAAGCTCCTGCGGGTCATCCAGGAGCGCGAGTTCATGCGACTGGGCGGCGTCGAGACCATCAAGGTGGACGTGCGCATCATCGCCGCCACGAACATCGATCTCGGCCGGATGATGGAGGAGGGGCAGTTCCGCGAGGACCTGTACTACCGGCTGCACGTCATCACCATCCAGCTGCCGCCGCTGCGCGAGCGCCGGGACGACATCCCGCTGCTCGTCCGCCACTTCCTGCAGAAGTACGGCGAGGAGAACGGGAAGCCGGAGCTCGAGCTCGCGCCGGAGGCCCTCGACCTGATGATGGCGTACCAGTGGCCCGGCAACGTGCGCGAGCTCGAGAACGTGATCGAGCGCGGGGCGGTGCTCACGCAGGGGACCCGGATCGGCGTCGAGCTGATCCCCGAGCACGTGCGCCATCCGCCCTCGTTTCAGGTCCCGGCCGTCGCCGTCCCGCCCGACGGGCTCTCGCTGAAGGACGCCGTGATGGGCTTCGAGAAGCGCCTCATCGAGACGACGCTCGAGAGCGCCGGAGGCGTCCAGAAGCGCGCCGCCGAGCTGCTCCGCATCAAGCCCACGACGCTCAACGAGATGATCAAGCGCCACGACATCGTGACGAAGCGAAGAAGGAATGGGGAGGAGGGGGGAGGGGAGTAGGAGGTAGAGGAGGTACAGGAGGTACAGGAGGTACAGGAGGTAGAGAAGGTACAGGAGGTAGAGAAGGTACAGGAGTCAGGGGAGGGGAGTCAGGAGTTTGCGGCGATAGGCATTGAGCAGGCGGCTGACATCCTCCAAGAGACCGTCGATCTCAGCGTTCCCACCGTATTGCAGGTCCCGGGCGAGAATCAGATAGTAGCGGACCTCCTCCAGGGACCCTTGGGCGACATTCAGCATTCGTGCTTTGTCAGACCGGCCTGACCGCCGGAATCCTTCCGCAATGTTCGCGGCAATCGACACCGCAGCAGACCGAATCTGAGCCGTGAGGCCGAAGCTCTCTGTCTTCGGAAAGCTCGCGCTGACTCGGTAGGTGGCCAGCACGAGTTCGTGCGCCTTCTGCCAGACGATGAGATCGCGGAAGCTCCGGGCTGGCGCCCGGTCCCCTCCAGCCTTTGCTTCAGCCCCCACCTTCTCCTTCACCCGCCTCCCCTCCCTTCTTTCTCTTCTTTCCCTTTCTTCCCTTCTCTACCTTCTCTACCTTCTCTACCTTCTTTACCTTCTTTACCTTCTTTACCTTCTACTTCCTCACCGCCCCCATCAGCTTCTCGTACTTCCCCAGGATGAGATCCCAGCGGTAGTGCCGGCGGACGTAGGCGCGGCCGTTGCGGCCCATCTGCGCGCGCAGGCGGTCGTCCACGGCCAGGAGCTTTAGGCACTCGACGAACTCGTCGCGGTCGGCGTAGAACAGCCCGGCGTTGCTCCGCAGGCAGTGGTCGACCAGGACCTCGCAGCGGGCGTTGGCCAGGACCGGCGTGCCGACGGCGAAGGCCTCGATGGCCATGAGCGACAGGCTCTCGAACGGCGAGGGCAGCACGACGACGGAGGCGGCCTCGAGGGCCTGGAGGCGCTCGCGCTCCGAGAGCAGGCCCGCGAAGCGGATGTACGGCTCCTCCGGCAGCGGCATCAGCTTGACGCCCATGAGGGCGAGCGTCAGGTGGCCGCCGCCGGCGTGGTACGTGCCGAAGTACTCGACCAGCTCCTCGCAGCCCTTGCCCTTCTCGATGCGGCCGCCGTAGAGCGCGAAGGGCCCGTGGATCTTGTGGCGTGCCCTGAACGCCTCGCCGCGGGCCGGGGCCGCGAAGCGGCCCGCGTGGCCCGCGGCGGGCTCCTCGCCCTCCGCCGGGCCGGCCCCGGCGCCGGCCGGGCGATCGCGCCGGTACGGCTGGTGCGGCAGGTCCACCCCGCAGCCCACGGTTTCCTCCGCGATCGCGCGGATGGGGAAGCCCCGGCTGAGGAAGCGGCGCTCGACCTCGGTGTTGTAGGCGATGGCCGCCGGCAGGGCGAACACCTCCTGGTAGAGGCCGAGGTGGATGGCCGGCTCGTCGTGGGCGGTCGGCACCAGGATGCTCTTGCCGGGCGCGACGGCCAGGCCCAGCACGGTCGGGGCGTAGAGGTACGTGAAGAAGATCAGCGCGTCGTACGCCTGGTGCGAGCGCTCGAGGTGCTCGACGAGGGCCGGGCACCACGGCCCCTGCTGCCGCAGCCACTCGAGCTCGTCCTCGCGCGAGTGCGGGTTGTGGAAGATCCAGTCCGAGTACCGGTTGAACGCTTCGATGTCCCGCGGGTGCGCCACGGCGAAGCGGCGCACGGTGACGCCGCGCACCCGGTCCGTCCCTTCGGGGTACTCGTTCTTCCACGTGATGTAGTCGCGGGCGCACGTGGTCAGCACCTCGACGTCGTGCCGCTCGGCCAGCCGCTCGGCGATCAGGCGGCAGTGGTACTCGGATCCCCCCAGGATCTCCGACCCGTAGCGCTGGATGACGAACGCGATCTTCATGTGAACCGTTCCACGATCCGCCGCAGGGCGTCGCCGACGCGGCCGATCTCGAAGTGGGCGAGGCGCCGCCGCTGGCCCTCGATGACCGAGGCCCGGAAGCGCGCGTCGTGGACGAGCAGGCCGAGCGCCTCGGCTGCGCAGTCCAGGTCCTTGGGGGCGAACGCCACGCCGGCGCCGCCCAGGGTCTCCGGCACGGCCGCCCCCGCGTAGGCCAGGATCGGCACGTCCATCGCCATGGCCTCGACCAGCGGCGCGCAGAAGCCCTCGTGCTCGCTCATCGAGACGTACGCGCCGGCGGCGCGGTAGCAGGCCGCCAGCGCCGCGTCCGACAGGGCGCCCGTGAAGACGAGGGCGTCGGCGCCGAGGCCGAGGCGGGCGGCCAGCAGCCTCAGGAACTCGGCGTAGCGCGGGACGCTGTCGTCGCGGCCGGCCACCACGAGGCGCGCGTCCGGATCGACGCGCCTCCGGTACCGCGCCGCCAGGCGCAGCAGGTCCTCGACCTTCTTGTTGGGCGCGACGCGGCCGACAAACAGCAGGTTGACACGGCCGTCGCGCAGCCAGCGATCCATCACCGGGTGCGGCGGGGCGTCCCTCAGCCGTCCCACGTCCACGGCGAGGGGCAGCACCCTCGTCTCGGCGAAGCCAAGGGCCTCCAGCTCGCGGCGGTTGAACTCGGACGGCCCGGCGGCCAGGTCGGCCGCGTCGCACAGGGCGCGGAGCTCCCGCCGGGCGCAGGCGGAGAGGGCGGCCAGCTCGGGCGAGAACGGCGCGAAGAAGCGCGGCGGCGTGACGTTGTGGTACTGCACCACGCGGCCGTGCCGCAGCCGGCCGAGGGCGCCGGTCAGGGGCGACGGCGTCGCGAAATGAAGGAGCGTCACGTCGCCCCCCGCTTCGGCGTGGCCGCGAAACGGCCGCACGTCCCGCCGCAGATCGGGCTCGATCTCCAGCGCGAAGATCTCGGAAGCGTGGCCCTGCGCGCGCAGCAGCGCCTGCATGAGGCGGGCGCTGTCGCCGACGGCGTCGCCGCGGCGGGCCGCGGGCAGCCACTGCTGGACCGTCATCGGCGCCCCGCCCCGCCCGGCCGCGCGGCCCGGGCGCCGCCCGCTCCTCGGAACGTCACGAGCACCTCGCGACGAGCGACCGCACCTCGCGCTCCATGCGCCCGGCCGAGAAGTCCGAGAGCCGGCGCCGCTGGCCCTCGATCACGGCGGCCCGCAGGCCGTCGTCGAAGGCGAGCATGCCGAGCAGCTCGGCGGCGTGCTCGAAGTCCTTCGGCGCGAACTGCACGCCGGCGCCGCCCAGCGTGTCCGGGATCGCGGTGCACGAGTAGGCGAGGATCGGCAGATCGGCCGCCATCGCCTCCAGCAGCGGCACGCAGAACCCCTCGTGCTCGCTCATCGAGATGTACACGCTCGAGCAGCGGTAGTAGGCCGCCAGCTCGCGGTCGGGGACCGGGCCGGTGAACAAGAACCGGTCCGGCATCCAGCCGAGCTCGGCGATGAGCGCGCGCAGCATGTTCGTGTAGCGCGGCACCCCGTCGTGCCGGCCGACGAAGATGAACCGGTAGTGCGCGTCCACGTAGCGCTTGTAGTGTTCGGCGAGGCGGATGACGTCCTCGACCTTCTTGTTGGGCACCATGCGCCCGACGAACAGGAAGTTCGTCAGCCCGTCGTCGAGCCACTTCTCGAGGGACGGCGTCCGCGGCGCGCCGGTGATGCGGCGCGCGTCGACGGCGATCGGGAAGACGCCCGTGGGCGAAAAACCGAGCGCCTCGAGCTCCCGCCGGTTGTACTCGGAGTCGCCCAGCGCCAGGTCCGTGCGGCCGGCGAGCGAGGCCAGCTCGCGGCGTCCGAGCACCGCCAGGCGGAAGATGCCGGGATCGTACGCGGCGTAGAAGCGCGCCGGCGTGATGTTGTGGTACTGCAGGACGCGGCCGCGCGGCAGGCGGGCGAACGCCTCGGTCATCGGCGAGGGCAGGGCGAAGTGCAGGATGGTGACGTCGCCCCGCGAGGCCGCCGGGTCGGCGAAGGGCCGCGCGTCGCCGCGCATGTCGTCGTCGATCGTGAGGGCGAAGATCTCCGACGCGTGGCCCTGCGCCCGGAGCAGCGCGCGCACCGCCCGCGCGCTGTCGCCGATGGCGTCGCCCCGATGCGCCGCCGGCACCCACTGGTTGATCACCATCGTGGCCCGCCTACCAGCCGAGGCCGCTGGCCCGCGCCGAGGCCGGCAGGGCCTTGTAGAGCGACGGCCGGAAGAGCCGCTGCTGCTCGAGCCGCTCGGCCGTGTCCACCTGCTGCCAGAAGTCCCAGGCCACGCGGTGCGCGGGCCGGCGAGGCGCGCGCCGGACGCGCTCCACGAAGCCGGTGAGCGTGCCCGCGAAGTCGCGGGCCCGCAGGCGATCGAGCGCGGCGTCCTGGCCCTCCAGGATCCGCTCCCGCAGCCCGGCGTCGCCGGCGACGGCGTCGAGGAGCGCCGCGACGTCGGCCGGATCGGGCTCGTCGTACAGCACCCCGGCACCGTCGAGGGTCGCCGGCACCGCCGTGCGCGCCAGGGCCAGGACGGGGATCCGCTTGTAGAACGCCTCGACGAGCGGCACGCAGAACCCCTCGTGCTCGCTCGCGCAGAGAAAGACGTCGGCGACGTCGTAGTAGGCCGTCAGCTCCCCGTCCGACACGTGGCCCGTGAAGTGAACGTCGCCGACGTGCAGCCGCGCCGCCAGGTCCTGCAGCATCGCCAGGTACCGCTCGAAGCCCCCGTACGAGCCCACGAGGAGCAGCCGGGCGCGCGGGTTGTAGCGCGCCTTGTAGGCCGCGAAGAACCGGATGACGTTCTCAATCCGCTTGTTCGGGATGATGCGGCCCACAAACAGCACGTTCGTCCGCTCGTCGTCGAACTCCCGCGCCACGACGTCGTTGGGCGGACCGTCCAGGTGCGCGAAGTCCGGCACGACGGGCAGCACGCCCGTCTCGGGAAAGCCGAGCGCCTCCAGCTCGCGCCTGTTGAACTCCGAGTCGCCCAGCGCCAGGTCGCAGCGGCCCGCGTAGGCGGCCAGCTCCCGCCGGCCGTGGTAGCAGAGCCGGACGAGCTGGCGGTGGACGTCCAGGAAGTACTCGGGCGGCGTGATGTTGTGGTAGACGAGCACCATCCGATCGGGCAGGGCGTAGGCCACGCGCGACGCCTTGGACCCGATCGAGAAATGGTGAATCAGGATGCGGTCCGGGTGCGACGACTCCGGCAGCTCGCGGAAGTCCCGCGTGAGGTCCTCCAGGCGCGGGTCGGCCGTCTCGACGAAGATGTCGGACTCGTAGCCCGCGCCGCGCAGCACGCGCTGGATGCCCAGCACCTCGTGGCCGATGGCATCGCCGTACCCGAGGGTCGCCAGGACCTGGTGCACGGCCGGCGCGCCGGACGCCCCGCTCATCGGTGCCGCTCCTGGCGGCGCACGGGCCCGGACGGGAGGGCCTCCACCACCCTGGCGGCCGCCGGGCGGTCCTTCCGCAGGCGCGCGAGCCAGCCCGGCAGCGGCTCGATGCCCGGGCGCGGCCCGCCCGAGGCGTCCTCCCGCCGGAGCCGGTCGAACATGTCCAGGTACTTGCGCACGATGACGGGCCAGTCGTAGTGCCGCCGGTAGTACTCGCGCCCGTTGCGGCCCATCGCCTCAGCGAGGCGGCGGTTGCGCTGGAGCAGCGCGAGCGTCTCGATGAACTCGTCCTCGTTCTCGTAGAACAGCCCGGCGTTGCTCCGCAGGCACTGGCCCTGCAGCACGTCGCACCGGCCGTTCGCCAGCACCGGCTTCCCGAGGGCCCACGCCTCCAGCGCCACCATCGACAGGCTCTCGTAATAGGACGGCATCACGAGCGCATCGGCGGCCGCGATGCCGTCGAACTTGTCCTCGTCGCTCACGAACCCCAGGTGGCGGATGCGCGGGTGATCGGGGATGGGCAGAATCGAGTTCCCCATCAGGACCAGCGACAGATCGCCGGGCACCGCCCTGGCGTAGCGCTCGAAGAACCCGAACAGCTCCTGGCAGCCCTTGTTCTCGTCGATCCGGCCGACGTAGACGACGAACGGCGAGAAGAGGCCGTGCTTGCGGCGGAACCGCGCCGGGTCCGTGCGCTCGGGGACCTCCGAGCCGACGCCGACCACCACGTTGGGCACGCCCGCGTTGCCCGAGGCCGCCTGGATGAGCGCCCGCTCCTCGAAGGAGTTGTACATGATCGCGCGCGCGGCCCGGAAGACCGGGCCGAAGATGGACACGCCGATGGCGGGATCGCGCTCGGCGGTGGGCACGATCACGGCGCGCGACGGGACGGCGCGGACGCCGTGGTAGGCGTGGTAGTAGCGGTAGCTGAAGAACAGGAGGTAGTCGTAGGCCGCCCCGTTGCGGCGAACGTGCCCCACGAGGCCCGGCGACAGCGGGCCCTCGCTTGCGAGCCAGGCCAGCTCCTGCGCCACCGAGTGCGGGCGCTCGAAGACGCCGAGCGAGAGGCGGCCGAAGCGCTCCGGGTCGCGCTCGCGCCGGACGCGGAACCGCCGCACGCGCACGCCGTTCAGCCGCGACTCGCCCTCGGGCAGCTCGTTGCGCCACGTGACGTAATCGCGGGCGCAGGTCGTGAGCACCTCGACGTCCGCCTTGGCGGCCAGACGCTCGGCGACGTAGCGGGCGTGGAGTTCCGCGCCGCCGTTGATGTCGAGGCCGTACCGCTGGACGACGACCGCGAGCTTCACTGTCCCGCCGGCTCGATGCCGCCTGGCGGGGCCTCGGGCCCGCGCCCGGGGGGCGCGTCGCCGTCGAACGGCAGCGAGCCGCCCTCACCTCCGCCATCCGGGCCGCGCCCCGCCGTGGCGTCGGCCCGAGGGCCGCCCGTCCCGGCCTGATCCGGCTCGCCGGCGTCCCCGTCCGCCTCCCGCTGCGGCGCAGCGGCGCCCGGGCCGTTCCGCCCGCGGCGCCTCCGCTTGCGGCGCGACCGCTGGGCTTCGCCCTTGACGGGCTCCCCGGGCGCCGAGGCCGGCCCCCCGCGCCGCGCGCCCTGATGGGCGGGCTCGCGGGCCGGGGCCGCGGCGGCTTCCTCGGCGGCAGGGCCCGTGCCGGGCTTGTACTGCACCACCGCTTCGAGGGCCCTGGCGCGCCGATCGCTGAAATCCAGCCGGCCCGACAGCGACTCGACGCGCATCCTGAGGTTCTTCACCTCGACGGCCAGGCGCGTCATCTCGACGACGAGGTTGTGGATCACCTCGTAATTCAGCGCCGCCAGGTCCGTCCGCGTGCGCTCGATCCGCTCGAACTGCCTCTCGTTGTGCGTGTTGATGGCGCTCTGGCGGTGCAGGACGTGGATGATCGGGTTCGGGTTGATGAACAGCTTGAGCACCGGGTTGAGCATCTTCCGGATGGCCGCGATCAGCCGCCCCCCGATGCCTCGAGCCGATCCGTAGACGTGGTAGTCCTCGAAGGCGTAGTTCTCCGGCGGCGGCTCGAGCGTGGGCACTGCGGCCGGGTCGTGCGCCCGACGGTACTGCTGCACCAGGTCCGAGCGCACCCGCGTCGGATCGAGGAACTTCTCGAGCTTGACGCCGGCCAGCTGCCGGATCTCCTCCTCGGTGTAGTCCACGCCGCGCTTCTCGCGGATCCGCGCGCGGATCTGCTTCATGATCTCGTCGACGTCGACCGCATCGGAACGGATGGCGAACTCCGGTGGCATGTCAGGCTCCAAAGGGCCTGAGGTAGACGATCACCACGACCGCCGCCGCCCAGAGCGCGACGCACGCCAGCAGCGGGCGGTCGGTCAGCAGCATCTGCGACGGGTTCCCGCCCCCCTCGCGCCGGTGCACGAGGTAGAGGTAGCGGAAGATGCCGTAGAGCGGGAAGGGGATCGTCAGCCCAAGCAGGCCGGTCCCGAACTTCTGCACGGTCTCGGGACTGATGCAGTAGAAGATGTACGCGATCAGCGTGGACGCGGTCACGACGGAAATCATCTGGTCGAGCAGGTAGGGGCTGTACTCGCCGAGGATCGGCCGGTGCTCGGTGGCCCCGCCGGCAAGCAGCACCAGCTCGTGGCGCCGCTTGCTGAGCGACAGGAACAGCGCCAGCAGGATGGTGACGACGAGCAGCCAGTGGCTGATGGGCACGCCGACGACCACGACGCCCGCCACCGCCCGCAGCACGAAGCCGATGGCGATCGCCAGCACGTCGACGATCACGATGTGCTTGAGCGGCCCCGAGTAGGCGAGTTGAAGCAGGACGTAACCCAGGGCGATGGAGCCGAAAGGCGCCCCGAGGGCGAAGGCGGCGGCCAGGGCGAAGGCGGCGAGCGCGGCCGCTGCCGCGGCCGCCAGGCCCGGCGCGAGCGCCCCGGACGCGATCGGCCGGCGGGCCTTCAGCGGGTGCCGGCGGTCCGCCTCCCGATCCATCACGTCGTTGATCAGGTACACGGCGCCGGAGAGGGCGCAGAACACGGCGAAAGCGGCCACCGCGCGCCACACCGACACGGGGCGGAAGAGCTCCCGCCCGAAGATCAGGCCGGCGAAGACGACGAGGTTCTTCGTCCACTGGCCCGGGCGGAGCGAGAGGAACAGGAGGGCGGGCGCAGACCGCCGCCCCGCACCCCCTCGAGCGGCGGCGCCAGGGGCGGGGTCTTCCGGCGTGGGACGACGCGCCATGTAGCGCGAAGACCCGGGCGTCAGGCGCTGAAGCTGACGACCGCTTCGGCCTCGTTGTCGAACGTCTCGAACACGGTCAGCAGCTTGGTGATGGCCAGAAGGTCCTGGATCCGCTTCGTCAGATTCAGGAGTTTGAGCATGCCGTCCTGCTTCTTGACCGTCGTGTACGTGCGGACGACCTCGCCGAGGCCCGCGCTGTCGATGTACGGCACGTCGCCGAGGTTCAGCACGATCTGCTTCGAGCCGGCCTGGACGAGCCGGCTGACCGTGCTGCGCAGCAACTCGTCGCCGTCACCCAGCGTCAACTTGCCCTTCAAGTCGAGGATGATGACGTTGCCGATCTTCCGTTCTTCGATCTGCATCGCTGATCCCTTTCTCACTGCCTACCGGGCCGCCCGCCCGCGCGGCCGGGCGCCCCGGAACATGGACCGCAGTCAGGGCCTGCATCCTAACGCAGGTCCCACGCACGGTCAACGATTGCAGCCAGCCCCGCCGGACCTCAGGCGGCGGGACCGCCGCGCGGCTTGCGCTGCTGGTAGCACTCGCGGCAGTACACCGGACGGCCCTGCGTCGGCTTGAACGGGACGGTCGTCTCCCTCCCGCACGCCGAGCACGTGGAGCGCGTGTCGATCCGATCGCGGTCGGCGCCGGGCTCGCTCGCCCGCCGCTGATTCCGCTTGCCCTTGCAGGCCCGGCAGCGCTTGGGCTCGTTGGTGAACTGCTTGTCCGCGTAAAACGACTGCTCGCCGGCCGTCCACGTGAACGAGGCGCCGCACTCGACGCACGTCAGAGTCCGGTCCTGGAACGCCATCTGGTGCACCGGCCTCCGGGATTCGCGCACCCGGGCCGCGCGGCCCGGGTGCTGGCCCTTCGCCCTACTCGGTTTCGCGGCGGAGCTTCTTCCGGCTCCGCTTCCGCGCCAGCGCCTGCTTGGCGCGGCGCTTGTCGCCAGGCTTCAAATAGAAGGAGTGCTTCTTGATGTCCTTGATGATGTCTTCCTGCTGGACCTTCCGCTTGAAGCGGCGGAGCGCGCTCTCAATCGATTCGCCGTCCTGGACCTTGACTTCAGCCACGCGTCACACACCCCCCTCCGTGGCCCGTTCGACGCACGTCTCCACGGCCAGGGAGCGTCCCGGAGCCGTGGTGCGAATATGCTAGGCTAACACAGCTTGCGGCGGGAGCGGCGGGAAACGCCGCCCCGGCCGCGCCCGGGAGGTGCGCCCGGTCATGCGAGTTCTCGTGGTGGGCGGCGGGGCCCGCGAGCACGCGCTCTGCTGGAAGCTTGGCGGCGAGCGCGGCGCCTCGGAGATCGTCTGCGCCCCCGGCAACGCCGGCATCGCCCGCGACTTCCGCTGCCTGCCTGCCGACGCCGGCAGGCCGGCCGACGTGGTCGCCCTGGTCGAGCGCGAGCGAATCGACCTGACCGTCGTCGGCCCGGAAGGGCCCTTGACGGCCGGCCTCGTCGACTCCCTCGGCGCCGCCGGCCACCGGGCGTGCGGCCCGACCCGGCTGGCTGCAGAGATCGAATCCAGCAAGGCGTTTGCCAAGCGCCTGATGGCCGCCTGCGGCGTGCCGACCGCCAGGTCGGTCACCTGCACGGCGCTCTCCGACGCCCTCGGCGTGCTGCGCGACGAGCGCTTCGGGTATCCCGTCGTCGTCAAGGCCGACGGCCTCGCCGCCGGCAAGGGGGTCACCGTCGCCCTCGACCGCGCGTCGGCCGAGACCGCCGTCGGCGAGATGATGGTGGACCGGCGCTTCGGCGACGCCGGGTCGGCCGTCGTCATCGAGGAGTACCTGCGGGGGCGCGAGGCGTCTTTTTTCGTGCTGACCGACGGCGTCCGGGCCAGGGTGCTTCCCTCGGCCGAAGACCACAAGCGAGCGTTCGACGGCGATGGCGGCCCGAACACGGGGGGCATGGGGGCTTTCGCCGCGAGCCCCCTCGTCACCGAAGCGATGGCGGACCGCATCCTGGACTCGATTGTCGAGCCGGCCCTGCGCGGCCTCCGGGGCGAAGGGCGCCCGTACAGGGGCTTCCTCTATTGCGGCCTCATGATCACGGACGACGGCCCGAAGGTGGTCGAGTTCAACGCGAGGCTCGGAGACCCCGAGGCGCAGGTCGTGCTGCCGGCGCTCGACGAGGACCTGCTGCCGCACCTCTGGAATGCGGCCGGCGGGGCGATCGAGCCCGGCGCCTTCCGCGTCCGGCCGGATCGCTACGTCGGCGTCGTCCTGGCGTCGGGCGGCTACCCCGGCGCGTTCGAGACGGGCAAGGCCATCGCCGGGCTGGATGATCCCGCGTTGAGGGACGGGGCCCAGGTGTTCTACGCGGGCGTTGCGGATCGCGGCGGCGCGCTCGTGACGGCGGGCGGCCGGGTGCTGACGGTCGTGGCCGGCGGGGCCGGGTTCGCCGAAGCGCGTGAGGCAGCCTATGCGGCCGCCTCGAGAATCTCGTTCGAGGGGATGCACTGTCGGCGCGACATTGGCATGAGGGCGATTGGATAGGATTCAGAATCCAGGATTCAGACCTCAGAATGGAATGCCCGGAACCCCGAATTCCGAGCCCCGAGCCCCGAGTTCCGAGTAGTGGGGGTGCGCGATGCTGCCGATCCAAGTCCTGATCCTGATGGGGTCCGACTCCGACGCGCCGATTATGAAAGGCGCCGCCGACGTGCTGGCCGAGCTGGGCGTCTCGTGCGAAATGACCGTGGCCTCGGCGCACCGCTCGCCCGCGCGCGTTCAGCGCCTGCTCGAGGAGGCGCCGGGCCGCGGCGTGCGCGTGTTCATCGTCGGGGCCGGAGCCGCCGCGCACCTGGCCGGGATGGTGGCCGCGCACACGGCGAAGCCCGTGATTGGCGTGCCCATCGACTCGTCGCCGCTCCACGGCTTCGACGCGCTCCTGTCGACGGTGCAGATGCCGCCCGGCGTGCCGGTGGCGACGGTGGCGGTGGGGAAGGCGGGCGCCACGAACGCGGGCGTGCTGGCCGCGCAGATGCTGGCGCTCGCGGACCCGGCCCTGGCGGCGCGGCTCGACGTGTACAAGCAGCGCCTTGCCGAAAAGGTGGAGCAGGCGGCGGCGAGGATGGGGGGGAGGTAGAAGTCAGGATTCTGAATTCAGAATGGGGTACGGTGTCCCGCTGTCGAGTCCCAAGTCCCGAGCCCAAGTCCCGAACCCGAGCCCGAGTCCCGAGCCCGAGTCCGAGTCCCGTGTGAAGTTCGCCCTCCGCACCTTCGGCTGCCGCGCGAACCAGGCCGACTCGTTCGAGATCGAAGAATCCCTGCGCGCCGCCGGCGGCGTGCCGGCCGGCGTTGACGATGCCGACGTGGTCGTCGTCAACACGTGCAGCGTGACCGGCGCCGCGGATCGGGACGCGCGAAACCTCGTCCGTCGGATCTCGGCGCGCAATCCGGCTGCGCGCATCTTCGTCACCGGCTGCTACGCCACACGAGCGCCTGGCGCTGTCGCCGGCCTGCCGGGGGTCGTGCGGGTCGTGGCGAACGACGGGAAGGGCGGGATTGCCAGCGTGGCGCTGGGCGCGGCCGGCCGTAGGGGCCGGCCCGGTTCCGCGCCCTCGGGCGCGGGGCTCGGCGCGCCGCCCGGCGCTCCGACCGGCGCCCCGGTTCCCGCCGAGAGCGGGGGCCCGGGCGCCGATCCCACATCGGGCCTCGGGCCCGGTGTGATGGGCCGAACCGCCTTCCCTCTGCGCGTGCAGACGGGATGCGACGAGGCGTGCGCCTTCTGCATCGTGCCCTCGACGCGGGGGCGCTCGCGCAGCCGGCCCGTCGCCGACGTGCTGGCCGATGCCGCGCGGCTCGCGGAGGCCGGCTACAAGGAGCTGTGGGTTGTCGGCGTGCATCTCGGGGCGTACGGCCGCGATCTCCCGAGCTCGCCGTCGCTGCTGGACCTGCTGCGCGCGCTCGATCGCGCCCCCGCGGACCTGACGTTCCGCCTCAGCTCCCTGGAGCCGATGGACTGTCCTGCCGGGATCGTGGACCTCGTCGCCGCCTCGGGCCGCTTCGCGCCGCACTTTCACCTGCCGCTTCAGCACGCCGACGACAGGGTGCTCGGCGCGATGCGCCGGCCGTACACGTTCGCGGCCTGCCGCGAGCTGGTCGACTACATCCACAAGGCGCTGCCGGATGCCGCGATCGGCGCCGATCTCGTGGCCGGGTTTCCGGGCGAATCCGCGGCCGAGGCCGACGCATGCGCCGCCGCGGTCGCCGGCCTGCCCCTCACGCACCTGCACGTATTTCCCTACTCCGACAGGCCGGGCACCGTTGCCGCCGGGATGACGCCGAAGGTGGCGCCGCCGGAGGTGCGCCGGCGGGCGGAACGGCTGCGCGCGATTGGGACCGCGCTTGCCGGCCGCTTCGCGCAGGAGAACCTCGGCGCAGTCAGGAAGGGCCTCACGCTCGACGATGGCGCGACCGTGCTGACGGACAACTTCCTGAAGGTGAGCATTCCGCCAGGCCTTCCGCGCAACGTCCGCGTCAGGGTGCGCATCGAGGCGGTTTCGCCCGTTCTCGCAGGGCGTCCCGCGTGAGCGCCGGGGGCCGGGGGCTCGGGGCTGGGAGCCTGGGGCTCGACAGTTCGGCAGCTTGACTGCTTCAGAATTCAGAATTCTGACTCCTGACTCCTTCCTTACTCCCTTGCTACGGCGAGCTGTCCGCACGCCGCGCGGATGTCCCGCCCGCGGCTCCGGCGCACCATCACCGTGACGCCGCGCCCGGCCAGCGCGCGGCCGAAGGCGTCGATGCGCTCGTCCGAGGGCCGCTCGTACGGGATGCCTTCGGCGGGGTTGAGCGGAATCAGGTTCACCTTGACGCGCAGATCCCGCACCAGCGCCGCGAGTCGCCGCGCGTCATCCGGCGAGTCGTTCACGCCGGCCAGCAGGACGTACTCGAAGGTGATCCGATCCCGGCGGGCGGGCGGAAACCGGCGGCACGCCCCGACGATCTCGGCAATGGGATACTTCCGGTTCACCGGCACGAGGGCCTGGCGCTGCTCGTCGGTCGGCGCATGGAGCGACACCGCCAGGCGCGGCATGACCTCCTCGGCCGCGAGGCGCTCGATCGCGGGCACCAGGCCGACGGTGGACACGGTGATCCGCCGCGGATGCACCGCGAGCCCCTGGCCGTCGGCCAGGATCCGCACGGCCGCCATCGTGGCGTCGTAGTTGTGCAGCGGCTCGCCCATGCCCATGAAGACGATGTTGAAGCGGGACTCGAGCAGATCGGTCTCGCGCGCGAGGACCCTCGCCTGGCCGACGATCTCGCCCGCCGTCAGGTTCCGCACGAGGCCCATCGTCGCCGTGAGGCAGAAGGTGCAGCCCATGGCACAGCCGACCTGCGTCGACAGGCAGAGCGTCTGGTGCGGCGTCCGGGGGATGAAGACCGATTCCACCCGGCGGCCGTCCTGCAGTTCCAGGAGGAACTTCTCGGTGCCGTCCCCGGACACGTCCCTCCGCGCGATCGACGGCGTCGACACGCGGAAGCGCGCGGCGAGCAGGCGCCGGTGCGCCGCCGGGAGGCTGGTCATCAGGTCGAAGTCGCACGCGCCGCGCCGGTAGACCCACTGGAACACCTGCCTGGCCCGGTAGCGCTCGAGGCCGAGCTGCGCGAAGGCGTCCTCGAGCTCGGGGAGCGTGAGTTCGGTCAACTCGATCTGCGGCATGGGGCGGGCTCGTTTCTTTCGTTGCTGCGGCGATCGGGCCCATGCTATCATCGTGAGGTTGGCTCGGCCACAATTCCTTTATGTACAGTCATTTGCGGCGACGCGCCAACTCCAGGCCCAAGGGGATCGCCCGCCGATGATCGTGCGCGAGGTTCTCGACAACGGACTGAGGCTCCTGAGCGAGCCGCTGCCGCACGTGCGCTCGGTGAGCCTGGGCGTCTGGCTGGCGAGGGGCTCGCGGCACGAGGGCGACGCCTCGCCCGGCATCGCGCACTTCGTCGAGCACATGCTGTTCAAGGGGACCACGACCCGGACGGCGGAGGAGATCGCGCAGGCGGTGGACTCGGTCGGGGGGCAGATGGACGCCGCGACGGGCAAGGAGAACGCGAACTACGGGATCAAGGTGCTGGACGAGCACCTGGGGCTGGCGGTGGACGTGCTGTCGGACGTCGTGCTGCACCCGAAGTTCGCCCCCGCCGACATCGAGCGCGAGAAGAGCGTCGTCGCCGAAGAGATCAAGATGGTCGAGGACATGCCCGACGATCTCGTCCACGAGCTGTTCATCGAGCGGTTCTGGGCGGGGCACCCCCTCGGCCGGTCGATCCTGGGCACGCCCGACAGCGTGGAGGCGCTGACGCGGGAGGCGCTCCAGGCGTACTTCTCCCGGGTCCACACGGCGTCGAACTTCGTCGTGGCGGCGGCCGGGAGCTTCGACTACGAACGGCTGCGGGACCTCGTGCAGGAGGCGTTCGGAAGCCTGCCCCGCGGCGGCGGCGAGCCGGAGGACGCGCCGCCCTCGGCGCATGGCGTCCTGCTCGTGCGGACCAAGGACCTCGAGCAGAGCCACGTTTGCCTGGGCGCGGGGGCGTACCCCCAGAACCACGCGAGCCGGTACGCCGCGCTCGTCTTCAACACGCTGCTCGGCGGGTCGATGAGCTCGCGGCTGTTCCAGAACGTGCGGGAGAAGCGCGGCCTGGCGTATTCGGTGAGCAGCGGGCTGAGCGCGTTCCGCGACGCGGGGCTGCTCACCATCTACGCGGGCTGCGCGAACACGAAGGTGGACGAGGTGGTGCGGGTGATCATGGACGAGCTGCGCGCGGCGGTGGCGCAGCCGGTGGCCGCCTCGGATCTGGCCCGGGCGAAGGACAACGTGAAGGGCGGGCTGATCCTGGGCCTCGAGAGCACCTGGCAGCGCGCCGCGAACCTCGCCCGCCAGGAGCTGTACTTCGGCGAGCCGTTCACGCTGGACGAGACGCTGGCGGGCATCGACGCCGTCACGGCGGACGACGTCGCGCGCGTGGCGCAGGAGCTTCTGGCGGGGGCGCCGCTCTCGCTGGCGGTGGTCGGCGCGGTGGACGGCTGGACGATCACGGAAGAGGATCTGCAGGTGACGCGATGATTGCGCGCTACACGCACCCCGAGATGGGCGGGATCTGGAGCGACGACCGGCGCTACCGGACGTGGCTGGCGGTGGAGATCGCGGCGGCCGAGGCGATGGCCGATCGGGGCATCATCCCGGCGGAGGCGGCGCGGGCGATCCGGGAGCGCGGCGCGGTGGACGCGGCGCGCGTGGAGGCGATCGAGGCGGTCACGAAGCACGACCTCGTCGCGTTCACGACGGCCGTGGCCGAGCGCGTCGGGCCGGAGGCGCGCTGGCTGCACTTCGGCCTGACGTCCTCCGACGTGGTGGACACCGCCTTCGCGGTGCAGCTGCGGGACGCCTGCGCGCTGATCCTCCGGCGGCTCGACGCCCTGCGCGCCTCGGTGCGCGCGCGGGCGGAGGAGCACCGGCACACGCCGATGATCGGCCGGACGCACGGCGTGCACGCCGAGCCGACGACCTTCGGCCTGAAGCTGGCGCTGTGGTACGCCGAGCTCGGGCGCGACGCGGCGCGCGTCGAGCGCGGGCGCGACGCCGTGTCGGTGGGCAAGATCTCGGGCGCCGTCGGCACCTACGCGCACCTCGAGCCGGCCGTCGAGCGGGCGGTGTGCGCGAAGCTGGGCCTGGAGCCGGCGCCGGTGTCGTCGCAAGTCGTCCAGCGCGACCGCCACGCGGAGCTGATGGCGGCGCTCGCCATCACGGCGGCCTCGCTGGAGAAGTTCGCCCTCGAGATCCGCGGCCTCCAGAAGACGGAGATCGGGGAGGTCGAGGAGCCCTTCGACCAGGGCCAGAAGGGCTCGTCGGCGATGCCCCACAAACGCAACCCGGTGTTGACGGAAAACCTGACCGGCTTGGCGCGCATGGTGCGCGCCTATGCGCTGCCCGCCATGGAGAACGTGGCGCTGTGGCATGAACGCGACATCTCGCATTCCTCCGTCGAACGCATGATCGGTCCCGATGCCACCATCACCCTCGATTTTGCGCTCAACCGACTCGCGGGTGTCATCGAGAAACTCGTCGTCTATCCCGCCAACATGAAGAAGAACCTCGACAAGCTTGGCGGCCTGCACAATTCGCAGCGCGTGCTGCTCGCCCTGACGCAGGCTGGCGCCTCGCGCGAAGACGCCTACGCGCTCGTGCAGCGCAACGCCATGAAGACGTGGGAGCACGGCGCCGACTTCCT
>JAKQTR010000041.1 GCA_029562975.1 Acidobacteriota bacterium | reverse complement strand
GACCACGCGCGCCCACGGCGTCGACCAGGCGGCCGAGCTGGGGAGGCTGACGGGGATGCACGCCGCCTTCGGCCAGGCGATGGCCTACGCGGGCGGCGGCTATGGCGACGCGATCCTGTCGCGGTTCCCGCTGTCGGCGGTCCGCGTCCACGACCTGCCGACGGCCCCGGGAGCCGAACCCCGCTGCGCGATTGCCGCTCGCATCCAGGCCGGCGGGGAGGGCCGGGCGTTCGTCTTCGTCAGCACGCACCTCGAGCACGCCCAGGCCCCGATCCGCCTGCTCCAGGCGCAGGCGCTCACCTCGGCGCTGGCACCGCTCGGCGACGTGACGACCATCCTGAGCGGGGACTTCAACGACGTGCCCGGGGGCCCGGCCATCGCGGCGCTTCGGCCACACTGGGCCGACGCCTCAGCCGGCCAGCCCGACCCGACCTCGCCCTCGAGTCACCCGCGGCGGAAGATCGACTACGTCTTCTTCAGGCCGAGCGGCGCCTGGCGCGTCGTCGAGAGTCGGGTCATCGACGAGCCCGTGGCGTCCGACCACCGGCCCCTGCTCGTCGTGCTCGAAGCAGCACCCCCGCCGGCGTCCGAACACGCGTGTGGGACAGGGGCATCGCGTGAGCCGAGCCGATCCTAGCGCACCTCGGTGAAGGTCCATGCCACGCCGCTTGAATGGGTGATCTCCACCACGCCACCCGTCGTGGCGTAGGTGCCCTCGAAGTGCGGCTGGCTCCAGGAACGGCCCACGAGTTCGTTGACGACCAGACGGCCGCCGATCCTCACGATAAAGTTGGAACTGCTGCCTCCGTAGTCCGCGGTGATCCGCACTCGGGCGATGTAGGTGGGCATGTCGAACACCGTGTCGCCAGCGCCTGCCCTGCTCCACAGGGCGGGATTGACGTTGATCGTCACTCCACCCAGCTTGCCCGAGTAGACGGCCGTCACGTCCGAACTGCCAGGCTTGTGGAATGTGACGAGCCCGGAACTGCTGACAGAAGCGACCGCCGTACTCGACGACTTCCAGGACGCCTCCGTGGTGACGTCTTGCGTGCTGCCGTCGGACTTGACGGCCTGAGCCCTGAGTTGCAGTCCGCCCGGGATCGCGTTGCCCACGCAGGCGTCCCCAGCGCATCCCGGCCCGGTCACCTGGACGCTCGCGACCGTTACGACCGGCGCCGCAGGCGTGGCGGGTGACGGGCTCGAGGGAGCCGAGGCACTCCCATCACCGCCTCCGCAACCCGCCACACCGACGACCAGTGCCATCACGATGACCACTCGACGCATACCCCCTCCTCTCAACGCCGAGTCTATGGACCTGGTGTGACAGGATGGGTCACAGAGCGGACGGTTCGACGGCACGCACCTGCGATGACGGCCACGGCGCCTGCCCCAGCGAATCGTGCGCTCCCGATTCGCCCGGGTCTCGCTTTCAGCCTCGCCAGCGCGAACAACGCCGACGCGGTTGGCGCGGCAGAACGGGCGAGCGCGTCGCTCGCCCGTCACAGTGGTGGCAGGGGTCCGTGACGGGCTGCTCGGCTGACGTGTCTCGAGTCGAAGCGATCGCGCTATTTCCCGATCGCCAGCTTGACGGCGACGCCGAGGCCGCCCAGGTTGTTCTCTTCGAAGTCCTTCGAGACGCCGGCCTGGCCGATGGCGTTGGCCACGCTGGTGACGCGCGCCTCCCCGCGCAGGTGGAGCCACTTCGTCAGCGAGTACTCCAGGCCCGCGCACGCGTAGTAGCCCGTGTGCGACTCGTCCACGTTCTCGCCGTCCGCCGCGAAGTCAGACGTCTCCCGGTACTGCAGCAGCGTCACGCCTCCGCCGACGTACGAGTGCGCGCGTTTGCCGAGCGCGACGCGCCAGCCGAGGCCCGCGTCCACGGGCGTGAACGTGATCGTCGTTGGCACGCCGAGGTCGTAGGTCGTCCCCTGGTAGTAGACAACCCGTGAGCCGGTGAGCCGGCTCCGGCCGACGATCGCTTCCGCGAACAGCCCTTTCCAGAAGTTGACGACCTGCAGCCCCCCGCCATACTGCATCCGCCGGTTCGAGCCGGTAACGGCGTCGAAGCTCTCGGAGGCGGTGAACCACACCGCGCCCACGTCGGCGACCGCGCGCACGCCTATGGACGGCTTGGGCGGCGCCTTCGGCCTGGCCGGCGATGCCGGGACCTGGCGCCCGGCCCCGGGCTTCACCGCTCCGCCGGCCGCCAGCGGCTCGACGAGCACGGCCATGATGAACCCCTCGAGCCGCGTCTTCGGCTCGCGGACGCGGTACCAGCCCTCCCGCGACTCGATCACTTGCAGCGTCGTGCCCGCCTGGAAGAACGTGACAGCCGCGCTCGCGGACGTCGGCTCCGCCCGAAGCGGCGTTCGATTGGCTTTCACCTTCACCGCTTCCTGCGCGGCGGCGGGCCCTGCTTCCAGCAGCGCCAGCGCGACCGCAGCGGCCAATACGACGGCCAGCCTCCGGCTCATCGCGCCACCCCGAGTCCCCGAAGCGCCGCTCGAGCGTCGATCAGCCCCGCGCCGTACTCGTCGTCGACGCCCGCCTGGCCGAGGTCCTGAGCGTGCCGCTTGATGATCGCTTCAATGGCGCCCGGGCTTCTTACTCCCCGGCTGTAGAGCAGCGCGGCCACGCCCGCGACGTGAGGCGTCGCCATGGAGGTCCCCTCCAATCCGATGCCCGTGTACCGGTCGAACCGCGGCTTCGACACCCTGCCGAAGTCGCTGTCATCGGGGTTCAACCCGTACTGGAAGATCATGCCAGCCCGGCCTCCGTCCCGCGTGTTGCCGCCCGGAGCGGCAATCTCGACGCCGGACGCGGTATTGGAGTAGTACGCCCGGGTCTTCGAGCGCCCAACGGCCCCGACGGTCATCACGCCGTCGATTTGCCGCCCGTACATCGCCGGGGCTTCCGCCTCGTTCCCGTCCTCGTAGTTATTGCCGGCCGAGATGGCAACAAACGCCCCCTTCGCGACGGCGTACCGCAGTGCCGAGACATAGGCCGGAAGGGCCCCGACGCCGCCAAGGGAGAGATTGACGACCTTCGCGCCCTGGTCCGCCGCCCAGCGCACGCCCGCCAGCACGGCATCGTCGGAGCAGGCTCCGTCGCCCTCGTAATAGCCGGGCATGCCGGCGCTCGAGAGGATCATCTGCAGGTCCCACTCGGACAGGCAGACCTTCACCGGCAGCAGCCGCGCGTTGTAGGCAATCCCGGCGTAGCCGAGGCCGTTGTTCGTGCTCTGCAGGATCGTCGAGGCGACGTGCGTGCCGTGGCCGTCCATGTCCAGGACCGGCGATCCCGAGTCGAACAAGCCGAAGTCCCGTCCCTGGACGATACGGCTCTGCGCGATGTCGGGGTTCGGCGCGTACGGGATCAGCACGTTCTCGAGCCTCTGGCCCGTCCAGAGCCGGAAGGCCAGGGACCGCGAGACCTCGGTGACGCCGGTATCGACGACGGCGACGAGCACGTCGCTCGTGCCGCCAGGCGAAATGTCCCACGCTCCCGGAGCGTCGATGAGAGTGAAGTTCCACTGCGAGCCGTACCCGGGATCGGTGGCAGGCGCATGCAGCCGGCGGATGTAGTTGGGCTGGGCCCACAGCACTTCGGGCTGCTGCGCCAGGATGCCGGCCGCCAGCTCGGGGTTGTCCTCGCCCGGCGTGGGCACGAGCAGGGCCTCGCCGACCCAGCGGCCCGCGCGCGGACTCACCGGCTCGCGCAGGGCGGAGAGCGCCCTAGCGGCCTGGGCGGTGGACACGCCCGGCTTGAAGGCCACCAGCACCTCGCCGGGCACCCAGTTCATCCGGCCGCTCGACGCACGGGCGAAGGCGACGGCGCGCTCGGCGCTGAGCCGGAACGGCGAACGGCCCGTCTGCCCGTCTTCGCGCTCGGCACGCGCCTCTCGCGCCCGCACGCCAGGCGGCGGCCGCCGATCGACCACTCCGCGATCCTGGGCCGCGAGCCTTGTGCCCGGAGGCCCGCCCGCGAGAAAGGCCGCGGACACCGCCAGGACGATTGCCGCGAGTCGACACGACATCCTGAACCTCCGATCCGGGCGGGCGGACACGTCCATCACGCCTGAGCGCTCGCAGCGCCCGCCGCGATTATACGCGCAGACCCCGCGCCGCTCGCCGCGCCCTCCGGTCCGCGATAAGATGCCCCGGCGCCGCGACGCGCGGCGGGGAGTTCCGGCCCGTGACCGGTGACGTGCCCATCATCTACCTCGACGACCGCGTCGCCGCGGCGGACAAGCCGCCGCGCCTGACGGTCGTTCCAGCCGCCGGGGATCCCGGGAGAGACTGCCTCCGGTTCCGGCTCGAATCACAGCTCGGCGCGAAGCTCTGGGTGGTGCATCGCCTGGATCGGGACACGTCCGGCATCGTGCTCTTCGCGCGCGACGCGGACACGCACCGCGCCCTCGGCGCGGCCTTCGAGGCGCGGCGCGTCCACAAGACGTACCTGGCCTTCACGTCCGGGGCTCCTCCAGACCGGGAGGGGCTCATTGACACGCCGTTGCACCCCGCGCGGCGCGGCAAGGCGCGGCCCGCTCGACCGCGGGAAGCAGGCGCCTCCAGCGCCCTGACGGGATACGCCGTGAAGCGGCGCTGGCACCGCGGCGCCGAGCGCGTGGCGCTCATCGAGGCCCGGCCCGAGACCGGGCGCCATCACCAGGTCAGAGTCCACCTTCGCTCCATCGGCGCGCCGGTGCTCTTCGACCCGCTCTACGGCGGCGGCCCGGCTGGGCGCCACCTGGGGGCGCCGGCGAACCGGCTCGCGCTGCACGCGTCAAGGCTGGCCGTGCCAGGGGCGGGACCAGCCGACGAGCCTCTCGTGCTCGAGTCGCCGCTGCCGGGCGACCTGGCGTCTCTACTGCAATGGCTGGATGACACCTGGGAGGACGACGGGGCCGGGTGACACGAGGCGCGGCCCCCCCCCGCGCCGGATGCCCCATGCTGGATGGCCAGCGAACCGGCGCGACGCGGCCCGCCGCGAGTTACTTCTTCGCCTGGGCGATGAGGGCCTGCAGCAGGCGTGCGTAGAGCGCCTCGGCTTCACTGAACAGCTTGGCGTACTCCTCCTGGCTGATCCGCTGCGACTTCCGCCACTCGTCGTCAAACAGCGTCCGCTTGCCGCCCTGCTCCACCGAGTCGAACCCGACGTTGTCCGGGTGATCGGCCTTGAGGCCGTCCGCGCCCAGGTCCTCGATGAACACGCGGGTGCTGGCGACCGACGCGCTGTTCAAGTCGATGTAGATCTCCTGGTAGTCTTTCTTCTCGAGCTTCGCGTCCATGAGCACCGCCGGCTCGTACTTCGCCCTCACGACCAGGAGCTGGCTGCCGGAGAAGTACATGGCGGCCACGTACATGTCCTGCCCCACCGGGTCCTTCGCGGCAATCGCGGTGAGCTTGCCGGCATCCATCGCCTGCGTGAGCGCCTGCGCCAGCGCCGCCGTCTTCGGCTCCTGCGCGAAAGCGGACGCGGACAACGCGACGACGAGCACCGCGCCGAGAACAACGGGGGTCGTGCTGCGATGACGTGTGAACATGGATGTCACCTTCGGAAGAGGTCCCCGGGGACTGGCAGTTTTCTATCATCCCGGCGCACCCGCCGTCAATGCTCCGGGGCGCCGGCGCGCGCGGCATGCGGCCCGCCGATCCCGCCGGCCCCGCCTCGGCTACCCGATGAAGAGCGGGTGCTCGTCGTCAACCCGCGTCGCCCGGTGCGCGGACCGCCCGTTGCGCCGCAGCGCGCGGACCCCGGCGAGCACGGCCCGCACGGCCGCGACGACGGCCAGGCCTTCCCGAAGGGGCCCCACGACGGCGGCCTGAACGAGCGAGAGCGTCGCGTTGGCCCTCCGCCCCGCGCCAGCCAGGGCATGATCTACGCGCTCGATCTGGGTCGAAGCGAGGCTGGCCGCGCGCTGGAGGTTGTCGGCCACCTGCGTCAGCCGTTCGACCAGCGGGCCGAGCTCGCGCTCCACCCTGATCGAGGCCGCGTCCACGCGCTTCGCCAGGCGCACGACCACGATCGCGATGCCGACCTGCACGACGGCCATGACGATCGCCGCGGCGGCAATCAGGCCGAGAAACGCCGTCGAGGTCCCGCTCACACCGGCTCCTTGTCCCTGGCCGCGTGGTACGCCTCCCGCCCGCGCTCGACGGCGGAGGCCAGGGTCTCCCGCTGCTGCTTCAGGAACTCGCGGGTCTTCTGCGCGCCCTCCTTGGCCTTTTCGCCGAGCGCCTCGCGGGCCTCCTCGCCCGTGGCCGGGGCGAAGAGCAGGGCGATGACCGCGCCCACCAGCGCTCCGAGCGTGAAGGCCACTACGAAACCGCCACCGCCGCGCTCATCAGACATGACCGTCGCTCCTTCGGCGGCCCCGCGCCCCGCCAGGCCCTCCTGGCCTAGCGGCCCGTGGCCGCCCTTCCATCATACAACCGTCGGGCCCCGGCGGCCGTTGCGCCGATGGAACCGGCGCCCGGCTATGCGGTCCGCGCCCGCGTCGAGCGCACCGGCGCTTCGCCCATTCCGAGGCCCAGGGCGCGCAAGCGCTTGATGTGATCGCGCAGCCCGGCAGCCTTCTCGAACTCGAGGTTCGCCGCCGCCGCCTTCATGTCCCTCGTGGCCTGCTGGATGCGGGCCTCGAGCTCCGCGAGGCTGCGGAACGGGGGCGGCTCCTCGCGCGCGGACGGCACCGCGACGTAGTCGCGCTCGTATACGCTGTTCAGCACGTCGTCGATCGCCTTCACAATCGACGCGGGGGTGATGCCGTGCTCGTCGTTGTAGGCGAGCTGGCGTGCGCGCCGTCGGGCCATCTCCGCGATGGCGGCCTGGATGCTCCCAGTCACGACGTCGGCGTACATGATCACGGTGCCGTGCACGTTCCGCGCGGCCCGGCCCGCCGTCTGGATGAGCGCGCCCGCGGATCGGAGGAAGCCCTCCTTGTCCGCGTCGAGGATGGCCACGAGGGACACCTCCGGCAGGTCGAGACCCTCGCGCAGCAGGTTGATGCCGACGAGGACGTCGAAGGCGCCGCGCCGGAGGTCGCGCAGGATCTCGACGCGCTCGAGGGTATCGATGTCGGAGTGCAGGTAGCGCACGCGCACGCCGAGCTCCTGGTAGTACTGGGTCAGATCCTCCGCCATCCGCTTCGTCAGCGTCGTCACCAGGACGCGCTCGCCGGCGGCGGCGCGCGCGCGGATCTCGGCGAGCAGGTCGTCCACCTGCCCCTGCACCGGCCGCACCTCCACCGCCGGGTCAACCAGCCCGGTCGGCCGGATGACCTGCTCGACGATGACGCCGTTGGTGCGCTCGAGCTCGTACGGCCCAGGCGTCGCCGAGACGAAGACGACCTGGCGCACGCGAGCCTCCCACTCGCCGAAGCTCAGGGGGCGGTTGTCGAGGGCGGATGGCAGGCGGAAGCCGTAGTCCACGAGGACCTGCTTGCGGGACTGGTCGCCGTGGAACATGCCCCGGATCTGCGGCACCGTCTGGTGGCTCTCGTCCACGATCACGAGAGCGTCCGCCGGCAGGTAGTCCAGCAAGGTAGGCGGCGGCTGCCCGGGCTCGCGGCCCGTCAGGTGGCGCGAATAGTTCTCGATGCCGTGGCAGTAGCCGATCTCGCGCATCATCTCGAGGTCGAACATCGTGCGCTGGTGAAGCCGCTGCGCCTCGAGCAGGCGGCCGCCGACCTCGAGCTCGGCTAGGCGCGCGGCGAGCTCCGCCTTGATCCCCTCTACGGCCAGCTGCGTGCGATCCCGCGTCGTGACGAAGTGCGTCTTCGGATAGACCGCGACGCGGTTGAGACGGCGGAGCGTCCTGCCGGTGAGCGGATCGAGCGCCGACAGCGCGTCCACCTCGTCGCCGAACAGCTCGATGCGCAGCGCGGTCTCCTCGTAGGAGGTGAAGACGTCCACCGTGTCGCCGCGCACGCGGAAGGTGCCGCGGGCGAAGTCGTGGTCGTTCCGCTCGTACTGCAGCTCGACGAGTTTGCGGAGGATCTGCTCGCGCCCGGTGCGCTGGCCCCGCTCCAGCGGGAGCACCATCCCGTAGTACGTGTCCGGGTCGCCCAGGCCGTAGATGCACGACACGCTGGCCACGATGAGCACGTCGCGACGCTCGAACAGGGATCGCGTCGCCGAGAGCCGCATGCGATCGATCTCGTCGTTGGTGGTGGCCTCCTTCTCGATGTACGTGTCGGTGGCCGGCACGTACGCCTCGGGCTGGTAGTAGTCGTAGTAGCTGACGAAATACTCGACCGCGTTCTGCGGGAAGAACCGCCGGAACTCCTGGTAGAGCTGCGCTGCCAGCGTCTTGTTGTGCACCATCACGAGCGTCGGCCGGTTCACGCGGGCCACGACCTGGGCCATCGTGTAGGTCTTGCCCGATCCGGTCACGCCGAGCAGCACCTGCCACGGGTCGCCGCGCGCGAGGCCCGCCTCGAGTTCGGCGATGGCACGGGCCTGGTCGCCGCGGACCTCGAACTCCGACACGAGCGTGAACCGGCTGGCCGGCGAGGACATGGCTGGTGCCGCGGTCGGCCCTACGTCCCCTTGCGGAAGGGCGCGTAGTAGCCCGGACGGGCCCGGACCTTCGCGCCGGGCCGCTTGACCCGGATCTCGACCTTCCGCCAGGAGCCGTCGGTCTTCGCGTTGCTCGGCAGGTAGCCCACGGTGTACTGGCCCCGCACCTCCGCCGCGATCGTCGCGTAGGTCGCCGCAAGATCGTCGGCGGCGCCCGGAAAGAAGGCCAGGCCGCCCGTGGCTTCCGCCAGGGTCCGAAGGCGCAGCCGCTGCTCGAACTCGGACGATCGGCTGAGGTGCGACAGGAAGCCGATGGCGTACATGGTGACGTCGGAGGCGCGCAGCAGGTCGCGCGCCTCGTGGAACGTCATGACGCTGCTCGTGTCGCCGCCGTCGGTGTACAGCACTAGGACATGGCGCCCGTCTTCCGACGCGGCGCCATCCAGATACACGCCGAGCGCGTCGTACAGGGCCGTCTGGCCGTCGGGGCGTCGCTGCCGGATCCGCTCCACCAGCCGCGCGAAGTCGGCCTGCCGGTACCGGGCCACCCGCACCTGGGTATCGAAGATCACGAGCGTGATGTCCTCGGCCTCCTGGATCGTGTTCAGGAACTTGATCGCCGCGCTGCGCGAGAACCCGATGATTTCCTCCATGCTGCCGCTCGCGTCGAACAGAAGCCCAAGATGCAGGGGCGGCGCCGCCTCCGGCTCGTCGCCGCGCGCGAAGAGGCTGATCCGCTGAGGCCGGCCGTCCTCGAACACCTCGAAGTCGTCGAGGGCCAGCCCGGTCGCCAGCTCTCCCTTCCGATCGGTGACGGTGACGGCGAAGCTCGCCATGTCCACCGACGCCCGGAACACCTGCGGCCCCGGCGCGGCGGCCACGACTGCCGCCGCCAGCGCCGCGCCCGCCGCCGTCAGCGCCTGTGCGCTCGCCACGCCTGCGGCCCTCCTGGCATTCCCCCCCAGAGCCCATCTTACAACGCGGCCGCCACTCCGCCCGGCGCCCGCTCAGAGGCATCTCTCGCGGGGCGCGCCGGCCGACCGGGCGCCGGGGTATAATGCGAGGTTCGTGGTGTCGACCCTGTCTGCTTCGGTAGTGCAGAGGCGCCTGGCATGAGGTGCCTGGCCGTCTGCCATAGCGAGCTGGTCATCCGCACGCTCGCCCAGGTCCTGCCGCCCAGCTTCGACGTGGACTTCCTGGTGGAGAGCCGGCCGCTCGCCAAGCGGCTGCACGATGCCGGCCTGGCCGCTGCCGGCGGCGATCTGCGGAAGACGGAGACCTACGTCAGGGCCGATGTTTCGCCGGGCACCTGCGTCCTCATCGAGGACCACGCCCGCCGGAGCCCCGCCCCGGCGCTGGAGGCGGTGTTCGACGCCGGCGCCGCGCTGGTGTACCTCCTCGAGATGCCAGACGGCCGCGACGATGGCGCCCGCGCGGCCCGCCAGGAGCGGCTGCGCAACAAGTTCCCGGAACTGAGCTTCCTCTCCCTCCCGGAGCTGGTCGGCCCCCCGCTTGTCAACGAATTGAGCCGGTCGATGACGCGCGGCCGCGTCCAGCAGTACCAGCGGTATTTCAACGACGCGAACCGCATCCTGATCCTGCTGCACAACGACCCGGACCCCGACGCGATGGCCTCGGGCCTCGCGCTGCGCAACCTCCTTCGCCGCACCAAGACGACGGCCATCATCGGCGCGCTGCAGGGCGTGACGCGCCCCGAGAACCTGCGGATGGTGAACCTCCTCGACATCCAGGTCGAAACCGTGACGCCGCAGGACTTCGGCGGGTTCGACCGCGTCGCGATGGTGGACGTCCAGCCGCACTACTTCGGCGGGCTCGTCGACCGCGTGGATCTCGTGATCGACCACCACCCGCCCCAGCCCGGCTACAGCGCCGTCTTCCGCGATATCCGCCCGGACTACGGATCGACGTGCACGATCCTCACCGAGCACCTGCGCGCCGTCGACGTGAACATCTCCGAGCGCACGGCGACGGCGATGCTCTACGCGATCAAGTCGGACACGCTGTTCTTCAACCGCCAGGCGAACGCGGTGGACATCGAGGCCTTCTCGTACCTGTATCCGCTGGCCGACGCGGCCATGATCCGGAAGATGGAAGGCGCCGAGCTGACGCTCGATCGGCTGGAGTACGTCGCGCGCGCCTACCGGACCGGCTGCGCCAGCGAGCAGGTGTTCTGCGCGTTCCTCGGCGCGGTGTCGCGCGAGGACTTCATCCCCTACGTCGCCGATTTCTTCCTCCAGGTGGAGGACGTCAAGTGGACGTTCGTCTCGGGAGTCGTCGGCGACAACCTCGTGATCGCCGTCAGGAACCTCGGCTACGCGCGCAACGCCGGAGAGCTCGTGCGGAAGCTGTTCTCGGACATCGGCAGCGCCGGCGGGCATCGCGCGATGGCCAAGGCGGTCATCCCCGTCGAGGCCTTCCGGGGCAAGTACCACCTGTTGTCCGACGACGCGATCAACCTCACGATCCGGAGCGCGGCCCTGCAGGTCCTGCGGGAGCACGCCGTGACCGAGAAGAAGAAGGACAGCCCTAGAACCTAGCCTCCCCGGCCCCAACGGCCGGGTCGATGAACTGGCCGTAGGCGTCGGCGTACCCCCGGTCCACGAGCTCGCCGAGAAGCTGCACCCGGTCGGAGCGCTCGTCGTACGTCCCGGCGAAGTCCATCGGGTCGAGAGGATTGTAGGCGGGGCTGATCTGCTGCACGAAGCGGAAGCACTCGGCGCGGGCCCGCACAGCATCGCGGACCGCGGCCGCCTCCTCGGACGCCAGCCACGCGCCGAGGCGGCCGCGGCCGTCGAGGCGCAGTCCGGTCAGGGTGTGGGGATCGGCGGACACGGCCGCGGCCGATGCCACGATCACCTGCTCGGCGCCGGCCGCGGCGACCTCCTCGAGCAGTCTCGCCGCGCTGCCGGGGCGGTCGCACCACAGGTGCGTCTCCCCCTTCCAGTGGCTCTCGGGCGAGAACCGCACCGGCCAGGGGTCGCTGACGACCGGCAGGCACTGCGAGGCTGACAGCACGTCCACCGCATGATCGCGGTCGGCGCCCGCCAAGTCGAGCGTCTCGCTCGTCCTCGCCGCGGACGCCGCGGCGCCGGCTCGCCGCCCGAAGAAGGATCGGCGGAACGGCTCGGCAAGCGCCGCCAGGACCACGTCACGCCGCGTGTCGAGATCGTGCACGAGCACGAGCAGTTCGCGGAAGCCGGGCTGCCCCAGATTCTCGGTGATGAGCTCCGCATACCGCCGCGACAGATCGACGAGCCCGGGCTGGGCGGCCCTCGCCCCCCCCGTCATGAGACGCCACAGCGCGCGCTGCCAGTACCGGATGGCGCCGCCGCAGTCCAGCGGCGCGCCCCAGACCCGCCACCAGAACCGGCCGCGCTCGCGCTGCCGGCCGGGAACCCGCGCGCGGCGCGCGGCCGCGCCCAGCATCACGAGCACCGCGAGCACCAGCAGCAACGACGCCTGCGGGATCCAGGCCGGAAGCCGGCCCGGCTCGAAAGCCTCCCGGACGACCGCGGTCCAGCTGTCGGCCAGCGCGCTGCCGGCGTCGAGGTGCACGAGGCGCAAGAGCAGCGCCGCCGGGAACACCACGAGCCCCGCCGCCAGGACCGCGAGCGGCACCAGCACCAGCCCGAGCGCCGCCGCGACGGCCCAGCCAAGCGCCCTGAGCACCGGGCGCCAGGCGTACAGGGACCTGACCGCCTCCTGCCGCCAGACCCCGTCGTCGGCCCACAGCCGCGGGCCTCCTTCGATGGCCGCGAAGAAGGCGCCCACGGCGCCGATGCCGTGCCCCGCCACGAGATCGATGCGAACGCCCGCTTCGCCGAGCGCGCGCAGCACGCCGGCGTGGTACGCCCCAGCCGTGCCGGCGCCGGTCAGGACCAGCGCCGTCCGGTACTTCGGCGAGTAGGGCTCGCGCCCGGCCATCACACCTCGTCGTGGATCGTGCTCAGGGTCACGAGTTCGAAGCGGCGCACCCCGGTGGGAGTGGGCACGGTGATGTCGTCGCCGACCTGCCTGCCGACGATGGCGCGCCCGATGGGAGAACTGGTCGAGATGAGGCCCTTGGTGGCGTCGGCGTCCTCGGGCATCACGAGCTGGTACACAAGCCGGGTGTCGCTTCCGTCCTCGCGCAGCGTGACGGTGGACCCGAAGGCCGCGCGATCGGTCGGCAGCCGCTCCAGGTTCATCAGGGAGATCTCCGCCATGCGCTTGCGGATCATGCCGAGGCGCGCTTGCACGTACGACTGGCGCTCCCTGGCGGCCTGGTACTCGGCGTTCTCGCTAAGGTCGCCCAGTTCCCGGGCGCGCTTGATCTCTTTCGGGAGATCCGAGCGCAGCTCGCGTTCGAGCTCGGCCACTTCGTCTTCGAGTCGCTTGAGGATCCGCGCCTTCATGCCTGCGTCTCCGCCGGCGTGGAGCAGGGCGGCACTCCAGGCCCCGCGCCCGGTCGGCTAAACGCCCAGTCTACCATATCTGGTATCCTCGTCTGCGATCCCCGCCGGCGCGGCGGAGGCCCACGTGCCCGTCATTGCGAGCCGTCACAACCCGTTCGTCCAGCGCTGCCGCGCTCTCGCCCGCCGCCGCGATGCCACGTCGGGCGAGATCCTGCTCGACGGCGTGCACCTGCTGGCCGACGCGCTTGCGGCCGGCGTCCCCATCGCAGCGGCCGCCGCCACGCGCGCGCTGTGGGAGCGCGACGAAGGGCGCGCGATCCGCCGCAGCCTCGAGCGCGCCGGCAGCCGCGTGTTCGACGCCACCACGGCGGTCATCGAGGCGGCCAGCCCGGTCCGCGCCCCCGCCGGCGTGGTGGCGATCGCGCAATGGGCGCCCCTCTCGCTGCCGGAGGTGTTCGGCGCGGCCCCCGCCCTCGCCGTGTGCGCCGCCGGCGTCCAGGATCCCGGGAACCTCGGCGCCGTCATACGCGCGGCCGACGCCGCAGGCGCCACGGCGTGCATCGCCGCGGCCGGCTCGGCCGATCCGCTGGGCTGGAAGGCGCTCCGCGGCGCGATGGGCAGCGCCTTCCGCGTGCCGCTCGTCGCCGGCGCGGACGTCTTCACGGCGTGCGCCGAGGCGCGCGCGCGCGGCATCCGCGTGCTGGCCGCGGCGCCCGGCAGGGGCCGCAGCGTGTTCGACGTCGACCTGACGGGGCCGATCCTGTTCCTGCTCGGCGGCGAGGGCGCGGGACTCCCCGCCTCGGTCCTGGACCTGGCCGATGAGACGCTCACCATCCCGATGCGCGCGCCGGTCGAGTCGCTCAACGTGGCCGTCGCCGCCGGCGTGATGCTGTTCGAGGCGCGCCGGCAGCGGCACGCGGGGTTGGCCTCATGATCCGCCACGACCTGTTCGACGAGCACCGGGCAGCTGCCGACCCCGCCTCCGCGCCGCTGGCGGAGCGCATGCGGCCGCGCTCCTTCGACGAGTACGTCGGCCAGCGGGACCTGCTGGCCCCGGGCCAGCCGCTGCGAGAGGCCATCGAGCGCGATCTGCTGCAGTCGGTCATCCTCTGGGGCCCGCCCGGCACCGGCAAGACGAGCCTGGCGCGCCTGGTCGCAGACTCGACCCGGGCCCACTTCATCGCCTTCTCGGCCGTGCTGAGCGGTATCAAGGACATCCGCGAGGTCATGGCCGAGGCGGAGCGGGCCCGCCGCACCCGCGGGCGGCGCACGATCCTCTTCGTGGACGAGATCCACCGCTTCAACAAGGCGCAACAGGACGCGTTCCTGCCCCGCGTGGAGTCGGGTGACATCGTCCTTATCGGGGCCACGACGGAGAATCCGTCATTCGAGGTGAACGCCCCGCTCCTCTCGCGGTCGCAGGTCTTCGTGCTGCAGCCGCTCAGCGAGGAGGACACCGCCGCCATCCTGCGGCGCGCGCTCTCCGACGCCGAGCGCGGACTGGGCGGGCTGGCGATCGGCGTCACCGACGAGGCGATCCGGGCAATCGCCCGCTACGCGAACGGCGACGCCCGAGTGGCGCTGAACCTCCTCGAGTTCGCAGCGGCCTCGGCGCCCTCCCAAGGCGGCATCGCCCGCGTCGACGAGGCCTTCCTGAGGCGGACAATCGAGCGGCGCGCCCTGCTCTACGACAAGTCGGGCGACGAGCACTACAACCTCATCTCCGCCCTCCACAAGTCGATGCGGAACAGCGATCCCGACGCCGCCGTGTACTGGCTCGCGCGGATGATCGAGGGCGGCGCGGATCCCCTCTACATCGCGCGGAGGCTCGTCCGTTTCGCATCCGAGGACGTCGGCAACGCCGACCCCCAGGCGCTCTCGGTGGCGGTCGCCGCCAAGGACGCCTGTCATTTCATCGGCCTGCCGGAGGGCAGCACGGCGCTGACGCAGGCCGCCGTCTACCTGTCGACGGCCCCGAAGAGCAACGCCGTCTATCAGGCGTACCTCCGTGCCGCGGCTGACGCCCACACCGATCGCGCCGACCCGGTGCCGCTGCACCTGCGCAACGCCCCGACCCGGCTCATGAAGGCGCTCGGCTACGGCAAGGGCTATCAGTACGCTCACGACGACCCGGACGCGGTCACCGGCATGGACTGCCTGCCGCCCGCCGTGGCCGGGCGGAAGTACTACACGCCGACCGAACGTGGCTTCGAGAAGGAAATCAAGCGCCGCCTCGACGGATGGGCGGCCATTCGGAAGCGCCGGCAAAAGCAGGGCTAGCGCCCCTGGATCCCGGGCCCCGACTCCGGAGCTCAGGTCCGCTGGAAGTTCTTCTCCACTTCGCGGCGGGAGATACGCAGCATCACCGGCCGGCCGTGCGGGCACACGGTGGAGTAGGCGGTCTGCCGCAGCTCTTCCAAGATGTGCGCCATCTTCTCGAACGTGAGCGGGTCGTTGGCCTTCACCGCCGCATGGCAGGCCATGGTGGCCGCCATGTTCCGGAGGTGCTCCTCCACCGGCGCCGCCCCGCCCATCCCGTCGAGATCGTCGGCCAGGGCCTTCAGCGCCGCCGTGCCCTGCTCGCGGCCGAGGAGCGCCGGCATGGCGTCCACGCGGACGCTGGCCAGCCCGAAGTCCTCCACCTCGAACCCGCACCGCCGCAACTCGGCGCCGTGCGCGAGCAGCGCGGCGCGAGGGCCCGGCGGAAGGTCCATGACGATCGGCGTGAGCAGGCGCTGGCTGTCGAGCTGACCCGACAGCAGCCGGGCGGAGATGCGCTCGTAGAGCACTCGCTCGTGCGCGACGTGCTGGTCGATGATGGCGATGCCGTCTGCGTCCACGGCGATGATGAACGTGTTGCGGAACTGGCCGAGGGGCACGAGCGGCTTCAGCGCGATCTCCCCGAGCGAGCCGTCCGGCGCCGGGCCCGGCAGGCCGGCTCCGCCCCCAGCCTCCCCGGGGAGAGAGGCCGACGCCGCCCCGGGCCCGCCGGCCGGGCGGCGCGCCTCGGTCGCCGGCAGTTCCTCCACCGCGCGCGGACTCCGCGGGTACCACCCGGCCAGGAGCCCCGGCAGACTGATGGCGCGCGCCCCTGTGGCCTCGGCCTCAGGCGGCGAGAGCCGCAGTTCCGGCGCCGAGACGCCGCCAATGGCCTCCTGGACGGCACGTCGGACGATTTCGTGCACGAGAGACTGATCGCGGAAGCGCACCTCGGCCTTGGTCGGATGGACGTTCACGTCCACTGCGTCGGGCGGCATCTCGATGAACACGTGCGCCTCGGGCCTCCGCTCGCGCGCAGTCGCCGACGCGTACGCGTCGATGACGGCGTGGGCCACGGTGCGGTCCTTGACGATCCGGCGGTTGACGAAGAACTGCTGGGCGCCCCGCGTGGGCCCCGGCTCGGCCAGGGCCGCCACGAACCCGTGCACGCGGATCCCGCCCGCGTCCTTCACGAGGGGCACGAGATCCGGGCGATCCCCGTAGATCTGGTAGAACCGGTCCGCGAGAGTCGCCGCCGGCGGGCAGCGGAGCAGCACGCGCGGCCCGCTGGCGACGGTGAACCCGACGTCCGGGTGGGCCAGCGCGAGCTGGGAGGCGAGGCGGGACACCTGGGCCGTCTCTGCGGTGTCGGACTTCAGGAACTTGCGGCGGGCCGGCAGGTTGTAGAAGAGGTCGGCCACCTCGACGATCGTCCCCGGCGCCATCCCGACCTCGGAGACGGACGCCACCACGCCGCCGTTGACGCGCACCTCGGTGCCGGCGACCGCGCCGCGCCGCCGGGTCCGCACGACGAGGCGCGAAACCGACGCTATGCTGGGCAAGGCCTCGCCGCGGAAGCCCATCGTCTCGATCGCCTCGAGGTCTTCGGCGCGGGCGATCTTGCTCGTGGCGTGCCGCTCGAGGGCGAGGCGCGCATCATCCGCGTCCATGCCCTCCCCGTCGTCCTCGACCCGCACGAGCGCCTTGCCTCCCAGTTCGACTGCGACGGTGATCCGCGCGGCGCCGGCGTCGATGGCGTTCTCGACCAGTTCCTTGACGACCGACGCGGGGCGCTCGACGACCTCGCCGGCGGCGATCTGGCTGGCGAGATCGGGCGGGAGCTGGTGGATCCTGGGCACGGCGGCCTACCACCAGCGCCAGCGCCGGAACAGCCAGAGCAGCGCGGCGCCGGCGGCGGCCATGATGCCGAGGATCCACCAGAACTGCGCCGGTTCGCCGCCCGGGAAGTGGACGAGGGGCACGTTCATGCCGTACAGGCCGGTGAGCACGGTCATCGGCATGAAGACCGCCGAGAAGATCGTGAGGATCTTCATGACCTCGTTGAGCCGGTTCGACACGTTCGACAGGTGGGCCTCCAGGATCGCCGCGAGGCGATCGTGGAACAGCAGCGCTTCGTCCGAGATCCGCACCACGTGGTCGTAGACGTCGCGGAAGCGGTACGAGACCTCTTCGCTGACCTGCGGGAACTCGCGGCGGCCCAGCCGGCCGAGGATGTCGCGCTGCGGCAGGATGATGCGCCGCAGGGAGGCGACGTCGCGCTTGAGGTCGAGGATCTCCTGGTTCGTCGCGCGCGTCTCGGCCGCCTCGAAGACCGAGTCCTCCAGCTCGTCGATCCGCGCCTCGAGCTTGTCCACCTCCGGCCGGTAGTGGTCCACCATCGTGTCCACGATGCGATGCATCAGGGCCATCGGGCCTTCGGCCATGACGCGCGGATTCCGGAGGCAGAGCGCCTGCACCTCCGGGATCGTGCGCGACGTGCCGTCCGTCACGGTCACGAGGTAGGTCGGCCCGACGAAGAAGTCCGCGTCGTGCGTGGCGAATTCGTGCTGCGACGCCTTGAAGTCGATCCCGTGGAGAATGACGTAAAGGTAGCCATCGTAGGTCTCGGCCTTCGGGTGGTGCACGACCTGCAGCGCGTCCTCGACGGCCAGGTCGTGGAAGCCGAAGGTCGCCGACAGCAGGCGTGCTTCCTCGGCCTCTGGGGCGCTGAGATCGACCCAGACGACGGCGGCCGACCCGCCCGCGAGCCACGCGGGATCGACGCGGTCCGCCGTCGCAGTCCGTCCGTCGCGGTGCACGAGGATGGTCAGCATGGCAGGCGTGCGGCGGGCCCCAGCTTATCACCGTTGCCGAGCGCGCCGCGGGGCGGCCGGCGCCGCCCCGCGCGCGCGGCGGAGCCGGGGCGGGCCCGCCGCCCGCCCCGGCTCCGCAGTGGCGGCCAGGGCTAGTCGCCGACCTTGACCGACAGCGCCGCGTGCGCCGCCGCGAGCCGGGCCACCGGCACGCGGTACGGCGAGCAGCTCACGTAGTCCAGGCCGACCTTGTGGAAGAAGTGGATCGACGACGGGTCGCCGCCATGCTCGCCGCAGACGCCGAGCTTGATCCCGGGCCGCGACTGCCGCCCCTTCCCCACCGCGGTCGCCACCAGCTGGCCGACGCCGACGGTGTCGATCGACTGGAACGGATCGCGATCGAGGATCTTGCGCTCCTGGTAGACGCCGAGGAACTTGCCGATGTCGTCGCGCGAGAAGCCGAAGGTCATCTGCGTCAGGTCGTTGGTCCCGAACGAGAAGAACTGGGCCTCGCTCGCGATGTCGTCGGCCGTCACGGCCCCGCGCGGCACCTCAATCATGGTGCCCACGAGGTAGCGGATGGCCGCGCCCGTCTCCTTCATGACGTCGGCGGCCACCGCGTCCACGATGCGCTTCTGGTCGCGCAGTTCCTTGACGTCGCCGACCAGCGGGATCATGACTTCGGGCGTGACCTTCAGCCCCTCCTTGGCGAGCTGGCAGGCCGCTTCGAAGATGGCGCGGGCCTGCATCTCCGTGATCTCCGGGTACGTGATCCCGAGGCGCACGCCGCGGTGGCCGAGCATCGGGTTGAACTCGTGGAGCTGCTCGACGCGGTTCAGCAGCGCCCGCTTCTGCTCCAGGACGCCGGCGTCTCCATTCGTGGCTTCCAGCGTGGCGATTTCGACCATGAGGTCCTCGCGCTTCGGCAGGAACTCGTGGAGCGGCGGATCGATCGTCCGGATGGTGACCGGCTCGCCCTGCATGGCCTTGAACACGCCGTAGAAGTCGTCCCGCTGCAGCGGCAGCAGCTCGGCCAGGGCGGCGCGCCGATCCTGCTCGTTGTCGGCCAGGATCATCCGCTGGACCTTCTCGATGCGGCCCTCGCCGAAGAACATGTGCTCCGTGCGGCAGAGGCCGATGCCCCGCGCGCCGAAGGCGTACGCCAGCTCCGACTGGTCGGCCTGGTCGGCGTTGGCGCGAACCCCCAGGGTCCGCAGTTCGTCGGCCCAGCCCAGCAGCTGGCTGAACCGCTGGTAGATCGGCGAGTCCTCGGGCTTCATCTTGCCGGCCACGACCTGCAGAATCTCGCTCGGGCTCGTCGCAATCCTCCCGATCTTCACCTCGCCCGTCAGGCCGTCGAAGGAGATATGGTCGCCCTCCTGCACGGTCCGGCCGTTCACGCTGAAGGTCCTGGCGTGCTCGTTGATGCTGAGCGCGCCGGCGCCCACAACCGACGGCCGGCCCATCTGGCGGCCGACGACGGCGGCGTGCGACGTCATGCCTCCGGTGGCGGTCAGCACGCCCTGCGCCACCTCCATGCCGTGGATGTCGTCCGGCGCGGTTTCCTTCCGGACCAGCACGACGGGCTTGCCCTCCGCGGCCCACGCGACGGCCTGGTCCGCGGTGAACACCACCTGGCCGGACGCCGCGCCGGGCGACGCGGGAAGGCCCGTGGTGGCCACCGGGACTTTCTTCCACTCGGCCGCGTCGAACATCGGAGCCAGCAGCTGCGACAGCGAAGCCGGCTCGACGAGCAGGAGCGCCTCCTTCGGCGTGAGGAGTCCCTCCTTCACCAGGTCGGTCGCGATGACGACGGCCGCGTACCCGGTGCGCTTGCCGCTCCGCGTCTGGAGCATGTAGAGCGTGTCGTTCTCGATCGTGAACTCGAAGTCCTGGATGTCCTTGTAGTGCCTCTCGAGGCGCGAGGTGAAGTCGCGCAGCTGCCGGTACGCCTTCGGCATCACCTCCGCCAGCTCCTTGATGGGCCGCGGCGTCCGAATGCCGGCGACGACGTCCTCGCCCTGGGCGTTCACCAGGAACTCGCCGAAGAACTCGTTCGCGCCGGTCGCGGGATTCCGCGTGAAGCCGACGCCGGTGCCCGAGCGGTCGCCCGTGTTGCCGAACACCATCAGCTGGATGTTGACGGCGGTCCCGATGTGGTCGGGAATCTCGTAGATGCGGCGGTAGGTGATCGCTCGCTCGTTGTTCCAGGAGCGGAACACGGCGTCGCGCGCCATCTTGAGCTGCTCGAGCGGATCCTGCGGGAACGGCCGCCCCGTCTCGGCGACCACGAGCGCCTGGAAGCGCGCCACCGTCTCCCTCATGCCGTCCTCGCCGAGCTCCGTGTCCATCTTGGCGCCGTGGGCATGCTTGACGGCCTCGAACTCGTGCTCGAACTTCTCCTTCGGGATCTCCAGCACGACGTTGCCGAACATCTGAATGAACCGGCGGTAGCTGTCGTACGCGAAACGGCCGTTCTTCGTGCGCGCCTTCAGCCCCTCGACGGCGGCATCGGTCAAGCCGAGGTTGAGGATCGTGTCCATCATCCCGGGCATGGAGAACTTCGCGCCGGATCGCACCGACACGAGCAGCGGGTTGTCCGTCGATCCGAACGTCGCCCCGGCCGCCTTCTCGAGTCTGCGAACGTGGGCCATCATCTCGTCCTCGATGGCCTGCGGCAGCGTGCGGCCCGAGGCGTACCACAGGTTGCAGGCCGCCGTCGAGATGGTGAAGCCCGGCGGGACCGGCAGCCCGGCGTTGGTCATCTCGGCGAGGCCCGAGCCCTTGCCGCCGAGCACGTCCTTCATCGTCCGGTTGCCTTCGGCCTTGCCTCCCCCGAAGCTGTACACGTACTTCTTCGCCGCACCCGGCGCCTTCGCGGCCTTAGCCGCCGGCTTCGCCGGTCGCGCCGCGGCCTTCCGCGCCGGGGCCGCCTTCCGGACCGCCGGCTTCGTCGATCGCCCCGCCGGCTTCGTCGGTCGCGCCGCGGGCTTCCGCGCCGGGGCCGCCTTCCGGACCGCCGCGCGCGTCGCGCGCGCCGCCTTCGCCTTCGTCTTCGCAGTCTTCTTTGCCATCTTCGCTATGACTCCGTCTGTGGTTGTGACTCCGCCGTCGGGACGATTTCCGAGATGTCCGCGAGCTCGAGCAAGAGATCGTACAGCCGCCTCAGCAGCGAGAGCCGCTGCGTCCTCAACTCCTCATCGTCCACCATCACGAACACGTCCGTGAAGAACGCATCCACCGCCGGCCGGAAGCCGGACGCGATCCGAAACGCCTGTTCGTACCGTCGCGACGAGGCGGCCTCACGGATCGCCGCCGCGCGCGCGCCCACCTCGGCGACGAGCGCCCGCTCGGCGGGCTCCGTCAGCCGATCCACGGCGGAGGTCGGCGGGCCCTGAAGCTCGCGCGACAGGTTCTTCACGCGCCTGAAGGCCACCGCGAGGGCATCGAAGTCCGACGACCCGCGGACGGCCTTCAACGCCTCGAGCCGGCGGCGGGCGTCCAGCGGATCGGGCACCTCCGTCAGCCGGCCCAGGACGGCGTTGATCTCGTCGTACGCGAACCCGCGCTGCTCGAAGAGGTAGCGGAGCCGGTCGAGGAAGAACGACGAAACGGCCGCGCGCCACGCCTGGGGTTCTCCGCCCCCGCCCGGCAAGTCCCCCACTCCAGCCCGGGCCCGATCGAGCAGCCGGCCGAACGGGATCGGGACCTCGAGGCCGGCAAGCTCCGGCAGATCCACCAGCGTCCGCAGCAGCCCGTGGGACTGCCGCCGCAGGCCGAACGGGTCGCGCGTCCCGGTGGGCCGCTCTCCGGCCGCGAACAGCGCCGTCACGGTGTCCAGCTTGTCGGCCACCGACACGGCCGCCCACGTCACGCTCGCGGGCCCGAGATCCGAGCGCGTGGGCGGCGCCGACGGCTCCACCCCGACAGGCAGATAGTGGAAGTAGATCGCGCGCCAGACCGCCTCGGGCAGGCCATGCTCCCTCGCGTAGATGCCGCCCATCTCGCCTTGAAGCTCGGTCAGCTCGCGCACCAGGTCGGTGGCGAGGTCGGCCTTGGCGAGCCGTCCGGCCAGCCCGGCCGCGGCGGCGGCGTCAGGCGACGCCAGCACCTCGGCTGCCAGCCACGACGCCAGCGCTTCGAGCCTCCGCGCCTTGGCCAGATAGCTGCCGACCTGCTTGTGGAAGAGCACGGTTTCGAGGCGGAGCAGGTGGTCGTCGAGCGTCGTCCGGCAGTCGGCGTCCCAGAAGAACCGCGCATCGCGCAGCCGCGCCACCAGCGTGCGTTCCAGGTTCCGCGCGATCGCGCGGGGGTCGTCGGGCTCGGTGTTGACCACCGCGAGGAACGCGGGCATCAGGCTGCCCCGGTCGGTGACGACCGGAAAGAAGTGCTGGTGGTGGATCATCGTGGTCGTCAGCACCTCGTCGGGCAGCTGCAGGAACTCCGTGGCGAAGGCGCCGGCCACCACCGACGGGTATTCGACGAGATCGGGGACCTCCTGCAGGAGCCGCGACTTCTTGGCGGCGGCGCTCACCCGGCCGCCCAAGCGGCGCGCCTGGGCGTCGAGTTCGCGGATGATCTTCGCGTGGCGCTCCTCGCGGTCGAGCATCACGAAGTTCTCGAGGAGCTTCGCGCGGTACTCCTGGAAGGACCGCACCTTGATCGCCCGGCCGGCGCGGCCGCTCGTCGCCAGGAAGCGGTGCCCGTAGGTGAGGGCCCCGGAACGGACGTCCTGCACCAGGCCGCTCCTGGCGGCCTCGGATCGTCCAATCACGAACGGCACCACACGGCCGCCGTACAGGAACACGATCCAGCGGATCGGGCGGCCGAACAGCAGCTCGCCGCGGCCGTCGTCCAGCCGCGCATCCCAGCGCATCTGCTTCGGACACGACAGCGCGCGCAGGATGCCGGCCAGGACGCTCGGCAGGACGTCGGCAGCCGGCTTGCCCCGCACACGGTTGCGGACGGCCAGGTACTCCCCCCGCCCAGTCGTCACGCGCTCCAGGGCATCCGGCTCCACGCCGTGCTTCCTCGCGAAGCCCGCAGCGGCCGGGCTCGGCGAGCCGTCGGGGTTGAACGCCGCGGCCGCGGGCGGGCCCGTCAGCACGTCCTCGCGATCCGACTGGCGCTCGGCGAGCCGGCCGATGCGGACGACGAGCCGTCTGGGCGTGCCGAAGGTCTCAATGGGCGCCTGGGTCTCCAGCCGGGCCTCCTCGAGGCCCGCCTTCGCCGCTTCGCCAAGCTGCCGGGTCAGCGGCGGCAGCCAGCTCGCCGGGATCTCCTCGCACCCAAGCTCGATGAGCAGCTCACGATCCATGCTGGCCTCGCGCCCCCGCCGCCGGGGACGGCGCCGGCTGCGCCTCGGACTCGACATACGCCTTGGCCACGGCCACCGCGAGTTGACGCACCCGCAGGATGTAGGCCGTCCGCTCGGTCACGCCGACGCCGCCGCTGGAGTCGAGGACGTTGAAGAGATGGGAACACTTCAGCGCCTGCTCGAGGGCGGGGAGCACGAGCCCGCTCTCCAGGAGCACGCCGGCCAGCCCGTGGTGCTTCTCGAAGAGGTCGCGGTGCAGCCCGACGAACGCCTCGCGCGGCATGGCCACCTGCCCGAACGCGTAACGGGACTGCTCCACCTCGTCGCGCAGCCGCACCTCGCGGTAGGAGACGCCCGGCGCCCACTGCAGGTCGTAGACGTTGTCGACGCGCTGCAGGAACATCGCGATCCGCTCGAGGCCGTACGTGATCTCCACCGAGACGGGCTCCAGATCGAGGCCGCCCACCTGCTGGAAGTAGGTGAACTGGGTGATCTCCAGCCCGTCGAGCAGAACCTGCCAGCCGATGCCCCAGGCGCCGAGGGTGGGCGATTCCCAGTTGTCCTCTTCGAAGCGCACGTCGTGGCGCCTGGGCTCGATCCCGCACGCCTCGAGGCTCCGCAGGTAGAGGGCCTGGATCTCGTCCGGCGCGGGCTTCATGATGACCTGGAACTGGTGATGCTTGAACAGGCGGTTGGGGTTCTCCCCGAACCGTCCGTCGTCTGGGCGCCGCGACGGCTGGACGTACGCGACGTTCCAGTGGCGGGGCCCGAGCACCCGCAGCGCCGTCTCGGGGTGCGAGGTGCCCGCGCCGACCTCGAGGTCGAGGGGCTGCTGGATCAGGCATCCCTGGGAGGCCCAGAAGTGCGAGAGCGTGAAAATCAGATCCTGAAGCGTCACGGCACGTTCCAGTCGCCCCCGGGGGTTCTACGACGGCCCGCGGATCTCGCGGAGCACGCGGGCCGACCTGACGTCCTTCTCCAAGTGCACCGCGATCAACGCGCGGTGCGCCGCCTCGAGCTCCCGGAGCGCGCGCGCGGACACGGGGAACTGGCCGAGCCGCTCCGGCCCGACCGCCGCCGAGGCCCGGAGGAACCCGACGGCCTCCCCCGACAGCACGAAGGCCCGGCTGCCCGCCGCCGCGGCGCACGCGCCGCAGCAGTAGGCCCGCTCCCCGGGGAGCAGGGCCGCCGCCGGCCCCGATCCGCCGCCGAGCGCCGCCCCGCAGGCCGCGCAGGCCAGCCGAGCGGGGTACACGCCCTGGAGCCGCAGCAGCCAGTACTCGAAGTACCGCGCGAGCGGCTCCACGGCGACGCCTGCGCCCAAGGCGTCGATCGCCGACGAGCCGAGGCGGTACAGGCGCTCGTCGGCGTCTCCCTCGGGCGCGCACTCGTCGAGGAGCTCCGCGAAGTAGCCCGCGTGGCAGAGCGCCTCGTCCCGGCCCCGCCAGAGCGGCGACGCCAGGAGTTCGGCGTCGCTGAGCGACACCAGCTCGCGGCGTTCGCGCTCGAAGTACGTGACCTCCACCCGGCTGAGCGGCTCGAGCGCCCCGCCGAAGCGCGAGCGCGGGCGCCTCGATCCCTTGGCCACGCCGCGTCGCTTGCCGCGGTCGCGCGTCAGGAACACCACGATGCGATCCGCCTCCCCGAGCTTGTACGTGCGGAGAACGATCGCTTCAGTGGTGTAGAGCGGCATCACACACGCGCGGCCGCCGGCGCACGCGCGTTCAGCATTCTACCTTGCTTTGCCCCGGCTTTGCCCAGCGGCCCGCTAGCGGCCCTCACGCAGCCCGATCTCGTCGAGCAGGCGCGGGTCCTCCCGCCAGCCGGCCCGGGCCTTGACGCGGAGGTCCAGGAACACGCGCGCGCCGAAGAACCGCTCCAGTTCCTGGCGGGCCTCGGTTCCGATCCGCTTGATCATCGATCCGCCCCGCCCGACGACGATGGCCTTCTGCGACTCGCGCTCCACGAGGATCGTGCAGAACAGGCGCATGAGGCCGCCCTTGCCTGCCTCCTCGAAGCGATCGATGAGCACCGCCGACGAGAACGGCAGCTCGTCGCGGGTGTGCCGGAGCACCTTCTCCCGGACGATCTCGGCCACAAACGCACGCTCGGGCTGGTCGGTCAGGTAGTCCTCGGGGTAAAGCGGCTCCCCTTCCGGCAGGCGGCCCAGCAGCGCGCGCAGCAGGTCCGCCTCCTGCTCACCGGTCAGCGCCGACACCGGCACGATGTCGTCGAAGCGGGCCAGGCGGCTCCACCGCTCGATGAGCGGCAGCAGTGCGGGGCGGGCGACGCGGTCGATCTTGTTCAGCGCGAGCACGAGGGGGCGCGAGGCCTTCGCCAGCAGCGCCGCCAGGTATTCGTCCCCCGCGCCGACTTCCTCGGAGGCGTCGGCCACGGCGCACACGACGTCAGCCTGGCCCAGGCTCACGATCGCGGCGTCCACCATCCGAACGTTGAGGCGGTGAAGCGGGCGGTGGATGCCGGGCGTGTCGATGAACACGATCTGGCCGCCGTCGCCGCTTCGCACGCCCAGGATGCGCGTGCGCGTCGTCTGCGGCTTGTCCGAAACGATGGCCACCTTCTGCCCGACGAGCCGGTTCATGAGCGTCGACTTCCCGGCGTTCGGCCGACCGACGAGCGCGACGAGCCCGGCCTTCACGGCGACCCGGCCTCTGGCGCCGTCGCGCCGGCGGCCGTGGCGCGCTCGGCGCGGGCCACTCGAAGCCGGTGCACGCGCCTCCGCTCGGCATGGATCACCTCCACGGCCAGGCCGTCCACCAGCAACGACTCGCCCGTCGCCGGTACGCGCCCGAGCCGCGCCATCAGGTACCCGCCGAACGTGTCGAACCCCTCCCGCTCGATGACGACGCCCAGACGGTCTGCGACCGCCTCGATGTCGGCCTTGCCCGACACGACGAAGCGCCCGCCGCCCTCGTCCACGATCGCCTCGGTCTCGACGTCGTACTCGTCGCGGATCTCGCCGACGATCTCCTCGATGAGGTCCTCGAGGGTGACGAGCCCGGCCGTGCCGCCGTATTCGTCCACGACGATGGCGATCTGCCACTGCTGGCGCTGGAACTCGCGCAGGAGATCCGACACGCGCTTGGTTTCCGGCACGACGTACGCGGGGCGCACGAGCGCCGGCACGGGCTTGTCCGGCGGCTCGTCTTCCGGCAGCCGGATCAGATCCTTGATGAAGACGAAGCCGACGATGTGATCCAGGGAGTCCACGTACACGGGGATGCGCGAGTACTCGTGCTCGCGGAAGAACGCCCGGAGCTCCGCCAGCGTCGTCTCCGCGCGGACGGCGACGATGTCCGGCCGGGGCGTCATCACCTCCCGCACCAGCGTGTCGCCGAAGTCCACGACCGACTGCAGCAGCTGCCGCTCGTCCCGCTCGATCAGCCCTTCCTGCTCACCCGCGTCGAGATAGGCCGCCGTCGCCTGCTGCTGGTCCTCGTCGGACGCGGCCGGGTCCGCCGCCGCCGGCCGCGCCTGGCGCCACGCCGCCGCGGCGCGCAGCGGCGCGACGATCGGCCAGAGGGCGCGGGCCGCGACGTCGAACGACGGAATCAGCGCCTCCAGCGCGCGCTCGGGGTCGCGTCTGACGATGAGATACGGCAGCAGGTGTTCGAACACGAGAATGAACGTGAGACTCCCGAGGAAGATCCAGGCGAGGCCCGCGGCGCCGCCGCGCCAGCACACCGTCGCCAGCAGCAGCGCGACCGCGATGTGAATCCCGCCGAGCATGGCGCGGACGGGCAGGAACAGCTGGACGGGGTCGTCGAGGTAGGCCCCCAGCCGGCTCGAGCGGCTGCCCCGTTCGGCCAGCAGGCGCAGCGACAGCCGCATGAGCAGCGCGAACGCCGCGCTCACCGCCCCCAGGTAGACAGCGGCCGCGGCCAGCAGGGCGAGCAGGCCCGGGAGGATCACGGCGCGCCCCCTTCCCGCTCGATCAGGCCCTCGCGCAGGCCGCCCTTCCGCCGGAGCCGCGACTCGACGGCCCGCATGCGGTCGCGGTCGGAGTCCCGTTCATGGTCGTAGCCGAGCAGGTGCAACAGGCCGTGCAGGGCCAGCACGCGCGCTTCGACGCCGAAGGCATGGCCGGCCGCGGCGGCCTGCCGCCTGGCCGCCCCCGCGGCAATGGCGATGTCGCCGAGCAGCCCGGGCTCGTCCGAGGGGAACGCGAGCACGTCGGTCACGGCGTCCTTCCCCCGGTAGCGCCGGTTGAGGTCCCGGATGTGCGCGTCACTGACAAACGCCACCACCACCTCGCCCCGCGCGAAGGCCGGGGCCGCCGAGGCCAGCCAGGCCGCGAGGCCCGGCGCCCGCACCGGGCGGCGCATCCGGCTGGCCACGGTGACACGCACGCCGCGCCGGCCCGGCGCCGAGCCGCTGCGCGCGCTCATGCCGGGCTCTCCTGGCCCCTCGCGCCGGGCCCGCGCGAGGAGTACGCCTCGTACGCCCGGACAATCAGCTGCACGACCTTGTGCCGCACGACGTCGCGCTCGTCGAAGGAGACGAACTCGACGCCCTCGACGCCGCCGACGACGCCAATGGCCTCGATGAGGCCCGACGTCCTGCCGGCCGGCAGGTCGATCTGCGTGATGTCGCCGGTGACCACGGCCTTGGATCCCAGGCCCAGGCGCGTGAGGAACATCTTCATCTGCTCGCTGCTCGTGTTCTGGGCCTCGTCGAGGATGACGAAGGCGTCGCCGAGCGTGCGCCCGCGCATGAACGCCAGCGGCGCAATCTCGATTGTGCCGCGCTCGATCAAGCGATCCGCCCGTTCGCCGTCCATCATGTCGTAGAGCGCGTCGTAGAGCGGCCTGAGATAGGGGTTCACCTTCTCCTGCAAATCGCCCGGCAGGAAGCCCAGCTTCTCGCCCGCCTCGACGGCCGGCCGCGCCAGCACGATGCGGCTCACGCGCTTCGCCAGCAGGTACGAGACCGCCTGGGCCATTGCCAGGTAGGTCTTGCCCGTGCCGGCCGGGCCGATGCCGAAGACGATGTCCGCACGGTCGATGGCCTCGATGTAGCGCCGCTGGTTGAGGCTGCGGGCATTCACCGTCCGTCGGCCGCCTCCCGGGCGCAGCGCGGACTTCAGGAAGAAGTCGCGGAGGTCCGCGGACGGGTCCTGCGCGAGCAGGTCGGCCGCCGTCTTGACGTCCCCGTTCGTCAGCCGGTAGCCGTCCTTCTGCAGCGCCAGCAGCCGCCCGACGAGGTGCTCGACGCGCGCGACGGCCAACGGGTCTCCCGACACGACGAGATCCGGCCCGTGCGTCGAGAGCCGGACGTTGGCCAGCGACTCGATGAAGCGCAGGTTCTCGTCGTACGCGCCGAAGAGCGCCTCCACCCCTTCGTCGGGCAGCGAAATCGTCCGCGTCGCCGGTCCCGGGGCCTTCGCGTCCATCCCTCAGTCCCCGATGCGGAGCTTCAGCTCGCGCAACTGCCTGTCGTCGACGGGCGCCGGCGCCGACGACATCAAGTCCACTGCCTGCGCCGTCTTCGGGAACGCGATGACGTCCCGAATCGAAGGCTCGCCGGCGAGAATGGCCACGATCCGATCCAAGCCGAGCGCGATCCCCCCGTGCGGCGGCGTCCCGTACTCGAGCGCTTCGAGGAAGAAGCCGAAGCGCAGCCTGGCCTGCTCCTCGCTGATGCCGAGCAGCGAGAACATGCGGCGCTGGAGGCCCGTGTCGTGGATGCGGATGCTGCCGCCGCCGATCTCGCTGCCGTTCAGCACGAGATCGTAGGCTTGCGCCAGGGCCTTGCCGGGCTCTTCTTCCAGACGGTCGATGTGGGCCTCGACGGGCGACGTGAACGGGTGGTGCATGGCCACCCACCGCCTCTCCTCGGAGTCCCACTCGAGGAGCGGGAAGTCGGTCACCCACGTGAACGCGAACGCGCCCGGCTCGAGCCAGCCCCTGGCGTCCGCCACCGAGAGGCGAAGCCGGCCGAGCGCCCGGGAGGTCGCATCCGGGGCGCCGCTGGCCAGGAGCAGCAGGTCGGCCTCGCCCGCCCCCGCGGCCTCCAGCGCGGCGCGCAGCGTGGCCTCGCCCGCGGCGTTCAGGATCGGGCTCTGGACCGCGCTGCCGGCCTGCCGCACCCACGCGAGCCCTCCGGCGCCGGCGGCCTTCGCTTCGCCGGTCAGGGCATCGAGCTCACGGCGCGACGCGCGCCCGCCGCCGGGGACGACGAGCCCGCGCACCGCGCCGCCAGCCGCGACGGCGTCCCGGAAGACGCCGAACGTCGAGCCCGCGAAGACGCCGGACACGTCCGCAATGGCCATGCCGACGCGCAGGTCCGGCTTGTCGGATCCGTAGCGCGCAATCGCGTCGGCGTAGGTCATCCGCGGGAACGGCACGTCGACGTGCAGCCCCGCCGCCTCGAAGATCCGCTGCATGAGCGGCTCGATGGCGGCGAACACCAGCTCGCGTGTGGCGAACGACAGCTCCACGTCGATCTGGGTGAACTCCGGCTGCCGGTCGGCGCGCAGGTCCTCGTCCCGGAAGCACTTGACGATCTGGAAGTACCGGTCGAAGCCCGAGACCATCAGGAGCTGCTTGAGGATCTGGGGAGACTGCGGCAGCGCGTAGAACTCGCCCGGATGGACGCGGCTCGGCACCAGGTAATCGCGCGCTCCTTCCGGCGTGGACTTGGCGAGCACGGGCGTCTCGACCTCCCAGAAGCCGGCGCCGTCGAAGTACTGGCGCACCGCCATGGTCACGCGGTGCCGCAGGCCGAAATTCGCTTGGAGCGACGGGCGCCTGAGGTCCAGATAGCGATACTTCAGGCGCAGCTCCTCGGACGCCGCCACGTCGTCGGCCACGACGAACGGCGGCACGCGGGCCTCGCTGAGGACCCGCAGCTCGGCGGCCTGGACCTCGACTTCGCCCGTCGGCAGGCGGCGGTTGATCGCCTCGGGCGCCCGAGGCCGCACGCGGCCCTTCACGCCGATGACGAACTCGGCCCGCAGCTGCCTGGCCCGCGTGCGGAGGGCCTCGTCGTCCGCGATGACCTGCGTCAGGCCATAGCGGTCCCGCACGTCCAGGAAGACGAGGTGCCCGAGGTCGCGAACCTTGTGGACCCAGCCGAGCAGCAGGACGTCGCGCCCCGCGTCGGAGGCCCGGAGTCCGCCGCACGTGTGCGTGCGGGCCCAGTCGCCGAGTGTGTCCACCACGAGTGTCTACTCCCGCCCGCCATTCACCAAGGCCCGGCACTCCTCGACGACCGCCTCGCGGCGCACGCGGCGCTGGCCGCCGGTGGCCATGTCCTTGACGCTCACCTCGCCAGCGGCGAGTTCCTCTTCGCCGAGGATGAGCGTGAAAGCGGCGCGCAGGCGGTCAGCGCGCTTCATCTGCGCCTTCAGGCTGCGGCCCTCGTATTCCATGTGGGCTTCGAGCTCGGCACGCCGCAAGTCGCGCAGCAGCGCAAGGGCGGCATCGCGGGCGGCCTCGCCCATGTACGCGACAAACAGGGGGCGGCGCCGCTCGCTGCGCCGCGGCTCGGGCATGGCCAGCACGAGCCGCTCCAGGCCGGCGGCAAAGCCGATGCCCGTACGGTCCGGGCCGCCCAGCTGACGGAACAACCCGTCGTACCGGCCGCCGCCCAGCAGCGCGTTCTGGGCGCCAATGCCGCCAGCCAGGATCTCGAACGTCGTTCGCGTGTAGTAATCGAGGCCGCGGACCAGCCGGTGCGACACGCGGTACGGGATGCCGTACATGCCCAGGTGGCGCTCGACCGCCGCGAAGTGCGTCCGGCATCCGTCGCACAGGAAGTCCAGCGAGTGCGGGAGCGCGTCGATGACAGGCTGATCCGCCGGCACCTTGCAATCGAAGATGCGCAGCGGGTTCGTCTGCGCGCGCCGCTGGCAGTCCCGGCAGAGCCGGGAGACGTCGGCACCGAGGGCGGCGACGAGCGCCGCCGCGAAGGCGGGACGGCAGGCCGGGCACCCGACCGAGTTGACGACCAGCTCCGCACCGACGATCCCGAGGGCCGCCACCAGGGCCCAGGCCAGGTCGACGACCTCGGCGTCGATCGCCGGGTCGGCCATCCCGAAGACCTCGACGTCGAGCTGATGGAACTGGCGGTACCGCCCCTTCTGCGGCCGCTCGTAGCGGAACATCGGCCCGAACAGGTAGACCTTCGGGGCCGCCATGCGCTGTTCCAGGGCGTGCTCGACGAACGCCCGCACGAGGCTGGGAGTGGCCTCCGGGCGCAGCGTCACCCGCTCCCCGCCCTTGTCGGTGAAGGCGTACATCTCCTTCTGGACGATGTCCGTCGTTTCGCCGGTGCCCTTCGCGAAGAGCTCCTCGCGCTCGATGATCGGGGTCCGCACCTCTGCGTAGCCGTAGCGTTCGAACAGCCGCCGCGAGATGTCCTCCGCGCGCTGCCAGCGCTCGACCTCGCCGGGCAGGATGTCGTGGGTTCCTCGGATCGCTGGGATCATGGCGTGAGCAGGTCCTCGCCGGGCCGCACCGCGCGCCCCCGCAGGCGGCGCTCGCGCGTCATCGCCTGAAGACGGCCATCACAATCGTCAGCACCAGGCTGACGAGGACGGCGGTGGTGATCGGCAGGCAGAAGGTGACGGCGCCCCGGCGGACGACGATATCCCCCGGCAGCCTCCCGAGAGGCACACCCCACCATATCAGCAGGCCGCCCGCCGCGACGAGGAGGCCGAATCCGACCAGGAACTTTCCGAAGGCCAGGGCCGTGGTCCCTTCCCGGCGCCGTCACACGAGGTCGGCGCCCGCGAAGAAGTACCCGATCTCGAACGCGGCGGTCTCCGGGGCATCGGACCCGTGGGTCGCATTGCGCTCGATGTTCGTGCCGAACTCCGCCCGGATCGAACCCGCCGGCGCTTTCGCCGGGTCGGTCGCCCCCATCAGGTCGCGCCACCTCGCGATGGCGCCCTCCGCTTCGAGGACCATGACGACGATCGGGCCCGAGGACATGAACGACGCCAGGCTGCCGAAGAAGGGCCGCGCGCGATGCACGGCGTAGAATCCCTCCGCCTCGGCACGCGTCAGCGACCGGAGGCGCAGGCCGACGATGCGGAAGCCCGCCTGTTCGATGCGCTGGATGATGGACCCGACGAGGCGTTTCTCGACGGCGTCTGGCTTGACGATGGCGAGCGTACGCTCCATATCCCTAGAATTATACCGCCGGTACCCGTCTTCCCCCCACCGGACGGTCCTCCGGGGGCCGGATTCCGGTTTGACCCGCGGCGGCCGCAGCCGTAAGCTGATGGGGTCGAGCGCCTGAGGGCGCCAGGGAGACGCCGATGATTCAGCCGCCCGTCATGCATCCGCCGGCCCACCGCGACCAGTACGCCAGGAAGGGCAGCCTCGAGGGCGACACCCCGAACCAGCCCCAGCAGTGCAACTGCCACGGCAGCGCGCTCGACGAGGAGGGGCTGCCCGCGAACCCGGTGTTCATTGCAGAAGACGCCGAGGGCGCCGACGCCGATCAGACGCAGGGCTAGCTGCCAGCCGCCGGATCGGCCGGGCCGCGCGCCGCGTGCGGCAGCCCCCGTCGTGGGGGTCCGGCCCCCGGGCGCCCGGGCCCTCCAGCGCCCGGCCCTGAAGCCGCTACCGCAGCCGCGCCATGATGTCCGCGAGCGCCTCGCGGCCGGGCCGGGTTTGCGCCTCCGGCAGGAACGACAGCGGCGTGTCCACCACGTTCAACAGGTCCACGAAGCTCGGCTTGGCCGGGTCGACGTAGATCAGCCCGGTCGCCAACTCCCCTCTCTGGTTCGACTCGTGGAGAAGGGCCAAGGCCGCGAGCTTGTCGCGCGGATCGTACTTGTCGTCGAGCTTCTTCAGCACCACACGAGACCCGTCGTGCAGCGTCACCGCGATGGACGAGCCCGGGTCGTACTCGACGCTGATGTCGTCGAAGAAGGGCACGAACGTGATCTCGCCGAGCGGGTCGGCGTGATCCTTCACGTAGGCGTAGCTCTTGGTGGATCCCTCGTGGTCGTTGAAGGTGACGCAAGGGGAGATGACGTCGAGGAGCGCCGCGCCGCGGTGCGCCAGCGCGGCCTTCAGCACGGACGAGAGCTGCTTCTTGTCGCCCGAGAACGAGCGGGCGACGAACGTCGCGCCGAGCTGGACGGCGAGGGCGCACAGGTCCATCGCCGGCAGGCCGCTCACGACGCCGTTCTTCAGCGCCGAGCCGGCGTCGGCGGTCGGTGACAGTTGTCCCTTCGTCAGCCCGTAGCAGCCGTTGTTCTCGACGATGTAGACGATCGGGACATTGCGGCGCATGAGGTGGACGAACTGGCCCGCGCCGATCGCGCCGGTGTCGCCGTCCCCGCTCACACCGATGGGCAGCAGGGTCTTGTTCGCCAGGAGCGCGCCGGTCGCGACGGCCGGCATCCTGCCGTGCACGGCGTTGAACCCGTGCGAGCCGCCCAGGAAGTAGGCCGGGCTCTTGCTCGAGCAGCCAATGCCCGAGAGCTTGATCATCCGCTCCGGCTGGACGCCCATCTCGAAGCAGGCGTCCACGATGCGCTCCGAGATCGCGTTGTGGCCGCACCCGGCGCACAGCGTGGTCCGGCCGCCGCGGTATGCGGCGACCTCGAGGTTGATCCGGTTGATCTTGCGCCCCGCTGCCGGGGACGCCGGTGCTGGTGTCGTCATGGCCGCGCTCTCTGCCTAGCTTCGCGTTCCTGCGCGAGGATCTCGTCGGAGATGGACCGGGCGTCGATGGGCAGCCCGGTGTAGTAGACCACGCTTCGCAGTTTGCCGACCTGCCCGGGCGTGAGGTCGAGCTTGAGCAGGCTGAGCATCTGCGCGTCCCGGTTCTGCTCGACGACGTACACGCGGGCGTGGCGGTCGATGAACCGCTCCACCGCCTGCGTGAAGGGATACGAGCGGAGGCGGATGTACGAGGTGGCGAGCCCGGCCTCGGCAGCGAGCTGGCCGCGGGCTTCCTCGACCGCCCAGTGGCTGGTGCCGTAGGCGGCGATGGCGACCTGCGCGCCGGCGACCTCGTCCACGACCTCGGGCGGAACCGCCCGGCGCGCCGTCTCGAACTTGCGCGCGAGCCGGTCCATGAGAGACGTGTAGTCCTCGGCCCGCTCGCTGTACTGCCCCTTCGCGTTGTGGCCGGAGCCGCGGTTGAAGTACGCCGGCAGGCCGTCGCCCGGCACGGTCCGCCAGGGGATGCCGTCCCCGTCGACGTCCATGAACCGGCCCCAGTCGGGCAGCTTCTCGAGCGTCGCCCGGTCGAGGCGCTTGCCGCGATCGAGCGGAGCGTCCGGGTACGGGAACTCATCGGCCATCCAGGTGTTCATGCCGAGGTCGAGGTCGGTCATCACGAAGACCGGCGTCTGGAACCGTTCCGCCAGGTCGAAGGCCTTCATCGTCAGGCTGTAGCATTCCTCCGCGGAACTGGGGATGAGCATGATGTGCTTCGTATCGCCATGGGAGAGGACCGCGGTCGAGAGCATGTCCCCCTGCGATGTGCGGGTCGGGAGGCCGGTCGAGGGGCCGACGCGCTGGACGTCGATGATGACCGCCGGGACCTCGGTGAAGTACCCGAGGCCCGAGAACTCCGCCATCAGCGACATGCCCGGGCCCGAGGTCGCCGTCATCGAGCGCGCCCCCGCCCAGCCGGCGCCGATGGCCATTCCGATGGACGCCAGCTCGTCTTCCGCCTGCACGATGGCGAACGTCGCCTTGCCGGTCTCCGGGTCCACCCGGTACCGCTTCATGTAGTCGATCAGCGTCTCGACGACGGACGTCGAGGGGGTGATCGGGTACCACGTCACGACCGTGACGCCGGCCATCATCGCGCCGAGGGCCACCGCGGCGTTGGCCTCGATGAGGATCTTGCCGCGCGTCGCGTCCATGCGCTCGACCCTGAACGGATCGGCCTTGGACAGGTGCTCGGCGGCGTAGGCGTCGCCGGCCGCGAGGGCCGCGCGGTTGAGCGCCAGGGCCTTGGGCTTTCTGCCGAGCTGCTTCTCGAGCGCGCGGTCCATTTCGGCCAGATCGATGCCGAGCAGCCGCGACAGCACGCCGTCGTAGATCATGTTGCGCACAAGCCGGCGCAGCTTGGCGTCGGGGCAGACGGGCTTGACCAGCTCGTCGAAGGGCACCGGGTAGAAGGTCAGGTCGGCGCGCACCTCGTCGAGCTTGAGCGCCGCATCGTAGACGACCGCCGCGCCCGCGTCGAGCGCCAGCACGTCCTCGCGCGCCGTCTCCGGGTTCAGCGCGACGAGGATGTCAACGTCCTTCTTGCGGGCGATGTAGCCCCGCCAGTTGGCCCGGATCGTGTACCAGGTGGGCAGACCGGCGATGTTCGACGGGAACAGGTTCTTTCCGGACACCGGGATGCCCATCTGGAACAGCGACCGGATGAGGACGAGGTTCGCCGTCTGGCTTCCCGATCCGTTGACAGTCGCCACCTGGATGCTGAAATCGTTCACCACGTCGGAAGCCATGCGGGGTTCCCTGGGGAGAAGCGGCGCCGGCGCCGCGCCGGTCCTGTTGTGAAGCGCCCTCGAAGATCTTGAGTATAGCATGCGGGCATGCCCATCCCCGGGACGCGGCCGCGCGCTTCCCCCGCTCTTCGGGATCGAGCATTATGGATGGAGAGGCCCGAGCCGCAGGGAGGCAGCCGTGAACAACAGCGTGTTCCTTTTCGACGTCCCGCAAAATGAACCGGTGCTCGAGTACGGACCGGGATCGGCCGAGCGCGAGTCGCTCCAGGCGGAACTGGCCCGCCAGGCGGCCATGGAGGTCGAGATCCCCCTCGTCATTGCCGGCGAGGAGGTCCGAACCGGACGGACGCGGCCGGTCGTGATGCCGTGCGACCACGGCCATGTCCTCGCCCGCTGCCATCTGGCGGGCGAAGCCGAGGTGCGTCGCGCGGCCGAGGCGGCTGTTGAGGCGCACGAAGCCTGGTCCACGCTGTCCTGGATCGAACGGGCGTCGATCCTGATGAAGGCGGCCGAGCTGCTCTCGAAGCCGCACCGCCACCGCATCGTCGCCGCGACCATGCTCGGCCAGGGCAAGAGCGTCCACCAGGCCGAGATCGACGCGGCGTGCGAGACCATCGATTACCTGCGCTACAACGTCTACTTCGCGTCGCAAATCTACGCCGGGCAGCCGCGATCGACCCTCGAGCAGCTGAACCGCATGGAGTACCGGCCCCTCGAAGGCTTCGTCTTCACCGTCAGCCCGTTCAACTTCACGGCCATCGCCTCGAACCTCAACCTGGCGGTGGCCCTGATGGGCAACACCACCGTGTGGAAGCCCGCCACGACGTCGCTCCTGTCGAACTACTACCTGATGCAACTGCTCATGGAGGCGGGCATGCCGCCGGGCGTCGTCAACTTCGTGCCCGGCCAGGGGTCGGTCGTGGGCGGCGCGGCGCTGGCCCACCCGATGCTCGCCGGCATCCACTTCACCGGCTCAAATGCCACCTTCAACCAGCTCTGGCGGTCCGTGGCGGCCAACCTGACGTCCTACCGCTCGTACCCCCGCGTCGTCGGCGAAACCGGGGGGAAGGACTTCATCTTCGCCCATGCCTCCGCCGATCCGCTGGCTGTGGCGGCGGCGATGGTGCGCGGCGGGTTCGAGTACCAGGGCCAGAAGTGCTCGGCAGCCTCGCGGGCGTACATTCCTGCGTCGCTCTGGCCGGCGACCCGGAGGGCCCTCGTCGACATGCTCGGGCGCGTCCGCGTCGGCGACGTCCGCGACTTCGGCAACTTCATGAACGCCGTCATCGACGAGCCGGCGTTCGACGGCATCATGGGCTACATCGAGCAGGCCAGGGCCTCCGCGGACGCGCGGATCCTCTTCGGCGGCAGCGGCGACAAGTCGAGCGGGTTCTACATCCAGCCGACGGTGATCGAAACCACCGATCCGCACTTCATCACGATGGAGGAGGAGATCTTCGGGCCGGTGCTCACGGTGTTCGTCTACGAGGACGCGCGCTATCTCGACGCGCTTCGCCTGTGCGATGCCACGTCGCCCTACGCCCTGACCGGGGCCGTGTTCTGCCGAGACCGCTACGCGTTTGTCGAGGCCTGCCGGGTGCTCCGCTACGCCGCCGGGAACTTCTACATCAACGACAAGCCGACCGGGGCAATGGTCGGCCTCCAGCCGTTCGGCGGGGCGCGCGCCTCGGGAACGAACGACAAGGCGGGCGGGCCGCTCAACCTGCTGCGGTGGATCAGCCCGCGCACCATCAAGGAGACGTTCCTGCCGGCGACGGCGTTCGAGTACCCGTTCATGGCCTGAGCCGGGGCCCGGGCCGGAGCCGGGAGGCGCCCGTTTGCCCGGGGACCGGCGCCGCGTACAATGGTGGGATGATGAAGCCGAATCCGACGCTCCTGCGCCGCCTCCTGCTCGTGGCCCTCGCTCTTGGCGCCGCCGGCGCCGCGTGCTCGTCCAAGCCCGCTTCGCCGCCGGTTCCTGCCGACGCCTGGGCGGTGGTCAACGGCCACGTGATCACGCGCGACGCCGTGGAGAAGGCGTTCCGCATCTCGCCTCCGGCCACCGCGCCGGCCTCCGAGGAGGAAGAGACCACTGCCAAGCTGGCGCTCCTCGACGAGCTGATCACCGAGCAGCTCCTCGTCGCGAAGGCGGGTGCGCTGCAGATCCAGCTGCCGGACACCGAACTGGACGCGGCGTACGTGGAGGCGCGCAAGAACATCCCCGACGAGACTTACCAGCAGGAGCTGGCCAGGCGGAACCTGACGGCAGGCGACATGCGCGAGGGCCTTCGCCGCGACATGCTCGTGCAGAAACTGCTCGACCGCGAGGTGCTGTCCAAGGTGAGCGTCACCGACCAGGAGGTCGCCGCGTACTTCGAGGCCAACCGCGCGCAGTTCAACCGCACCGAGGACGCGTACCGGCTCGCGCAGATCGTCGTCACGCCCGTCCGGGACGCCCGCGTGGCCAACAGGACGAACAGCGACGCAACGACGCCGCAGGAAGCCGCGGCCAAGGCGCAGACGGTGATGGAGCGCCTGAGATCCGGCGCGCCGTTCGCCGACGTGGCCGCCGACCTCTCGGAGGATCCCGACACGGCGCCGCGCGGGGGCGACCTGGGCTTCGTGCCCGTGTCGGCGCTCCGCCAGGCCCCGCCCCAACTGCGCGATGCGGTCCTCAAGGGCACCATCGGCTCGGCCAAGCTGCTCAATATCAACGGCGCCTACACCGTGCTCGTGGTGATCGCGAAGGACCAGGCCGGACAGAAGGATCTCGCCATGCCCGAGGTGAAGCAGGGCATCACCGAGGGGCTGCGCAACCGCCGCGCCCAACTGCTCCGGACGGCGTTCCTGGCGGCGATCCGCAACGGCGCCGTCATCGAGAACCTGGCGGCGGCGCGCATCCTCGAGTCGAAGGGACAGGCCCCCAGCGTGGCGCCCGCCGCGCCGGGGTCCAAGTAGCGGCTCGGGGCAGTACCCCCGGCCCGGGGCGGCACGCCCGGGGAAAGGCCACGGGATTACGGAACCGGCGAGGCCGGCCGGGCAAGGGCCCGGCCGGCGCCGCGGTTCACGGCGGCTGCAAGGGCCCGGCGCCCCCCTACTGCAGCCGGTCGGCGCGCGCGACCAGCTTCTTCACGACCTCCTGGCAGGCCTTCTCCTGCGCATCGCCCAGCGCGCTCTCCCGGAACTCGCTGGAGCGCATGTTCAGCCCGGTGCCGCCCTTCGAGAAGTTCAAGGCCGTCGCCTTCCTCGACGAGCCCTCGGCCTTGACCGATGCCAGGACCTCGGCGGTGCTGGTGTCGATCAGCCGCGCGGTCAGAGTGACCGCGGCCTTCGCGCCGCCGCCCCCGAGGCCGATGCCCTTGACGCGGACGCCTCCGCCCTTCTGTTCGACGGCGAACTTCGTGATCGATCCGACGAGGAGGTAGCGCGCGCCGAGCAACTTGCCGATCTTGACCAGCTGCGCCGCGCTGGGGTCCGCCCGGTCGCTCTGGGCCAGGTTCTGCTCGCCGAGGACAGCGTCGAGCTTCTTGCGCTCCAGCACCCTGAACGTGCCGTCGTTCACCAGCTCGTCGACGATCTGGTCGGAGACGCCCTTGCCGATGTCGTAGTACCCCCACCAGCGGTCGATCGTGCCGAAGTCGAAGTCGAGGACGGCCACGAGCTGCCTGGACGACTTCGACTGCGCCAGCGCGTCCGCGGGCGACACGAGCGCGAGGCTCGCGAGCGCCGCACACACGAATCCCTTCATCCTCATCGATGAACCTCCATGGCGTTTGTCGGCCGGTGACGCCGAAGTCTGTAGGGCCGGCTGGACGCGCCTCCGGCCGGCCCGGATCGCCGGCGCACGTTCAGCGCAGCAGAGGCCCAGCGGGCGGCTTCACCGTCAGCGGCGCGTCGAGCTTGATCCGCAGGACCGTCCCCGCCGGCAGGTTGACGTCCTGCCCTTCGGTCGCGGCCACCACGCCCCCGCCCCCAATCAGAATCCCGGTGAGCGCCCCCTTGAGGCCGCCCAGAATCCCGCCGATGATGGCGCCGACTCCGGCCCCGGTCCCGATCTTCCGCGCGTCCTTCCGGTACCCGCCGCTCTCGAGCGCCTGGGTCAGCGTGGCCCGGATCGGGTACGCTTGCCCGTTCACCGTCACCTGATCGACGGCGAGGCCCAGTCTGCCGCTCCGGTCGAGGCGGCCCGCCCGATCGACCTCGGTGACGACCCCGCGGACGACGGAGTCCGCCGGAATGAGCAACTGATCGCCGTTGTACAGGTCCTCGATCGTGGCCGCCGTAAACCGGTCCTCCACCTTCGCGGTGCCGGAACTGAGCGGCGCATCGAGCCGCACGTCGATCTCCGTGCCCGCCGGGATCTCGTTCGGCCTAGCAGAGGAGCCCTGCCGCACCGGCTCGTCCGGCACGGCCGCGCCGGCGGCGGCCGGCGCCTGCCGGGCTTCGATGCGGATGTCGTCGATCTGATCGCGGAGCGAGCCGTAGTCGGCGCGCGACGCCCCTTCCTTCCGCATCTTGACCTTGAGATAGATCACCTCGTCCCGCAGGTCGTTCAGCCGGGCCTGCAGGGTGTCAGCCTTCGCGCGGTTCCGCTCGCGAAGACGGCCGACTTCTCGCTCCGCATCGAACACGGCTTCCTCGAGCCGCTGGACGTCGGCCTGGCTCAACTGCACCGGGGAGCCCTGCCGGCTCTCCGCCGCCGCGGCGGCCGGAGCCGCGAAGCCCGCGGCGAGCAGCACAGCCATAGCCGCCGCGACAGACAACACATTGGAACGTGACATCGAGCGTACTCCTTGGGTTTGAACGACCTGCGAACGTGGCGACGCCCACGAACACCCGTAGACTCGATTATACGGCGCATCCGGCGCCAGCAGCGCCCGCGAGCCAAGTGGAAGCCGCCACAGGCGGGCGCGGCGAGGGCCGGTGTAGCATAGGGCATGGGCACCTTCCGCCGACGGGCGGCTCCCGGCTGGCTGTGCGGAACGCTGGCCCTGATGGCGTTCCAGGCGACGGGCGCCAGGACGGCCGGCCAATTCCGCTCCTCGGTGGAGCTTGTCGAGGTGTACGCCAGCGTCAGTGACGCGGCGGGCACGAGCGTCCGCGGCCTCCAGGCGGCGGATTTCGAAGTGCTCGAGGACGGACGCCCGCAGCCGATTCAGGCGTTCGCCGCAGGCGACTTCCCGCTCTCGCTGGCGATCGCCCTCGACCACAGCGCCAGCATGGCCGGGTCGCGCCTCGTGCAGGCGACAAGCGCCGTGCGCCGGTTCCTGGGGCGGCTGCGGCCCGAGGACCAGGTCATGCTCCTTGGGATTGCCGGCCGCGTGGAGGTGCTGGCCCCGCTGTCGACCGACCGCCCGCAGCAGCACCAGGCCCTCGATCTCCTGAGGCCCTGGAGCACGACCAGCCTGCACGACGCCCTCATCGCAGGCGTGGGCCTCATTCAGCCGGCCGGCGGGCGGCGCGCGCTGGTCGTCTTGTCGGACGGCGAGGACCGCTACAGCGAGGCGACGCCAGCGGAGGTGCTCGATCGCGCCCGGCGCTCGGACGTGCTGGTGTACCCGCTGGCAATCGGCGGGACCGCTCCGCGTGTGTTCGCGGAAGTGGCCGCGATCACCGGGGGCCGATCGTTCGCGCCGAAGAACCCGAGAGCCATCGACGAGGCGCTCGCAAGCCTGACCGCCGAGCTGCGCGACCAGTACCTGCTGGGCTACGCGCCGCCGCGCGCGGACGACGGGCGTCCGGAAGACGGCTGGCGCAGCATCACGGTGCGGGTCCGCGGGCGCCAGGGCCTCCGGATCAGAGCGCGAGACGGCTACTTCGCGAAGCGTGCAGCAACGGAAGCCGGCGGGAGGCCCTCATGAACAAGGTCGTGGTCCGGTTCGCCGACAAGCGCGCCGCGAAGGGCTTCACGAACGACTTCTTTCCGGGTCGGGAGTCGTTTCACCTGAGCCCGGCCTTGGAATCCGGCGCCGAGCCAGTCGTCATCCGCGTCAGCGACCTCAAAGCGGTCTTCTTCGTCCACGACCTCGCCGGCAACCGCGAGAAGACCGACCGGAAGGAGTTCGACCCCGCTCATCCGGCTGTCGGCCGCCGGATCAAGGTGGTCTTCAAGGACGGCGAGGTCTTCGTGGGAACCACCCACGGGTACCAGCCGGGCCGCCAGGGGTTCTTCGTCGTGCCTGCCGACGCCACGTCGAACATCCAGCGCTGCTACGTCGTAACGGCGGCAACCGAGTCCGTCAGCTTCCTCTGATCGCCCTGTCGTCCGGCGAAGCGGCCGCCACGCTGGCATCGGGCCCGGCACGAGCGCCAGACAGCGGCGGCAAGCCGGCCCCGCTCGTGCGTCCTGCCTCCCGCCTCCGGCGTCCCGCTTCCTGCTGCCAGCGCCTGCCTGCCGTCTGCCGTCGCCTCCGGCATGCGACTGCCGTCCGGATGCCGGCCTCGTGAGGCCGAGCCTGTCTTCCGTCTAGGCGCCGATTGCGTCCGCCATCGCCTGGCCGATGTCCGCCGGGCTCCTGACGACGTGAGCGCCTGCGGCCGAGAGCGCGGCCATCTTCTCGGCGGCCGTGCCCTTGCCGCCGGCGATGATGGCGCCCGCATGGCCCATCCGCCTTCCGGGCGGCGCGGTCTGGCCGCAGATGAAGCAGACGACGGGCTTCGTGACGTGCGCCGTGATGAAGGCCGCCGCCTCTTCCTCGGCCGTCCCGCCGATTTCGCCGATGAGGACGATGCCCTCGGTTTCGGGGTCGGCCTGGAAGAGGCCGAGGGCGTCCACGAAGCTCGTGCCGATGAGCGGATCCCCCCCGATGCCGATGCACGTCGTCTGGCCGAGGCCGAGCCGCGTGAGCTGGTGGATCGCCTCGTAGGTCAGCGTGCCGCTGCGCGAGACGACTCCGACCCGGCCCGGCTGGCAGATGTGGCCGGGGATGATGCCGGCCTTGGCGCGCCCGGCGGTGATCAGGCCGGGGCAGTTCGGGCCGATGAGCCGGGTGGACGACTCCTTCAGCGCCGCCAACACCCGCATCATGTCGAGCGTCGGGATGCCCTCGGTGATGCAGACGGCGAGCGCGAGGCCGGCGTCGGCGGCCTCGAGGATGGCGTCGGCCGAGAAGGGCGGAGGCACGAAGATGACCGAGGCGTTCGCGTCGGTCTTGCCGACGGCCTCCGCAACGGTATTGAACACCGGCCACCCCTCGTGGGTCGTGCCGCCCTTGCCCGGCGTGACGCCGCCGACCACCGTCGTGCCGTAGGCCGAGGCGGCCTTCGCGTGGAAGGTGCCCTCGCGGCCCGTCAGGCCCTGCACTAGCAGGCGCGTGGATGCATCGATCAGGACGGCCATGTGGTCCCCCCTACCCGCGCGCCACGCGGACGACGGTCGCGGCGCCTTCGGCCATCGAATCGGCAGTCGTGAAATTGAGGCCGCTGTCCCTCAGCATCTGCTTGCCCTTCTCGACGTTCGTGCCCTCCATCCGGATGACGATGGGGACGCCGACGGAGAGTTCCTTCACCGCGGCGATGACGCCCTCCGCCAGGATGTCGCAGCGCAGGATGCCGCCGAAGATGTTGATGAAGACGGCCTTCACATTCGTGTCGGACATGAGGATCTTGAAGGCGTTTCGGATCTGCTCCGCGTTGGCGCCGCCTCCGACGTCGAGGAAGTTCGCCGGCTCCCCTCCCGCGATCTTGATGATGTCCATCGTCGCCATCGCGAGGCCGGCGCCGTTGACCATGCAGCCGATGGTACCGTCGAGGCGGATGTAGTTGAGCGAGAACTTCGACGCCTCGACCTCGAGGGGATCCTCTTCGCCGAGGTCGCGCAGTTCGCGGATGTCCGGGTGGCGGTACAGCGCGTTGTCGTCGAACGTCAGCTTGGCGTCGAGGGCGACGAGATCGCCCTCCCCGGTGAGGATGAGCGGGTTGATCTCCACGAGCGAGGCGTCGGCCGCCTTGAAGGCCGCGTAGACAGCCGCCGCCAGCTTCACCGCCTGGCCGATGGCGGGCCCGTCGAGGCCGAGGGCGAAGGCCAGTTTGCGGGCCTGGAACGTCTCGAGGCCGGCCGTCGGGTGGATGTACTCCTTGAAGATGAGGTCGGGCGTCTCCTCGGCCACCCTCTCGATCTCCATACCACCGGCGGGGCTGGCCATGAGGACCGGCCGACCGGCGGCGCGGTCGAGCACGAGGCCGAGGTAGAGCTCGCGGGCGATGCTGAGCCCCTGCTCGACCAGGACGCGCTGTACGACCCGCCCCCCGGGCCCGGTCTGGTGCGTGACGAGCGTCATGCCGATCATGGCGCCGGCGTGCGCCCGGACCTCTTCCATCGTCCCGGCAACCTTCACGCCGCCGCCCTTCCCGCGGCCGCCGGCGTGGATCTGGGCCTTCACGACGACGGGCAGGCCGAGGCGCTGGGCAATGGCGACCGCCTCGTCGGCGTTGAACGCCACGTCGCCGCGGGGGACCGGCACGCCGAACCGCGCCAGGACGGTCTTGCCCTGGTACTCGTGGATCTTCACGGGACGTCAGCCGTGACGGGCCCTCGTCTGAAGGGGCGCCGTGCGGCGGAGGGGCCCGTCGTTCACTCCGCCCGGACGCCAAGGACAGGTGAGCGCATCGTAGCGAGCGCGCGCGCACGGCGTCAAGGCGCCGCGATCCGCCGGCGGCGCGAGGGCAGCCGGAATCTGTTGCGCGCCGCCTGGCACCTGCGTAAGATTGCGCTTTGTCTCGCCGGCTGCCTCCGGGCGGCCGAGCCCTCCACCCGTGCGCTGCGGGGCGGCGCGCCCCGACGGAGAACGACATGGCACCGCGCCGGCAGTACCTGTTCTCGACGGTCGCGACGAAGGTCCTCATTGCGATCGCCGGCCTCAGTCTCGTGGGGTTCCTGTGCGTGCACCTCGCCGGCAACCTGCTCCTCTACGTGGGGGCGCCGGCGTTCAACGCCTACTCGCACGTGCTCATCTCGAACCCGTTCATCGTGCCCCTGGAACTGGCGCTCCTGGCGCTGTTCGTGCTGCACGTCCTGGAAGCCGTGACGATGTGGTGGACCGACCGGGCCGCCCGCCCGATCGCCTACCAGATGACGCGCTCGGCCGGCGGGCGCAGCCGGAAGTCCCTTGCCTCGACAACCATGATCGTGACCGGACCGATCGTGTTCGTTTTCGTGGCCGTGCACGTGGCGACGATGAAGTACGGCCCGTGGTACGTCGCCGACCTCCATGGCACCGAAGCGCGCGACCTGCACCGGCTGGTGCTGGAGACGCTTCGACGGCCAGTCTGGCTGGCCGTCTACCTGCCCTGCCTCGCCGCCGTCGGGCTCCACCTCTGGCACGGCGTCTCGAGCGCGTTCGAATCGCTCGGCCTGCACGGCCCTCGGCTCACGCCGAAGGTCCTCGTCGCCGGCAAAGCGCTGGCGGTGGCGATCGCCGCCGGCTTCCTGTCCATACCCATCTGGATCTTCTTCTTCGGGGGCCGATCATGAACGGCGCACCGCGCGTGGCCACGGCGGGGACCCGGCGCCTCGAGGCGAAGGTCCCGTCAGGGGCGATAACGGAGAAGTGGTCGCGGTACCGCTTCGAGGCGAAGCTGGTCAACCCGGCGAACCGGCGCAAGTTCACCGTCATCATCGTCGGGACCGGGCTGGCGGGCGGCGCGGCCGCCGCGACGCTCGGAGAAGCGGGCTACAACGTCCTGAGCTTCTGCATCCAGGACAGCCCGCGGCGCGCTCACAGCATCGCGGCCCAGGGCGGGATCAACGCCGCGAAGAACTATCACAACGACGGCGACAGCATCACGCGCCTCTTCTACGATACGGTCAAGGGCGGGGACTACCGCGCGCGCGAGGCCAACGTCCACCGCCTGGCCGAGCTGAGCGTCTCGATCATCGACCAGTGCGTGGCGCAGGGGGTGCCGTTCGCGAGGGAGTACGGCGGGCTGCTCGACAACCGCTCCTTCGGCGGCGCGCAGGTGTCACGGACCTTCTACGCACGCGGGCAGACGGGCCAGCAGCTGCTGCTGGGCGCCTACCAGGCCATGATGCGCCAGGTGGGCGCGGGCACGGTGAAGATGTTCCCCCGCCACGAGATGCTGGACCTCGTGGTGGTGGACGGACTGGCCCGCGGCATCATCGCCCGCGACCTCGTGTCAGGCGAGTTGCGCCGCTTCGAGGCCGACGCGGTCCTGCTGGCCACGGGCGGCTACGGCAACGCGTATTTCCTGTCGACGAACGCCGTGAACTCGAACGCGACGGCGATCTGGCGGGCGTACAAGCGCGGCGCGCTCTTCGCCAACCCGTGCTTCACGCAGATCCACCCGACGTGCATCCCGGTGTCGGGCGATCACCAGTCGAAGCTCACGCTGATGAGCGAGAGCCTGCGCAACGACGGCCGCGTCTGGGTGCCCCGCGAGAAGGGCGACCGCCGGCCGGCCTCGCAGATCCCCGAGGACGCGCGGGACTACTACCTCGAGCGCCGCTACCCCGCCTTCGGCAACCTCGTGCCGCGCGACGTCGCGTCGCGCGCCGCCAAGGCGGTCTGCGACGAGGGGCGCGGCGTCGGCGACACGGGGCTCTCGGTCTACCTCGACTTCGCGGACGCCATCGGGCGGCTGGGCGAGCACGTCATCCGCGAGCGCTACGGCAACCTCTTCCAGATGTACGAGAAGATCACCGACGAAAACCCGTACCGGTCGCCGATGCGCATCTACCCGGCCATCCACTACACGATGGGCGGGCTGTGGGTGGACTACGAGCTGATGTCCACGGTGCCGGGCCTCTTCGTGCTCGGCGAGGCCAACTTCTCCGACCACGGCGCCAACCGGCTCGGCGCGAGTGCGCTCATGCAGGGCCTGGCGGACGGCTACTTCGTCGCGCCGGCCACGCTGCCCAGCTACCTCGCCGGCACGAAGCTCCCGAAGATCTCGACCGACCACGACGCCTTCCGCGAGGCCGAAGCGGCCGTGCGGGCGAAGATCGACCGGCTGCTCGCGGTGAACGGCACGCAGACGCCTCGCCAGATCCACCGCCGGCTCGGCGCGCTCCTGTGGCAGGACGTCGGGATGGGGCGCAACGAAGCCGGACTCACCCACGCGCTCGCGCGCATCCCGGAGCTGCGCGAGGAGTTCTGGCAGACCGTCTCGGTGCCGGGCTCCGGGGCCGAGCTGAACCAGGCCCTCGAGTACGCCGCCCGGGTGGCCGACTACCTGGAGCTGGCGGAGCTCATCGCCCTCGACGCCCTGGAGCGGCGCGAGTCCTGCGGCGGGCATTTCCGCGAGGAGTTCCAGACGCCGGACAGCGAGGCGCTGCGAGACGACGAGTCCTTCACCCACGTCGCGGCGTGGGAGTACGCCGGCGAGGGCGCGCAGCCCGTCCGGCAGGTCGAGCCGCTGACGTTCGAGTACGTCAAACCGAGCCAGCGCAGCTACAAGTAGGCGGGACGGAGATGGCCAACATGAATGTCACGGTGCGGGTGTGGCGGCAGGGCGGGGCGTTCGGCGAGGGCCGCCTGGTGCCGTACGAGGCCAGAGACGTGTCGCCCGACATGTCGTTCCTCGAGATGCTCGACGTCGTCAACGAGTCGCTCGTCGCCTCGGGCCAGCCGCCCATCGCGTTCGACTCGGACTGCCGTGAAGGCATCTGCGGCATGTGCAGCCTCGTCGTGAACGGCGTGCCGCACGGCCCGGATCGCGGCTCGACGGTCTGCCAGCTCCACATGCGGAGGTTCAAGGACGGCGACACGATCACCGTAGAGCCCTGGCGGGCCGCGGCGTTCCCCGTCCGCCGGGACCTCATCGTCGATCGCGGGGCCTTCGACCAGATCATCGCGGCGGGCGGCTACGTGTCGGTCGGCACCGGCAGCGCGCCGGATGCGAACGCGATCCCGATTCCCAAGGACGTCGCAGAATCGGCGATGGACTCGGCCGCCTGCATCGGATGCGGCGCCTGCGTCGCGGCCTGCAAGAACGCGTCGGCCTCGCTGTTCGTCGGCGCCAAGGTGTCGCAGCTCGCGCTGCTGCCGCAGGGCCATCCCGAGCGCGTCGCCCGCGCCAGGGCCCTCGTTCAGGCGATGGACGATCTCGGGTTCGGGAACTGCTCCAACGAAGGCGAGTGCGAGGCGGTCTGCCCCAAGGAGATCTCGATCGCCAACATCGCCCGCATGCGCCGCGAGTACCTGCGCGCGCTCGTGCTCGGGACGGACCGCTGAGGGCCTCGGCCCCCCGGGGCGACTGCTGCCTTGACTCGTCTGCGCAGATGGATAGAGTGATCCCAGCGCATCGCATGACGTCTTCTTGGAGAACCCTCGCATTCGTCTGCGCGGCGGCCGTGCCGCTCGTCGCCGGGTCGCGCCCGGCCGCCGTCCGCGGACCGGCGGAATCCTCCGCCGCGAACCGCGAGACGCCGGCAGCCCTCTTGAGCCTCTCGGACGAAGAACTCGCGAGGCGCGTGGAAACCGACGTCGCGTCGCTGGGCTCGCTGTCGATCGGCTCGCCGAACTCGGGGATCCTGGTGAACCCCGTCTCCATGCCCGAGGGGCCGTATTGGCAGGTCTCGCCCACCGCCGAAGTGTGGGGCACCGAGGAGACCATCGCCGCCGTCGAGGCCGTCCTGTCGAAGGTGCACGAGGTCTATCCCGACGCGCCTCCCATCCTGGTGGGCGACATCAGCGGCGCGGACGGCGGGCGCCTGAAGCGCCACCTCTCGCACCAGGCGGGCCGGGACATCGATTTCGGCTTCTTCTTCAAGGGCGCCCAGCCGGCGTCTCTCGTCGCCGGCACGGCTGCCAACCTGGACCTGCCGAAGAACTGGGCCTTCATCCGCGCCCTCGTGACGGAGACGGACGTCGAGGCGATCTTCCTCGACATCCGCGTCCAGCGCCTGCTCTACAAGTACGCCCTGAGCATCTGCGAGGACAGAGAGTGGCTGGATCGCGTCTTCCGGTTCCCGCGCGGCTACAGGGGCGCCATCATCAGCCACGAGCGCGGCCACCGGAACCACTACCACGTCCGCTTCTACAACCCGGTGGCGCAGGAGCTGGGCCGGCGCGTCCATCCCATCCTCGTGCAGTACGGCGTGCTGCCGCCGCCGGTGTACACGGTGCGCCACGTCGTGCGCCCTGGCCAGACCATGGGGCTCCTCGCGTCCCGCTATGGCACGTCGGTCCGCGCGATCAAGCAGGCGAACGGCATGACGTCCACGCTGCTTCGCGCGGGTCGCGCGTACCGCATTCCTGTCAAGACGGCCGCGCCGCCGAGCGAGCCGGTCGCCGTGCCGCCCCGCCTCCTGCCGCCCACGACGCCTGCAATCCTCGCGGACGCCGCGTGGGCGACGGCGGCGCCCCAAGGCGCGGCGGCAGGCGAGGCCGACCCCTTCCTGGTGAACCCGGCGGCCGTCGTCCGCGTCTCGCTCCTCTTCTGAACGCCCTCGGGGCCTTCCGCCTGCGCACGGCCCCTGCGACTTGACGAGTACATGAGAACGCCCGTGAGGCTTTTCCACCTCACGGGCGCTTGCGTCTGCCGTCAGATGCGAGTCCCGGGCCCCGAGTCCCGAGCCCCGCGTGTCCCCTACTTCGCCGCGATCACCTCGTCGGTCGTCTTCTTCACCGCCGCAATCGACTTGGCAAAGGCCGCGCGCTCGGCCTCGGTGAGATCGACCTCGATGACCCGCTCGACGCCGTTCCTGCCGAGCACGACCGGCACGCCGACAAACAGGCCGTTCACTCCATACTCGCCCTCGAGCAGGACGCACGACGCGATGATCTTCCGCTTGTCCAGCACGATCGCCTCGACCATCTCCAGGGCGGCTATGGCCGGCGACCAGAATGCCGACACGCCGATGAGCCCGACGATTTCCCCGCCGGCCTTGCGCGTGCGGGACTCGATGGCGGCCAGGGTCGGCTCGTCGAGGAACTTCTCGACCGGCATCCCGGCGATCCGGCAGCAGCTCCGGACGGGCACCATGTCATCGCCGTGCCCGCCGAGGACCATCGCTTCGACGTTCTCGACCGACACGCCCGCCGCCTGGGCGACGAAGTACCGGTAGCGGGCCGAGTCGAGCGCGCCCGCCATCCCCATGAGCCGGTGCTTCGGCGGGCTCAGTTTCTGGTGGAGGCGGAACACGATGGCGTCGAGCGGATTGGCAATCGACACGACGATCGCGTCCGGGCAGTACTGCCGGATGGCGCCGGCCACGGCGTCCGTGATCTGCAGGTTCGTCGCGAGCAGCTCCTCCCGGCTCGGGTACGTCCCGTCCGGGCGCACCGTGCGCGGCACGCCAGCCGTGTTGATCACCAGGTCCGCGCCCTCGATGACCCCGTAGTCCTTTCCCGCGATGTACTTGACGTCGCTGCCGATGATCGGCGTGCCTTCTGCGATGTCGAGGCACTTGCCCTTGGCGACATCCGGCCCCTTCACATCCACCATGGCCACCGTGGCCGCGAGCTTGCGCTGGAAGAGCTCCTGCGCGAGCACGCCGCCGATGTTGCCTCCGCCAACGAGCGCGATCTTGTTCAGCATGCGATCGATCCTCCCGGAATCCCGGGGCCTAGCGGCCCACCGTCCCTGAAACGGCGCGGTCAGCCGGTCTTGCCGTCTTCAACCGGCAGACGGACCGCGCCCGTGATACCACGTCCTCGAGTTCCACGCTGTCGGCGGACAAGGCGACGATCTCGTAGCGATCCCCGAGCACCACGCCCAGGCCGGCGAGCACCAAGCCGCCATCCACCGTGACGATGGCGGTGCGCTCCACGGCTTCCCCAACCTGCGACTCGGCCATCCCCTCGAGCACCACGTCGGGCGCCCGGGGCCCTCGGGCCGAGGCGCCAGCAAGCTCGTCGGCCGGCGGCTCGGCGCGCGCCGGCTGCGGTCCCGGCGCCGGGCGTCCCGAACGAGCAGCGGAGGGCCCGCCGAAGCGGAACGGGTCGCGCGCGGCTGGCGGCAGCGCCCGCGGCGCGTGCGCGCCCAGGCGCGCGGCGGCCGCCTCGAGCACCGGCGACAGGCCGCCGTCGGGCAGGTCGGCACGCACCTGCGCCACGGGCGCGGCGCCTTGAGGCGCGCCCGCCCGCCCGCCCGCCGCCGCGGCCGCCCACACAGCCACGAGGTTCACACCGACCACGACGACCGCTGCACGCGAAGGAGTCATGCCGTCACCTGCGACAGTGACGGTATTCTACCCCACACGCGCGAGCCCGCTGCACCGGGCCTCGCGCCGCGCGCCGAGCGCGCGATCGAATCATGGCCGGCCCGCCCGAGGCATCCCCGGCTGGCAGGTGCGCCGCGCACGGCAGCCAGGGCACCCCGGCGCGTGTGCTATGATTCGCCGTGCACCCTCCAGCAGGCGTCGAGGCCGGCCGCTCGGCATCCGCCCCTCGCGTGGCCGTCATCATCCCTTCCCGCTACGCAGCGACCAGGCTGCCGGGCAAGCCGCTGTGCGACATCGGCGGACGGCCGATGATCGAACACGTGTACCGCCGCGCCGCCGCCGCGCGCGGCGTGGAGGTCGTTCTCGTCGCGACCGACGACGAGCGGATCGCGGCGGCGGTGGACGCCTTCGGCGGCCGCTCGGTGATGACCGATCCGGGCCACGCCAGCGGCACCGACCGGATCGCCGAAGTGGCTAGGGGCCTCTCCTGCGACCTCGTCGTGAACGTCCAGGGCGACGAGCCGGCCCTCGCGCCGTCGGCCATCGAGGATGCGATGGCGCCCCTCGCCTCCGACGCCTCGATCGTCATGGGCACGCTCGGCGGCCCGCTCGATCCCGACGCCGACGCCGGGAATCCCAACGTCGTGAAGGTGCTGGTCGACCGTCAGGGGTTCGCCTTGTACTTCTCCCGCGCTCCCATTCCCTACCCGCGGAACCCGGAAGCCCCGACCGGCGCGGCGCTCAGGCACGTGGGGCTGTACGTCTACCGGCGCGACTTCCTCCTGACGCTCGCGTCGCTCCCGCGCACGCCGCTCGAGCGCATCGAGTCGCTGGAACAGCTGCGCGCGCTGGAGCACGGATACCGGATCCGGGTGGTGGCATCGGCCTACCGGCCGTCGTCGGTTGACACGCCGGAGGACCTCGAGCGCGTCCGCCGGATGGCGGCGGATGGCCTGCTCCCGTGAACGCGCGCATGGATCGGCCCGGCCAGAACCGCGTCAAGTACATCTTCGTCACGGGCGGCGTGGCCTCGTCGCTGGGCAAGGGGCTGGCCGCAGCCTCGATTGGAAGCCTTCTCGAGGGGCACGGCTACCGCGTGACGCTGCAGAAGCTGGATCCCTACATCAACGTGGACCCGGGCACGCTGAGCCCGTACCAGCACGGCGAGGTCTACGTGACCGACGACGGCGCGGAAACGGACCTCGACCTGGGCCACTACGAGCGGTTCACGAACGCGCGGATGACGCGCAACCACAACTGGACCGCCGGCCGCGTCTACCTCTCGGTGATCCAGAAGGAGCGGCGCGGCGACTACCTGGGGCGCACGGTCCAGGTGATCCCGCACATCACCGACGAGATCAAGCAGTGCATCCGATCCGTCGCCGTCGGCGTCCACGTGGTGATCGTCGAGATTGGCGGGACGGTCGGCGACATCGAGAGCCAGCCGTTCCTCGAGGCGGTGCGCCAGCTTCGCCAGGACCTGGGGCGCGAGAGCACGCTCTTCGTCCACCTGACGCTGGTCCCGTTCATCGGCACCGCAGGCGAGCTGAAGACGAAGCCGACGCAGCACAGCGTTCGCGACCTTCGCTCCGTCGGGATCCAGCCGGACATCCTGCTCTGCCGGACGGACCGGCAGCTGCCGCCGGACATCAAGAAGAAGATCTCGCTCTTCTGCGACGTGGCCGAGGAAGCCGTCGTGACCGCGCGCACGGTGGACACGGTCTACGAAGTCCCCCTGTGTTTCGCCGAGGAGGGCCTTGACGACATCATCCTGCGGTACCTGGGCCTGCCCCGGACCGAGCCGCACCTGGCCGCCTGGCGCTCCCTGGTCGAGCGCATCGGGCGCCCCGCGCGCGAGGTCGCGATCCATGTCGTCGGGAAGTACGTCGGACTGACGGACTCGTACAAGAGCCTGAACGAGGCGCTCTCCCACGGCGGGTTCGCGAACGACGCGCGGGTGCGGTTCCACTGGGTCGAGGCCGAAGCCCTCGAGCCCGACGGCAGCGAGCGCCTGCTCGACGACGCCGACGGCATCCTGGTGCCCGGCGGCTTCGGGCTGCGCGGCACGCGCGGCATGATGCGAGCCGCGCGGGTCGCCAGGGAGCGACGCGTCCCCTTCCTCGGGATCTGCTACGGCTTCCAGTGGGCCGCCGTGGACTTCGCGCGATCGGTCTGCGGCCTCGAGGGCGCCGACTCGGCCGAGTGCGACGAGCAGGCTCCGCACAAGATCATCTGCAAGCTGCGGGATCTGGCGGGGGTGGACGAGCTTGGGGGCACGATGCGCCTCGGGCGCCATCCGTGCGCCCTGGAGCCCGGCTCCCTGGCGGCCCGCGTCTACGGCGCCGAACTCGTCCACGAGCGGCACCGCCACCGGTTCGAGTTCAACCCGGCGTACGAGCCGTCGCTCGTGCAGCACGGCGCCCGGATCTCGGGCCGGTCGCCCGACGGCAAGTTCGTGGAAATCTTCGAGGTGCCGGCGCACCCGTGGTACATCGCCGTCCAGTTCCACCCGGAGTTCCTGTCCAAGCCGCTCCAGCCGCATCCGCTGTTCGCCGCGTTCGTCGGCGCCGCGCTCGCGCACCAGGACCGCCGGCCGGCCGGCGGTCCCGCGTGAGCCCGCTGCGGCGCGCCCCCGGACTATAATGGCGGCCGTGGACCCGGTCGCAATCGGACCCGTCACGGTGGGCGGAGGGCACCCGCTCGTGCTCATCGGCGGCCCGTGCGTCATCGAGAGCGCAGACCATGCGGCGGGACTCGGTTCCGCCATCGCCGACGTGGCCCGCCGCCGCGGCGTGCCGTTCATCTTCAAGGCGTCGTTCGACAAGGCGAACCGGACGTCCCTCGACTCGTACAGGGGGCCGGGCCTCGCCCAGGGCCTGCGCATCCTGGCCGACGTCCGGGCACGTCTGGGCGTGCCGGTGCTGACCGACATCCACGAGCCCGGCCAGGCCGCGCCTGCGGCCGAAGCCGCCGACGTGCTGCAGATCCCCGCCTTCTTGTGCCGCCAAACGGACCTCCTGCTGGCCGCGGGGCGGACGGGGCGGGCCGTCAACGTGAAGAAGGGCCAGTTCCTAGCGCCCGAGGACATGCGCCACGCCGCGGCGAAGATCGCGTCGACGGGCAACCGGCGGATCATGCTGACCGAGCGTGGCGCCTCCTTCGGCTACCACAACCTCGTTGTGGACATGCGGGCGTTTCCTGTCCTGCGCGGACTCGGGTACCCCGTGGTCTTCGACGTGACCCACAGCCTGCAGCTGCCGGGAGCCGGCGGAGGCGTGACGTCCGGCCAGGCCGAGTTCATCGACACGCTCGCCCCGGCCGGCGTCGCAGCCGGCGTGGACGGCGTCTTCCTCGAGATCCACGAGGACCCGCGCCGCGCCAGGAGCGATGCGCAGAACGCCCTCGCGCTGGACCGGCTGGACGGCCTCCTGGCCCTGCTGGTGCGCATCGACGCCGCGCGCCGGGGGGCCGCGTGAGCGCATGCCCATGATCGATCTCGACGTGGGCCGGAGAGTACTCCGAACCGAGGCGGCGGCGGTCCTCGGGCTCGTGGACCGCGTGGACGGGCGCTTCGCCGCCGCGGTGGCGCTGCTTGCCGGATGCCGAGGGCGGGTCATCGTCACCGGCATGGGGAAGTCAGGAATCATCGCGCGCAAGGTCGCCGCCACGCTGTCGAGCACCGGGACGGCGGCCTTCTTCCTGCACCCCGCCGAGGCCGTCCATGGCGACCTCGGCGCCGTGCAGGGCGACGACGTCGTCGTGGCGCTCTCCCACACGGGCGAGACGGGCGAACTGCTCCGCCTGCTGGAGACGATCAAGCGCATCGGCGCCCGCCTCGTGGCGCTGACGGGACGGGCCGATTCGACGCTCGCCCGCGCGGCCGACGTCGTGCTCGACTGCGGCGTGGACGAAGAGGCCTGCCCGCTGAACCTGGCGCCGACGGCGAGCACGACCGCGGCCCTGGCCATGGGCGATGCCCTGGCCATGACGCTGCTCGTCGAGAAGGGCTTCCAGGAAGAGGATTTCGCGAACCTGCACCCCGGGGGCGGCCTGGGCAAGCGCCTCCTGCGCGCCGAGGCGCTGATGCACACCGGGGCCGAGATGCCCGTCGTCGGCGTCGCGACGCCCATCCGCGCCGCGGTCGCGGAGATGTCCGCGAAGGGACTCGGCATGACGTGCGTGGTCGGCGGCGACGGCCGCCTGGCTGGAGTGATCACCGACGGGGACCTGCGCCGCCACATGGACCTCCCCGGCCTCCTCGACCAGCCGGCTTCGGCCGTCATGACCGCGGGGCCGAAGACGATCGAGCGCAGCCTGCTGGCCGTGCAGGCGCTGGCCTTGATGGAACAGCGGAAGATCACCTCGCTCATCGTGGTGGACGCGGATCGGCGCATCGAGGGCGTGCTGCACCTGCACGACCTGTGGCGCACGCAGATGTTCTGATGGGGAGCTACGCATCGTTTCTGGCCGGGCTGGTCGCGCTGCTCGTCGGTCTGGCGGTTGGCAAGGCGTGGGAGCGCTACAAGCTCCAGGAGGGGCGCTGGATCGACCGGCGCCGGGCCCGGGAGTCCCCGCACTACGTGCTCGGCTTGAACTCCCTGGCCGCCCACCAGATCGATCGGGCCATCAGCGAACTCGCGGAGGCGTCGAAGCTCCAGCCGGACGCCCTTGAGATCGACATGATCCTCGGGAACCTGTACCGGGAAAAGGGACAGATCGGCCGGGCGATCACGATCCACCAGGCGCTGCTGCAGCGGCCCCGGCTGACGCGCCTCGAGCACGCGTACGTGCTGCTCTGCCTCGGCCTCGACTACAAGCGGGGCGGATTCGTGGATCGCGCGCTGGAGGCGTTCAACGAAGTGCTGCGCCTCGAGCCCGCGAACCCGTATGCGCTGACGAACCTCCAGAAGCTCCACGAAGAGCAGCACCAATGGCAGGAGGCGTACGACATCCGGCAGCGCCTCGTGGCCATCAGCGAGGAGGCCGACCAGCCGGCGAACCGGCGGATCCTCGCGTTCCTGGAGAACGAACTCGGGCGCGAGCGGCTCAAGCAGGCGGACGCCGCGGGCGCGCTGGCGCGCTTCAAGGCCGCGCTCGAGTTCAATCCCCGCAACGTCCCCGCCCGCCTCAACCTGGGCGACGTCCGGCTCGCGCAGGGCAAGGCGGCCGAAGCCGCCGAGGCCTGGGAGCAAGCCGTCGCGCTGGCGCCCGAACGCGCGTACCTGGCGTTCGATCGGCTCGAGGCGCTGTACGGGTCCCAGCAGAACCCGGCCCGGTTCCAGGCGCTCTGCCGGCGGCTAATCGCCGCCAACCCGAAGGACTGGCGGGCGCACCTGGCCCTTGCCACGCATCTGACCGTGCGGGGCCAGACGCAGGGGGCGCTGGAGCTCCTCTTCGAGGCGCTCGCCCACAGCCCTCACGCGCTCACGATCCACCAGGCCATCTGGAACGCCTTCGTCGAGCGCACGCCCGACCCGGCGCTCATCCGGCGCTACGCGGACCTGACGCGCCAGTCCGCGTTCTACCTCGATCCGCACGTCTGCCAGCGCTGCCATTACCGCGCCACGGAGCTGCTGTGGCAGTGCCCCCACTGCCACGAGTGGGACACGTTCGTCGAGGATCGGATCGCGCCCGCCCAGGATGCCCCCGGCCCTGAAATCGCCGACACGCCAGGCGTCCCGTCCTGAGCGGCGGAGAGGCCGGAGCGACCGGGCGCTCAGCGGATGAACGCCGGCGCGTTGCGCGCGGGCGTGGTGGTGCCGGACGGGAAGTCGCTGGCGCAAAGCCACCAGCGGTTGTTCCTGAACACGGCCGTCAGGTAGTCCGGGCCGCTCGTGGTGTTGATCGCGCCGGTGGGCTTGTAGAGATCCCGCCACAGGCACGGCACGACGGCGCAGCCGTCCCCGCTGCGGATCCCGCGCCCCGGGACCGCGCACCCGGCCTTGAATCCCACCGACACGTCGTACGGCTGGCCGATGTTCGAGGACAGGATCGTGTAGTGCAGCCGGTTGGCCTCGACGTCGGCCAGCTCGTCCTGCTTGCCGGGGCAGCCGTCCCAGAAGTTGCGCACGACGTAGCTGGCCGGCATGCTGGAGTCGGAGAAGTCCAGCAGGAACTGGCGCGAGACGTGACTGATCTCGCCAATCGAATCGTGAAGGCTGATCGTCGCCTTCGCGGTCACGCTCTGCGTTCCCGCGCTCCCGCCGACCGGCTCGATGACCTTGAGCGTGATGGTGGCCGATCGCGGGGTCGAAGCCGACGCCGGCATGCGCCAGACCACCGATGTCCCGTTGCCGATCACCGTGCCGATGTCCGCCGACCATTCGAGGGTCAGCCGATCGACGGGCGTCTCGGCGTCGGACACGACGGCTTTCACCGGCACCTCCTCCGACAGATCGGCGAAGTCCGCCGGCGCGTTTGGCCGCGCGCTTTGCGCCGTCAGGGAGGCGATGACAGGCAGCAGGTTCTGCCCGGGCGGCACGTAGGTGAATCCGCCAGCCAGCGAGCCGGTCTGCCCGCCGACGGTCACGACAACGTCGGCGGTGCCGACGGCGCGCGGGCCGGTGACGGCGGTGAGGCTGGTCAGCGAGGCCACGGCCACCGCGGTCGCCGCCGCGCCCCCAATCGTCACCGAGGCCCCTGGCGCGAAGTTCGTTCCGGTGATCGTGACGGTGGTGCCGCCGGCCGAGGAGCCCGCCCGCGGGAAGATCGAGGTGATTGTGGGAGGCGGCAGCGTGATGAACGTGAACGCCGCCGGCAGCGTGGCTGTGAGGCCCCCCTGGGTCACGGCGACATCGCCGGGCCCCGCTGCATGCGCGCCGGTGACGGCCGTGATGGCAGTGGAGCTGGCGACGACCACGTTGGTGGCCGCGACGCCCCCGATGGCGACCGACGCGCCCTGGGCGAAGTTCGCCCCGCTGATGGTTACCGGGGTCCCGCCGAGCGTCGCGCCTTCCCGAGGCGAAATCGAGGTGACGGTCGGGGCGATGATGACGCTGGGGCCGGATGGTGGCGAAGACGTCCTGTCGCCGCAGGCGGTGACGGCCAGCGCCGCGAGCGCGGCGGCAACGCAGAGGACGCGGAGGGTCATGGATTGCTTCGCGGGCGCCTCCGCCCGGGCCGTCGCCCCGCGGGAACGCCAAGCCCGGGCGCGTGCGCCTCCCGGCTCCACGAGGAGTATCCCACATCCGGCCGCGCACTGAGCGCGCGCCAGACCTCAGTGGTCCGGCGGCGGGTCTCCGCCAGCGGCCCATCGGTCCTGATGACGTAATCGGCGCGGCGCGCCTTCTTCGCCGCAGGCCACTGCGCGGCCATCCGGCGCCTGGCCTCAGGTTCGTCCACGCCCGATCTCGCCATGACGCGCCGCACCTGCTCGCTCTCCTCGCACGCAGTCACGACCACGCAGGCGAAGTCCTTGTCGCGGCCGGTCTCGTGCAGGAGGGGGATTTCGGCGATCGCGATGCGCACCCCCTGGCGTTCGCAGGCCGTCAACCACGCCGCGATGGCGCGGGCCACGGCGGGATGGATGATGGCCTCGAGATCGCGGCGCGCGTCGTCGTCGGCGAACACGACCGCGCCGAGCCGGGCGCGATCGACCCGGCCGTCGGCGCCGATGACGCCCTCCCCGAACCGCCGCCGGATCGCCGCATGGCCCTCCGACCCGGGCTGCATCGCGCGGTGCGCCAGGTCGTCCGCGTCAATGACCGCCGCCCCGAGCTCGGCGAACCTGGCGAGGGCGACGCTCTTGCCCGTCCCGATGCCTCCGGTCAGCGCGACCCTCAGCATCGGCCGGTCAGGCCCTCAGCCGGGCTTCGGCCGCCGCGACCGTGTTGGCGAGCAGCATCGCGATGGTGAGGGGGCCGACGCCGCCGGGGACCGGAGTCAAGGCCCCGGCCACCTCCGACACGGAGGGGTGCACGTCTCCGACGGTCAGCGAGCCGCGCTTCGCGAACGCGGCGAGGCGCGGCGAGTCGGGCGGAAGCAGCCGCCTGACGAGCGCCTCGTCCGACACGGAATTGATGCCCACGTCCACCACCACCGCGCCCGGCTTGACGAACTCAGGCGTCACGAATCCGGGGCGCCCGATGGCGGCGACCAGGATGTCCGCGGTGCGCGCCACGGCCGGCAGATCCCGCGTGCGCGAATGGCAGATCGTGACGGTCGCGTGGCGGTGCAGGAGCAGCAGGGCCATGGGCTTGCCGACGATGTCGCTGCGCCCGATCACCACGGCCCGGGCGCCCTGGATCGCAACCTGCTCCCGCGAGAGGAGTTCCATGATGCCGGCCGGCGTGCACGCCACGAGGCCGGGACGGTTCTGGACCAAACGGCCGACGTTGGCCGGCGTGAACCCGTCCACGTCCTTCGCCGGATCGATCGCGTCGAGGACGCGGGTTTCCGCGTCAGCGCCCATCGCCTCCGGCAGCGGGGACTGGACGAGGATGCCGTCCGCGTCGCGCCTAGCGTTGAGCGCCGCGACGGCTGCGAGCACCTCCTCGACCGGCGCCTCTTCGGGGATGCGCACCAGCTCGGCGACAATGCCCGCCTCTCCTGCCGTCTTCAGCTTGTTCCTGACGTAGATCTCGGAACCGGGGTCGTGCCCCGCGAGCACGATGCCCAGGCGCGGGGTCCTCCCGGCCCGTTCCGTGAACGCCCGGACTCGAGGAGCCAGCTCCGCCCGGATCGCCTGTGCCGCCGCGGTTCCATCCAGTATGCGCGCCGCCATGTCACCTCCGTGCCGCACCGGGCGCCTTCGTCACGGTCCGGCCGCGCCGCCTGCGGCCGCCCGCGCGAGGGCGCTGTTTACCGGCCGCCGGCTTCAATCCGCTTCCGCAGTTCGCTGTGCCGGTACCCGTAGCCGGCGTAGATCGCAATGCCGAGCGCCATCCAGACGAGCAGCCGTTCCCACGTCGGCAGCGGAAGGCTGGTCATGAGCAGCAGGGCGACGGTCGCCGAGAGGATCGGCACCACCGGCACCCACGGCGTTCGGAACGGCGCCACCACGTCCGGCCGCCTCCGCCTGAGGAAGATGATGCCGAGCGACACGATGACGAACGCCATGAGCGTGCCGATGCTGACCAGTTCGCCGAGGATGTTGATCGGCGTGAACCCGGCCGCCACCGCCACCGCGCACCCGGTCACGATCGTCGTGACGTGCGGCGTGCGGAAACGCGGGTGGATCTTCTTGGCCCACGCCGGCAGCAGGCCGTCGTGCGCCATCGAATAGAAGATCCGAGGCTGCCCGAGCATCATGACCACCATCACCGAGCTGAGCCCGGCAATGGCGCCAAGCTTGACGAGGAAGGGCATCACCCCGACCAGGCCGGCCCACACCGTGCCGGCCGCCTGCTCCCGGGCCGCGTCGATGGCGACGGCCATCGGAGCCGGCACGCCAAGCTGCGTGTAGGGCACCAGTCCCACCATGACCAGCGAGACCGCCACGTAGAGCACGGTGCAGATCGCCAGCGAGCCGAGGATGCCGATCGGCATGTCGCGCTGGGGGTTCTTCGCCTCCTGCGCCGCGGTGGACACCGCGTCGAACCCGATGTAGGCGAAAAAGATCACGCCCGCCGCGCGGGCGATGCCGCTCCAGCCGAACGCGCCGAATGTCCCCTGATTGGGCGGAATGAACGGCACCCAGTGCTGGCGGTTGACGAACGCCGCCCCGGCGACGATCACCAGCAGCACGACGGCCACCTTGACAATGACGATCGCCGAGTTGACGTTGGCCGATTCCTGGATGCCGATCACCAGCAGCAGCGTGACCGCCAGCGCGATCAGCACCGCAGGCAGGTTCAGCACGGCGGTCACCGTCGTCTGGTCGGCGAGGGTGACGACCGTGCCCGGCGCCGCGCTCAGGGCCGCGGGAAACTGGATCCCGAAGTCGTGGAGGAAGCTGACGACGTAGCCCGACCAGCCGACGGCCACGGTGGCCGCGCCGAGGGCGTACTCCAGGATGAGATCCCAGCCGATGATCCACGCGAAGAACTCCCCGAGGGTCGCGTAGCCGTAGGTATAGGCTGAGCCGGCAATCGGGACGCTCGACGCGAACTCCGCGTAGCAGAGGCCGGCGAACGCGCTGACCAGCCCGGCGAGCAGCATCGACAGCACGATGGCCGGGCCGGAGTACTGGGCGGCCGCCTGCCCGGTGAGGACGAAGATGCCGGTCCCGACGATCGCGCCGATCCCGAGCGAAATGAGGTTGACCGGGCCGAGCACCCGCTTGAGGCTGTGTTCGCCCGACTCGGCGGCCTCGGCGCGCAGTTGTTCGATTGACTTCGTGGCGAGCAGATGAGACATCGAGCGTCCTCCGCCGCCGCCGGATCGGCCGTCGTCGAGGCCGACACGTTCGAGCGGCGGCTCGATTCGGCGTGGCGTCGGCATTATATGCGCCGGGAGGGATCGGACACTAGGGGGGCGCGAGCGCGGCGGCAGGGCCAGAGGCGCGCGCTCAGGCGGACTCGGCGAGGCGCTGCGGCTTCGGGGCCGGCAGGAACCGCTCCATGAACGCCGTCGAGAGCCTTCCCGCCTGGAAGTCGGGATCCGCCAGGACCCGGCGCTGCAGGGGAATCGAGGTCTTGATGCCTTCGACGACCGTCATGTCGAGGGCGCGCGCCATGCGCGCGAGGGCTTCGCGCCGATCCCGCCCGTGAGCCATGATCTTCGCGACCATCGAGTCGTAATACGGCGTCACCGTCGCGTCGGCGTGCAGGGCCGTGTCCACGCGAATGCCTGGCCCCCCGGGCAGGCTCAGCGCCGAGATCACCCCTGGCGACGGCGCGAACGTCTCGGGATCCTCCGCGTTCACGCGGCACTCGATCGCGTGGCCTCTCCACGACAGGTCGCCCTGCGAGAACGAGAGCCGCGCGCCGGCGGCGACGCGGATCTGCTCCTTCACGAGGTCCACGCCGGTCACCAGCTCTGTCACGCCGTGCTCGACCTGGAGCCGGGTGTTGGCCTCCATGAAGTAGAAGCGCCCCTGCGCGTCCAGGAGGAACTCGAAGGTCCCGGCGTTGGTGTAGCGGACCTCGCGGGCCGCCTGCACGACGAGGGCCCCCATCTTCCTGCGGGCGCGCTCGCTGAGCGCGGGCGACGGCGCCTCCTCGATGATCTTCTGGTGCCGGCGCTGGATCGAGCACTCCCGCTCGCCGAGGTGCACCACCCGGCCGGAGTGATCCCCGAAGACCTGGAACTCCACGTGGCGCGGGTTCTCGAGGTACTTCTCGACGTACACGTCCGGCACGCCGAAGGCCGCCTCCGCCTCGCGCGAGGCGGTCCGGAACGCGGCGCCCATCTCCGATGGCGTCCGCACGACCCGCATGCCGCGCCCGCCCCCGCCCGCCGTCGCCTTGATGAGCACCGGGTAGCCGATCTCGTGCGCCGCCCGCAGCGCCCGCTCCTCGGACTCGAGCGCGCCGTCCGAGCCGGGCAGCACGGGCAGGCCGGCCTTCTTCATCGCCCTTCGCGCCCGTGCCTTGTCCCCCATCAGGCGGATGACCTGCGGACTGGGGCCGATGAACCTGACGTGGCACGCCTCGCAGACCTCCGCCAGATAGGCGCTCTCGGCCAGGAAGCCGTACCCAGGGTGGATCGCGTCCGCGCCCGTCACTTCCGCGGCGCTGATGATCGCCGGCACGTTCAGGTAGCTGTCGGCAGCCCGAGGCGGGCCGATGCACACGTCCTCGTCGGCGAACCGCACGTGCAGGGCGTGCTCGTCGGCCTCGGAGTAGACCGCCACGGTGCGGATTCCGAGTTCCCGGCACGCGAGGATGATCCGCAGGGCGATCTCGCCGCGGTTGGCGATGAGGACCTTCTTGAACATCAGCTGAGCTTGATGGCGAAGAGGCGCTCGCCGTACTGCACGGGGCTGCCGTTCTCCACATAGACGGCCACGAGTTCACCGTCGTGGTCCGACTCGATCTCGTTCATGAGCTTCATCGCCTCGATGATGCAGAGAACCTGGCCCCGCTTCACCCGCGTCCCCGCCTCGACAAACGGCGGCGCCCCTGGCTCCGGCGCGCGGTAGAAGGTGCCGACAATCGGCGACGTGACGATGGCGAGATCCGCCGCGTCGGTTGCGTCGGCCGGCCGGTCCGCCCGTCCGACGGCCACGGCCCGGGGGGCCGAGGCTCCGGCCTCCGCCGCCAATCCGGCGCCGGCCGCCGCGGGCGCGGCATGATGGGCCGGGTGGACGAGGCCGGCCGTCCTGACGCGGATCTTCAGCCCATCGGCCTCGATCTCCAGTTCCTGGAGGTCGTACGCCTTCACCAGGTCGAGCACGCCGCGGATCTCGTCCATGTTCATCGCGTTACACCACGCGGAGTTCCCGCCGCGCCCCGGTCAGCCATTCCAGCCCGTCGGGCGTGACCAGCACGTCGTCCTCGATCCGCACGCCGCCGAGCCCCGGCACGTAGGCGCCTGGCTCGATGGTGAAGACAATGCCGGGCTCGAGGCGGTCGTCGCGGCCCGCCGGCGGCACGCCCGGGATGTCCGGCCGCCGAGGCCCGACTCGCGGCTCCTCGTGGACCTCCAGGCCCAGCCCGTGTCCGGTGGCGTGGCTGAACGCCGTCCCGAGGCCGCGCGCCTCGAGGACCGCCCGCGCCGCCTCGTCCACGTCCGTGATCGGCGCGCCGGGCCGCACCGCCGCGGCCGCCGCGCGGTGCGCGGCCGCCACGGCCTCGTAGAGCCCCCGCGCCTCGGCCGAGGGCTCGCCAACGCTCACGGTTCGAGTGATATCCGTACAGTATCCTTCGCAAACGCCTCCGAAGTCCAGCACGACCAGGTCGCCCGGCTGAAGGACCCGCCTGCCCGGCCTGGCGTGCGGCAGCGCAGCATTGGGGCCGGACGCCACAATCGTCTCGAACGACGCGCGCTCGAACCCGCCCCTGCGGATCCGGTCGTCGATCCCGGCGGCCACCTCCCATTCGGACTGGCCGGCCCGGACATCGCCGAGCACCGCGGCCGCGATCGCGTCGATGAGCGCTCCCCCGCGCCGGAGAGCGGCGAGTTCGGCCGCGTCTTTGCGCATCCGGCAGGCTTCGACCAGGCGCTCGGCGGGCACGAGGGCGGCGGCGCTTCCGCCGCCAGCCGACGCGTTCCGCAGCGCCGCGGCGAGGGCGTCGTGGCGCTTGACGCTCAGGTGCGCCGACTCGAACCCGACCCGGATCGCACCGGCTGCCTCCAGGCACGCGGCCAACGTGGCGTCGTACGCCGGGTCCACCTTCACGAGGCGCAGCCCGGGACAGCCGGGCCGGACCGTCTCCTCAACCTCGGTGACGTAGCGGCCGTCCGTAATGAGGATGATCTCGTCGCGGGTGAGAATCGCGATGGCCGCACTGCCCGCGAAGCCGGTCAAGTAGCGGATGTTGGGCAGGTGGAAGACGACGAGGCCATCGAGGCCTTCCATGGCCGCGGCAGCGCGGACGGCCGCGTGTCTGGCGGCCAGGAGGTCAACGGCTGGATGCGGCATGGATGAGAGGGAGAATCCCCCACGCGCCGGGTCCTGTCAAGCGCGGGAGGCGAACAGGCGCGAGCGCCGGTCGGCCACGATGGCCTCGAGCCAGCGCTCGAGGTAGGCGACCGTCCTCCGGGCTGCGCGCTGCTCCTCGCTGGCGGCGGGGCGCGTGGGCGCGTGACCCGCCGCGTACGAGCCCGGAGCGCTCTCCGACGCCCGACCGGGTTCGGCCGGCAGGGGCGCCTGCATGGCCTCCCGGCGGAGGTCCCGGACGATCTGCTCGATGGCCGGGTCGGGCCCGGCAAGCTCGAACGCCGAGCGGAACTGCTCGATGGCCTCGGGCAGTTCGCCGCGCCTCCGGTGGACCTCCGCAAGGCCGCGGATGGCGGACAGATTGCCAGGCGCCACACGGATCACGTCGGAGAACTCGCGATGTGCGGAATCGATGTCGCCGACCTCGAGCAGCGCGCGGCCGAGCGTCACCCGGGCCGACAGGTAGCCCGGGTGCCGCGCCAGGCCGGCCCGGCAGACCTCAATGGACTCCTGGAACCGCCCGGCCCGGCGGTACTCCTCCGCCAGCTGGGCGAAGGCAATCGACCCAGGGTCTCTCTGGATCCGCTTCTTCAGCGCATCGATGCGCGGGTCCTCGGCCACGAGCTGATCCTACTACCAGCGGGGACGGCGCGTGAAGGGCCGCAGGGCTCGTCCCGGGCCGGGTGAAGACCGGCGGCGGCGCGTGAACGCCGCCGCCGGCAGGGGAATCTCCCGGCGCCGCGCGCCCGCTCGAGGCGAGCTCGCCAGCCTACAAGCCGCAGCCCGTGACCGAGACGTTCTTCGTCACGCTGGCGCTCGCGCCCGTGCTGTCCCTGACGGTCAGCTGCACGGCGAACGGCACCGTCGCCGGTCCGCCCGGGCAGTTGAACCGGTGGCTGGGCGACAGGCCGGTGGCGGTAGCGCCGTCGCCGAAGTTCCACGAGTACGACGTGATCGGGTTCGAGCCGGTCGAGTCGGCAGCGCTGAAGTAGACGGTTGTGCCGTACGCCGGCGACGCGGGCGAGTACGAGAACGCGGCCGTGAGGTCAGGCTGCGCTACCGTCACGCTCTGCGACGTCGAGCCCGTGTTTCCGGCGTCGTCGGTGACCGTCAGGACCACGACGTAGTCCCCGGGCTGGGTGTAGATGTGCCACACGAGCTGCCCGGAATCCTGCCGGCCGGAGCCGTAATCCCACGCGTAGCGCACGATCGTGCGGCCCGACGCGGCCGTGGACAACCCGGCGTTGAAGTACACCCTCTCGTTGATCTTCGGTCTCGACGGCGAGATCGAGAACTTCGCGACCGGGTTGGCGGTCATCGTCACCGACACGGATTTCGACACCGAAGCCGACAGGCCGCGGTCGTCGGTCACGGTCAGGGTGACGGTGTACGAGCCGGCCGCCCTGTAGCTGTGGCGCGCCACCACGCCGGTGCTCTTCGTCCCGTCGCCGAAGTTCCACGCATACGACACGATCGATCCGTCGGCGTCCTGGCTGAGCGACGCGTCGAAGGTGACCTCCGACTCGACGACCGGCGTGCTGGGCGAGAAGGTGAACGAGGCCGTCGGCGTGCCGTTGGGGGGCTTGATGACGCCCGGCGGCACCAGCCGGATGCTGACGCTCCTCGAGAGCGACGAGTTGGCGTCGCTCCCGACCGGCGTCGCGAGGATCTGGATGACGGTGTTCGAGTCCACCATGTCGGCGGGCGCGGGCGGCGCGGTGTACGTGGCCGTGGCCTTGCCGTCGCTGCCGGTGACCAGGTTCTTGCCCGACAGCTGGCCGAAGTCCACCACTGTGCCGTTGACGGCGACGTCCAGGCGGATGGCGATCGGGGACTTGACGGGCGTCCCGCTGCCGTCCAGGGCCTGCACGACGATCTGGGACTGGGAGAAGCCGTCCTGCCTGAGCGTGTCCGGGGTCGCCGACAGGACGAGCGCCGTCCCCAGCTCGGACGGACCGGCGAGCGGGGGCGCTTCCTCCTTCTTCACCGTGCAGCCGGCTGCGGCCGCCGCCGCGATCGCCCCGAGGAGTGCAAGTGCCTTCAATGTGCGCGTCATCTTGGTGCCCTATCCTGGCTGTGCCGCGTGGATCCGCTCCCGCGGGAGACCCCGTGAATGCCCCTGCGCCCGCCGGCTAGGACGGGTCGCCCCAGTCCGCGAAGTTCACCGAGATCGACCCCGTCACGGAGACCTCGTTCCCGTTCTGGTCCTTGCCGTAGAAGGTCACGTGCGCGATGGTGGAGATCACGACGGCGCCGCCGCCCTCGCGCAGCGCCCGCAGCGGCGCTTCGAGCTTGGCTTGCGCCCGGACGATGATGAACGACAGCGTGCTGCCGGCGCTGCCGATGCTCCCGGTTGCCGCGCCGTCGAAGGCGTAGGGAACGTCTACCCCCGGGGTCTTCCGCCCGTCGGCGCGCACGAACTCGACGTGGTAGCGCGTGACGGTGATCGTGTTTGCGGGGGTGGGGGCGGTCACCGCTCCCACCGCGCCCTGATCCTTCAACGCCATCCGGAGCCGCACCTGCCCGACGTCCTCGTAGGTCGTGGGCTGGAGGATCTCCTCGGTGCCGACGGTCACCTTCACGTTGGTCACCACGTCGGAGGCGAGGGTGTTCGAGAACGAGCTCGGCTTGGCGCCCGACGCCGCCTCGAGGTTGTCGATGATCAAATAGGACGGCGAGCGGCCGTTTTCGTTGAGGTGCCCGCAAGCCGCGCCCCCAAGCGCCAGCGCCAGCGCGCCGATCGCCGCCGCCGGCCATCCGCGTGTCGTTCCCAGCCGTCTAGCCAACATAGCTCCGTCTCCTGCCCCGTTCTGGCCCGCTTACCGGCGGATGCGCGGCGTGATGAAGATCAGCAGTTCGCGCTGATCGGCGGACATCGAGTCCCGGCGGAAGAGCCAGCGCAGCAGCGGGATGCGCGAGAGCCCCGGGACGCCGTCTCGCATCGACGTCTCTTCGGACTTCATGATCCCGCCGATGACCATCGTCTCGTTGTCGTTGACCAGCACCTGCGTGATGGCCCGCTGCGTGTCGATCGGCGGGATCCCGTTCACGGAGCGGCTGTAGTCGGGCGACGCGTTCTCGAGCGAGATGCTCATCATCACCGTGTCCGAGGCCGTGATCTGCGGCCTGACCTTGAGCGTAAGCGCCGCGTCCTTGAAGGTCACCGTGACCGTGTTGTTCGCCGAGGTCTGGATGGGGATCTGCACGCCCTGGGTCATCTCCGCTTCGAAGTTGTTCTGCATCATGACCCGGGGCTGCGACAGGATCTTGCCCTGGCCCTTCTCCTCGAGGGCCGAGAGCGCGACGTCCAGGTTGAACGATCCCGTCAGGCTGCCCATGGAGATCCCGAGGGCGGAGGTCGCCCCCGTGGCCGGCAGGTGCACGGCGGTCGGCGTGAAGGAGCTCTCGCCGAGCGTGGCGTTCCCCTGCTGCGAGGCCGTGCGTCCGCTCACGCTGCTCTGCGCCGGGAAAGTGACCGGCGCGGTGTTGGCCAGCGCGCTGGCCATCCGTCCGTTCACGCCCCACTGCACGCCGATTGCCCGCGCGGCCGTCGTCGTGGTCTGGACGATGCGCGCCTCGATCTCGACCTGGGGCTCGGAGCGATCCAGCTTCGTGATCAGGTCCTCGCACTGGGCCAGCGCCTCCGGCAGGTCGTTGATGATCAGGGTGTTCGTGCGATCGTCCACGATGGCCGTCCCGCGGTTCGAGATCACGCGCGTGTCCTTCAGGAGCTTGGCGACGACGGCGGCCTTGGCGTAGCTCAGCGTCTTGGTGAGCACCTTGAGCTGGCCGCTCATCGACTGGGCCTCGGCGAGCTTCTGCCGCTCGGTTTCCTCCTGCGCCAGCACCTTGAGCGGCGCGATCCGCACGACGTTGTTCTCGAGCACGTACCCGAGCTGGTGGGAGCGCAGGATCACCTCGAGCGCCTGGTCCCAGGGGACCTCCTTCAGCGACACGTCCACCATCGCCGCCGGGACGTTCGGATCGATCACGATGTTCAGCCCGCTGATTTCCGAGAACGTGCGGAGGACCGAACGCAGGTCGGCCTGGAAGAAGTCGAAGGTCACCAGGTGGCCCGTGTACTGCTTCTCGCCTTCCGGGGCCGCGGGCGCGGCGGGCTTCTGCGCCAGGACGGCCTGTCCGGCCGCCGGCTGACGCGCCGGCCGCGCCTCCGCACCGGACACGTCGGGAACAGGAGAGGCGGGGCCGGGCGCCGCCTGAGAGGCCGCCGCCGCGACGACGACGGGCACCGGGCCGGGCGGCGGCGCTCCGCCGGCCGGACCGGGCGCCGGGTCGAGCCGGGGCTCGCTCGCCGTCTCCGGCGTGCGCGGACGTGCGGGGGCGGCCTGGCTGAGCACGATGGCCACGCCGTTCTCCAGCGGCTCGACGCGATGGGTGACGGGGCACGTCAGGTCGATGACCGCGCGCGTGACGAGGGGATCGACGCGGTTCACGCCGACCCGGATGCGATCGACCGGACCCAGGCCGACGGGTGTCACCGCCGGGAGCGTGGAGCGCAGGTCCGGGAAGTCCACTACCAGGCGCGGCGGCAGGTCTCTTGCCGATTCGATCGTCCCGGCGCGCCACGATCCCGGGCCCGTGAAGGTGACCCGGGTGCCGTCGGGAACCGCCGCCGTCTCGACTCTCGTCAGCGCCGAGCCCGGCGATGGCCTGGGCGGCGCTGCGGGCTCGGCCGCCGGAACGGCCGAGGCACGCTCGCCGCCGGCGGCGCCGGCGCCGAACTCGACGACGACGGCGTTCCGGCGGCTGCGCACGACGGGCGTCAGGGGGCGCGACAACAGCATCCGCACGCGGGCGACTGCGGTGCCATCCTCGCCCGTTTCGGGCTCGATCCGCACGTCGGCAACGGCCCCCGAGGGGCGGTCCGGACGGACGCCGGCGGGCGACACGTCGCGCAGATCGACCAGCAGCGTGAGCGGATCGGGCTGCGCCGCGACGTAGGCGACGGGCTCGGACGTCTCGATGACCACCGTCGTCCCGGCGCCCTCGGTCTTCGTGGCCACGCCGGTCAAGCGCGCCGTCGGTGCCGCATGGCCGGCGGCATGCACCGCCGAGCCAAGCACCAATGCGCCGGCCAGCACCCTCAGCAGTCGAGCTGACATCACAGTCACCCTCTCCGCGTTCACTTCGCTTCCGTCACGGCGCGAAGGGTCAACCGCACCTCGCGCTGTTTGGTCAGGGACAGCGGGTCGTTCACGTCCTGCAGGCACACGAGCGAATCGGCCGTAATGGCCCGGATGCTGCCGTCGAGCAGACGGTCGTTGACTCGGACCACGTACGTCCTGTTGTCGGGGCCCGCCACCAAGGCCACGTGATCGCCGCGGCTCTGCATGATGCCCCTGAGCGAGAGCTCGCTGACCAGGAACCTCGACACGCCGGCCGCGGGCTGCCTGTCCTGACGGGCTCTCGCCTCGGTGGCGCGCTTCAGCAGGCTGACGAACGGGTCCCGCCGGCCCTCGGGGTTGTAGGCGAACGGCGCCGTCGGCGCCGGCTTCGCGGCCGCCTGACGGGCGGACGAGACGCCCGGGCAGGCGCCGACTAGGAGAACGACGGCGAGGGCGACGGCTGGCGGCCTCATGACCTGCCTCCCGCGGCGGGCTTGGCCGCCGCCGGAGACGGGGAGGCCTGCGCCGGCTTGGCGGCAGCCGGGGCCTGTGCGCCGTCCAGCAGGACGAACGTCGTCGCCACGCAGGCCACCGAGATGCTCGTGTTCTGATCGGGCTTGTCCTTGCCCTTCACCGAGATGTTGCCGACGTTGATGATCCGCGGAAAGCGGCTGATCCGTTCGAAGAAGAGCCCGAGGTTGTGGTAGGTGCCGTCGAGCTCGATGTTGATGGGCCACTCCGCGTGAAGCGGCTGGGTCACCACCGGCGCCGGCTTGAACACGCGTATGCTCAGGTTCGACTGCACGGCAAGCGTCTGCAGGTTCCGCAGCAGCTCGCCGAAGTCCTTCTCGTCGGGCAGGATGGCCTTGAGGCCCTCCAGCCGCCCCTCGAGATCGGCGACCTGCGCCCGGAACTGCGGGAGCTGCCGCGCGATGGCCATGCCCCGGCTGATGTCCACCCGCAGGGTGGCCAGCCTCTGGCGCTGGGCGTCGAGGGCCTTGTCGGCCGGCATGGCGTACAGGTAGTAGAAGGCCGCCACGCCGGCGACCGCCAGCGCGACAAACAGCCCCACCTGGGCGTACCACGGGAGTTTGTGCAGGTTCAGATCCATCGCGATCCCGCTTCCACGCTAGCTTGCCGGCGTCGTCACCTGGGCCCGGACGGTGAACTTGATGACGTCGGCGCCTGCCGCCTGGCCGTTTTCGACCTGGCTGTCCACGATTTCCACGGGCTTCTCGAACCAGCCCGTCCGCCCGAGGTTGTCCACGAAGTCCGAAATCGACGTCATCGACAGGCAGCGGCCCTCCAGCGTGAGGTCCCGGCCTTTCTGGTCGAGCGCCGTCAGCCACAGGGAGTCCGGGACGCTGCGGCTGATCGCATCCAGCACGTGCACGGGGCTGCTCTGGCTGCGCCGGAGGTCCTCGATGAGCGCCACGCGCTGCTGCAGCTGGGCCTTGCGTTCCTCGAACTGCCGCACCTGCACGATGAGCGCCTGGAGCCTGGCGGTCTCCGCCTGGGCGGTCGCGATGTCGGCCTTGAGCTTCGACTCTTCCTTCCGCAGCGACCAGTACCACCAGCCCACGCCGAGGGCGGCCAGAGCGAGGATGAGGGTGCAGGCGACGGTGATCTTCTGGCCCGAGCCGACGAGCGGGCCCGCGGCCTGTCGCCGCGGCTTCTCCCGCTCCTGGGTGAGGAGGTTGATGCGGATCATCGGTCACCTGCCCGTCGCAGTGCGAGGCCCACCGCCACGACGGCGACAGGCGCGGTCTCGACGGCGTCGACGCCGAAGGCGGGCGCGTCGAAGGCGATCCGCCGGAACGGGTCGAGTGGCTCGACGGGGAGCCCGAAGCGGTCGGCGAGCGCGTCGGCGAACCCCCGCACGCGGGCGCCGCCGCCGCACAGCATCACGCGGTCGAGCCGATCCGAGGCGGCCGTGGACCGGTAGAAGTCGAAGGTCCTCTGAATCTCAAGCAGGACGTTGTCGCTGACGGCGCGCAGGACCGCTTCGATCTCGTCGGCGCGCTCGTCGCCGGCGCCCGCGCCGCGCTTGACCTGCTCGGCGCGGTCGAAGGTCAGGTTGAACTCGCGCTGGATGGCCTCGGTATAGGCGTTGCCGCCGATCGGGACGTCGCGCGTGAAGATCGTCGCCGGCCCGCTGACGATGTTGATGTTGATCGCGCTGGCGCCCATGTTCATGAGCGCGGTGACGGTGCCGGGGTCGGCGTCGTAGTTCGCCTCGAAGGCGTTCTGGATTGCGAAGGCGTCCACGTCGACGACGACGGGGACCCGGCCGGCCTGGGCGATCACGCCGGTGTAGTCGGCGATCTTCTCCTTCTTCGCCGCCACCAGCAGGACGTCCATCGAGTTCGGCGCCGCGGCCTCGCCGCCGGGCACGACCTGGTGGTCCAGGTGCACGTCCTGGATGTCGAAGGGGATGTACTGCTCGGCCTCCCACTTGATGGACTCGGCCAGTTCGGCCTCGGTCATCTGCGGGAGGCTGATTTTCTTCACGATGACGGCGTTGCCCGCGAGCGACGCTGCCACGTCTTTCGTCTTCGTGCCGAGCCGGTCGAAGACGCGCCGGATGGTGTCGGCGACTCCCGCGCCGTCGATGATGGCGCCGTCGACGATGCTGTCCGGCGCCATGGCCTCGCTGGCGTAGGCGACCACGCGGTAGGACTTGCCGGCCGAAGCGAGCTCGACGGCCTTGACCGCGCTCGATCCGATGTCCAGGCCCACCAGGCCTTTGCGTCTGCCGAACACCTTTGGGTCCTTCCCTTTCCGAGGCGCGCGGGGCGCCCGCTCCGGCCGTCTGCGCAAGTCGGGTGCCAAATCCGCCGGTTCCCTGCCAAGCGGCCCTCGCCCGGCCCAAAGCCCCGGCGCCTGGCGTCTTGCCCGCCGGGAGCCCCCGGCGCCGATAGGCGATTTCCGAGGGGCGCGTGCAGAATTGTCATCGCCCCTCGGCCCCGCGGGTGGCAGGTTCTACCGCGCTGCCGCCCCGACGGCGGCCACCAGCCCGCAGGCCGGGCCGCCGCTCCGGCCGGCCGTCTTATCGGCCTGACCCCCGGAGCCGTGTAGAGACGCGAGGGCGCGAGGTTGCACCGGGCGCGGCCGGGGCCGCGGAGAAGCGCGCGGTTGACAAGGACCAGCACGGGCTGGTACGCTTTTGGATTGCCGTGGCTGAAATTGATTCAGGGATAGAGACTTGCAGATGCACACGTATACGGCGAACCTGAAGACGATCGAGCGCCGGTGGCACGTGATCGATGCCGAGGGTGTGGCGCTCGGACGCCTTGCGACCCGGGCGGCCCGGCTGCTGATGGGCAAGCACCGCGCGGCCTACACGCCGTTCCTCGACACGGGCGATCACGTCGTCGTCGTGAACGCGGACCGCGTGAAGCTCACCGGGCGCAAGGACGAGCAGAAGATCTACCGCAGGCACAGCGGCTACGAGGGCGGCCTGCGCGAGGAGCGCGCGAAGGTCGTCCGGGCCCGCACGCCAATCCGCCTCGTGGAAGAAGCGGTGCGCGGCATGCTGCCCAAGACGACGCTCGGCGATGCGATGTACCGGAAGCTCAAGGTCTACGCGGGGCCGGACCACCCGCACCGGGGCCAGCAACCCACCAAGCTCGAGGTAGCGTAACGTGTCTGCAATCCAGTATTACGGAACCGGGCGCCGGAAGACGTCGACGGCCCGCGTCTTCCTGCGGCCGGGCAACGGCGCAATCACGGTCAACCACCGCCAGTTCGAGGACTTCTTCCCCACCGCCGTGCTGCGCGCCGAGATCAAGCAGCCGCTCCAGCTGACCGAGACGGCCGACAAGTTCGACGTCCTGGCGACGGTGGCGGGGGGCGGGATCGCCGGTCAGGCCGGCGCGGTCCGCCTCGGCATCTCCCGCGCGCTGTGCGAATACAACAGCGAGCTGCGGCCGGCGCTGAAGAAGGAAGGCCTTCTCACCCGGGACGCCCGGGCGAAGGAACGAAAGAAGTACGGACTGGCGGGTGCGCGCAAGCGCTTCCAGTTCAGCAAGCGGTAACCCGGCCGGCATCTGTCGAGGGAGGACCATTGAGCGGGATCGCCATCAAGGAACTGTTGGAAGCCGGGGTGCACTTCGGCCATCAGACGAAGCGGTGGAACCCGAAGATGAAGCCGTACATCTTCGGCCAGCGGAACGGCATCTACATCATCGACCTGGGCAAGACGGCGCAGCTCTTCGGGGACGCCGAGGCGTTCGTCAGCCGGCTCGCCTCCGAGGGCGGCACGGTGCTGTTCGTGGGCACGAAGCGGCAGGCGCAGGACGCGGTGGCGGAGGAAGCGCAGCGCTGCGGCATGCACTTCGTCAACCAGCGCTGGCTGGGCGGGCTGCTGACCAACTTCACGACGATCCAGCGGAGCCTCACCCGCCTGCGCGAGCTCGAGGCCATGCAGACCGACGGCCGCTACGAGACGCTCTCGAAGAAAGAGGTCGCCGCCGTCGAGAAGGAAAAGAAGAAGATCCAGAAGAACCTCGACGGCATCCGCCAGATGGCGAAGCTCCCGGACGCGGTGTTCGTGATCGACACGAAGAAGGAGCAGATTGCGGTCGACGAGGCGCGGAAGCTGAAGATCCCGGTGATCGGCATCGTCGACACGAACTCCGATCCCGAACAGGTCGACTACGTCATCCCGGGCAACGATGATGCGCTGCGGTCGATCCGCCTCTTCACGTCGCGCATCGCGGACGCGATCGTGGCGGGCCGCTCGCTGCGCGAGTCGGCGCGGGCCGACGCGGCCGCCGACGCCGGCGCCCACGGCGCGCGCCCGGCCCCCGGCCGGTCCCGGCCGGACGCGCCGCCGGCAGCGGCGCCCGCGTCGGCCTGAGGACCTGACGACCGGGGCCGATCGGCCCCGGCAGCACCCCTTCGCGCCGGCCGGGCCCGTCCCGCGCCGGCGCGGTTTTCGTACCGCGGAGATCGCACAGCCATGGCAATCACGGCAGCGCAAGTCAAGGCCCTGCGCGAGAAGACCGGCGCCGGGATGATGGAATGCAAGGCCGCCCTGACCGAGACGGGCGGCGACATGGACGAGGCCGTCACCGTCCTGCGCAAGCGCGGGCTTGCCCAGGCGGCGAAGCGCGCGGGCCGCGCGACCTCGCAGGGCCTCGTGGGGAGCTACATCCACATGGGCGGCAAGATCGGCGTCCTCGTCGAGGTCAACTGCGAGTCCGACTTCGTCGCCCGCACCGAAGGGTTCCAGACGCTCGTCAAGGAAGTCGCGATGCACATCGCCGCGGCCGACCCGAAGTACCTGCGTCGCGAGGACGTGCCCGCCGAGGTGCTCGACGGGGAGCGCGCAATCTACCGCGCGCAGTTCGAGGGATCCGGCAAGCCGGCCGCGGTCGTCGACAAGATCGTCGAGGGCAAGCTCGGCGCGTTCTTCAGCCAGGCGGTGCTCCTGGATCAGCCCTCGGTCCGCGATCAGGCGATCACCGTCGGCGAGATGGTCAAGCAGGCCATCGCGAAGACCGGCGAGAACATCGCCATCGCTCGCTTCGCGCGGTTCAAGCTGGGAGAGGGCGCCTAGGCTATAATCCCTCGGCGTATGGACCAGCCGCCGCCCGCGCCAGCCTACCGCCGCGTCCTCGTCAAGCTGTCGGGGGAAGCCCTGATGGGCGAACAGGGCTACGGCATCGATCCTGCCCTGGTCGGCGGCATCGCCAGGGAGATCGGGGAGATCCGCGCCCTCGGCGTGGATCTGGCCATCGTCATCGGCGGCGGCAACATCTTCCGCGGTGTCGCCGCCGGCGCGGCGGGCATGGACCGGGCGCAGGCCGACTACATGGGCATGCTCGCCACGGTCATCAACGCCCTCGCCCTCCAGGACGCCCTCGAGAACGCCGGCGTTTCCACCCGCGTCCTGACAGCCATCGAGATGCGAGCCGTCGCCGAGCCCTTCATCCGGCGCCGCGCCGTCCGGCACCTCGAAAAGGGGCGCGTCGTGGTGTTCGCCGCCGGCACGGGCAACCCCTACTTCACGACCGACACCGCGGCGGCCCTGCGGGCGATGGAGATCAAGGCCGACGTCATCCTGAAGGCCACGAAGGTCGACGGCATCTACTCCGCCGACCCGGTCTCCCACCCCGACGCCACGCGGTTCGAGCTCCTCACGTACCTCGACGTGCTCGAGCGACGCCTGAAGGTGATGGACGCCACGGCCGTCTCGCTCTGCATGGACAACAAGCTCCCCATCATCGTCTTCAACCTGCGCCGGCCCGGCAACATGAGGCGGGCCGTCCTGGGCGAGCGGATCGGGACCGTCGTCCGGGCGTAGCGCGAGACCACAGCATCCGGAGCAGACCAGCATGGACGCGATCGATCTCAAGGCGCTGTACGCAGACCTCAAGAAACGGATGGAGCAGGTGATCGACCACCTGCGGCGCGACCTCGCCGGCGTCCGCACCGGGCGGGCGACCATCAACATCCTCGATCCGGTGCACGTGGACGCGTACGGATCGCGGATGCCCCTGAACCAGGTGGCCACGCTGTCGGTGCCCGATCCGATGACGATTCTCGCCCAGCCCTTCGATCCGAGCCTTCTCGGCACGATCGAGAAGGCCATCCGGGCGTCGGACCTCGGCCTGAATCCCACCAACGACGGCCGCGTCGTCCGCATTCCCATCCCGTCCCTGACCGAGGAGCGCCGCCGCGAGCTGTCGCGCCACGTGCACAAGCTGGCCGAGGAGGCCCGCAACGCCATCCGGCTCGTGCGCCGCGACGCGAACGAGAAGCTCAAGAAGCTGCAGAAGGACAAGCTCGTGTCGGAGGACGACGAGCGGAAGGGCCTCGACGAGGTGCAGCGGCTCACCGACGCGCACATCCGTGCGGTCGACGAGCTGCAGAAGAAGAAGGACGTCGAGCTGCTGGGCGGGAAGTAAGGGCCCGGAGCTGGGCGACCGCCGCGGAGGACGGCCGGTGTCGTTCCTGTCGCGCCTGGAGTGCTCGGTGCCGTGCGGGGCTCCGCCGTGCGATCCCCGCGGGTCGCACCATCTCTGCTCGTGCGGGATGCCCCTCGTGGCGCGCTACGACCTCGAGGCGGCCGCGCGCGCGTGGCGCCGCGAGAGCCTCTCCGGCCGCCCGCCGACGATGTGGAGGTACGGGGAGCTGATGCCGCTGTTCGAAGGCGAGGCTCCCGTCACGCTCGGCGAAGGCTTCACGCCGCTCATCCATGCGACGAGGCTCGGCCGAGAACTGGGCCTTCCGGCGCTCTACATCAAGGACGAATCGCTCAACCCTACCCACTCGTTCAAGGCGCGCGGCCTGTCGGCGGCCGTCACGCGCGCCCGCGCCGCCGGCGCCACGACGCTCTCGGTGCCGTCGGCCGGGAACGCCGCCAACGCCCTGGCCGCCTACGCCGCCGCCGCAGGACTCGAGGCGCAGGTCTTCATGCCCAGGGACGTGAAGGCGCCGTTTGTCCGGGAATGCGAGCTCTATGGGGCCCGCGTCACGCTCGTGGACGGCCTTATCACGGATGCCGGGCGGGCAGCGACTGAGCGCGGCGGTCCCTTGGGCTGGTACGACGTCTCGACGCTCAAGGAGCCGTACCGGCTCGAGGGCAAGAAGACGATGGGGTACGAGCTGGCGGAGCAGCTCGGGTGGCGCTGGCCGGACTGGATCGTCTACCCCACCGGCGGCGGCACGGGCATTGTCGGCATGTGGAAGGCCTTCGACGAGGTCGAAGCGCTCGGCTGGGTGCCGCGCGGCCGGCGACCGCGGATGGTGAGCGTGCAGGCCGAGACCTGCGCGCCAATCGTGCGCGCCTTTCGCGAAGGGGCAGCCCGCGCCCATCCGTGGGAGAACGCCCGGACCTGCGCCGACGGCCTGCGCGTGCCGAAGGCCATCGGCGATTTCCTCATCCTGCGGGCCATCCGCGAGAGCGGCGGAACGGCGATCGCGGTCAGCGACCGCGAGATGGTCCGGGACATGAAGGCGATGGGCGCGCTCGAGGGCGTGAGCGCCGCTCCCGAAGGCGGGGCGACGCTCGCCGCGCTGCGCCGGCTCCGGGCAGACGGCCTGATCAACACGGACGACTGCGTCGTCTTGTTCAACACCGGCGGGGCGCTCAAGTACCTGGAGGTGATTGGGGAGTGAGGCTTCGGCTCGCCGGTGCCGATACCCGCCCAGGGCGGCCTGAGCCTGTCGAAGGACCGGGTCCCGAGTCCCGATTCCCTGCCTCCGGCCCCAAGCCGCCGGTCCCCAGCGCCTTGCGCCTTCACTGTTGAGTCCCGCGCCGTGGTAGAATGAGAAGATTGTCGGGCGGCTAGCTCAGCTGGGAGAGCGCCGCGTTCGCAACGCGGAGGTCGGGAGTTCGAGCCTCCTGCCGTCCACCACCGGAAGCCCCGAGAACAGGCCAGGTTACAGCCTGGCCTTTCTTGTGTACGTTCTTCCCTTTTGGCAGGTGCGCCCCGACACCGAGCTGGCGTTCGTCCACCGCCAGCTGGACGACGGCGAAGTGCACTGAGTGAGCCACCGGAACAGCCGCGCCGACGAGGTGGAGGCGACGTTCCGCCTTACCGGCAAGACGCCTGGGACGTGGCGTTCCAGCCCAACCGCGGCGCGCCGGAGAAGACCGCGCTGCCGGCGCTCATCTCCTGGACCGAGCATGCCGACGCCGGCGCGAAGTACTTCTCGGGGACGGCCAGCTGCACGAAGACCGTGGACGCGCCGGCGGACTGGTTCGCCTCCGGCGCCAGGCTCTGGCTCGATCTCGGCGACGCGAAGAACACCGCAGAGGCCAGCGTCACCGACAGGCCGGTCGGCGCCGCCTGGAAGACGCCGTTCCGCGTGGACGTGACGCCCGCACTGAAGGCCGGCGCGAACACGCTGGAGATCAAGGCCGTCAACTTGTGGGTGAACCGCCTGATTGGCGACCAGCAGGAGAGCGTCACGCCGAACTACACCTGCACGGCGCCGCCGTTCTATCGCGCTGACTCTCCCCTGCTGCCGTCCGGGCTGATCGGGCCGGTGCAGCTGGTCCGAACAGCCGGCCAGCAGGTCCTTCGGCGGCTGCGCCCGCGCACGGGACCGCGCGTCCGACGGGGAGCGCGCTCGGACGGATGCCGGCAGGCTCCGCGGGACGGCCCTCGAGAAGGGGCCACCCACAGAAGGCGTGGCTTCTCGCGCCGGAGCCTCTCGCCGCGGCCGGACGGGCCCGCGGCGGGGCCCGTCCGGCCGCACGCGAGGCTTTCTTCGCTCCTACGCCGTGACGCCGGCGAACGCGGGTCCGGCGGCGTACTTCACGTGGAACTCTCCCAGCCGCGAGACCAGCGCCTCGATCTCATCGCGCGGCGGCAGGAACGTGGTGCGGAAGTGCAGGGTGCCCGGCGGCTGGCCGAAGCCGGAGCCGGGCACCACGCAGATGCCTGTTTCCTCCAACAAGGCGAGACAGTAGGCCGCCTCGCGCTCTGCGATCAACGCGGCGCGTTCGGCCTCGGGCATCGCGCCAGCGTCGGCGCCGGGGCCGAGCGGAAGTTCGAACCGGACGAAGGCGTACAACGCGCCCTGCGGGACGTCCACCGACATCCCGGGCACCCGGCTCAGCCCCTCTCCCAGGAGCCTGGCCTTCTCCCGCAAGTCCTCGAGGATGGCATCCCGCTCCCGCTGGTAGCGCGCGTAGCTTTCGTCTCCCTCGCGCGGCGGCGCCACCATCGCGTACGTGGCGAGCTGGCCAGGCACGTTGGCGCAGAGGCTGATCGACTGCAGCTTGATGAACTGGTCCAGCACGTCGTCGGGCACGTTCCGCAGTTCGAGGTAGCCGCCGCGGTGGCCGCACTCGCCGAGGAATCCCTTCGACACCGAGTGCAGGCTGAAGAGCGGCGTGGTCGCGTCGCCCACGTCGTGCATGACCTTGGCGAACGACACGAAGGACCGATCCGGCGCGTAGACGTTCTCCTGGTAGACCTCGTCGGCGATCACCACGAGCCCGTGGCGGCGGGCGAAGGCGATGATCATCCGGATGTTCTCGACCGACAGCACCGCGCCCGTCGGATTGCCGGGGTTGATGACGACGATGCCCACCGCGTGCACGCCGCGGGCCCTGGCCTCGTCGAGACTCCGGGAAAGCGCCGCCTCGCTGAGCTGCCACCCGTGCTGCTCGTCGAGGTAGTAGCCGATCTGCTCGCCGCCGTAGAGCGTGAGGCTGGCGCTGTAGAGCGGATACTGCGGGATTGGGATCATAAACCCGTCGCCGGGGTTGCGCAGCATCGCAAGCAGCACCGCCTGCGCCGCCTTGCTGGCGCCGTCTGTCAGGATCACGCGGCGCGGGTCAGCGGGAATGCCGTCCCGCCGCTCTATGAACTCCGCCACCGCCCGGCAGACGAAGGGCAGCCCCGCGCTCTGCGTGTACGCCCCGGTGCCGTGCGGGACCTTCGCCCGGAGGAGGCCGACGCGCTCGACGAGATCCTTCGGGAACAGCGCGAGGGCCGCCTCGCTGTCGAGGAGCGCCGGGTACTCCATCAGGCACAGCAGCTGGCGCAAGTAGGTCAGCGGAGGCTGCTTCAGCGCCTGCGGGTTGCCGATGTTGCAGTAGATGATCTTGCGGCCCGCCGCCTCGAGTTCCTGCGCGCGCTGGACGATCGGCCCGCGCACGGCGTACTCGGCGTCGAGGAGCCGCTGGTTGAGTCGCGTCTTGGAGATGCTCACGCCGTCGCCTCCCTGGATGCCGTGCCGGCCGCCAGGCTCTCGACGAGCTCCGTCACCGTCGCCTTGGCGTCGCCGAAGAGCAGGAGCGTGGCGGCCTGATCGTAGAGGGGATTGGGGACTCCGGAGTACCCCGGCCGCGCGTCGAGGTTGCAGACCAGCACGCGCTTCGCTTCGTGCGCATTGAGGATCGGCATGCCCGAGATGGGCGTATCCGCCGTCTGGATCGCCGCGGGGTTCACGACGTCTGACGCTCCGACGATCACCGCGGCGTCGGTCGACGCGAACGACGGGTTCACCTCGTCCATTTCGCGCAGCTTGTCGTAATCGACGTCGGCCTCGGCGAGCAGGACGTTCATGTGGCCGGGCATGCGCCCGGCGACGGGATGGATGGCGAAGCTGACGCGCTTGCCGAGCTGCTCCAGCCGCGAGGCCAGCGACGCGACCTCGAACTGGGCGCCCGCGAGCGCCATGCCGTAGCCGGGGATGATGATGACCGACTCCGACTCGCGCAGGACCGCTTTGGCTTCCCGCATTGCCTCGTCGCCCGTCTTGGCGCCGGACGCCTGCGGCGGCGCCTCGGCCGGCGCCTGGACCGGCGCCTGGACCGGCGCGGCCTGCCGGCCGCCCGAAAGGACCTTCACGAAGCTCCGGTTCATCGCGCGGCACATGACCGCGGTGAGGATCGACCCGGAGGCAGCAACGGTGGCTCCGCACGCGATGAGCAGCCGGTTCTGGATGACGATGCCGCAGAAGGCCGCGGCCAGCCCCGCCGTCGCGTTGAGGAAGGAGATGAGCACGGGCATGTCGGCTCCGCCGATACGGACGGCGAAGGCGTAGCCGAGCCCCACCGAGGCGGCGATCGCGCCGGCCAGCGCCAGCGTGAGCGGCAGGCCCGCCACTCCGGCCGCGACGGCGCACAGGGCGACGATCGCGCCGACGAGCGCCAGCAGCAGGAGGTTGTGCCCGCGCAGCACGGTGGGCGTCTGCTTCAGCTTCGCCGCCAGCTTGGCGCTGGCGAGCATGCTGCCGCTGAACGTCGCGGCTCCGATGGCGAGGCCCAGGAAGCCCGAGACCTCTCCGACCGCGTTCAGCGGCACGCCCGGCCGCGTCAGTTCAACGAACGCGATGGCGGATGCGGCGATGCCGCCCATCCCGTGCTGGAACGCCACCATCGCGGGGATCTGGATCATGGTGACCCGGACCGCGACGAGCGTCCCGACGGCGCCGCCGACGGCCAGGGCCGCGACGAACAGCGCCGGATCGAGGACCGCGTTTCGGTAGAGGACCAGCGCGATGGCCAGCAGCAGCGCCGCGGCAGCCGTCGCGTTGCCCGTCCGCGCGCCGCGCGGCGTGCGGAACTGCGCGATGCCGGCGATCAGCAGCGCGATGATGGAAAGATCCACGAGCAGCGTGCCCCAGTTAGGCATATCCGTCTCCGCGAAGGGCCGCGACGCCGGTCACGGGCGCGGCGGTCCGGATCACGACCGGTCCCGGCCGCGGTCGGCGGACCCGGGCTCCTGGTGGGTCTTGAACAGGCTGGTCATGCGGTCCGTGATCACGAAGCCGCCGACCAGGTTGAAGGCTGCCGCGGCGAGGGCGATGGCGCCGATCACCTTGTCGCCGCGGCTCATCGGGACGGCGAACAGCAGAATCGCGCCGAGAATCGTCACGGCCGAGATGGCGTTGGTCATCGACATCAGCGGCGTGTGCAGCAGCGGCGGCACGCGGGAGATCAAGAGATACCCGGCGCCGAACGACAGGGCGAACACGAACAGCATCAATGCCAGATCGGCCATGACGGAGGTCTCCTCGTCGGGAATCGGACTACGCCCTGGGCTCGCCCATCGCGTCCAGCGCGGGCCCGTACACGATCCGGCCGCCGGTCGTCACCAGCGACGCCTGCACGATGTCGTCGTTGAGGTCGGGCGCGCCGGGGACGGACTTGTACAGGTTGTCCACGTAATGGAACATGTTGTGGGCGTACAGCCAGCTTGCATGCATCGCCATCCGGCCGGGGATGTTCTGCAGCCCGCTGATGCACACATCGTGCGCCACAATCTCCTGACCGGCCTTGGTCAGCTCGCAATTGCCGCCCTGGTCAATCGACACATCGACGATGACCGAGCCGGGCTTCATGCGCGCGACAACCTCCTTCGTGACGATGATCGGCGCGAGCGCTCCGGGCACCAGCGCGGACAGGATGACCACGTCGGACTCGGCCACCACGTCCGCAATCGCCTCCTGCTCCTTCTTGAGCCACTCGGCGGGCAGGAGCTTCGCGTAGCCGCCCTCGGCGATCGCCAGTTCCTGCGGCACGTCGAAGCCGGCGGCCTTCGCCCCGAGGCTGACGGCCTCCGTGCGCGCGGCATCCCGGATGTCCCACGCCTTCACCACGGCGCCGAGGCGCTTGGCGGTGGCGATGGCCTGGAGGCCGACCACCCCCGTGCCGACGACCAGAACGTTCGCCGGCTTCACCGCGCCGATGGCCGTGCCGATCATCGGGACGAACCGCGGCAGGTGCTGGGCGGCGATGAGGACCGCGCGGTAGCCGGTGACGGTGCTCATGGAGGTCAGCGCGTCCATCCGCTGGGCCCGCGAGGTCCGCGGGATGCCGTCCATGGTAAACGCCGTGATGCGGCGATCGCGGAGCTTGCGCACCATGTCGTGGCTGTCGGGCGCCGCGGGATGCAGGAAGGTCACGAGCGTGCACCCCTCGGGCATCATCTCGACCTCGTGCTTGCCCCGAGCCGGGTTGACGATCGGCTGCTTGACTTTCAGGACGACGTCCGCACCGGCGAAGAGGCGCTCGACGTCCGGCTCGATCGCCGCGCCGGCCTTCTCGTACTCGGCGTCGGGGATGAAGATCCCCTGGCCCGCGCCGGACTCGACCACGACCTCGAACCCCTTGGCCTTGAGCTTCCCCACCGTCTCCGGAATCGCAGCGACGCGTTTCTCGGCGGGCAGGATTTCCTTCGGGATGACGATTCTCATGACATCAGCTCCTTCTTTCCGGCGCCGCGTCAGGCGGCGCTCTCACCTCGCGAAGCCCCACTGCCGGCGAGCCCGTGCGTAATCCCGCCGAGGGCCTTCTCGAACTCCTCGAACCGGTCGTAGCTCCACTCGCGCTGCCAAATCGGATGCGGGACCTCCTGTCCTTTGTCCTCGAGCAGGCTCGCTCCGAGCGCCCACGGGCTGACGTGAACCTGGTAGCGGCAGTGCTCGGCCTCTGCGGGCAGCCGCGACGCCTCACGCAGGCGCTCGAACCCGAGCCGGGCCGGCAATCCGGTGGACGCGCTCATGTGCCACTCCGGGTTCGGCGTGCCCTCCGCCGGTTCGCCCTCGTACCAGTCGAGCCGGACCAGCACCGAGGACCCGTCGTGCCAGAGCGGCAGGACGCTGTGGGTCTGGACGAGCCGGCCCCGCACAACGCCCGAGATGGCCGTCGCCAGCGCGGCCACCGGCACCTTCGCGAGGACCTGCGAGGAAACGGGCTCGCCGAGCTCCTCGTAGGCCGTCAGCGCGACCGCCCGCTGCGCCCGGTAGACCGGGAACTTGATGATGTTCGGGAACTCCCCCGTCGCCGTCTTCTGCGTGACCGAGCCGGAGAACGGCCCGACGATGTAGCTCTTGGTGCCGCCGGCCGGGATCTCGACGGGAACTGACGCGCTCGTCCAGATCGGGAACTCGCAGGGCACGAGGTCGGCGAATTCAGCTTCGATGGCCAGGCCATGCGTCCGGATGAGCAGCGTCGTCGACTGCGAGTCGCTCGATCGAACCTTCGCTGCAACTGGATTCGTGTTCATGGCGTGCATCCTCTGGGTGCGGACGTCGCACACGCCCGTCGTGCGATTCTAGGCGGCTGGCGCCAGGCGGGCATCGGGCGGCGCCGGATTCCGCGCGTCCAATCGCCTGATTTCGGCCCTCCCTGCCGGCTGAGCGGCGCCGGTCAGCCCCACGGCGCGCCGGCCATGGCGACAGCCCGCGGAAGCCGGCGCCAGCGGCGGCCGGCGCGCCTCCGGACGGCCTGCGCCGAGCCACAAACGCCGAAAGAGTGACGTACGAGGCTAGGGCTTCGCCCTAGGGGCGGCGGAGCCGGCCGTCACGGCCGGTGGCCGTCCGCTACGCCCGACATCCAGGGAGGTGATCCCCTCGCGCACGGCGAACTTCGTCAGGTCCGCGACGCTGTGCAGCTCGAGTTTGAGCATGATGCTCTTCCGATGGGTCTCGACCGTCTTGCGGCTGATGTGCAGTCGGGCCGCGATATCCGCCGTCGCGTGCCCTTCGGCCATCAGCTGCAGCACCTCGCGCTCCCGGTCCGACAGCCTGGCGGCGGCCGAGTCGGGCGAAGGGCTGAGGCGGTGCACGTAGTCGTCCAGCACCACGCCGACGATCTCCGGGCTCAAGTAGCGCCCGCCTCGAGCGACGTCGCGGATCGCGTCGGCGAGCTCGCTGAACGCGCTGTCCTTGAGGACGTACCCGCACGCCCCGGCGGCCAGCATGCCCGCCACATACTGCCGGTCCGAGTGCATCGACACCGCGAGCACCTTCACGTGCGGGAGTTCGGCCCGGATCTGCCGCGTGGCCTCGATCCCGTTCAGCTCCGGCATCCCGATGTCCATGATGACGACGTCGGGCGACAGTTCGCGCGCGAGGCGCACCGCGAGGCGGCCGTCGTTGGCCTCCCCGACGATCTCCATGCCGGGGCGGGTTGCGAAGAGCGTCCGCAACCCCTCGCAGAACAGCCGGTGGTTGTCGGCAAGCAGGATCCTCATCCCCGCGCCTCCTCGCCGGGCGACCTGGGCCGGCCGGGGACCGTCAGCACGACCCTGGTTCCCCGCCCCGGGCCTGATTCGATCTCGACCGTGCCGCCGAGGTGGCCGATGCGCTCGCGGAGGCTGAAGAGGCCGAACCCGCTTGCGGCCGAGGGGTGCCAGCCCCTCTCCGGCAGCACGAACCCCGCGCCGTTGTCCTCCACGACCACGCGCACGTCGTCGGCGCCGTGCCGCGAGATCCGGACCGAGACGCGCGACGCGCCGGAGTGTTTCACGGCGTTGATGAGCAGTTCCTGGATTGATCGGAACACGACCACCCTGACGCCCTCGTTCAGCTCGATGCCCTCGCCGCTGCCGTAGACGTCCACCGGCAGGCCGGACTGGCGGGTGATATGCTCCCCCAGCCACGAAACGGCCGGTTCGAGGCCAAGTTCGTACAGGATCGGGGGGCTGATGTCGATCGTCAGCGAGCGGGTGTCGTTCACGATGTCCTTGATGAGCGCCGTGATGTCGTCCAGCCTGGTATGGTACTGCGGCGGAAGCACGTGTTTGAGCGTCTCGAGCTTGAGCTTGGCGACCGCCAGGCCCTGCCCGATCCGATCGTGCAGGCTGATGGCCAGGCTCCGCCGCTCCCGTTCTTCCGCCATCGCCAGCTCGGCGGCCATCGAACGCAGGTGCTCCTGATAGGTGGCGAGCTGGCTCTGCGCCTCCTTCAGGGCGATGACTTCGGAGAGCCGTCCGGCGACCGTCTCCAGCAGCGTCTGCTCCTCCTCGAGGAACTCCGGGGCCGGCCCGCCGCCGAGCCGCTGGGCGTATCCCAGTTCGAGCACGCCGACCGGCTGGCGATCCACGAGGATGTCGGCCCGCTGGAGGCGCCGGGGCTCCACGACGCCGGCCGTGCGGTAGCAGCGGCTCTTCAGCGTGATCGAGGCGCACGCCAGCTCCGGATACTGGCACGCCGACGGCAGGACGTTCACCACTTCCTGGAGGATGTCGCCGAGTTCGGCCTGGCCGCGCTTCAGCATGCCGGAGATCGAATACAGGCAGCGCAGTTCCTTCACGCGCTCCGCCAGCGCGTCCGACCGGGCCTTCAGGGCTTCGACGCCGGCGGCCGCCGCGCCCTGAGCCGATCCGCCATCCGGCCCGCCGATGCGGCGGAGCCCGGCAGCAGGCCGGGCGGCGCGTTGCGAGGGTCTGTGCGGCATGAGGGGCAAGCTCCTCCGGCCCATTGTACCGAATCGCCGACGAAGGCCGCGCCGCGCACACGGCCGATCGATCGCAGGGCACGCACGGGAATGCCGGCGATGAGGTCAGTATACCCGCGCGTGCCAGGCCGAACGGCGGAGCTCGCCCCCCTCCCCCCCCGCAGGAGAACGAGCGCCGGCGCTGGAGGCGAGACACGCACGCGCCAGTGTAGAATGGCAGCCATGGCCGTCCCGAGAATCACCAAGGAAGACCTCAGACAGCGGCTGGAAGGCGACGAAGCCGCCCGTCCGGTGCTGGCTGACGTGCGCCGGAAGTACGCCTGGGACCACAGCACGCTCAAGCTGCCGGCCGCGATCCGCCTCGATCCCAAGGCCCCCGACGTCTCGGCGCTCCCAAGGGGCCGCGACCTCGTCGTGTACTGCTCCGACCCGAACGAGGTCACCAGCGTCGACGTGGCCGTGGCGCTGATGAAGCAGGGGATCTCCGCGTCGGTGCTGAAGGGCGGGCTGCCCGAATGGGTCGGCGCCAACTTGCCGTCTGAGACCAAGGACGCCGTGCGCGCCGCGGGACCGGCCTCTGCTCCAGCGGCCAAGCCCGCGCCGCCTGGCGCGGAGAAGGCCGCGACTGCGGCGCCCGCCGGGCCCCCAGGCCGCGCCTCAGGCACCGGCAGCCCCCCTGAACGCCCGGCGGTCTGAGCCGCTTCACCGTCCTCGCGCCGGCGGTGTGTTCCTGATTGCGGGAGCGTCGCTCCAGTTCGCGCTCGCCACGGCCGGGGCGTTCCTCGAGTGGCGGCCCCGGTACTGGCCGCCTGGGCTTGTCGGCGCCAGCGGCTGGCTGGTCGACCGGCACCGGCAGACGAACCGGACGGCCCGGGTCGAGGCCCTCACCCCAGACAAGCCGGCTGCCTGACGCCTGGACGGCCTCTCGCGTCCGACGGCCCGCTGCGGCCGCCGCGTCGTTCTGCCGATAACAGAATCGTGCACGGTGCGGCGGAAGCGTCTCTGCCGTAGGGTGCGCGGACGGGCATCTGCCACCCAAGCTGCTGACACGCAGGCAGTTGACGAGGCGGGCCACGGCCGCTCGATGAGCCTGACTTTTGCAGAGGTGTCTGGTCCGAGATGCTCAGAACGACGCGTCGCCGAGCGGGTCCTTCCGCGCTGTCCCGGGCATCCAGGTGTCCGGCCGGCGAAGCCCGGGGATTCACCCTCATCGAACTGCTCGTGGTGGTGGGGGTTCTGGGTGTCGCAATGGCCGTCGCCGTGCCTTCGATTGGCTCATGGCTGGCGGCTGCGCGGGCCGATGCCGGCATGCGTCAACTGCTCGGGGAACTGCGGGCCGCGCGCGATTTCGCAATGACCCAGCGCCGCACCATGGAGGTGCAGTTCCTGGGCACGAACCAGATCACGTGCACTCGCGTCGATGGGATGAACCGAACGACGCTGCGGGAGGCCGTCTTCGAGTACGGCATGGAGTACAGGCTCGAGCCGGGCGTACCGGACACGCCGGATGCCTTCGGAAATACCTCCGCCCTCGATTTCGGCGGGCCCACGACGCTGTACTTTCTGGTGGACGGCTCGGTGGTGGACGACACCGGCGTGCCGCTCTCGGGCACGGTGTTTCTTGGCCGTCCCGACCAGCCCCTGACCGCTCGCGCCGTGACCGTGCTGGGGCCCACGGGGCGGGTCCAGGCGTACCGGTGGAACGGCGGCAGCTGGAGATAGGCTCATGGCACGGACTCCCCGGATTCAAGCGCCCGCCCGACGGACCAGGCGGCGACCGCCGCGCCTCCGGCGGGAGGACTCCGGGTTCTCGCTGATCGAAACGATGGTGGCGGTGACGATCCTGGCCGTCGGCTTGCTGACGGTGGCTGGCGCCCTCACGGCGGCGCTGTCGAACGTGCTCACCGCGCCGTCGGATCTTGTCGCGCGGCAGAAGGCCATCGAGGCCATCGAGAGCGTGTATGCCGCCCGCGACTCGCGGACGCTGACGTGGGCGCAGATCCGGAACGAGAGCAACGGCGGCGTCTTCCGCGACGAGGCGCAGCCCATTCGCGCCGCGGGGGCCGACGGCCTCGTCAACACGGCCGACGACGGGGACGTGGAGGTCGCCATCGAGCCAGGCCCCGACGGCCTGCTGGGCACGGCCGACGACGTGTCGATGCCCCTCTCGAACTACACCAGGCAGGTGCTCATCAGCGATGTGTCGTTCAGCCTCCGCCGCATCACGGTCACTGTGACGGTGACCAACAGCAAGGGCACGCGGACCTACACCATCACCACCTTGATCTCTTCCTATGCCTGAGACGCCAACGCCTCGCCGCCGCGTCTCCCGGCGCGAAGAGCGCGGCCTGACACTCGTGGAGGTCTTGATCTCGCTGGCGGTAAGCCTCGTGGTGCTCGCCGGCTCGTACCAGGCGCTCCACCACGCGCGGGTCGCGGCGGAGCTGACCACGCTCATCGCGGACGGCACCCAGAACCTGCGCGCCGCCGTCGTGCAGATGACCCGCGACATCATCCAGACGGGGCGCGAGTTGCCGAACGCCGGGATCCCGATTCCGTTCACGACCGGGTCCGCCGTGAACCGGCCGTTGCAGCCCGGCACGAGCCAGACGTTCCCGGCGGCGTGGGAGACGCTGCCGTCCATCTGCCCGGGATCGGGCATTGGGCCGACCATCAACAACGTCGCCACCGACACGCTCACGGTGCTGTACAGCGACCAGTCGCTGGACCTCAACGAGTACCCCTTGACGGCGCTCCAGTCCAACGGCTCGCGGATGACCGTGGATTCCCGCACCGACATTTCGGCGGCGTCGAACGGGCTCAAGCCGGGGGACCTCATCTGGTTCACGAACGCCATCGGGAACGCCGTTCAAACCGTCACGAGCGTGTCCGGCCAGAACGTGTACTTTGCCTCGGGCGACCCGGCCGACGTCTACGGCCTCAACGCCCGCACGGCGCCGCAGGGCACGATCCTCCAGATCCGGTCGGGCGGCACGTTCCCGGTGACGTCGGCGACCCGCGTGGTCATGGTCACCTATTACCTGGACACGACCACGGCGCCCGGGCAGTTCCGCCTGATGAGGCGCGTGGGCTTCGGCACCCCGAGGCTAATCGCGACGGGCATCGAGAACCTCCAGGTGACCTACGACATCGTGGACGGGACGACGAACCCTACGAACCAGCCGGAGCCCGCGGGTCCGCACACGCCTTCGCAGATCCGCAAGGTCAATCTGTGGCTCTCGGAGCAGGCCGCGCCGGGGTTCAGCGTCACGCGGCGGGTCTTGCGGTCGAGCGTCGCGACACAGGTCAGCCTGCGGAGCATGTCGTACTTCGACCGGTATCGATGAGGTGACGGCGGTGCACAGACGACACGCGCATGACGAGAACGGCGTCGCCCTCGTGGTGGTGCTCCTGACGCTGATGCTCGTGGCCGCGATCATGGCGGGCGTGACGGCCGCGGTGATCAGCGAACAGCGCCTGGAGCAGGTGGATCAGGACCGGACCGAGTCGTTCTACGCGGCAAGCGGCGCCCTCGAGAAGCTGTCGGCCGACCTGGGCAACCTCTTCACGACGACGTACGCGCCCACCGTGGCGCAGGTGACGGCGCTCAACGCGAGCCCGCCGTCGAGCGCCCAGCTGCCAGGCGTCACCTACGTCACGACGAGTGAGGGTCCGGGGTACGGCATCACGTCGCCCCCCGACGCGAACGGGGACGGGTTCCCGGACGCCGTCCAGCGATCGATCACCTCGGGGACCTTCCAGGGCTTCACGGGGCTGGTCACCGGGTACACGGCCGCGGTCACCGCGCGGACGGGCAACGTCGGCGAGGTCAGGCTGCAGCGGCAGATCCAGACGGTCGCCATCCCCCTCTTCCAGTTCGGGCAGTTCTCCGAGTTCGACCTCGGCTTCCACCCCGCGTACGACTTCGACTTCGGGGGGCGGATCCACACGAACGGGAACCTCTACCTGGCGGCCGGCACCACGCTGACCATCGGGGACAAGATCACCGTGCTCGGCGAGGTCGTCCGGAAGTACGCGATGAACGGGCAGCCGACCAGTTCCAGCTGGCCGGGGACCGTGAGGATCATCAAAGCGCCGGGCTCCTATCGCGCGCTCGCCTTCAACGAGGGCAGCGTCGTCGAATCGGTCGGGTCGGCGCTCAACGAGCCGACCTGGAGCAACCTGTCGATTGGCACCTATCACGGGTACATCGTGAACGGCCGAACCGGGGCCAGGCGGCTCGACCTGCCCGTCGTGGCGGCCGGGGCGAACCCCATCGAGCTCATCCGGCGTCCGGCGCCGGGCGAGACGACGTCCTCGCCCGTGTTCCCGCAGCGCTACTTCGCGATGGCGAGCCTGCGCATCCTGCTGTCGGACACGGCCGCCGACATCACCAGCCTCCCGACGGTGACGGGCACGGCGCCGATCCAGCTCGGCACCGTCGAGCCGGCGGGCTACACCGTGGCCGCGGCGACGCCGGAGTTCGCGCAGGCGCCGTCGGTGATCTCCAAGACCAACTACCGGACCAACGCCAACGCCCCGCTGCTCGGCGGCTACATCAAGATCGAGAAGATGACCTCCGAGAACCCGCCCACCTGGGTGGACGTCACGCTCGACATCCTGAAGCTGGGGATCGCGAGCAAGAACCTGTCCAAGTCGGGCTGCCTCGACCCGAGTCCGAACGCGGTCATCCGGATCCAGCGCGTGAAGGACCAGACGGCCTGTAACGCCTCCTCGACGGCCGGCTCCAACTTCTGGCCGAAGGTCCTGTACGACACGCGCGAGGGCCTGCGCCGGGAGAACGAGTCGACATCGAGCACCAACGTGTATCTCGGCGGCGTGATGCACTACATCGAGCTGGACGTGGGAAACTTGTCGCGTTGGTTCATGGGCCTGATCGGATCGAGCGGACCCGGGGCCGTGCACACGACCGGCTACACCGTGTACTTCTCGGATCGGCGCGGCAACCGCAATTCCTCGAACGTCGAGACCGGCGAGTACGGCGCGGAGGACTTCGTGAACCCCGAGAGCTCCAGCGGCGCGGCCAACGGCAGGCTGGACGCGGGCGAGGACGTGAACGACAACAAGGTGCTCGACGTGTACGGCCAGACGCCCCGCGGGCCGAGCGAAGTGACGAGCTGGTCGTCACCGCTCGACTCCACGGCGCGGCCGTGGACGGCGGTGACGCCGGGCGTGGCCCAGGTCAACCCGCCCCGGTTCTTCCGGCGCGCGCTCAAGCTGGTGAACGGGACGGAGGGGAAGATCAGCCTGGGCTCCTCGGGCGGCGTCCGCCTCGGCCTGACGGTGGCGTCCGAGAATCCTGTCTATGTCGAGGGCAACTACAACGCGACGTCGAGCGGGTTCGGCGCCTCGCACGTCGCCTGCTCGGTCGCCGCCGACGCCGTCACGATGCTGTCGTCGAACTGGAACGACAACAGCTCCTTCAGCACCCCCAACAAGGCCTCCAGCCGTCCGGCCACGACCACTCGGTACCGTCTGGCCGTGCTGACCGGGAAGGGCCGGCCGTTCCCGCGGCCGTCGGCCGGGTCGCCGCCGGTGAACTTCGGCACCGACGGGGGCACGCACAACTTCCTGCGAATGCTGGAGGACTGGAGCGGCGCGACGTTCTACTACCGCGGCTCGATGGCCAGCCTGTACTACAACCGCCAGGCCCTGGGGACCTTCAAGGACGGCGACAACACCTACAGCCCCCCGACGCGCGACTTCCTGTTCGACACCGAGTTCCTGACCCCCGCGCTGCTGCCGCCGCGCACGCCGATGTTCCGCGACGTCAACTCGCTCGGCTTCACCCAGGTACTGACGCCGCCGCAGTAGCGCGGACGAAGCCGGGCTGGCCCAGGCTTCCTCGGTTGCGCCTCCTCGCCGCGCCGGGCGGGGAGGCGCCATTCTCCACCCCCTGTACGCTGACGGCCGATGCTCCGACGGCGGGCCGCACCAGGAAGACCGTCCCGGCCAGGCCGCCAGCCTTCGGATCGGCCGCGCTCGACGACAGGCTCCCGAACCTCCCCATGACCGCTGCGCAGATCGACGTGCCGGCCGGAGCTACGAGACTGCGGAGCGCGAACCGCGTTCCGAAGAGAGAGGTCCGAGGCAGGTCGGCCTCGCGCGGATTCCATCCGCTGGCCGCCGGGGCGGCACAGCACGCCTTGTCTGCCGCCAGCCGAACCCGCGCGGCCAGGCGGCCTGCCTCTTCGCCGCGGGCTGCTCGCCCGTCCGGGCCTGTGCTATCGTTGACGGCGAAGGGTTGCTGAGCTCAGTGCGCGCCTTCGTCCTCGCCGTCCTCGTCGCGATGGCGGCCGCCGCGCCGCCCCAGACCGCGTCGGCACCGTCTCCGTCGGATCTGGCGCGGGCGATCCAGCGCAAGTACGACACCGTCCGGGACCTCTCGGCGGACTTCGTGCACGCGTACCGCGGCGGCGTGCTGCGGCGGGAGGCGACCGAGCGCGGCACGATGAGGATCAAGAAACCTGGCAGGATGCGCTGGGTCTACGAGGACCCGGAGCGGAAGGAGTTCGTGTCCGACGGGTTCCGGATCTACTCGTACATTCCGGAGGACAAGCAGGTCCTCGTCGCACCGGTGCCCTCCGCTGAAGAGGCGACCACGCCCGCGCTGTTCCTGTCGGGCCACGGCAACCTGGCCAGGGACTTCATCGCTTCCTACCCTGACTCCCCCGATCCGGCGCCGGGCACGTGGACGCTCACACTCACGCCACGCCGGCCCGAAGCCGAGTACGAGTCGCTCACGCTCGTCGTGGACCGCGGCACGTACCGGCTGCGGAAGCTCATCACGGCCGACGCGCAGGGCGGCCGCTCGGTGTTCACGTTCACGGACGTCCGCGAGAACGTCGGCCTGCCGGATTCGCTCTTCCGGTTCGCCATCCCGCGAGGCGTCGAAGTGGTCGCCCATGGACAAGCGAGTCGATAGCCTCAGGCGTCCGCGCGGCGCCGCCTGGCGCGCCTGGCGCCAGGCCGCGGCGGCCGCCGCTGGGCTGGCCCTCGCCTCCTGCGCGACGGGCGGCGCGCTGCAGAAGGGCGTCCAGGCGGAGCGGCAGCAGGACTGGGACCGCGCAGTGGTGGAGTACACGGCGGCCGTGCGCGCCCATCCCGCGGACCAGGACGCCCGACTCGCCCTCGAGCGCGTCAAGCTCCGCGCGACGCGCCAGCACGTGACGAACGGGCGGCGCCTGGCGTCGATGGGCAAGGTCGAGGAGGCGCTGGTCGAGTACCAGATCGCCTCGCAGCTGTCGCCGGCGAGCACGGAGATCGAGGACGCGCTCCGCAGCCTCAGGGCGGCCATCCGCGCGAAGGTCAGCGTGGCCCACGACGGGAAGACCGAGCTCCAGACGCTCGTCGAGCGCACCAGGGATCTTCCTCCGCCGGGCCTCGATCTGCCCTCGGACGCTCGGATTCCCGACTCGCTCACGTTCCGCGAGGCCGGCTCGCGCGACGTCTTCACGGCCCTCGCCCGGTTCGCCGGCGTCAGCGTGGTCTTCGATCCGGCGTTCCGCGACGCGCCGCTGACGATCGATCTCCGCAAGGCGACCTTCGAGCAGGCGCTCCAGTCCGTCGCGGCCAGCACCCGCTCGTTCTACCGTCTGACGGCGCCGCGGACGCTCACCATCGTCCCGGACACGCCCGCCAAGCGGCGCGAGTACGAGGAGGAGGTCGTCCGGACGTTCTACCTGTCGAACGCGGATCTGAAGGAGACGATTGACCTGCTCCGGATCGTCGTCGACGCGCGGAAGATCTCCTCCGTAGCCGGCACCAATGCCATCGCGCTCAAGGACACGCCCGAGCGCGTGGCGGCGGCGGCCAAGCTCATCGCGGCGATCGACAAGGCCAGGCCCGAGGTCGTCATCGACGTCGAGGTGATGGAGGTCGATCGCGTCCGCCTGCAGGAGTACGGCATCCAGGTCGCGACGACGGGGTCGACGGGCGTCGAAGGCGGCGCGGCCGTCGCCCGCGACTCGCTGACCCTCAGAGACCTGCGCACCCTGACGACGGGGGACATCGCGCTCTCCAGCTTTCCGTCGCTGTTCTACCGACTGCTTCGCGCCGACTCGAGCACGCGGACGCTGGCGAACCCCCAGCTCCGCGCCCTGGAGGGCACGGCCGCCCAGGCCCGATTCGGGGAGCGCGTGCCGGTGCCCAACACCACGTTCTCCCCCATCGCGACGGGCGGCGTGAACACGCAACCCATCACGTCGTACACGTACGAGAACATCGGCGTGAACATCGACATCACGCCGCGCACCCACCACAACGACGAGGTCTCGCTGGCGCTGAAGGTGGAGGTGAGCTCGATCTCGGGCACGGGCTACGCCGACCTGCCGACGTTCGGCAGCCGATCGGTGAACTCGGTGATCCGGCTGCGCGACGGCGAAACGAGCATCCTCGCCGGCCTCATCCGCGACGACGAGCGGCGGACGCTGGAAGCGGTGCCGGGACTCAGCGACCTCCCGCTCATCGGCCGGCTGTTCGCGCGCAACAGGAGCGAGCGCACCGAGACCGACATCGTCATCACGCTGACGCCGCACATCGTGCGGGTCCTCGACATCACCGAGAACGACCTGCGGCCCTTCAGAGTCGGCCGCGACACCGGCAGCCCGATTCTCGATCTGCTGGAGCCGCTCCGGGACGAGCCGGCCGAGCCGACGGCGAAGCCGGGGACCCCGCCGGTCATCAAGGACTAGGGGCGAGGCGCGAGTCGGGCAGGGAGCGGGGGCTGGGGATTCTGGATTCTGAAGTCCGGATTCTGAATACCGCCAGCGTCTAGCTGTCGCGCTGGAGGGCGGCGAGCAGCCGGCCGTGAATCCCGCCGAACCCTCCGTTGGACATGATCACGACGAAGTCGCCGTCGCGGGCTTCCGACGCGATTGCCCCGACGATGGCATCGACGTCCGGGAGGAAGCGGGCCTTTGTCCCGCTGGCGTTGAGATCCTCCACCAGGCGTTCGGCCGAGAGGCGCTCAGGCCCGGGCAGATCCGATCGGTACACGCGCGCGACCACGACCTCGTCTGCCGCGCCGAACGACCCGGCGAAGGCGTCCTGGAAGATCCGACGGCACGACGAGGCGGACCGCGGCTCGAACACCGCCCAGATGCGCGCGTCCGGGTGCGAGGCGCGGACGGCGTTCAGCGTCTCCCTGACGGCCGTCGGATGGTGCGCGAAGTCGTCGAGGATGGTCACGCCGCGCGCCGTCCCCACGCGCTCGAGCCGGCGCTTCACGCCCCGGAACGTGGCGAGGCCCTCGCGCATGGCGCCGGCGTCGACGCCGGCCTCGGCGGCGACCGCCATGGCGGCCAGCGCATTCCTGACGTTGTGCGATCCCGCAAGCGGGATCTCGAACAGCCCCAGCGGCGAGCGCGCGCGCTGCACGCGGAACCGCACTCCCGAAGGCAGGGCCTCCAGGTCGTACGCCTGCCAGTCGGCGCCGTCGGCCAAACCGAACGTCTCGACGCGCGACCGCGCGACTGGCCGAAACGCCGCGGCATCAGGGCTGTCGGCGCCGAGGACGAGCAGCCCGCTGCGCGGCACGAGGTTCACCAGGCGCCGGAACGCGAGACGGACCGACGCCAGGTCCTCGTAGATGTCGGCGTGGTCGAACTCGATGTTGCCGACGACGGCGACGTCAGGCAGGTACTTCAGGAACTTCGCGGTCTTGTCGAAGAACGCGCTGTCGTACTCGTCGCCCTCGATGACGAACTCCCGGCCGAGACCCAGCCGGTAACTCGCGCCCTCGCCACCCAGATCAGCCGCGATGCCGCCGACGAGCACGCTCGGGTCGAGCCCGCCGTGCACGAGCAGCCACCCGGCCAGCGCGGTCGTGGTCGTCTTGCCGTGCGTCCCGGCGATGACGATCGACCGCGCGCCCCAGAGGAAGTGCTCGCGCACCGCCTCCGGGAGCGAGCAGTAGCGGATCTTGCGATCCAGGACTTCCTCGACCTCGACGTTGCCGCGCGAGACGGCGTTGCCGATGACCACCAGGTCCAGATCGGCGGTGATGTGCGCGGCGTCGTACCCCTGGAGCACGGGGATGCCCTCGCGCTCGAGGAATGTGCTCATCGGCGGGTAGACGTCCGCATCGGACCCGCGGACGGCGCACCCCCTGCGCTTCAGCATCGCTGCCAGCGCGGCCATGGCGGTGCCGCAGATGCCGATCAGGTGGACGCGTGGCATGGGGGCATCACTTTCGGGAGTCGGGGCCAGGGACTCGGGGCCCGGGGCCGTCGCGAACGGCCGATTCCAGGATCTCGACTACAGGGGATGGCCGCGTGGCGACGCGGGCGCGCACGCCGAGCGGCAGCGTGAGCGCCGGGCCGGCCGTGTGGCCCGCCGGGAGCCCCAGAAGCACCGGACCGCTGAAGCCGCGGAGCACCTCGCCGATGGCGTCCTTCGCGGCGACGCTCCCGTCGGGCTCGTCGCAGCCCGGCATCTCGCCGAACACGACGGCGCGCGCGCGATGCAGGATGCCGGCGTGAGAGAGCTGCGTGAGCAGGCGATCCAGCCGGTACGGCCGCTCGTTGACGTCCTCGAGGAACAGCACACACCCCTCCGGCGGGTCGAAGGCGTACGGGGTGCCCATCGAAGCCGCCACCTGGGTCAGATTCCCGCCGACAATCGGCCCCTCCGCGTCGCCTTCCGCCAGCGCCTCCAGCGCCGGCGCCGCCAGGGCGCCCAACGGCTCGCCGCTCGTCAGCGACTGCAGGAACGTGTGCCGGTCGTAGCGCCCGGGCCCCGCCGCGAGGCCGCCAGCCACGACTGGCCCGTGCACCGCCGTCATGCCGCACCGCGTCGTCAGCACGCTCAAGAGCGCGGTCACGTCGCTGAAGCCCACGAGGATCTTCGGCGTGCGCGCGAGGGCCTCGAGAGAGAGCCACGGGAGCAGCCCGGCGCTGCCGTACCCGCCGCGTGCGGCCAGCACCGCCCGGACGCCCGGGTCCTGCCACGCTTCTGCGAAGGCCCGGGCCCGCGAGACAGGCTCCCCCGCCGTGTAGCGGTGATGGCCGAAGACGCGCTCGTCGAAAACGGGCTCGAAGCCGAGGCGCCGCAGCTCGTCGAGGCCCGCGAAGAAGTCCTCGCGGGGGAACGCGCTCGACGGCGCCACGACGGCGACTCGATCGCCCGGCCGGAGCGCCATCGGCTTCACGAGCCGGCTGTCACGCATAGCGCCGGAGCTCCGCCGCGAGCGCCTGATGGGCTTCGCAGCCCACGACCTCCCGCCAGGCCGAGGCGGGACGTCCGGTCCGCGGCCCGGCGAACCTGGCTTTCGCGCGGGCGTGCCGGGCCAGCGACGCCTCGACCTGTGAGGCCGCGATGGTCTCGTCCTCGAGGGCGCGCACGAGGGCCTCGAGGGCGGCTGCCTGGCCGTCGTGGTCCGGCTCGCACAACAGCGCCGCGTCGTGTCCGGCCGCAATCGCCCGCACGGCTGCGGCCGGCGGCGCGCAGGTCAGCGAGCAGCCCTTCATGCTGAGATCGTCGGTGAGGATCAAGCCGTCGAACCGCAGCCGCTCCCGGAGCAGGCCCGTCACCACCCGGCGCGACAGACTCGCCGGGACTGCCTCGTCGAATGCCGGCACGAGCAGGTGCGCCACCATCAGCGCCGCGACCGACTCGGCCATCGCCGCCCTGAACGGGACCCATTCGACGGCCTCGAACCGGTCCGGCGACAGGCCCACCACCGGCAGGTCGTGATGCGAGTCCACGCCGGCGTCTCCGTGGCCCGGGAAGTGCTTTCCGCACGCGGCGATCCCTTCGTCCTGCATCGCCCGGATCATGGCGGCGCCGAGCCGGGCCACGACGCCGGCGTCCTCCGACAGCGCGCGGTCGCCGATGGCCGGGTTGGCGGCATTCGTCAGCACGTCCAGCACGGGCGCGAAATCCATCGTGACGCCCACGGCGCGGAGTTCGTGCGCGATGGCCCGGCCGATGCGCGCAGCCAGTTCCGCGTTGCCGCTCCGGCCGAGCGCCGCCATCGGCGGCCACTCGGTGAACGGGCTGCGCATACGGGCCACACGCCCGCCTTCCTGGTCCACCGCAACCCACGCCGGATCCGACAAACCAAGGGCGGCCGCCTGGAACGCCAAGTCGGCCACCTGTCCGGGGCCCTCGACGTTCCTCCTAAAGAGCGCGACGCCCCCCAGGTCGAATTCCCGCGCCAGCGACCGGATCTCCGGCGGGATCTCGAACCCGTCGAACCCGAGGAAGACGAGCTGCCCGACGCGGCGGCGAAGCCCCAGCGGCGACATGGAAACCCATTATAATGACGCCGGACTCCGCCAGCCGGGGGCATTGAGCATGGACCCAGTCGCCGAGATCAAGCGCCTCTACTACGCGACAACGCGCGCGACGATCCAGCGGGACCTCGACAAGGCCATCGCCCTCCTGAAAACCCTGTCCACGGAGGAGGAGCGGGAGCGCGTCGGGGTCTTCATGGACGGGCTCTCTCAGATGCGCTCCGAGTGGGGGGTCGCGCCTGCGGCCGGGAAAGCGTCAGCGCGGCGCAAGCCGGGCCGGCGTCCGGCCCCCCGCGCCGTGAAGGGCAGGGGCTAGCCGCGCCGCGACCGCCCGGTTTGCAGCGACTTGCGGGCGAGAAGGCGGACGGGTTCCGCCACGTTGCGATCCAGCGCGAGCATCCGGACGTCCCGCTCGACGAGGCGGTTCACCAGCGACATCGAGATCGCGATGGGCGTCTTCGGATTGAACACGAGCGCCCGGACGATGCTGTAATTCTTGCACCAGGCGCGCGTCATGGCGATGACGCGCAGCACGTCCTCCGACAGGCCGGCATTCCCGGCGAACCCTTCGATGTCCTGTTCGGACAGCTTCGGGCTGCTCAGCACGGAGAAGGCCACGATCTTGTTCGGATCGCGGATGAGGATCGCTCGCTCCTCGCGGGTGCCGCGCATGGCGGTCTTGATCTTCTCCGGCACCGTCATGGAGGAGAGCCGCAGTCCGGCGGCCGCGGTGGGCCGCCCGGCCTCGCGCGCGTCGTCCGGATCTTCCCGGACGTCGCCGCGTGCGGCCCCCCCGTCATCGGCTCCCACGAGCGGGTCGTCCGACAAGGTCCCAGCGCCCGTCTCGGGCTCGACGCCGCGCGCCTTGAAGAACGCCACGATCTCGGGCGCCAGATCGCCGCGCCCGAGAAAGCGCGCGAGTTCGCGAACGGGCAGCCGCCGGAGCGTGGACTCCGTGGCGGCGCGGATGCCGGGGTCGGGATCGTCCGCGAGCAGCACCAGCAGCCCCAGCTGCTCGTGGGCGCGCGGCGCGAGGATCCCCTCGGCCGCCATCATTCGGATGTCGGGCGCGATGTCCCCCCGCTTGAAGCAGTCCAGGAGCGGCGTGCGGTAAAGCGAATCCATCCGGGGCCTAGCGGAGCAGGCTCCCGAAGCCGTCCGCCGGGATCGTCGCGGTAACCGCCTCGCCGGCGCGGCCGAGGGGCTTTGCCGGAGCGCCGTTCAGGGTCATCGCGATCGCGCCGGCGTTGCCGATCCGCATGGTCAGAAGCTTCCGGACCCGGAACTCGGCGTGCTCGCCGGGGCCCAGCGTGCGCTGCGGCTGCGTCGTTCCATCGACGGTGACCGAGAGCCAGCACTCTCCCTCGGCCGTCAGGCCGACCACCAGAGGCGCGCCGTGCTGTCCGGCGGCCTGCGTTCCGTCCGGCTGAGATGTCGGGAGTCCGGCCGCCCTCTCGGACGGGACCGGCAGCGGCGCGTCGCCGGCCGAGGGTGTGGTGTCGGATTGGGGACCAGGCGAGGCGGGCGCGGCCCGCGGCGCCTCGCCGACGATCGATGGCGGGGAGCCGAGGCTCCGGTCGAGCGCCACGGGCGCCCGGGCATCGGCCGCCTCTTCCGTCCGGCCGCTCCGCTGCCACCACGCATACCCCATCAGCCCGAGTGCGACGACGATGGCGGCGGCGCCGAGGACCCGTACCGCCGCCGCGGCCGTCCGCCTGTGCCTCTCGAAGCCCTCGGCGTCGGCAAGAGCGGGAGGCGGAATTTCCGAAGCGCCGGAGTCGGCGGGAAACGCCGCGACGAACCTCGCGACGGTCGACTCGGGATCGAGTCCCACCTCCCGCGCGTACGCACGCACGAACGCCCTCGAGAAGATGCCGCCCGGGAGCTTGCCGGGTTCGTTGCGCTCGAGCGCCCCGAGGACGCTGGCCGAGATCTTCGTGGAGACCGCCAGGTCCTGGAGCGTCAGGCCGCGCGCTTCGCGCGCGCGGCGCAAGGAGCTCCCGAAGTCGGCGGCGCCCTCCTCCGCCGCAGACATGCCCAGTCTCAGTTGCGGACGATCGCCAGCCGACATGGGGCCACCATGTTAGGGAACCGCCGTATGCACTGTCAATTGCGGCGCGGGTTCGAATCGCGCGCCACGCCGGCCGCACGCATGCCGATCAGCGCCGAGAGCTCGGCCATCGCCGCCCAGAGGTTCACGATGCCCAGACCCGAGACCGCACCGCGGCAGAGGCTGCTGTGCGCGACGCCGGCAACGGCCGGCCAGGCTTGCACGAAGTAGTTGCGCTCCCAGAGCGGCGACCACGGCACGACGAGAAGCACGAGGCCAGCCTCGACGAAGTAGGCCATGAACACCAGGCGGCTCAGCACGCTCACCGCGGGCTCCTCCACGGCTCGCCGCCGCCGGCCGCCCGCTCCCGCAGGCGCGCCAGCCGCGCGCCGACGTCGCGGTAGGTCGGCGCGCTCGACGCCAGGCCAAGGAAGACCGCGAGCGCCCTGGCTTCCTCGCCTGCCGATTCGAGGGCATCGCCGAGTTCGTACAGCAGGCTGCGAGATGCTTCCTCCGAGGGCGCCAAGGCCTCGCCGGCCCGCTCGAGCCACTCAATCGCCTCGGCGAGGCTTCCGCGATCCCGGGCGATCCGCGCGAGCATCGAGGCCGCACGGAACCTGAAAAGCGGGTCCCTCGCCGCCGTGCGGAGGCAGCCTTCGGCCTCCGCGATCTCGCCGCGATTGAAATGCTCGCTGGCGAGGTCGTACGCGCGGGCCGCCTCGGCCATCTCCGCGTCTCGGCTGGACTGTTCCCGGAGCCTCCCGAAGTACCCCTCGATCCCCTCGAGACTGCCAGGGTGCCCGCCTCCCGCAGGCCCGAGCGAAGGCCCCCTGCCTCCGGGCCGGCCGGCGGTCCCGCCGTTGGAGGCCATCAGCTCATCGAGCTCCCCGCTCAGATCGATTTCGAACACTTCAGGCTCGGCGGTACGCAGCCTCGACCCGGCGTCGGGCGCCACCGCCTCGTCGGTGAGTTCGATGACCGCCTCGAAGCCCAGAGCGTCGGGCTGGTCTTCGGCCCGCGTCGCCCCCGCCACCGGCTTGGGCGGCACGATCAGCGCGGCAGCCGGCCCAGTCGAGGGCATCGTCCAGAGGGCAGGGGCCACGGCGACGTCGGCCAGCGTCTCATCTTCGACGAGGGCGGTGCTCGCAGCGTCCGGCTCGCCGGGCCCGCGCTGGCCTCGAGGGGCCTCGGCGGGGCTGGGCGCGGACTGCGGCAGCATCTCGCCACCGGCCGCCGCGCCGAGGCCGGCGCTGGCGAGGGCCAGCCGCCGCTGGTGGGCGCTGTCATCGGGCCTCGCGCTCGCGAGCGCTTCTGCCAGCGCCCGCGCCTCCCGCCATCGTCCAACCGAGAGGTACGCGTCGGCCAGCTGAACCTGCGCGCGGTAGCGCTGGTGCTCGTAGAAGCCCTGCCCGCAGAGCCGGATGTACTCCTCGAGGGCCTGGATGCACCCCGGAGCGGCCGCGAGGAAGCGCCCGATCATCTCGAGGGCGGCGTCCGTGTCGCCGGCGGCCTCGGCGTCCTTGACGGCGACGCCGATGACAGCGAAGCCCTTGTCGGGCGCGGTCCGTCCGATGTCACAGCCCACCTCGACGGCTGCTTGCACCAGTTCCGGGCTGGCCGCGAGCAGCCGCTCGAGAGCAGCGCGGCCGACCTCGACGGATCCGGAGAGGAATTCGATCTCGGCGAGCCCGAGCAGCACGGCCGGGTCTGGATTGTCTGCGACCGGGGCCAGCAGGGCGCGCGCCCGAGCCGCGTCCTGCTCGGCAATCGCCGCGCGGGCGAGTTGGATGCGGGCAGGCACATCGGCGGGCTCGCACGCCAGCACGCGCTCGAGGGCGGCGCAGGCATCGCCAGTCCGGCCCGCGTTGGTGAAGCCGTCTGCAACCGCGCGCCAGTGGCCCGCCGTTTTCGCGACGTCGCGGGCTCCGTCCAGGTCCCCCTGGGCGAGCAGCGTCGCCAGCAGGTCGCCGGCCAGGGCTTCGTTGGCCGGATCGAGGCTCAGCCCCTCGCGCCAGGCCTTCGCCGCGAGTTCGGCCTGGCCCGCCGCCAACCACGCGTGTCCGGCCGCGCGCAGGTGCGCCGCGGCGCCCGCAGCGTCGCCGAGGTCGGCCATCATCCCGGCGATCTCCGCGCGCGCCGCCGCATCACGGGGGTCCAGGTCCGCCAGCGCCGTCGCGGCCCGTGACGCGCCGGCCCGATCCCCGCGCCGGGCGCGCTGCGCGAAGAGCGCGCGCAGGTGCACGCGGGCTTCTGCGGTCAGCCCCTGGCTGGCGGACAATTCCGCCGTCCGGAGCAGCGCCGCATCGTCATCGGGGCGGATCTTGACGATCTTCTTGTAGAGCGCCGTGGCCTTCGAGACGAAGCCCTCGCTGGCGAGGTGCTCCGCAATCCTGGCGTAGTGGCCGACGGCCTCGTCGATCCGGCCGGCCCTGACGTAGAGGTCGCCCAGAAGGTTGGCGGTGTTCCAGTCCCTCGGAGAAGCCTCGACGAGCCGCGCATACTCCGAAATTGCGGCCTCGACGCGCCCCTGGCGCAGCAGCTTCTCGGCCCGTCGGAGCGTCTCGTCGCGGTTCATGTGCCGATCGTGTCAGACAGGGTCGGCCAGCCGATTGCCCGCGCCGATCTTACCAAACAGCGATGCGGGCCGGAACGAGCGGCGGTGCTCCGGGGAGTACCCGAATCGCGCAATCGCCGCCAGGTGCTGGGGCGTCGCGTAGCCCTTGTGCCGCGCGTACCCGTACCGATCATCGGCGGCATCGAGCGCCCGCATCAGATCGTCGCGGTGGGCTTTGGCGACGATGGACGCGGCCGCAATCGAGGCACACAGGCGATCGCCGTGCACGACGCCGCGCTGGGCGAAGGGAAGGCCCGGGATTCGGAAGGCGTCCACGAGCACGACGTCCGGCAGGGGCGCGAGCCGAAGGGCCGCGCGCCGCATCGCCTCGATCGACGCGTGGTGGATCGCCATCCGGTCGATATCGGCGGGGCCAACCTCGGCGACGGCCCACGCCAGCGCCCGGGCGCGTATGAGCGCGCTCAGGCGCTCGCGCTCGCGCGGGGGCACGAGCTTGGAATCCGCGAGGCGCGCAATCGGCGAATCCCGGCGCAGGATGACGGCCGCAGCCACGACGGGCCCTGCCAGGCACCCCCGCCCGACTTCGTCCACGCCGGCGACGTGCACGAAGCCGACGCGCCACAGGGCGTCCTCGACGTGCCGCGTGGCCTCAACGCGCCCCATCTCACCCGCGCCCGAGCTCCTGGGCTACGCGGGCCGGCGCGCTTCCTTCATCCGGGCGGCCTTGCCCTTCAGCTTCCGCAGGTAGTAGAGCTTCGAGCGGCGCACCTGGGAGGATCGCACGACGTCGATGCGGTCGATGATCGGCGAGTGCAGCGGGAAGATGCGCTCCACGCCCTGGCCGAACGACACCTTGCGGACGGTGAAGGTGGCCCTCGCCCCGCCGCGATGCTGGCCGATGACCGTGCCCTCGAACACCTGGATCCGCTCCTTGTCGCCTTCGCGCACCTTCACGTGCACCCGCACCGTGTCGCCGGTCCGCATGGCGGGCCGGTCGACGACTTGCGGCTGTTCGACGGTCTCAATGGCGCCCATGTTCCGCTCCTCTCTCGTCCCTCATCGCGCGCAGCATCTCGCGCGCCTCGTCGTCCAACTCCGCGTGCGGCAGCAGGTCCGGCCGCAGCGCCAGCGTGCGAGCCAGCGCCTCGCGTTTCCGCCACCGCCGGATCTCGCCGTGGTTCCCGGACAACAGCACGTCCGGCACCCGCAGCCCCCTGAATTCCGCCGGCCGCGTGAAATGCGGATAGTCCAGCAGGCCGCGGCTGAACGAATCCGCCTCGACCGACTGCTCGTCGCCCACCGCGCCGGGCAGGAGGCGCACCACGGCGTCCACGATCACCAGCGCGGGCAGTTCGCCGCCGGACAGCACGTAGTCCCCGATCGACAAGGCCTCGGTCGCCAGCGCCGTGCGGACCCTCTCGTCCACGCCCTCGTACCGCCCGCACAGCAGGACGATGTGGCCGAGCGCCGCGAGCCGCGCGGCTTCGGCCTGCGTGAACCGCCGCCCCTGGGGCGAGGTGAGGACCACGGCGTCAACGGGCCCTTCAGCCGTGATGGCTTCCACCGCCTTGAACAGCGGCTCGGCCTTGAGCACCATGCCCGGACCGCCGCCGTACGACACGTCGTCCACCGTGCGGTGACGGTCCGCCGTGTGGTCCCGGAGATCGTGCACGCGCACGTCCGCCAGCCCCCGGTCGATCGCACGCCGCACGATGCCCTCGCCGAGCGCCGCTTCGCAGGCGCGGGGGAAGATCGTGACGAGGTCGATCCTCACGGCCGGCGCTCCCGCCGCTCCCGGCGGCTGCGGGCCGTTTCGTTGAGGGCCAGCAGCCCGTCCGGCGCGTCGATAACGATCCGCCGCGCCTGCGGATCGACAACGGGGCACAGTTCGGCGGCCAGCGGCACCAGCGCTTCGCCGCGAGGCGTACGAACCACCAGCCGGCTCGCCGTCCCGTCGCCTTCGACGCCCGCCACCTCGCCCACCGCCTCACCGCCCGTCGTCTCGACCAGGCATCCGACCAGATCGTGCCGGTAGAACATCCCCGGCGGCAGCGCCGCCAGCTGTTCGGCCGGGATTCGGAGTTCGCGCCCGACGAGGGTCTCGGCGTCGTCGATCGAGTCGAACCCCTTGAATCCGACGACGGGCCGGGCCTTCATGAACCACACCGATCGCACGGTCAGGAGCTCTGGCGACGCCCCTCGCCGCGCCAGCACGGCGGCGCCTGGCGCGAACCTGATCTCGGGAAAGTCCGTCTCCGGATTCAGGATGACCTCTCCGCGCCGCCCATGGGGGCGCGCCACGCGCGCCACCAGGACCAGGTCGTCCCAGTCTGCGCTCATCTACCGCTGGCCGTGCTCGTCGCGGAACTCGACCGACGCGCGCATGCCCTCGCGCTCGGCGGCCGCCGCAACCAGGGTGCGGATGGCGCCCGCCGTCCGTCCCTGGCGGCCGATCACCCGTCCGAGGTCATCGCCCGCAACCACCACCTCGACGATTGCGCCGTCGCGGTGCGCCGACTCGGTGACGCGCACGGCGGCGGGCCGATCCACGAGCGCCCGCGTCACGGTTTCGGCGACGTCCCTGGCCCGGCTCACCGGCCGAGAGCGGCAACCGGGGCGCTCGCCTCGGCTGCCTCCTCCTTGTGCGCCTTCAGCAGGCTCTTGACCGTGGCGCTCGGCTGGGCCCCGGCGCTCAGCCAGTAGGCCACCCGCTCGCGATCCACCTTGAGCGTCGCGGGGCGCGTCCTCGGGTTGTAGTAGCCCAGGCGCTCCACCTCGCGGCTGTCGCGGGGCGTTCGCTTCTCGGCGACCACGACGCGGTAGGTCGGCTGCTTCTTCGCCCCGATCCGGGACAGACGGATTACCAGCATGTCACTCCTTCACCGCCGGCCTCCCGGCCGGCACCTCACGTCTTCACGCTCCCAGGCCGCGGCCTCTCAGCATGGCAGCGGCCTGCCGCATGCGCCGGCGGCCGCCTCCTCCAGGCCCTCCGGCGCCGACGGCCTTCAGCATCTTGCGCATCTGCATGAACTGCCTCAGCAGGCGATTCACGTCCTCGACCGCCGTCCCGCTGCCCCGGGCGATGCGCCGCCGCCGGCTGCCGTCGATGATGCGGTAACTCCTGCGCTCTCCCGGCGTCATCGAGTTGATCATGGCCTCGACGGCGTTCAGCTGACGCTCGTCGGGGCTGGCCCCTGCGAGATCCTTGAGCCTCCCCATGCCGGGCAGCATCGCGAGAACCTGCTCGAGAGGCCCCAGCTTCCGCAGCGTCTTCAACTGGGCGAGGAAGTCCTCGAGCGTGAAGTCGTCGGCGCGAAGCTTGCGCTCGAGCCGGGCCGCCTCGTCCCGATCAACCACGTGCTCGGCCCGCTCGATGAGCGACAGCACGTCCCCCATCCCGAGGAGCCGCGACACAAGCCGGTCCGCCTGGAAGGCCTCGAGGTCGTCAAGGCGCTCCCCTACGCCCACGAACGCGATCGGCACGCCGACGACGGCCACGACCGAGAGGGCCGCGCCGCCGCGAGCATCGCCATCCAGCTTCGTCAGGATCACGCCGGTCACGCCGATGTGCCGGTTGAACTCGCCGGCGCTTCTGATCGCGTCCTGCCCGGTCATCGCATCCGCGACGTACAGCGCATCGTCGGGATGGACGGCGTCGCGGATGGCCTGCAGTTCCCCCATGAGCGCGCTGTCGACGTGGAGCCGGCCCGCGGTGTCTACGATCACGGCGTCGAACCCCAGGGTCCTCGCCTCGGCGATCGCCCGCGACGCGCGCGCGACGGGATCGGCCTCCCCCGCCGGGTCGAAGACGCGGATGCCGGCCTGCCGGCCGAGCACCCCCAGCTGTTCGATGGCGGCGGGCCGCCGGACGTCGGTGGACACGAGCAGCGGGTGCCGGCCCCGCCGCGCCATCCATCTCGCAAGTCTCGCGGCCGCGGTGGTCTTGCCCGCGCCCTGCAGGCCGACGAGCAGCACCACGTGAGGCGTGCTCTTCGCGGCCCGCAAGCCGCCCGGCGCGTCGCCGAACAACGCGATGAGTTCGTCGCGGACGATTCTGACGACGTGCTGCCCCGGGGTGAGGCTTCGCAGGACGTCCTGGCCGACGGCCCGCTCGCGCACGCGATCGATGAAGGCCTTGGTCACCCGGAAGTTGACGTCGGCCTCGAGCAGCGCCATGCGGATCTCGCGCAGCGCCGACTCCACGGCTGATTCCGACAGCCGCGCCTCGCCGCGCAGCGTGCGGAAGATCCCCTGGAGCCGTTCGCTCAGTGACTCGAACATCGGTGCAGTCGCGCTCGCGCCGGGCGCCTGCTGCCAGCCGTCCCGCTCGAGGCGGCTGACGCGGTCAGACAAGCGCCTCGCGAGATGGCGCAAACCCTTATCGTAGCGTCGGTTGAGCGGGACTGTCAACGCTGGGAAGCGGGCCGGCCGCCTTCCCAGCTGTTCTCAAACAGCGCGTCCACGTACTCGGGCGCCGAGAAGGGCACGAGATCGCCGATGCCCTCGCCGACCCCGACGTAGCGAATGGGCAGGCCGAGATCGTGCGCGATGGCAAGCGCGATACCGCCTTTCGCCGTGCCGTCCAGCTTGGCGAGGACGATGCCGGTCACGCCGGCCGCCGCCATGAATTCGCGGGCCTGGACGAGTGCGTTCTGCCCGACCGTCGCGTCGAGCACGAGCAACACCTCGTGCGGGGCGCCGGGCACTTCCCTCTCGGCGATGCGGCGGATCTTCGCCAGCTCCTGCATCAGATTCGCGCGGGTGTGCAGCCGGCCCGCGGTGTCCACGATGACCGGGCTCCAGCCGCGCGCCTTGCCGGCAGCCAGCGCGTCGAAGACGACCGAGGCCGGGTCCGATCCCTCGCGCCCGCGGATGATCTCCACCTCGGCCCGCCTGGCCCAGATCTCGAGCTGCTCCACCGCCGCCGCGCGGAAGGTGTCGGCGGCACACACAAGCGGGCGGGCGCCCTGCGCGCGGTGCAGGTACGCGAGCTTCGCGACGCTGGTCGTCTTGCCCGTCCCGTTGACGCCGACGACCATGATGACCGTCGGATCGCCAACGGGCGGCGCGGTCCGGGAGGCGCCTTGGAGAATGGACAGGAGCTCGGCCTTGACCAGGTCCCGCAGCGGCTCGCCGCGGCGGGCGCGGCCGGTCACCGCCGCGACGGTGCGGCCGGCGGCAGCCACGCCCATGTCGGCGCCGATGAGCAGCTCTTCCAGGGCGTCCGCGGTCTCGGCATCAACGGGCGCCGAGCGGCGCTCGGGGGCGTCCGCGCGCCGCGAGATCTCGTCGAAACGCCCCAGCAGCTGCCGCGCCGTGCGGCGCAGCCCTTCACGCACGCTGCCGAACAGTCCCATCACGCCAGTCTATCACCCGCTCCGGGAACGCCTGCGGGCGGCGCCTCGAGGGAAATGCGCAGCAGCGGCTCGTAGGACGGCCCCGCGCCGGCGAGGTGGCTCCGATAGAGCGTGCAGGCCACGACGTCGAACCCGCACGCCGGCGGCGCCACGCTCCGGACCAGAGCGCCCCAGTCGGCTCGGCCGGGCTGCTTCACGCGGCCGATGGTCAGATGGGGCGAGAAGGGCCTGTCGTCGAGGGCGATGCCGGCCTGGCGAAGGCGCCCCGCGAGCTCGGCGTGGAGGCGCGCGAGCGCCGCCGCGCCCGCCGAGAGGCCAATCCAGATGACCCGGGCCGGGCCGGCCGTCGGAAAGACGCCCCAGTCGCCCAGCTCGACGCGCAAAGGCCCCGCCGCAAGAGGCGCCGCGAGCACGGTCTTGACGCTGGCCAGCCGCACCTCGTCGACTTCCCCGAGGAAGTGGAGCGTCAAGTGCAAGTTGCCCGGCTCGACCCACCTGACCGCGTGCGCCAGGGTGCGGTGGCGGGCTTCGGCGCACCGCCGCAGCCGCTCCGCCGCCCGGGCCACGGCGCCCGACGCCGCCTCGTCGGGATCGACCGCCAGGAACAGGCGCATCAGCCGCGACCGGCGGAGGGCGAGTACACGAAAGCCCCGCCGGGTGCTTGTCCGGTGAGCAGCCGGCGCGCGAGATCGAGCGCGAGCTGCACCGAGAACAGGCGGACGCGCGCGCGCCCCGTCGGGAAGCGAAACGTGCGCACGAGCCGGTCGCGCGCCGTCGTCGCCGCGATGACGACCGTGCCGGCGGGCTTCGACGCCGAGCCCCCGGAAGGCCCCGCGATGCCGGTGACGCCAAGCCCGATGTCGGCGCCCGCCAGCGCCCGGATGCCGTCTGCCATCGCGAGGGCGACGGGCTCACTGACGGCGCCGTGCGCCGCGAGAAGCGCCCGATCGACGCCAAGATGGGCCGCCTTTGCCTCATTGCTGTAGCAGACGACGTTCAACCCGACGTAGTCCGAGCTGCCCGGGACCTCCGTCAGACGCGCCGACACCAGGCCGCCGGTACACGACTCCGCGACGCCGATGCGCCATCCGCGCGCCCGCAGCAGGCCGCCGACGATCTCCTCGATCGTGCGCCCGTCGGTGCTGTACACGTCGGCGCCCAGGATGGCCGTCAGCGCGCCGACGGCCGCTTCCAGCCTGGCGCTCGCCCGCGCCGCCGACGCCGAGCGCAGCGTCAGATCGAGTTCGACCTGTCCGGGCGACGACAGGATCGTCGTCTCGACGGGCGGGTCCTCGTGAAGCCACTGCGAGTAGACCGGGGCCACGGCCTCGTCGGTCTCGGATTCAGTCCGCCCGCAGACTCTCAGGACGCGCCGGTGCAGGCGTTCGTCTCCGGCGAGGCTCGCGAGCCGGCCCTCGACCACCGACTCGAGCATCGGTGTCAACTCGGCCGGCGGGCCCGGCAGGAGGACGAGGATCGAGCCTTCGTGCTCGATCCACAGGCCTGGCGCCGTGCCCGCCGCGTTCGGCAGCACGACGGCCCCATCGGGCACCAGGGCCTGACGCCGGTTCCGCTCCGGCATCCTGGCGCCGCGCGCCTCGAAGCGTCGGCGGATTTCGTCCACGATGCCGGGGTCCTCGCTCATTGCGCGCGACGTGACGTCGGCCACGACGTCTCTGGTCAGGTCGTCGTCGGTGGGGCCGAGGCCGCCGCAGAGGACGACCAGCTCCGTTCTGGCCATCGCGCCGCGCACCGCGCTCCGCAAGTCGTCGGCGCGGTCGCCGACGATCGTCTTTGCCCGGATCTCGATGCCCAGGTCATTGAGCCGCCTGGTGATCACCAGCGAGTTCGTGTCGAGGCGCGGAGGGGCCAGCAACTCGGTGCCGACGGCGATGATCTCCGCCCACCGAAGGCGCCGGGCCGGGGAGGCGCTCATCGCATCCACTCCGGCCGCCACCACACGAGGGCCTGCACGGCGAGATTCGCGTAGATGGCGGCCATCACGTCGTCGGCCATGATGCCCCACCCGCCCGGCAGCCGCTCGAGCGTGCGCGCGGGCCAGGGCTTGGTGATGTCGAAGAGGCGGAACGCGAGGAACGCAGCCAGGAAAACGGGCCAGGTGGAGGGGAGCCAGAGGAGACTCACCAGCATGCCGACGACCTCGTCGATGACCACGGGACCGGGGTCTTCGACGCGCAAGTGCTCCGCGGCGACCCGCGCGCTCCAGACGCCGGCGAGGCCCAGGAGCACCACGGCGGCCCATTCGAGGCCGGGCGACCCGATCACCCGCAGCGGCACGATCAGAAGGAACGCGGCGGCCGATCCCACCGTCCCCGGCGCGAACGGCGCGAACCCCGCGTAGAGAAACGACGCCACCGCCACGGCGGCGCGCGTGGATGCGGGGTGTGTGGTCATGACGGGGCGCCCTGGGCGAGCAGGCGGGAGGGCGCTCACGGCCCGGCAACGCGCGCGACGCGCGTACCCGCGAGCCGATCGTGCAAGCTGCGCCCGTCGCCGACGAAGGCGACGAGCCAGCCGAGGCCCGCCGTCAGCAGCGACAGCACCATCGCGGCGCTCCGGATGCCGGCCCTCGACAGATCCACCGTGCCGTGCCGATCGGTCACGACCTCGATGGAGGCGGCCATTTTGCCGAGTGTCTGCCCGAGTGTCCCGGTGAACAGCACGAGGTAGCCGCCGTTCAGGATCGCCAGGAACACGCCCATAGGCAGGGCCGGCACGACGCGAACGTCGTTCAGCGTCAGCCCGCAGACGGCGAGGGTGAAGTGCAGCACCACGATGTCCACGAGGAGCAGCAGGCCGAGATCGATGGCGGCCGCGGTCGCGCGGCGGCCGGGCGGCGCCGCCGCGGGTGTGGCAGAAGCGCGAGATCCGTCCGGCCCGGCCGGCGGCCCGCTGCCGATGGGCTCCGCCGGCTCCTCGAGATCGAGGGGGAGGGCATCAGCCTGCCGGGCGGGGCGCGGCCGGAGTCGCGCAGGCGTCGGCGTCGAGCGGCGAACCACGAGCGGAGGCCGCGGGGGCGGAGGCAGCGGGATTCGGTCGGCGCCGCCAAACAGCGGCAGGTCGACCGGCGCGCCCTCCGGCTGCCCTAGGAGCGGCCGATCGATGCCGAGGCCCGCCAGCGGTACGTCCCGCCGATGTCGCGTCCCGCGCGCGCCGCCTGCCTCGCCCTGCGGCGTCCAGCCGCCGACGGCGCCTGGCGGCGGCACCCCGCGTCCGGGGCGTCCCCCGCCCGCGTCGGCGAGGGAGAAGTCGAACCCGCAGTTCCTGCAGCGGTCCGCGCTCTCGAATCCGAGGTACCCGCACTTCGGGCACTTCATCTCGGCTCTCCCGCCGGGCGGCCGGCGGCCGTTTCCGATGGCTCTGCCTCCTCGACGGCCGGCGGCGGTTCCGCACGCGGCGCGATCAACGCCCCCTGGATCTCGGCGCGCAGTCTGGCGGCATCCGGCGCGAGCGGGTCGGCTGCCGACACGCCGTCGAGGGCGGCCAGCGCGGCCTTCATGTAGCCCGAGGCGTGCAGATCGCGCGCGCGGGCTAGGGCGATCTCGGCCGGCCGCGGCACCGGAAGCGGCGGCGGCGCGAGCGCCGCGGCCTCGGCGCCCGGAGACGTCCGGATGCCCGGCGCCACGAGGGGGCCGAGCCAGTCGCGCGACGCCACGAACAGGAAGAGGACAGCGATCGCCAGCGCGACGCCGAGAATCGGCAGCGTGCGCACCGGCCTCTGGGCCTCCCCGGCGCCCCGGCGGGCGACGGGGCCGGACGCCGCCGCCCGCGTTCCGGCACGCCTGCGCCCGGCTGGCGGCGTCGGCGAGGCCAGCCGCGTCAGGCGTTCGAGATGGGGGCGGGCCAGGTCGTGGGGATCGCCGTTTGCGACGGCCGACGACAGGAGCCGCCTGGCGGCGGCTCCGTCTCCGCGGTCGAGGGCCGCGGCGCCTTCCTCGACCAGTTCCTCGGTCCTTCGCTGCCGCTCTGCCAGCGCCCCTCTCGCCCGATCGATATACGCGCGCGCCCGCGCATGCCCCCGGTCGAGAAAGAGCACTCGCCCCCAGACGTTGATGGCCTCCTGGAACCGCCCGTCGAAGTAGTGCTCGAGGCCCGCCAGCAGCAGTTCGTCGATCTTGGCCTCGCGATCCAAGTCGAGGGGGTCGGACGGGGCTTGTGGGTCCGCGAGTCTCGGCTCGGTCATCGGGGATACGCTCGCCCGCCGATTATACGCCAGACTCGCGGGCCTCGTCCTCGCGCTCGCCGCCGCGCGACGGCGCGATGCCGAGGGCCCGCATCTTACGGTACAGGTTGCTCCGCTCGACGCCGAGCGCCTCGGCGGTCTTCGAGATGTTCCCCTGCTGGCGAGCCAGGGCCGCGAGGATGTAGTCGCGCTCGAAGGCGTCGCGCGCGTCGTGGAGCGGCCGGATCTCCCCGGGCGCCCCGGCCGGATCGGCGTGCGGGGCCCCGCCGAGGAAGGCCAGGTCGCGCGCCGTGATCAGGTCGCCCGGCACCATGATGATCAGGCGTTCGATGACGTTGCGCAACTCGCGCACGTTGCCGGGCCAGACATACTGCGAGAGGACGCGGGACGCGCTGTCGTCGAGGCCCTTGGGGCGGCGGCCGTACTCCCGCGCGAAGAGCCGCATGAAGTGCTCGGCGAGGAGCGGGATGTCGTCGCGCCGGTCCCGCAGCGGCGGCACGAAGATCGGGATCACGTTCAGGCGGAAGTACAGGTCCTCCCGAAACCGTCCGCCCCTGATCTCCTCGGTCAGGTCCTTGTTCGTCGCGGCCAGGACGCGCGTGTCCACGCGGATGCGGGCCGTGCCCCCCACCCGCTCCACGACCTGCTCCTGGAGGGCCCGCAGGACCTTCGCCTGCGTCTTGAGGCTCATGTCGCCGATCTCGTCGAGGAAGATCGTGCCGCCGTCGGCGAGCTCGAACTTGCCGCGGCGATCCGCGACGGCCCCCGTGAAGGCGCCGCGCACGTGGCCGAACAGCTCCGACTCGATCAGCTCCTCGGGGATGGCGGCGCAGTTCACCTCGACGAACGGCCCTCCGCGGCGCCGGCTGAGGGCATGGATCGACCGCGCCACAATCTCCTTGCCGGTGCCGTTCTCGCCCGAGATCAGGACGCGCCCGTTGGTCGGCGCCGCCATGGCCACCTGCTCGCGCAGCTGGTTCATCGCGTAGCTCTCGCCGATCATCTTGAGGTCCTGGTCCACGCGGGCGCGCAGCGCCAGGTTCTCGGCCTCGAGCCGCCGCTGGCGGAGGGCGTGGCCCACCACGAGGACGGTCTTGTCGAGCGACAGCGGCTTCTCGATGAAGTCGAAGGCGCCGATCTTGATTGCGCGCACCGCCGACTCGATGTTCCCGTGGCCGGAGATCATCACCACGGCCGCGTCCACCTGGCGGTCCCGCAGGCGCTGCAGCGTCGCGAGGCCGTCGATGCCCGGCAGCCAGATGTCCAGCAGGATGACGTCGTAGGCCGTCCGCATCACCCGGTCGAGGCACGCCTCGCCGCTGTCGACGGCGTCGACCGAGTAGCCCTCGTCCTCCAGGACCCCGGTCAGCGCGGCCCGCACGCCGGGCTCGTCGTCCACGATGAGAATCGAGGCCTTCACGGCGTCTCCCTCGGCGCGCCGGTGTCGGCGTCCCCGCACGGCAGATCGATGACGAACCGGGTGCCGCGCGGCTCGTTCGGGCCGACGTCCACCGTGCCCCCGTGCTCGGCGATGATCCGGCGGACGATGGCGAGCCCGAGGCCGCTGCCCCGCTTCTTCGTCGAGTAGTACGGCATGAACAGCTTGTCCCGGTCTTCCGGCGCGATGCCCGGGCCGTCGTCAGCCACGATGATGCGCACGACGCCGAGCGCGGGGTCGTGGCGGGTTTCGACGACGACGAGGCCCCTCTGGCCGACGGCCTCGATCGCGTTGTCCACGAGGTTGATGACGACGCGCCTGATCTGGTCAGGGTCGAGGCGGACCGGCGGCACCGACACCGCGAACAGCGTCTCGAGGCGCACGTGCTGGAAGAGGCCGTCGTAGAGCGCCAGCGTGCTCGAGAGCAGCTGGTGGACGTCGGTGGGCACGCGCGTGGGCGCGGGCATCCGGGCGAACTGCGAGAACTCGTCGACCAGCGTCTTGAGGGCCTCGACCTCGCCGACGATCGTGCCCGTGCACTCGTCCACGACGGCGCGGACCTGGTCGGACGAGGAGGCGAACTGGCGCTGCAGCCGCTGCGCGCAGAGCTGGATGGGCGTGAGGGGGTTCTTGATCTCGTGGGCGAGGCGGCGCGCCACTTCGCGCCACGCCGCCACCTTCTGGGCGCGGATGAGCGGCGTGATGTCGTCGACGACGAGCACGCGGCCCTCGGGCGCGCGCCCCCCCTCGCCGTGCAGCGGCGTGGCGGCCAGCGCGAGCTGCACTTCGCGCCCCTCGCGCGTCAGCGCGATCTCCTGGGCCGGCCATTCCCGGCCCGGCACGTACGCGCCGGCGGCCAGCGCCGCCAGCGGCTGGAGGTCCGGAGCGGCGAACACCGCCGCCGCCGGCCGGCCCACCGCGTCGGCGCCGAGGCCCAGCAACCGGGCCGCCGCCGGATTCACGGTGGTCACGCGCCCCTCGGGATCGATCGTGACGACGCCCGTCGCCACCCGGTCGAGCACGGCCTCGGTGAAGCGCCGGCGCTCCTCGACCTCCGCGTGCTTGCGCTCGAGGTCGATGCTCGACTGCTCGAGGCGCCGCCGGTTCGTGGCCAGCTCGTCCGCCATGCTGTTGAACGCGTCCACGAGCGACCCGAACTCGTCCGCGGTCTCCCGCTCGACGCGGTGATCGAAGTGCCCGGCTCCGATCTCGCGCGCGGCGGCGGCCAGCAGGCCGACCGGGCGCGTGATGCGCTTGGCCAGGTACAGCCCCATCCACGTGGCGCTCACGAGGATCATCAGGGTGACCATCAGGAAGAACGACAGGTAGACGCCCGTCAGCGGGCGCTTGAGGGCCCGGAGCTGGCTGTACGACTCGTAGGCCTTCGTCATGCGCCGGGCGCGGAGCGCCATGTCGCCCGTCAGCTCCACCGACCCGACGACCACGCCGGCGGCGGTACCATCGCCCTTCCGCACGACTGCGGCGGCGCGGAGCAGCTCCCCGCCGTTCTCCAGGGGCTCGCGCGCCCAGCTGTCCGGCTCGCCCCCGGCCGCCCGCGCCGCCAGCCGGCCCGACGAAGCCCGCGCCGCCCCCGCCGAAGCCGCCGCCACGTCCACGACGGGAACGGCCTGGGGCGTGCCGTCGAGCCCGGGCACGGCGCGGAAGACCTCGACGAGCGTCAGCCGCTGGGCCGTCACCGGCTCGGACAGCGCGTCGCGGATCGGCCGGAGATCGGCCGCCGCCAGGTCCATCGCCCCGAGGGCGCGGGCCAGGCGCGCCGTTTCGCCGCTCACCTGCCGCTGCCGGTCCGAGTAGTAGTCGCTCGCGATCCGCTGAGACGACTCGAGGATCTCGTCCATCGGCGCGTTGAACCAGCGGTCCACGCTGTTGAAGATCAGCTGGCTGCCCGCGAAGAGCACGAGGACCGCCGGGATGATCGTCATGCCGAGCAGCGCGAGCACCAGCTTGGCCCGGTAGCGTGCGAAGGGCAGGCCTCGCTTCCGCTCGACGAGCATCTTGATCACGCTGCGGGCGAGGAAGAAGACAAGCCCCACCAGCATGGTGAGGTCCACGATGGACAGGGAGTAGAGGACGAACTCGCTCAGGAAGTCCGGCGCCAGCCGGCTCGACCGGTAGAGCAGCGTCATCATGCCCGCCAGCACCGCGACGAGGGCGAAGATGACGAGCAGGACCTGCAGCGGGTTGTCGCGGAACGGACGCCGGCGCCACGCGGCCGGCTCGGCGGCCGCCGACAGGCGAAGCGAGGTGGGCGGTCCCGGCGTCTCGCGCATGATCGGCCTCTCGGGCCCTACGGGATGAAGGTGAAGCGCGCGACGCCGCTCGCGGCGTCGCGCCCCCACGGCCAGAAGAACCACGTCGTGCTGGGCCGCGTCCGCACGCGCACCCGCACGTAGTACTCCTCGTTCGGGTCCAGGTCGGCCGTGCTGAAGAGCGGCAGGCGGTCGAACCCCGTCACGAACCGCGCCACGTCGGCGCGGTCCCCGGAGACCCGCGAGTCGTCGACGCGCCCGTCGACGGTTCGGCTGATCTGGTAGCGCCGCGTCAGCGTGTCGTGCTGCACCGAGGCGGCCACCCGCGCCGAGGCGATTGTGCTGTCGAACCAGACGCTCACCGGGTGCCGCAGCTCCGCCTCGTAGGTGATCGTCGCCGTGAGCCCCGCCTGGATGGCGTCCTCGAGGCCGCTCAGCACGTCGCCCGTCAGCTTCGCGGAGACGTACACCCGACCGTCCCGCGCGACCGCGCCGACGTCCACGCCGCGCTGGCCTCCCGCCTCCAGCACGAACGCGCCGAGCACCAGGGCCAACAGGCGGACGCGCATCATTCCTTCGCGCTGATGAGATCCTTGAGCTCCACCATGAACTCGCCGATGTCCCGGAAGTCCCGGTACACGGAGGCGAACCGGACGTACGCCACCTTGTCGAGGCGCTTCAGGTCCTGCATGACGAAGACGCCGATCTCACCGGTGCCAATCTCCTTCTCGGGGCGGTCCTGCAGGATGCTCTCGATGCGGTCGGCGATCGCCTCGAGCGCCGACACGGTCACGGGCCGTTTCTCGCAGGCGCGCAGCATGCCGGCGATGAGCTTCTGCCGCTCGAACCGCTCGCGCCGTCCGTCCTTCTTGATCACCATGTACGGGATGTCGTCCACGCGCTCGTAGCTCGTGAACCGGCGGCCGCACTCGAGGCACTCCCGCCGCCGGCGGATCACGTCGCCCTCCTTGCTCTCGCGCGAGTCCACGACCTTGTCGCCCATGTGGCCGCAGTACGGGCACTTCATCGTGCCTCCTCCCCGGGGTCCGGCGCCGCCAGCGTCCTGAGCCGGCCGAGGCTGATCCCCTCCTGCGCGAGGAAGACCACGCCCGCCAGCGTCACCGGCACAATCGAGATCGCGTGCGCGACAAGCGCCGCGGCCACCGCACGATCGTTCGCCACCCCGAAGAACGCGACTGCCCCGATCTGGTAGGCCTTGTGGTACCCCCCGACCGACCCTGGCGTCGGCACGGTCACGCCGACGACGAGCAGCGCCATCAGGAGGAACGACGCCGGGTAGCTCATGTCGATCGCGTACGCCCGGGCGCCCAGCCAGATCCCCGCGGCTATCGACAGCCACAGGGGGAAGGAGAGCAGGCCGGCCACCGCCAGCCGGCCCGGCTGCCGGACGATGGCGAGGCCTTGCAGGAACGTCTTGACGAGCCGCGCGACGAGCGAGGCGGCGCGCGGCGGCACCACCCGCTCGACCTTCTGCGCCCACGCCGCCAGCGTCTCGGGGTAGCCGGCCGCGATCATCATGCCGGCCAGCCCCGCAATGGCCCCGCTCGCGGTCAGGAGGCCGCCCGACTTCAGGGCGCGCAACATGGCCGCGTGCTGCTCGGCCGCCGCCGGATGGAAGCACAGCAGGTAGAACCCGAAGAGCAGCAGGACCGTGAGAAGGTCGAGCAAGCGCTCGAGGATGATCGTCGCAAAGGCGGACGCGGCGCTGAAGCCGGCTCGCCGGGCCAGCAGGTACGGCCGCACCACTTCACCGGCCCGGGCGGGGACGAGCGTCGAGACGGCGAAGCCAATCACCGTCGTCTTGAAGACCTCGGAAAAGGGCGGCCGCCCGAGCGGGCGCAACAGGTACTGCCAGCGCACGGCGCGGAAGACATACGTCAGGCAGGTCACCCCGACGGCCAGCGCGAGCAGGCCGAGCTGCCCGCCCTGGATCGCCGCCCACACCGCCCTCATGTCGGCGCCGCGGAGAAACCACGCCACCATGACCACGGCCAGCAGGACCACCGCCGCGGTCCGCAGGTGCACACGCATCCGGATGCGACTCTACTACAACGGGCACGGCCCGTCTATCGACCGGACCGGCCCCGCCGCGCCGCCCCGCGCGGAGTTGAACCCCCGGCGGGCCCCCGGTAAGATCAGCCCTCCACCAGGGGGGTTTCCCATGGATCAGGCGCTCCTCCACACGCGGCTCGACGGCCTGACGCCGTTTCGCCAGGGCAAGGTCCGCGACGTCTACGAGGTCGGCGACGCCCTGCTCATCGTCGCCACGGACCGGATCTCGGCCTTCGATTACGTGCTCGCCTCGGGGATCCCCGACAAAGGCGCGGTCCTGAACCAGCTGTCGGCCTTCTGGTTCGACCTCATGGCGGACATCGTGCCTCACCACGTCCTGGGCACGGACCCGGACGCCTACCCCGAGGCGGCGCGGCGCCACGCCGCGCTGCTCCGCGGCCGGTCGATGCTGGTCCGGCCAACGAGGCCGGTGCCCATCGAGTGCGTGGTCCGCGGGTACTTGTCCGGGTCGGGCTGGAAGGAATACCAGCAGACGGGCAGCGTCTGCGGCGTCGCCCTCCCGCCCGGCTTGCGGGAGTCGGACCGCCTGCCGGAGCCGATCTTCACGCCGTCGACGAAGGCCGACAGCGGCCATGACGTGAACATCACCGAGGCCCAGGCCGCGGAGATCGTGGGGAAGGACCTGCTCGCCCGGCTCCGCGATCACTCGCTGGCCGTCTTCGCCCGGGGCGCTCGCCACGCCGAGCAGCTCGGCATTATCGTGGCCGACACCAAGCTCGAGTTCGGGATGGCCCGCGAACCCGGCGGAACGGAGCGGCTCCTCCTGATCGACGAGGTGCTGACGCCGGACTCCTCGAGGTTCTGGCCGGCGGACGCCTACCGACCCGGCGGCCCGCAGCCGAGCTTCGACAAGCAGTACGTGCGCGACTACCTCGAGGCGGTGGGCTGGAACAAGCAGCCGCCCGCCCCGGAGCTGCCTCCCGACGTCGTGGCGAAAACGCGCGAGAAGTACGTGGAGGCGTTCCGGCGGCTCACGGGGCGGGAACTGAGCTAGGGGCTGGAGTCGGACGTCAGAAGTCAGAATCCGGAACTCAGAATCCGGAATGGAGCGCGGTGTCTCGCTGTCGGTTCCCGAGCCCCCGGCTCGAGCCCCCGTCTTGACAGCCTCGCCGTGCGTCTTTCATAATTAGCAGTCGCAGGTAGTGAGTGCTAGCACACAGTGCGGCTGAGTGCTGGCAAGGTCGGGTTCCCCTAATTCACCAGGAGTGAAGGCACACTATGAAGGTCAAGCCACTTCATGACCGGATCCTCGTGAAGCGCATCGAGGAAGGCGAGCAGGTGGTCGGAGGGATCATCATTCCGGACACCGCCAAGGAGAAGCCTCAGCAGGGCAAAGTCGTCGCGGTGGGCGCCGGCAAGATCGATGACAAGGGCAAGCGCGTCGCCATGGATGTCAAGGCCGACGACACGATCCTGTTCGGCAAGTACTCCGGGCAGGAGATCAAGCTCGACGGCGAGGAGTTCCTCATCATGCGTGAGGACGAAGTCCTGGGAATCATCGAGAGCTGAGGCGCTGAGGCTGAAGGAGTCCTAACGATGGCGAAGCAGATTCAGTACGGAGAGCAGTCGCGCCAGGCCATTCTGCGCGGCGTGAACAAGCTGGCCGATGCGGTCAAGATCACCCTCGGCCCGAAGGGCCGCAACGTCGTGCTCGACAAGAAGTTCGGCTCCCCCACGATCACCAAGGACGGCGTGACCGTGGCGAAGGAGATCGAGCTGAAGGACCCGCTCGAGAACATGGGCGCGCAGATGGTGCGCGAGGTGGCGAGCAAGACCTCTGACGTCGCCGGCGACGGCACGACGACCGCCACGGTGCTGGCCCAGGCGATCTACCGCGAAGGCGCCAAGATGGTCGCGGCCGGATCCAACCCGATGGACCTCAAGCGCGGAATCGAGCAGGCCGTCGAGGCGATCGTGGCCGACCTGCAGAAGCGGTCCAAGCCGGTCAAGGGCAACATGATCGCCCAGGTCGGCACGATTTCGGCCAACAACGACACGACCATCGGCAAGATCATCGCCGAGGCGATGGACAAGGTCGGCAAGGACGGCGTCATCACGGTCGAGGAGGCCAAGACGCTCGAGACGTCGCTCGAGGTGGTCGAGGGCATGCAGTTCGACCGCGGCTACCTGTCGCCGTACTTCGTGACGGATCCCGAGCGCATGGAAGTGGTGCTCGAGAACCCGATGATCCTCATTCACGAGAAGAAGATCAGCTCGATGAAGGACCTGCTGCCGGTCCTCGAGCAGGTCGCCCGCTTGGGCAAGCCGCTGCTCATCATCGCCGAGGACATCGAGGGCGAGGCGCTGGCGACGCTCGTCGTCAACAAGCTCCGCGGCACGCTGCAGGCCGCCGCCGTGAAGGCCCCGGGCTTCGGCGACCGCCGCAAGGCCATGCTCGAGGATATCGCCATCCTCACCGGCGGCAAGGCCGTCACCGAGGACCTCGGCATCAAGCTCGAGAACGTCCGCGTGGAGGATCTCGGCAAGGCGAAGAAGATCACCATCGACAAGGACAACACCACCATCGTCGAGGGCGCCGGCGAGGCGCCGAAGATCGAGGGCCGCGTGAAGCAGATCCGGTCCCAGATCGAGGAGACGACCTCGGACTACGACCGCGAGAAGCTGCAGGAGCGGCTCGCCAAGATCGTGGGCGGCGTGGCCGTGATCAAGGTCGGGGCCGCAACCGAGACCGAGATGAAGGAGAAGAAGGCCCGCGTCGAGGACGCGATGCACGCCACGAAGGCCGCGGTCGAGGAGGGCATCGTCGCCGGCGGCGGCGTGGCGCTCATCCGCGCCATCAAGACGCTCGACGAGGTCAAGGCCGCCGGCGACCAGCTCGTCGGCGTCAACATCGTTCGCCGCGCCGTCGAGGAGCCGCTGCGCTGGATCGCGCAGAACGCCGGCTTCGAAGGCTCGATCGTCGTGCAGAAGGTCAAGGAAGGCAACGACGACTTCGGCTTCAACGCGCTCACTGACGAGTACGAGCACCTCGTCGCCGCCGGCGTCATCGACCCGGCCAAGGTGGTCCGCTCGGCCCTGCAGAACGCCGCGTCGATCGCGTCGCTGCTCCTGACGACCGAAGCGATGGTCGCCGACATCCCCGAGGAGAAGAAGGAGCCCGCGGTGCCGGCCGGCGGCGGCATGGGCGGAATGTACTAGAGGCTAGGAACTGGGGACTGGGGGCCAAGGACTCGTCGCCACTCAGCAGCCAGTAGCCAATAGCATAGGAACGACGCACGCAGAACGGCCCGGCGAGCAAGGTGCTCGCCGGGCCGTTTCTTCGTGCGCTTTGAACGGTCTGTTCCCCAGCCCCCGGCCCCGAATCCCTCGTCCCTAGCGCAGCGTAAAGGTGAGTTCGATTGTGACGAGGACCGGCACGGGCTGGCCGAAGCGCTTGCCGGGCACGAACCGCCACTGGCGCGCGGCCTTGAGGGCCTCCTGGTCCAGGCCGAAACTCGAGTCGAGCGAGCGAACCACGTCGCACTCCCTGACAGACCCGTCGGTGCCGACAACGCAATCGAGAACTGCGGTGCCCTGGATCTTCGCCCGCATCGCATCGGTCGTGTACTGGGGCTTGACCTCACGCAGAAGGCGCGGCAGCTCGATGCCGGATCCCGGCCGGTAGTACCCTCCGCCGGTGCCTCCGCCACTGCCCGGGCCAAGGCCCGAACCCGTGCCAGACCCGATCCCGGTTCCGACCCCGGTGCCGGAGCCTCCGCCGCTCCCTGGCCCTTGCGAAGTCGGGGAGTTCGATGACTTCATGCCGTCGAGGACCCCGGCCAGCAGCTGGTCCGACGATTCCATCGCCTTCGCGGGGATGTTCAGCTCCGGCTTGGGCATCTCGTCCTCAGGCGAAGGCACCGGAACGATCTCCGGGGGCTTCGCCACCGGCACCGTCAACCGATCCTTGCCGGGCGCCTCGGCCAGGCGCGGCGGCTCGATCGATCGGTTGCCGCCACCCCCGCCTCCGCCCCCCGGCCCGGGCTCGTTGAGCCAGACGATCCGCTCCCTCGGGATCTCGTCGCTGCTGGCGCGCCTGAGATCGAGCGGCGCCGGCTCGGGCAGCCAGGCCACGAGGAGGAACACGCCCGCCACGGCCGCCGCGTGCAGGAACCCGGACACCCCAAGGGCCTTCGATACCCGGCGTCCCGGCTGATCAGCAAACAGCTGGTTCTCGGGCCGGCCCGGATCCAGACGCATCGACACCCAATACGGGACCTCCCGGGGGGCGCGGTCTGCGGCAACTCGTTCAGGCATCGGCACGGAACTCGCTTCGTCCAATTGTCGCGCGTCGAACCGCCAACCGCAAGTGCAAGAGCGGTGCCGGAACGCGCCTGCCGGATCCCCAGGCGCGTCGCTTGTTCGACGAGGGCCGCGCGAGGATGTCCTGTCGAAGCTGCCAGCGGTGTCATCCGCTGGCGACATGGACGAGCGGTCCGAGAGCAGCGCTAGAGGCGCTTCTGCCACGCGCCGATGGCGGAGTTCCCGGCGCCGTAAGACAGAAGCACGGACAGAGCGTCAGTGGCGCGAGGCGCGTCCTCAACCGCGACCAGCACGCCGCCCCTCTCCACGAGCGTTTCGTAGATCAGGCCGTCGTGGGGCTGGAAGCCGGCCCGCCGCATAGCGGCGGCCAGGCCCGTCCGGCCGAGGTCTTTCGCCGGACCGTCGAGCACCGCGAAGAGCGAGCCGTGCGCGACCACCGGACCGATGCCGGGCAGTTCCCACCTGCCGGGCACCCCGCCGACCGCGCGCTCGATCGCTGCAACCAGCTCCGGCGTCAGCTTGCCGGCCACGGTCAGCGCGCCGGCGCCGAAGCCCTGCTTCTTCAGCGCCTCGATCCCGCGTTCCGCCCATGCCAGATCCTGGAACACGCCCACGGTGAACAGCACCGGTTCGCTCTGAGGCATCCTGCACTCCCCGCAGATCGCCCCGTCACATCACGGGGCGCTCGACCCGGGCAGCCGCCTGCACGGCGAACCGGCCCGCAGCCGTTTTCCTACTCTAAGCTCGAACAGCAGCCGCTTCAAGTGCGCCTGACGGCTCCCTGGGGAAGTGCTACAATTCCCAGTATGAATCTTGGGCTGCCCGAACTGCTCGTCATCCTGGCCATCATCATCCTGGTCTTCGGGGCGAACCGCCTCCCGGACCTGGGCCGGGGCATCGGCAAGGCGATCCGGAACTTCAGGGACGCCACGGCCGAAGGCCGCGAGAAACGCGACTGACCGGGCGACGGCCCGCTTCCCACCTCAAGTCAGGACGCGGCCTTCACCCGTCCGCCGCGTCACGCGCTCTCGATCGAGGTACTCGAGCAAGGGAATCGCGTACTTCCGCGTGAGGCCATAACGCGCCTTGAAGGCCGCAACGTCGATTGGGACGGCAGCGCCTGCCGAGCCCGCCTTCAACCCTCGCAGGTCCTCTTTCAGCCTGGCAAGCGCGGTCTCGTGGAACACGAGGGTGTCGACCCTCGTCAGCACGCGCTGCCGGACGAGCAGGGCCACGACGGCGGCCACCGCCGAGGGAGGCCGGCCCAGTTCGGCCGCCAGCGCAGCCTGGTCTGGCGGCCGGAGCCCCGCCTCGCGGAAGCGGGCCTCGATGGCATCGCGGGCCGCGGCCTCGGCGCTTCCCGCCTCGACGCGGTGCGTTGTGAGCGCGATGCGATCGGTGACCGCGATGCGCCCGGTCTGCACGAGCCCCTCGAGGGCCCGCTCGAAGACGCCGGCGGCGGCGCGCCCGCAGACGCGCTCGCGCGCCTCTTCGCGCGGCATCCCCTCCTCGAGCGGATGCTCTCGGTGGTAGCGCCCTGCAAGCTCGAGGATCTCCTCGGCGAGCCGGGCCAGGTGCGTCGAGCCGACCAGCGCCGGTCCCACCTGGACGAGCCGGCCCGTGCGCAGCAAGTCGTCGATGGGCCGGCGATCGTCCCGGCGGAGCAGGCCGGCGCGGCTCGCCAGCGCGGCCACCGGCACGCCCGCGGCGCCGGCCTCGTCGGCGAAGCGCAGCACGGCCCGCGCGGCCGAGTCCGCAATCACCCCCTCATCCCCGGGATCGAGCGCAACGTAGCGGGCGCGCCCGGCCGCAGTCCGGATGCCGCCCTTCGGCGGAGCCGGGTCGAGCACGACGCCGCCGCCGACGGTGACCGGCGGCGAGTAGGCCCGGATGACCATGCGGTCTCCCCGCGTCGCGACAATCGGCGCCTCGAGCCGCAGCCGCACGTAAGCCGAGCGGCCGGGGGGGATCTCGCCCATCACCTGCCCGGCCTCCCGGCCGTCTTGGGCGAGCACCGAGGACAGCGCCACGCGCCCGATGGCCTCCGCGGTGCCGTGATGCACCCTCACGCGGGCTCCGTGCTTCAGCGGGCGCGCGCCGCGGAGCACTTCGATGCGGGCGTCAATCGCGCGCGTGGCGTCGAACCCTCCGGGCGACACCAGCGCCTGGCCGCGCGCGAGATCCGCCGTCTCGATGCCGCCGAGATTCGCCGCGACCCGCTGGCCGGCAACGCTCTGCGCCGTCCGCCCGCCGTGCACCTGCAGGCCGCGGATCTTCACAACGCGCCCGCCCGGAAGCACGGCTGCCGACGCCTCCACCGCCAGCGTGCCCGACGCCAGCGTGCCCGTGACAACGGTGCCGAAGCCCTTCATGGTGAAGACGCGGTCGATGGGCAGGCGCGCAGGCCCGTCGGCCGGCCGCTCGGCGGCAGCATCGGCGAGGGCGGCCAGATGGCCCCGGAGTGCGCCGAGGCCGGCGCCGGACCGGGCCGAGACCGGCACGACGGGCGCGCCGTCGAGGAACGATCCCCGCACCAGCTCCTCGACCTCGGCTCTCACGAGCGCGATCATCTCGGCGTCCGCCGCGTCGGCCTTCGTCAGCGCCACCACGCCCGCCGGCACGCGCAGCAGGCGGCAGATCTCGAAGTGCTCCCGCGTCTGCGGCATGACCGACTCGTCGGCCGCCACCACCAGCAGCACGGCGTCGATCCCGCCCGCCCCGGCGAGCATGTTCTTCACGAAGCGCTCGTGTCCGGGCGCGTCCACGAACGAGATGCTCACGTCCGGCCCGTCCCAGTGTGCGAAGCCGAGATCGGTCGTGATGCCCCTCGCCTTCTCTTCCTTGAGGCGGTCGGGATCGGTCCCGGTCAGCGCCTTCACGAGGCTGCTCTTGCCGTGATCGATGTGGCCGGCCGTGCCGACAACGATGTGCCTCATCCCGTCACCTCCGGCGGCCGAGCCGGCGGCGGTCCGGCTGTCGGGGCGTGCGGCTGCGGCGATCCGAGCCTCGTCGAGCTCGGGAGCCGGCCCCGGCCCGCGCTCCGCGCGCGACCGGCGGCGCGTCGAGCTCGTCGACGAGGCCGAGGTCTACGAGCCGGCGATCCACGTCCACCCTCAGCACCCGCACGTTGAGCCGGTCGCCCAGGCGATAGACCCGCCGCCTCTTCACGCCGTGCCAGGCATGGGCGGACTCGACGAAGCGGTAGTCGTCGGCCGCCATCGTGGACACGTGCACCAGCCCCTCGACAAACGGCTCGACGATCTCGACGAAGAGCCCGAAGGGGGAGACGCCGGTCACGTGCCCGTCGAACTCCATGCCGACCTTGTCCGCCATGAAGCGGACCTGCATCCACCGCACGAGGTCCCGCTCGGCCTCGTTCGCCCGCCGCTCTCGCGCGGACGAGTCCCGGGCGATGCCGGGCAGCTCGGCGCTCAGAGCGGCGGCTCGCGCCTCCGTCAGCGGCCCGCGCCGCGACTCCCGCAGCAGCCGGTGCACGACGAGGTCAGGATAGCGGCGGATCGGCGCGGTGAAGTGCGTGTAGGCCTCGCATGCCAGGCCGAAGTGGCCCAGGTTGGCCGGATGGTACCTGGCCTGCTGCATCGTGCGCAGCACGAGGGCGGCGACGGGCCGCTCGACGGCGCTCCCGGCGACGCGGTCAAGGAGCATCCGGAAGTCCTCCGGGCGCGGCGCGCGGCCTCGCACGCCAAGGCGGTGGCCGAGCGGGGCCACGAAGGCTTCGAAGGCCTCCACTTTCGCCGGATCCGGCGCCTCGTGGACGCGGTAGAGCGCGGGCGAGCCGCGCCGCTCGAGTTCGCGCGCCGCGGCCTCGTTGGCGAGCACCATGAACTCCTCGATCAGGCGGTGCGCCACGGTCCGGTCGGCGGCGGTGATCGCGGCCACGCGCCCGTCGTCGCCCAGGACGACCGCAGGTTCGGGGAGATCGAAGTCGATCGACCCCCGCTGGCGGCGGCGCTCGCGCAGCACCTCGTACAGAGCCCGCATCCGCTCGAGCGCCGGCACGAGCGGCCCGCGCCGCGCGACGGCCATTGGATCACGCTGCGCCAGGATGGCGTCCACTTCCGTGTAGGTGAGGGAGGCGAGGCTGCGAATGACCCCGTCGTGGAACTCGGCGCGCCGCACGTTCCCGCGCTCGTCGACGTCCATGACGCACGACTGGACCAGGCGATCGGCCCCCTCGACCAGGCTGCAGATGCCCGTCGCCAGCGCCTCGGGGAACATGTGGATGGCGCGGTCCGGGAAGTAGACCGACGTCCCGCGCGCGCGCGCGCCCTCGTCCAGCGCCGTGCCCTCCCGCACGTAGTGCGCGACGTCGGCGATGTGCACGGCGAGGCGGAAGACGCCGGGCCCGGCGGATTCCACCGACACGGCGTCATCGAAATCGCGCGCGTCGTCCCGGTCGATCGTGACGACCATGTCGGCGCGGAAGTCGGTGCGGCCCTCGAGGTCCTCGGGCCGCACCGACGCGCCCATCCGCCGGGCCTCGTCCTCCGCCGCCGGGGCGTGCGCGTCGGGAATCCCATGAGCCCGCAGCACCACCCGGGCATCCACCCCGGGCGCGTCCGGCGGGCCGAGCACATCGATGACGCGGCCGATCGGACCCCGGGTGGCGGTCGGCCACGCCGTGATCTCGGCCTCCACCATGTCGCCGGCGGCGGCGCCCAGCGACTCGCCCGGCGGCACGGCGATGGGCTGCCTCCACCGGGGGTCCCACGGCACCACCTCGGCGCGTGCGCCGCGCGACGCCGCGAACTCCCCCACCACGCGGGTGTGCCCGCGCCCGACGATGCGCAGCACGCGCCCCTCGACGCTGCCGCCGCGGCTGGCGCGGACGCGGCGCACCACGACGCGGTCGCCGTGCATCGCCCCCTTCACGTGCTCGCGCGAAACGTAGATGTCGCCGGGCCCGCCGCCTTCCGGCGCCACGAACCCGTGCCCGTCGGGGTGCATGCCGAGCACGCCGACGATCACGTCCGACGCGCCGGGCAGCGCGTAACGGCGCCCGCGGACCAGGGCGAGCGTCCCGTCGAGCGCGAGCGTGCGGAGCAGGCGGCGGACGGCGGCCCGGGATTCGCGGGGGACCCCGAGCCTCTGCAGCACCTCCCGCGCCGAGGCGGGCCGCACGAGGACGCCGTGGAGCGACTCGAGGAGCTCGTCGCGCGTCACGGCGCCTTGGGCAGCAGGCCGATGGCCTCCGCGGCGCGCGCGTTGGCGGTCTGATCGAGGCGTCCCGCGAGGCGCTGCGCCTCCTCCGCCACGGCGAGCGCGGCCCGGATCGCGTCGGCGTCCTGGCGGCGCCCCTGCCGATCGAGGGCCTGCGCGGCCGCCGTCAACTCGGCGCGCGCGTCCTCCAGGCTCAGCGAGGCGCGGCCGAAGTTCACCTCGAACAGATCCACCCGCGCCTCGAGCAGCCGGGCCCTGGCGTTCGCCATGTGCAGGCCGGCCCCGGCATTCGCGAGGGCCTCGCGCGAGCGCGAAGCGCCCGCCGATCCCCACATCCAGCCGCCGAGGAGCGCGAGCAGCAGCGCCGCAGTCAGGACGGCGAAGGCCTTGAGCGTCAGTCGCATCGGGGTCCCCCGGAGAGCAGCAACGCGATCTGAATGTCGCCGACGTTCGTGCCCGTGGGTCCGGTCCGGACGAGATCGCCGAGCGCATCGAAGAACGCGTACGAGTCATTCTCGTTCAGGTACGCGTCGGGGGCCGCGAGACCGGCGGCCGACGCCCGGGCGATTGTCGTGGTGTCGACAATTGCGCCGGCCGCGTCGGTTGGCCCGTCCACGCCGTCGGTGCCGAGACTGACGGCGACGGCAGGACAGGCGAGGCCGGCAAGCGGCCGCGCCAGCGCGAGCGCGAGTTCCTGGTTCCGTCCCCCGCGGCCTCCTCCCGTTACGGTTACCGTGGTCTCGCCGCTGGAGAGCAGGGCGGCAGGCCCGCCGCCCCCGGCCGCGACGGCGGCGATGCGCGCCGCCCATTCGGACGCGGCGTCCCGCGCCTCGCCGACGACGGGCTGGCCGTGCCGGTGCACCGCGTAGCCGCGCGCCAGGCCTTCACGGCAGGCCGCGTCGAGGGCTTCGGCCTGCGATCCAATCACGCGCGTGCACGCGCGGGCTAGCGCCGGCGATCCGGGCTTGGGTGTGTCGGGCCGAAGGCCGGCCGCGCCGGAGGCGAGCGCCCGCCAGACGCTGGCCGGCACCGCGGCCGGTCCGCCGAAGCGCATGATGACGTCGACCGCGTCCTGATAGCGCGTCGGGTCGCCCACGGTCGGCCCCGAGGCGATGACGGAGAGGTCGTCGCCGACGACATCCGACACGGCCAGCGCCAGCGTCCGGCCCGGCGCCGCCGCGGCGAGGCGGCCGCCCTTCACGCGCGAGAGGTGCTTGCGCACGGCGTTCAGCGCCGTGATGTCCGCGCCCGCGCGGAGCAGGTGCGTCGTCACCGCGCGCAGGTCCGCGAGCGAGACGCCCTCCGCGAGCGACTCCATCAGGGCCGACGCGCCGCCCGAGAGCAGGACGACCAGGAGGTCGTCTTCGCCGGTCTCGGCCGCGATGGCGAGGGCCCGCTGGCCGGCGGCGAGGCTGCCGCTGTTCGGCGCCGGGTGGCCCCCGGCGAACGCCTCGACGGCGTCCGGTGCGCCCCCGGGCCATTCGGGCGCGACGGCCATCGCGCGGACTGGGAGGCGGGGCGCGGCGGCGAGGCACGCTGCCGTCATCGAACCCGCCGCCTTGCCTGCGGCCACCAGGCGCCATGCCGGCGCGGCGGCGATAGCCGGGGCGGCTTCCGCCATGGCGCGGGCAACGCACGCCCCGGCATCAACGGCGGCAATGGCCACGCGGCACGCCGCCAGCGCATCGACCCGGAGCGCGGCCAGTGTCGAGTTCAGTGGACCTTCTTGGGATCGGCGGCGTCCGCGCGGCCCGCCACGGCGTCGATGCATCGCAGCAGACGGCTCACAACCTGGTCCGCATGATCCAGCGCGCACAGCGTCTCAAGGCGCGAGAGAAGGCGATCCAGCGCGGCTTCGGCAGTCGCCACGGCCAGTTCCGAGTAGTACTCCCGCTGCAGGCGCAGCTGCGCCTGGCGCTTGAGGAGCTCTTCCCGGTAGAAATCGGTCACGATCGTGGAGAGCGGGCACGGGCGCGAGGAGTGCGGTCCGGCAATCGGGCTCGGCATGAGACCACTCTGACGGCGTGCGTGCGTATCGTGTTTCAGTCTAGTGCCGCCCCGGGCCACTGTCAACGCACCTGCCGGGCGGCCACGTAGCCGCCGGCGCATCCGACGGCCATTCCGCCGACAAGGACGAGCACGACGAGGCCGCCCGGCAGGAACCCGACGAGCCCGGGATCCAGCGACGGCCCGATGGCCTCGGTCAGGCGACCGCGCACGGCCACGTACGTCCCGTAGAGCGCGGCGAGCGCGACAAGCGCCCCCGCGCCGCCCTGGAGGAGGCCCTCCGCCACCAGCGGCCCGCGCAGCAGCCCGATGGGCGCGCCCATCAGCTGCATGATGTCCACTTCGTCGCGCCGCGCGTGCAGGGCCAGCCGCACGACGGTGGCCACCGTCAGGATCGCCGCCGTGAGCAGCACGGCGCCCAGCATCCAGCCCGCCCACGCGAGCCCCTTGACGATCCCGCCCAGGCGCTCGAGCCAGCGGCGATCGAAGCGGACGTCGGCAACGCCCGCCGCGCCGCGGAGCTGCTGGGCCAGGGCGTCGACCGTGGCCGAGTCGGTCCGACCGGCCCGCAAGCGGACCTCGATCGACGCCGGCAGCGGGTTTTGCGGCAGCTCGGCGAGGCCCTCCGCCAGATCGGGGAAGTCGCGCGCGAACCGGCGGGCGGCGTCGGCCTTCGACACGTAGTCGCGCGAGGCCACCGCAGGGTGGCCCTCGAGCATGGCGTTGAGGGCGGCGCGCTGGTCCTGCGCGATGTCGTCCCGCAGGTAGACCGAGAACTCGGCCGCGGCGCTCCAGCGCGCGACGGCGCGGTCCAGGTTCACGGTGACGAGCAGGAACACGCCGAGCACGAGGAGCGCGGCGGCGATGGCGAGCACCGACAGCCCCGCCGACCATCGCTGGCGCCACAGGCTGGCCAGCGCCTCTTCGAGACAGTACCGGATCGCGTGCAGCCTCATGCGCGCCTACGCCGACTCCATGAGGCGGCCGTGGTCCAGGCTGAACGCCCGCCGCCCCACGTGCCGCATCAGCTCCCGATCGTGCGTCGCGACGAGCACCGTCGTGCCGCGCGCGTTGATGTCGCGAAAGAGATCCATGATCTCCAGCGAGAGGTCCGGGTCGAGGTTCCCGGTGGGCTCGTCGGCCAGCACGAGCGCCGGCTCGTTCACCAGCGCCCGCGCGATGGCGACGCGCTGCTGCTCGCCGCCCGAGAGCTCGAGCGGGTATGCGTTCATGCGGTGCTGCAGCCCCAGCCACTTCAGGACCTGATAGGTCCGGCGCTGCTGCTGCACCGACGTCGCACCCAGCACGCGGGGCACCAGCGCGACGTTCTCCAGGACGGTCTTGGTCGGAATCAGCTTGAAGTCCTGAAAGACGAACCCCAGATTGCGGCGGTACGCCTGCGCCTGGCCCGGCGACAGCCGGGCCAGGTCGCGCCCGGCCACGATGACCTTGCCGTCGCTCGGCATCTCCTGCCGCAGCAGCAGGCGCAGCAGCGTGGACTTGCCGGCGCCGCTCGGGCCGGTCAGGAACACGAACTCCCCCTTCTCGACGACGAGCGAGACGTCGCGGAGGGCATAGATGCCACGGCCGTACATCTTCGAGAGATGAGAGGTTTGAATCACGGCTGACCGACTGCGACGGCGAGTATAGCACGGCGATCGCGGCCGTCCGCTTACGCGCGCGCATGCCGCGGCGCGCGCGATCGCCGCGGGCAACCGCGGACGAGCTACTGGTCCGCGCGGTCGAGCCTCGCGCGCACCAGGCGGTCGGCCAGCGCCGGGTTCGCCCGGCCTCCGCTCGCCTGCATCACCTGGCCGACGAGGAACCCCGCGATCACGCGCTTGCCCTGCCGGTACTGGCGCACCTGCTCCGGAAAGCGGGCGAGCGTCGCGGCAACCAGCGCGTCGATCGCGCCCGCGTCGGATATCTGCAGCAGGGCGTCGGCGGCGGCGATCTCCTCCGGCTCGCGCCCGGTCTCCACCATGCGTCCGAGGATCGCCTTCGCCGCCGAAGCCGAGACGGCGCCCTCGGACGCCATGCGGATCAGGCGGCCGAGGGCGTCCGGCGCGACCGCGGCCTCGTCCAGCGTCGAGCCGGCCTCGGACAGCCGCCGCGCCAGCTCGCCGCGCATCCAGGCGCACGCGGCGGCGGCGTCGCCGCAGGCGGCGGCAGCCGCCTCGAAGTACGCCGCCGTGCGCGGCGTGGCCGCCAGCGCCGCGGCATCATCCGCACCCAGGCCGTAGCGCGCGGCCAGCCGCTCGCGCCGCTGTTCCGGCAGCTCCGGCAGCGACGCGCGGAGGCGCTCGATGCGCCCGGCTGCAACGACGAGCGGCGGGAGATCCGGCTCCGGGAAGTAGCGGTAGTCGTCGGACTGCTCTTTCGCCCGCATCGGGACGGTGCGCCCCGACCCCTCATCCCACCCCAGCGTGTCCGGCTGGATCGCGCCGCCCGCGTCGAGCGCGGCCGTCTGCCTGGCGATTTCGTACTCCAGGGCGCGCTGCAGGGCGCGGAACGAATTCAGGTTCTTGATCTCGGTCCGCGCCCCGGGCGCGCGGCCTCCGGCCCGGCGCAGCGAGACGTTCGCGTCGCACCGCAGCCCGCCGTCTTCCATGATCGCCTCCGAGGCGCCGATGGCGACGAGCACGGCCCGCAGCCGCCGCACGAACTCGGCCGCGTCCGCCGGGTCCGACAGGTCCGGCCCCGTGACGATCTCGACAAGCGGCACGCCGCTGCGATTGAAGTCCACGTACGCCGACGAGGCGGAATCCGGGAAGCCGGCGTGAAACGACTTGCCCGCGTCCTCCTCCAGGTGCACCCGCGTCACGCGAACCGTCCGCCTCCCGCCGTCGGAAACCCAGGAGACGGCGCCGTCGCGCGCGAGCGGCGCGTCGAACTGCGTGATCTGGTAGCCCTTCGGCAGGTCGGGATAGAAGTAGTGCTTCCTGGCGAAGACGGACCGCTCCGCCACCGTGCATCCGAGCGCGAGCGCCACGAGCACTCCCAGATCGACGCAGCGGGCGTTCACGACGGGCAGCGCGCCAGGCAGTCCCAGGCAGGTCGGGCAGGTCCTCGAGTTCGGCGGCGCGCCGCCGCGCGCTGCGCACCCGCAGAACATCTTGCTCGACGACGCGAGCTGCGCGTGCACCTCGAGGCCGATGACCGGCTCGTACCCGCGCCCCCCCCCGGTTCCGGCTGGATGCATCGCGCGCCACGAAGGAGTATAGCCGAGCGGCGACAGCCCGGGCGGCGCGGGCGGTAATGGGCCCGGCGGCTGCGCCCGATATGGGCGAGCGTGGCCCTGAGTGCGACGTCCGTCGGCACCGCCTTCGTCCGGCGCCGCAGCCCCGCCGGCAGGGCCGCCCTGCTGCTCCTCCCGGGCCTCGCCGCCGCCTGCGCGTTCGGCGGCGCGCCTGGCGCGGGCCCCCGCGTCACCGTTACGCCGCCTCGCGCCGTCTCGCCGGCGCCGTCGGCCGACGGAGTCCTCACTCTGCGCGTTGGCATCGCCGGCGAGCGGGGCGTGCGCATCCTCGACCTCCCCCTGGAGGACTACGTGCTCGCCGTCGTGCGCGCCGAACTCCCGTCGGGCGTCCTGGCCGACCCTGCGGCCGCGGGCATGCTGGAGGTCCAGGCGATCGTGTCGCGGACCTTCGCGATCGCCAACCTCGGAAGGCATCGCGCCGAAGGGTTTGATGTGTGCGGCGGCACGCACTGCCAGGTCCTTCGCCCGCCGGATGCCGCCCGCGCGGCCCCCGACGAGGCGGCCCGAGCCGTCGCGGCGACGCGCAGTCTGGTAATCGCGCACGAGGGCCGCGCGATCCAGGCGCTGTTCCACGCCGCGTGCGGCGGCCACACCGCGTCTGGCGCATCAGTCTGGGGCGGCAGCGAACCCTACCTGGCCGCGGTGCCGGATTCGTTCTGCAGCCGCTTGCCCGCTCAGGCGTGGACGTTTGAGGCCGACGGCGCCAGCCTGGCCCGTGCGCTGGCTTCCAGCCCTGCCATGGACGTGGGAACGGGCCTCGCCCGGATCGACATCACGGAACGCGACGTGTCCGGCCGGGTCACCAGAGTGGCCCTGACCGGCTCGCGCACGGTGAGCGTCCGCGCCGAGGCGTTTCGCGGGGCGCTCAGGACGGCCTTTGGCGAGCGCTCACTGCGCAGCACGCGCTTCACCGTGGCCCAAGACGGCCGGCGGTTCATCTTCCAGGGCACCGGCCTCGGCCACGGCGTGGGGCTGTGCCAGGCCGGGGCGCTCGAACGCATCCTTGCAGGCGTTTCACCGGCCGACGTCATCGCCCACTACTTCCCGGGCACCCGCGTGATGCCCGCCGACGGCGTCGGGCGCCCGGCGCCGTGACCCGGCTTCCGCCGGCGCGGACCGACGAGGCGCCCTGGATCTGGTACGATACGCTCCGAGCGCCACCCGCCGTCCGGCCGGTAAACGGAACCCGGCAGGCTGGCGTAAACAGGGGCAAGAGCGAGTGTCGCGGCCGTCGGATTCCGGATTCGGCACGGTGGCAGGGCCCGAGCGAGGCAGCCAGCTTGCGGAGTACGCTCGCCCGGCTTTACCGGGCGAACGGCCGGCGTCCTCGGTGTCCGAGGTGGCGCGACGCGTGAAGGCCGCGGTGCTCGCCGGGCAGCCCGAGGTGGCCCGCGAGGCGTTCGGGGATCTGGTCACGGGGTGCCAGCGGCAGGCCACGCGTCTGGCGTTTTACCTGTTGCGGGACGCGTCCGAGGCCGATGAGGCCGTGCAGGATGCGTTCGTGAAGGTGTATACGCACATCACGTCGTATCGCGAGGATCTGCCGTTCGACGCGTGGTTCACCCGGATCCTCGCGAACACCTGCCGGGACCGCCAGAAGGCCAGGCGCCGCCGCGAACGCTGGGAAGTCATCGGCTTCGATCGGCGCCCCGAGCTGGGCTCGGTCGTGGAAACCGCTCGGGCCGGCGGGCTGACGCCGGAAGAATCGGTGCTGGGAGGCGAACGGCAGCGGGAGCTGCTGAAGGCGATCGACGCGCTCCCGAAGCAGCAGCGGACGGTCCTGCTGCTGTGCCACGTGGAGGGCCAGTCTCCCCGCGAGGTCGGCGCGTTGCTCGGCCTGAACGAGTCGACGGTGCGGGTGCACTTGTTTCGCGCGCTCCGCAAGCTGCGGGGCGTCCTGGAGGACAGCCGTGTTCGGCGGTAAAGGACACGTCGACGACAGCGCGCTCGTTCGCCGTTATCTGGCGGACAGGGGCCTCGAAGCGCTCAAGCCGAAGGACGAGGCGGTGGTGAGGCACCTCGGCCGCTGCGCGGCCTGCAGCAGCCGGTATGCCGCGCTGCGCGCCGGGCTCGACGAGACGCGCGACGCCGTCTTCGCGGAGGTCGACGCGGTGTGCTCGCCCGAGCGCCTCGAGCGCCAGCGCGAGCGGATTCTGCGGCACGTCGACGACGGCCGGTCCGGTGCGACGAGAGTGGTCGTGTTCCCCGCGCCCCCGCATCGCGCCAAGCCGGCGCACGAACACCGCGTCCTGGCGCGGTGGGTCGCGGCCGCGGCGGTCGTGGGTCTCATGGTGGGCCTCACGGCCGGCCGCCTGTTCGACGTCGGCCCGGGCGGCCCCCTGCCCGGCGCGCAGCGGCAGGCGGCAGCCGAGCCGGCCAGCGCCCGAGGCGTGCCGGTGATCCGGCCGGCCGCTTCCGGGCTGGACGCCGAAGACGAGTTCCTGTCCGAACTCGAACTGGCGACGTCCGTGTCCGCGGTCGCCGAGCTGCGCGCGATCTACGCGTTCACGCTGGAAGAGCCGAACGACGCGCCGCGCCCGGGCAAGGACTGACCTCCCGGATGGCGGACGGCTTCACGATCCTGATCGGGCCCCGGTCGCTGGCCCTGACGGCGACCGGATACCCCGCGGCGAAGGGCACCGAGCTGGTGTGCTTCCCGGAGACCGAGGTTTGCGCGGCCGTCGAGCAGATCGTCGCTCGCAAGCCACGGGTGGTCGTGCTGCCCGAGAAGCTCGCGTTCAGCCCCCGAGGCACGGCGCTCACCCACCGCCTCTCCATCGACGCGGCGCTCGCCAGGACCGAGCTGGTCGTCATCGACGCGTCGGGCCGGTTGACCCCGATGCCGCCCGGGAGCCGGACGACGTGGCTGCCCCTCGACGGCGCGGGCACGCGGCGCGTGCCGCGGATCCGCATCCGCGACGGCCACGACGTGCTCGTCGATGGCGCACCCGCCGCGCTCGTGAACCTGTCCACCCTCGGTGCGCAAGTGGTGTCGCAGGTCGCGCTGAAGCCGCGCCAGCGCGTGCGCATCGTCCTCGGCGCGCAGCCCGCCGCCATCAAGGCCGCCGGCACGGTGATCTGGGCGTCGTTCGAGATTCCCAAGGGCACGCAGGCGCCGCAGTACCGCGCCGGGCTGGAGTTCGTGGAAGCCGATCCGGAGCCGCTGCTCCAGCTCTGCCTGCAACACGCCGCCGAGCGCGCGGCCCCCTGATCTACGCCAGCTCGGAGCCGAACCACGCGGCCGCAAGCGGCGCGTTCTTCACGACGATATCTTCGCGCGCCGCGCCCGTCGAGGCGAACACCACCGGCACCCCCGCAAGATCCTCGAGTCGCTGCAGGTACGCCTGCGCGTTCGCCGGCAGATCGTCGTAGCGCTGGACGCCGCTGGTCGGCCGGTTCCACCCGGGACACGACTCGAGCACCGGCGTACAGCGCCGCAGCCGGCCGAGGTCGGCTGGAAACGCCGACACCGCCTCGCCATCGAGCCGGTAGCCGACGCAGACGGGCACGCGCTCGAAGCCGTCAAGCACGTCCAGCTTCGTCACCGCGAGCGCATCGAAGCCGTTGACCCGGACAGCATGCCGCATCTGGACGGCGTCGAACCAGCCGCAGCGCCGCGGACGGCCCGTCACCGTGCCGAATTCGCCTCCCTTCGCCCGCAGCGCGTCGCCATCTCCGCCGTGCAGTTCGCTGGGGAACGGCCCCTCGCCCACGCGCGTGGTGTAGGCTTTCGCGATGCCGAGCACGACGTGGATGGATCGCGGCCCGATGCCGAGCCCGGTGCAGGCGCCCCCGACCGTCGCGTTCGACGAGGTGACGTAGGGGTATGTCCCGTGGTCGAGATCGAGCATCGTCCCCTGGGCCCCTTCGAAGAGAATCGACCGGCCGTCGGCCATCGCGGCACAGAGAACCGCGGAGACATCCGCGATCCACGGCTTCAGGCGCTCGCCGAGCTGCCGCGTGCGATCGAACACGTCAGTCCACGCCAAGCGCCCATCGCGAGCCAGCTCGTTCCGCCGGGCCAGCCCGTCGCGGATGTGCTCCTCGAGCGCGGCCGCGTCCGCGAGGTCGCAGACGCGCAGCCCCCGGCGGCCGGCCTTGTCCTCGTACGCGGGGCCGATGCCGCGCGAAGTCGTGCCGATCATGCGAGGGCCCAGGCTGGCCTCGCGCAGCCGATCGAGGTCGGGATGGTAGGGCAGGATCACGTGCGCCCGGTCGGAGATCAGCAGGCGGCCGTCCACGCCGATGCCCGCGCCGGCAAGGCCATCCACCTCGTCGAAGAGCGCCGCCAGGTCGACGACCACGCCGTTCCCGATGACGCACGTCACGCCCTGGTGCAGGATGCCCGACGGGATCAGCCGGAGCACGAAGCGGCGTCCGCCGACGTGCACCGTGTGGCCGGCGTTGTGCCCGCCCTGATAGCGAGCCACAATCGAGAACCTTCGCGCGAGCAGGTCCACGATCTTGCCCTTGCCCTCGTCTCCCCACTGCGCGCCCACGACGGCGATGTTCATCGACAGGTCCGCTCCGAGCGCTCACGCGGGCGCTCGTGCCCGCGGGCCACGCGGGATGTTAGCACAGGGCGCCGGAACACCGGGGCGCGAGGTTGACAAGCCGGAGAGGCCCTCGTATGGTGCATGAGCATCTACGGCCCGGCGCCTCGCGCGCGCCGAGTCGTTCCCCGTCAGCCGCGCATGGACACTCCGATTCAGGACGTCGACGCCCGGCTCGCGGCGGCCCTCGCCGACGAGCCGTCCCGGATTCCGGTGCTGCTCGGTCCCTGCGGCTCGGGCCGCACGCGGGCCCTCCGCCGCCTGCGAGACCGCCTCCCGGCGCACACGGCCCAGTACGTGGACGTTGAGCGCGTCGTCTCCACGCCCGAGCGCTTTCTCGAACGCCTGACCGCGAGGACGCCGTTCGTCTGGCAGCCGCCTCCCGGCGCTCCTGACGGCCCTCGTGAGGCGTACGCGCGGGTGCTCTCGTACTTCGCGCGGGCGCGGACCTCCGAGGGCGGCCCGGCCACGTTCCTGCTCGACGAGGCCTTCGACGTGCGTGTGTTCGAGAGCTTCCCCGGGCTGGCCGGCGCGCTGGGCCACACGCTGGCCGCCCTCGCGTCGAGCCCGAACCGCGCCGTGCTGGCCACGAAATTCGAGGCGCGGGCCCTGCGCGCGCTCCGCGGGGCTTCCGATCGCTTCCTCGTGCTGCACGCGCCTGCCGTCGCGGTCTCGGCAATTGCCGCCAGCCTCATGGCGACGCCAGGGGCGCGCCCGGACTGGGCGCAGGACACCGCGCGCGCGGTGGTGGCGCTCGCCGACGGCCGGGCGGCGTACGCCGCCGCGATGGTCCGTGTCGTGTCCGCCGAACCGGCGGGCGCATGCGACCCCGCCGCGGCCCTGGCCCGCCTGCTCGGGCCCGGCGGCGATCTCGCGTGCCGCTGCCGGTTCAGCTTCGAGTGCCGGCTCCACCGGGCGCGAGGCTACGGAGCGCTCAGGGCCGTCCTCGAGATCCTCGCCGATGACGAGCCCCTGAACCTGACGGAGATCTCGCTTCGCCTCGGCCGGTCGCCCGGCTCGACCAAGGACTACCTGGGGTGGCTGGAGGACGTCGATCTCGTGCGCGTTCAGGGCAAGCGCTATCGCGTCGCAGACCCGATCCTGCGCCTCTGGATCGGGTTGAACACGGGCCCAGACGCGCCGGCTGAGGCGGACGCCGCCGACGCGGTCCGGCGTTACGCGCAGGCCAGGCTGTCAGCCGGCGTCACGCCCGAGGCGTGAGCCGCTCGAGCGCCAGCCTCGCGGCCTCCTGCTCCGCTTCCTTCTTCGTCCGGCCGTCCGCCTCGGCGAGGGTTTCCCCCCGGAGCCGGACCTCGATTCTGAAGCGGCGCCGGTGGGCCGGGCCTTCTTCCGCAGTCACCACGTACTCGGGGAGCGGGTCGCCTCGCCCCTGCAGCGCCTCCTGCAGCGCCGACTTGTGATCACCGCCCCCATTGGCGTCGGCGGCCACCCGGTCGATGAGCGCCTCGAACTCGCGCGCGATGAATCCGCGGGCGGCCTCCATGCCGCCGTCGAGGTAAACGGCCGCGATGATCGCCTCGTAGCCGTCGGCCAGGAGCGCGCGCTTCTGCCGACCCCCGGTCTTCTCCTCGCCGCGGCCGAGCAGCAGGTGCGCGCCGAGGCCCAGGCGCTCGGCCTGGCCCGCGAGCGTCTGGGTCGACACGAGCGCCGCCTTCATCTTCGACTTCTTGCCCTCGTCCCGATCCGGGAACCGCACGAACAGGGTCTCGGCGATGACGAACCCGAGCACCGCATCGCCCAGGAACTCGAGGGACTCGTTGTCGAACACCCCCCCCGTCACATCCTCGTTTGCGCGCGACCGGTGCGTCAGGGCGTGCTCGAGGGTGCCGCGGTCCTTGAAACGATGCCCGATTGCGGCTTCGAGGGCCTCGAATTCCTCGCCGATCTTCACCGCGCGCTCCGCTCCGCCGGCGCGCCGGTAATCCGCCAGGATACGCGACGCCTCCTCGGCCCGGTTCCCGGGCACCGACACCCGCACCTCCCCGAGCCCGTTGATCGTCAGGGGGAAAACCGCGTGCGGCACGTCCGAGGCCAGGCTCGCCGGGATGCCGTGGGCGTCGAGCAGCCCGATGACGATGCTGGCCTCGATGTCGGAGTGCGTGCGAAGGACGACGACGGGATCGGTCATGACGCCCCAGCGGCCTGCTCGTCGCCCCGGACCTTCAACAAAATCAGGGTCATGTCGTCGTGCTGGGGCGCCTCGCCGACGAAGGCTGTAATCTCCCGGAGAATGCGCTCCCGCAGCTCGCCGATCGGGAGATGGGCGTGCTGCTCGACGAGTTCGGCCAGCTGGGCCTCGCCGAAGCAGTCGGCGCGGTCGTTCATCGCCTCGCTGACGCCGTCGGTGAAGAACACCAGGAGGTCGCCGGCCGCCAGCCGCAGCGTCGACTCCACCAGCAGGGACTTGAAGCGCTCGCCGTCGTCGAGCCGCAGGCCCACGATCATGCCGTCGGGCGCGAGCGTCCTGGCCCTGCCGTCGGCGCCTCGTCCCGGCAAGTACAACAGCGGCGTGTGGCCCGCGCGCGCGTAGGTCATCACGCCCGCAGCCGGATCGATGACCGCGTAGGTCATCGTGATGAAGCTGCGGCTGTCCAGGTGCATCGAGATCAGGCGGTTGGCGCCAATCAGGAGCTCGCGCGGCGAGAGATGCACCTGGCTGAGCGAGAGGATGAGCCCTTTCAGCTCCGCCATGTACAGCGCCGCGGACATGCCCTTGCCGGACACGTCGGCAATCAGCACGCCGAACCGCCCGTCGGGCAGCGACAGGACGTCGTAGTAGTCGCCGCCAACCTCCCGGGCCGGCACGCAGAGCGCGCTGATGGCCACTCCCGGCACGACGAGCGGCCCGCGCGGCAGGAGCGACATCTGGATCTCGCGCGCGAGGCGCATCTCCTCCTCGAGTCGCTTCTTCTCGGCGGCCTGCCGGAGCAGATCCTCGATGCTGCCGGTCATCTGGTTGAATGAGCTGGCCAGCTCGCCCAGTTGGTCCCGGGCCAGCACGGGAATCCGGTGCCCGAAGTCGCCCTGGCGCACGCGTTCGGTGCCTGCGAAGAGCTCGTGGATCGCGCCGGTGATCGACCGCGCCAGCGCCAGCCCCATCACGAGCGCGACGACCTCGATGATGAAGAAGAGCCCGCTGACGAACAGCAGCAGCGCGAGGAGCAGATCGCCGAAGCTCCGAGTGCCGCCGAGCGAGGCCTGCGAGGCGGAGAGCCGCTGATAGATCGCGCGGACGCTGAGGCCGATGTTGATTGGCAGCGGCCCGGTCCGCCCCGTCGTCCAGTCCACGTGGTCGAGGAGCGCGACCCACGGAAACCGCCAGACGCGCTCGGCGGCGGTGGACGCCTGCGGGAGGTCCCCGGCCGGGGTGCCGGCTGTGCCTCGGACGAGCAGCGACGTGGACCCCACCAGGCTCGCCTCGCCGATGACGATGCCCGTCTCCGCTTCGATCGCGGCCCTCACCGGCCGTGAAACGGGCACGTCGGCGATGACGGCGAATCCCCGCGAGCGCTCGGGGAACGCGACGGCCCGCACGAACACCTCGGCGGCGGGCGCCTCGGGGCCGGGCCTTGCTCCGTAGGCCAGGACGCCGGCGAACCCGTCGCACGGAACCCACGCTGGAACCAGACCCGGAGCCAGCGTGTGCGCCCACGAGCCTGCCGAGGCGGCCGCGACCGCGCGAGCCGGCGCCCCGTCAGCGGGCGCGGGACACCGGTCGGCGTCGATGGGCACGACGGCCAGGGAGATCCCGGCGTGCCGGACGGCCTCGGCGGCCGCCCGCCGTTCCAGGATCGCGGGCACCCGCGCCGGGTCCGCGCGATCCTCGATCTCGACGGCCGCGAGGCGCGCAGCCGACATCGCGCCCTCGCCCAGATCCACGAGCGCGCTGCGGATGAGGTACGAGCTGATATTGGCGAAGAGAAGCAGCCACGCGAGGACGAAGAACGCGATGATCAGGATGACCGGCACGACGCCGATGAAAACGTAGGAGATGATGAGCTTCCGGCGCACACGCCAGAGCAGCTGGTGGCGCACCCCGCGCCAGGCGCGGTACAGCAGCCCCAGGACGCCCGCCAGGATCGCCAGCCCCCCGGCGGTGCTGATGCCCTCGAGGATCCTGGACGCGCCCAGCCCCGCGAAAGCGATTCCGTTCACCGCCACCTTGACGGCGGCGCCGCCGACGATGAGACGGCCTTCGACCGTCGTCAGAAGGAATCGCCTGGCTGCGGCCGCCCAGGCGCCGAGCCGGCCCGCCGGGTTGGAGAAGGTCAGCGTCGATGCCATCGGCGGTACGGAGGATGATAGATCAGCCTGCCGTGCTCTGACGCACCCAGGCAAGGTAGGCATCGCCGCCGTCGGCCGGCATCACGATGAGCTCGGGGACCTCGTACGGATGATGCGCGGCGAGCCAGTCCGTCAGGCGCGCCACCTGCCCGCGCGTCGTCTTGATGACGAGCTGGCGCTCGGGTGCGTGCTCGACGGCGCCCTGCCACCGGTAGACCGACTGCATCTCGCCCAGCACGCCCACGCACGCTGCGAGGCGCTCGTCGACGACGGCGCGCGCGAAGGCGAGCGCGTCGGCGCCGGCGGGCAGCGTGGTCAGCACGACGACGACTGCCGAAGCATCGAGATCGTCGCGGGTGATCGGGGCCGACTCCATCGCTTTTCCTATGTACAAACGCCGCGAGTTAGGGTACAACAGTTGCTCGATGTCCGCCATGCGAACCGACGCGCCCGTGCCGATCGGCGACCCGCGCGCCCGCCGCGGCCGCGGCGGCCTGCATACGGGCCTCGTGACGGTGTTGGCGTGCGTGGCGTTCGTCGTCGTCAACGCGCTGGTTGGGGATCACGGCCTCGCGTCGCTTCTGCGGGCGCGCCAGAACCTCGCGCGCCTCGCGCGCGAGGTCGAGGCGCGGCAGGCCGAGAACGATCGTCTGCGCGAGCAGATCAGGCGCCTGCAAGGCGGAGACGTGGCGGCCATCGAAGAGATCGCCCGGCGCGACCTGGGGCTCATCAGGCCCGGCGAGCGGTTGTTCATCATCCGCGACGTCCCCGCGCCCGGCCACCAGTAGCCCGCCGCTGGTTTGACCGGCTCCTCCGCCCGTGCTATCGTAAGGTGTTGGGCGCCGTCGCGCCGCGATGACGCGGGGTGGAGCAGTCCGGTAGCTCGTTGGGCTCATAACCCAAAGGTCGGGGGTTCAAATCCCCCCCCCGCAACCACGAAGGCCACAGGGTCAGCACCTTGTGGCCTTCGCCATCTGCGGCCTGGGGATTTGAACCGTCGGCTGGCCGGCAACCACGGCGCCTGCGGCGCCGCGTTGCCTCTGCCCCCCCGCAACCACGAAGGCCACAGGGTCAGCACCTTGTGGCCTTCGCCATCTGCGGCCCGGGGATTTGAACCGTCGGCTGGCCGGCAACCACGGCGCCTGCGGCGCCGCGTTGCCTCTGCCCCCCCCGCAACCACGAAGGCCACAGGGTCAGCACTCTGTGGCCTTCGCCATCTGCGGCCCGGGGATTTGAACCGTCGGCTGGCCGGCAACCACGGCGCCTGCGGCGCCGCGTTGCCTCCGTCCGCCACCCGCCTCCGCAACGAACAAGGGCCGCCCGGGAAGACCGGGCGCCCTTGCCACTTGTACGGCCGCCGCCTCGGCGGCCCGTGCAGCGGCGGACGGGGAAATTGCGCCGTCGGCTGGCCGGCAGCCACGGCCGCCGGGCAGTTATGCCATACAATGTCCCCCGGCGTTTCGCACGGCGCTTCGCCCAGCCCCCGACCGGGAATCGAGCCCGGCCCGGAAGCCGCCGCAAGCCGACCCGTCCAGGAGGATGTGCCATGGCCGTCAGGATCGTCCATCCCGTTCCCAGCGACATTGATATCGCCCAGGCAGCGACGCTGCTGCCCATTGCCGACGTGGCGGCGAGCCTCGGCCTGGCGCCCGACGACCTCGACTTCTACGGCAAGCACAAGGCGAAAATCCATCTCGACGTCCTCGAGCGGCTGCAGGACGCGCCGATGGGCCACTACGTCGACGTGACGGCCATTACGCCCACCCCGCTCGGCGAAGGAAAGACGACGACGACTGTCGGGCTGTGCCAGGCGCTCGGTGCGCACCTCGGCAAGAAGGTGGTGACCGTCGTGCGCCAGCCGAGCCTGGGCCCGACGTTCGGGATCAAGGGCGGCGCCGCCGGCGGCGGCTACTCGCAGATCGTGCCGATGGAGGACTTCAACCTCCACCTGACGGGCGACATTCACGCGGTGACGGCCTCCCACGATCTGATGGCCGCGGCCATCGACGCCCGCATCCTCCACGAGTCGACCCAGGACGACGACAAGCTCTTCAACGCCTTCTGCCCCGCCGACAAGCAGGGCCGGCGGCGCTTCTCGCCGACCATGCTGCGCCGTCTCAGGAAGCTCGGCATCGACAAGACGGACCCCGCCGACCTCACGCCCGCCGAGCGCCGGCGGATGTTCCGCCTCGACATCGACCCCGCGACGATCACGTGGAACCGGGTGATCGACATCAGCGATCGGTTCCTGCGCGCGGTGCAGATCGGCCGCGGGCCCGACGAGAAGGGGATGGTCCGCGAGACCGGGTTCGACATCTCGGTCGCGTCCGAGATCATGGCCATCCTCGCCCTGACCACGGGCCTGGCCGACATGCGCGAGCGGCTGGGGCGCACCGTCATCGGCACGAGCCGCGCGGGCGAGCCTGTGACCGCCGAGGATCTCGGCGTGGCGGGCGCGCTGACCGTCCTGATGAAGGACGCGATCATGCCGAACCTCATGCAGACGCTGGAGAACACGCCCGCCATCGTTCACGCGGGGCCCTTCGCCAACATCGCCCACGGCAACTCCTCCGTCATCGCGGATCAGATCGCGCTGCGGCTCGTCGGGCGCGACGGCTACGTCGTCACCGAGTCGGGCTTCGGCGCGGACTGCGGGATGGAGAAGTTCATGAACATCAAGTGCCGCGCAAGCGGCCTCGCCCCCTCCGCGGTGGTCATCGTCGCGACGGTCCGGGCGTTGAAGATGCACGGGGGCGGGCCGAGGGTCGTGGCCGGACGGCCGCTGGCCCCGGAGTACACGGAGGAGAACCTCGGCCTGCTGGCCGCGGGCCTGCCCAACCTGGCCGCGCACATCCGCAACGCGCGGCGCTTCGGCGTCCCCGCCGTCGTGGCCGTCAACCGGTTCACCGCGGACACCGACGCCGAGATCGAGCTCATCCGCCGGACCGCCATCGACGCCGGAGCCGAGGACGCGATCCCCTGTTCGAACTGGACGGACGGGGGCGCCGGCGCGGTCGCGCTGGCCAAGGGCGTCATCGCCGCCTGCGAGAAGCCGTCGGAGTTCCGCTTCCTCTATCCGCTGGAGTGGAGCATCAAGCGGAAGATCGAGACGATCGCCACCGAGATCTACGGCGCCGACGGCGTCGACTACGCCCCGGAGGCGGAGGCCAAAGTCGAGCTCTACACGCGCCTCGGCTTCGGCACGCTGCCGATCTGCATGGCCAAGACGCATCTCAGCCTGAGCCACGATCCAGCGCTGAAGGGCGTGCCGACGGGGTTCCGCATCCCGGTCCGCGACATCAGGGCGAGCGTCGGGGCCGGCTTCCTGTACCCGCTGTGCGGGGACATGCGGACCATGCCCGGCCTGCCGACGCGGCCGGTCTTCTACGACGTCGATCTCGACCTCGAGACGGGCAGGGTGCGCGGGCTGTTCTAGAGCCCTTCGGCCAGCAGCTCGGCCATGTGCCAGACGCGCCGGCCCGTGGTCTGCTCGATCTGCTCGCGGCAGCTGAAGCCGTTCGTCACGATGTAGGTGCCGGGCGGCGCGCGGCGCACGGCGGGCAGCAGCACGCGCTCGCCGACGGCCATCGAGACGCCGTAATGGGACTTCTCGAAGCCGAACGCGCCCGCCATGCCGCAGCAGCCCGAATCGAGGACGGTGAAGTCGAGCCCCGTCCGCTTCATGATTTCGATGTCGTCGTCCAGGCACAGGGCCGCGCGCTCGTGGCAGTGCGGGTGCACGACGGCCCGGCCCGACAGCCGCACTTCCGGGATCGAGTCGGTCTTCACGAGGAACTCGGTCAGGAGCCACGCCTGCCTGCTCAGCGTCTGCGCGAGCGGATCGTCGGGAAAGAACCGCAGCAGCTCGTCGCGGAACACCGAGATGCAGCTCGGCTCCAGGCCCACGATCGGCGTGCCGGCCTCGATGTCGTCCCGTAGCGCGCCAAGGACTTCTGCCAGGCGGCGCTTCGCCGCGCTCAGCAGGCCGTGGTCGTAGAGCGGGCGGCCGCAGCACAGCCGCTTGGCCGGGATCTCCACCTGGAAGCCGGCGGCCGTCAGCACCCTGGCCGCCGCGAGCGAGACCTCGGGGTGGAAGTAGTTGTTCGAGCAATCCGGCCAGAGGATTACGCGGCCGCGGACCGGCGCCGGGACGCGGGAGGCGGGAGGCGAGAAGCGCTGCGCGGCAGTGAAGGCGCGCCGGAAGCTGCGTCGCGCGAAGGCGGGCACGCGGCGCTCGGCGGGCATGTCGAGCGCCCACTTGACCAGGCCCCTGAACGGCGGAGCCTGCGTGAAGGCGTTCGCGAGCCACGGCGCTCGCTCGGCGAGCGCCCCCCAGTAGTTGATGAAGCCGAAGGCGTACGCCCGGAGCGGCCGGCGCCGGCCTTCGTAGTAGTGAGCGAGGAACTCGGCCTTGTAGGCGGCCAGGTCCACGCCCGTCGGGCACTCGCTCTTGCAGCTCTTGCACGACAGGCAGAGGTCGAGGCTCTCTTTGACGGCCTCGCTGCGAAAGCCGTCCGTAACGATGTCGCCCTGGAGCATCTCGAAGAGCAGCCGCGCGCGGCCGCGCGTGGCGTGCCGCTCGTCGCCCGTCGCCATGTAGCTGGGGCACATCGCGCCGCCGTCCGTCTTGCGGCACTTCCCCACCCCGACGCAGCGCATCGCAGCGTCGGCGAAGCTGCCCTCCACCGGGTAGTGGAAGTGCGTCTTCACCTCGGGCGGGCGGTACTGGGGCACGCGGAGGTGCTCGTCCAGCCGGTACGGCGAGACGAGCTTGCCCGGGTTCATCTTGTTGTCCGGGTCCCAGAGCGCCTTGAACTCCCGCAGGGCCTGCATCAGCTCGCCGCTGTACATCTTCGGCAGCAGCTCCCCGCGCGACTGCCCGTCGCCGTGCTCGCCGGAGATCGACCCGCCCAGGCTCACCACCAGGTCGGCGGCCTCCTCCACGAAGCGCCGGTAGGTGGCGATGCCGTCGGGCGTCCCGAGGTCGAAGTTGATGCGCGTGTGCACGCAGCCCTGGCCGAAGTGCCCGTAGAGCGAGCCGGTGTACCCGAAGTCCGACATCTTCCGCCGCAGCGCCCGCAGGTACTCGCCCAGGCGCCCGGGCGGCACGGCGGCGTCCTCCCAGCCCTCCCAGTTCTTCGCTTCGCCCGGAACGAACGACGTCGCGCCGAGGGCCGACTCGCGCACGGCCCAGACGAGCTGGGCTTCGGCCGGATCGCGGAAGAGCCGCATCGACGGGGCGACGGCCCGCTGCCGCATCCGCTCCATCAGCCGCTCGGCTTGCCCTTCGGCGTCCGCCGCCGTGTCGGCCCCGAACTCCACGAAGAGCCATCCCTGCCCCTCGGGCAGCAGCGCAATCCCCTTCGGGTTGAGGTTCTTCTTGCGCGAGTGCCGGACGAGCAGCTCGTCGATGCCCTCCAGCCCGATCGGGCCTGCGGCCGTCACGTCCTCGACGGCGTCGGCGGCCAGGTACACATCATCGAAGCCCAGCACGAGGAGCGACCGGCAGGGCGGGCTCGGGACCAGCCTGGCCACAACCTCGAGGATCGCGACGCACGTGCCCTCGGAGCCGACCAGGGCGCGGGCCACGTTGAAGCCGTGCTCGGGAAGGAGGAAGTCGAGGTTGTACCCCGACACGCGCCGCGGGATCCTGGGGAACTCGGCGCGGACGAGGTCGCCGTAGCGGTCCCGGATCCGCGCCAGGCCGGCGTAGATCTCGCCGGCGCGGCCGCCCTCGCGAATCCGCCGCTCCAGCGCCTCCGGCGGCGTCGGCCCGACGCGCATCCGCACGCCGTCGTACGTCAGCACCTCCATCTCGTCGATGTTCGCGTCCGTCTTCCCCGACATCACCGAATGGACGCCGCAGGAGTTGTTGCCGATCATCCCGCCCAAGGTGCACCAGCGGTGCGTGGCGGGATCGGGCCCGAACGTCAGCCCGACGCGCTCGGCCTCTTCCCTCAGGCGGTCCAGCACCACGCCGGGCTGCACGCGGGCCTGCCGGCGGGCGGCGTCGATCTCGAGGATGGCGTGGCAATGCACCGACATGTCGAGCACGACGGCGACGTTGCAGCACTGCCCCGCGAGGCTCGTGCCCGCGCCCCGGGTCAAGACGGGCGCGCCAGCCTCGCGGCACGCCGCCACGGCGGCGACGACATCGTCGGCGTCCATCGGCTCGACGATGCCGATGGGGACCTGGCGGTAGTTCGACGAGTCGGTCGAGTACAAGGCCCGGCTGGCGGCGTCGAAGCGTACTGCGCCCTTCACGGTCTCGCGGAGGCGCGTTTCGAGCGATCGGACGGTGCCGGGACCGGCGGAGAACGGCGCGGGAGCGGTCTGGTCGAGGCTGGGCATGGCGATGGCCGTCCGGGGGCACTGCGCCGGCACCCGCGCCGGCGCGCCATCAGCATAGCAGAGCGTTGTATACTCGGAGGATTCGCGCCTCCCGGAAGACGGCGGAGAAAGGCCAGCGCCCGTGGAGCACATCGAGAGCTTCTTCAGGTTCTTCTACAACGTCCCGGAGCTCATCCGGATCGCGGGCCTGTACGGCCTCATCGCCATCATCTTCTCGGAGACCGGGCTGATGGTGGGCTTCTTCCTGCCGGGCGACTCCCTGCTCGTCACCGCCGGCCTGTTCGCCGCGCGGGGTGATCTCAACATCGAAACGCTCCTGCCGGCGCTCATCCTGGCGGCCATCGCCGGCAACACGACGGGGTACTGGATCGGCAACCGCGCCGGGCGCGCGCTCTACAGCCGGCCGAACTCGTTCTTCTTCAGGCGGGAGCACCTCGTGCGGGCGCACGAGTTCTACGAGCGCCACGGCGGCAAGGCGGTCACGCTCGCGCAGTTCATGCCGTTCTTCCGCACCTTCACGCCCGTCGTCGCGGGCGCCGCGGAGATGGCCTACCGGAGGTTCATCACGTTCAACGTCATCGGCGCCGTCGCCTGGATCACCAGCATGCTGCTCACCGGCTACTACCTGGGCCGCGTCGTGCCGGACCTCCAGCACCGGATCCACCTGCTCATCGCGGGCGTGATCTTCGCATCGCTGCTGCCCGCCCTCGTCGCCTGGCTCAAGGAGAAGCTGAAGGCGGCTCAGTAGTGGCGTTTCAGGTCGAGGCCCGAGTACAGCGACGCCACCTGGTCGCCGTACCCGTTGAAGAGCAGCGTCGGCCGCCGTCCGGACTCGCCCAGCCGGCGCTCGTGCGCCTGGGTCCACCGCGGATGCGGCACGCCGGGATTCACGTTCGCGTAGAAACCGTACTCGCGCGGGCTGGCCTTCCCCCACGAGGTCGCGGGCTGCCTCGCGACGAGCCGGATCCGAACGACGGCCTTGATGCTCTTGAAGCCGTACTTCCAGGGCACCACGAGCCGCAGCGGCGCGCCGTTCTGGTTGGGCAGGGCCCGCCCGTACATCCCCGTCGCGAGGATCGTCAGCGGGTGGAGCGCCTCGTCGAGGCGGAGCCCCTCGACGTACGGCCAGTCCAGCACGTTCACCCGCTGCCCCGGCATCCGGCGCGGGTCGTCGAGCGCCGTGAACTCGACGAACCTCGCCGACCCGAGGGGCCCGGCGCGCTGGATGAGATCCTTGAGCGGAAATCCTGTCCAGGGGATCACCATCGACCAGCCTTCGACGCAGCGCATCCGGTAGATGCGTTCCTCCAGCGGATGCGGCGCCAGCAGGTCGTCGAGGTCGTACCGGCGGGGCGCGCTGACGAGGCCGTCGATCGTCACGGTCCAGGGCCGCGGCACGAAGCTCGCCGCGTTGCGCGACGGGTCGGCCTTGGCCATCCCGAACTCGTAGTAGTTGGTGTACCCGGTGGCGTCGGCCCACGGCGTCACCGCCTCGCCGGTCGTGACGAAGCCCTTCCGAGGGGGCGGCGGGGCATCCTGCCCGTCGGCCGCCCGCAGGGGGGCCGCCCCGGCCACGAGCGCCGCGGCCGGGGCGGCGGCGGCGGCGAGGAACTCGCGGCGCCCCAGGTAGAGCCGCTCGTCGGTGATGTCCGATGCCCGGATGTCAAGCACGCGCGTGACCAGCATACCGCCCCGATCGAGCCTAGCACACGCGCGCGGCCGACCCGGGCCAGGCGCGGCGCTCGGGCCGCCTGTTCGTCCGCGGCCCCGCACGACGGCGGCGCCCGGAGCCGTGTGCGGCGGGCCTTGCCCGGCGGGCTTGGATTCCGGCGGGACGAGCAGTACACTGCACGCGGATCGAAGGAGCCGACGCTCGTGATCGATCGGATGGCCGCGTCCCGGCCCGCGCACCCCGACTCCGAAGCGCGCTTCACCGCGCGGTCCGTCGCCTTTCTGCGCGCCCTCGAGCGCCACAACCGCCGCGACTGGTTTCGCGCGCGAAAGGCTCGCTACGACGAAGTGGTGCGCGGGCCGATGCTGGCACTCGTGCAGCGGTTCGCGGCCGACCTGCCCGCCTTCGCCCCGGATCTTGTGGCCGATCCCCGCGTGTCCCTGTACCGCCCGTACCGCGACACGCGGTTCTCCGCCGACAAGGCCCCCATCAAGACGCACATCGGCGCGCTGTTCCCGCACCGCCTCCTGCCCAGGCACGAAGGCGCGGGCTTCTATGTCGAGGTCGCGCCGCATCGCGTCTGGTACGGCGGCGGGATGTACATGCCGTCGACGACCGCCCTGCAGCAGGTGCGAGAGCACGTCGCCGCCCACCACCGGCGCCTCGCGCGCATCGTGTCCGCGCCGGCGTTCCGCCGGACGTACGGCGTGCTGGAGGGCAACCGGCTGCAGCGCGTGCCCCGGGGCTTCCCGGCCGATCACCCGGCGGGCGACTTCCTGAAGCACCGCCAGTTCCTTGCCGGCTGCGAGCGCCCGGCCGAGTTCGCCGCCAGCCCGGCCTTCTATCGGACGGTGCTCGCGGCGTTCAAGGCGCTGGCGCCGCTCACGGCGTTTCTGAACGAGCCGCTCCTTGCGGCTCTGCGGTCCGGCGAGCTGGGGCGGCCATGGACGGACGCCGCGCGCTGATCGCGGCCGGGATCCTGCTTCTTCTCCGGGCTCTCCCGGGCTCGGCGCAGGTCCGCCTCGCCGACGAGGCGGACCGCGAGGCCTTTCGGGCCTGGTTCACCTTCCTGGCCGACGCCGAGTTCTACCGACCCACGCCCGACGTGGCCGATTGCGCGGGCCTCGTGCGCCACGCCGCGCGCGAGGCGCTGCGCGCCCACACGCCCGAGTGGCATCGGCTGGCCGCCCTGCCCGCGCTCGCGCCGTTTCCCGACGTGCGCGATCGGCCGGCTGGCGGCCCCGGCGGCCTCCCGCTGTTCCGCGTCGCTCCCGGCCGCTACGCCGAGTTCGCGGACGCGAGGACGATCGTGACGCTCAACGCGCGCTTGATCGGCCGCGACCCGCGCGCGCTCCAGCCCGGCGACCTGGTCTACTTCAGGCAGGCCTCGGGGGCGTCGCCCGATCACCTGATGGTGTTCGTCGGCCGCTCGCGCCTCGAGCGCGCCGCGGCCGACTGGATCGTCTACCACACCGGTCCCGCCGATGGCGGGGCCGGCGAAGTGCGGAAAACCCGGCTCGCCGACCTCGTCCGCCACCCGGCGCCGCGCTGGCGCCCGGTGCCCCATAACCCCGCGTTCGTGGGCATCTTCCGCCTGGACTGGCTATGACACGACATCTGCTTCCGTGCGCCGCGGGTTTGGTGTTCCTCGCCGTCGCTCCGGCGTCCGCCCAGCCCGCCGGCGACGCGGGTCCGGCCTTCCATCTCTGGAGCAGCCAGGTGTTCACGACGACCGACCGGCCGTCGTTCTCGCTGACGTACCGCGAGGTCGATCACCTCGACTTCAGGGTCTACCGCGTCGCCGAACCTTTCGCCTTCTTCGCGTCGCTGCCCGATCCCCATCAGCTCGGCAGCGAAGCCCCGATTGTGCCGCAGGAGCGGAGCCCGATCGAGCGCATCGCCGCGTGGAAGGCCGGACAGCGGAAAGCGCTGCGATCGTTTGTTCGCCGACAGGTCAGCCGCGACTACCGAGCCAAGCGGCGCGAGGCGCGGGCCACGCGAGACGTGCGCCGGCGGGTGCCGCTGGACTACAACAGCTTCGCGCAGGTCCCGCTGTTGAACCCCTCGCGCCTGGTCGCCTCGTGGCGCGAGCTCCTGCCGCCGGTGCGCGAGCCCGAATCGAGGCGAATCCCCCTCGACGTCAGCGCACCGGGCGTCTACGTCGTCGAGGCCGTGGGCCCGCCGCTCAAGGCCTACACGATCGTCATTGTCTCCGACGTCGCGCTCGTCACGAAGACGGCCCCGGGCCAGGCGCTCGTCTACGCCGTGGACCGGCGGACCGGCGAGCCGCAGGCCGGGTGCGGCCTGCGGACCATCGTGGACGGCCGTCCCCTCGAAGCCGCGACAACGGGCGCCGACGGCACCGCCCTCGTGGCGATTGCGCAGCCGAAGCCGGACACCGTCATCGCGCTCGCGACGTGCGGGGGCCAGGTGGCGGTCACCGATCCCGGCAGCTGGGCGCTGCAGGTGCCGGCCCGCGAACTCGTCGGCTACCTCTACACCGACAAACCGGTCTACCGCCCCGGGCACACCGTGCGCATGAAGGGGGTCTTGCGGTGGCGCACCGCCGCCGGGCTCGAGCCCTTCGGCGGCAGCGATGTCGAGCTGTCCGTCACGGACTCCAACGACAAGGTCGTCCTGCGCGAGAGGCGCCCGGTGGACGCGTTCGGCTCGGTCAGCAGCTCGTTCGCGCTGCCCGCGGGCGCCGCGCTCGGCGGGTACGTCGTCACGGCGGCAAGCGGCGACGAACGCGCGAGCGGCAGCTTCGAGGTCCAGGAGTACCGGAAGCCGGAGTTCGAGGTCACGGTGACCGCCGCCGATCGATTCGTCGTGCAGGGCGGCGCGGTCGAGGCGGTCTTCAAGGCGCGCTACTACTTCGGCCAGCCCGTGGCTGGAGGCGCGGTGACCTACGTCGTGCACCGCCAGCCGTACTACTCGCCGCTGCGGTGGAGCGACGACGACGACGACACGGGCGGCTGGTGGGGCGGCGGCGAGGAGTCCGAGTCGATCACCGTCCGCCTCGACGACGCCGGCACGGCGGCCGTGTCGATTCCGCTGCCGGTTGACGACGACGGGCGCGACTACACCGCTCGCATCGAGGCGCGGGTCACCGACGCCAGCAACCGGGAAGTGGCGGGGCATGCCTTCGTGCACGCCACCTGGGGCCGCTTCCTCGTCGTCTCGGACGTCGATCGGTACGTCCAGAAGCCCGGCTCGACGGCCCAGGTGAACATCCGCGCCGTCGATTACGAGGGCGTGCTGCAGGCGGGCGTGGCGCTCCGCCTGGCTCTCGAGCGCCTCAAGTACGTGCAGGGACGGTGGAACGAGCCTCAGGTGACAATCATCGCCTCCGGGACCGCGACGACGGATGAGCAGGGCCGGGCCTCGTGGTCCGCGGCGCTCCCGCAGGAGCCTGGCTCGTACCGCTTCCGCGTGTCGGCCGAGAGCGCCGGCCGGCGCGTCGAGGACACGAGCGGCGTCTGGGTGACCGGTTCGGCCGACGAGTTCGGCGGCGGCGACACCTATCTGGAACTCGTCGCGGACCGCGCCTCGTACGCCCCCGGCGACACCGCCAGGCTGGTCGTGCGGGGCGGCGCCGTCTCGGCGCCCGTACTCGTCACGAAAGAGGCCCGGCAGATCTCCTTTCACCGCGTCGTCAGGACCGGCGGCGAGCACGCCATCGAGGTGCCAGTGTCGGACGCGGATCTCGGGGACACGTACGTGAACATCGCGTACGTGAAGGACGATCGCCTGTACCGCGCGGAGAAGCGGCTGAAAGTGCCCGCCGTCTCGCGCCGCCTGAACGTCGCGGTCGCCGCGGAATCCGCCACGGCGAAGCCGCGCGAGGCCGGGGTCTTCACGCTGACCGTCACCGACGCAAGCGGCGCGCCCGTAAGGGCCCAGTTGAGCGTCGGCGTGATCGACGAAGCCGTGTACGGCGTGAAGCCCGACGACACGCCGGACGCGCTCCGTTTCTTCCACCGGCTGAGTTACAGCCGCGTGTCCACCGATTACTCCCGGGACTACTCGTTCGTCGGATACGCCGGATCGCACGAGCTGCAGCTGGCGCAGCGGCGAAGGCCGTACACCCTCGCCGACTTCAAGCGGGAGGGACCGCCGCGCCCGCAGGTGCGCAAGGACTTCCCCGACGCGATCTTCTGGGCCGCCGACGTCACGACCGACGCGCAGGGGCGGGCGACGGTCCGCGTGCCGTATCCCGACGCGCTGACGACGTGGCGCCTGACGGCGCGCGCCGTCACCGCCGACACGCTCGTCGGCGCCGGCCTGGCCAGGACGACGACCACGAAGGACCTCATCCTGCGCGTGGTGACGCCCCGCTTCCTCACCGAGGCGGACCGGATCGACATGCCGGTCATCGTCCACAACTACCTGCCGGATACCCAGGCGGTGAAGGTCACCGGAGAGGTTGAGGGCCTCACCTTCGCCGGCGGCGATCCGAGCCGGGCCAGGCCGCAGACCGTGGAGGTGCCGGCCGGCGCCGAGCGCGCGCTGGCCTGGACGATCGACGCCCCGCGCGCCGGCGCGGCAGTCGTCTCCGGCACGGCGGCTGCCGCCGCCGACGCAGACGCGATCCAGCTCTCCTTCCCGGTGCTCCCCTTCGGCCTGCAGCGCGAAGAGGGGCGAGCCGGGTCCATGCGAGGCGCCGGCGAGCAGGCGGTTGAGGTGGACGTGCCGGCGTCCTCGAATCCGTCCGCGCGCGCCATCCGGATCCAGGTCGCGCCGTCGCTCGGAGGGCCGATCCTCGCCGCCCTCGACTTCCTGACCAGCTACCCGTACGGGTGCACCGAGCAGACGGTCTCCAGCCTCCTGCCGAACCTGGTGGCCCGGCGGACGCTGACCGACCTGCAGCTGCCGCTCACCGAAGGGCTGAAGTCGCTCGACCGCCAGGTCACAGAGGGCCTGGCGCGCCTGCTCGACTCCCAGCACGAAGACGGCGGATGGGGGTGGTGGAAGACGGACCAGAACCATCCGTTCATGACGGCTTACGCGATCGCCGGCCTGCTGGAAGCCCGCGCGGCCGGCTACAAGGTGGAAGAGTGGCCGATCCGCCGCGGCGTGCGGGCGCTCGGCGCGCTCTATGCCGAGTACCCCGCCGCACTCCCCGACTTGAAGGCCTACGAAACCTATGTGCTGCTCGCCGCGGCAGCAGCCGGGTTCGAGGCGCCTGCGCGAGGCGAGGGCAAGGGATGGAGCCGGACGGCCGCCCTCGACGACTTGTGGTCCGCACGCGACCGCATGAGCGCGTACGGGCGGAGCCTGCTGCTGCTCGCGCTCGACGCCGCGAAGGACGCGCGCGGCGACGCGCTGGCGCGCGACGTGGCATCGCGGGCGGAGCGGAAGGGCGACCTGGCGTGGTGGACGAGCGCCAACGACCCGCTGCTCTTCGATTTCGTCGACACGAGCGTCGAAGCCACCGCGCTGGCCGCGCAGGCCCTCGCCGCCAGGGACCCGAAGCATCCGCTGATCGAGCCTGCTGTCAGATGGCTCCTGCTGAACCGCACCTTCGGCACGTACTGGGCCAGCACGAAGCAGACCGCCATCGTCCTCCTCGGCCTGCTCGACCTCATGAAAGCGCGCCGGGAGACCGGCGCGCCGTCCGAGGTGGAGGTCGTCGTCAACGGCGCCAGCATCGGGACGCACCGGTTCGCCGCCGGCAGCCTCGCGGCGCCGGACCCGGTGGCATTCTCAGCGCCGGCCCAGGCCGGCCGGAACACGGTCAGGCTCGTGACACGCGGGGAGGGCGCGATCTACTGGTCCGTGCAAGCCGCGTACTACGACACCGGCGCGGCGCGCGAGCGCACGGGATCGCACGCCCTGGCGCTGCAGCGCGAGTACTTCAGCCTCGCGCCGGTGACCGTCAAGGGCCGCGTCGTGTACCGGGCGACGGCGCTCCGGGGCCCGGCGCAGCCCGGCGACCTGCTGCTCGTGCGCCTCACGGCCGCCGGCGCCCGCGATTGGCGCTACCTCGTGCTCGAGGATCCGATCCCCGCGGGCACCGAGCCGATCCAGCGCGACGACCTGTACCAGCTCGAGCGGGGGCGCACCGACTGGTGGGGCAGCCGGCGCGAGTTCCGTGACAGCCGGGCCGTGTTCTTCCAAGAGCGCTTCGACCAGGGCCGGTACGAGTACTCGTACCTGTTGAAGGTGATCGCGCCGGGAACGTTCCGGGCCTCGCCCGCCCGGATCTCGGCGATGTACGTACCCGACGGCTTCGCGTCGAGCGCCGCCGCCGAGGTGGTTGTCCGCTCGGGCACTCCGCCGGCCGAGCCGGCGGCGTCGAAGGGAGGCCGGCAGTGACGACCCGGACGCGCATCGTGCTGGCGTGGCTCTCGGCGGGCCACGCCGCTGTCGGGGGCCTCTATTGGCTGCTGCTGCAAGTTCCGGAATCCAACGCGTGGATGCTCCTCGCCTCCGCCCTCGTCGCCATCGCGGCGGTCCTGCTGCTGGGATGGGTGGAGATGGCCGCTGCGCTCGGCTTCAACGCGGTCATGCCGATGCGCGAGGCCGCCCGCCTCGGCGCGCGGCGCGCCTGGCTCATCGTGTTTCCGCTGGCCGTCTTCGGCTGCTTCTGGCTCGTCACGGCTGATGCCACCGGGTGGCTCGAGCAGAACGCGGGACGCATCGACGCCTGGGTGATCGCCCGCACGGGATGGACCCGCACGACCGGCCTGCACTCGGCAGCCGGCCGGATCGTGGCGTTCGTGCGATACGGCATCGGCGTGTCGCTGGCCGCCGCGCTGCTGAGGGCGCTCGCCGTGCGGGGCTTGCGGGGGCTGGGCACGGATTGGGTGCGGTCCGGCTTGTCGGGACCGCGGCTGATTGCCGTCAGCGCAGCGCTCGTGGCGGGGTTCTGGCTGCCGTGGCATGCGGCCTACTGGAGGCCCGCGTGGCTGCCGCCCACGTGGGTGCAGCCGGCATTTGCGGCGGCCAAGCTGCTCGCGATCTTCATCATCGCGAATGCGGGATGGGCGTTCATCCTGCGCAGGGCGCCGCGCGAGCGCGCGAAGCCCTCAGCGGAGATCCTGCCAGCGGCGGCCGCCGGCGAGCGCCTCTGACACGCAGCGCCCGGCGGCTTCGTACGCGCGGCGCCACGCGTCAGGATCCCGCGGCGCGCGCAGGTCCTCGTCCGACGGGCACGCGGCGGCCCTGGCGCCGCCGAGCCCCTGCGCGTCGGCGCCGGCCGACGGCAACTCCCCCGCCACGACCACCGCCAGCCCTTCACGAATCCACAGCGCGCGGCCCGCGAGGACGGGCTCGGTCAGCAGGTGCACGAACTCGTGCCGCAGTGTCGATTCGAGCGTGCGGCGCCCTTCCAGGACGCGAGGCGGCAGCAGATCGATGCGGGATCCGCTCGTGCGCGCGGCGGTCCACCACGGCTGGCCCGTGGCCCGCGCGAACGATTCGACGGTGGGATGGAACACCAGGTCCAGCTCCGCGGGCGGCTCGACGCCGAGCGCACCGGCCGCCCGGTTGAGCGCACGCCTGGCTGCGGCCCTGATGTCCGGCTCGCGCGCGCGATCGGTTTCGGGAACCACAATGCGCATGCGAGATTCGCGGGCGGGCCGGAGCGCCGCAGCCTCCGTCTGGCCGGTCGCCTTGCGGAGGCGAAGGCCGGGGAAATACGCGGAGAGGATCTCGTCGCGAGTCCCGCCTGCGCGTCCGCGCGCGATGGCGCCCCTGACGCACAGCCCGACGCCGTGGCCCGACCCCCGTCCAGCCAGCACGTAGCCCGCCCCGGACCGCGTCACCTCGAACAGGGTGCTCTTCACGCGCTGCCACCCTAGGACCCGGCCGGCTGCAGCCCGAAACGCTTCGGCGGCGATGCGATCCGGCACCAGGCCTTCGGCGGCGAGCAGGTTCGCGCGCCCGGACGGATGGCGTGACGCGACGGCGAACCTCGTGACGGCGTCTCCCTTCAGTCCTGCCGCCGCGAGCACCCGCCGAAGCTGGGGCTCGGGGATCTCCGTCGTCCACGCGGGCTCGCCGGCACAGGCCGGGTCGGGGCGGGCCGGCAGGTGCAGCCAGTCGCGCGCGCCCGTCCAGACGCGCGATGGCGTCTCGGTGTGGCCGCCGCACGAGCTCGAGTAGTAGACGTCGGCTGGCGCCGTCCCGGCGGTCAGGACGAGGCCGGCGGTCGCGCGAGCGGCGGCATCGGCGGCAGCGGTCGGACGCGCGAGCACCTGGCAGTGCGTCAGGTCGCACAGGTCGAAGCCGTCGTTCCGGTGCCGCCCCATGTTCGCGAGGGCGAACGTGCGGGCCGTGATCGCCATCGCCTCGAGGGCGGCACTTGGCGCGCCCCCCCCCATCTCTCCCGCCACCACCTGCGCGACGTAGTCCTCGAGCCGCGTCGTCACGATGTCGTAGCCGCGGCCGTCCCGGCGAGCGACGCCGACGCGGACCGTGGGTTCGCCGTGCCTCTGGGGCGCCCCGTGGCGGACGAGGATCCGGGCGGCCTCGATTGCGGCGTCCGCTCCTGCCCCTCCCGGCACGAGGACCACGATCGCGTGCGTCGGCAGCTCGGTGTCGACTGCCGCCGTCACGAGACCGGCCGCGCCGCCGCCCGGCATCGGCGCCGTCCCGGTCTTGGCGAGCCCCCTCAACCCCGACGCCGCCAACGCCGACGCGGTCCCCGAGCGGGCCGCCAGCTCGGCGCCAGCACGCAGGATCCGCGCGGCGGCGGCCGGCATCGCGACCTCGCGCGGTGACAGTCCGACCAGGCGCAGGAACGCCTCCAGCAGTTGCGGCGGCCTTGCCCGTACGCCGCGAAGCCCGAGGGCCGCGCTCGCGGTCGGCGCGTCGGGATCGGCCGGCGGCAGGCCCAGCCGGACCAGCGCCGCGTCCAGCGACTGGCGCGGGAGCCGCTGGGCGACAGTCGCGAAGAAGACGTTGCAGGAGTGCCCCAGCGCCTCCGCGGCCGACAGCGGGCGGTGCAGGTCCGGGTGCACGCACGTCAGGCGCTTCCCGTCGACGAGGACCTGGCGCCGGCACGAGATGCGGGTCTGCTCGTCGACGATGCCCGATTCCACCGCCGCGAGCAGCGTCGCCAGCTTCACGATCGATCCGGGCGCCGTCGGCGCCGCCAGAAGGTCCGGGCGGGACTCGGCGAGCACGCGGCCCGACGGCAGCTCGATCAGACGGTAGGCGGGCCCGCGGCCGCCAGCCGCCGGTGCCTGCGGCGAAGCGGGTGCGGCCCGGATCATCACCGCCGCGCACGCGACCGCCGCCGCCGTCAGCACCCGCCGCGACCGCGTTCCGGCGCGCATGGCGATCAGGTGATCAGCCCGAGGAAGGCGGCCGACTCTCGCCAGATGATGCCGGTGCTGGCCGAGAGCTGGTGGTCGTCGTCCACGAACCGAGTCGTGAGCGAAGGCCTGCCTGCTGCGAACCGCCGCACCATCCCCGGGTCGACGATGGCGTCGCGCAGGCCCTGGAAGACGAGCGTCGGGACCTCCACTGCGCAGGCCGCGCTGTCGTACTGCCGGGCGTCCTCGTAGAGCGCGTAGCGAAGGAACCGCGTCCGGTTCTCGGCATGGTGGAAGACCTCGAAGCGGTCGGTGCGCCGCCACGCCTCAAGGCCCGCGGCGTCCATCCCGCCGAGGGGCGTCCGCCCGAAATCGAAGGCGGGCGCGAGCAGGATCAGCCGATCGATCGGGTGCGCCGTGCCCGCGCGGCTCCGCCGCAGGGCGGACTGGCGGGCCGCCACGTGCCAGGCCACGAACCCGCCAAGGCTCGAGCCGATGATCGCCACGGGACCCGGCGGCAGCGCCGCCATCGCAGCCTCGACCTGCCGGATCATGCGCGAGCACGTGAGCGTCTCGAACTCCGGCTCGTTGAAGTCCGGGCAGTGCAGTTCGAGGCCGCGGGCCGCCAGGCGCTCGGCGAAGTACTGCGCCTTGGCAGAGCGGGCGGAGGAGGCGAGCCCATGGAGGTAGAAGACGCGCGGCCTTGTCGCCATCCGGTCTAAGATACACCGGTCGCCGGCACGCGCATGCCGCCGTATGTGGAGGATCGCCGATGACCCTGAAGCTGGCCGCCCTCGCCGCGGCTGCCGCGGCCTCGATGCCCACGTGCGCGGGCGCCGGCCCTCCGGCGCCCATCGCCCAGGCCTCCGCTCGGCCGCCGGCCCAGGCTGCGTTCGCCCCCGCCGCCTCCCGCGGCGGCCTCGTGTACGTTTCCGCGATCCTGCCGCCCGACTCGTCTGCCGCGTTCGAGACGCAGGCGGCTGGCGTGTTCGAGGAGCTGAAGGCCCGCCTCGACGGCGCCGGCACGACGATCGACCGCGTCGTGTCGGCGACGGTGGTGCTGGCGGACGCCGGGGACTTTCCGGCATTGAACGCCGCGTGGAACGCGGTCTGGCCCGCGGGCCGGCCGACGCGGACCACTATCGTCGGCCGCCTGCCGGTCGCGAGCGCGCGGCTTCAGGTGTCCGCCATTGCGGCCTCCGCCGGCACATCCAGGGAGATCGTCGTTCCGCCGGGATGGCAGGCATCGGCCCTGCCTTACAGCCCGGCCATCCGCGCGGGCGACACGCTGTTCCTCTCGGGCATCGTGTCTCGGCGGGGCGCGGACAACGCCGTCGTGACCGGCGACATCGAAACGCAGACGCGGACCGTCCTCGACCACGCGAGCGCAGTGCTGCAGGCCGCAGGGCTCTCGCTCTCGGACGTCACGGCCGCCAGGGTCTTCCTGACCGATGTCGGCGACTTCGAACGCATGAACGCGGTCTACCGGACGTACTTCCCGTCCGCGCCTCCCGCCAGGGCGACAGTCGTGGCGCAACTGACCTCTCCGGACTACGCCATCGAGATCACGCTGGTCGCCTCCGCGCGCCGGCCGAGATCCGCGCACGCGACGCCGAACGCGGACGGCTCGCCGGGCCGGCCGAGTCCCGTCCTGAGTTCGGCCATCGAAGCCGGCCCCACCCTGTTTCTCTCCGGCATGCTCGGCGTGGCCGCGGGCGCCGACGCTGATGCGGCGGCCCAGGCGAAGGAAGCGCTCGACCGCCTCGAACGGACGATGAAGGCGGCGGGCTACGGCTGGGCGGACGTCGTGGACTCGGTGGTGTACGTGACCGACGCGGCCTCTGCCGAAGCCGTGATCGAGATCTTCCGCCAGCGGGCAGGCGGCCGGCTGCCCGTGGGCAGCCTCGTGGTCGCCGGGCTCGTGAGCCCGCCGGCGCGCGTGGAAATCATGCTCACGGCGGGGAGATAAGGCGGCGCCGCATGCCCTGCGCGCGCCCCCTCGTCGGGCTCGGCGTGCTCGCCGCGGGGATGCTGGCGCTGACGGCCGCCAGCGTGGGTGGTGCGGCGTTCGTCGCGGCAGCCGCCGTTGCGCTGCTCCCGCTGCCGCTTTATCTCGCCGTCGCGCTGTGGCTCGACCGTTTCGAACCGGAGCCCCGCGCCCTGCTCGCCGTCGCATTCCTCTGGGGCGCGTCCGCTGCCGTCGTCGGGGCCGGTCTGGCCAACGGCGTGATGGAGGACGCCATCGGCGCCGTGCTCACGTCGATCCTGACGGCGCCGCTGGTGGAAGAGGCCCTGAAGGGCGCCGTGCTCGCGTGGCTGTTCCTGCGCAGGCGCGACGAGTTCGACGGCGCGGTGGACGGCGTGATCTACGCCGCCATGGTCGGCCTCGGGTTCGCCTTCGCCGAGAACGTGGACTACTACGGCCGGGCCTTCCAGAAGGGCGGCGCCGGCGGCCTGGCCGTCCTCTTCACCCTGCGCGGCGTGCTGGCGCCGTTCTCCCATCCGCTCTTCACCAGCCTCACCGGCCTCGGGCTGGGCGTCGCGCGCCAGTCCAGGTCGCGCGCGGTGTCCATCGCGGCGCCTGCAGCGGGCTTCGCGGGCGCGGTCCTGCTCCATGCCGTCTGGAACGCGGGCGCCTCGGCGGGCCTCGTCTTCTTCGGCGTCTATGCCCTCGTGATGCTGCCCGCCCTGGCCGCGCTCTTCGCCTCGGTGGGGTTCGCCCTCAGATTCGAGGGGCGGATCCTCCAGGCGCACCTGGCGCCGGAGGCGGCCGCGGGCCTCATCGGCGCGGGCGACTACGCGCTGCTGTGCTCGGTGCGCGGCCGGCTGCATGCGCTCACGACCGCCCTGCAGCGAGGCGGCGTCGCGGACTGGCGAAGGCGGCGCGCCTATCACCGCGCCGCGAGCGAACTTGCGTTCCTCCGGCGCCGGGCGGCCATCGATGGCGTGCGGCCGGACCCGGCAGCCGAGGCGGCGTACCTGCAGGCGCTCGAGGCCGGCGGCCGTCCCGCCGGCGGACCCGCCGGGGCAGACGGCTGAGCCGGCGCGCGGAGTCAGGGCCTGCGCAGGAGCACCACCCGGTTCGTGTTCGTGCCGAAGCGGTTGTTCGCCACGCCCCAGATGTTCGCCGTCTTCGTGAACGTCTGCGCGTTGATCAGCACGAACACCGGTTCGAGGCCCGCGTCCATGGCCGCCGGGATCGCGGCCTCCTCTAGCCGCACCGCGCCCCCTCTCACTTCGCCGACTTCGAAGGCGGCGCACGCCCCAGGCCTGAGCACCCGGCGCAGCTCGCCGAAAACGCGGGTCATCTCCTGCTGCCACTCGGCGAGGCTGTGTGCGCTGGTCAGATGGACGTCGCCCGGGTCGATGCCGCAGAACCAGCACCGCAGCCAGTTGTCGAGCCTGTAGTTGACGATCGTCAGAAACGGCGGCGAGGTGACGACCAGATCAACGGAGCCGCCGCGGAGGGCCGGCGTGTCGTGGGCGGCCCGGGTGAAGATCCGGGCCCGCTCCGCCGCCCTCGCGAGGGCCCGCGCATCGGCCTCGCCGAAGTCTCTCAGCAGGGCGCGCGTCTTCTTCAGGACGACGGCCCGGAGGTCGCGCCGCGGCGGAACCTGGCCGCGCGCGGCATTGATCTTCAGCTGCGAGGCGACCGACGTCGCCTGATTGGGCGGCAGGGTATAGACCGACAGGAAGCCCGCCGAGTGCCCCGTCAGCCGGTTGACCGTCACCATGCGGATCCACCGATCCGCCGCGTCGAGCAAGCCCGCCCGCTCGCGCTCCAGCAGGTAGGCACGCAGGGACGTGATCTCGCGCAGCGTCGCCGGGTGGTAGAAGGCCTCGAGATCGTGCCGGACCCGGGCCTGCGCTCCCAGGTCGATGGTGTCCAGCCGCCGGCGCACGTCCTCCACGGCCGGCGGCGAGAGCCGCGGTTCCAGCAGGATGGCGCTGAGCGGGTTGATGTCGCACGCGACCGGCGTGCGGCCCGCGAGTGCCGCCTCGAGCGGCGTGGTGCCCCGTCCGGCGAACGGGTCGTACACGACGGCGCCGGGCTCGGTGAGCCGGTCGATGAAGAACCGCGGCAGCTGCGGCTTGAAGCACGCGCGGTAGGAGATCTCGTGCAGGCTGTGCGCGGCGCGCTGCTTGCTCGTCCAGAACTCGTTCACGAAGGTCGGCACCGCCGCCACGCGCCCGTCGGCCAGCGGCGCGGTGGTCATCGTCTCGCGGGTGGCATGATGGTGCCACCTGAAGGCGGACACGTGGCGGAGCAGTTCGTCGGCGGTCATCGGGGAGATCATAGTCAGAATCCGGAATTCAGAAGTCAGAAGTCAGAATCTCCCGTGGACCGGCGCTCACTTCAGTCGAGGATGCGCCGGAATGGAGCCCGCAGGCTTCAGCATGCGTGAGCCGGAGCGAACGTGACCGACCGGGATGAGCTCCGGGGCTAGTAGAAGTCGTGCGAGCCGATTTCGACCGGCACGCCCGCGATGCCCTCGACGCGCTCGGCGCGCACGGACACGACGCGGTCCTGGTTCTGCAGGACGCCTTCGACGAGCAGGAACGGCTCATCCAGGATGGCCAGGCGCTCGCGGGCGAAGACATCCGGGCGCACGATGACGTTGCTGATGCCGGTTTCGTCCTCGAGGGTGAGGAACACGAACCCCTTGGCCGTGCCCGGGCGCTGCCGCGTGATGACCGTGCCGGCCACGCGGACGCGGCGGCCCTGGCGCTCGAGCGGGAGATCCGAGGCGCGCAGAACGCCGCGCAGCGACAGCTCGCGCCGCCGCAGCGCCATCGGGTGCGGGCCGATGGTGAGGCGCGTGCCCTCGTAGTCGGCCACGAGGCGCTCGGTCAGGGACATCGGCGGCAAGGGGCAAGGACCGGGCGCCAGGGACTCGGCGCCAGGCGCCGGCACGTCAGGGCCCGGGCGCTGTGCGCCAGGGGCTGGTGGCGCGACGTCAGGCGCGGCGGGCTGATCCGCAGTGCGACGAGCTTCGGCCTCACTGGCGCCTAGCGCCCAGTCCCTGATCCCGTCTTCGAAGAGCTCCCCCGCCGGCCTCACGGCCCTCTCGATCTGCCACAGGGCTTCCCGGCGGTGGTGGCCGAAGGCGTTGAGCGCGCCGATCTCGGCCAGCGTAGCCAGCTCCTCGCGATTCACGCCCGTGCGGGCGATGAAGTCCTCGAGGGAACGGAACCGGACTCGGGGCTCGGGGCTCGGGATTCCGAACGCCTCGATCGCCGCCCCCGTCTGCCGCCGCAGCCCATTCACGTACTTCAGCCCCAGGCGCACCGCGCCGTCCGCCTCGACGTCGCACGCCCAGCGGGATTGCTGCACGTCGATGGGGGCGAAACGCACGCCGTGCCGCTGCGCGTCCTTCACCAGCGTGGCCGGGTGGTAGAACCCCATCGGCTGGTTGTTCAGCAGCGCCGCATAGAAGGCGGCCGGGTAGTGCGCCTTGAGGTACGCGCTGGCATAGACGATGAGCGCGAAGCTCGCCGAGTGCGACTCGGGAAAGCCGTAGAGCGCGAACGAGGTGATCGCCCGGACCACCGAGTCGGCCGCTTCGCCGGTGATCCCGTTGCGCGCCATCCCCTCGCGCAGCTGCTCCTCGATGGCGCGCATGCGCCGCTCCGATCGCTTGAAGCCCATGGCGCGGCGCAGCTCCTCCGCCTGGCCGCCGGTGAAGCCCGCCGCCGTCATGGCCATGCGCAGCAGCTGCTCCTGGAAGAGCGGCACGCCGAGCGTGCGCTTCAGGATCGGCTCGAGCGACGGGTGGGGATAGACCACCTCCGCGCGGCCGGCCCGCCGGTCGAGGTACGGGTGCACCATCTGGCCGGTGATGGGGCCGGGCCGGATGAGCGCCACTTCCACGACCAGATCGTAGAAGCGGACGGGCCGGAGCCGGGGCAATGTCGCCATCTGGGCGCGCGACTCCACCTGGAACACGCCCACCGTGTCGGCGCGCTGCAGCAGGTCGTACACCTGCGGGTCGTCCGGCGGGATGCTCCACATCTCGATCGGCGCCGTGCCGGGGAGGCGCCGCGCGTTGATCGTCGTGAAGGCGTCCTGCAGCGCGGCCAGCATGCCGAGGCCGAGCAGGTCGATCTTCACGATCCCCATGTCGGCGCAGTCCTCCTTGTCCCACTGCACCACCACGCGGCCCGGCATGCTCGCGTTCTCCAGCGGCACCACCTCGTCCAAGCGCCCGCGGCACAGCACCATGCCGCCCGAGTGCTGCCCGAGGTGGCGCGGCACGTCCTGGATGCGCCGCCACAAATCCACGAACAGACGGACGCGCGGCTCGTCGGGATCGAGGCCGGCCGTGCGCAGATCGCGCGCCATCGCCTGCGCGTCCCCGCCCTCGGCCTCCCCGCCGCTGCCGTCCCCGGAGCCGCCGCTCGCGTCGCGGCCATCGAAGTGGCCGTGGCCATAGCGGCCCAGGAGCCCCGCGAGCCGGTCGATCTGCGCCGGCTCCAGGCCCATCACCTTCCCCACCTCGCGCGACGCGCTGCGGCCGCGGTACGTGATCACGTTGGCCGTCATCGCCGCGCCGTACGCGCCGTACTTCCCGTAGACATGCTGGATGACGCGCTCGCGGCGGTCGCCGCTCGGCAGATCCAGGTCGATGTCGGGCCACTCGCCGCGCTCCTCCGACAGGAACCGCTCGAAGAGCAGCTCCATGCCGACCGGGTCCACCGCCGTGATCCCGAGGCTGTAGCACACGGCGCTGTTGGCCGCCGACCCGCGGCCCTGCACGAGAATCCCCTGCTCCCGGCAGAAGTTCACGATGTCCCAGACGATGAGGAAGTAGCCGGGCAGATCGAGCTTCTCGATGATGGCCAGCTCGCGCTCGATCTGGGCGCGCGCGCGGGCGTGGAACGGCCGGTAGCGCTCGCGCGCGCCGACGAGCGTGATCGCGCGCAGGAACGAGCCGGCGGTCTCGCCGGCCGGCACGGGGTAGTCGGGAAAGCGGTAGCCGAGGTCCGCCATCGAGTACTGGATGCGATCCGCGAGCGCGCGCGTCTCCGCCAGCGCGCCGGGGTGATCCGCGAAGAGGCTCGCCATCTCCGCCGGCGGCTTCAGGTACCGCTCGGCGTTCGGCGTCAGCCGCCGGCCGGCCCGCTCGATCGTCGTCTTGTGGCGGATGCAGGTGAGCACGTCGAAGAGCGGGCGATCCGACGGCTCCGCGAAACGGACGCCGTTCGACGCGATGAGCGGCACGTGGAACGCGGCCGCGAGATCGCGCAGCATGCCGCCTGCCAGCTCCTCGTCGCGCTGAAAGTGGCGCTGCAGCTCGAGACGCACGTTCGCGCGGCCGAACACGCCCACCAGCCGATCGACCAGGCCCCCCACGCCGTGGCGGCCCGCCGCCAGGGCTTCGCGGCCGATCACGGCGATGAGGCCGTCGGTGCAGCCCTCGAGCTCGCCGAGCGCCAGCGCGCCCTCCCCTTTCGGCGCGCGCAGCTTCGCGCGCGTGAGCAGGCGGCAGAGGCTCTGGTAGCCGGCGCGCGTTTCGATGAGAACGGGCAAACGCCAGGTTCGGGCTTCGGAATTCTGGAGTCGGGGATCGGGGGTCGGAGATCGAGATTCCTGCCTCGTCGTCTGCAGTCCGGCGTCTGCCCCCATCATCGTCAACTCGCACCCGATGATGGCTTTCAGCCCCGCCGCCTTCGCCGCCTTGTGGAACCGCGGCGCGCCATAGACCCCGTCGCGATCGACCAGCGCCAGGGCGGGGTAGCCGAGCGACGCCGCGCGCTCGACGAGCGCCTCGGGCAGCGACGCTCCTTCGAGAAAGCTGAAGGCGGATGCGGCGTGCAGTTCGACGAACATGGGGCGCTAATCCTCTACCGCCTCCACGAACCAGCGTCCCGTGTCGCGGTCCTCGAAGATGCGGTACAAGCCGCCGTCGCTGAGCGCCACGTCCCACTCGTCCCGGTTCCAGCCCGCGCGGCGCGAGTCCCCGCTCTTCCACCACCCGCCCGACGTGCGCCACGGCCCGGCCCAACCGCGCACCTGCCCGCCGGAGAGCCCCTGCCGATCGGTCCGCACGCTGGTCGGGCGATGGCCGTCGATGAGCACACGCGCGGGAATGGGAATGCGGAAACGGCGCAGGGCCGCGCTCGGGATTCGGGATTCGGGATTCGGGGCCAGGGGCTCGAGGCTCGGCTCCTGCATGCCGGCTTCTGCATGCCGGCTTCTGGATTCCTGCTTCTGCTCCACCGCGAAGGGCGTCATCGCGAACGCCCCGGGCCTGTACGAATCCACCGTCGCCGGCGACCCGCACCGCCCCTCGCCCATGAGCGCCTGCAGGCGCGCGACGAGCGTCGAGACGAGCTCGGGCGCCGGCAGCGCGCGCGTCAGCAGCGACTCCTGGACGATGCGGCCCGGCGTGGGGTCGATGACGATGGCGACCGCGTCGATGCCCGCCGGCGCCGGATGCGCTTCGAGATCCAGCAGCAGCAGCGTGCGCAGCACTTTCGGATCGCGCATGGGCGCGGGCAGCTGCAGGCTGCGCAGGTGCAAGGCCCGCGTGACGAGGCGCAGGCGCAGGTGCAGGGCCGCGGCGCCGCGATCGCGGGACTCGAGGCGCGCGCACAGGGGATCGAGCAGCCGCCCGAGGACGAACGACAGCGGCTCGAGATCGGCAATGGGCCATTCCAGATCGAGCGAGGACTCGAAGGGCTCGTCTTCCCTGGCGGGAACCAGCGGCTCCGTGTCTTCGCCGCGCGCCAGGCGCTGCCAGCGGACGCCGTCCTGCCCCAGCCGCTCCGACAGTTCGGCGGACGGCAACGCGGCCAGTTCGCCCAGCGTGCGCAGGCCCCAGCGGGACAGAGTGGATAGGCAGCCGGGACTCGGGGCTCGGAACTCGGGACTCGCCCTTCGCCTCGCCGCTTCCGCGGCTCGCTCGGGGTGCGCCGTTCCGGCGCAGGGCTGGAGACCCGGGGCTAGTGAGCGAGGGGCTAGGGGCTGGGCGCTCACCGCGAGTTCGCCGAGTGTCCGGAGCGGCTGCGGCGCGAGCGCGCCCGCTTCCCCTCCCGGCGCCACCACCGTCACTCCCGCTCGCGCGGCGGCGAGCAGCATGGCTGCCGTCCGGGTGCCCGCGATCGCCACGTGCACCGGCGCAAAGCCGCGATCCGCCGCTTCCCGGCGCAGGCGTTCGCCGACGGCCCGCGCGTCGCCGACCAGGCGCTCGAGGCCCTCGGCGTCGAGCACCACCAGGTTCTCGCGCCGCACGTCCACGCGCGGCGACACCTTCCTGGCAATCTCGGCGAGGCTCGTACGATCGCGAGCCGGGCCGATCGCCGGCACGGCCCGGCGCATGGGTGAAGGCGGCAGGTAGAGACACGCGAACATGGCGCGCCTGCCCGTCAGGCCACCAGCGCCGCCGCCGTCAGGCGCACCGGCGCGCCCATGCCCGGCACCAGTCTCGCGCGCTGGATCCTCGCCTCGCTCTCAATCCCGCCAGCGCCCGGCGCCAAGCCCCTCGCGCCCAGCTGGCGCAGCCCCAGCGTCACGCCCCCCGCGCTCCGGCTCATGGGTACGGATCCGACGATGACCGCGGCCGTGGACTGTCCTTCGACGACCTTCTGCAACCGAAGCCAGGTCGTGATGGGAACCCGCCGCAGGGCCTGGAGCGGCGCATCGGCCACGTCGAGGGCCACAAGCGACATGGCGCCCGACTGCAGGATGAGATTCGCGGCTTTCAGCGCGCGCGCGAGGGCGCGATCGGCGCCGGGCTGGCGGCGGCCATTCGTCAGGGGCGGGAATGCCGAGGTCGAGGATTCACCGCGCACCCACAGCAGACGATCCAGCCGCACGCCGGCAGCCGCCATCGACGCCACGTCGGCCATATCGAAGGTGTCGACAAGAGCCGCCAATCCACCCTTGGCTGTCGTCACCGCCAGCATGGCCATCAGGAGGCTCGTCCGCCCCGAGGAGCGCGGACCGACCACCTCCGAAAACTGCCCCATCGGGATCCCGCCTCCAAGTTGTTGATCCAGAAGAGGCAACCCGGTTGGAAGCATTTCAGGAGAAACGCTGACGCCGCTGGTGCCGCTGACGGGCACCAGGGTGCGGTCGAGCTTTTTCGCCCGGAGCAGCGCTTCGACATCGGCACGGCAGGTGGCGGACATAGGCCTCCATAAGATTTCAGAATCCAGAATCCATGATTTCGCTTTATCTTCGCTAATCAGACTATAAGCGAACAAAAAACGAAATACAAGGGGTTATAGTCCCCTGTCGCGCCGGTTGACGTCTCCACTGCTATCGCCAACAGCGGGACATTCCTCCCGCCGGGAGCAGCGACGGATGCCCCGCGCGCCAGTTCGCCGCGCGTGTGGCCCGCAACTCTCTTGCGCACCCGTCGGCCCAGTCGTCGGCCCGCCCGTCGGCCCAGCCGCTTGCGACGATTCCTGCATCGTGCCTCTGGGGAATGAGGAGATCCTCGGCCTGGGCAGGGGGTCTGGTCCTCCGGCGGCACGCACCGCCGTTCTCGCCGGCGGGGCCTTCGTCACGGGCCTGATCGCTCTCGTGAGCGCCGGCGCCGTGCTGACGAGGACCATCCGGCCCGGAGGATGGATCACCGCCGCGATCGAGGCAGCGCTGGCGGTGGGTTCCCTCTACTTCTTCGTGGCAGGGCGCGCAGCGTCGCGCGAACAGGCCAGGGCGTAAGGGCGCGGGGCCTCTGGGCGACGTTCGGCACCCCGGCTTCCCCAATCAGGCGCGCCTCCGCCCTGGCGCGGTGGATTGGCTCCACGAGGTGCCGCCGACCGCGCGCACCTGGAATGCGATGACGGCCGTCGTCAGGGCGCTGGAAACCTGCGCGCACCGCGGGAGTATGATGAATGCGGTCGTGTGAGTCGGTCGGCCGGGCGAATCGGCCTCGCTCGGCCGTCGCTGTGACGGCGCGACGGGCGCACTGGTGAGCACCCCTGAGATTCGGCCTGGCGGCGCCAGCATGCTGGTCTGCTTCGGCTGTGAGGGCTGCGTCGCCGAGGCGCGAGACTGCCCGGGGCCGGAAGCGCGATCGTCAAGGAGGAGTGCTCGATCGGCGAGCACGGATTCGTCGCGCTCGCGGGCGACACCGAGAGCAGCGTCACCGGCCTGCATTCCCTGACGTGATCGGAGGCAGAGGCCCGAGATGAAGAAGCGGACGGACGCCCTCACCTCGATCCCCGGCGTCGGCCCGGCCATTGCCGGAAACCTTCGCCTGATCGGCATCCGCGAGGTCGCCGATCTGAAGCGCGCGGACCCGGAACGCCTGTACCGGAAGCTCGAGCGCACGCTCTGCGAGCCAATCGATCGCTGCGCTCTGTACGTCCTCCGCTCGGCGGTGTACTTCGCCAGCCGGACGAGGCATGATCCTGAGAAACTCAAGTGGTGGAACTGGAAGGACGGCGCCGCGAAGCCGAGGCGGAGGGGCCGGTGACGCGCGCGGGGATGGCGCCATTCGTGCTCGCGGCCGCCCTCGCCGCCGTGTTCGCCGGCGCGGCCGCATCAGAGCCGCCGGGTGATGTGGAGGCCGGCGTGCGCGCCGTGTGGGACGCGCAGGTCGCAGCCTGGAACCGGGGCGACCTGCCGGGTTACATGAGCGCTTACTGGAAGTCGCCGGACCTGGCGTTCTTCTCGAACGGGACTGCCTTCCGCGGATGGCAGGCCACGCTCGATCGCTACCGGGCCACCTACCAGAGCGGCGATCGGCGGATGGGCATCCTCGATTTCCCGGAGCTGGAAGTCGTCGTGCTCGGATCGGACGCGGCGCTGGTTCGCGGCCGGTGGCGGTTGAAGATGTCCGGCGGGAAAGAAGCCGACGGCATGACGTCGGTTGTGTTCCGGAGGCTGCCGGAAGGCTGGCGCATCGTCCACGACCACTCGTCGTCGAAGACAGGCGGCTGATCGCCGCATGCCGCGAGGCCGGGAAGCCGCCCGGACGGAGGCTCCGCGACTCGCGGCTGCGGGCTCGCCTGCGGGCGGTGCGGGGTCTTGGTCGCCACGCGGGCTGGCGACGGCGCGCTGGCAGGAATGTGGCCCGGGAGACGATCGAAGCCGGCCTTCCGTCGGTCGCGAGTGCGTCGCGCCAGCCTCGCGCTGACGGGAAGCGGGCGGAATGGAGAGCAGCATCATGGCGATCCGCGTCGTTCGGCTTGGCACACCGAGAGTCCCGGGAGAAGGGCTGCGCCTGGGCACCGTCCGGCGGCCGCCGCGCGGCGTGCCGAAGGCGGAGTTCGCCTCGCGGAACTATTACGACCTCTGGCTGCCCGAACTGGCCCCGTCCGAGGCGCTCGTGAAGACGGCGCAGTCTGCTTCGACCGACGCCGAGTGGCGGCGCTTCGCGAAGCGGTACCGGGCCGAGATGAGCAGCCCGTCAGCCGCTCGCCTGCTGGACCTGCTGGCGGCGTTCTCCAGGCGCGCGGACTTCTCGGTCGGCTGCTACTGCGAGAACGAGGACCGCTGTCACCGCTCCGTCCTCAGGGAGCTGCTCATCGAGCGCGGGGCGCGCCTCGCGTAGCCCGCGACGATTCGCGCCGGACGGGGGCGAGCGGCAGCCACGAGGCTGCGGGCGCCGGTCCGCGCGAAGGCCGGCGCACGGTCCGCTGGTCCCGGCTAAGATGGGCAGAGCGTGTCTCCCCACTCCGCCGCCCGACGCGCGGCTGCCGCCCTCGCTTACCGCGACTTCCGCGTCCTGTGGACGGGCGCCTGCATCTCGAGCATCGGCACGTGGATGCAGAAGGTCGCCCAGAGCTGGCTGGTCCTGACCCTCACCGGGTCGCCGTTCTACCTCGGGCTCGACGCGTTCCTGGGCGAGATGCCGATCCTGCTGCTCGTCCTCGTCGGCGGCGTCGTCGCCGACCGCCGCGATCGGCGCCGGGTCCTGCTCGTGTCCCAGTACGTGCAGATGAGCACGGCGTTCGCCCTGGCGATCCTCGTGCACACGGACGTCGTCCGCATCTGGCACGTGCTGGCGCTCTCGTGCATCACGGGCACGGCCCAGGCCTTCGGGAGCCCGGCGTACCAGTCGCTCATGCCGATGCTGGTGCGCCGCCACGACGTCCCCAACGCCATCGCGCTCAACTCGATCCAGTTCAACCTGGCGCGCATCGTCGGCCCGCTGGCCGCCGGCGTCGCCCTGGCGGCGTTCGGCTCCGCCGCGTGCTTCGCGATCAACGGCCTCTCCTTCCTCGTGGTCGTCGCGTCGCTGCTCATGCTCCGCGTCCGGATCGCGCCGGCGGCGGCCGTGCGATCCGTCGGCGAGGAACTCCGGGGCGGCCTGGCCTTCGTGCGGCGCCACGCCGCCATCCGCGCGTTCATGTTCCTGGCGTTTTGCACGGCGCTCCTCGGTTCTCCGGTGCTCACTCTCCTCCCGGTGGTGGTGCAGCGCGTGTTCCAGCAGGATGCGGCGGGCTTCAGCCGGATGATGGCCTTCTCCGGTGCGGGCTCGGTGGTGGGGGCGATCGTCGTCGCGTGGCTGGGACGCTTCTCCGCCATGGCTCGCACGGCGGTCCGGCTGCAGGCCTTCCTCGGCGTCCTGCTCGTGGCTTTCGCCGCGTCGCGCGTCCTGGCGCTGAGCTACGGGCTGCTCTTCCTGGGCAGCCTCGCGATGATGATGGTCTTCTCGCTGCTCACCTCGCTCGTGCAGCTCGAGGCCCCTGATCAGATGCGCGGCCGCGTCATGAGCATCTACACGATGGCCTTCCGGGGCGGCGCGCCCCTCGGGTCCATCGCCGCCGGCGCCCTCGCGGCCCGCACCTCCGCACCGGCCGCCCTCGCAGCGACCGGGGCGCTGCTGACGTTGATCGTCGGCGCCTTCGCGTGGCGTTCGGCGTCGCACTGGGAGCCGGCGCCGCCCGTTCCCGACGGCGACGGTCAGTCGGGTGGATCGCAGACCCAGTAGACGCCGGGCACGGCCTCCTCGCCGCGATTGGCGCACGGCCCTCGCCCGACGTACCAGACCGCGTGCGGACGTTGCTCGGCCCACCTGTGGTACTGCAGCACGCGCCACACGCCGTCCGTGTCGGCCACGACCCGCTCCTGCGACAGGAACGCCACCTGGTATCCGGTCCAGTAGTCGGTCCGAACGAGCCGGATGCGGCGCTGCACGAGGTAGTCGGTCAGCGCCCGGCGATAGGCGGGCGGCCTGTCGCGCACGTACTCGTTCAACAGCCGTGCGTGCCCGGCGACGCTGACGGCCGACCAGGCGGCGATGACGCCGACGATGGCCGCGCGGATGGCCGGGCGGGGCTCGAGCCGCAGCCACGCGCCGGCGAGGCCGACGGGCATCAGGAGGGCGAGCAGCACGTACCTCACCGTCTCGATCTGGAGGTCCCCGCAGCGTCCGACCGTGTACCCGGCCGCGGCAAGCGCTCCGACGACGACGAGGTAGATGGCGGCGCCAGCGTCGCGCACGGTCGCACGGACCCCTCGACGCCGCGCGAGCACCGCGGCGCGAACGAGGCCCGCCAGGCACCCGGCGGCGAACACGGGCCATGCCCAGGTCAAGCCCTGGTAGAGCCGGCTGTTGACGAGGAACCCGGACAAGCGCGCCGGCGTCAGGCCCAGCGGCAGGCCGAGATACGAGCCGAGGAGAGTGCCGAAGCCGCTCGCGATCCGCGACGGGTCCGTGCACACACGATCGAGAAGCCCGCGCAGGTTGTTCGCGGCGCCCGCGACGTCGAGCGGCGTCGTCCCCGGGCCTGCGCCGCTCGAGAAGGGACGCAGCGCCGCGACGGCCAGCCACACCGCAATCGCGGCGCCCAGCGCGGCCGCGATCTTGGCCGCGCGCGCGCGCCTGAAGAGCGTTCCGTCGAGGGCCAGCACGGCGACGAACGCGATGAACCCGTAGGCGGTGAACTCGCGCTGCAGGAACCCGACTCCCAACACGGCCCCCTGCCACAGGGGCCTGTCGCGCAGCAGCCAGATCAGCAACACGTAGAGGAAGGGCTCCACCGACGCTCCGAGCGCGCTGACGAGTTGGGCGGCCGTTCCCGGCGGCGCCGCGACGAAGAAGGCCGAGGCCATCACCGCGAGCCACGGCCGCAGACCCAGATCGTGGCTCAGCACGCGCAGCAGCACGAGCGCCGTCGTGGCGTTGAGCAGCACGAGCGGCAGCTTGAGGGCGGCCACCGTGGGCCCGGTCGCCAGGAACACCGGGGCGGCCAGCCAGGCCTGCACCGCCAGCAGGTAGTTCTGCCCGTAGTAGAAGAGCGGGAACGCCCGGCCTTCGATCAGATGCTTGGCCATCAGCCCTGTCACGGCCTGGTCCGAGTCGAACGAGGCGTGTTCCCACACCAGGAACGCCACGCCGCGCAGCACGGCCACCGACACCACGAGGACTGCGGCAGCCGCGAACTCCCGCGTGGATCCGCCGCCTGCCCTGCGGACAACCGCCGGCGCGGTGTGCTGAGGCATCTCGGAATGACCAGTCCGAGGGTATCACGCGGGAGCGGCCCGATCGTCGGGTGACCCGCCGGCGCGGCGGCCGGCGGCCAGAGCACGCCTCGAGCGTGCTACCGGACGCCGAAGACCCCGAGGGCCCGCTGCGTGGCCATCCCGAGCATGGCGGCCGCAGGGATCGTGAGGAGCCAGGCCCAGACGATCCGGCCGGCCACGCCCCAGCGCACGGCCGAGAGGCGCCGCGTCGAGCCGACGCCCACGATGGCCCCGGTGATGGCGTGCGTCGTGCTCACGGGAATCCCGAGCGTCGTGGCCAGGAACACGGCCCCCGCGGCGCCCGTTTCCGCCGCGAAGCCGTGGACAGGCTCGAGCTTGGTGATCCGCGCTCCCATCGTATGGATGATGCGCCAGCCGCCCGAGAGGGTCCCCAGCCCGATGGCGGTATGGGCCAGCAGCACGATCCAGAAGGGGATGAACATGTTCCCCGCCGCATCGCTCACCAGGTGGCGGAGCGCCGGGACCGAGAAGAGCAGCCCGGCGATGATCCCCATGGTCTTCTGCGCGTCGTTGGCGCCGTGGTTGAGGCTGAAGAGCGCCGCCGACACGAGCTGAAGCTTCCGGAACCAGTGATCCACGCGGCTCGGCGTCGCGCCGCGGAAGATCCAGTAGACGCCGACCATCAGCGCGAGACCGGCGGTCAGGCCGATGAGGGGCGACACGACGATGAACGCCAGCGTCTTGGTCCAGCCCGACGGGACAATAGCCGCCCAGCCCGCCGTCGCAATCGCCGCCCCGGCGTACCCGCCGATCAGCGCGTGCGAGGAGCTGGTCGGGAGGCCGAGGACCCAGGTGATGAGGTCCCACGCGATGGCGCCGCAGAGGCCGGAGAAGATGACGGCCGGTGTCACCAGGCTGATATCGATCATGCCCGACCCGATCGTCTTGGCGACGGCGGTACCGAACCCGAATGCGGCGATGAAGTTGAAGAACGCGGCCCAGACGACCGCCTGCCCCGGCGACAGCACCCGCGTCGAGACGACGGTCGCGATCGAGTTGGCGGCGTCGTGGAAGCCGTTGATGTAGTCGAAGATCAGCGCGACGAGGACGATTCCGACGATGACGGGGAGTTCCATGGGCAGATCCCGGCAGCCGAAAGGGCCGAAGCGGCGGAGCCGCGACGGGTCGAGTGTACCAGGGGCCTCCGGTATGCCGTGCGACGCCGGCGCGGCGTCTCGGCCGCCGGGCTACCAGATCCCGAAGACGCGCAGGAGCAGGCTCACGCCCGCCGCAACCGCTGCCGCGGCCGGAATGGTGAAAACCCAGGCCCAGACGATCCGGCCGGCGACGCCCCAGCGCACGGCCGACAGGCGCCGCGTCGAGCCGACGCCCACGATGGCCCCGGTGATGGCATGCGTCGTACTCACGGGCACGCCCAGCGCCGTCGCCAGGAAGACGGCGCCGGCTGCGCCCGTCTGGGCGGCGAAGCCGTGAACCGGCTCCAGTTTCGTGATGCGCGACCCCGTCGTGTGGATGATCCGCCAGCCTCCCGACAGCGTGCCGAGGCTGATCGCGGTGTAGGCGGACAGGACGACCCAGGTGGGGATCGCGAACTGGGCCTTGTCGAGGTAGCCCGCCGCCGCCAGCACGCCGGCCATGATCCCCATCGTCTTCTGCGCGTCGTTGGCGCCGTGGTTGACGGAGAGGAGCGCCGCCGACACCAGTTGGAGCTTCCGGAACCAGTGGTCGATCCGTGAGGGCGTCAAGCCCTGGCACACCCAGTAGACCGCGACCATCAGCGCGAGGCCCGCCGCGAGGCCGATCGCCGGCGACAGCACGATGAACAGGAGCGTCTTGGCCCAGCCCGACGCGATGATCGCGCCCCACCCGGCCTTGGCGATCGCGGCGCCGGCGTAGCCGCCGATCAGCGCGTGGGAGGAACTCGTGGGCAGGCCGAAGTGCCACGTGATGAGGTCCCAGGTGATGGCGCCCGCCAGCCCCGCGAAGATCACGCCGAAGGTGACGACCCGGAGGTCGATCAGGCCGGCGCCCACCGTCTTCGCCACCGCCGTGCCGAAGATGAAGAACGCGATGAAGTTGAAGGCCGCCGCCCAGATGACGGCCTTTCCCGGCGACAGCACGCGCGTGGACACGACCGTCGCGATGGAGTTGGCGGCGTCGTGGAAGCCGTTGATGTAGTCGAAGACCAAGGCGAGCGCGATGAGGAGCGCGACGACGGCGAACTCCATGGCGGTCTCAGGCGTGCTTCAGGACCACTCCCTGGATGACGTCCGAGACGTCCTCGATGGAGTCGACCGTTGCCTCGAGGTAGTCGAAGATCTCTTTCCACTTCAGGATGGCGATCGGGTCCTGCGCGCTCTCGAAGAGGCGCGTGATCACCTCCTCGTACAGGCGATCGGCCTCGTTCTCGAGCCTGTTGATCTCGACGACGCACGGGGTCACGTTCTCGCGTTTCTCCATGTGCTGCAGCGCGAGGCGGATCTGCTCGGTGGCGCCCACCGTGATGCGGCAGAACTGGCGCGCGCCGTCGTCGACCTCGACGATCTTGTACTGGACGAGCAGCTGCGCTGACTCGTCGATCGCGTCCATGACGTCGTCCAGCGCCTTGGCCAGAGCGTGGATGTCCTCGCGGTCGATGGGCGTCACAAACGTGCGGTGCAAGCGCTGGATGATCTCGTGCGTCAGGAAGTCGCACCGGTGCTCGAGGTCCCGGATCTCGTCCTTGAGCGGCGACACCGACGGGTTGGACGCCACCATCCGGTCGAGCAGGCGGGCCGCCGAGCAGATGTGCTCGGCCATGTTCAGGAAGTCGTCGTAGAACTTCTCCTCACGCGGGATCAGTCGAAATCGCGCCACGCGGGCCTCCCTTGCGACCGCAAACCCGGCGATTGTACCAGATAAGGCCGTCCCGGCCCGGCCCTGGGGCCAGATGCCGCGCCGCTGCGCCACCCGCCCGCGCCCTGTCGAGCCGGCCGCCGCGCTCCTGAGAACCGACGCTGTCGGACTGCCCGGCGTGCCCCGGGGCTTCGTCGGGCGCGCGGCCGAGCAGGAAGAGGCTGCGCCCCTCGATCGGCAGGCGCCTCGTGGGCATCCCGGGCGGCCGTGCCGGCTCCGCCACCCCGCCGGCCCGAGGCGCTGAGGGCCCAAGCCGGCTGCCGTCGGCCTGACCGCCAGCCCGCCCCCACGAAAGGCGAGTTCCCGGCGGGCGACCGGGGCTCTTGCCGCGCACGCCGCGTTCGCCTACCCTAGTGCCCATGCACGACGTCCTCGCCATCATCCTCGGGGGCGGCCGCGGGAACCGCCTGTTCCCGCTGACGCTCGTCCGCTCGAAGCCCGCGGTGCCGATCGGCGGCAAGTACCGCCTCATCGACATCCCCATCAGCAACTGCCTGCATGCCGAGGTGCGGAGGATGTTCGTCCTCACGCAGTTCAACTCGGCCTCGCTCAACCGGCACATCTCCCAGACGTACCGGATGGATCTGTTCTCCAACGGCTTCGTGGACATCCTCGCGGCCGAGCAGACCCCCGACAACCCGCACTGGTTCCAGGGCACGGCCGACGCCGTGCGCAAAGCCTCGCGGCACTTCCAGGACTACCGCGCCGACTACTACCTCGTGCTCGCGGGCGACCATCTCTACCGGATGGACTTCGCCGATCTCATCGACTCGCACGTCGCCCGCAGCGCCGACATCACCATCGCCGCGCAGCCGGTCGTGCCGGGCGAGGCCTCGGAGATGGGGATCTTCCTCTTCGACAAGGGCGGCCAGATCGCAGGGTTCGAGGAAAAGCCGAACGCCGCGCGGCTGGGCCAGATCGCACGCAGCATCCCGGAGGGCTCGTCATTCGCAGGGCACTCCGACGACAAGCCCTTCGTGGCGTCGATGGGCATCTACGTCTTCTCGCGGCGCGTGCTGCTCGACCTCCTGCAGCGGGCGAACGCCACGGACTTCGGCCGCGAGATCATTCCCGCGGCCATCGGCACGCACCGGGTGAACGCGTACCTTTACGACGGCTACTGGGCGGACGTCGGCACGGTCGAGTCCTTCTACGAAGCCAACATGCTCCTCACGCGGGACCACCCGCCCTTCCGGTTCCACGACCCGAAGCGGCCGATCTTCACGCGGCCCCGCTTCCTCACCGCCTCGCGCTTCATCGACAGCTGCGTCAGCCACTCGATGGTCGCCGAGGGCTGCTACATCAACCGCTGCCGGATCGAGACGTCGATTGTCGGGATCCGGACCAGCATCGGCGAAGGCGCGCTCGTCCGCCGGTCCGTGCTGCTGGGCGCCGATTTCTACGGCACCGACGAGGAGGAGACCGGCGACCGGTCGGTGCCCCTCGGCATCGGCGCGGACTCCGTGCTGGATCGGGTCATCGTGGACAAGAACGCCCGGATCGGCCGCGGCGTGCGGCTGGTGAACGAGCGGGGGCTCGTCGACGCCGACGGCGACAACTACTTCATCCGCGGCGGCATCATCATCGTGCCCAAGGGCGCCGTGGTGCCCGACGGCACCGTCGTCTAGGCGGAGAGCCCGGCGCCGGCCTCAGCGCCCAAGCGCGCGCAGCGCCCGCGGAGGGGCGTGCCAGACCAGCCGCCCCGCGCCGGCCGCTGGCGGCAGCGAGGCCACGTCAATCCGGCAGACGCCGCCTGTGTCGAAGGGCAGCGCTCGGGTCGCGCCGATGAGCGCCGCAGCGAACTGCCCGATCGACGGCAGGTGGCCGACCAGCGCCACCGAGCGGGCGCTGCGCGTGTGCGCCAGCTCCGCGACGAGCGCCTCGAAGCGGCCGCCGGGCCTGAGCGCCTCGGCTGTCACAAGCGGCGCCGCGCACCGGACGCCGGCCGCCAGGACTTCGGCGGTCTGCACGGCCCGCACGAGGGGGCTCGTCAGGATGCGGTCGAGGCGGACGTCGAGTGCCGCCAGCCCGGCGGCCTCGAGCCGAAGCCGCTCGATGCCTTCCCCGGTCAGGGGCCGGAGATCGTCGTTGGGATACGACGGCCCGTGTTCCGCCGCCGCGCCGTGGCGCACCAGGTACAACGAGCAATCGGTCATGTCACTCCTCCAGCGGGCGTCGCGGCCGCGCGCGGCGCGCCCGGGCCCGCTTGCGCTCGACGCTGGCCTGCAGCAATCCCGCGGCCGCGGCGGTCCCCCCACGGCGTCCCTGGCGAGCAACTGCATCATGACATCGATCTTCCGGCTCGGACCGACGAGGCGCGTGAGGGCCGAGCCGCGGGGATTGCCGCGCAAGCCCGCGCAACCGCCAGCCGAGCGGAAGGAGGACTGCGCGTCGGAGGTATACTGAAGACACGCTATGCGTACGCGCTCCCTCACCGCCGCTGTACGGCTCTCGCTGCTTGCGTCCGCGCTGGTCGTCTCCTCCGTGTGCGCGGCGCCGGCGCCCGCGCCGGACCCGCCTGCCTTCGACGGGGGCAGGGCGTTCGAGCACCTCCGCGCCATCGTCGGCATCGGCCCCAGGACGCCGGGCTCGCCCGCGGCGGCCGAGACCAGGCGCTACATCGAGGCCCAGATGGCCGCCATCGGCGTGCCGGTCGCGGCGCAGGCGTTCGAAGCGAAGACGCCCATCGGGCCGGTGAAAATGGTGAACCTCCGCGCCACCGTCGCCGGCGCGAGCGCCGACCGCATCGTCATCGGCGGCCACTACGACACCAAGCTGTTCAAGACGTTCCGGTTCGTCGGCGCGAACGACGCCGGATCGAGCACGGCGTTCCTCATCGAGATGGCCCGCGTGCTGAAGGCCCGCAGGAACCCGCTCACCATCGAACTCGTGTTCTTCGACGGAGAGGAGGCCTTCGTCGACTGGTACCTCGGCGACGACCACACCTACGGCAGCCGCCATTACGTGCAGGAAGCCTCGCGCATCGGCGACCTCGCGCGCATCAAGGCGATGATCCTCGTGGACATGATCGGCGACCGCGATCTGCTCATCAAGCGCGAGTCGAACTCGACCGCGTGGCTCACCGACATCATCTGGTCGTCGGCGAAGGCGCTGGGGTTCGGCGCGCACTTCGCCCCCGACGCCATCTCCGTCGAAGACGATCACATTGCTTTCCTTCAGGCGGGCGTCCCGGCGGTCAACCTGATCGACATGGACTTCCCGGCCTGGCATACGCCCGACGACACGCTGGACAAGGTCAGCGCGAGGAGCATGGAGGTTGTGGGCCGGGTGCTCGCGGCCGCCCTGCCGAAGATCGAAGCGCGGCTACTCGGCCGCGCCCGCTGAGCGGGCCCGGCGCCGTCGGCCGGCCAGCCACACGCCGAGCGTCCCGCATGCGGCAACCGCACCGCCCGCCGCCGTCGCCCGGGCGGCCCCGCGGGCGATGCCCCGGCCCATGACCTGGGGGATGGTCACCGCGGGCCCCTGCCCCTGCTGATGCCGCGCCTGCCGTGTCAGGTAGTCTCGCCCGGACTCGAGGACCGCGGCGTCGAAGACGACGTTCCAGACGACGAACGCGAACGCCGCCCACGCGGCCGCCGCCGCGCGGCGGCGCGACCGCCACTGCGCCTCGTCGCCCGCGCCGGGGCTAGGCGCGCCCATGCCGCAGGACGGGCTCGGTCATGGCGCCGTTCCGCGCCGCATCCGCCGTGTCCCGCCCCGACGCCGGCGCCCCGCCGAAACGCCCGTCCCCGAGATCGACAACATCGAAGCAGCCGCACCCGATGGCGCGACGCGGGATGCGTGCGCCGGCCGCGCTGAAGAACGCGCCCTCGCGCTCCTCCCCAGGCATTAGCGCCTGCCGGATGGGCGCGGGGATCGCGCGCTCCTGCTTCGGACGCGCCTTCTCGGCCGAATCGCGGTCGCGATGCGCGCCTCCGGGCCTGGCCTCCAGCCTGAGGCGGGCCGCGGTCATGTCCGCCGGCGCCTGGCAATGCGCCAGATGAGCACGATGGCCGCCAGCGCGGCCACTGCGTAGGACACGGGCGCGGGCAGCTGGCCGGCCGCCGCGCGTGACATGAGCAGGGCTGCCGCGATGAGCACCAGCAGCCCCGTCAGCGCCTCGGCCCATCCGAGCCGCGCCGCACGGCGGGCCGGCGCGCGGGAAGCCGCAGTGTCGGCCGTCGCCTGCCCGCAGCGGTAGCAGACGATGGCCTTGTCGGAGATCTCGGCGCCGCACTGCCGGCAAATCACGCCATGGCCCTCGGAAGCGACGATTATATACTGCGCGCATGATCCCGATCCGCGATGTCGTGCCGACGCGCACGCGGCCGGCCGCGACGCGCGCGCTCGCGGCCACCATGGCGGCGGCGCTGGCGTGGCCGGCGGTCCGCCGGGGATGGCTCCCCTGGTGCGCGACGGTGCTGGCCTGCTGGATCTTCGGGCGGACCGTCGAGGATCGACTCGGCCACGGCCGCTTCGCGCTGCTCGTAGCCGCCGGCGCGGCGGCCGCCCTCGCGGCGGCGTGGCGCCTCGGGGAGGCGCCTGCACCGGGCCTCGCGGCCGCCGGCGCGGCAGCCGGCGTGATGGCCGCCTATTTCCTGCTGTTCCCGCGATCGAAGATCCTCACGCTCGTCCCGGTCCTCGTCGGCGTGGAACTCGTGGACGTCCCGGCGTGGGTCATCGCGGGCCTGTGGGCCCTCATCCACGCCGCGGACCTGTGGGCCCGCGCCGCCTTCGCAGGCCGGCCGCAGGCAGCGGCGCTGGCAGGCGCGATCGCAGCAGGCGCCGCCGCAGGGGTGATCGGGTGGCTCCTGCTCCGCCGTCCCGAACGCCTCAGCGTCGAATGGTGGGACACCCCATCGAAGCGGCCCTGACTCACCACGCTCGTTGCGTGCCTGGCCCCTCGCCCCCGAGTCCCGAGTCCCTGCCCTAGATGAACCCGCGCAGCGTGAAGAACAGCGACGCGCCCCAGCCCTGAAGCATCGCAAAGACGGCGATCCACGGCGCCCGGCTCCTGACCGGGATCGCGCCAGCGAGCCAGATGAAGACCGGAAAGCCCACCGACGTGATGCGGCCGATCGAGATGACTCCTCCCGCCGCGAGCGGCGGGAGCAGCAGGACCGCCACCAGCGCGCCGCAGGCTGGGCCGAGGCGCTTCGTCACCGGCCAGATCGCGGCCAGGCAGCCCACCGCCGCCGAGAGATTCAGCGCGTCGATTGGCTGCGCGAGCACGTATCCGCAGACGCCGCGGTACGAAATCTCCTGGATCGGGCCCTCCGAGAGCCAGGCGCCGAAGACGCGGCCCCAGGCCTGGTGCGCCTCGAGCCAGGTGAACGGACGTCCGGTGAGCGCCGCGACGTACCCCGAAAACAGCAGCACCCCTGCCACTGCGGCTCCCGATGCCAGCGCGGCCGGCGCCGAGGCCCGCAGCGCGCCGACGAGCCGGCGGCCGAGGACGGAGACGCCCGCCGACCGGCTCTCGACCAGCGCCGGCCAGAAGACCGCGAGCCACAGAGGAAGCGCGAGGAGGAACCCGTGAGGGCGCGCAAGCCCACACAGGAAGGCGAATGCTGCGGTCCGCCAGTACTGCCGCCGCGCAACGTGGTAGAACGCTCCGGCCGCGCCCAGCAGGTAGAGCGCCTCCGTGTACACCGCGCTGTAGAAAACGGCGAACGGGTATGAAGCCTGAAGCGCGACGGCCGTCGCCGCCCGGGCCTCGTCGCCAAGCTGGGCCCGTGCGAGCCGATGCACGTAGACGAATCCCCAAAGGCCTGCGGCCAGCACGATAATCTGGCCCGCCCAGAGCGGATGGCCCCCGAGCAGGCGCCCGCCGACGCGCATCAGCAGCGGCAGCGCCGGCATGAACGCGATGTTCTGCTGTCCGGCCGAGCCCGGGTCCCATTTGTAGCCGTTGGCCGCCACGTCGAGGTACCAGCCGGCGTCGAACCGGGCCGGCAGGTTCAGGGCCTCGGTCTCGTAAATCCTGAACGGGGCCGTGTTCTCGCGGAAGCCGAAGGCGCCCATCGCCAGGAGGCCGACAAGCAGCACGCCGAAGCGCGTGGCGGCCCAGATCGAGAACACGGCCCGGACGCTGGCATCCTGCCCCAACCGCCGCACGCCGCGCCGCAGCCTCTCGTGGAGCGGCGAACGGCGGCAGACGGCGTGCCGCAGCGCGAGGATGGCCGCGGCGAACGCCAGGGGGCGGAACCAGCTCGTCACCGACAAGCCGATGCCCGCGATGTCGAAGCGAAACCCGCCGGAGGCGGCCGCCTGTGCGCTGAGCGCCAGAGCCGCGATGGCAACGGCATCCGCGAGACGCACCCAGCGCGGGAGCGGGGCCGCTTGTTCCGGTAGCCGGCGCATGCGTCAGGACTCCGCGCGAGTATAGCACGCGGTCCGGCGCGCCCCCGACGGCCGCTTTCCGCTACGATGGTAGGAGTCCGGCGTCTTCCAACGGAACCCATCATGACCTTCCGCGTGACCGCCTGTGCGCTTGCGGCCGTTCTGGCGTCGTCTGTCGGCTCGTCGAGCCAGGCCCCGCCTGCCGCTCCCCCGGCTTCGGGGCCGCGCTACGAGATCGAGGCCCGCCTCGACCCCGCCACCCACCGGCTGACTGTGAGAAGCCGGGTGAACTGGCCCGGCCAGCCGACGGATGGCCTGCGGACATTCGTGCTGAATGCGGCGCTCGCGATTACGCGATCCGATCCTCCCGTCCGCGAGGTGTCCGCCGCCGGCCTGTCCGATGCCGTGCGGCCGGCGGGTGGCGCGCCCCTGCCGCTCAAGGCCTACCGCGTCCAGGGTGAGGAGGCCGTCGAGACGCTGCGCCTCGAGTACGAGGGCGTCGTGGCCGCGCCGCTTTCAGACCCACAGGAACAGTACACGCGGGGGTTCCGCGAGACGTCGGGGTTCGTCGGGGCCGAGGGCGTGTACCTGGCGGGAGCCAGCCACTGGTACCCGCGGTTCGGCCCGGACCTGATGACCTTCTCGCTCGTTGCCGAGGCGCCTGAAGGCTGGCACCTCATCAGCCAGGGACAGGGCGCGTCACGCGGCCCGGACGGCAAGGCCCGGTGGGACTCGGGCGGGCCCATGGACGAGATCTACCTGGTCGGCGGGCCCCTGCACCGGTTCGCGGATCGCGCCGGCGCCGTCGAGACGCTGGTCTACCTGCACGAGCCCGATGCGTCGCTTGCCGGCAAGTACCTGGCTGCGACCGCCCAGTACCTCGAGATGTACCGCACCCTCGTCGGCCCGTATCCCTACGGCAAGTTCGCGCTGGTGGAGAACTACTGGGAGACCGGGTACGGCATGCCCAGCTTCACCCTTCTCGGCCCGCAGGTCATCCGGTTCCCGTTCATCATCAATTCCTCGTACCCCCACGAGATCCTGCACAACTGGTGGGGCAATTCCGTCTTCGTGGACCATGCGACCGGGAACTGGTGCGAAGGGCTCACCGCCTACATGGCCGACCACCTGATCCAGGAGCAGCGCGGCACCGCGGACGAATACCGGCGAGCGGTGCTTCAGAAATACAGGGACTACGTCCGCACCGGCCGCGACTTCCCCCTCGCGGAGTTCCGGGAGCGCGAGAGCGCGGCGACCGAGGCCGTCGGCTACGGCAAGGCGCTCATGGGCTATCACGCGCTCCGCCTGCACATCGGAGACGAGGCGTTTCGCGAGACGGCCGCCCGCTTCTACCGCGAGTACCGCGGAACGCGCGCGGGCTTCCGGGACATTCAGCGCGTGGCCGAGGCGGTGAGCGGCAAGACGCTGGGCTGGATCTTCGACGACCTGATCACCCGGACCGGCGCCGCGGCGCTCGAGGTGAAGGCGGGCGCCGGCAGCGTGCGGCGGCAAGGCGGCCGCTTCGTCGTGGACGGCCTGTTGATGCAGACGCAGGAGGGCCCTCCCTACAGCCTGGACGTCCCGATCGTCGTTCAGACCGAGGGCGGAGGCGAGGTTGCGGCAATCATCAGGTCGGCGGCCGTCCAGCAGCCGTTCTCGATCGAGACGGATGCGCAGCCCGTCGGTCTCGCGGTGGACCCGCGCTTCGATGTGTTCCGTCGCCTTGATCCCCGAGAGACGCCGCCGTCGATCGGCCAGATCTTCGGCGAGCCGGCGATCCTGGCCGTGCTGCCGTCGGAGGCGAGCCAGGCGGAGCAAGCCGCGTACTACGACCTGGTGCGGGGCTGGCAGAGCGACGCGCACCAGATCGACGTCGCCCTTGACTCGTCGGTCGCGTCGCTGCCGCGGGACCGGAGCGTGTGGATGCTCGGCCGCGGCAACCGGCTGGCGGCGCAGGCCCTCGGCGGCCAGCCGGGTCTTCGCGTCGCCGCGGAGACGGTGGAGATCGGCGGCGAGCGGATGAGCACCGCAGGCCACACGTTCGTCGCGGTGTTCCGCCACCCGGAGAATCCCGAGAAGGCCGCGGGCTGGATCGCCGCGGACCCGCTGGCCGCCCTGCCCGGCCTCGGCCGCAAGCTGCCCCACTACGGCAAGTACTCGTACCTCGGCTTCGAGGGCGGCGAGCCCGTGAACACCATCAAGGGCGGGTGGCAGGTCTCGGACTCCCCGCTGCGCATCGATCTTCGGCCGGACGGGTCGCGCGCGGCGCCGCTGCCGCCGCTCCGCCCGGATCACCGGAAGGCCCTTGCGGAACTGCCCCCGGTCTTCTCCAGCCAGGCGATGCTGGAACACGTCGAGCGGCTGGCGTCGCCGGCGCTGCAGGGGCGCGGCCTGTGCAGCCCCGGCCTCGCGCAGGCGATGGACTATGTGGCCGGCCGGTTCCAGGAGTACGGCTTGCGCCCGGGCGGCGACGACGGGTCCTACTTCCAGCGCTTCACGGTTGCCGCCGGACCGGACGGCCGCGCGTGCGGCGCCGCGAACGTCGTCGCGATCCTGCCCGGCGCGAACCCGGCGTTCGCGGGCCAGAGCGCCGTGATCGGCGCGCACGTGGATCATCTCGGCCTGGGGTGGCCGGACGTGCACGCGGGCGACGAAGGCAAGGTGCACCCGGGCGCTGACGACAACGCCAGCGGCGTCGCCGTCATGCTGGAACTGGCCCGCGTGATGGCTGCCGGCGGGCCGCTCCCGAGGTCGGTGGTCTTCGTCGCCTTCACCGGCGAAGAGGCCGGCCGGCTCGGCTCGAGGCACTTCGTCGGCGCCAGCGCGAACACGATGGCAGGGGTCGAGGGCATGATCAACCTCGACACCGTCGGGCGCCTGGGAACGCAGCACGTCACCGTGCTCGGCACCGGCACCGCCGCCGAGTGGCCGCACATCTTCCGCGGCGCTTCCTTCGTGACCGGCGTCGAGAGCCGCAGCGTGCCGGATTCGCTCGAGTCGTCGGATCAGGTCAGCTTCGTCGAGCGCGGCGTGCCGGCGGTCCAGATCTTCACTGCGCCGCACGCGGATTACCATCGGCCGTCCGACACCGCGGACAAGATCGACGCGGCCGGCCTCGTCAAGGTCGCCTCGTTCGTCAAGGAGGCCATCGTCTACCTGGCCGAACGCGCGGAGCCGCTCACCAGCACGATCTCCGCCTCCGCCGGCCATGCGCCTGCCGCACCAGCCGCAACGCCGTCTGCGGCCGGACTGGGAGGAGCGCCTCCGGCGGGAAGCACGGAGAAGCCTGCGAGCCGGGCCTCGTTCGGGACGGTGCCGGACTTCTCGTTCCAGGGGACGGGTGTGCGCGTCGCCGGCGTCGTCCCGGGCTCCCCCGCCGCGACGGCTGGCGTGCGGGAAGGCGACATCGTTCTCCAGGTCGGCGAGCGCCGAATCGGGAGCCTCCAGGAGTACGCCGCGGCGCTACGGGCGGTCCCGCCGGGGCAGCGCATCACTGTGACAATCCTGCGCGGAACCAGCGAGCTACGGCTGTCGGTCGCGCTCGCCGTCCGCTGACGGGCTAGAATCGAACGACGGAGGATGACGGACATGCCCAGACTGATCGTCGGCGCGAGCGTGCTGGCCGCGGCGCTGGTGGCACCGGCTGGCGCGGCCGCTCAGGACGCGTCGCGGACGCTCGCGATCGGCGACCCGGCCCGCAAGGACCGCACGGTGCCGGTCGTCGTCGACGGGATCGTGGACACCGCCGCCAACGCCACGATCCCGGCCGGCGAGTTGGGCGCGAGGCTGAAAGGCGTGCGCGTGCTGTTCATCGGCGAGAGCCATACCGACATGGCGTTTCACCGGGTGCAGCTGCAGGTCATCCGCGAGCTCCAGAGGCGCGGGCGCGAGGTGCTCATCGGCCTCGAGATGTACCCCTATACCGAACAGGCGGCGCTCGACCTGTGGAACGCCGGCCGCGTCGGCGAAGACGAATTCGTCGAGCAGTCGCAGTGGTACAAGAACTGGGGCTACCACTGGCACTACTACCGCGACATCTTCCTGTTCGCCCGTCAGCACGGCATCCGCATCTATGCGGTCAACACGCCGCGGGAGGTCGTGTCGGCCGTCCGGCGCAAGGGCTTCCAGAACCTCTCGCCCGAGGAATCCGCGCGCATCCCGCCGAAGATCGACACGGCCAGTGAAGATCACAAGACGCTGTTCCGCGCGTTCTTCGCCGGCGAAGACACCCTGATGCACGCCATGACCGGCCAGATGTTCGACGGCATGTTCGCCGCGCAGTGCACGTGGGACGCCTCGATGGGGTTCAACGCCGTGCAGAGCCTGCAGAAGCATGGCGGCCCTGACGCCATCATGGTGGTCCTCATCGGCTCGGGCCACGTCGCCTACAACCTCGGGGCCCAGCGCCAGGCGAGCCTGTGGTTCGACGGCCGGATGGCGTCGATCGTGCCGGTCGCCGTCGCCGACGCGAAGGGCCGACGGACAGAGCGGGTGCAGGCGTCATACGCCGACTACGTCTGGGGGCTGCCCCCGGAGGAGGCGCCGCTCTACCCGTCGCTCGGCATCTCGGTGCGCGAGGGCGACGGCGAGTCGCCGCTCTCGATCATCGACGTGCAGGACGACTCGGTGGCCCGCGACGCGGGCCTGCAGGCGGGCGACGTCCTCCAGACGATGGACGGCACGCCCGTGAAGGACCGGGAGACGCTGAACCGGCTCCTGGCGGACAAACGCTGGGCCGATGCGGTGACGCTCACCGTCGACCGCCGCGGCGAGCTGCTGACGATCACCGCCGTGTTCAGGCGCCAGCCGCCGCCCGTGAAGTAGCCGGGGCGGCGCCCCCGCCCCGGTGCGCCCGCGTGAGAGGATGAGGACGCCGCCGCGCCCACGACCATGTCGGACCCCTTGCTGACGCCGCTTCCGCCCCTGCCGCCCCGGCTGCCCGTCGTGCCGCTGCTCGACACCGTGGTGTTCCCGCTGACGCTGCAGCCGCTCGCCGTGAACCGCGCCGTGTCGATCGACTCCATCCACCGCGCGCTCGGCGGCGACCGGCTCGTCGTCCTGGTGCAGCAGCACACCGCCGCCGACGAGCCCGGCTCGCAGGACCTGCGCGGAACCGGCACGGCGGGCCTCATCCGCCAGATGGCCAGGACGCCCGCCGCCCTCCAGGTCGCCGTCGAGGGCCTCGTCCGCGTGCGTGTCTCGGATGCCGCCCGGGCGGGTGCGGCCCTCGACGCGGCCGTCGAGGCCATCCCGGACGATGAGCCCCGCGACGACGAAATCGACGCGTACGTCAGGACGCTGCGCGATTTGGGCGAGCGGGCCCTGGCGTTCTCGCCGGCGCCGGCCCAGGACATGAAGGCCCTGCTCGCGGGCATCGACCGTCCCCTGCGGCTGTGCTACCTCGTGGCAAGCCTGCTCGATCTCGGCGGCGAGGAGAAGCAGCGGCTCCTCGAAGAGGGCCGCCTCGTCGACAAGCTGCGGGCGGTGGCGGCGGCCCTCGCGCGCAACCTGCACCTGATCGAGTTGAAGGGCAAGATCGAATCGGACGCTCGCCAGGAGATGAACGCCGCGCAGCGGGAGTCCTTCCTGCGCCAGCAGCTGAAGGCGATCCGCGAGGAGCTTGGCGAGAGCGACGGGGCCGGATGGCGCGACCTGCAGGAGCGAATCGAGCAGGCGGACCTGCCCGAGCACGTTCGCAAGGCGGCCGAGCGCGAGGCCAGGCGCCTCGAGCGCGCGCCGCAGGCCTCGCCCGAACACCAGATGATCCGCACGTACCTCGACTGGCTGCTCGAGGTGCCCTGGAGCGTCTCGACCGAAGACCGCCTCGATCCTGCCGAGGCGCGCCGCGTGCTCGACGAGGACCACTACGATCTCGACCGCGTGAAGGACCGCATCGTGGAATACCTGGCGGTGCGGAAGCTCAAGGGCGACATGAAGGGCCCGGTCCTGTGCTTCGCGGGGCCGCCGGGCGTGGGCAAGACCTCGCTCGGGCAGTCCATCGCGCGATCGATGAACCGCCGGTTCGTGCGGATCGCCCTCGGCGGGGTGCGCGACGAGGCCGAGATCCGCGGGCACCGCCGCACCTACATCGGCGCCCTTCCCGGCCGCATCGTCCAGGGCCTCAAGCAGGCGGGGTCGATGAACCCGGTGGTGATGCTGGACGAAATCGACAAGCTGACCGCCGGTTACCAGGGCGATCCGGCAGCGGCCCTGCTGGAGGTGCTGGATCCCGCCCAGAACCACGCCTTCCGCGACCACTACCTCGAAGTGGCGTGCGACTTGTCGCGCGTGTTGTTCATCGCCAACGCCAACCAGCTCGGAACGGTGCACCGCGCACTGCTCGATCGGATGGAGATCATCGGGCTGGCGGGCTACACCGATCTCGAGAAGCGGCATATCGCGAGGCGCTTCCTCATCCCGCGCCAGTTGGCCGAGCACGGGCTGCCGGCCGGCTCCGTCGAGCTGTCGGACGAGGCCCTCGGCCGGCTCGTCCGCGAGTACACGCGGGAAGCCGGCGTGCGCGGACTCGAGCGTGAGATCGGCGCGATTGCGCGGAAGGTGGCGGCCCGCGTCGCCACGAGCGGGGGCGAGGGCGGCGCGCCCCCGCCGGGGACGGTCGTGGCCGCCGTCGCAGCCGAGGACCTGCAGGCCCTGGTCGGCCCTCCGCGGTTCCGGCGCGACGTGCAGTTCCGGACATCGCGGTTCGGTGTGGCCACGGGCGTCGCGTGGACCGAGAGCGGCGGCGACGTGCTGTTCATCGAGGCCATGCTGCTGCCGGCGGGTCACGGCCAGATCACGCTGACGGGGCATCTCGGCAGCGTCATGCAGGAGTCGGCCCGCGCGGCGGTGAGCCACCTCCGGGCCACCGCGGCCAGTCTCGGCCTGCCGCCGGATCTGTTCAAGCGGCACGACCTGCACGTGCACGTCCCGGCCGGCGCCATCCCCAAGGACGGCCCCTCCGCGGGCGTGACCATGGCCACAGCCATCCTGTCGGCCATCCGCCGCCAGGCCGTCCGGCCCGATCTCGCGATGACCGGCGAGATCACGCTGAGCGGCGCGGTGTTGCCGGTCGGGGGCATCCGCGAGAAGGTGCTCGCGGCCCGCCGCTACGGCGTCACCACGTTCGTGCTGCCCGACGCGAACACGGTTGATCTGCCCGACCTGCCAGAGGAGGTCCGGTCGGAGATGACGTTCGTGCCGGTGACGACGATCGAAGAGGTTCTCGCGCTCGCGCTTCCGACGCCCGAAGCGGCCGCCGATCGGTCCGGCGACGGCGCCGCGCTCCCGGCTCCCGAGCCGGCGCCGGAGCTGCCTGGCCCCGGCGTCAGCTGCGCCCCTCGATCCGGCCTGCCGTGAGCGCCCTCCCCTTGCCGCGTCGCGCCGGTCCCGTGCTGGCGTTCTACATCTCGGGCCACGCCTTCGGCCACGCCTCGCGCGTCATCGAGGTCATCAACGAGGTGCTCGCGCTCGATCCCGGGGCGCGGATCGTCGTGCGCACCGGCGCGGCCAGGTGGCTGTTCGATGTCACCGTCAGGGGGCCGTTCGAGTTCCACGCCTGCCCGTGCGACACCGGCGTCGTCCAGCGCGACAGCCTGCACCTGGACATCCCCGCGACGATTGCGCGCGCGCGGGCGTTCATGTCGGGCCTGGACGGCCTGGCTCGCGCCGAGGGAGCGTTTCTCCGGGCGGCCGGCGCGACGCTCGTCGTTGGCGACATTCCCCCGCTTGCATTCGCCGCCGCGCGCGAGGCCGGCCTGCCCGCGGTGGCCCTTGGCAACTTCACCTGGGACTGGATCTACGGCGCGTACACCGACGAGATCGCCGCGGCGTCCGAGCTTCTGCCGGCCATCCGGCGGGCCTACCGGGGCGCCACCGCGACGCTGCGGCTGCCGCTGTGGGGCGGCTTCGAGGACTGGGAGTCGCCCATCACCGACCTGCCGTTCATCGCCCGCCACTCGCGGCGCGAGGCCGCCGACGTCCGGCAGATCCTGGGGCTTCCCGACGGCACGCGCGTGGTGCTGACCTCGTTTGGCGGGCTCGGCATCGCGGGCCTCTCGCTCGCCACGCTGGGCCGCCTCGACGGCTACACCGTGATCGCCACGGGCTACGGCCTCGGGCCGCAGGCCCCCGTGCCTCCGAACGTCCGCCTGCTGGACGATCGCGGCCTCTACGAGCGGGGCCTGCGCTACGAGGACCTCGTGCGCGCGTCCGATGTGGTGGTGACGAAACCGGGATACGGCATCATCGCAGAGTGCCTAGCCAACGGCGCCGCCATGCTCTACACGTCGCGCGGCCGCTTCGCCGAGTACGACGTCCTGGTCGCCGGCCTGCCGGCCGTCCTGCGCAGCCGGTTCATCGGCCACGGCGATCTGTTCGGCGGCCGGTGGCAGGCGCACCTCGATGCCGTGCTGGCGCAGGCCGCCCCGCCCGAGAAGCCTCGCACCGACGGCGCCGTCCTCGCCGCCACGTTCCTCCTCGGCCTCGCCTGACGAGCGGGCGGGCCGGCGTTGGCTGCGCTCGCGCCCTCGGGCGGTCCAAGGATCCCGCCGGTTCGCCCTCTCCTGATGACCCAGTCAGACGGTGCAGGGGCCGGCCCCGTCCTCAACGGGCGGAAGGCCCTGGCGCCGGGCTAGCGGCGGACCCAGGTAAGGATGTGCGCAGGAGGCACGTTCCAGAGGACGAGATGCGAGCGCGGAGGCGAACCGAGCCGATCGCTCAGCTCGCGGCGGAACCTGACGGCCGGCGGCAGCCGGTACGCGTGAGCGTACTGGAACGTGGTGAACGTCCCGCCGACCTTCAGCACGTCGCGGATGGCGTCGAGGATGTGCAGCGTCACCGGCCGGGGCAGCGTGGCGAAGGGCAGCCCCGACACGATGTGATCGACGCCCTCCCATCCGCGCGATGCGGTCAGGTCCGGCAGCGCCTCCGCCGACGCGCAGACGACATCGGCCTTGGGCCAGCTCCGCTGCAGCCGCTCGACGAAGACGTGGTTGGTTTCGACGGCCAGCAGCGCGCCGGAGGGCCCGAGCCTCGCGAGCACCGCCTTTGTGATGACGCCCGTGCCCGGACCGAGCTCCACCACCCGCGACGCCGGCTGCACGCTCGTCACCATGTCCGCCGCCACGCGCTCGGAGCTTGGCACGATCGCCCCGACCGACCTGGGATTGCGGACGAGCGCCCCGAGGAAGACGAGGTGATCGAAGAGCGGGGACTGAGGATCGAAGAGGGGGCTCACGCAGTGGCCTCGAGCACGCTGAGTAGAGACGCGAAATCGTGTCCGGCGGTTCCAATCAGCACGCCGCTCACCACCGGCTGCACGGCGGCGACGAGTTCCCGCGCGATGGCCGCCCCTTCTGCCGCGGCCCGCCCCTTGCGCTCCGCCCGCTTCATCCGGTCGATCAATGACGGCGGCACCCGGATGCCCGGCACTTCGTTGGCCATGTACTCGGCGTTCCGCAGCGAGTCGAACACCCAGATGCCGGCGATGACGGGCACACGGGAGGGCCCCATCCTCGAGAGGAACGCGCGCAGCGCGTCCACGTCGAACACGAACTGGGTGACCGCGAGTTCGGCCCCTGCCTCGGCCTTGAACGCGAAGCGCCGCGCCTCCAGGTCGAGGTCAATCGCCGTCGGGTTCACGGCAACGCCCAGGTGGAAGCTCGTGGGCTCACCGAGCGACGCGCCGCCGACGTCGAGCCCGTGGTTCAGCCGGCTCACGACGTTGGCCAGCCCGATCGAGTCGACGTCGAAAACGCCGGTTGCGTGGGGGTAGTCCCCTTCCATCGGGGGGTCGCCCGTCGTGACGAGCAGGTTCCGGAGTCCCATGGCGTGGGCGCCGAGCAGGTCGGACTGCATGCCGAGCAGGTTGCGGTCCCGGCAGGTGTAGTGCAGGAGCGTCTCGATGCCTGCCCGCTGCTCGACGAGGACGGCCGTGGCCAGCGCGCTCGTCGAGGCGCGCACGCGCGGCGAATCCGGCACGCTGATCGCGTCGATGCCCCTGATCCGGAGCACGCGCGCACGCTCGAGGAGCGGCCCGCAGTCGTGCCCCCTCGGCGGCTCCTGCTCCACGATCCTCACGAAGGCCCCCCGCGCGATCGCATGCGCGAGGCGCGACTTGTGCTCGCGTGGCACCGGCGCGGCAGCCGTGGCGGGGCGCACCCCCGCAGGCGCCGGCGCGATCGCCGCCGCCGACACCCGCCCGTGGCCCGGCGAGAGCGCCCGCACGGCGGCTTTCACCTGGCGGATGTGCGGGGGCGTCGTGCCGCAGCAGCCGCCGACCAGGCGCACGCCCCGTTGGACGAACCGCCGGGCGTACGAGGCCATGTATTCCGGCGAGCTCAGGTAGATCGTGCGGCCCTCGATGTCGCGGGGCTTGCCGGCGTTGGGCTGCGCCGACAGCCGCGCACGCGTCACTCGCGCCATCCGCTCGATCGACTCGAGCAGCGGCGCCGGGCCGACGCTGCAGTTGAGGCCGATGACGTCGGCCCCGGTGGCCTCGAGCGCCGGCGCGAACTCCTCCGGCGGCGTGCCGTCGAGGCTGTTGCCGTCCTCCTCGGTCGTCATCTGCGCGACCACCGGCAGCCCGCACACGCTCTTCACCGCCGCGACCGCCGCGCGGATCTCGTTCAGGTCCCGGAAGGTCTCGACGATGAACAGGTCCACGCCCGCGTCCGCCAGGGCCTGAGCCTGCTCGCGGAAGTATTCCTGCGCCTCGTCCACGCCCAGCCGGCCCCAGGGCTCGATGCGGATGCCGAGCGGTCCGATCGCCCCAGCCACATACGCCCGGCCCTTTGCTGCGCCGCGGGCGATCTTCGCGCCCTCGGTGTTGACGGCGCGTACCTGGCCGCCGAGCCCGAAGCTCGCCAGCTTGATCCGGTTCGCGCCGAACGTGTTCGTCTCGATGACGTCCGCGCCGGCCCGCACGTACTCGGTGTGGACCTCGGCCACGATGGCGGGCTGGGTCAGATTCAGGCCGTCGAAGCAGCGGTTGATGAAGACGCCCTTCGAGTACAGGAGCGTCCCCATAGCGCCGTCGCAGACCAGCACGCGCTCGTCCAGGGCGTCAAGAAAAGGAGGGAGCGGGGCGGGGCTCACCGTCGGGGGGCGGCCGCGGCGGCCGCCGGAACGAGCAGATCCTGCTTGTCCCAAATGAAGTCCGCCTTGCTGTAGACGGCCAGTTCGTAGTCCTTGCCCATGAAGATGGCCGCGACCGGGCAGGCTTCCTCGCAGTACCCGCAGAAGATGCACCGCGTCTTGTTGATCTGGTACACCCTCGCGTAGCGCGGCCCGGCCTGCACGGACCCGTCGTTCTCCGCAGCCTCGAGGTAGATGGCGTCAGACGGGCAGGCCACGGCGCACAGGCCGCAGGCCACGCACTTCTCCAGGCCGTGCTCGTCCCGCATCAGCACCTGCTTGCCGCGGTACTTCGGGAAGACGGGGATCTTCTGATCGGGGTAGTTGACGGTGATGGGCTTCCTGAAAAAATGCCTCAGCGTCGTCGCAAAGCCCGTGACCAAGGGACGAATCATCCGCCGCGCCTCCCCGCCGCTCCATCATAACACGCTCATCTTCAGCGGTTTGACAGCCCTCCGAGACGGCCACCACCGTCGAACCCGGAGCGCGGCGGCGCGGCCCGCTCCACCGGGCGCGCGCGTGTCGGCCGCATCCGGGTTCAGCATCCTGCGGATGTCCCTTCCGGCCGGCTGTCATGCCGGCGTCCTGTCACTGTTGCCGCGGCTCCCGGATCCGCGAGCAGGGCAGCCCGGCCATGACGCCCATCCTCGCCCTCGCCGCCGATCCGGGCGAGCCCCTCGGCTGCAACGCCTCGACGCCCCGGTGGGAGGCTGGAGGGTTGACGACCGGGCGGATCTCCGCGACGTCGAACTGTCGTACACTGGACGAGACCCAGGCCCGGCCGGAGTCCGACGCCGTCTGGCGCGCCTGCCGGCCGCACCCGGCCAGCATCGGGCCAGTGTAAGGAGATCGCGCCTTGGTTCAGCAGGAACGACACGCTCAGGATGAAGGACTCGAGGCTCACGGTGAGCCAGCTCGGGGGGCCGCAGACGAAGCGGCTCCGCTCTTGCTCGAAGCGCCGGCCGTTTCCGATCAGGTCGGCACCGAGGACGCGGCCGCGGCGCCGCCAGAGGCGGAGTCCGCCCGCCCGACGATGCCGCCGTCACCCCTCCGGGCCGAGGCCGAGCCGCCTGCCGCCGCCAGGCCCCGCCCCAGTCACTGGGCCGTGGTGCGCGCGGAGCTGGTGGCGTGGATCAAGACGCTGGGCTCCGCCGCCGTCTACGCGACGCTCATCGTGACCTTCGGGTTCCAAGTCGCCCGCGTCGAGGGGCTGAGCATGGCCCCGACGCTCGAGGATCAGGACCGGCTCATCGTCAACAAGGCCGTCTACCGGCTGACGTCGCCGCGCCGCGGCGACATCGTGATGCTGTACTACCCGGTGAATCCCGACAAGTCGTTCGTGAAGCGGGTGATCGCGGAGGAGGGTGACACGGTGCGGATCACCGACGGACGGGTGTTCGTCAACGACCTCCCGGTGGCCGACGACTACGTGCCGCCCGAGTACCGGAGCCACGACGACTGGGGGCCGCAGGTCATCCCCGACGGCTACTACTTCGTGATGGGCGATCACCGCAACAACAGTTCCGACAGCCGGCACTGGGGCATGGTGCCCAAGCGGTACATCATCGGGCGGGTGCAGGCCCGCTGGTGGCCGATTCCCGAGGCGCGGCTGTTCTGACGCGTTCCGGGGCTACGCGCGAGCCGGGGACGGCTGGTGCGCGTACAGCCGCTCGACGACGTCCGCCCATTCCTGCTCCACGACCTTTCGCCGGACCTTCATCGTCGGCGTCAGCTCGCCGCCTTCAATCGACAGCTCCCTGGGGAGGAGGGCGAAGCGCTTGATCTTCTCGAACTGGGCGAGATCGACGTTGACCGCGTCCAGCAGATCCGCGTAGAGCGCCAGCACGTCCGGCCTCTCGATCAGCTGCGCCTTCGTCCCTGAAGCCGCGCCCTGCGCGCGCAGGCGCTCTTCCAGCAGCGCGAAGTTCGGGACGATCAGCGCCGCCGGATAGCTCCGCGCTTCGCCGACCAGGACGGCCTCGGCCACGAGCGGGCTGCTCGTCAGGCGCTGCTCGATGGGCGCCGGGGCGATGTTCTTGCCGCCGGACGTCACGATGATGTCCTTCTTGCGATCCGTGATCGTCAGGTAGCCGTCGGCATCTAGGCGGCCGATGTCGCCGGTGTGGAGCCAGCCGCCCCTGATGGCATCCGCGGTCTCCCCCGGCCGGTTGTAGTACCCCTGCATGATGTTCGGCCCGCGGACGAGGATCTCGCCGTCGTCCGCGATCCGGACGTCGACATCCGGGATGGCGACGCCGACGGTGCCCGGGCGCGGGGCGTGGCGGGGATTCACGGTGACGCCCGGAGAGCATTCGGTGAGGCCGTAGCAGTTGTAGATCGGCACGCCGACGGCGAACAGGAACTCCTCGGTCGTCCTGGCGAGCTGCGCGCTCCCGGACACGGCGGTGCGCAAGCGTCCGCCGAGCCGCCGGCGGATCTTCCGCAGCACCAGCGCATCCGCCGCGGGCCGCTGGACGACGGCCCGGAGCGGCGCGGGGCGGCCCTCGAAGCGGGACCTCACGATCGCCGTCGACACGCGCATCGCCCACCGAAACAGGGCGCGATTGAGCGGCGGCCCCGCCGCGACGGCGTCGAGCACGGCGTGGTGGAACTTCTCGAACACCCGCGGGACGCCGGTCATCACCGTCGGCCTGACGCGCTGCAGGTCGCGCGCGATGGTCTGCAGGTTCTCCGCGAAGGTCACCGTCGCGCCGACCAGCAAGAACAGGTACAGCACCACCCGCTCGAAGACGTGGCTGAGCGGCAGGAAGGACAGCGGCACGTCGCGCTCGTCGATCCCGAAGGCGGTGTTGGCCGCCCACAGGTTCGAGAGCATGTTGGCGTGCGTCAGCACGACGCCCTTCGGCGGCCCGGTCGTCCCGGAGGTGTAGATGATCGTCGCGACATCACCCGGCTCGACCGACCGGGCCCGGGCCTCGTGCTGCGCGGCGAGGCCGGGATCGGCGGCCAGGAGGGCCTCGCCCCGCCTGACGGCGTCGGGCATGGCGTGGACGGCGGGCCGTCCCGGACCGGCATCGGGAAGCGGCTGCGACGGCGCGATCACGATGATCGCCGCCAGCGCGGGCAGGCTTGCCGACACCCCGAGGAGCTTGGCCAGCTGCACGTCGTCGGACACCACGACGGCCTTCACGCCTGCGTCTGCCAGGATGTACTGTGTTTGCGACGCGGCGAGCGTCGGGTAGACGGGGACGTTGACGGCGCCCGAGGCGAGGATCGCGAGGTCGGCCATGGACCACTCGGGCCGGCTCTCGCAGATCAACCCCACGCGATCCCCGCGCCCGATGCCCATCTCCTGCAGGCTGAGGCTCAGCGCCCTCGTCTGCGACACAAAGGCCCGCGTGGAGAACTCGTGGAAGCCGTCGGCGAGGCAGCGCCGCACGAGCACCGGCCGGTCGTAGCGCTCGGCCAGATAGAACGGCAGTTCGGCGAACGTCCTGACCGCCGCGTGTCCGGGCTTCGGCTGGAGCATGGCTGGGAGTCTCTACGCTAGGCGACTCCGCGCTCGAGGTCAACGGAAAAGACCCTCCGCCTGCCAGGCCGACCGCCCGGAGATCCGGTTCAGCTAGTACCCCGCCGCCTTGTCGACAGTGTTCCTCAGGCGTTCGTTCTTTGCGAACCGGCCGAGGTTCTCGGCGAACAGGTCGACGGCCGCCTCCCAGTAGCCGGACCGGAACCCGCCAACGTGCGGAGTGACGAGCACGTTCGGCAGGCTCCAGAGCGGGCTCGCCGCGTCCAGCGGCTCGCGATCGAAGACGTCGAGCGCCGCCCCGGCAATGCCTCCACGCCTCAGCGCGTCGACGAGCGCGGTTTCGTTCACCAGCTTGCCCCGGGCCACGTTGATGAGCCAGGCGGAGGGCCTCATCAGGCGAAGCTGGGGGGCGTCGATCATGCCGCGCGTCTCGTCGGTCAGCGGCGCGGCGAGCACCACGAAGTCGGCGCGCGCCAGCACGGTGGGAAGGCCCTCGGGGCCGAACGCGTCCGTGACGCCCTCCGGCGGTGCCCCGGCCGTGGTCTTGCGCGTCCCGACGACCGTCATGCCGAGGGCGGCGGCCGCGCGCGCCAGCGCGCGCCCGATCGCTCCCAGTCCGACAATCGCCAGCGTCCGGCCTCGGAGCGTCGGCAGGCCGGCGAGGTCGTCGCCGATCCACTTCCGCTCGGCCTGGGCCAGCACGGCCTCGGGGAATCGTCGCGCCGAGGCCAGCATCAGCAGGAGGGCGTGCTCTGCCACGGCCGCGGCGCTCATGCCGCGCGAGTTCGTCAGGACGACCCGGCTCGCCCGCATCGCGGGGAACAGCATCCCGCCGACTCCGGCGGCCGGACTGTGCACCCAGCGGAGCCTCGGTGCGGCGGCGAAGGCCGCCGGCGTCAGCCGCGACGTGAAGGCGGCCTCGGCCGTCCGGATGAGGTCGATCATCGCGGCTTCGTCGCCGGCCTGCAGGAAGGCGTGCTCCGGGAACCGCCGGCGCAGGGACTCGACCGCCTCGGCCGGGATGTTCCAGGCGGGTTGCTCGCTGAAGATCGCGACGAGCACGTCCACGCTCACGCCCTCCGCGTCCAGGCGCCCGATCGCCCTCCCCGCTTCTCCATCAGCCGGATCTCGCCGATGACGGCGCCGCGGTCGACCGCCTTGACCATGTCGTAGATCGTCAGGGCCGCCACGGCGACGGCGGTCAGGGCCTCCATCTCGACGCCGGTCGGCCCGGTCGTCCGGGTCCGCGCCTCGATCTCGCAGCCGCGGCGCCCGAGCTTCAGCGTGACGTCGCAGTGCGTCAGGGCGATCGGGTGGCACAACGGGATGAGGTCCGCCGTCTTCTTCGCGGCCAGGATGCCGGCGAGGCGTGCGGCTTCGAGCGGATGACCCTTGGCGCTGCGCCCGCTCCTCACGAGCCGGAGCGTCGAGGGCGCAAGCCTGACGAAGCCTCGCGCCACCGCTTCGCGAACCGTGGCCGGCTTGGCGCTCACGTCCACCATCCGCGCGCGGCCCTTCGCGTCGGCGTGTGTGAGCCGGGCGCCCGTGGGCGGCTCCTGCGCGTCGATTCCGCGCGGCATGTCACCTCCTGGCGGCGGCGCGCCCGAGCAGGAGCCGCCGGACTTCGGCCAGCTCGCCCGCGGTCACCACGCGGCAGCTGACCAACAGGACCGCGTACGCGACGAGCGCGGCGGCGAGCAGGACCGCGTTCAGCGGCCAGGCACCTCGCGCGAGCGCCGGCGGCACGAACACCACCGCCAGGGCGACGGCCCGCCCTGCCGCGGCCAGCGAGTATCGCACGCTGCGTCTGGCGTGCCGCGTCAGGAAGGCGGCGTACAGCGCGGCCGCCGCCACCGCGGCCATCGCCGCGCCGACGCTGCCCGCGCGCGCGGCGAGCGGCAGTCCGATCCCCCAGAATGCCGCCAGTTCCAGCGCCGCGGCCGCCGTGACGATGCGCGGCGGGTCGACGGCCAGCGCCAGCAGGCGCCCCACGTCTCCCGCCGCGTGGAACAGCATCGCCACCATCAACGGCACGAGGCTCGCCGCGACCGGCGCGTACGACCGGCCCAGCACCCACGGCACGGCGACCGGGCCGGCGACGACAGCGCCCGCGACGCAGATCGCGGCGGCGATGGCCCCGTAGGTGAGCAGCCGCTCCAGCCACGCCGACACCTCGGCGCGGCGGCCTTGTCCGAGCAGCCCCACGATGAACGGCAGGCAGGCGAACGTGGCGTGCCAGAGCACGAACGCCACGGTCAGGTAGATCGAATACGCCGCGCCCAGGTAGCCGACTTCCTCGTAGCGGCCGGTGGCCAGCCGCACGATGACCTCGCCGCTGCGCTGCGTGATCGCCGCCAGGACGGCGGCCACGCCGAAGCCGCTGCCCGCCCGCAGGAACGGCGACAGGTAGCGGCGGCTCAGGTCGAGGGCGTCCCGCCCGATGTACGCCCGGACCCACCAGAGACCGAGGCCCAGCACCACGGCCTCGGCGGCGGCGACGCCCGCGCACGCGCCCCGCAGGCCTCCCGCGACGAATCCTGCCGGTGCGAGCGCGAGGGTAAGCCAGCGGCGCAGCAGTTCGCCCCTCCCCCACCGCCCGGCGTCGTTGAGGCCCAGGAACAGGGAGAACGCGACGTTGTTGATCGTCCGGCCCACGACGGCCAGGGCAACGAGGGCGCTCGCGACGCGATCCGGCTCCCGCAGGACGAATGCCAGAACGGCGAAGCACCCCGCCGCCGCCAACGGCCCGGTCAGCGCCCGCAGCGCCATGAGGCTCGTCGTGAGGCGCCGGACGGCATGGGTCTGGCCCTCGGCGAGCAGGCGCGGGACGGCGCGCGACATGACCGACACGGCGCCGAAGCCGCTGAGCAGCGCGAACCACAGCGATACCGACAGGAGGAGGGCGAAGCGACCGAACCGGTCCGGCCCCATCAGGCGCGGGACGAAGGCCGCAAACAGCGCGGCGGCCAGGATGTGCAGGCCGCGCTGGGCGACGACTTCCCCGACGTTGCGCAGGGTCCGGTCTCGGTCGCTGGCGGCCCCGGGGCCGGGTGCGGCGGGGGCGGTCGCGGCTCCCATCTCCATCAACGCGCCGCATTCTATCCCGAAGGCGCGGGGCCCGCGCCGGGCGGCCTGCCGTGGCGCGGCCGCCATGGCGCGGACCGCGGGCGGCGCCGGGCTCGTGCTAAGATTCGCCGCTATGAGTCACCCAGCTTCCTCCACCCCGCCGTCAGGCGGCCACGTGCCCTTCGTGCCCGACGCCGCCGAACAGCGCGAGTTCACGCTGCGGGCGCTCGTCCTCGGCCTGGTGATGTGCGTCATCCTCGGCGCGGCCAACGCGTACCTGGGCCTTCGCGCGGGGATGACCATCGCGGCAACCTACCCGGCCGCCGTCATCGGCATGGCGGTCCTCAGGCTGTTCAGGAACAGCACGATCCTCGAGGAGAACTTCGCCAGGACCGTCGGGTCCATCGGCGAGTCGGTGGCGGCCGGCGCCATCTTCACCATCCCGGCGTTCGTGATTCTCAGCCTCTGGAAGTTCGACGCCGCGCACCTGTGGCAGGAGTACCTGGTCTCGTCGGCGCTCATGATCCTCGGCGGCCTGCTCGGGATCATGTTCGTCACGATTCTTCGCCGCGTGATGGTGGAGGATCCGTCGCTGCAGTTCCCCGAGTCGGTCGCCGCCAGCGAGATCCACAAGGCCGGTCAGAAAGGGAGCGAGGCGGCCCTGCAGCTCTTCCGCGCCATGGGCGTCGGCGCGCTCGTCCGCATCGTGTCGAGCGCGGGATTCGGGCTGTTCCGGGACCAGAACGAGTTCACGCTCCCGGTCGGGCGGTTGCGCGAGAGCTTCGTGCGGCTGGGCCTGACCGACGAGTCCGCCAAGATCACCGCCGGCGGCGTGACGACCTTCTCCGCCCCGGACGTGACGCCGGCCTACCTGGGCGTCGGCTACATCATCGGCCCGGAACTGGGCGCGCTGAACTTCGCGGGCGGCCTGCTGGCCTGGGGCCTGTTCGTCCCGCTCCTGGTCTTCTTCCTCGGGCCCGGCTTGATCGATCAGTACCTGGCGGCGAGCGGCGGCAACGAGGAAGCCGCGTGGGGGGCGATGGTCGTCGCGCTCTGGAAGTACATCGTCCGGCCAATTGCGGTGGGCGGCATGCTCGTCGGCGCCACCTTCACGCTCTACAAGATGCGCAAGAACCTCATCGGCGGCTTCAAGCGCGGCGTCGCCGACGTGAAGAAATCCGCGACGGCGCAGGCGGCGACGAAGCGGACCGAGCGCGATCTGTCGCTGAAGGTGGTGGGCCTCGGCATCCTGGCCATCTTCGTGCTGATGATCGCCCTGTACTCCTACTTCACGGGCGCGATCGGCACGGCCGTGACCGCCGCCGTCGTGATGATCGTCACGGGCTTCTTCTTCGCGGCGGTGTCGGGCAACCTGGTCGGCCTGATCGGCTCCTCCAACAACCCCCTGTCGGGGCTCACGCTCGCGACGACGATCATCGCGGCGCTGACGATGGTGATCATCGGGGCGACCGGCGCGCAGGGCGTCGTGGCGGTGCTCGGCGTCGCGGCCGTCGGTTGCGTGTCCGCCGCCGTCGCCGGCGAGATGCTGCAGGACCTCAAGGTGGGCCACATCCTCGGCGGCACGCCGTGGAAGATGCAGATCGGCGACATCTTCGGCGTCGTCGTGGCCGGCCTGGTGATGTTCTTCCCGCTCTACATGATGCACAACTCCGACCTCGCCCAGTTCGGCGCCTCCGGCGGCTTCGGCGGCAGGACCTACAGCGCCCCGCAGGCGGGCCTGATGGCGGCGCTGTCGCAGGGCATCGTCGGCGGCGAAATGGCGTGGCCGCTGGTGTTCGTCGGCATCGCCATGGGCATCTCGCTCATCCTGATCAGGGTCCGAAGCCCCATGCTCTTCTCCGTCGGGATGTACCTGCCGCTCGGCACGACCTTCGCCATCTTCTGCGGCGGCGTCATCCGCGGCGTCGTGGACAAGATCCGCGACCATCGCGGGTACAACGCGGCGCAGAAGGCCAGAGTCGAGAACGCCGGCGTGCTGGCAGCCTCGGGCCTGATCGCCGGCGAAGCCCTCGTCGGTCTGCTCATCGCCGGCGTCGTCTATGCGAGGGCATCGCACGCGTTCTGGACGTGGCGGGACCTCTTCCAGAGCCGCGCGCTGGAGTCACTCGTGCCCTGGATGTCGATCGTCGCCGCGGCCGTGCTGGTGTGGTACCTGATCGCGGTGCCGCTCAGGAAAGCGGGCGACGCCGATGAACCCGCCCCGCCGACGGCGGTGATGTAGCACGGCTGGAGGGCAGGGGCCAGGCGCTCGAGGGGCGCGGCTGTTGCCGCGTGGGAGGCGCGTCACGCTGACCGCGCACGCCGACGAGCGCCCGGCGCCCGGCCTCCTGCCCCTTGTCCCTTGCCTCTTGTCCCTCGTCAGGGAACCACCCTGAACGCCGCCAGCGTGACGGCCTGTTCGCCGCCCTTCTTCGCCGACAGGCGGACGATGTAGTTGCCTGGCGCCAGAGGCGCGAGCGCCAGCTCCGCGCGGATCCACTGCACGAAGTCGCGGCTCATCGTCGACGTCTCGACGGGCAGCGTCATCGGCGCGCCGCGGCGATCGAGGAGCTCCGCGCTTAGCTCGTCGGGCGCCGACGACGCCGATGCGAGGACGATGAGGCGCTCTGTGCGACGGAGCCGGCGGTCTGGGACGGGCGATTCCGCCGCGGACACCCCGGCGCCGCGCCGGACGCAGACCGGCTGACCGAACGCGAAGCGTCCGGCCCCCGGCGCCTCCGGGACGGTGAGCCGCACCGTGTCGGTGGTCGGCAGGCCGCCGCCCGCCGGCTGCGCCCGTACGCGGATCGTGTAGGCGCCGGGATCGAGCCAGACGTCCTCAGCGGACCTCGGGAACCGGCTCTCGAAGCGAGCCGACTCGGCCGGGATTGGCACGGCGTAGGAGGCGAGCACCGCGCCCCCGCCGGACGCCACCGTGACCTCGGCTTCGCCGCCGCGGGTCCACGCCTCGGCGCCTCGCGCCTTCGGGTCGATCGCGCCGACAATCCAGACTGCTGGTTCGGCGCCCCGGGGCTGGCCCTTCAGCGGTTCTCCGGCCGGCATCCACCAGCCCCAACTCGCGGAAAGCGTGAAGGCCCGGTCCGGACGGATCGCGTCCAGCGACGCCAGGGCTGATCTCAGCGCGACCGTCTCGGCGCTCGGCGCCGGAGCCGCCGCCGCCGTCATCGTCGCGGCTTCCGCCTCGGTCAGGGCCAGGTAGCCCCGCCTCGCGCGCACCTCGATTCCGGGACGGGTGACGCGGACGCGGATCGCCCGGTACTTCCCGTCGAACTTCGAGTTCGTGGAGGTGTAGCCAAGCAGGTAGTACGACGACAGGTCCGCCGCCACCCGCTTCAGCCCGCTGTCGATGTCGTTCGAATCCATCACGGCGATGCCGTCCGTGTTGAGCGCCGCCGTGCGCAGCGCCTCGTGGCGCGTCCGAAGCATCGCCACGTCCGTCGCCGGAAGAGGGGGCGGGTTCGGCCCGATGTCGTTGTCGAAGACGGCGAGGCCCCTCGGCTCGATCGGGTAGAAGCTCGCGTTCGCGCGGTTCGCCAGGTTGAGGATGTTCAGGTACCGCTGGCGGTTGTCGATCATCGACAGCGCCACGCGGTCCTGATCGCACTGGGCGGTGTTCGCGCCCGCCATGTTCCGCGCGTCCGTGTTCCTGAGCTTGCCGTCGGGCCCCACGAAGACGCCCGGCATCCGCGGCGTGCCGCTCTCGGCCAGCGGCCTGGCCGGCCGGTACAGCATCCACCCCTCGCTCACGAGGAGGATGGCTTTTCGCTCTTCGCGCAGGCCGCCAAGGTAGCGGACCAGCTCCTCGATGGCGTCGAGGGTGACCTTCTCGCGCCGGCGCTGGATCATGGCCTCGGCCACCTCCGACGTCGCGCGGCCCGTGCCCGGCGCCGGCGGGTAGCACTGCTCGTACAGCTGATCCACCGGGTCTTTCTTCATCCGCTCGTCCCGCTGGCCCCACATGCCCGCGCTGTCGAGCATCTCCGCCACCAGGTCGGTGCGGCGCGTGAAGGTGATGTCGCTCGCCGCCATGATCGGCGTCATGACCGCGAGCAGGTCCTCCGGCCCGACGACGCGGTTCAGCATGTTGACGAGCGGGCGCCGCACGTTGATCGCCGAGGCCTGACCGACGTGGTAGGTATCGAGGAACAGCACGAACAGGCGCGCGCGCGGATCGGCGGCCATATCCCTGGCCTCGCGCGCCGTGCGGGGCTCGACGCGCGTGAGCGCACCGCCGCCGCGGCCGATCCGGACGTGCTCGAAGGTCTCTATCGCCTGCGTCACGCCGTCCTCGAGCACCTCGAAGTCCGAGGCCTCCAGGTCCTCGACCGGCGCGCCGTCCTTCGAGGCGAACACGTCCACGCGGACGAAGTTCGCGCCGGCGCGGAACACCGGGCGCTGCTCCCGGCCTGCCGCGTCTGCCGCCCGGGCCCCTGCGCCCCCCGGGGGCGGCCCCTGGGCCCCGCGGGCGTCCAGGCCGCCGAGGCCAGCCAGGACCGCTGTCAGACAAAGGCCGGCGGCTGCCGCGAACGAGCAGCCAGACGGGCGGCCGGAGCTGGCGGGCGCATCCACGTCCGCATCATAATCGAACGGGCCCGCCCCGGCTTGGCCGGGACGGGCCCGTGAGACGCGAACCGAGTCGCCGGACTAGGACGCTTTGGCGCGCTTGGCGGAAGCCGCCTTCCCCGGCGCCTTGGCCGTCTTGGCCCGCTCGATGCTCCGCGCGCGCGCGGCGATGCACTTCGCCAGCGCCTGGTCGAGCGTCCCTTCGACCGCCGAACTGACGCGGCTCGTCACTTCGGCGATCTCGCTGATGATGAGAAACCGGGCCCTGTCGAGCATCCGCTTCTCGCGGAAGGACAGGCTCTTCGACTTGCTCAGCAGCGTCAGGCTCTTGAGCACGTCGGCCACGTCGTAGATCGAGCCCGTTCGCATCTTCTCGGAGTTGTCCTTGAAACGTCCCTTCCAGTTCTGCTGGCTGTCGATCTTTCCATCCCCGAGCAGCTTGAAGAGCCGATCCACCTCGTCTTCATCGATCGCGCGGCGCAGGCCGACGCCATCCACGTTCGCGAGCGGAACAAGGACCGTGGTGTCGTTGGCGGCGATCCGGAGGTGATAGAACCCGCAGGTGGTGCCCAGGATGGTCTTCTCTTCGATGCGTTCGACGACGCCAAGTCCGTGGTTCGGGTAGATAACCTTGTCGCCGACCTGGAATGTCACTGAGGTCCCCTCTCTTTCTGCAGGAATGAGTCGAAAGGTCGGAGGGCCGGAGGCACCTGCAACCCTTGCAGTATACGCCCGGGACTGCCTCGGATCAACCGAAAACCTTCGTGTTTCGGCGAGGTTTCGCCTGTCTTTCGCTGATTCGACTTGTTTTCGCCACTGGCGCGTCGCCCGGATTCGCACCGGACTCGCGCCTCCGGATCGTGCCAACGTGCTGATGGTTTGGACGTTCGCGGCTGGTGCGAGGGTTCAGGCGCCGGGGAGCGTCGGACGGCAGGGGGCGGCTGCGGATGCTATACTCGGGGGTCCGCCCGCGCCCCTTGCCTTCGAACGTGCCGGAGTGGCGGAACTGGCAGACGCGCGGGACTCAAAATCCCGTTGGGTTCACCCCCAGTGTGGGTTCGATTCCCACCTCCGGCACCACCTTGTCAACAAGTTACGGCCCGCGCAATTCCAGCGGCTGCTGACCCCAGAGGCCCTTGGCTGACGGATGGCTGACGGGACGGGAGATCCCGCGGGGCTCTCCCAGGCGCTGAAGAAGACGGGTGCGCCGCTTCACAGCGGCACGAGGTAGGAGACCTTCACGAAAACCTGGCGGGCGTCCTCGAACATGCCGCCTGCGCGAACGACCCGCCGCCCCGCCTCGGTCGGCTGGAGCGCGATGTTCTGCCGATTGCCGTTGTAGCCGACGTGGAGCGCGGTCCACGGGTTCAGCAGGTAGGTGAAGAGCACGTCGGCGTTCAGGTTCCTCCTGGTCTCCAGCCTGGTGCGCGGCGGGCTCGCGAACACGGCGTCGTACTGCAGGATCACGCGCAGGGACAGCTCGGGGCTGAACTGCCAGTTCCATCTGGATCGCACGATGTGATTGCTGAAGATGCGCTCGCCGGCGCCAACGCTGGTGAGCCTCGACATGATGTACGTGTTTTCGCTCAGCAGGTGCCGGTTCGGCCGGGCGGTGACGGCCACGGTGACTTCGGCGGAATCGGCCGGCGCAGGCCCGGCGCCTCTCGGGGGGACGAGGTTGATGACGCGCCCCGCGGTGTAGGTGCTGCTGAAGGTCAGCGCCGAGATGTGCTGCGAGCTGAGCGAGAAGCCGCGGAGGCCGGTCGAGAAGTCCGCGCTCGCTGCCAGACCGGCGAAATCCTTCGGCCGAAGCCGTTCCCGGCCGGGCCTGTAGAACACGCCAAGCTTGGTCTGCCGCGTGAACTCGACGTTCAGCCGGGCCTGCAGCTCCCAGTCGAGCGGCGCCCCGCCGTCGTGGGCCCAGACGCCGCTGGCCCCGAACGAAGGCCCCCAGGAGAGCAGCGACCGGCCCTGGGGCCGGAAGAGATAGTTGACCTGCTGAGCGGCGCTGCGGATGCCGGTCCTGCTGACGAACCCGGTCTGGGTCTGGAAGCCCGGGCTGAAGTCGAGGTACTCGGTGCTCTGGGTGAAATGGCGCCCTTCCCGCCGGAGCGCCGCCGCATACGCCTGCCCCGCGACCTCCGCTCCGTCGATTGAGCGGGTCGAACTCGTGGCCGCCTGCAGCGTGCCCACCCAGTTCGGCGTCAGCTTGAACCGGGAGTCCACGCTGCCCACACGGTTGCGGCCCCCCGCCAGTTCGCGGTCGGTGACGAGGAACCCGGCGGTCGTGTTCCGGAAGAGGTCCCGGTTGACCCGCACGACGCCGAGCTTCGCCCGGGACCCGCGAAGCCGATCGCCGGGCGGCACGGCCTTCCCCGGGGCCTCGTCGTCGGCGACGATGGCCCCGATGGTGTAGGGCCCTTCCTTGCCGGTGAGCCGCAGCCCGAGGCGCGGCTCGGTGATGCGTCGGCTGAAGAACAGGTTGATCGGCGTCGAGAAGAAGTCCGTGTTCTCTAGGAAGAACGGCCGCCGCTCCCTGAAGAACACCTCGAAGCGGCGGTTCACGGTGATCTGCGGCTCGTCGGATTCGATCTGGCTGAAGTCGGGGTTCACCGCCGCGTCGAGGGCGAAGCGGTTGGCAAGGACGAACTTGGCGTCGAGCCCCACGTCCGGATCGACCGACCTGCCGGCAAAGGCGACGCGCTCGGGGTCCTGCGTGTCCAGCGCCCGGAAGGAGCGGACGAAGCCGTACGGCACGAGCTGGACGTCCCGCCCCGGCGCGATGCCCTCGATGCCCACCATGGTCGCGCCCTGGTTGAGGCGCCCGTCGATGGTGCCCTTCACCCAGGGCCACGCGGAGTTCTCGTTGTTGCGCGGAATCCAGCGGATGATGACGAGCCCCCACTTCTGCTGCGCCACCGCAGGAAAGCGGAGGCTCCTGAACGGGATGGCCATCCAGATGATGAACCCGCGATCGGTGATCCGCCCCTTCGACTGCCAGATCGCGTTGAACGACGAGTCGAAGTTGCTGCCCTCCGTCCACCGGCCGTCCATCTGCACGCCGAGGGGGTTGCAGGTGAAGCCGTACGCGCGCCGCTCGTCGTGGAAGGTGTCGAGGAAGACGTCGATCTTGTCGTCGCCGCTGAACTTCTCCCTCGGGGTCATCCGGGCCCGGATGAGCTCGGGCTGGGCGTCGAAGGCCACGATGACGACGTAGATGCGCTCGCTGTCGTACGCCAGGTAGGCGTCGGTGGCCTGGCTGACGGGCTCGCCGTCCCTGGGCAGCGTCTGCGTGAAACCGGTCAGCTTCAGCATGCGGCCCGCCATCCTCGGACCGGGCTGCATGTCGAGGAAGTCCTCGAGGGCGGGCGCCTGGTCCACCCTCGGGATGACGATCGTCGGGCGGACGGGGCGGTCGGGCACAGGCTGAGCCGCGGCAGGCGGCGGCATCGCGGCCAGCGCAAGGAGCGGGAGCGCGGCGAATCCGACTCGGGCGCGTGTCACCTCATCGACCCTCGGGGCGCGGACTATCGTGCGCGTCTTCGCGGCGTCTTTCGGCGTTGCCTCGCGCGGCCCCTCGACTCCGTCGAAACCGGCGTCCTTCAGCCGCCTCAGGGCGTCGGCCGGACGGAGAATGAGGGACTTCTCCAGCCTCGTCGCGAAGGGGAGCGGCGCTGGCGCCTCCGGGAGCTGCGCGCCTCCCCCGAAGCGAGTGCCTGGGCGGCAGCCGGCCCACCGGGGCCGGGCCCCTCCGCGATGCCTGCCGGCGTCCTGGTGCACTCGCGACGAACGACCGGCGGCGTCACTCGCCTTCCTGGCCGCCGAGGAACGTCCGCCGCGGTCAGCGGGCGGCCGCGCCGGGCTCCACCGGGTGGTCCCGGCGGAACCACGCGAGTCGCTCGGCCAGCAGCGGGAACTCCGATCGCTGAATGAGCGACGTGCACGCGCGCAGCCCCTCGGTCCGCGCGCTTCCCGTCGTGCTCAGCGCGATCGCGCTGATCCCGTAGTACATGAGCTCCCGCAAGAGCTCCTCGCCGCTCAGGCCAGGGTACGACACCGTGAAGTAGAAACCGTCGGCGATGGGCGCGTCCAGATCGGTGTCGTAGACGATGCGGAAGCCGCTGTCGGTGAACATCCGCTTCATGACCCTCGCCTTCTCGCCGTACTCCCGCACGTCCTCCAGCAGGTTGGCTTCGCCGTCGTTCACCGCCTTCAGCGCCGCCGCCAGGGCGTACTGGGCGGAGTGCGACGTGCCGGCCGACAAAGCGTAGATCGCGCCGAACACGAGCGCGTGCCCCAGGGATTCGGAGGCGTAGTACCGCTTCAGATCGGGGGCGCGAAGGTCCCAGATCGCGTCTGACACGGCCAGCATCCCGATACGCTCCCCGGCGTAGCTGAACACCTTGGAGCTGGAGATGAGCAGCACGAAATTGTCCGTGTAGCGCGCGACGGAAGGCTGGAACGGCGGCGCGCCCGGGTGCGAGTAGTCGCGCCGGAAGTCCATGCCGATGTAGGCCAGGTCCTCGATGACCACCGCGTCGTACTCGGTCGCGAGCCGCCCCACGATCTCGAGTTCGGCGTCCGTGAGGCAGATCCACGCGGGGTTGTTCGGGTTGGAGTACAGGACCGACGAGACTTTGCCGGTGTCGAAGTAGCTCCGAAGCTTGTCCTCCAGCCGCGGGCCGCGGAAGTCGTACACGTCGAAGCTCATGAAGCCGTGGCCCAGCACCCGGCACTGCTGCTTCTGCACCGGGAAGCCCGGATCGATGAACAGCGTGCCCTCGCGATCGGCGTGCATGCGGTTGAGCGTGAGGAAACACGCCATGGCGCCCATCATCGTCCCCACCGTCGGGAGACAGTGCTCGGGGTCCACGCTGACGTCGAGGAAGTTCTTCACGAAGCGGGAGATCTGGAGCTTGAGCGGCGGGATGCCCTGGATGTCGGGATACCTGGCCGCCACGCCGCGCTCGAGCGCCTCGATCTGGGCGCGGACCGCGGCCTGGTTGGGCGGCAGGCCGGGGACGCCCATCTCCATCCGGATGAACCGCTGCCCCGTCTCCCCTTCGATGGTGTCGATGAGCCTCTTGACTTCGCGGATCGACGCCGTCGAGAGGCTCAGCAGGCCGGCTCCCTCGAGGGCGCGCGTGACGACGTCGGCGTTGATCGGCGTATGGCGGTCCGTCAAGACACCCCTCCCCCGGGGGCGGGTCCGTCACCCGGCCATCCTACCCTATGGCTTCAGGATGTCGTCCCATCCCTTCCGGTACTCGGGCCGCGCGATGAACGGCGCCGCTTCGGGCGCATTGCGGGCGCGCAGGCTCCCGTGGTCCCATTCGATCTTCTTGCCGACCCGGTAGGCGACGTTCCCGAGGTGGTTCGCCTCGGTCGTCCATCCAGAGTACTGGAAGTTCGAGCCGGGCACCGGACCGAGCCCCTTCGCGAAATTGACCCACTCGACCCAGTGCCCCGGCGAGCGCGGCAGCGTCTCCGGCGGCGCCTGGAAATCCTTGAACTTCTCTTCCGGCAGGAGCTTCCCGCTGCCGAGCAGCATGCCGTGGTCGCCGATGAAGATCTGCGAGCGGCCGCCCCACTCGGGCGTCCACCCGGGCGGCTTGCAGTCGCCCTGATACCACACCAGCTTCACCGGCGGCGCGCCCGACGGCGATGCCGGGAACTCGTACGTCACCTTCATCGTCGCGGGCGCGAGCTCCCTGTGGGCCACCGGCACGTTCGGCGACTCCGCTTCGACCGTCAGCGGCTGCCTGATGTCGAGCACGGTGTACGGCACGTCGTTGTCGTGGCTCCCGAGGTCGCTCATCGTGCCGTTGCCGAAGTCCCACCAGCGGTACCACCGCGGGCCCGGGAAGTAGGTCGCGTGGTAAGGCCGCGCCGGGGCGGGCCCCAGCCACAGGTCGAAGTGCAGCGTCGCCGGGACGGGCATCTCCTCCGCGAATCGGTCCACGATCTGGACGCCGTTGTAGAAGCCGTGCGGCCTGTCGAACTTGTCCGCCGACGCCGCGTCCTGCAGTCCCCACGCCCGGTCGGCCCAGACGTGCACCTCTCGCACCGGCCCGATCACGCCGGTCATCAGGATCTCCTTGATCTTGCGGCGGGACGGGGACGCGTGGCCCTGGTTGCCCATCTGCGTCGAGAGCCTCGGGTGCTTCGCGGCCGTTTCGCGGATGAGCCGCGCCTCCCAGATGTTGTACGTGAGCGGCTTCTCGCAGAAGACGTGCTTGCCGTGCGTGAGCGCCAGGTACGTGGCGAAGGCGTGCGTGTGCTCGGCCGTCGAGACCACGACCGCGTCGAAGGCGCCCGGGTGGTCGAACACGCGGCGCAGGTCGGTGAACGTCCTCGCCTTGGGAAAGCGCTGCGAGGCTTCATCGAGGGCGTTCTGGTCCACGTCGCACAGCGCCACGACGTTCTCGTCCGGGTGCGGCGCCAGCGGCGGCGAAGCCGCGCCGCGGCTGTCGCCGCCGGGGCCGTAGGCCAGGGTGAGCTCCCTGAGGCTGGCCACGGCGCGGCCCCCGCAGGCGATGAATGCGATGTCCAGCTTGTCGTTCAGGTTCCGGCCCCTGAGGATCGCGGGAGCGCCGGCGACGGCGCCAGCCGCCGTCAGGGCGCCGCCGACGAACTCGCGGCGCGTCAGGCGCCGCGGCGCCGGCCTGCGTGCGTGCTGCGGCATGTTGCTGCTCCTTGCTGCCCGGCCGCCCCGGGGCCATCACGAGGCCATCACGGAGCGCCTGCTGGCGATACCATGTGCCCGTCTCCGCCGCGTGGTCAGCGGTTGCCAGGGCCTGCGGACGGCCCGGCCCGCCCTACAGCCTGACCACCTCCTCGATGCGCACGGTGCGCCCGGTGTCGATGCTCGTGTAGCCGGCAATGCCGATCGCCGAACTCATGATGCCGGCCTTCAGTCCGGCCCGCTGCGCCAGCGGGTCCGCCACGCCCGGGTCGAAGATCATCCGCTTGATCCGCTGGTCGGCGCCGCCGTGCTCGAACGACTCGCCCCGCTGCGGGTCGGCGGCCATCACGACGCTGTCCTTGAAGCTCCGGGTAAGCCTGATCTCGCTCTCGTGCGGCACCTGCCATGGCTGCCGGTTGTAGTTGCGGACGTCGATCCGCCCCTTCGACCCGTTGAAGACGATGGCCTGCCCCTCGTAGGGCGCGGCGGCGTTCAGGCTGTAGGTCACCAGCACGTGATTCGCGTAGGTCACCTGCACGCTGTAGGTGTCGGGGATGTTGATCTCTCGCCGGTAGAGGCACCCGTCGCGGAAGTACCCGTCCTGGTCCTCGCAGTCCACGTACAGCTCCATCATCTGTTTGCTGGACGTGATGTCCCAGTACAGATCGCAGGCCTTCTTGTGCGGACACAGGCGGCAGTTGGCGTGCCGCTGCGGGCCGTTGACGCCGTACCTGTTCAAGCGGCCGCGGGCCGTCACTTCGACGGGATCCGAGTCGATCCACCAGTTCAGCTGGTCGAAGTGGTGGCTGGCCTTGTGGCAGAGCAGCGTCCCGCTGGCCTGCTTCAGGCCGTGCCAGCGCCGGAAGTAGCTCGCGCCGTGATCGAGGTCGAGGAACTCCTCGTAGTTCACCGAGTACAGATCGCCAATCTCCCCGGCGAGCAGCAGCTCCTTCACCTTCATGGCGGACGCTTCGTGCCGGGCGTTGAAGGTGACGTCCAGCCTGCGGCCGGTCCGCTTCTCCGTGTCCACGATCCGCTGAGCCTGCTCGGCCTGCGTGCACAGGGGTTTCTCCGAAATCGGGTCCAGCCCGAAGTCCATCGTCCGGCACACGTAGTCCGCGTGGGTGGCGTCCACGGTGGTGACGATGACGCGGTCCGGCCTCACCGCGCGGACCATCTCGTCGAAGCCGGTGAAGGCGGGCACGGCGCCGCCCAGCCAGCGCCGGGCGACCTCCACGCGGTCGGGATTGACGTCGCACAAGCCGACGATGTCGACGAACTCGCCCGCGTCGCGAACGAGGTTCATGCCCCAGGTCGTGCTGCCGCGGATGCCGGTGCCGACAATCGCCACCCTCGTCTTCGCGGGCGCCGCCAGGGCGGCGCGCGGGTCGGCCAGCGCCGCGCCGACAATGCCCATCGCCCCGACACGGCAGAACTCGCGCCGGGTCCACGCCGTCTGGTCCTGCTGCATCGCCGCCCCCATCACTTGTTGGCCCACGTGAACAGCTGCAGCGCGTTCTCCGCCACGCCCTCGCGGACGACCTTGACCGGCGCCGGCAGCGACGGATCGAGGTTCAGGTATTCCTCCCTGACGGCGATCGGCGCCTTCAGGACGTATGGCTTGCACACGCGCGTCGCCTCCACGGCCCGTCTTGCGCCGTCGTAGAGGGCCTTCCGCGTCTCCTCGAAGGGATAGAGCACGGCCGCTTCCCGCGACAGGCCCCGCTTGGTGGCCACGGTGACCACGCCGTCGCCGAAGAACTGCCTGGCCTCGCGGCACGTGGCCTCGTCGCCCGTCACCATGACGAGGGGCACGCCGTAGTGGCCGGCGATCGCCGCGTTCTGCACGAGCTCGCCCGACTCCACGCCGTTGTACCAGTAGCGGTTCTCGGACCTGGAGGACTGCGTGTGGTTGAGGACGCCGTCGGGCGTGCCCATCATGGCGTGGAAGCCGAGCATGACCATGCCGGCGAACGACTCGTCGAGCCCCGAGAGGTTCCCGGCGCCCGGCCTCGGCGTGCCGGTGACGTACACGGCGCCCGGCGCCATCAGGTGCGGCAGCACCGCCTGCGTGCCGTGGCCGTCGAGCACGACGACCTCCGTGGCCCCCGCGTCGCGCAGGCCGCGGACCACCGCGGCCACGTCGCCCATGAAGTACTCGCACGCCTGGATGTTCAGCGGCGAGTCCTTCTCGCGCGTCTGGGCGAACTTGAAGACGCCGCTGACGCCCTCGAGGTCGGTGTTGACGTAGATCTTCAGCGGCGGCCGCTCGGCGGGCGCGGACGCGCCCGGGCCGCAAGCCAGCGCGAAGAGCGCGGGTCCGCCCAGCAGGAGAATGGCGGCCGGGAAACCCAGGTGCTGCCGGGGGGCTCCGAGACGGGCACGGAAGAGGCGCGTGGTGGTCATAGGCGTCTCCCGGAGGTCGCCTCGATGCTACACGATCGCGGCCCGGCGCGCACCCGCGCCGCCTGCGAGCGCGTTGTACAATCCGGGGCGCGCATGCGACGCCCCCGCGCCCGAATGCCATGAACCCCTTCATCCGCCGCATCCTCTTCGCCTCCCTCGTCTCCGGCGCCGCGCTCGGGACCGTGCCGCCCGTGCGGACCGCGCCGCCCTCGCACGCCGGGCCGCCTCCCGCCGCCGCGGCCATCGCCGTGACGGGCCTTCGCTGCGAGTACGCGGTGAGCCCGATGGGCATTGACGTGCCCAGGCCGCGCCTCTACTGGCGCGTCCAGAGCCCGGAGCGCGGGGCGCGGCAGACGGCGTGGCGCGTGCTGGTCTCGTCGTCTCCGGAGTTCCTCGCCGCCGATCGCGGCGACCTCTGGGACAGCGGGCGCGTCGCGTCGGACGAGTCCGCGCACATCCCCTACGCCGGCTCCCCGCTCGCCTCGTCGCAGCGCGTCTATTGGAAGGTGCGCGCGTGGGACCAGGCCGGCCGGCCGTCGGCGTGGAGCCTGCCCGCCACCTGGACGATGGGCCTGCTCAGGGCGGAGGACTGGAAGGGCGCGTGGATCGCGGCGCCGGGCGAGACGGAGACCCTCCTGCTCCGCGGAACGTTCGACGTGCGGCCGGGCCTCGTCCGGGCAGTGGCGCATGCGAGCGGACTCGGCCACTACGAACTCACGCTCAACGGCCGGCGCGTCGGCGAGGATCTGTTCGCCCCGGGCTGGACGAACTACGCCCGGACGGTGCTCTACGACACGCACGACGTGACCGCGCTCCTGACCACCGGGCGCAATGCCGCGGGCTTCCTCCTCGGCAACGGGATGTACCACGTCGTCCGCAGGAACCGCTTCGCCAAGTTCACCGGGTCGTTCGGGCCGCTGCGCGCCATCTTGCACCTGCGCCTCGAATACGCCGACGGGTCGGTGGAGTACGCCGGCACGAACGCCGGCTGGCGGTCGCATCCGGGCCCGATTACGTATTCGAGCGTCTATGGCGGCGAGGATTACGACGCCCGCCTGGAGCCGCGCGGGTGGAGCACGGCCGCCTTCGACGACCGCGGGTGGAGCCCCGTCGTTCCCGTCATCGGCCTGGAGCACGCGATGCGCGGCCTGAGCGCCGCCGCCGATCCGATCCGGCCGATCGCCGAGCGCCCCTGCGTCTCGTCGCGCGCCTTCCCCGACAAGACGGTCGTGTACGACTTCGGCCAGAACGCGGCCTTCGTTCCCCGCCTGCGCGTCGCGGGCCCCGCGGGAAGCACGGTGCGCCTGACGCCGTCCGAGATCCTTTTCCCCGACGGCACGATCGACCGACGCACGATGGGGTCCGAGGCCCGCGGGGTGTCGTGGTGGCAGTACACGAAGGCCACCGACGGCGAGGAGACCTGGGTCCCGAGCTTCTATTACGTCGGCAGCCGCTACGTGCGCGCCGAGTTCTTCGGCCCCGGCGGCGCGCCGGTTCTGGCGACGACTGAGGACGAGCAGGCGCGGCAGCGGCGCGTGGCCCCGGATTCGCCGCTGGCGCCGACGATCGTGTCGCTCGACGCGGTCATCGTCCACTCGTCGGCTCAGCCAGCCGGCCGCTTCGAGGCGTCGGACCCGCTGCTGAACCGGATTCGCGACCTGGTGCGCTGGGCGCAGCGGTCGAACATGGTGTCGGTGCTCACCGACTGCCCGCACCGCGAGAAGCTCGGGTGGCTCGAACAGTACCACCTGAACGGGCCGGCGATCCGCTACGAGTTCGACACGTCGCGCATCTTCACCAAGGGCATGAACGACATGGCTGATTCCCAGACCGCCGACGGCCTGGTGCCGGACATCGCCCCCGAGTACACAGTGTTCGAGGGCGCGTTCCGGAACGCGGCCGAGTGGGGCGCGGCGTTCATCCTGGTGCCCTGGCAGCAGTATCTGTTCAACGGCGACGTCGCGCTGATGCGGACGCACTACGACGCCATGAAGCGCTACGCGGCCTTCCTCGAGTCGCGCGCGAGGAACGGCATCCTCTCGGACGGGCTCGGCGACTGGTACGACCTCGATCTGGACAAGCCCGGCGGGGCCGCCAACCTGACCCCGGCGCCGATCACCGCCACGGCGTACTACTGGCTCGACGTCGTCACCCTGGCCCGCATCGCGGGCGTGCTCGGGAAGCCGGATGACGAGCGGATGTTCCGGGAGAAGGCCGCCGCAATCCGCGCACGCTACCTCGACGAGTTCCACCGCCCGGCGGAGCCGGGCTACGCCACCGGGTCGCAGGCGGCGCTCGCCATCCCCCTCGCGCTGGGCCTGGCCGACTCGTCCACCGAGGCCGGCGTGCTCGCCGCCCTCGTCCGCGACGTCGAGGCCCGCGGGTATGCGACGGCCGGCGACGTAGGCTTCCGCTCGCTGCTGCAGGCGCTCGCGCAGCGCGGCCGCTCGGACGTCGTCTACAGGCTCGTCACCCAGGACACGAAACCCGGCTACGCGTTCCAGCTGAGGAAGGGCGCGACGGCGCTCACCGAGGCGTGGGACGCGGACCGCGAGTCGTCGCACAACCACTTCATGATGGGCCACGTCACCGAGTGGCTCTACCAGGACCTGGCCGGCATCACGGCCGATGAACGCGCCCCGGGATTCAAGCACATCGTCGTCCGACCGCAGCCGGTGCCGGGCCTCGACTGGGTCGAGGCGTCGTACGAGTCGATCCGCGGGCCGATCGCCGTCCGCTGGGAGCAGGCGCCGGGCGCGTTCACGCTGCGCGTGGCCATTCCGGCCAACACGACGGCGACGGTTCATCTGCCCGCGCGAGGCCCCGACGGCGTGACGGAGAGCGGAACGCCCGCCGCTGCCAGCCAGGGCGTGTCGTTCGTGTCGTTCGCCGGCGGCCGGGCGGTGTACCGAATCGAGTCCGGCCGCTACGCGTTCGAGTCGCGCTGGTAGGCCGCGGCGCTGCGGACCGCCGCGGCGGCGCCGTTCCTCGACACCCGAGTCGGTGACGCGCCGGTGGACTGTCTGTCCGCCGTGGACACGGCCGGCGGCAACTCCGGATCGCCGGCGCTGAACGCGAAAGGCGAACCGGGCGGGGCTGCCCTTCGACGGCACCTGCGAGCCGGTGTCGCTGGACTGCCTGCTCGACGGCGCGACGACGCGGTCGATCCACGCCGGTCACCGCACATGCCGCGGAACATGGCGGACGTGGACAGGGCCAGCCGGCTGCCGGGCGAGATGGGCGCCTCGACGGCCCGACTCGAGACGGCGGCGAAGCCCGTCGCGGCGAAGGCGCCGGCGGCGGTCAGACAGCCGGCGCGGGCCTCGGAGACCCGGCCTCAGCGGGCGGGGCGCGCCGGCAGGCGCACCGCGAGGAAGTAGTCGCGGATGGGCGCGGCGCCCAGCGCCCGCTGCGCGCGGACCGTCACCAGCCGCAGGCCCGATTGCCGCAGCATGCGCCGGACCGCGGCGCGATCGTACGCGCGCTCGCGCACGGCGACTTCGAGCTTCCGATAGTGCCGGCCGCGTTTCACGAACCAGAGCTGGCGCAGCAGGGCGACGCCGGTCCGGGGATCGAACGCGTTGTAGGCCGTGAAGGCGTGCGGCCCGAGCCTGAAGAGCCTCTGACTGGCCGAGAGCCGGCGCAGCCAGTGGGCGGTGTTCAGGTCGAACTGGAAAAGGCCGCCCTCGCGCAGGAGGCGGCCGACGCCGTCGAAGACGCGCTGCAGGTCCGCGTCCCGGAGCACGTGGTTGAGTGCGTCGAAGTGGCAGGTGACCAGGTCCGCGCGCTCGCCGAGGCGCAGCGCCGTCAGGTCCTGCCGCACCCACCGGACGGCGCGCGACTTGCGGCGCGCCGCGCGCAGCATGGCCGCGGACCGATCGACGCCGACCACGGTCCACCCGCGGCGCCGGGTCCAGGGGATCGTCGAGTTCCCCGTGCCGCAGGCCAGGTCGACGAGCACGCGCGGCCGGAGCCCCCGCTTCCGGATCGCCGCGAGCAGCAGCCCCCTCCACTCGCGATACAGCGCCTGTATCCCCGGGTCGGACGCCATCAGGTCGTAGTAGGCCGCCAGGTCTCGGTACGAGTCGCGCGCCACCGGATGTCCCTCCCAGGTTTCCGGAATGATAGCGCCTGGCCGAAGCGGGCCGCGCTGAGATCGATCGCCGGACGGTTGCCTGCCCTTCTCTGGTAGACTGCTGCCCGCAGCAAGGCGCCCCCGCCGGCGGCGCCTCGCCCGGCGTCCATCCGCTCGTTCGATCCCAGGAGGCAGCGTTCCATGAAACGCAGGGACTTCATCGCGCGGGGCCTGGCATCCGCCGCCGCGCTGGCGGCGGCCCCCCTCCCCGCTCTCGCCCGGCAGCAAGCCGGCCCGCAGGCGCCGCCCGGGCCGCCCAAGCCGAAGTTCCGGCTGCGCTACGCGCCGAGCTTCGGCCAGTTCACCAGCCATGCCGGCGCCGGCCTCGCCGCCCAGGTCGAGTTCGCCTCGAACGAGGGGTTCACGGCGATGTTCGACAACGGCCTCATGAGCCGGCCGCTGGCCGATCAGGAGACCATCGTCCGCGAACTCGAGAAGCGCGGCATGACGCTGGGCCCCTTCGTCCTGCTGGCCGACTTCAAGAACAGGAACTTCGTCCTGCGCGACAAGGACGTGCGCGCCGCCCTGCTCCAGAAGATGCGCGACGGCGTCGAGACGATGAAGCGGACGGGGGCGAGGACGGCCCTCGTCGTGCCCGGGCGCTACGATGAGAGCCTGGCCTGGGAGTACCAGACGGCCAACCTCGTCGACAATCTCCGCGCGTGCATGGACGTCTGCGCGCCGGCCGGGCTGACGATCGTACTGGAGCCGCTCAACCCGAGGGACCACCCCGGGCTGTTCCTCTCGAAGATCCCGCAGGCGTACCAGATCTGCCGGGCGGTCGCCAGTCCGCACTGCAAGATCGTGAACGACATCTACCACCAGCAGATCAGCGAGGGGAACATCCTGCCGAACATCGAGGCCGCGTGGGACGAGATCGCGGCCTTCCACGTCGGCGACAATCCGGGCCGCAAGGAGCCGACGAGCGGCGAGATCAACTTCCGCAACGTGTTCAAGTACCTCCACGGCCGGGGCTACCAGGGCCCGATCTGCATGGAGCACGGCCAGAGCAAGCCGGGCCTCGAGGGGGAGCGCGCCGTCATCGACGCGTACCGCTCGTGCGACGCCTTCTGAGGAGAGAGACGACATGAGCCAGGATCAGCACACGACAGTCACGCGCCGCGATTTCGTGAAGACGGCGGCGGCGGCCTCGATGGCCGCGGCCATCCCCGGGGGGGTGGGCGTGTTCGCCCAGGGATCCGATGCGATCAGGGTGGGCGTCATCGGGTGCGGCGGGCGCGGCACGGGGGCGGCCATCGACTGCCTCAAGGCCGACCCGGCGGTGGAAATCGTCGCCCTCGGCGACCTCGTGCCCGACCGCGTCGAGTCCGCGCTGGCTCGCCTGACCAAGGAATACGCGTCGCGGGTCAGGGTGCCGGCCTCCCGCCAGTTCGTCGGGTTCGACAACTACAAGGGCGTCTGCTCGGTGCCGGAGGTCAATCTCATCGTCACCGCGGCGCCTCCCGGGTTCCGTCCGATCCATCTGAAGGCCGCCATCGAGGCCGGCAAGCACATCTTCGCCGAGAAGCCGGTGGCCGTGGATCCGGTGGGCGTCCGCTCGATCATCGCCACGTCCGACCTCGCGAAGCAGAAGGGCCTCGCGATCGTCGCCGGCACGCAGCGGCGGCACCAGCGGCGCTACCTGGAGCTGATGAAGCGCATCCACGACGGCCAGATCGGCGACATCGTCGCGGCGCAGTGCTACTGGAACCAGGGCGACCTGTGGGTGAAGGAGCGCACGCCGAACATGACGGAGATGGAGTGGCAGTGCCGCAACTGGCTCTACTTCACCTGGACCTCCGGCGACCACATCGTCGAGCAGCACGTGCACAACATCGACGTCGTCAACTGGGCCATGGGCGCGATGCCGAAGAACGTGATGGCGATGGGCGGGCGGCAGGTGCGCGTGGCGCCCCAGTTCGGCAACATCTTCGACCACTTCGCCACGGAGTTCGAGTACCCGAACGGGGTGCGGGTGCTGAGCATGTGCCGGCAGACGAAGGGCTGCAACGACCGGGTCGAAGAGCGAATCGTGGGCACGAAGGGCGTGGCGTGGAGCACCGCGAGCGCCACGCGCATCACCGGCGCGTCCCCGTGGACCTTCGAGGCCGAGGAAGTCAATCCCTACGTCCAGGAGCACATCGACCTTATCGCGTCGATCCGGAAGGGCGCGCCGCTCAACGAGGGGCGCCAGGTCGCCGAGAGCACGATGTGCGCCATCATCGGCAGGATGAGCGCCTACACGGGCCGGGCGATCTCCTGGGACTGGGCGATGAACACCTCGACGCTCGACCTGTCGCCCAAGGCGTACGAGTTCGGGCCGAATCCCGTGGACCCGGTGGCCATCCCCGGCTTGACGGAACTCGTCTAGCCGGCGCGCCGTGACGGGCGGGGCCGGCTCCGCGGCCGGCCTCCGCCGCGGCGTTCGGTCGTCGGCCGTGCGCCGGAAGCCCGCTTGCCGGAGCTCCCGGCTTCGACCCATCGAGGCGCGTCCGCCATGCACCTGTGGGGCCTCCACGTCGTCGATGTGGCCATCATCGCCGCCTACCTGGCCGCGGTGCTCTGGATCGGACGGAAGGTCGGGGCCTCGTCCGAGGGCATGGACGACTTCTTCCTGGCCGGCCGCACGCTGGGAAGGGTCTACCAGTTCTTCCTGAACTTCGGGTGCTCCACCAACGCCGACCAGGCGGTGGCGGTCTCGCGGGAGGTCTACCGCCAGGGCGTCGGCGGGATGTGGATCCAGTCGCTCGTGCTGTTCCTCACGCCGTTCTACTGGTTCAGCACGATGCTGTTCCGCAGGGTGCGCCTGACCACCATCGGCGACTACTACGAGGAGCGCTTCGGCAGCCCCTTCCTTGCCGCCGCCTACGCGGTCTTCACCCTCGCGATCTCGGCCTTCATCGGCGGCGGCATCGGCATGCTCGTCGCCGGCAAGACGATGGTGGCCATGACGCCGAAGGCCGTCGCGGAGTGCACCGCCGCCGAGCGGGCGAGCGTCGCGGAGTTCCAGGAGTTCCGCGAGCTCGAGGCGGCGCGGGCGGGCGGGCTCACGCCGGATCAGCACGCGCGCTGGGAGGTCCTCCGGCAGAAGCATCAGCGCGGCGAGCTCCGCTCCTTCGTGTCCCACGTCAACCAGACGTGGTTCTTCCTCATCTACGCCGTCGTCGTCGGCGCGTACACGATGATGGGCGGCTTCAGGGCCGCCGCGATCACGGATGGCATCCAGGGGGTGCTGATCGTCGTCTTCTCCGTCATGCTCGTGCCGGTCGGCCTCGCCAGGCTGGGAGGCTTCGCGGGGCTGCACGCCGCCGTGCCGGCCCACATGTTCCAGCTGTTCGGATCGGCGTCGCTCAGCGACTACGCCTGGTACACCGTGCTCGCGATGGTGCTGGCGAACCTGGTGTCCATCGTCGCCGTCGTGTCGGGCATGCAGACGGCCGGATCGGCGAGGAACGAGTTCACCGCGCGCGTGGGCATGATCGGCGGCATGTTCGCCAAGCGCGTCCTGATGCTCTTCTGGGCGCTGGCCGGCCTCATCGCCATCGGCCTCTACGCGGGCCGGCTGCACGACCCGGATCTCATCTGGGGCGTGATGACCCGGGACCTGCTGTGGCCGGGCGCGATCGGCCTCATGCTCATCGGCGTGCTGGCCGCGAACATGTCCACGCTGGACGCATCGGCCGTCTCGCACGCGGCGCTGTTCATCAGGAACCTCTACCGGCCCATCGTGCCGGGCAGGAGCGACCGGCACTACCTCGTCGTCGGGCGGGCCGTGATCGCCGTGACGCTGGCCGGGGCGATCCTGGTGGCCATGACGGCGGAGAACCTGCTCGGCCTGTTCCAGTACATCATCTCGATCCCGGCGATCTTCGGCGCGTCCATCTGGCTGGGGTTCGTCTGGCGCCGCCTGACGAAGTGGGCGGTCATCCTGCAGGTGGCGCTCTGCATCCTGCTCTACGCGGCGATCCCGACGGCCTTCGAGCGCATCGACGCGGCGCGGCGCTACGGGCCGTGGCTCGTCGAGACCGCGCCGCGCACCGTGGTGTCCACGTCCCCGGCGACGAACGAAGACGTTGCCTCGGGCCGCGCGGCCCGGCCGGGCGAACCCGTTACGCGGACGAGGACGATGCCGCCGGTCGGCGTGTTCTTCGAGAAGGTCGTCCGTCAGGACCCCGAGGACCCGCGGTCGCCAAAAGAGGGGCTCGGCCGGTTCCATGCGGAGTTGTGGGTCATGAGCTGGTTCGGCGTCGATTTGAAGACGTGGTCGAAGCCGCAGCTCGTGGCCGCGCGCTTCTACTTCGACGCCTTGTTCCCGTTCCTCGCGCTCGTCCTGCTCTCGCTCGTCACGCGGCCCGAGCCCAGCGACGCGCTGGACCGCTTCTTCGCCCGGATCCACACGCCGGTGCAGCCGACGCCGGAGGCAGACGCGGCCGCCGTCGCCGATGCGTGCGCGAACCCGCGCAAGTACGACGGTGACAAGTGGTTCGGCGGCCGGAACTGGGAGATCCTCCGGCCGGCCCGCAGCGACTATCTCGGGTTCTTCGGCACCTGGGTGCTCGTCGGCCTGATCATCCTGCTCCTGTGGGCGATGGTGACGATCCGATGACGGGCGACACGGCGCCCGGCCGCCGCAGGGTGGGCCTCGACAACTACGGGCTGTTTCCGCTCGATCTGTCCCCGATGGCGACGCTCGAATGGGCCGCGGCGCGTGGCGCCGACGGCGTCGCCTTCTCGGGCCTGACTCCGGAGTGGCAGGCGCGCACGGGCGAAGACGCGCTGAAGGACCTCCGCGCGTTCGCCGGCGCCTGCGGCATGTACCTCGAGTGGGGCGGCGCCCAGCACATCCCCCGCGACATGACGACGTGGGCGCGCAGGGACCTGTTCGGCGTCAACGAATGGGCGGCGCGCGGCGCGGCGGCCGTTGGGGCGTCGGTCGTGCGGTCCTGCTCGGGCGGCCTGATGCGCTGGAACGCGGCCAACCCGTGCACCGAGCTGCTGCTGCGCGAAACGGCGTCCGCCCTCCGCCCGCAGGCGCCCATGCTGCGCGACTACGGCGTGACGCTGGCCGTCGAGACGCACTTCGAGTTCACCTCCTTCGAGCTCCTCCGGCTGTTCGACATGTGCGGCGCGGAACCGGGCGACTGGATCGGCGTCTGCCTCGACACGATGAACCTCCTGACGATGATCGAGGACCCGGTCCGAGCGTCGGCTCGCCTGCTCCCGTGGGTGGTCAGCACGCACGTCAAGGACGGCGGCGTGCTGCCGTCGCCCGGCGGCATCGTCACGTTTCCGGCGCCAATCGGCGAGGGCGTCATCGACCTCCGGGCCATCATCCGGCTCCTGGACGACCTGCCGCGCGCGGTCCACTTGTCCGTGGAAGATCACGGAGGGAGCTTCGAGGTGCCGATCAGGGACGAGGAGTTCCTCTCGCGGTTCCCCGACGTCGATCGCGCCGAACTGAACGCCGTGCTCGAGCTGGCCCGGCGGTCCGAAGCCAAGGCGGACTGCCGCCCGGTCGATCGAGACGCGTGGCCGGCGTTGTGCGAGTCGAGGCTCGCCGAGGACCTCGCCGCGCTTCGGGCGATGGCCGGGCCGAGGCCGGCGCCCGCCCCCGCAGGCGCGCCGGAGGCGTAGCGCGATGGTGGATGTCGCCGAGCACGCGTATCGAGACGACCCCGCGCGGGGCCACCCGGACGTGCGCACGCGCCTGTCAGGGACGTCCTATTTCTTCCTGGGCAACGGCCGCATCCAGGCCGCCGTGCAGCACGCGCCCGCCGGCGAGGGCACGCCGCTCGGCCTGCTCGTCATGGACCCGGACCGGCTGCGGCCGAAGCGCGGCGCGTTGACCATGCACCCGGAGCACGGCCTCGAGCCGACGGCCCTGCGCATCGCCGCGGGAACCGGCGCGCGTGCGCCGGAGGCTGGGGCGGTCGCGGTGGCATGGCAGGCTGGAGCGGCGATCCCGGCGGTCGTGGCCTCGTGGAAGGCGGGGCCGATCGACGTCGAAGAACGCTTCTCGTGTCCCGACGGCGAGCGGCCGAGCCTGTCCCGGGACGTCACGCTGGCGAACGCCGGGCACGAGACCATCGCAGGGACGCTGCGCACGGGAACGCCAGGCACGGAGGCTAGCATCGCCTTCTCGCTGGCCCCCGGCGATCGCCTCCGGGCGGCCCTCGTCTACGATCTCGACCGGGCAGCCGGCTCGGTGGACGTGCGCATCGCCGCCCCCGGCGGCGGGGCTCGCCCGCCCGGCCCGCGGCCGGAGAGGACCACCGTCGAGTTCGGCGACCCCGTCCTCGACCGCCTGTTTCGCGCCAGCGCCGCGCAGCTGCCAGCCGCCGTGTCGGCTGCGGGCCGCATGGACGGCAGCATCTGGCAGTACAACCGCGAATGGGTCCGCGACCAGGCGTTCGCGGCGCTCGCCCTCACGATGCTCGGGCACCAGCCGCTGGCGCGGACGATGCTGCGCCGCCTGGCCATCGAGTTCGTGACCGAGGAGGGCGCGACGCTCGATTCGAGCCAGGCCCGAGGGCGCGGCGACGTGGAACTCGATCAGAACGGCATCCTGCTCCACGTGCTGGGCGAGTACACCGCCTGGACGGGCGACCTCGGGCTCGCCGAGGAGGTCTGGGACCATGTCGCGGCCGCCGCGGAGTACCCGCTGCGCGCGGAGCTCCGCCACCCGGCGAGCGGCTTGCTTTGCGGGACGCGGGAGTACTGGGAGCGGCACGCCGCGCACGGCATCAAGCCCGGCCTGGAACTGGCCCACCAGCTGTTCGTGTCGCTCGGCCTCGCCGCCGCCGCCTCGCTGGCTCGGCAGCTCGGCCGCCCACAGCCGGCTGCACGCTGGCAGCACGAGTCGGAGTCGCTGCGCGACGCGATGCTCTCCGACCCGGTGTTCGCCCTGTCCGACGCCCGCGGCTTCGTGAAGCGGCGGCTGGTGACGGGCCAGGTGCAGGAGACGATTCTGCCTAGCCCCCGCGCGGGACTGCCCGAGGGCGTTCCGCTCGCCGGCGACCCGCCGCACCGGCTGAACCCCGACACGAGTTGCGTCCTGCCGATTGCCTTCGGCACCGTCGCGCCGCGCTCGGCGGTGGCGCGCGCGACGCTGAATCACATCGAAACGCTGTGGAACCAGGCGTGGCACCGGGGCGGCTACGGCCGATACCACGTCTCGTCCGAACCCGATTCCCCCGGCGCGTGGCCGTTCGCGTCGATCTTCGTCGCGCGGGCGGCCGTCGAGGCCGGCGACGCCGCGCGCGCCTGGCGCATCCTGCGCTGGCTCGCCGCGACGGACGGCGCCGCCTCGGGCGCGTGGTTCGAGAACAACGGACCTCGCGCGTCGCCGCCGTTTCCGCAGGTCGGCATCACGCCGTGGACGTGGGCCGAACTCGTCGTCCTCGTCGTGCAGCACCTGCTCGGCGTGAGGCCGGGCCCGGACGCGGTCACGGTGACGCCGAGGCTCCTGCCGGGGCTGGCCGGCGTCGAGGCGCGCCTGCCCGTCCGCGAGGGCTGGCTGCGGCTCCGGCTCCGCGCCGACCCAGACGCGCCGGACGTCGCGACGTTCCGCGTGCCCTGCGGCGCCGGCGAGACCCCGCTCGAGGCGCGAGTGAGGCCGATGCCATGACGCTAGGGCGCCGCCTGATCCTCGTCTGCAATTCGCACATCGACCCGGTGTGGCTGTGGCCGTGGGAAGAAGGGCTGGCAGCGACGCTGGCCACTTTCCGGTCGGCGGCCGATCTGTGCGACGAGTTCGACGGCTTCGTGTTCTGCCACAACGAAGCGCTCCTGTACCAGTGGGTCGAGGAGCACGAGCCGCGCCTGTTCGGCCGCATCCAGCGCCTGGTGCGCCTGGGACGGTGGCACGTGTCGGGCGGCTGGTTCCTCCAGCCGGACTGCAACCTGCCGTCGGGCGAATCGTTCGTGCGCCAAATCGGCGAAGGCCTTCGGTACTTCGGCGACCGGTTTGGCGTGCGGCCGCGCGCGGCGTTCAACGTCGACGCGTTCGGCCACAGCCGCGGCCTGGTCCAGATCCTGACGAAGGCGGGCTACACCGGGTATCTCTTCTGCCGCCCGGACGCGCGGCACCTGGACCTGCCCGCGGACGACTTCGTCTGGGTGGGCTACGACGGGTCCACCCTGCTCGCTCACCGCTCCGCCGGGCACTACAACTCGGAACTGGGGCGGGCCCGCGCGAAAGTCGAGGGGTGGCTCCGCACGCACGGCGCCGACCAGGACGGGCTCGTGCTGTGGGGCGTGGGGAATCACGGCGGCGGGCCGTCGCGCGGCGATCTCCGCGCCCTGGCGGCGCTCGCGGGCGGCGCGCACGGCCGGCAGATCGTGCACGGGCGGCCCGAGGACTACTTCGACGGCCTCGAGGCAAGACGTCCCTCGCTCCCGCGCGTCGAGCGGGACCTCAACCCCTGGGCGCCCGGGTGCTACACGTCGATGGCGACGGTCAAGCGCGCGCACCGGCGCCTCGAGGCGCTCCTGTTCGCCACGGAGAAAACGTGCGCGTGCGCCGCCGTCCAGGGCCTGCTGCCCTACCCCGCCGCCGGCCTGGACGAGGTGCTCCAGGCTCTGCTGTTCACGCAGTTCCACGACGTGCTGGCAGGAACGAGCGTCGAGGAGGCCGAGGCACAAGCGCTGCGGCGGCTGGGACTCGGCCTGGACCTCGGTGCCCGGCTGCGGGCGCGGGCGTTCTTCGCGCTGATCTCGAGTGAGCCGCAGGCGCAGGAGGGCGAGTACCCGCTGTTGGTCCACAACCCCCACCCGTTCCCGGTGACCGCCACGGTCGTCTGCGAAATGCAGCCGCCCGAACCCAACCCCGATTCGTCCGTGTGCCTCGCGCCGGAGGTCGCCGGCCGCGACGGGCGCGCCGTGCCGGCGCAGGTCGAGAAAGAGAGCGGCAACATCCAGGTGGACCAGCGCAAGCGGATCGTCTTCCGCCCGACGCTCGAGCCCTCGGCGGTGAGCCGATTCGCCTGCCGGCTGCGCAAGATCCCGAGGCCGCCTGCGCCGCCCCTGCGCCCGGTTGACGGCGTGTACCGGCATCGCGGCGCCGGCTGCGCCGCGGACATCGACGGCCGAACGGGACTGCTCGCGCGCTACTGCGTGGACGGCGTCACGTACGTCGATCGCGGCGCCTTCCGTCCCCTCGTCATGCGCGACTCGGCGGACCCATGGGGCATGCAGGCGAGGAGCTTCCGCGACCGCGCCGGCGAGTTCCTGCTCCTCGCGCCGCGCGACGCCGCGGCGTTCGCCGGCGTCGCGGCGCACGAACTGCCGCCGGTCCGCGTCATCGAAGACGGCCCGGTCCGCACAATCGTCGAAGCGCTGTTCGGGTACGGCCGTTCCGTCCTGCGCCTGCGCTACGCGCTGCCCTGGCAGGGCGCGGAAGTCGAGGTCGAAGCGCGCGCCACCTGGGCAGAAACGGACGCAATGCTGAAGCTGGCGATCCCGACGGCCCTCGGGCCCGGGCGGGTGCTCGGCCAGGTGGCTTTCGGGGTCGAGGAACACCGTCGCGAGGCCGAGGAACTCGTCTGTCAGCAGTGGGTGGCGTGCGTCTCGCCGGACGGCGCGCATGCCCTGACGGTCATCAACGACGCGATCTACGGGTTCGACTTCTCCGGGTCCGAACTGCGCCTGTCGTGTCTCCGCTCGCCCGCGTACGCCGGCCACCCGGTGGATGACCGGACGCCCGTCGTCAGGCAGGACCGGGCCGAGCCCAGGGTCGATCGCGGCGAGCACGTGTTCCGCTTCTGGCTCGCCGGCGGGCCGGCCGCCGAGCGCCTGAGCGTGGTGGATCGGGAGGCCACGGCGCGGCACGAGGCCCCGATGGCCCTCGTGGCTTTCCCGCCCGGAACCGGCGGGCTGCCGGCCCTTGCCGGCGCCGTCCTGTCCGACGAAGCGGTCCAGATGCCGAGCCTGCGCGTCATCGAGGACGGGCGCCGGCTGATCGTCCGGCTGTTCGAGCCGACGGGGCGCGCGCGGACCACCACGTTGACGGTGCCCGCGCTGGGCCTGTCCCTCGACACGCGCCTGGGACCGTTCGAGATCAAGACGCTGGCGATCGATCTCGAGACAAGGCGGGTATGCGAGACCGATCTGCTGGACGCGGCCATGGAGGCGCGGTAGCGGACGTGGCAGACAGGAAGCACGAACGGCCGGAACCCGTCAGGGTGCTGATGGCCGCCATCGGCGGATACGGATTCCACTACCTCCAGGCGCTGCTGGACGAGACGCCACCCCACGCGGCGCGCCTTGCCGGCGTCGTGGACCCCGAGGCGCGCGCGTCGGCGGCGTGGCCGCGGGTCGCCGCCCTCGGCGTGCCGGTTGTGGACGCGGTCGGCGCGTTCTTCGATGCGGGCCACAGGGCCGATCTCGCGGTCGTGGTCTCGCCGATCCACCTCCACGTCCCGCAGAGCGCGGAGGCCCTCGAACGCGGGAGCCACGTGCTCTGCGACAAGCCGCTCGGCGCGTCGGCGGCCGCCGCTGACGCCCTGGCCGCTGCACGAGACCGGGCCGGCCGCTTCGTCCTCGTCGGCTACCAGTGGTCGTACTCGGCGGCCGTTCAGGCGCTCAAGCGCGACCTGCTCGCCGGCCGCTACGGGCGGCCCAGGCGGGTCACGACGCTGTGCGCCTGGCCGCGGGACCCTGCCTACTACGCGCGCAACGGCTGGGCCGGCCGGCTGCGCGATGCCTCGACCGGCGCGCTGGTCCTCGACAGTCCGGCAAACAACGCGATGGCCCACTTCCTCCACAACGCCTTCTTCCTCGTCGGGCCCGAGATACACCGCAGCGCGATGCCTGCGCTCGTCGCCGCCGAGATGGGGCGCGTCTTCTCCATCGAGAGCGCCGACACGACCGCCTGCCGCGCCGAGACCGCAGACGGCTGCGAGGTGCTCTTCCTCGCCTCGCACGCCACCGAGCGGGCCATCGAGCCGCGCTTTCGCGTGGAGTGCGAGCGCGGGAGCATCGTCTTCGGAGAGACCCGGAAGCGCATTGTCGGCACGCCGGAGGGCGAGGCGCCGATCGACTACGGCGACCCCGACGCCACGCCCCAGTTCCAGAAGCTCTTCACGGCCCTCGACCGCGCCGTCAGCCCTGGTCCCGTGGTCTGCGGGATCGAGGCGGCGGCCGCGCAGACGGTCTGCGTGGAAGCGATGCACGCGTCCGTCCCCGAGATCGCGCCCTTCCCCGCCGCGCGCCGCCGCACAGGCCCGGGCGGCCGCCCGTTCGTCCACCGCCTGGCAGACGAGCTGGAGCGCTGCTACGCCGCGCGATGCCTCCCGAGCGAACTCGGCTGCGCCTGGGCGCGGCGCGGCCGTCCGGTCGTGCCGGCGGTGCCCGCGGGCATCGCCGCCGGCGGCTCCGCGCTGACGCCGATCCCCGGAGCGCGATGGCCATGACGTCGCGGGAGCTCGTCCGGCGGACCCTGCGGTTTCAGAAGCCCGACCGCACGCCGCGCCACGCCTGGGTGCTCCCGTGGGCCGAGGAGCACTCGCCTGGACCGCTCGCCCGGCTCCGCCGCGAGTTCCCCGACGACATCGCGACCGTTCCCCAGCTGTACCGCGCCCCGCTGCCGGTCGTCGGGAGCCGCTACGCGAAGGGCGACTACGTCGACGAGTGGGGCTGCCGCTTCCGCAACGTCCACGGCGGGGTCATCGGCGTCACGCACGGACCGCTCATCTCCGACTGGTCGCAGCTCGAGGGGTTCCGCGCGCCTGAGGCGCCGCTGGCGGTGGACGCGGACGCGGTCCGGGCGTTCTGCCGCGGCACCCAGCAGTTCACACTGGCCGGCACCCTCATCCGCCCCTTCGAGCGCCTCCAGTTCATCCGGACCGTGGAGCAGGCGATGGTGGACCTGGCGGAAGAGCCGCCGGAGCTGCTGGAGCTGCTGCGGCGCATCCACGAGCACTACGTGCGCGAAACCGAAGCATGGGCGCGGACCGACGTGGACGCCATCGTGATCATGGACGACTGGGGCGGTCAGCGCCGGATGCTGGCGTCGCCCGGGACGTTCCGCCGGCACTTCCGCCCGATGTACGAGGAGTACGCGGAGATCGCCCGGCGCTACGGCAAGTTCGTCTTCATGCACTCGGACGGGCACATCCTCGACATCGTGGAGGACCTCATCGCGCTCGGCGTGGACGCGCTCAACAGTCAGGTGGCGGTCATGGGCGTCGAGGAGCTGGGCCGGCGCTTCGCCGGCCGACTCACGTTCTGGGGCGAGGTGGATCGCCAGATTCTGCTGTCGCGCGGGACGAAAGACGAGGTGGCCCGGGCCGTGCGCGAGATGCGGGCGCACCTTTACGCCGACGGCGGCGTGATCGCGGAGTGCGAGTTCGGGCCGGGCGCGCAGCCCGAGAACGTGCTGCACGTGTTCGAGACCTGGCGCCGGATCGATGAAGGCGCCTGACATCGGGAGGGTATCGCCATGACGTCCCTGCTGAAGGCCCTGTCGGCGGGCCTGGTCGCGGCTTCGAGCGCAGGCCTCCTGTTCTCCGGCGGCCCTCCTGCGGCGGAGCTCCCGCAGGCGGCCGCGCGCGCGCAGCGTGCGGCGGCGCCGGCGGCCGCCACCGAGCGGTATCTGGCCTACGCTCGCGCCGCCGCCGACTGGGCCTGGGACCACCGCGAGGAGAACCTCGCGCGGTGGCGGGCGCAGTTCGACCCGGAGAGCCCCTTCGGCTACCGCGCGCCGGGCAACCTGCTCGAGACGGCGCTGATCTACTCGTACCTGTTCGAGAGAGAAGGCCGGCCGGAGCACGCCGATCGCGCCCGGGAGATCCTCGTGACCTACGGGGAGTACCGGTCCGCCTTCCCGGAGTGGGCGATCAGGAAGCGGCCGGACTACGACCACGGCGTCCCGGCGCTCTCCGACTTCTTCACCGTGATGCGCTACCTGCGGGCCTTCGACACGCTGAACCGGCTGGGCAGGCTGACGGCCGCCGACGCGGCGACGATCGAGGAAGTGGCGGCGCACTCGATCGAGTACCTGCTCCAGACCTCCGAGTGGGGCGCCATGAACCGGGCCATGCTGCGCGCGGAGTCGCTGGCGTGGGCGGTGCGCGCGTTCCCGAAACACCCCCGCGCGGCCGCCTGGGAGCAGCAGCGCCGCGCCCTCGGCGACGACAACTGGGGCAACTGGGAAATCGAGGACGCGACCATCTACCACGGCGTCTGGCTTTACTCGCTGTTGGGCTACGCGGACGCGATCGGCAAGCTCGACGAGCTGTTCCGGACGCCTGAGATGTACTACTACGCGCACTATTTCCTGAACCTGATGTCGCCGGCCGGCATGGTGCCGGACTTCGGCGACGCCGCGTGGACGCAGAGCTGGCAGCACTTCTTCGTCTTCTTCGAAGCCGCGGCCGCCCGGCTGAACGATCCGGCGATGGCGTGGGCCGCGCAGGAGATCGCGTCGAGGTTCGTCGACTTCTCCGCGCCGAGGAACGTGGCGCTCGGCTGCTTCCTCATCGACGCCAGCCGGTGGGGCCGGCCGGGCATCCGGCCCGCGGCGCCGACGCACCTGAGCGGCGAGGTGATGGAGGACGTGCAGGGCAAGAAGATCGTGTTTCGCGACGGCTGGACGCCCTCGTCCACCTACCTGCTGCTGAACTACCGCGACGAGGGCGACGGCGGCATGAACTTCCGCGACTACCTGCGCGATACCATCCCCGTCGAGGAGGAGAAGATGACGCACGGCCACGCCGACGAGAACAGCATCGTGCTGCTCATGTCCAACGGCTCCGTGCTGCTGCGCGACGGCGGCTACCGCGACTACATGCCGAGCGGGCCGTTCGGCGCCTACCGCCAGGACTACTTCCACAACCGCCTGGTCGTCCGGCCCGAGAAGTTCTTCATGGGCCAGGAGAAGGGCGACACGCGCTACAGCTCGAAGGACCCGGTCCCCGGCCAGCCGATCCTCGAGTTCCTCCGGAACGCCGGCTCCTACCGGCCGGTCCGCACGCGCAAGGTGGACTTCCTCTCGCTGCCCGAAGTGGACTACAGCCGGACCCGCCTCATCGACGACGGGTGGGGCTACGACTACGACCGCGTGATCGCCTACGTGAAGGACCCCGGGCTGTTCGTGGTGTTCGACATCTTCAAGTCGCGCACCGACGAGTTCTTCACGCTCGCGAACCTGTGGCACACGCGGAAGATCTACGCGCAGGGCGAGCACTGGTACGACACCGGCTACGACGCCGTGGGCCAGATCGCGCTCGCCGACACGGACCGGCTCCTCGTGGTGTTTCCGGCGACGCACTTCCGGATCGAGGGCGTGACGCCGCAGAAGCGCCACTACCAGGACGAGCTGACGATCCATCAGGCGACGGGCCGCCACTTCGAGCCGACGCACACGGAGGGCTTCATCACCGTGCTGGTGCCGCACGCCAGGGAGGCCGATCCGCAGGCCCTGGCCGCCCGGATCCGGCTCGTCGAAGCGGCGCCGGCGGGCGCGGGCCTCGGCGTGGCCATCGAGACGGGCAGCCGCCGCATCACCGTGGGCGTCAAGCAGGACCTCCGGCTGGACATCGCCCGCGACTACCGGCGGCCGCGGTACCTCTTCGAGAAGGGCCGGGTGGCGTACGGCCCGCTCGTGACCGACGGCGACTTCGTCTTCGCCAGCGAGGAGAGGGGCGAGATCGCCTATGCCATCGTCAACATGACCCGGGCGCAGTTCGGCGAACAGGTGCTGTTCCAGAACGGCCAGTCGTTCCACGGCCTGCCGTTCGACGCGGCGGCGGACCCGGCCGGCATCGACAAGGTCCGGTACTGGCGCGACACGGTGAAGGTGCAGACCGGTGGGCGTTGAGACGCGCATCCGAACCGGCCGCCCGGAGTTCGACGGGCTGTTCCCGCTCGTGCGCTCGATCCTCGATCGGGCGGCCCTCGAGCTGGTGATCGACGCCCAGCACATCCGGGGCTGCCGGACCGGCGACGCGCGGTCGATCTGGATCCGCGACTTCAGCGACATGCTCCGGGCGCTCCGCCATGTCGAGCCGGACGTGACGAGCGCCGTCCAGCACTTCGCGGACACGCAGGCCGCCAGCGGCCGCATCTTCGACTCCGTGACGACGTTCCCCGAGAGGCCGCCGTCCGAGCGCGAGAACTGGACAAAATACGTGCGCGTGCCGGTCGAGGCCGACGTCGAGTACCGCTTCGTGAAGGCCGCCTACCTGGCGTGGCAGGCGACCGGCGACGACGAGTGGGCCCGGCGCCTGCTGCCGTCGCTCGAGCGGGCGATGCGGTATGTGACGGGCCATCCGTGGTACTGGGACCGCCAGCGTGGCCTCGTGAAGCGGCCGTACACCATCGACACCTGGGACTTCGCCTACACGGCTGGCCGGCACGGCTGGCTGCAGTTCCAGGTGACCGACGACACGTACTGGGGCTGCATGCACGGCGACTCGTCCGGCTACGTCGAGGCGTTCGGCCTCATGGCGCGCCTGCACCGCCGGCTGGGCGACGCGCGCATCGCGGCGCGCTGGGACGCCGAAGCCGCCACGCTGCGCGCGGCGATGAACCGCGCCTGCTGGAACGGCCGGTTCTACACCCACTTCGTGAAGATCACGCCCGTCGAGGTCCCGGGCGTCGACGAAGGCGAGCAGCTCAGCCTGAGCAACCCGATGGCCATCAACCGCGGCGCGGCCGACCACAGCCAGGCGGCGGCGATCCTCCGGGAGTACCAGCGCCGGCGCGCCGAGGGCCGGGCCTTCGCCGAGTGGTTCTCGATCGACCCGCCGTTTCCCGACGGCGTGTTCGGCGACCCGCGCCTCGTGAAGGGCGCGTACGTGAACGGCGGCATCATGCCCCTGGTGGGCGGCGAACTGGCCCGGGCCGCCTTCGAACACGGGTTCGAGCAGTACGGGATCGACATCCTCCGCCGCTACTACGCCCTCGCGTCCGAGCGGGGCGAATCGTTCCTCTGGTACTTCCCCGACGGCCGCCCGAGCACGGTTGAGGCCAGCACGAGCCCTGAGGCGACGCCGGCCGACGGCTGGGGCTCGAGCGCGATGGCGTGGGCGCTTGTCGAAGGGCTGGCCGGCGTCGTGGACGGCGGACGCCTGTTCGATGCCGTCCGCCTGTCGCCCAGGTGGGAAGCGGCCGGCGTGAACGACGCGGAAGTGGGGGTCGGCTACGCGGCGTCGGGAGCGGGACTCGAGTACCAGTACCGGCGTCGCCCGGGGCTCATCACGATCGACGTCCGGAAGCCGGATGGCGACTCGGCGGACGTCGACTGGCGCGTGCTGCTCCCGCACGGCTGCCGCAACGTTGCCGCTCGGTGCGACGGCCGGTCCCTGCCGGTCGCGACGCTCCAGGTGGAGGCCAGCCTCTACGCCGCCTTCGCGAGCCGCCTGAACGGCGAAACGCACGTGGAACTGAAGCTCGGGGGCGAGGCATGACGGTCAGCGAGGCGCTTCAACGCATTCGCGAGATCCGGGTGACGCCGGATTCCGCGCACGCCGCCAACAGCGCGGCGGGCCTGCTCGCGCGCGCAACCGGCGCGCCAGTCGCCGCTTCGGCGCCTGGCGCCGAGCCTGGGCCGGGCGTGTTCGTCATCGCCGCCCCGCCAGCCGCAGCCGGCGAGCCGGCGCCGGCCGGAGGCCTGCCCACGGCGCGGGTCGATCTCCGGCTGGCGGCCGACGGGTCTGGACGCCTTGCAAGCGCCGGCGGCCGGTTCCTCTACGCCGCGGCGTCCTGGCTCGTCGACGTCGCGGCAAGCCGCGACCTCGGATCGCTGGCCACCGGCGTCTCCGTCTCGCCGGCCTTTGCCTGGAACCGCTCGTGCTATGACATTTTCCTGGCGCAGGAGGCGCGAATCCAGCACCGCCTCGATCCGGAGTCGTATGTGCGCCAGCTCGCCGCGTGGGGCTACACGCACGTGGAGGTCAACGCCCTCGCCTATCCGATGGGCCTCGAGACGGGTCCGGCCGGCGAGGCCTATCCCATGTTCTACACGTATTGCCCCGCGCTCGATCAATTCGTGGCGTCTTCGCTCAACCGGGGCCTCTACCCGGCCTACTATCTCTCGGCCAACCTCGCGGTCCTCAAGCGGAACGCCGAGCTCGCGCGCAAGTACGGGCTGGTGCCCGGGCTGCTCTCCTTCGAGCCGCGCTCGGTGCCCGAGGAGTTCTTCGCCCGGTACCCGATGCTGCGGGGCCCGCGCGTGGACCACCCGTTCCGGTCGTTTCGCCCGCGGTACACGATGACGCTCGCGCACCCGCGGGTGCGCGAGCACTACGCCGAGATGATGGCCGCGCTCATGCGCGAGGTCCCGGACCTGGGCTTCCTCGACGTCTGGTCGAACGACAGCGGCTCGGGCTTCGAGCACACGAAGTCGCTGTACGTCGGCCGCAACGGCGGCCCCTATCTCATCCGCGAATGGAACGACGACGAAGAGATCGCGCGGCAGGCGGGAGCGTGCGCGCTGCGGTTCTTCGGCGTGCTGAAGGACGCGGCCCGCGCGGTCAACCCGGCGTTCCGCGTCATCACGCGGCTCGAGTCGTTCTACGGCGAGCACGACACGGTGTGGGCCGGCCTCGGGGAGGGCCTCGACGTCGAGACCACCTCGCTCGTCGCCCGCGGATGGGAGATGCCCTACCGCCATCCGAGCTACCCCGACTCGCACGCCGTCAACAGCGGAACCGTCTACCAGCTCGAGTTCGCGGATCAGGAGCGGGAACTCGCCGCCGAACTGCGCGACCGCGGCGCCGAACCGCACTTCTACTTCTCCGCCGGCCCGCACCAGGTGTTCGCGCCGCTCCTCGGCGTGCCGTACCCGCGGCTGACCCACCGGCGCCTGGCGCTGCTCCGCGAAAACGGCGCCGGCGCGCTCGCGAACGTCGGCGGCACGTGTCCGCCCGAACTGGTGCCGTTCAACGTGAACCACGAGATCCTCCGCCGTTTCCAGTTCGACTCGGACCTCGACATCGACGCCGCCGTCTCCGGACTGGCGCGCGCGTGGGCCGGACAGGAGCGCGGGCCGATCCTGCAGCGGGCCTGGGACCTCGCCGAAGAGGCCATCCTCGCGTTTCCCAATCCGGCGCCCCTCTACTCGACCATCGGATTCACGTGGTACCGCCTCTGGGCCAGGCCCCTCGTCCCCGACATCGAGGCCATTCCGGCCGGAGAGCGTGCCTACTACGAGCGCTTCATGTGCACGACGCCGCACAACCCGAACAACGTCGACTTGAGCCGCGACGTGCTGTTCACGCTCCTGACGCCCGAGCAGAGCGCCATCGACATGGCGCGCATCGACGCCCGCGTGCGGCCGCCGCTCGATCGCGCCATCGCGCTGCTCGGCGCGGCACGGGAAGAGGCGCGGAGGGCCCTCGGCCCGCTCAACGTCGTCGAGGACCAGTGGGTGCGGCTGCGGGCCCTCCGGTGCTGGATGATGACGCTCCGGAACGTGTCGGCCTGGGTCGCCGGCGTTCACGGCTGGATGCGGGCCGGGTCGACGCACGACAAGGCGCGGTGGCGCGCGGTGCTGGACGAGATGATCGCCAGCGAGATCGCCAACAGCCGCGACCTCGCCGACGTCGTCGATTCCGGGATCGAGTTCATGGCGACGACCGCGCTGGGTGAGTCGCCGCTCGTGCACGGGCGCAATCTCAAGGCGCTGCTGGCGCGCCGCGTGGTGTTGATGGAACGCCACGCCGGCGACGACCCGTTCATCGACGCCGGGTTCATGGAACGCATGGCGAGCCGCGAATGCGGCGCCTAAGGGGTCGGGACGAATTTCGCAAGTCCACTGGTGCCGATTTCAGAACCGTTAGTACCGCCGGCACGCTTCGGTGGAATTGCGAAACTGCAATCCCACCGGGGGCGCTTGCATAATTAGACCCGACCCCTTGTCAGGAGGCGGCGGTGTGCCGCGAAGACGCCGCCGAGATCCCTCGCCGACCGGTCGAACAACGCCTGCATCTCGAGGTACACGGCGGCGGTTCGCGCGTCCGGCATCGCGCGCGTCGTCTCGTCGAGCGCCACGAACTGCTGCGCGATGTCCGCGATGGGCCGCGGCGACCCAGTCGCGTGGTGCCAGACCCACATGGCGTGCAGCGCCGCACCGTAGGCCGCGCCCTCTTCGCTCGCCGGGCACACGACCGAGCAGCCGAACACGTCGGCGGCGATCTGGCGCCACACCGCGCTTTTCGATCCGCCGCCCGTGAGCCGGATCTCGCGCGGCGCGAGTCCCAGCTCCCGCAGCCGGTTGAGGCCGTAGTTCAGCCCGAGGGTCACGCCTTCCATGGCGGCGCGCGCCATGTGCGCCGGTCCGGAGGTCCGCGGCCGGACGCCGATCCAGACGCCCGTGCCATCGGGCACGTTGGGCGTTCGCTCGCCTTCGAAGAACGGCACGAGCAGCAGGCCCTCCGAGCCCGGCGGAGCCGCCGCCGCCGCCGCAGAAAGGCCTGCGTGATCGAGGCCGAACATCGTCCGAACCATCTCGGTGGCCACCGTCACGTTCATCGTGCACGCCAGCGGCAGCCACCGCCCGGTGGCGTCGCAGAAGGCCGCGACCTCCCCGTTTGGATCCACGATCGGCGCGTCGGAGCAGGCGTAGACGGTCCCCGAAGTGCCCAAGCTGGCCGTCACGATGCCATCCGAAACGTTGCCGGTGCCGACGGCCCCCATCATGTTGTCGCCGCTCCCCGACACGAACACGCTGGGGCCGAGGCCGAACCGCGCCGCCACCGACGGCTGCACGGTGCCAACCGGCTCGATCGACGGCGCGAGCCGCGGCAGTTTCGACGCGAGATCGGCGTCGATGGCCTCAAGCGCCTCGGCGCGCCACGCGCGCGTCCGAACGTCCATCAACGCCGTCCCCGAGGCGTCGCCCCACTCCATGTGCGCGCGTCCGGTCAGCCAGTACGCCAGGTAGTCGTGCGGGAGGAGCACCGTCGCGAGGCGCGAGAAGTTCTCAGGCTCGTGCTCCTTTAGCCAGAGGATCTTCGATGCCGTGAACCCGGCCGCGATGGTGTTCCCCAGCTTCTCGATCGCCCCGGCCGGCCCGCCCAGCCGCGCGAGGAGCGTTTCGCACTGCGGCGCCGTCGAGGTGTCGCACCACAGCTTCGCCGGCCGGATGACTTGGCCCTCGGCATCCAGCGGAACAAATCCGTGCTGCTGTCCCGAGATGCCGATGGCCGCCACCGAGCGGGCCTCCGGAGCCGCCTCCCGCAGCACGCTCTCGATCGCGGCCGATGCCGCGCGGACCCAGTCGGCCGGGTCCTGCTCCTTCGCCCCCGGCACGGCGGACGGGAGGATGTCGTACGCGTTCGACGCCGCCGCGATGACCCGGCCGGTGCCGCCGTCGACGAGCACGGCTTTCGTGGACTGCGTCCCGCTGTCGATGCCGATGAAGCACTTGCCCATGTCGCGACCTCGCAGACAGACGGTGATGGCGGCACAGGCGCCGGCGCCAGAGCCACCAGCGGGCCCGGCGCGCTGCCGGGCAGCCTCGCTCCTCTCTACTTCCTGAGCAGGGCCTTGATCTCGGCCGGCGGGTCGAAGCGGTCCGCCGCGAGGTCGACGTTCTGCTCGATCGTCTCCACAGTCAGCGTGCGCTGCTGGCCGAGGAGGCTCACGCGGCTCGTGAATGGCGTCAGGATGCCGCCCACCTTTCGGTAGTCGTCCGGCTCGGCCGTCACCGCGATCTGCCCCGCGGCCGAATCGATCATGCTCTCGGAGCGCACCAGGAGCGCTGTCTCCCGGTCGAAGTAAAGCGTCTGCCTCGATCCGATCTTCGGCGTCACGACGACGCGGTAGGCCGGATTCCCGTTGACGTCGGCCACGCCGGTGCACTCGACGCTCGTGAAGTGCTCCTTCCAGCGTGCCATGTGGTCGAACGCCGCGTCGCGCAGGGTGTCATCGCGCTCGGCGCCGTCCTTGACAATCGGGCCGCGCAGCGCGGAGTTCTCCCAGACCACGCCGTTCCACACCCCGCTCTCCATGTGGCCCGTCGCGTCGGAGTCGATGAGGGTGAGGACGCTCGCGGGCCGCGCGGCGTACACGGTCACGTGAAAGACGATGCCGGCGCCCTGGATCTCCATGCGCGCGCGAACCACGCGGTTTCGGACGGCATCGTAGGCGGCCGTCCCTCCTGTCGCGTCGACGTACCTCGCCAGGACGTCGCCGCCCGACGGGAGCGCGCCGGCCGAAGGCGCCTGCGCGGGCGCGACGGCCGGGGCTGCCGGCGGCATCACGACGGGCGCCTGGGCTAGGGCCGGGCGCCAGAGCGCTGATCCCAGCAAGAAGCCCGCAACACATACGATCGCAATCCGCTTCGTCATGGCCTCTGTCCTCTCGGGTTCTGCTGTCCGAGCCACGCGACGGCCGCCTCCAGCGCCACGTCGCGGCCTTCGAGCAGGGTCTCGCGCGTTGGCCGGACTTCGACGTCCGGCGTCACCCCGACGCCCTCCACGACCGCGCCGGAGGGGAACTCGAAGCGCGCGATCGGGTATTGGAACCCATCTCCATTGGGCAGCCGCTCGACCGTCGACGCCAGCACGGCGCCCGCCGTCCGGCCGCCGAACACCCGGGCCCGGCCGGCGTCCTTCAGGCCCTGCGCCATTACCTCGGCGGCTGACATCGACAAGTCGTCGACGATCACCGCGACCCGCCCCGTGAACGGCGACGGCCGCGGCGTGACCGCGAGTTTGAGCGAGCCGGCTCGGGTGACGATGGTGCCGAGGGATGTGCCCTTGGCGCCGATGAACCACCCGGCCATGCCCGGGAGCATGTCGCCGAGCCCGCCCATGTTGCCGCGCAGGTCGATGACGACCCCCTCAGCGTCGAGGAACGACTCGACGGCATCGTTGAAGAGGGGCATCAGGCGCGCGGGGTCCAAGAAGGCGTTGAAGGCGACATAGCCTATGCGCGCGCCGAGCCGGTCGCGCCGGAACGACACCGCCACCGACGGGAAGTGGCCGAAGGGGCGGGACGCCCAGCCTTCCGGCGGCGTGCGCCTCAGATCGAGCCTGCGCGCCCGGTTTCCTCCGTCGCGCATCATCACTGTCACGCGGCTGCCCACGGGCCCGGCCAGCAGCCCTCGCACCGCTGCAGCCAGGTACGCACCCCGGTCCGGCCTTCCGGCGCGCTGGCGCGCGATGGCTCTCAACTCCGGCCGGATGTCCCGGCCGCCGACGGCCGCGATCTCCCACCCCGCGCGAACGCCGGCGTCCGCTGCGGGTGAGCCTGGCACGACCCGCGTGACGAGGACGCGCTCGCCGACCATGCGAACCTCGAGGCCCACGGCCCCTCCGGCTGTCGGCGGCTGCTGGCCTTCCGCCGAACGGTAGATCTCGGCCGGAAGCAGCTGGAAGTGGCTTTGGCCGAGCCGGCCGATCATGGCCTCGATGGCGCGTCGCACCTCGCCCGCGCTGGACGCGCGCGCGACACGCGGGCGCAGTTCGTCCCGCACCGCGACCCAGTCGAGGCCCCCGAGGTCCGGATCGAAGTGCCGCTCACGCACCGTGGCCCACACCTGGTCGAAGGCCGCGAGGTGCATGCGGCGCTGGTCCGGCGTCAGCTGGACGGCAGGAGGAACGGCGGCGCACGCCGTCAGCCACAGCGCCAGGCCCGCCGCCGCTGGCGCCGCCGCGTCTCGAGCGCGCATCAGAACTCCCTTCCCCGCGCCGCCCGCACGGCGATCTCGGAGGACAGCCGCAGCAGGACGGCGGTCACCGCAAACACCAGGACCGATGCCGAGGCCAGCCCAAGGCAGCCAGCGGCCCACCCAACGCCGGCCGGGATCTGGCTCGCAGGCAGACCGGGCGCCCCAGCCCCGCCCCCGGGCCAGAAGGCCCCAGAGAGAACGATCGGCCCGGCCGCGTCGGCACGGACGATGCCGAGGGCCAGCACAAGCGCCGCCACGAGGTTGCCCCGCCCGAATCCCCACCGAGAATGGCACGGGAGGTAGACGGCCACGAGGCCGCCACAGGCGGCGGCGAACGAGAGCCCCACGTCGGCGGCCGCCCATCGCGGCCACGGCGCTCCGCGCGACTCGAGCAGGAAGGCGGCGCCGACGGCGAACGCAACGGCGTAACGCCCCTGCACGATCGCACGCCGCCGCACCGGCAGGCTGGCCAGCGTGGCCGACACGCGCAGTCTGTCCTCGCGCGCCCCGATCGTGCACGCAATCAGCGCACCCACGAGCGCGGAGCCGCCGGCTGCCAGTCGCACGGAGTCCGGCTCGCGGAACAGGACGTACGCCACGTAGCCGAACCAGAGGAGCAGGTCCCAGAGCTGCGGCGCGTTCAGCACCAGGTCCTTGCGGAGGACGCTACGCAGCATGGCGTCCCTCCCCTGCCATCAGCACCATCACATCGTCGAGGGTGACCTTGCCGACAACGCCGCAGGAGCCGACCGCGCGCCGCGCTGCGTCGCCGTCGGACACCAGCGCCTCGACCCCGAACGCCCGCTCCCGCTTTCCCTTCAGGATCCGCGACTCGATGTCCCCGACGACCTTCGCATCGGCGCGGACCACCGCCCAGCCGTCGAGCAGGGCGTCCCGCGTGAGCGAGAAGACGATCTGGCCGGCCCGAACGAAGGTGATCGTGTCCGCGATGCGCTCCAGGTCGCTTGTGATGTGCGTCGAAAAGAGCACCGACTTGCCCTCGTCCTGCAGGAGGGCCGAGAACCGCTTGAGCAAGTCGCGCCTGAACACCGGGTCGAGCCCGGCGGTCGGCTCGTCCATGATCAGGAGACCCGCCTCGTGCGACAACGCCACGGCCAGCGCGAACCTCGTCTTGGCGCCGTGCGACAGCGACTTGAACTTCGCATCGAGCGCCAGGCCGAACTCCCCGGCCAGACGGCGGAAGGTCGCATCGCTCCAGCGGGGGTAGGACGCACCGAGGGCCCGACGGTGCGCGTCGAGCGTCCGGTAGTCCCAGAAGCCCGGCACGTCGTACACGAAGCCGACGCGGGACTTCACCTCGATTTCCGACGCGCGGTTGTCGAGGCCGAACACCCGGATCTCGCGGGCGTCGCGGCGGACGAGGTTCATGACGAGCTTCACGATCGTCGTCTTGCCCGCGCCATTCGGGCCAATCAGGCCGCCGATGGCGCCGCGCGGCAGCGTGAACACGTCCTTCAGCGCGACCCCCCGGTAAGACTTCGAGACGCCCAGCAGTTCGAGCGCGTTGTCCGAGCTCATGCGCCCTCTTCCCACAGCAGCCGGAGCATCTCCGCCAGTTGCGCTGAAGTCATGCCCATCAGGCGCGCGTCGGCGACTGCGGCTGCGAGCTGCTCTTCAACTGCCTTCATCCGCTTCTCGCGAAGGAATTCCGCGTTTTGCGCCGCCACGAACGTGCCCTTGCCCGCGACGGTGTCGATGAAGCCCTCGGCTTCGAGCTCGTCGTAGGCCCGCTTCGTCGTGATCACGCTGATCTGGAGGTCCTGCGCCAGCCTGCGAATCGACGGTAGCGTCTCAGGCCCCCAACCCTGGAATCCTAACCCCAGATCTCCAACGCGAGCCCCGAACCCCTCGCCCCGGGCTCCGCGCCCCTCATGCAGCTCGATGCACAGGCTCAGCGTCATGAAGAGTGTGCCTGGGCCCCAGTCGGTCATGGGAGACAGCCCCCAGAACAGTACGCGCCCCGATGGAGAAGCCGGGCTCGGGAAAGGCGCGATGTCGCCGGCGGCGGGGCACCCGGTTGCCTGGCCGCCTTCATGATGCTGATATGCCGGGGCGTGAGCGTCTTGCGCCGGGGTTGCCTTTCGGCGGCCCGCTCCGGCAGTCGTCAGGCAGGGCACCAAGAGGGAGCCGCGGGAGGACGTTGCACGACCGTTCGAGTCCTCCCCGTGATACCCTGTGGCCCCGGAGGAGTCGCTCCATGCTCGCACGCCGCCGCCTGGCCGCATTCGCGGTCTCGTTCGCGCTGCCCGCGATGCTCTCAGCCCAGTCGCGGGCTGGGGGCGGAGACGCCGCGCCGCCGGCGGCGGACGAGCGCCTGCTCGTGGCGATGCACGCCGTCTCGAGCCACACGATCCTCGACTGGGTCAAGGAGCTGGCGTCAGACCGATTCGAGGGCCGCCTCACCGGCACCCGGTCGTACGAGGCTGCTGCGGCGTGGTCGGCCGATCTGCTGGCGTCGTGGGGCTATCTGCCTGCGGGAGACGCCGGCACCTACTACCAGCGGTTTCCGAATCCCTACACGCTCGTGCTGCCCGGCTCCGATCTCGTGTTGCACGTGCCGCTTGCCGGCGGCGGCGAGATCCAGAAGCGTTACGTCTTCGAGCAGGAGTACTATCCCGGCTCGACCTCCGACGCCTTGTCGGCCACCGCCGAGGCCGTGTACGCCGGTTACGGGATTACGGCGCCCGAGCTGGGCTACGACGACTACGCGGGCCTGGACGTGCAGGGCAAGTTCGTTGTCATCGAGCCCGAGGTGCCCGTGCCGCCCGGGCCCGACGTGGACACGTTCTTGCGCTGGCGGCCGTACTCCTTTCACGACTACAAGATGCGGAACGCCGCGGCCCACGGCGCCGCGGGCATCGTGTATGACTACTTCATCGTCAACCCGAACGCGGCGTTCGTCAGGGGGCTGCAGTGGGTCGCAGCCGGCCGGGCCGTCATCGACGACCTGTTCGCCGGGACGGGCAGGCGCCATGCCGACGTCGTCGCTCAGATCCGGCGGACGCTCGCCCCGTCGTCGTTCCCGCTGGGCAAGACGCTGACGATGAAGAACGTGACCGAGCACCATGCCGAAGGTGTCGGCTCGAACGTCGTCGCGTGGAAGGAGGGGGCCGACTCCGAGCTGAAGCGCGAAGCCATCGTCGTGGGCGCCCATCTCGACCACCTGGGGCTCAACCCCGTCCTGATGCCGGGCGCGCACGACAACGCGTCTGGCGTGGGTGTCGCGCTGGCGGTGGCGCAGGCGCTCGCGCGGGCGGGCGTTCCGCTCAAGCGGTCCGTGATCGTCATCTTGTTCGGGGCCGAGGAGCAGGGTGTGAAGGGATCCGAGTACTACGTGGCGCACCCGTTCATGCCGCTGAAGGCGATCAAGGCCTTCGTCAACCTCGAGAGCGTCGGGCGCGGGGAGCGCATCGAGGTCGGCTCCGGCCGGGACTACCCGCAGATCTGCGCCGTGATGGAGCGCGTCAACGAGCGCTTCGTCCACCGGAAATTGAGCGCGAGCACGAACGCCAACGTGGCGCGGCCGCGCCAGGACGCCGCGCACTTTCTGTGGGCGGGCGTGCCGAGCGTCTCGATCGGCACGTCCGGCGCGCCGCCGCTCCCCTATCCGACCTACCACACGACGAGAGACCGGTGGGACATCCTGACGCCTGAGATCATGGAGGATCTCGCGCGGATCGTGTTCCTGTCGGTGGTGGAGCTCGCGAACCAATGACGGGGCGGGAGCCCGCCGCCGTGGCGCGGCCCGTCGAGCGCCGCGCGTCGCTGGTCCGCCGCGTTCCGAGCCTGTTCCTGGCGCACGGCTCTCCGATGTCGGTCCTCGACCGGGAGTACGCGCGGTCGCTGCGGGCCTTCGCGTCGAAGCAGACGCGGCTGAGGGCCATCGTGGTCGTGTCGGCGCACTGGCGGGCGGCCGGCCCCTTGCGCGTCACGAGCCATCCGAAGCCGAGCTTGATCTACGACTTCACCGGGCTTCCCGGCTGGCTCTACGAGATCGCGTACCCGTGTCCGGGCGATCGCGCCGTGGCGCAGATGGTGGCGGTCCTGCTCGAGCGGGGCGGATTCGAAGTCAGGCTCGATCCGGGCCGGGGCCTCGATCACGGCGCGTGGGTGCCGCTCAGCGTGGCGTTTCCCGAGGCGTCGGTGCCCGTCGTGCAGCTGTCGATGCCGGTGGATCCGGCGCCGGCCACCATGATCGCGATGGGCCGCGCGCTCGGGCCGCTCCGGTCGGAGCACGTGCTGCTCGTCGGTTCGGGCGGCATTACGCACAACCCGTCGCGGGTCCTGCCGGACGAGGACGGCGCGGACGCCCAGCCGTGGGCCTCGGAGTTCGACGCCTGGGTTCGCGAGCGCGTCGGCGAGCTGGACGTGGAGTCGCTCGGCGCCTACCGCCACCTCGGGCCGCGTGCGGGCGAGGCGGCGCCGACGTCGGAGCACTTCGATCCGCTCCTGTTCACGCTGGGAACGGCGCTGCCCGGCGACGTCGTGTACGACATCCACGAGGGATTCCGCTTCGGGTCTCTCTCGATGCGCTGCTTCGCGCTGACAGGCCGCCGGCGCGAGGACCGGGGTCTCTGATGCGGCCGCCGGCGGAGCCGCCCCGCCGGTTTGCGGTGCGTGCGGGTTTGGGCTAATATGCGGGGTCCGAGTCCCCCGTCCCGGAGCGCCCTTACGCGGTCCTTTCTCGCCGTCATCCCGGCAGCAACTGCGTTCGCGCGTCATCGGCCCGCCGGACCCTCCGGCCGGGGCTGGCCGCGCGGGAGAACCTGACGTGAAAACCGACCTCCACGAACTGGACGCTCGCCGCGCCGCACTGCAGGCCGGGGGCGGCGCGGACAAGATCGCCCGGCAGCACCAGCTCGGCAAGCTGAGCGCGCGGGAGCGCCTGGCGCTGCTGTTCGACGCCGACAGCTTCGTGGAGTTCGGCTTGTGGGTGCGCCACCGGTGCCGGGAGCTGGAAGGCCGGGAGCTCCCCGGCGACGGCGTCGTGACGGGGAAGGGCGAAATCAACGGGCGGCCGGCGTTCGCGTTCTCGCAGGACTTCACCGTCGGCGGCGGGGCGCTGGGCTCGCTGCACGCGGCGAAGATCGTCGAGTGCCTGCGGACGGCGCTCAAGTGCGGCATCCCCGTCGTCGGGTTCAACGACGGCGGCGGGGCGCGCATCCAGGAAGGCGTCGAGGCGCTGTCGGGCTACGGGCAGGTCTTCTACCACAACACGCTCCTCTCGGGCGTGGTGCCGCAGGTCTCGATCATCGCCGGTCCGTGCGCCGGCGGCGCGGCCTACTCCCCCGCCCTGACCGACTTCATCATCATGCTCGAGGGCACCGCCCACATGTTCATCGCGGGGCCCGAAGTGATCAAGGCGGCCACGGGCGAGTCGATCACCGAGGAGGCCCTCGGCGGCGCCCTCGCGCACGCCGCGACGGCGGGCAACATCCACTTCATCGCGCGCGACGAGCAGGAAGCGGTGGGCCTCGTGAAGGCGCTGCTCTCGTACCTGCCGCTGAACAACCTCGAGTCGCCGCCGGACACGCCGTTCGCCGAGCCGGTCGTGGACAACGCCGAACTGGACGATCTCCTGCCCGGAGACTCGCGCCAGGCCTACGACGTGCGCGAGGTCATCGTCCGGCTCGTGGACGCCGACTCGTTCTTCGAGGTGCAGCGGGATTTCGCACCGAACATGGTCATCGGCTTCGCGCGGCTCGGCGGCGTGGTCGTCGGCGTGGTGGCGAACAACCCGGCCTTCCTGGCCGGCGCCATCGACATCAACGCCGCCGACAAGTCGTCGCGCTTCATCCGGACGTGCAACGTGTTCAACGTGCCGATCGTGACGCTGGTGGACGTGCCCGGCTTCCTGCCCGGCGTGGCGCAGGAGCACGGGGGCATCATCCGGCACGGCGCCAAGATGCTGTTCACCTACTCGGCGTCCACGGTGCCGAAGCTGACGGTCATCCTCCGCAAGGCGTACGGCGGCGCGTACCTGGCGATGTGCTCGCGCGACATGGGCGCGGACTCGGTGCTGGCCTGGCCCACGGCGGAGATCGCGGTGATGGGGCCGGAAGGCGCGGCGCGGGTGCTCTACAAGAAGGAGATCGAGCAGGCGGCGGACAAGGCCGCGGCGATCGCCCGGCGGGTCGAGGAGTACCGGCGCCAGCACGCGAACCCGTTCAGGGCGGCCGAGGCCTTCCACCTGGACGACATCATCCGGCCGTCGTGGACGCGGCGGCTGCTCATCGAGCGGCTCGGCATCCTGCGCGCGAAGCGCGACATCCGGCCGCAGAAGAAGCACGGCAACCTGCCGCTGTAGAAGGGCCGCCGATGAACCCGTACTTCGTCGCGCTCGTGGCCTTCCTGGTGGTCATGGCCGGGATGGCCTTCCTGATGGGGCTCTTCTACGCCCTGCGGGCGGCTGGCGCCAGGATCGGCGGCGCGCCGGCGGAGCCCGTGTCCGGCGTGAACCCCGAGCTGCTGGCCGTTGTCGCGGCCGCGGCAAGCGAAGCGCTGCAGGCCCCCGTGCGCCTGCACCGCGTGCACGTGCACCGCGGCCCCGTGATCGAGCGCTGGTCGCGCGCCGGCCGGATGGACATCATGGTGTCCCGCCGTGTGGAGCCCAAGAGATGAAGAAGCTGCGCATCACCGTCAACGGCCGCGACTACGACGTCACGGTCCAGGTCCTCGAGGACGACGAGCAGGTGGTCACCGGCTCGACCGGGTTCCTGTCGCCGCTCCCGCCGGTGACGGCGCCGCCGCGGTCGCCGTCCAGCATGCCGCCCGCCCCTCCGGCGCCGCCGTCGGCCGGCGCGGGGCTCAAGGGCGACCCGAACGCCATCCTGGCGCCGGTGTCCGGCACGGTGCAGAAACTGTACGTCCAGGCCGGCAGCCGCGTCGACGCCAAGGCGCCCGTCGTGCTGCTCGACGCGATGAAGATGGACACGTACATCTACGCGCCGCGCGCCGGCGACGTGTCGGAGGTATGCGTGAATCCCGGCGACGGCGTGCAGGTGGGCGACTGCCTCATCCGGTACACGCGGGAAGACTGACGTGTACGAGTTCCTCCAGTCCACCGGGTTCGCGAGCCTGACGATCCGCGAGGCGGTCATGATCGCGGTCGCCGGCCTGCTGCTCTGGCTGGCCATCAAGAAGGGCTTCGAGCCGCTGCTGCTGGTGCCCATCGGCTTCGGGGCGCTCATCGCGAACCTGCCCCTCAACGGGCTGATGACGCCGCCGCACGGCGAGGAGATCGGCGGGCTGTTCCACTACCTGTCGTACGGCGTCCGCCTCGAGATCTTCCCGCCGCTCATCTTCCTCGGCCTGGGGGCGCTCACCGACTTCGGGCCTCTGCTCGCGAACCCGAAGACGCTGCTCCTCGGCGGAGCGGCGCAGTTCGGCGTCTTCGGCGCGTACCTCGCGGCGCTGGGCCTGGGCTTCACGCCCGAGGAGGCCGGCTCGATCGGCATCATCGGCGGCGCCGACGGCCCGACGTCGATCTTCCTGACCATGAAGCTCGCGCCGCACCTGCTCGGGCCGATCGCCGTCTCGGCCTACTCCTACATGGCGCTCGTCCCCCTCATCCAGCCGCCGATCATGAAGCTCCTCACGACGCGCGAGGAGCGGCTGATCCGGATGGAGGCGAAGTTCGACGTGCCGACGTGGGTGCGCATCATCTTCCCCATTGCCGTCACCGTCGTCGGCGCGATGCTCGTTCCGGCGGCGACCTCGCTCATCGGCCTCCTGATGTTCGGCAACCTGCTGCGCGAGTGCGGCGTGACGGAGCGGCTGACGAAGTCGGCCCAGAACGAGCTGATCAACATCATCACGATTCTCCTCGGCCTCTCGGTCGGCGTGACCATGGCCGGCGACTCGTTCCTGCGCTGGGCGACCATCAAGATCCTCCTGCTCGGCTGCGTGGCGTTCGCCCTCTCGACGGCGGGCGGCGTGCTCCTCGGCAAGCTCATGGCGAAACTGCCCGGCAGCCCGGTCAACCCCCTCATCGGCGCGGCGGGCGTGTCGGCGGTCCCCATGGCGGCCCGGGTCGCCCACGTGGTGGGCCAGGAAGAAGACCCGAACAACTATCTCCTGATGCACGCCATGGGCCCGAACGTCGCCGGCGTGATCGGCACCGCCATCGCCGCGGGCGCGCTGCTCGCGATGCTCAAGTAGGATCGGTCCTGCGGTAGAATCCACGTCCTGACGCGGCGCCGCGCCGCGCGTGAGGGGAGGCGCATGCCCGAGACGACGCCACGCAGCAGGTTCCCGCGCACCTTCTGGGTCGCCAACGTCATGGAGCTCTTCGAGCGGGCGGCCTACTACGGCATGAACTCCGTGCTGGCCGTCTACCTGACGGGCCCCGCCGCCCGGGGCGGCCTCGGCTTCGCCGAGCAGTCCGTCGGCTTCCTCCAGAGCATCGTGTACGCGATGACCTACGTGCTGCCGATCCTCGGCGGCGCGCTCGCGGACCGCTACGGCTACCGGCGCATGCTGATGGTCGCCTTCTCGCTCCTGGCGGCCGGCTACTTCGCCACCGGCTACACCTCCGCCTACGCGACGGTCTTCCTCGGGCTGCTCGTCATGGCCACCGGATCGGGGCTCTTCAAGCCGATCATCTCGGGCACGATCGCGAGATCCACCGACGACAGCAACTCCGCCTTCGGCTTCGGGATCTACTACTGGATGATCAACCTCGGGGCGTTCCTCGCCCCGCTGGTCGTCAGCTACCTGAAGGGCTTCTCCTGGCAGTACGTCTTCCTCGCCTCGTCGCTGTACTGCGCGCTGATGCTCGTCCCGACGGTCTTCGCCTACACCGACCCGCCGAGGCCCGCCAGCACGAAGACGCTCAAGCAGGTCCTCGTGGGCGCGGCCGAGGTCCTCGGCGACTCGCGCTTCATGCTGATGATCGTCGTCTACTCGGGGTTCTGGATCCTGTACTTCCAGAACTTCGGATCGGTGCTGTGGTACCTGCGCGACTTCATCGACGGGGCGCCCGTCAGCCGGGTCGTGTCAGGCGCGCTCGCGGCCATCGGGCTGCCCGTCGCGTTCCGGTTCGACGCCGAGCACGTCACCGTCATCAACGCCGGCACCATCATCCTGCTGCAGGTGCTGGTCAGCCGCATTGTCAAGCGCCTGCCCGCCGTGCCGACGATGGTCGCGGGCATGCTGATTGGCGGCGTCGGTTTCCTCCTGCTCGCCTCGTCCCACAGCCCCTGGGTGTTCGTCGCGGGCATCGCCGTGTTCTCGATCGGCGAGATGACCGCCCACCCCAAGTACTACAGCTTCGTCGGCCTGGTGGCGCCAGCCGACCGCAAGGCCGTTTACATGGGCTACGCGTTCCTCTACGGCGTGTTCGGATCGCTGCTGGGATCGAACCTCGGGGCGTTCCTCTACACGCGGATGCTGAAGCCCGCGGCCGGCGCGCCCGGGGCGTTCGCGGCGAGCCGGACGTTCTGGCTGATGTTCGCCGCGCTGGACGTCCTCGCCGCCATCGGCCTGATCCTGTTCGCGCGCGCGTTCTCGGCGGACACGCCGGAGACGCGGCGGAAGGCGCGCGTCGTCATGGGCGGCGTGTACGCCGTCATCCTGCTCGTCGGGCTGGCGTTCTGCTACGTGGCGTTCTCGGCGTCCCCCGTGCAGTACCGGACGCTCGTGCAGGCGATCATCTTCCTGGCCCTGGGCGCGGGCGGCCTGCTCGTGGGCCGATCGCGCACGTAGGCGCGCTGTTCGCTGCGTCGCCACGGCGCGCGCGACGGCCGCTCCGGCGGCAGAAGCGCCGGCGCGCCCTCCGCCGCCCCGGGCGTCCCCGCCCGCGTGCCCCTACAGGTATCTGAGCTCGATGGCCTTCTGCTCCAGCCCGGCGCGGAACTCCGGCGCCGCGATGTCGATGAGGGCCCGCGCGCGCTGCCTGATGGTCTTCGCGTACAGGGACGCGATCCCGTGCTCGGTGATGACGTAGTGCACCAGGTAGCGGCTGGTGACGACGCCGGCGCCCGGCTTCAGCATCGGGACGATCTTGCTGACCGTCTGCCCCTGCACGACCGCCGTGGACGGCATGGCGATGATGGGCACGCCGCCCTTGCTTCGGGACGCGCCGTAGATCATGTCCACCTGCCCGCCGACGCCGCTGTAGATGCGCGGGCCGATGCTGTCGCTGCACACCTGCCCGGTCAGGTCCACCTCGATCGCGGAGTTGATCGCCACCATCCGGTCGTTCTGGGCGACCACGAACGGATCGTTCACGTACTCGGTCGGATGCATCTCGATGATCGGGTTGTCGTGCACGAAGTCGTAGAGCTGCTGCGTGCCGAACATGAACCCCGCGATGATCTTGCCGGGGTGGATCGACTTCATCTCGCCGTCGATCACGCCCTTCTCGACCAGGTCGATGACGCCGTCCGAGAAGAGCTCCGTATGGATCCCCAGATGCTTGCGATCCGACAGCAGCCGCAGCACCGAGTCGGGCACGGCGCCGATGCCCGTCTGGAGCGTCGCGCCGTCCGGAATGAGGCTCGCCACGTTCGCGGCGATCCGCTGCGCCAGCTCCGAGGTGCCGGCCATCTGGACCGTCGGCAGCGGGTAGTCCACCTCGACGATGCAGTCCAGCTTGGAGACGTGGATGAAGGCGTCGCCCAGGGTCCTCGGCATCCTCGGGTTGACCTCCGCAATCACGGTCCGAGACGACTGCGCGGCCGCCTTCGTCGAGCTCACCTCGATGCCGTAGGAGCAGAAGCCGTGCTCGTCCGGCGGGCTGACGTGCACCAGCGTCGCGTCGAGCGGCAGGTGCCCGTGCTTGAACAGGAGCGGCACCTCCGACAGGAAGCACGGGGTGAAGTCCGCGCGCCCCTCGCTGACAGCCGGGCGGTTCTCGTCGCTGATGAACATCGTGTTGACGCGGATGTGCCCCGCCATGTCCGGCGCGGAGTACGGCGCCTTGCCGAAGGTGAGGATGCAGCACAGCTCCACGTCCTGCAGGCCCCTGGCGCGCTCGACGAGCGCGTCCATCAGCACGTACGGCACCGAGCAGTTCCCGGTCATGAAGACGCGGTGCCCCGACTCGATGCGCCCGACGGCGTCCTCGGCGGTCGTCACCCGCTGGCGATAGACGTCCATCCAGCTCACAACGTCACCTCCGGCACGCCCAGGTGAAACGCCAGCCTGGCGTTCACGACCCGCCCCCGGTGCGTCGCGACGCCCCGCCTCAGCGCCGGGTGCGCAGCGAGCGCGCTCTCGAGCCCGCCGTCGGCCACGGCAGACACGAACGGCAGGGCCGCGTTGTTCAGCATCTGCGACGCGGACCGCGCCACGACCGACGCCATGTTCGGCACGCAGTAGTGGATGACGTTCTCCGCGAGGAACGTCGGGTTGCGGTGCGTGGTCGGACGGCTAGTCTCCACGCAGCCGCCCTGGTCGATGGCGATGTCCATGATGACGCTGCGCGGCTTCATCGAGGCCACCATGTCCTTCGTCACCACGATCGGCGCCTTCGCCCCCGGCACGTGCACCGCGCCGATGAGCACGTCGGCGAAGCTCACGGCCTTGCGGATGTTCGACTCGTAGGCGACCATCAGGACCGGGCGGGGCCCGTACCGGAGCCGCTCCTCGAGCGCGCGGAGCCGCCCGAGATCGTGGTCGAGCACCGTGACGCTCGACCCGAGGCCGAGGAACAGGTCGGCGGCGGCCGTGCCCGCGGTGCCCGCCCCGAGGATGGCGATCTCCGCTGGGGGCAGACCCGCTAGGCCGGACAGGAGGATCCCCTTGCCGCCGCGGTCGTTCTGCAGCAGGGTGCCCGCCACTTGCGGCAGCATCATGCCCGCCAGCCGGCTCATCGGCGACTGCACCGGCAGCGACCCGTCCTCGTTCTGGATGGTCTCGTAGGCAACGGCCGTGATGCCCTTGGCCAGGAGCGCGTCCACCCGGTCCCTGCGGCCCCCGGCCAGGTGCAGGTAGCCCATCAGCACGGACCCCTCGTTCAGCCAGCCGATTTCTTCTTCGGTGGCTTTCGAGCACTTCACGACCAGCTCGGCGCGCCGGCACGCCTCCTCCCCGGAATACACGATTCGGCCGCCGGCCTTTTCGTATTCGACGTCCTCGAATCCCGCTCCCAGCCCGGCGTGTTTCTCGATGGAGCAGTGATGGCCGGCGGCGACGAGCCGCTCGACGGCGGATGGCGTCAGGCCGACGCGGTGCTCATCCGGTTGCCGCTCTCGAGGAACTCCGATGTTCATGGATCCTCCTGCTGACAGGCCGCCCGGGCGCCCAGGCCGCGTCCCAGGTTGGCCATTGTAGCCGCGAACGTCGATGCGCGGCAGGCCGGCCCGGCAGCCCGCGCGCGGGTCCCCCGCGGACCCGGCGCGCCTCCCGGCGCAGCCTCCCCGCCGCTCTCCTCCTCACACCCGGCTGGCCAGGAGCGCCTCGACTTCAGCGGCCGTCGGCACTCCGCCCATCGCGCCAGCCTTCGTGCAGCTGACCGCCGCGGCGGCGTTCGCGTACCGCAGCGAATCGGCCAGCGGCCAGGCCTCGACGAGCGCGCGGATGTAGGCGCCCCGGAACACGTCGCCTGCGCCCGTCGAGTCGACGACCGACACCGAGAAGGCCGGCATGTGCGCCAGCATGTCGCCCTCGAGGGCCATGGCGCCCCGCTCGCCAAGCGTCACCACCAGCCGGCCTGGATGAACCCGCCTGAGCCGGCGCAGCGCGCGCTCGGGGTCCGACTCGCCGGTCAATGCCGTCGGCACGCTCTCGGCGAACACGGGGTGGCTGATGAGGGGCAGCAGCTCGGCGGTGGCCGGCGTCACATGGTCGATGTCGCAGGTGACCGGGATGCCTGCCTGGCTGGCGATCCTGGCCGCCGCAATGGCCGCCGGCTCGTCCACGTCGTCCACGTGCACGACGCGGGCCGACGTGATGACCTCGACCGGGAGGCGGTCGGGCGGGTAGCACAGCCCCGGCTCCCGGTACCAGAGCACGATGCGGTCCCCGGTCGCGTCGAGGAGGATCGTGGCAGTCGCCGTCGGCGACGCGCTGACGGTGACGTGCTCGACATTGACGCCGCGCTCCAGCAGTTCGCGGCGGACCCTCCGCCCGTCGTCGTCGTCGCCGATGGCGCCCAGGTACGCCGGCCGGAGGCCGAGGCTCGCGCAGGTGGCGAGCGCTGTGGCCGTCTGCCCGCCGGATGACCGGGACTGGGCCAGCATGCGCAGCTTGGCATGCGCGCCGCCCGCCGCGGGGAAGACCGGCAGCCGGCAGACGTGGTCCACGCAGCTCGCCCCGACGCCGACAACGTCGAACCCCATGTCGCCTCCTGCGGGAATCGGGCTCCGATGTCCGTCGCCCTGCCCGTCGCGCGGCGGGGCCAGGCCGCGAGTCCGGGACGGGAATCGAGGCCGGCCCCTCAGTACCCGGCTGCCGCGCCGTCCACCGATCTCGCGTCCACGCCGGCCGTCAGCTTGCCGTCTTTCGGCGCCACGACGATCATCTCGGCGACGCTCAGCGCGCCGGTCTCCCTGAACGCGTGGCCGCGTGACGTCAGGATGGCCAGTGTGTCAGGGGACAGGGCGTGGCGCTCGACCACGACGGCATCCGGCAGCCACTGGTGGTGGAACCGCCCGGCGTCGATCGCCTCCTGGGCGTTCATCCCGAAGTCGATCACGTTGAGCAGCGCCTGCAGGACCGTGTTGATGATCGTCCGCCCGCCCAGTGCGCCCGCCGCGGCGAACAGCCTCCCGTCCTTCGCGACGATCGTCGGCGTCATGCTCGACAGCATGCGCTTGCCCGGCGCCGCGAGGTTCGGCGCCGTGCCGACAAGGCCCGTCGCATCGGTCAGCCCGGGGCCGGCGTTGAAGTCGCCCATTTCGTTGTTCAGCAGGAACCCCGCGCCGGCGACGACGATCTTCGACCCGTACCCCGCCTCCAGCGTGTACGTGAGCGACACGGCGTTGCGGGCCGCGTCCACCACGCAGAAGGTGGTGGTCTCGCCGGACTCGGGGGGCCAGTCGAACGACGACGGCGAGGACACCGAGGCCCGCTCCAGGTCGATCGTCGCGCGCAGCGACGCCGCGTACTCTTTCGAGATCAGCGTGGCAATCGGCATCGACGGATTGAATGCCGGGTCGCCGAGGTGGCGCGCCCGATCGGCGTACGCCCGCCGCATCGCCTCGACCGCCACGTGAACGTGCCGGGAGGAGCCCCAGCCGTAGGACGCGAGGTCGAACCCCTCGAGCACGTTGAGCATCTCGATGAGCGCCGTCCCGCCGGAGCTGACGGGCGGCATCGCGATGATGTCGTACCCGCGATAGGTCCCTCGAAGGGGCACGCGCCGCTCGGGCCGGTAGGCCTTCAGATCGGCCCGGCTGATGAGGCCCCCGTGGGCGGCCATGTCCTGCTCGATGAGCCGCGCCGTCTCGCCCTCGTAGAACCCGGCGGGGCCGTCGGCCGCGATCCGCTCGAGCGTCCGGGCCAGATCGGCCTGCACGAGCGTGTCGCCCGGCGCGTAGGGCGAGCCGGACTTCGAGAACTGCGCCATCGAGGCCGGGTGCCGCCGCATCGACGGGAGCACGCGGGCGAGCGAGGCGGCGAGCGATTCGCTGAGCGGGAAACCGTCGCGCGCGAGCGTGATCGCCGGCTCGACCAGCCGCCGCCAGGGCATCGTGCCCCGCTCCTGCCACGCCAGGTGCAGCCCGGCGACCGTTCCCGGCACGCCCACCGACAAGTAGCTCTCGTGGTGCTTCGCGGCGTCGTACTTCCCGTCGGTGAGAAACATCGCCGCCGACGCCGCAGCCGGCGCCGTTTCCCGGAAGTCGTACGCCGCCGGCTCGCCCGATGCCGGTCGGTAGAGGAGGAAGCCGCCGCCGCCGATGTTCCCGGCCGCCGGGTGGACCACCGCCAGGGCGAACGCCGTCGCCACGGCGGCATCGACGGCGTTGCCGCCGGCCTTCAGCACCGCGACGCCGATCTCGGAGGCGATCGCGTGCTCTGACACGACCATGCCGCGCGTCGCGCGGTGCGGCTCGGACCAACTCGCCGCCGCGGCCGCAACCGCGGAGGCCACGAACACGGCGAGTGCGAACCTGCGGATCATCCGGCCCCCTCTCACGCCGGCGCGTCGGGCCAGAGGCGCAGCGTCGACAGAATGGATCCCCCGATGAACTCGCGCAGGATCGAGTTGTCGGGCACGTGGTCCGGCGGCGCCGACCGGAACCACATCAGGAACGACAGGAGGCGGTTCGACTCGACGTACTCGGGCTCCTCGGGCCTCACCTGCAGCAGCAGCGGCTCGGCGAACGGCCGCAGCACGGCCAGTTCGTGCACCAGCGCCGAATTGAAGATCGCGTCGGCGTTCTCCTGGAACGGGAAGATGTGCCGCTTCTCGCCCCGCAGGACCGACTCCCACCGATGCAGCGTGTCCGAGGCGGAGTAGCCGCGCGTCGCCGAGTCGCGGACAATCCGGCGAAGGAGCCGGCAGTCGGACGTGGACACGCGGTTGTGCCGATCCAGGTTCAGCTGCGTCAGCGCCGACACGTACACGCGGAACACGGACTCCGGCGCCAGCCCCTGCGCCAGCACCGGGTTCAGCCCATGGATCCCCTCGACGATGACAACGTGCTCCGGCCCGAGCGTCACCGTCTGGCCCGCCTCGCGCAGGCCCGTCAGGAAGTCGTAGCGCGGCAGGTCCGTCCGGCGGCCGTCGATGAGCGACCGCAGCTGCGCTTCGAACAGATCGAGATCGAGGGCGCCGAGCGACTCGTAGTCGTACTCGCCCTTCGCATCGCGCGGCGTGCGGTCGCGATCGACGAAGTAGTCGTCGAGGGCGAGGGGCATCGGGCGGATGCCGTTCGCGAGCAGCTGCACCGCCAGCCGCTTGGAGAAAATCGTCTTGCCCGACGCGCTCGGGCCGGCGATGAACACGACGCGCACGCGCCCGCGGCTCCGCGCGATCCGCCCGGCGATCTCCGCCAGCCCCGCCTCGTGCAGGGCCTCGGCCACCAGCGAGATCTCCGACAGGCGGCCGCCGGCCGTCGCGTCGTTCAGGGCCCCGGCGCAGCGGATCCCGAGGCGGTCCAGCCAGTCGCTCGCCTGCTCGAACACGGCGAAGAGCTTCGGATAGGGCTTGACCGGCGCGATGTCGTGCGGGCGGCCCTGGTGCGGGAACTGCAGCATGAAGCCCGCCGGCAGCGCGTGGAGCGCGAAGTGCGTCAGGCAGCCCGACGACGGCGCCATGTAGCCCTGGAAGTAGTCGCGCCGGTCGTGCAGGCGGTAGAGCACCAGCCTTTCGCGCCCCCGGTGCGCGAGGAGCTGCGCCTTGTCCGTTTCGCCCCGCGAACGGTAGACGGCCATCGCCTCCTCGCGCGACACGCGCTCCCGGAGGATCGGCGCATCCTCGGCGACGATCTCCCGCATGCGGGCCTCGATCCGGCGAAGCTCGTCCTGCGCGAAGGGGCGGCGGCCGCGCACCTCGCAGTAGTAGCCCGCAGCGGTGGCCGCCGAGTGCTCGATGAAGATCTCCGCATCCGGGTGGAGTTCCTCAATCGCCACCAGCATGAGGAACGACAGGGAGCGCCGGTAGATCCGCACGCCGTCGGAGGTCGACGCGTCGAGCGGCGTCACCTCAGCGTCGCCCGCGAGGGGAAAGGTGAGCTCGCGCAGCCGGCCGCCGACGAGCGCCGCCATGAACGGCCGCGCCGGCGACGGCCACGCGGCCTTCAGCACGTCCCCGACGCGCGTGTCGATCGGCGCCTCGAAGATCCGCCCGTCCGGCAGCCTGACCTGCGCCGTCGTCCTCGGCTCTGCGCGGGCGATGGCGCCTGCGCCCTTCTCGATCACGGCTCCACCTTTCCGGTTGAGTCCAGTCACGGGCACCCGCAGACTGCGGCGATTACCGCGGCCGGCGCGATCTGCGACACCGCGTCGCGATCGAAGACCGGCACCCTGACGAGGCCGGCCGCATACTAGGGGCACAGCCGCCGCTCAGCCGCGCCCCTGCCGACGAGCTGGCAGACCGGCGACCTGCACTATCATATCGTCATGTCCTCCCCGGCTCCCGCCTCCGATCGCAGGACGTTCCTGCTTCGCGTGCTGCGCCTTGGAGGCGCCAGCGCGGCGGCCGTCGGACTCGGCGCCTACCTGTCGGGGCGCAGCAGGCGCCCGGAGGAGCGCGCGGCGTCGCAGGTCGCCCTGGACCACCGCGTCGCGGACCGTCCGGACCTGCCGGAGCTCGCCGTCGCCCGCGGCGAGTCGGCTGAGCCCGCAGCCCTCGTCCGGCGCGCCATCGCCGACATGGGCGGGATGGGCCGCTTCGTGGCCCGCGGCGCGACGGTCGTCATCAAGCCGAACGTCGCCTGGGACCGCTTGCCGGAGTACGCCGCCACGACGAACCCTGAGATCGTGGCCCAGCTCGTCCGCCTCTGCCGCGAGGCCGGCGCCGGGGCCGTCATCGTCACCGACGTCAGCTGCAACGAACCCGAGGCCTGCTTCGAGCGCAGCGGCATCGGCGCTGCCGCCCGCGCCGCCGGCGCCGAGGTCGTGCTGCCGCAGACGCGGTTCTTCAAGACGATCGATCTCGGCGGACAGGTGCTCCGCGAGTGGCCGGTGCTGGAGCCCTTCCTCGAGGCCGACACGCTCATCAACGTGCCCATCGCCAAGCACCACAGCCTGACGGGCGTCACGCTGGGCATGAAGAACTGGTACGGGCTCATCGGCGGTGACCGCAACCGCCTCCACCAGCGCATCCACGAGAGCCTCGTCGACCTCACGGACTTCGCCAAGCCCTCGCTGACGGTCATGGACGCCTACCGGGTGCTCATGCGCAACGGCCCGACCGGCGGCAACGTGGACGACGTCGAGGCGAAGGGCACCGTGCTGGCGAGCACGGACCCGGTCGCCCTGGACGCCTACGCCGCCAAGGCCTGGTGGGATCTCGACGTCCCGAGGCTGCGCTATCTGCGCATCGCCGAAGCGCGGGGGGTGGGCCGGCCCGCCTTCGAGTCTCTCCGGACTGTGGTCTCCAACCTCTGACCAAGACCGAGGGGTCGGGACGAATTACGTGCGCCCCCCACACTGGGCGACATTTCCGTCAGTGACTCGCCCGCCGAACAAAACTGTCATCGTCGAAGACTCGTTGCGTAATTAGTCCCGACCCCTCAGGTAGCCGCGGAACTCGCCCCAGCTGCGCGCCGCGTACCCCAGTAGCACCAGCGGCGACGCGGCGACGGCCCAAAGAAGGTACCGCGGGCATCGACGCAGGCGCCACAGCGTCACGCCGAGCATCAGAACCGGCGTCACGGGCGATGCCAGCGCGCGCCCGAGCCGGACTGCGGCAGACAGCTGCTTCTCCCGACACAGCACTCGCGCGTACCCGCGCCGGTGCTCAACGATGTGGCCGAGGAACCGGCCGAGTCCCGTCGGGCTGTGATGCACGACACGAATGGCCGGCGTGAACCAGGCTCGGTGCCCGTCGGCCCGGATCTTCCACTGGAACGCCGTGTCCGATGAGTAGGATCCTTCCACGAAGGGGCCGTAGCGCTCGAAAGCCTCGCGCTTCATCGACAGCGAGCAGCCGGGCACCTCGTCCACGTAGCGGCCGCGGGGCGATGGCACCCAGAGGTTGAACTCGCAGAAGTAATACGCCCAAGACACGAGGCTCCGCGTCGGGGCGTTCTCGACGGCCCCGCCCACCAGCAGGTCAGGCCGCTCGTGCGCGGCACACACGAGATCGACCCACGCGGGTCCGACCGTGCAGTCGGCGTCGAGAAATGCAATGAGGGGCGCGCGTGCGTGCGGGATGGCCAGATTGCGGGCTGCCCCGGCGTGCAGCCGCGTGGGCGACGTGAGGACGGCGACCTCCGGATAGGCTCCCCGGACGTAGGCCGCCGTGCCGTCGTCAGAGCTGTCTACGAGCAGCGTCTCGAACGTCCGCGAGGTTCGCTGCCCGCGGAGCGAGTCCAGGCAGGCGCCGACGACCTGCCTCGCGCGGTAGGTGGTGATGACGACGGCCAGGTCCGGATTCCGCACGGTCATCCTGAAGTCTCTCCGAGGCTCGACCGAATCCCGGGAGGCCGGTCGAGGAACAGGGTCTCCGCGATCGTCTCGCACGCCAGGCTGCCGTCTTCACACGCGTAGCTGCACTCGCCGCAGAGGCCCATGGAGGACCACCCCCGCTTGAACTCGCGGCGAATCCGCCGGTAGGCCGCGCCGCGCCAGACGGCCCAGAGGGTGCTGTCGCGGACGCTTCCCAGCGAGTACTCGTCCGCCGCAGCCAGGCTGCCACCCTGCCGGTACTACTCATAGGTTCGGAGCGTCGTCCCGTGAGGCGCGAAGATGATTGTGTCGAGCCCCGAACGAACGAGCGCCTCGGCGTGGCCGGCCCGCGCGAACAGGAGGCCGTTCGTGCTTAAGCTGGCCTTGACGGACTTCGCCTTCGCGTGCGCGATCATGTCGTACACGGCCGGGTTCAGAAACGGCTCCCCTCAATCCTACAGCCGCAGCGTGAGCGCGCAGGGCCCCGAATCGTCCAGGACCTTGCGGAACGGGGCCGCGCCCGTCACGCCCCGCGGGCGCGTGAAGCCGACGCTCACCGGGCACAGCGCGCAGCGGAGGCTGCCCGACTCGGCGGAGGCCGGTCCCAAGTTCGGGCACCTCGTCCGGGCGCCGGGCGCGTTCACCGGCGGACCGGCTCATCGGCTTCATCGACGAGCACGGCAGCGCGTCGCATCCGGCCTCCCTCGCGACCCCGACCATGCGGTCGAGCGCGCGGAGGCCCTCGCGGTCGATCGTCCGATGCAGCAAGAGCCGAGGCCGCCTCGGACGGCCATCCGGCCGCGCGTCCGACACGGCGCGAACGCCGGCCACGGCTCGGCCGAACAGGGCCGGCTCCGTTCCGCCGTGGTTCTGGCCGCACTCTCGCTCGCCGGGCGCCCAGAGGCTGCCGCGCAGTTCGTGCAGCCCCGAGGCCGCGATGGCGGTGGCGGGGCGGCCGTCGAGCCGCGCGGCGTTAGTCAGCAGCGCGAGCCGGCACCCGGCGCGCATGACCACCGAGATCATGTCGAGGATACGCAGGTGCAGCGGGGATTCGCCCTCGCCGATAAGGCTGATCTTGCTCGTCCCCCTCGCACGACGCTCGCGGCAAATCCATGCGAAGCCGCCCCTCGCCAGGCCGTCGCGCTGCCCGGCCGGCTTCCAGGCGCTTCCCCATGAGTGGGCGGCGCAGCCGAAGCAGTGGAGGTTGCAGCGGCGGCTCACGGCCACGACGCCGGAGAAGGGGCCCTTCAGCGCCCGCGTTCCTGCCGCGTGGCTCGAGACAAGCTGCGCTCGCCACAGCCAGCCCGGGTTCGGCACCCGCCTACTTTCTCACATTCGGCGCTCGCCGACCGAACTCAGTGCACGACGAACCGCCTAGAGCGGCCCGGTCCGGTGCTCGAGCCTGCCTCCGTCTCGTCGGTGTACTCATCAAGCCCGGCAGCCTCCTCAGGATCCGGAGAGTCCTGCCCGATGCCTCCGACGCCATCGCCGAGTGCGCCGCCGCCTCCCGCCCTGCCACGGGGCAGCCCGTGCCTCGCCGCCAGCGCTTCCTGGACCATCGAGACCGCGCGCGCCCGCATCACACCGACGACATGGAGCGTCAGCAGGAACCACCGCACCGTCGTGCCCGCCACCGCCACGTCGTACATGGCGAGCACCTCACCCTTGTCGTCGCGGAGCAGCCGGAGGAACGGGCAAGCGCGGGCGATCGCCGCCAGTTGCGCATCCGACACGCCCAGACCGCCTGGGATGGGCGTGATGAACTGCATCGCCTCGTAGAGGAAGGGCTCCTTGCCCACCTCGCCCTTCAGCTCGATCGTCAGGCGAAACGGCTCGTCCGCCTGAATCAGCCGACGCCTCACGCCGGGACTCACCCGTCCCGCCGGCCTGGCATCGATGAGACGGACGCCGCCCATCCGGAGCATCCGCTCGACGTCATCGCGCCCGAGCGCCGGGAAGACCGGGGCATCCACGGTGCGGCGCCCGGCGCGGTAGGCCAGTTCGAGGGCGCTCGTCGCTCGATAGCCGAAGACGTCGACGAGGATCGTGACGAGTTCCGCCGCCAGCGCACGCGCGTCCGCGAGCAGCGAAAGCGGCCACCGTTTCCCGAAATTCCGGGCCCGGCCTCCGACTCTGTAGCCGAGCCGCCGGAGGGCGGCCCGCTGCGGCGGACCGATGTACGGACGGCTGGCGGAATTCCAGGCGCCCGAGCAGGCCTCGACGAGAACGGGCTCCTCGGGCTCCGTCCAGAGTTGGACGTAGAACTCGACATCGCCTTTCAGCACGAACGACAGCACCAGGGAACGGTAGTCGCCGACCTTCCAGCCGCTCCCCAGGGAGCCCCACTCGCACGTCCGCGAGACCACGGCCGCCACCCGATCCTCCGCGAGCGCCCGAGCGGCGTCGGCCGACCGCCGGCGGCCGCGAGTCGGCGGAACCAGATTGCACCGCGCTTCTTCGACCGACTGCCGCGGACAGCAGCGCGCGGCGAGCGCGTCGAGGCTCTCGCTTGTCCCTCTCTTCTGAGTTGCCACGTCTTTGCCTCCCTTCGCCACCGCCATTGTTGCGTTGACCCATGACAGGTCGGGTCACAGCGCCGGGCCCCTGCGGGCGGCCCGGCGGGCGCCGACGACCCGAGACGGGCGGCCTGCCTGGCCGAAGCGCCTTGCGCGGTCTCACAGCGGAGTTGTAGAGTGCCGGAGACGCCAACAGGAGGCCTCCGTGTACCAGACCATCGCGGAATTCGTGGACGTGTGGCGGAGCGAGAGCGAGAACACGCACAAGATCATGTGCGAGCTCACCGACGCGTCGCTCGCACAGCGGGTCTCACCGGAGGGGCGGACGCTCGGCCGCATCGCCTGGCACATCGTCCAGACGCTCGGCGAGATGGGCGGCCGCGCCGGCCTCGCCGTCGAAGGCGCGGACGAGAAGACGCCGCAGCCCGCGACGGCAGCGGCCATCGCCGATGCTTACCGGGCGGGAGCGTCGGCGCTCGAGAGAGCGCTGCCCGCGGCGTGGTCCGACGCCGACCTCGCCGGCGAAATCGAGTTGTACGGGGAGAAGTGGACGCGCGCCAAGACCCTGCACGTGCTGCTGGTGCACGAGATCCACCACCGCGCCCAGATGACCGTGCTGATGAGGCAAGCCGGGCTCCGCGTGCCGGGCGTGTACGGCCCTGCGCGCGAGGAATGGACGGCGTACGGCATGCCGGCCCAGGAGTAGGCGTGCCCTTCTGCGACCGGGCCCGCCGGGCCGCAGCCGCCGTTGGGGCCGCGCTCACGCTCCTGCCGGCGGCGTCAGCGCCGGCCGTGGTTGCCGGCTCCGCCGCGGGCTGCGGGCCCGTCCGCGCGCAGGAAGCCTTCTCTGGCCGCGTCGTCGGCGTCCTCGACGGCGATTCGCTGGTCGTGCTCCGGGACGGGAGGCAGGTCACCGTGCGCCTGCGCGGCGTCGACGCGCCCGAGAGCGGCCAGGCCTACGGCAACGTCGCGCGACGAGCGCTCGCCAACCTAGCGTTCGGCAAGACGGTCGAGGTCGCGGTGCGCGACGTCGATCGGTACAAACGCCTCGTGTCCCGGGTCACGGCCGAAGGCGCGGATGTCGGCCTCGAGATGGTGCGCGCGGGGTTTGCCTGGCACTACGCGCGCTATCTGCGCGACGAGGCCTATGCGGCCGCCGAGCGGGAGGCGCGCGCAGCGCGGCGGGGGCTGTGGCAGGACCGGAGTCCCGTCGCGCCATGGGAGTGGCGCGCGAATTCGAAACACGCGCGCCCTCGATCCGGCTCCCTCCGGCGGAACTAGGACGGGAGTTCCCCGCCGAGGGCGTAGTCGGCCGCTGCCTCGGCGTGAATCGACGCGGTGTCCCAGAGCGGCACCGCCGCGTCCTCCGGCCGCAGCAGCAGCCCGATCTCGGTGCAGCCGAGGATGACGCCCTCGGCTCCGCGGCCCACGAGCTCGTCGACGACCTGTCTGAACCCCTCGCGGGATTCCGGTCGGAGGCGGCCGATGCAGAGCTCACCGTAGATGACGCCGTGCACGAGGGCGCGCGCCTCGTCCGGCGGCGTCAGGACGGTAAGCGCGTGCCGGGCCTCCAGGCGCCCGCGGTAGAAGTCCTGCTCCATGGTGAACCTGGTGCCGAGCAGCCCGACCCGGCGCACGCCGGCCGCCTTCACCCGCGCGGCGGTCGCATCGGCGATGTGGAGCAGCGGCACGTCCACTGCGGCCTCGATCTGCGGCGCCACCTTGTGCATCGTATTGGTGCACAGCACGATGAAGTCCGCACCGGCGCGCCAGACCGCTCGGGCGGCCCCGGCCAGGACCTGGCCGGAGTCCTCCCAGCGCCCTTCTCGCTGCATGGCCTCGATCTCGGCGAATTCGACGCTGTAGAGGACGATCTTCGCCGAATGCAGCCCGCCGAGACGCGCGCCCACCACGCGGTTGATGATCTGGTAGTACGGCACCGTTGACTCCCAGCTCATTCCGCCGATCAGCCCGATGGTCCTCATACGCACCGCCTCCGCAGGCTCACTCTACCGCATCCGGGTTGTTGGCCGTCTGCTCGGGATGGCGATCGGGCCGGCGCCCCTGTCATTTCGAGGCCGGCCGGGTGATAATCGGCCCGCCCCTTCACCCTGGAGGCTCGGGAGCAATGGCGATGTCTAGCCGCGGCGCGTGTGGCGGCCCGCTGACCGTGGTGGCTTGTCTGGTGGCCCTGCTGCCGGGAACATCAGCTGCGCAGACGCGCGGCCAGCCCGAGCGCCGGGTCTCGGATCCAGGCGTCGTGACGACTCGCCAGGCGATCACGCCGGCGGGCGCGCAGAGCATTTTCGAGGGCCGCGTCTACGGCGTCGCCTTCGGCACCACGTCGGACACGATCTGGGTGCTGACAAGCGACGACCTGCACGAGCTTGACTGGGCCGCCAACGCCGTCAGGCAGCGCATCGACACCGGGCTCACGCCGGGCCCGCAGAGCCTCTGCTTCGACCGTGGCGCCGCTCGCGCCCTCGTCGCGGGCGCGAGCGGCGTCCGGACGACGGGCAAGCCTCCCGCCGTCGTCCTCGGCGCGGCGCTGCCTGCCGCGCGGCCCGAGCAGGGTCAGCGCGACGTGACGCCGGCCTCGCAACCGCCGGCTCCGCCGGCCGACCGCCGCAGCGAGGCGGCGCTGCCCGCGCTGGCGCCGATCGCTGACGGCCTGGGCTGGCACATCGCGGGAGCCGTGTCCGTCGCGCCGCGGGCGCGCCCTGACGGCCGGCGGCTCGCGCTCGTGCCCTTGATCTACGACAACGCCGTCGCTGTGATCGACGTCGAAGGCAGCGCGATCCTCGGCTCCGTCAGGACCGAGGTCGCGCCGTTTGGGGCGGTCGTCGACGACACGGGAACGGTGGCGTGGGCCTCGAACTGGGGCGGGAGGGTTCCCGAGGCGGGCGAGCGCTCGGCCCCGGTCGGCGACTACGAGGGCGCCGACCGCATCCTGGTGGATGAGCGGGGAGTCGCCGCCCTGGGGACAATCGTCCGCATCGACGTGCCGTCGCTGCAGGTCACCGACACGATTGAAGTGGGCCCGCATCCGACGGCGCTGGCATGGGACCAGGCGCGGGAGCGGCTCTACGTGGCGCTCGGCAACGACGATGCCGTGGAGGTGATCGACACGTCGCGCCGGCGCAAGGCGGGCCGCGTCGAGATCAGCCCGTTCGGGCGCGGGATTCGCGGCACGGCGCCGACCGCCGTCGCGCTCGCGGCCGACGGCAGCCGCCTGTACGTGGCCTGCGGCGGCATCAACGCCGTGGCCGTGATCGACACCGCCGCGCTGTCCGTCCTCGGCCTGATTCCCACCGCCTGGTACCCGGACTCGCTTGCGCTCAGTCCGGATGGCAGGATGCTGGCCGTCGGCGCGCTGCTCGGCGTCGGGTCGGGCTGGCGGCGCCCGGCGACGCCGTCACTGACGCTGGGCATGCCGGCCCCCACGCGTCGGTACGTCCATGCGACCCGCGGCTCGGTCAGCGTGTTGCCGGTGCCGACCGACGGCGAGCTCGTGGACTACACCGCCGCCGTCGCCGAGAACAACCGCCTGCCGCTCGCCGCCCGCGAGTCCGCGCCACCTGCGCGGACGGCCCGCGACGCGCGGGGCCGCCAGCCGCGCCCGGCGCCGACGGCCGTCCCTCTCGCCGCCGGGGATCCCTCCCTGATCGAGCACGTCGTCTACATCATCAAGGAGAACCGCACCTACGACCAGATGTTCGGAGACCTGCCGAATGGCAACGGCGATCCGGCGCTGGTTCTCTTCGGCGAGGACATCGCTCCGAACCAGCGCCGGCTGGCCCGCCAGTTCGTGCTCCTCGACAACTTCTTCGCCACGGGCGGCAACAGCGGCGACGGCCACCAGTGGGTGACCCAGGCGGATGAATCCGACTACGTCATCTGGCCCGGCTACCTCGGCCGGAGCTACCCCAAGGACGGTTCCGACGCGCTGGCTCCCGCGCAGGGCGGGTTCATCTGGGACGCCGCCCGGAAGATGCGGAAGTCGGTCCGCGTCTTCGGCGAGTACCTGCCGGCCGAGCGGCGTGTGGCGGCGTCCGCGCGCGCTGACCTGCTGCGGGAGTGGGCCAAAGGGGCCGACTTCACGAACCGCTGGAAACCGACCCCGCACGTGCAGGGCCTGAAGGGCATCACGGCTTCGGACTTCCCGTCCTACACGCTCGCGATCCCCGACGTGATCCGCGCCGATCTCTTCCTGCGCGACCTCCGCGCGTGGGAACGCAGCGGCAGGATGCCGAACCTCGTGATCATGCTCCTGCCCTCCAATCACACGTACGGCACATCTCCCGGCCTCTCCACGCCGCAGGCCATGGTCGCCGACAACGACCTCGCCCTCGGCCGCGTGGTCGAAGGGCTGACGCGCAGCCGCTTCTGGCCGCGCATGGCGATTTTCGTGGTCGAGGACGATGCCCAGGACGGGGTGGATCACGTGGACGGGCACCGGACCGTCGCGCAGGTCATCAGCCCGTATTCGCGCCGCGGCCACGTGGACTCGACCTTCTACGCGCAGCCGAGCATCCTGAAGACCATCGAGCTCATCCTCGGGCTCCAGCCGCTGTCGATCTTCGATCGCATCGCCAACGACATGCGGGCGAGCTTCACTGACCAGGCCGACACCACGCCGTACACGGCGGTCGTGCCCAAGCAGCCGCTGCACGAGGTGAACCCGCCGGCGAGCGCGTTGACGGGCGCGGCGCGGGAGGCGGCGCTCGCATCGGCGCGCATGCGCTTCGATGAGCCGGACGCGGCGCCGACCGACAGACTGAACCGCTGCATCTGGCACGCCATCAAGGGATGGGACGTGCCGTATCCGGGTGTCAGGCGGGCGGTGTTCGCGCCGCTGTCGGTGGACCTGGATGACGATGAGCGCCAGGACGCCAGGCCGGACGACCGCGACCGCCGCTGAGGGGCGGGTCCCTGCGACGCCCTGAAGGCGGCCAGGCCCTGTGGGCCTTTGATCGGGAGATGAGCCAGGCCTTCTGCCCGGCACGAGCCGCGATCGGTTCCGCCCTGACCGGCCCCGGAGAACGTGAGATGACAGCCAGCACGCTCCGTCACGCAGTCCTCACCTTCGCGCTGGCCCTGCCAGCCGCGCTGGTGCTCCTGGCGGTTTCGCTCGCGGCGCAGGACCGCGACCGCCCGATGCGGGTGCCGCCGGACCCGGGCGTCATCACCACGCGTCAGGCGATCACTCCTGCCGGCGTGCAGAGCGTGTTCGAAGGGCGCGTTTACGGCGTCGCCTTCGGCGCCAGCTCCAATAGACTCTGGGTTTTGACCGCGAGCGATGTGTACGAACTCGATTGGGCCACGAATACCGTCCGGCAGCGCGTCGACACCGGCTTGAACGCCGGCCTGCAGGGTCTGCGCTTCGATCGCGCGGCGGCGCGTGCGCTCGTGGCGGGGGCCAGCCGTGCGAGGGCGGCCGGCAAGCCGCCGGAGGTGCGGCTCGAGGCGGCCGCAGCTTCCCTTGATCGCGTGCCGGCGGTTTCGGATGGCGCGGCAGCGCCCGCCCCGCCAGTCGCTCCAGCAACCGCTCCGGCACCCGGCGCCACGGCGCCGATCACGCCAGTCACGCCGATGGGCCGCGTCGAGTTGGCCTCTCCCCTCTCGCTGGAACTGGTCGCCGGTGGGCTTGGGTCACACATCGCCGGGGCCCTCGCGGTGGCGCCGCGCCCCCGCGCCGACGGCCGCCGTGTCGCCCTGGTTCCGCTTGTCGCGAGCAACCAGGTGTCCGTCGTGGACGTCGGGAGCGGCGCCGTCCTCGGCGCCGTCAAGACCGACATCGCCCCGTTCGCCGCCGTGGTGAACGACGACGGTACCACGGCATGGGTATCGTGCTGGGGCGGCCGGGTGCCGCTCGAAGGCGAGCTGGCCGCGACGACCGGCGAGAACGCCGGCGCTGACCGCGTGGTGGTGGACGCGCGCGGCGTCGCGGCTTCAGGCACCGTCGCGCGAATCGACCTCGACGCCATGCGCGTCACCGGCACGCTCGAAGTGGGCCTCCACCCGACGGCGCTCGCCTGGGACGAGGCGCGCGCGAGGCTCTACGTCGCGCTGGGCAACGACGATGCGGTGGCGGTAGTCGACACCGAACAGCGTGTGCTCGCCGGCCGGATCGAGGTTCGGCCGTTCGGGCGGGACGTCAGGGGCATCGCGCCGACCGCGCTTGCGCTCAGCGCAGACGGCGGCCGCTTGTACGCGGCCTGCGGGGGCATCAACGCAATCGCCGTGATCGAGACGGCAGGGCGTTCGCTGGCCGGACTCATTCCCACAGCCTGGTATCCGGACTCGCTCGCGCTCAGCCCGGACGGAGCAATGCTGGCCGTCGGCGCGCTGCTCGGCGCCGGCTCCGGCTGGCGGCGTCCAGCCACGCCTTCGTTCTCGCTGGGCCTGCCGGGCACGTCGCGGCGCTACGTGCACGCGCACCGCGGGTCCGTCGGCGTCATGCCCGTGCCGGCCGACCGCGATCTCGTCAACTACACCCTGGCGGTCGCCGAGAACAACCGCCTGCCGCTCGTGGCGCCCGGCGCGGCCGGCCTGCTCGGCGCCGGCCAACGCGGCGCCTGGGCCGCCGCCTCACAGCCGGCCCGGCACAAACCCGAGCCAGCGGCGGTGCCTCTCGCCCCGGGCGATCCTTCGCTCGTCGAGCACGTCGTCTACATCATCAAGGAGAACCGCACCTACGATCAGCTGTTCGGCGATCTGCCGCAGGGCAACGGCGAGCCGTCGTTCGTGCTCTTCGGCGAAGACGTGGCGCCGAATCACCGCCGCCTGGCGCGCCAGTTCGTGCTGCTCGACAACTTCTACGCGACCGGGGGCAACAGCGGCGACGGCCATCAGTGGGTGACGCAGGCCAACGAGGCCGACTACGCGATGTGGCCCGGCTACACCGGCCGGAGCTATCCGTTCGACGGGACGGACGCGCTGGCCTACGCGCCGGGCGGGTTCATCTGGGACGGCGCGCGATCGCGCGGGAAGTCGGTCCGCATCTACGGCGAGTTCATGCCGGCGGAGCGCGGCGTGGCCTCGAAGGAGCGCGCGGCGCTGCTCCGCGAGTGGGAGCGCGGCGCGGACTTCAGCGGCCGCTGGAAGCCGACGCCGCGCGTTCAGGGCATGGCCGAGTTCGTGGCCCCCGACTTCCCCGCCTACACGACGGCCATTCCCGACGGCATCCGCGCCGGCCTCTTCCTGCGCGATCTCCGCGGGTGGGAGGCATCCGGCACGATGCCGAACCTGGTACTGCTGCAGTTGCCGAGCAACCACACCTACGGAACGTCGCCGGGCCTCTCGACGCCGCAGGCGATGGTCGCCGACAACGATCTTGCGCTGGGCCGGGTCGTCGAGGCGCTGACGCGAAGCCGTTTCTGGCCGCGCATGGCGATTTTCGTCGTCGAGGACGATGCGCAGGACGGCGTGGACCACGTGGACGGGCACCGGACCGTGGCGCTGGCGGTGAGTCCGTACGTGCGGCGCCGCCAGGTGGACTCGACGTTCTACTCGCACCCGAGCATCCTGAAGACCATCGAGCTGATGCTCGGCCTGCCGCCGCTGTCGATCTTCGACCGCATCGCCAACGACATGCGTGCGAGCTTCACCGACGAGCCCGACCTGACGCCCTATACCGCCGTCGTGCCGAAGCAGTCGCTGCACGAGGTGAACCCGCCGGCGGGCGCGTTGCAGGGCGCGGCGCGCGCGGCAGCGCTGGCGTCGGCGCGCATGCGTTTCGACGTGCCGGACGCAGCGCCGACCGACCGGCTCAACCGGACCCTGTGGCACGCCGTTAAGGGCTGGGACGTGCCGTATCCCGGCGTCAGGCGTGCGGTCTTCGCGCCGCTCTCGATCGACGTGGACGATGATGAGCGGGAGGACGCGAAGGCGGCTGAGCGCAGCAGGCGCTGAGCCGCGCGCCGGTGTCTCGAACCGTCCGGCCGGCGCCCGCTCACCGCCTCGCCTTTCCGTCCGGCAGGCGGTCTTTCTGGCTGCTGTAGGACCGGAAGTAGCGCTGCTTCCGCGCCATCTCGTCCATTCCCCGCGAGTAGTCGGCCGCCTCGGCGCGTAGCTCCCCCGCCATCTGCCTCAACTCCTCATCGTCGCCGGCGTAGCCGAGGATGCGCCGGGCCGTCTTCTCGAGGCGGGCCCGGGCCTCGCGGAACCGGCCCTCGCGGTTCAGTTCCAGCGCCTCGGCGCGAGCGCGCGCGGTGTACAGGCGGGCCACCGCGCGGTCGACGATTCGGTCGCGGGGCTGTCCCTGCAGAGAGCTGGCGGCGCCGTAGCTCCAGCCGATGACCTGCGGGGGCGCCGAGAGCGCGCCGTCGCGGTCCGCGAGGGTGAACTGGACGGCAATCGTGTCGCCCGCGTGGCCGGCCGGGAACTTCAGGGCCACCACCACGTCGAACTGCTGGCCCGACACCAGGTCGCCCAGGCGAACCTGGATGCCTCCGGTGATGTCCGCCGTTTCGAGGGCGTTGAGCGGCGACGCCTCGACCCCCTGAGGCAGCTGCAGTATGAGGCTGGCGTCGCGTGCGACCACCTGGAGCAGTTCGCCTAGTTCGCTCGTGAGCAGGTCCGGGATCTGGGCCGGCTGCTCGATGAAGTAGAAGCGCCCGCCCGCCGCGTCGGCCATGCCGCGGAGCAGGCGCTCGTCGAAGTCGGCGCCGACGCCGAACGTGCTCGTGGCGATGCGCCCCTCGCGGCGCGCCGCGCCAGCCAGGCTCACGAGCTGCTCCGGCTCGTCGATGCCGACGTTGGCCAGGCCGTCGGTCAAGAGGAGGCACCGGCCGACGTCCGCCGCGCCCAGGTGCGCGGCCAGCTGGCTGCAGCCCGCCGCCCAGCCGCCGTGGAGGTCGGTTGAGCCGCGCGAGTCGATCTGCGCGAGCTTCGCCAGCGCGCTCCGGCGCGCCTCGGCCGACGCCTTGACCGACTCGACTACCACGTCAATCCGGTCGTCGTAGGCGACGAGCGAGAAGCGGTCGGTGGGCTCGAGGGCCTGGAGGGCCTGCCGCACGGCCTCGCGGGCGAGGACGATCTTGGGACCGCCCATCGAGCCCGAGCGATCGAGGACGAGGGCCAGGTGGAGCGGCTCACGGCCTGTCTTCGGCGGGGCTTCCGGGGCGGTGATGGACACGAGGGCGTAGCGGACGCTGCCCCCGGCGGGCCGGATGAGGTGGCGGTCGATGCGGATGGCGTAGCTCAATGAGTCCTCCTGCCGGGCGGTTGCAGGGCGCCCCCGGCTGCTGGAACTCAGGCTACGGGGCGGGTGCGACAGGCTAGGTCACATGCCGGTCCGGACGCGGCGCCGGGAGAGCTCCGCGAGCCCGGCGTCCGGCTGCGCGCCCCGATTGCCAGGGCGCCGGCTGGTCGGACAAGATGGAGACTGCGCGAGGAGCTGACTGTGACCGAGCCCGAGGAAGACTTCGCCACGCTGTTCGCGGCTTCGCTTCAGGCGCGGCGCTTCGAGCGGGGAGAGACGATCGAAGGCACCATCGTCGCCATCGGTTCCGAGGTGGCGTTCGTCAACGTCGGCGGCAAGGGCGAGGCCGAGATCGCGGTCGACGAGCTGAAGGACGCCAACGGCCGGATCGAGGTCGCCGTGGGCGAGCGCATCCAGGCTATCGTCGTGTCCACGGCGGGGACCCTAACGCTTTCGCGGAAGCTCGCGCGCAGGGCGGCGTCGGACCAGCAGCTCGAAGACGCGTTCCGTGCCGGACTGCCGGTCGAAGGGAGGGTCGAGCGGGCGGTGAAGGGCGGATACGAGGTGCTCATCGGCCGGCAGCGCGCCTTCTGCCCCTTCTCCCAGATCGACATCGTCCGGAACACAACACCGGCCGATCACGAGAGCCGCGTCTACACCTTCCGCATCATTGAGTACGAGGAAGGCGGCCGGAACCTCATCGTGTCGAGGCGAGTGCTGCAGGAAGAGGAGCAGCAGGCGCGCGCGGCCGAGATCCGGCAATCGATCGTGCCCGGCGCGGTGCTGACCGGGCGCGTCGCGTCGGTGCGCGATTTCGGCGCGTTCGTCGATCTCGGCGGCGGCATTCAGGGGCTGCTGCACGTTTCGGAGATGGGCTGGTCCCGCGTGGCGAACGCCGCGCAGGTGGTCGGGCCGGGCCAGGAGGTAACCGTCAAGGTGCTGCGCGTCGAGGCCGACGGGCAGAAGATCGCGCTCGGGCTGAAGCAGCTGAGCCCCGACCCGTGGGCCACCGTGCCGGACCGGTACGACGTGGGCCAGCTCAGACCAGGACGGGTGACGCGCGTCACCGACTTCGGCGCGTTCGTCGAGCTTGAGCCAGGCGTGGAGGCGCTGGCGCACGTCTCCACGTTCGAACCGACGGGCCGGGCCGGCGGCTGGGCGGCCACCGTCCCGCCGGGCACGACGGGGGTGTTCGAGATCCTGAGCCTCGACTTCGAGAGGAAGCGCATCGGTGTGGCGCTCGCAATGGCAGGCCTGGTGCCGGAGGGCGGGACGGTCCCACGGGAGCGCGAGATCGCCGCGGGCGCGCGCCTCATCGGGAAGGTGGAGCGGCACGAGGCCTTCGGGGTGTTCGTGTTCCTCGCGCCGGGCCGCACCGGCCTCATGCCCATGAGCGAGACCGGCCTCGAGAAGGAAGCCGACGTGGTGAAGGCCTTCCCTGTCGGGAGCGACGTCGAGGTCGAGGTGCTCGAGGTGGACCCGGCGGGACGGCGCATCCGGCTCAGCCGCCAGGCCGTCCTCGATGCGCAGGGTCGCGACGAGCTGCGCGACTACACGGAGCGCACGGACGCCGCCGGGCCGCAGGCGTTCGGCGGATCGCTGGCCGACAAGCTCCGCGGGGCGCTCGATCCGCGCAGGAAGTGAGGGGCGGCACGAGGCGACGAACGCGGACTCCCGTACGCCCGGGTGGATCCGGCGCGCCTCCACGGAATCCTCGAGAGGCACATGGAGGGTCTGCGAGCGATGGCGCGCGTGGTCGCCGGGTTGCCGGGAAGTCGAGCCCCGTCCTCGCCGTGCTCCGCTAGCGCCTCAGTCAGCACGCCTCGGGCGTCCACCGCCGCCGCGCCCGGACCGCGTCGATGGCGAATCTCGCGCCGGGAACATTCGCGCCATCGAGACCGCCTCGTTCAGCGAACCGGCGATACTCCGCCTGCGTGTCTTCGCGAGCATGGCACGGGACATGCGAGCGCGTTCTTGAGCCCGCGCCCGTCCGCCACTCTCTTCGCTTTCGCGTCCGAAACGCAGTTCTGGCGGAAGCTGTAGCGGAGCGTGCAGCTCCGCGGCATTGCCCTGGCCGCACTCTCCATCGCATTCTCGGTGGCGGCGATGGCGAGGAGGACGCGCGGGCGGGCGGCAACCAGTGATGGGGCGGCGGACGTCGCTGCTACGGTGTTACCATCTCCGCCGATGGACGAGCCTAGCCCGCTTTGCAGCGCTGCGGAAGGGAGCTTCTCGTCAACCTGCAAGTACGCCCTGTTCATAGCGATCCTGGGTCTCTGCACCAACACAACCGAGGCCAGCGGCGCCGCCCCATCGTCGCTGACGACGCGTGAGCCGGCAATCAAGGCCGTGGAGTTGCGTTGGAACCGCCTCGCGCCGTACCGCGCGCACGGCACGTTCCGGTTCGCCGTCGGACACGGCGGACAGGCGGAGATCCTGCGGCGAATCGAGAGCGTGCGCGCGCGGTGGACTGATGATCGCGGCGATACCGTATTCCGCTTCCAGACCGTCTACCCCGAGCCGTACGAGCGGCTCCTCGACTTCGTCGACTGGAAGCTCATCGAGATGCCTTTTCCCCGGCTGCAGAGACTCGGCAGGGGCGACGAGGAAAGGTTCCTCTGCGAGTGCAACTGGCCGGCGCCGGTGCGGAGGTCGGTTGTCACTGCCTACCAGGAGAAAGCGCCTGAGACGTTCGCCAACTTGCTGGCGCTGAAGCCCGGCGTCGCCGATGAGCTCGTCCGGCTGAACGGACTCCCGCGCCCGATCTCCTGTCGCGAATGGGCGGTCAGGGTCGCGAAGCTGAACGCTCTTCCTGAAGCCGGCCTCGAGAACTTCCTTTTCGATGTCGACCGCGCGTCGCCGAGCGTAGGCCGGAAGCCGCTGCGCGACGGGCAGGATGACCGCTGCTCCTACTGCGGCGGCCGCTTCATCGGCGGAGCCGACGTGGCCATTTCATTCACCGGTCCCCGGCATGGCGACAACGGCCTGGACAACCTCGTGCCAGCGCATGGCAAATGCAACAACAGCAAGGGCGACTTCCTCGCGTCGGCCGAGCACGTGGAGCGCTGGACGGAGCTCAGCCGCAGGCTTGACGCGGACCTGGCCGCCGTCGCTCGCGAGTGTGGCTGGCCGCGCGACCGAGGCCGCAGCACTGCGGTGGCTCGGGCGGTCTGCCTCCGCCTGTCCGCGGGCGCCCGCATGTGGCGCGGGCCGGACACCCTCGACTCAGTCGACCACACCCGCTTCAGGCGGGCATTGGTCCCGGTCGGACACCAGAGATGAAGCGCAGGAGTTGAGAACCATGAGCGCATTCGAGAGTCTCCTCGCCGGGTTGAAGAAAGGGCGAGACTGGGAGCTGATGGGGGATTCTGACAAGGTCAGGGAGCTTCTTTCGCGCGTCTATGACGAGCGCTGTCACAGGGGGAAGCACCACAAGGACGCGTATCAGGTCCGAGTCAATCTCCAGAAGGCCGACGAAGCTGCCTCGTATGCGGGGTGGATCACGGCAGACAACGAGAAATCAGGCCCCTACCAAGGCACGTCATTCGTCTGGTTTCCTGGGCTCAAGGGGAGTGTCGCGGTCCTTGTGATCGGCACGGAGGGATTCGGAAACGACTCAGGAATCCTCGGTCGGCCCGGCCACGCCCGCCGGTTGAGAGCCCTGTCACGCCTGCACAACGGGCGGCTCTGGGTCAAACCCGACTTGCTCGATATTTCAACTGAGATCCCTCCAGCGACTTCCAGCCATTGGCCTGAGATCCCCTCGGCCTTGAAGGCCTACTCGAGAGTCATCTACGCCGGTACCGCCGTGAGAACTGAAGACGATGGCGAAGCGGTTGCTGACTTGCTGGACCTGTTCTTTCACGAACACCAGACTCCTCTCACCGAGCGGTTCAAGAGCCGCTGGGCCGATCGAATGAGCGCCATCGCCGGTGCGGTGTTTCCTGCCATCGACGAGGACGACACTCTCGCGACGCTCCGAGAACGGCGCTTCGTGATTCTCGACGGACCGCCTGGCACAGGCAAGACCCGCTTGGCGAATCGGCTCGCAGAGCGAGTCGGCTCTGCGACCAAGGTCCAGTTCCACGCGGCGCGCACCTACGAGGACTTCGTGCTTGGCTTGTTCCCGCGGCCCACCGAGCAGGGACTAGCATTCGAAGTCAGGGCTGGCGACTTGATTGCGGCGAACAAGAAGGCGCAGACCCGAGACCACGTCCTGGTCATCGACGAGATCAACCGGGCGGACCTCGCGCGAGTGCTCGGCGAGGCGATCTCGCTGTTCGAGGTCGGGGAACCGGATAGAAGCGTGCGCCTTCCGCACCCCATTGACGGTGATCAACACGAACTGCGGCTGTCACCGACGTTGATGGTATTGGGCACGAGAAACACGGCTGACCGGACGATCGCCAGGCTCGATATCGCCATTCGGAGAAGGTTCGCCTTCATCGAGGTATGGCCGGACCTGAGGGCGGTTGCGGCGGAGGGCGTTGACTTCGCATCCGAGGTCTTCGCCGACGTCGTGCACACGTTTACCGAGTATGCGGATGATGACGCATTGAGGCTGGTGCCCGGCCACGCGTACGTCTTGGATCCACGGCCCGAACTCGGGACAGAGGGACGACTCCCGCGTGTCGCCAGGCGTGTCAGGTACGAGCTCGTCCCGCTGCTTCGCCACTATCTGGATGAGAAGCTCTGCGGCGCCGCTAGCGAGCAAATCGCCGGGCTGGCGGATCGCATCGAAGCGAGACTGATGGCTCTATGATTCCCAGAGGACGAACGGCCAAAGGACGGCTGCGGTCTTCGCTGCCAGACGCAGCGCCCCATGCTCCGAGGCTCTTGAGGGGAAAGGACCATGGAGAACCCTTCACTATCCTTGGCGCGGACGTGGGTGGGCTCGGCGACCGCTGGGTGGAGCCCTTCCTGGCGGCGAATCGGCAGGCATTCAGACGCCTCGACCTGAAGGAGGAGATCCGCGCCTATCCGTCGCTCCGACTGTCTGTCACGCCCGGGGCTCGGATTGGCGCAGTTCCGCTCGTCAGCCCAAGCACCCGTCGAGTCTCCGCGGGGATCCTGATCGAGCCGCGGTTCGAGTGGAGCGGTCTCGGGGCGGTGTTCAGCGCGATCCGCTTCTCGGTTCCACCCACGCTCGGCGGTCATCCACTCGTCCCGGGCTCGGCGCGCGAGGTGCCCCCATGGGTCATAGCCGGACCGGTGCTCGAGAGAATCGCGGGCCTCCTGCTTCACCGGCGTAGAGGGTTCGTCGAGCGTCGCGAGCATCGATCGAGTCCGAGAGGTGGCGTGGAATGGACGAAGTGGGCCACTCGCATGTGTTCGAGCGCGCAGCTGACCACCTTCCCCTGCAGATTCTCTGAGCCCGATGACGACCCCGTGCTCGTCGCGAATGTCCGCTGGACGCTGTCTCGTCTCGCGAGCGAGCTGCAGACCGTGGCGGCTACGCAGCCGGGGCGTATCCTGATTCGGAGAGCCGGCGAGTTGATGGCAGCGATTGGGCCGGGAGCTGAACTGCGCCCCGCTGCCTGGTCGCTGCGCTCAGACGCCTCTGACTGGATTCGCCAGGCGACCGAGGCCATGACGTGGGTCGCGGAAGAACGGGGCCTCGGCGGGGCGCGCGTGCTGGACGGCCTTGCTTGGGATCTTCCCATCGACAGGGTGTGGGAGGCATGGATAGCCGGATTCGCCGCTGACCTGGCTGGTCTCCTGGGAATGGTGGCCAGGCCGTTCGATTCGACTCGCCGAACCCTGCACTGGGAAGGCAACGCGCAGTCGATGGGCTCCCTCGCGCCGGATGTCCAGCTTCGAGGTTCAGATCGCACGATTTGGATCGATGCCAAGTACAAGACGCATCTGTATCACCTGGCGCACCAGGGATGGGCTGGCCTTTCGGATCAGATGCGTGCCGAGCACCGCGCGGACCTGCATCAGGCACTGGCGTACGCGACACTGGCGGACGTCGGCTCGGTGGATACGCTCCTGGTCTATCCCCTCTTCTCTCCGGCCGCTCGGCCGGTCTCGACGCTGGCGACCGTCTCTTCCGGCAGGCGCCGGGTCAGGTTGATCCTTGCCGCCCTGCCATTTGGATTCCGGAGTCCCAACCAGCGGGACGAGCACTTACGGCGGTTCCGCGAGTTGCTCGCGGCCTGATGAAGGGCAGACCGCCGACGAGCCGTCTGGGCGCCGGCGTGCCGCTCGTAGTCCCGTTTTTCGCTGGCTTCTCCCGCCGGCACGCTCAGTCTCCCGCAACCAGGTTCTGGAACGACTACGACTGTCACTGCAGCACGCGCAATCGGAAAGCCTGCCTCACCCAGTAGCGATGCCCGAATCTGGCGCCTGCGCCCACGATCATCAGGCGCTCGCCCAGTGGCTCGCCGAACGTGTCAGGGCCGAGCTAGGCAAGAGGGGCGCGAAACGCCGCGGAATCTGGGCACGAGAACGTCAGGAGCGCCGTCTGAGGCGCCGGCTCGGAAGGGCCGCCGCACTGGTGGTGGGGGCCTGCCGACGCCTAGGATGCCGATGGCTCAGGGATGGAATTGCCGGCGCGACGCGGCCCGGATGAACGATTGGAGTCGCATCCGGATTTCGTCCGGTGCCGTCGACGAGAACTCGGGGAAGTCAGATCCCCAGCCGCAGCGCGTGCGATCGTCGGTCACTTCCCGCTCTCCGTCACACCACTGGCTGCGACACCGCCAATGCCTGAGCCGCCTCTGCCATTGCCCTCACCTCCCCTTCATCCCTGGTAGTCAGGCCAATGGGCTCACAGCCGGGGTTGAGGGATTTGAGAACGACCGTCGTGTGGCGCCCGGCGCCATCGGCGTCGGAGCCATGATAGGGCGACTTCTCTCCGCGAGTGATCACATCCTGCGCTGGCTCTGTATCAGTTCCGCAACACGATAACGGGCACGGCACAGCGGTTGGCACGCGCCGTCCGAGGGAAAGTGTGCTATCTATGGCGCGGCTGGCGTCTCCTGGATGCCCCCTGTTGTCACTCAGCCTGACGCGTGTTGCGCGGTAGCCCCATGCCGAAGTCCACACGTGACGATTCCCATCGCGACACGCGACGGCGGTTCGAGCAGTGGGCCCGCAATCCGCAATGCCAGGCGAACGTCATCTCCGCGGTCCACAACATCCCGATGGCGCGCGTCGCCGAGCAGGAAACGGGCCGTTCCACGATGGGCCAGTCTCCCTTCGCGATCGCGCGGGGGCAGGCCTTCGAGAAGTCGCTGTTCCGCAACGGCGGACGGCTGCTGCTCGAGGCCCTCAAGAGGTCGCGGGTGCTGCCGGACGAAGCGGCGGGCCTGGCGGACTTCCGGATGCGGATGCACGGCGGGACGTGCCGTAACCTGGATGAGGCGCTGGCGGGGACCGCGGACCTGCTGCGTCGCCTGGCCGCAAAGCCGGGAAGACCAGGTCGGCCATGGCTGGTTGCCGGCGCGACCGTCCGGATCCCTGGCAACACGATGCTGCCGGAAGCGCTCCTGGTCATCGACGCCCTAGGCATCCGCCACGACGAGTCGCCGCCCACCCTGATCGTGGGCGAGATCAAGACATATCCCGACAGGGGCGGGTACACCGACCGGCAGGAACTGGCGACCGCCCGGGCACAGGCCGGCGTGTACGTGCACGGCCTGGATCTGGTGCTGGCCGAACTGGATCTCACAGACGAGTACCGCGTGGCTCGCCAGGGCTTCCTGGTGTTGACGCGGCCCGGCTTCAACAGGCCCTCGATCCGTGTGGGCGAGGACCTGCGCTACCAGGCGGAACGGGCCAAGCGAGGGTTCGTGCTGCTCGAGCGAGCGGCGGCATCGATGCCAGGTCCAAGCGGGACGGCGACGCCCGACTCGGTCATCGCGGCTCCCATCAGCTACAGCGAGGCGTGCGTGTCGTTCTGCGACAGGGCGGACACGTGCCGCGCGAAGGCTCTCGAGGCCGGGTGCGGCAGCGTGCTTGGGGACGATGTCGCGAGGTTCCTTGGGGCGACCACGCTCCAGCGGGCGCTGGATCTTCTCGCCGGGAGCACGCCGGCCAACGCCGCCGAACAGGATCTGAAACGTCGGATGCAGGACATCGAGGGCCTGCGCTCATGGCGCTGACCGCGGACCAGGTCGTCCGTCGCCTGAGGGCGTTCGAGCAGGGCAAGCCGCTGCCGTCCGGCGAGACGCTGCGCGTCCAGCGTCTGCCCGACGAGCAGATCCTCATCCTCGTCTTCGTCCGGATGGGGGGTGAATCGGCCCCGTGGGGCATCGCGTACGGGCGCCCGGGACGCAAACCCGACATCCTAACCACACCAGAGCCGCGGACGCGGGACGCTGTGGCGGAGATGGTGGCCCAGCTGGCACCGACGCTGCTCACGCACCTCAACCATCCGAAGTACTCGCACTGGGGACCGGACCCGGACACCAAGTTGCCGCCGTTCCAGGTGTGGCTGCCCAATCGGTCCCACCTGGAGATGCTGCACCACCTCGCCTACGCCTACACGTTCACGAAGTTCGGAGAACGGTCGAGGCACGTCCGCCTCAACCAGCTCGGGCACGCCTGCGGCTGGCTGTTCCGCGAGGCACAGCGCCCCGGCCAGACGATCACGATGGCGGCTACCGACGTGCTCACCGAGGCCTACACGTTCCCCGCCGAGACGACCCGCCAGGGACACCTCGGATTCCTGCTGGCGTGGCTTCAGACACGCGGAAGCCGCGAGGCGAGGATGGCGGCCGCGGCAGCCGCTGAGGAGCAGTCCATCGCGACGACGATCGACCCGACCGAAGAGCGCGATGAACTGGTCCCGGGTCTCGAGACGTACAACACCGCCAGGGCGGCGAAGAATATGCCCGGCATGGAGAAGGCCGCCCGGATGATCCGGCGCGTCCTGGTTGAAGAGCTCGGCCGGAGGTTCGATCTCACGGAGCGGGCGATCGCGGTCCTCCACGCCGACAAGCGTCGCGAGAACCGGTATCTCGACGACCTGATGGAGGCCTCCCTTGACGAGCATCGCCGGCAGTTCCGGAGGATCGAGCGGCAGGTCGACGACGCGGAGGATGGCCCAGCGTTCCGGCCGTCGCCCGAGACCGACCGCCATCCTTCGGCTGCCGCATCGCGGTACTACGTCAGCGAAGCCTCGGAGGAGTTGCGGGATCATCTCTTGGTTCATGACGATCGGGAACTGCAGGCGGAGCTCGTCGCAGCCGGCGAGGCGATCGCCGGCAGGATCGTGGAGGTCCGCGACGAAGGCGAGGGCAGGAAGACCATCCCCGTCTGGGTAGTCGAGAGCAACGGCGCGCTGCCGCTGCGGCTTCGGGAGGACAGCGCGCTGTGCGTGGTCGGACTCCCGGGCCGCGAGCTTCGCATCCGGAACATCGAGCGGACGCCGGACCTCCGCTACCGCTTCGAACTCCAGGTCACGAAGCTGCTGCATGGTCCTCACGACAACGATGGCAGCGTCCTTCCTGCCGCCAGCCCGAGGCTGAAGCGGCGGACGGTCGTGCTGGTGAAGCCCTCGATGCACCAGATCGGGCGGCGACGTTCGTTTCTCGTGTGGAAGCGAGACGTGCCTGGGGCCTGGCTGACGCACCGGGTGCCGAAGGTACCCGAGGTCGACTTGCCCAAGGAGATCGGCGAAGATCTCACAGCGATCACGGTGAGGCGCGCATGAGACCCCGGGGGACGTTCCGGCGCCAGATCGACGTCAAGGTCGCCACCGTCACCGATCGGCTGATCCGCCACGTCGTCGACGAGGAACGGCTGGCCGTCGTTCAGGCACCGCCTGGGTCCGGAAAGACGCATCTGCTGCTGCGCGCGGCGAAGGAGGCGTACCGCGCGAGGCAGCGCGTCTCGGTCGCCACGCAGACCAGGTCCCAGGCGGACGACATTTGCCGGCGGTTCTCCGAGGCCGGCGTGCCCGCGATCAGGTTCGTCGCGCACGGCGACACCGGGGCGGAGCAGCCACCCGGCATAGACGCCATCGCCAGGCACCAGGACCTCCCCCACGGGCCCTGCATCGCGGTTGGGACGACGGCCAAGTGGGGGCTGATCGAGCTGGCGGACCCGTTCGACGTCCTGTTCGTCGAAGAGGCTTGGCAGATGGCGTGGGCCGACTTCATGCTGTTGGGTCAGGTAGCTGGCCGCTTCGTCCTCATCGGCGATCCTGGCCAGATCGCGCCAGTAGTCTCGATCGATGCGTCGCGCTGGGAAACCGCTCCGCGCGCACCTCATCGACCCGCCCCGGAACTGGTTCTGAGCGAGCATCGGAAGAGCGCGCTCGACCTGTCGCTGCCCGCGACGCGGCGCCTTCCCGCCTGCACCGCCGGTCTCATTCGGCCGTTCTACGACTTCCCGTTCGACGCTTGGGCGGAACCTGGCGAGAGGCTGCTCGTGCCGTTACGGCGGGTCGCAGGCGTCCGCGGTGCCGTGATCGAGCGGCTCGGGCGAAGCTCGGTGGTCGGGGTGACGCTGCCCACGCCCGAGGGCGGCCCCCCGCTCGAGTGCGATAGTGAGGTTGCTGCCACGGCGGTCGGCATCGCCCGTGGAATCCTCGAGTCGCAACCCGACTGGGTGATGGGCCAAGCCCGGCGGCGGCTGCGGCCTCCCGACATCGGGCTCTGCGCGACCCACCACGTCATGAACGCGGAAATGGCGCTTCACCTGGACCGGCGCCTCGATGGCATCAACATCGACACACCGGAGCGGTGGCAGGGCCTGCAACGGAAGGTCATGATCATCGTGCATCCGCTGTCCGGCGTCGTCCAGCCGAGCGCATTCGATCTGGAAACGGGCCGATTGTGCGTCATGGCATCGCGCCACGAGATTGCGCTCGTCGTGGTGACCAGGAATCACCTTCCCGAAACCCTCGACTCCCACATGCCCGCTGCGGAACAGGCCGTGGGCCGCCCGGATGTGTCCGGGCGCGGCCATCACCAGAACACCGTGTTCTGGGGCGCGCTGGTCGAGCGGGATCAGGTGGTGGAAGCGCGCGGACCTGAGAGCGTCGGCTAGACGGACAACCACGGGAGTTCAACGAGATGGAGTTGTGGCACGGCAACCTGCCGGAGTTCGTGGAGTCCTCCCAAGACGGCAGCCTCGTCCCGCAGATGACGAGGAGTTTCGCGCGCATCCACAGCTCGACGCCATCGCCGGCGGAGGCGAGAAGCTGGGATCTGTCACTGGCGGCGATGTCGAACGTCGCTGAAGGTCAGGGAGACGATGTCGGCGTGTCGGTCGAGTACCATCTGCCGCTGTCGGGCCAGCGGATCGATGTGGTCTTCACGGGGTACGACGCTGGTGGGCACGCGAATGCCCTCGTCGTCGAGTTGAAGCACTGGGACGGTGTCTCCCTGGAAGACAAGTACACCCAGAACGTCATCGTCGGCGACGCGGAGCACCTGCACCCGTCGCAGCAGGCCGCGGGGTACGTGGACTTCCTGGGAGACATCCACGGGGCCTTCGCGGATGAGCGGCTGAGGGGATACCCTTGCGCGTTCTGCCACGAACTGGACGCCTCGGGCGGCGAGGTCCTCCGGGACCGCAGGTTTTCGGAGTTGCTCAAGCTGAGCCCGCTCTTCCAGAAGGGGGAGGAGGACGCCCTCGCCGACTACCTGCACGCGCGTGTCGGCCGGGGCGACGGGATGGATGTCCTCGACGCGTTCCGCAAGGGACGGTTCAAGCCAAGCAGAAAGGTCATCGACTGTCTCGCCGACGTCATCCAGCGCGACGAGCGTTGGCACCTCCTCGAGCGGCAGCAACTGGCCTACAACGCCATCCTGGCACAGGTGCAGCGGGCCGTCGATCTTCAGAAACGGGCGGCAGTGCTCGTTCGCGGCGGACCGGGAACGGGCAAGACGGTGATCGCGGTTCAGTTGCTGGCGGACGTCCTGCGGCGGAGGTTCACTGCGGCTCACAGCACTGGTGGCAGAGCCTTTACGACCGCCATGCGGGCGACATTCAAGGGCGCCGACAAGCTGTTCATCTGGAATCTGAACACGCGGAACGCGCCATTCCAGGGACTCGACCTGCTGCTTGTCGACGAGGCGCATCGAATCAGGGAGAACAGCGACACGCGGTTCACGCGGGCCCGCGACCGCAACCGGAAGTCCCAGGTCGATGAACTGCTCGATGCGGCGAAGGTGGTCGTGTTCCTGCTCGACGAACACCAGTATGTCCGGCCTGACGAAGTGGGCCGGTCGGACCTCATCCGAGACGCCTCGAGTGCCATGCGCATCCCGTTGCGAGAGTACGACTTGGCGACACAGTTCCGCTGCGGTGGCTGCGTCGAGTACGTGCAGTGGGTGGACCACCTGCTGGGGTTCCGGCCGACGCCTCCCGAGCGAGGATGGAGGAGTCGCTTCACGTTCTCCATTCTTCGGGATCCTGAGGAGCTGGACGAACTGCTCGAACAGGCCGAAAGCGGCAGGCGAAGCGCCCGGCTGCTTGCGGGGTTCGGCTGGAAGTGGAGTGACCCTCTGAGGGACGGAGGACTCGTCGATGACATCCGAATCGGCTCCTGGAGCCGGCCGTGGAACCCCAAGCGCGATCCGAAGAGGAACTACAACCCTGAGAACGACCCGTACACCATCTGGGCGACCACCGACTCGGGGCGAGAACAGGTGGGATGCATCTACAGCGCGCAGGGTTTCGAGTTCGATTGCGTCGGCGTCATCTGGCCGCCGGACCTGGTCTGGAGGAACCACGGGTGGGTCGCCCAGAAGGACAAGTCGTTCGATAGGCCGGTGAAGGCTTCGTTGCACATGCAGCGCCTCGTCCGCAACGCGTACCGCGTGCTCCTGACGCGCGGGCTTCAGGAAGCGAAGCTCCTGTGCCTGGACGCCGAGACGACCGCCCACATCGCGGCGCTGCTGAAGGAGGCGCGATGAGTGACGATCGGTGGGCCTTGGGCGCCTGCGTCGACCGGCTCCTGGCGTTCCGAAAGGCCCGGGACTGGGAGCAGTTCCACCGTCCCAAGGAACTGGCGGCGGCGCTCGCCATCGAGGCGGGCGAACTGCAGGAGCAGTTCCTGTGGAAGCCCGAGGAAACGGCTCAGGAGGTGCGCGAAGATGCAGCGCGGCTCGGCCAGATCCGCGACGAGGTTGCGGATGTCGCGATCTACGCGCTGTTGCTGGCGCACGACCTCAACATCGATCTCGCCGGTGCCATCGCGAAGAAGATCGCGTCGAACGAAAGGCGGTACCCCGCCAACTCGAACCGGGGAGTCGCGAGGAAGGCAGGCAACCGGGCTGAGGATTCAGATCCTCAACCATGACGTCGGCCATCCCATGAGGGGTCAGTTGTGCTCGGGACCAGTCAGCGGCAAGGAAGAGGCGCCGGACTCGAATCCGGCGCGCTGGCTGCGAGAGTCGCCCTGTTTGGACTCGCCAGTGAAATGCGAAGGTTCTGACTCATGGTAGACGAACATGAAAAGCAGCCCTTCTTGAAGCGGAATGCCCTGCTGCTTCAAGCGACTCTGGCATCGTGCATCGCCCTCGTCCTCAAGTTCGCCATGCATGTACTCGGCTGGGAGTTCGTCCCCGTGAACCCCCTGCTGGCGGGGATCGTCGCGGCGGGCATCTTCCTGTTGAGTTTCCTCCTTAGCGGGGTATGGGCGGACTACAAGGAGAGCGAGAAGCTGCCCGGGGAGCTGGCGTCGAGTCTCGAAGCGGTGGCTGATGACGCTCTCAGCGTTCCCGCGGGAGAACATGGGGCGACTCGAACCAGGCTTTTCGTACTCCTGTCAGAACTCGGCAATACCCTGCATCTCTGGTTCTACAAGAAAAAGGAAACGGATGAACTCATGAGGCAGCTCGAGCGCGTCGTCGAGTTCTGCGTTGCGTCGAGGGCCGCCCTTCCCGACAACTCCGTGAGCCGTGTGAAACAGGAAGTCGCGAGCATGCGCCGCGTGGTCGCACGCATCCGCACGATTCGTGCAACGGAGTCTGTTTCCGGCGGCTACCTCGTCGCCTAGGTGACGAGCGCCCTCGTGCTGCTCGGTCTCATCCTGATGAAGATCGAGCCCGTTCACGAGTCCCTCTTCTTCGTCGGCGTGATCACGCTCCTCCTCGTCTACATGATCCTGCTGATCAAGGACCTCGATGACCCTTTCGGGTTCTCTGAGAAGGGATCCACCCAGGACGTGTCGCTGTGTCCGGTTACGGAGGTGGCAGAACGGTTGCGGCGGCGCTGTATCGACGTCACGACGGGCAGCGCTGCTCCCGCCGCGGCAGAACATCGGGGCGACCCGGCTGACGACTGCGCATAACGCGGCTTTCACTCTGACCTCCGGCGCTGAGGGCACCTGGCTGCAACACGGACCCCAGTGGCCTACGCAAGGACCGTGAGCACCTCGCCGACCAGCAACCTGATCCCGTGCCCGCCTCTGATCTGGACAGCGCTGGGAATGGGGCCGTACAGACGCCCAGGCCGGAAGCTCTCCTTCAGCGACGGTAGCAACATTCTGACGAAACCCTCGAGCGCGTTCGTGTTGGCGACGACACGCGCCTGGTCGATGCTTTCCCCAGCGAACTGATGCACCAAGAAGACAGCAAGGTCGGCGTCACGACTCGCGCCCTCGAGAAGCGTAGCGGCAACGCCGTGCAGCAACTGGTAGGGTGCCGAGTCGAGCTCGACCGGAACCTCCGTACCGAAGATCAATGCGGCGCGAGTGTCGATCCGCTCAGGGATCATCGACCGCCGGGTGTCAGTGACGAGGGTATCGTGATCGACGGGGAGGCGTTCGTTGCGCGCCTTGGCCTCCCGGCGATACGGCCCCACTTCGGGGCCGAACGGCTCGGCTGCTTTGCCCTCGATTCCGATGACGACCCTCCTCCCGCGAGCCATACCCAGCGCGAGGAGATCGTGGTTGCGGCCTGCGCGCTCCGGGGCCACTGGAAGCGGCGTCACGTGCTCGGCTCGCGCAGCGGCGACAACGAGTTCCGATGTCAGCGGGTGACTCCGGAACAACGTGCGCACTTCCTCCGGGACGGCCGGGCGTCCGCCCCGCGACCACGCACGGGCGAATGCCTTGGCGCTTCTGTGGTCCTTCCACTGGTCTTGCCCGCCCTTGGGAGGGGCGGCGCAGAACCAGTGGCAAAGCCCGTGGATGCGGAGTCCGCCAGGACCGAAGGACTCGAACCCCGTATCTCAAGGACCGTCGAGACGCACCGGAGGGACGAACGGCTCGGCGCGAGGGCTCGGATGGGAGCCGTCTGCCAGCGCGCCGGTCGATACCAGCACGTCGCCGAACTCGCGGAGCGCGGCGATCAGCTCGCCTGCGAGGCCCGCCGTGTCGCCGAGCCGCCGCGAGACGAGGTCCGTCACCCTCCCGTAGTACCACAGCTGAGCCCCGGGAGAGGCGTTGAAGCGATCCATGACGCTCCTCCCGTGCGCGCGCAGATCGCGCGACAGCGACCGGAGGCTGTCTAGGCAGTCGGCCGCCTTCAGCGCGCAGTGCTCGGTGTCCGCGTCCTGGAGGATCCCCAGTTGGTCCAGCTTCCTGTCCTGCCACGGCCGTTTCTCGCCCCGATCGTCCAGCTTCTGTTCTGTCACGTGCCGCACCAACTCCAACACACGCCGTCCGAAGGCGTGCCCGATGTACTCCTCTACCGCCGCCCTGAACCCGGCACCGCCATCAGGGGCCGAGGCCAGCCGGGGAACGACCGCACGCAGGCGCCCCTGCACCAACGGCGCGCCGTACTTCGGGTCCTCGAGCACGTCGTGCAGGAAGCCGGCAATCATCACATGTTCTCCGTACCCGTGACGGTCGAGGATGAGTCCGACCTGGAAGGGATGCATCACGTAGGGTACCAGCGTGCCCTTCCGCACGTCCTCGTGATGCGCCGCCGTCGCCAATGCGAGCGCCTCGTGCACCTGCTCCGACCATGCGTTCCTCACGGCCCTCGTCCTCCAAGTGGTAGCATACGCCAGAGCCGAGACAGGGCGGGTCACGCTCCAGCCGCTCCCCGGCCACGCACATCCCTGGAGACGACCACGACCATGACGACCTCCCGACTGATACGCGCGCCACGACTCGCCGCCACCCTCGCCGCCACTCTGTTCCTCCTGCTCGCCCCGCCGTTCGCGCCCTGGCTGGCGCCAGCGAACACGGCCTTCGCGCAGGCGCCCGCGCCCGCCCTCGCTCCCGCGCCCGGCGCCGAGAAGACGGCGCTCGACCGCTACGTCGAGGCGCCCGACCCGAGCTACAAGTACACCCTGGCCGCCACGATCCCCGGCAAGGGCTACACGGCCTTCGTGCTCGACATGACCTCGCAGACGTGGCGCACGGCGGCCGAAGTGGACAAGCCGGTCTGGAAGCACTGGCTGACGGTCATCAAGCCCGCGAAGGTCCGGCACCAGAAGGCCCTGCTCTTCATCACGGGCGGCAACAACACGAACGACGCGCCGAAGGCGGCCGACGAGAACCTCGCGCGCGTCGCCGTGGCCACGGGATCGGTCGTCGCGGAGCTGCGCATGGTCCCGAGCCAGCCGCTCCAGTTCGCGGACGCGAAGGGGCCGCTCACGGAGGACGGCATCATCGGCTACACCTGGGACAAGTTCCTGCGCGGCGGCGGCGAGCAGTGGCCGCTCCGCCTGCCGATGACGAAGGCCGCGGTGCGCGCGATGGACGCGGTGACGTCGTTCTGCGCGCGCTCGAAGACGACCATCGACGGCTTCGTCGCATCGGGCGCGTCCAAGCGCGGCTGGACGGCCTGGTCGGCCGCCGCCGTCGACCGCCGCGTCGTCGCGGTCATTCCGCTCGTCATCGACCTGCTCAATCTGGTTCCCTCCTTCCAGCACCACTACGCGGTCTACGGCTACTACGCGCCGTCGGTCGTCGACTACGAGGAGTGGGGCGTCATGGACCGGCTCAACGAGCCCCGGTTCGCCGACCTGATGAAGATCGAAGAGCCCTTCGAGTACCGCTCCCGCCTGACGATGCCGAAGTTCATGATGAACGCGACGGGCGATCAGTTCTTCCTGCCGGACTCGTGGAGGTTCTACCTGGACGAGCTGCCCGGCGCGAAGTACGTGCGGTACGTTCCCAACACGGACCACTCGCTGCGCGGGTCGGACGCGTGGCTCAGCCTCACGGCGTTCTACAACGCCGTCCTGACGGGCGCGCCGCTGCCGCGCTTCACGTGGCAGATCGACCAGGACGGCGCGATCCGCGTGCGCGCGGCGGACACGCCGATCGCGGTGACGCTCTGGCAGGCGACGAACCCGGGGGCGCGCGACTTCCGCCTGAGCTCCATCGGCCGGAAATGGACGCGTTCGCCGCTCGAGGCCCAGGCGGACGGCGAGTACGTGGCGAGGGTGTCCCGGCCCTTCCGAGGCTTCACGGCCTACCTCGTCGAGCTGACGTTCCCGAGCGGCCTCCCCGGCGCGCCGTTCACGTTCACGACGGGCGTGAAGGTGGTGCCGGACGTCGAGCCGTTCCGCGACCTCGTGGAAGGGCGCAAGTAGGCGCCGGACAGACCCGAGGCGGCCACGCTCGCCTAGCCGCGGCCGCGGCGGGAAGGGCGGAGAACCACCATGACTCGAGCGCCCCTGCTGCGCGCTCGGCGCCTTGTGCACGCGGCCCTCGTCGCCGCGGCCATCGCGGCTGCAGCCGCCCCCCTGCCGCCCGGGGCGGCCGCCGACGCCCCCGCCCGCACCGCCGTCTCGATCTCGGGCGACGACTTCCGGATCAACGGCAGGCCGACGCTACGGGGCGTCCGCTGGCGGGGCTACCGCCTCGAGGGCCTGCTGCCGAACTCGCGCATGGTGCAGGGCGTCTTCGACGACCTAAACCCGGACACGCGGGCGCGCTGGGCCTACCCGGACACGAACGCCTGGGATCCGGATCGCAACACCCGCGAGTTCGTGGCGGCGATGCCCGAGTGGCGCCGGCACGGGCTGCTCGCGATCACGCTCAACCTGCAGGGCGGCAGTCCCGAGGGCTACTCGGGGGAACAGCCCTGGCACAACTCAGCGTTCGCCGAAGACGGATCGCTGCGGCCCGACTACATGGCCCGCGCCGCGTTGATTCTGGACGAGGCGGACCGCCTGGGCATGGCGGTGATCCTCGGCCTCTTCTACTTCGGACAGGACGAGCGACTGCGCGACGAGGCGGCGGTGACCCGGGCGGTGGACGAGGCGGTGGCATGGGTGCACGCCAGGGGCTACCGGAACGTCCTCGTCGAGATCAACAACGAGTGCGACATCCGCTACGACCACGGGATCCTGCAGCCGGATCGGGTCCACGAGCTGATCGTGCGGGCGAAGCGGGCCGCGCCGGGCGGAGGGCGGCTCCTGGTCAGCACCAGCTACGGCGGCCGCACGCTGCCGGGAAGCGCGGTGCTGGCGGTCTCGGACTTCGTCCTGCTCCACGGGAACGGCGTCACGAAGCCCGATCGCATCGCGGCGATGGTGCGTCAGACGCGCCAGCTCCCCCGCTACACGCCCAAGCCCATCGTCTTCAACGAGGACGATCACTACGGCTTCGACGAACCGTGGAACAATTTCGTGGCGGCCACGAGCGAGCACGCGTCGTGGGGCTACTTCGACTACCGCAGGAGGGGCGAGGGCCCGGACGAGGGCTACCAGAGCGTCCCGGTGAGCTGGGGGATCTCGTCGGCCCGCAAGCGCGGGTTCTTCACGCTGCTCCGCGGGATGACGGGCGGCCGCTAGCGGAGCTGCGCCCGGCGGCACGAGGACACGGCCTTTGACCCGCCCTGTCGCAGCGGCATCGGATAATGGACCTGACGGGGGCGAGGGCCCCCGCTCGAAACCGGGAGGTCCGCCGCGAGCCACACACAAGTCGTGACGATCTGGGACGACCGGTACTGCACGGACGCCGCGCCCACGAACTCGACGAGCAAGCAGGCCGCCGTGATGCGCCTGGCGCGGGCGGAGGGCCTGGTCGAGGTCCGGCATGCCCCGTTCGATGCCGACGCCACGTGGGCGAACATCGCCACGGTCCACGACCGGGCCTACGTGGAAGCGGTCCGGACGGGTTCTCCGAGGCGCCTCGCGGAATCGCAGGGCTTTCGCTGGTCCATGGCGCAGGCCGACGCGGTCGCGCGAATCTGGAACGGCCACACCGCCGCCTGCCGCCTCGCCGGGGCCGCGGGCCTCGTCCTGCATCCGGTGTCCGGCGCGCACCACGCCGGCCCCGCCGAGGGCTCGGGCTTCTGCACGTTCAACTTCCTGTCTGGCGCCGCGCGGGCGGTGCTGCGGGAGGGGCTCCGGCTCGTGGCGATCGTCGATCTGGACGTGCATCAGGGCGATGGCACATACGAACTCGAGGCCGGCAATCCGGGCGTGGCGCTCTTCGACATCGCGGGAAGCCGGTGGGCGGACGTCTCGAGCGGCGACCGCATCGAGTACCTCATCGTCGGCGACGCGGAAAGCTACCGTGAGGCGCTCCAGCGCCTGCCCGCGTTTCTCGACCGCCTCCACCCGGACCTGGTGCAGTACCAGGCGGGCATGGATCCCTTCGAACACGATCCGATCGGCGGCCTCGACGGGGTGAGCGAGGCGTTCCTCACGTGGCGGGACGCCTTCGTGATCGGACACGTGCGGCGGCGCGGCATTCCGCTCGTCGTCAACCTCGCCGGCGGCTACAGCGCCGGCGTGTCCGAGCGGCTGCACCTGAACACGGTCCGCGTGATGGCGGGCAGGAGCGGCGAGGACGAGCCGGCCGGCCCGCCAACTGCGACTGGGGCTCCCGAACGGACGGACACCTGATCGCACCCGGCGACTGGCGAGCGGCTATTCGCGCCCCTTGCTCGAAGCAGGCTTCTTGAGGTCGGGCACGAGCGCCGCGAGCCGCCGCGCCTCCGGCCAGAGGCGGGCGAAGTAACCCGGGCCGACGGGCAGCTTGTGGACCGTCTCGCCCCAGAGCCGCTGGGCGTAGCGGATCATGCCGCGGGCTTCGGGGTGGCGCAGGTAATCCGGGTCGAGATCCCCGAATCGAACGCGGTCGAGCCCGTCGGCGTCCTTCAGGAGCTTCGTCAGGCGGGCCTCGGGCGTTCCCGCCCTGGCCTCGCCTCGGCTGTGCAAGCTGACCGCGGCCTCGATGGCCGGATAGTCCTCCGGCCGGACGCCGCCCTGCGCGAACAACTCCTGCACGGCGGGCAGCGTCGCGAGCCTGGCCCAGGCGTCCGCGCCATGGCCCGGGCACAGCCCGTCGCTGGTTCGCGCGAGGTCGTGCAGGTACACCGCCGCCCACAGGCGAGGGGTCTCGTCGACGAACCCGGTCGCCGCGATCAGGCGGAACGCGTGGACCAGCACGCGGGCCACGTGCGGCTGGCCGTGCAGCACGCTGTGATACGTGAACAAGTCAGGAGGCGGAACCAGATCCTCGTCCGCCACCGGTATGCTCGCCCTAACGGCGATCAGGCTCATGGGTCGCACCACCAGCCCGCCGCGTGCTCGCAAGCCGGGCCTCCCGGCTTCTAGCGTACCTCACCACGGCGCCCGGCGGCACCACCGGCTGCCACGGCCTGTGGCGCGATTGATACGCCGCCGCCCGGGGACGGGGGCCTCATGCGGTATCATGGGCGCCGACATGCGACACGCGACGCTGCGGCGCCTCCGCCTGGCCTCGCAGCTCTTCTTCTTCGGCCTCTTCCTCTTTCTGCTGCTCCGCACGGAGTTCCCCGGCTCCATCAGGTCGGCGTCGCTCGACGTGCGCATCCCGTGGCCCGTCGGCTGGTTCCTGGAGGCGGATCCCCTCGTCGCCATCGCGACGGCGCTCTCGACGGGGACGCTCTACCGGAGCCTCCTGTGGGCGCTGCCCTTCCTGCTGCTCGCGATCCTGGTCGGCCGGGCCTTCTGCGGCTGGATCTGCCCGCTCGGATCGCTGCACCACTTCGTCAGCAGCCTGAAGTCGGAGGCGAAACGAGGGCCGAAACTCATCGAGTCGAACCGCTACAAGCGGTGGCAGGCGGCGAAGTACTACCTGCTCGCGGCGGTGCTCGCCATGGCGGTTCTCGGCTCGGTGGCGAGCCTGCTGCTGGATCCGATCTCGTTCCTCGTGCGCTCGATGTCCGTGGCCGTGCTGCCGGCCTTCAACGCGGCCCTCCGCGCCCTCATCGACACGGCGTACGGGTGGCCGCTCGGCGGCGCCAAGGCTGTCGTGAACGGCGCGGCCGCGGTCCTGAATGCGACGGTCCTGAGCTTCCGGCAGCCGCACTTCCACCAGGCGTTCCTCGTCGGCGCGCTCTTCGTGTTCGTCGTCGCGCTCAACTCGCGCGTGACGCGCTTCTGGTGCCGCGCGATCTGCCCGCTCGGCGCCCTGCTGGGCGTCTGCTCGCGCTGGTCGCTGGTGCAGATGCGCAAGGACGACGAGAAGTGCGACAACTGCCGGCGCTGCCTGCTCCACTGCCAGGGCGGCGACGACCCGATTCCGGGCGCGCCCTGGCGCAAGGCGGAATGCCACCTCTGCCTGAACTGCGCGCACGATTGCCCGACCGGCGGCATCCGCTTCGCCTGGTCCACGTCGGCCTCGCCGGCCCGGCACACGCGCGAGACGCCCGACCTCAGGCGCCGCGCGCTGATCACGGCGGCCGCCGCGGGGGCCGCGATGGTGCCGCTCGTGCGCTCCGGCCCGGGCGTCAGGACGCCCGCCGGCGCCTTCCTCATCCGCCCTCCGGGCTCCCTCGACGAGCCCCACTTCCTCGATCGGTGCATCCGCTGCGGCGACTGCATGAAGGTGTGCCCCACGAACGCGCTGCATCCCGCCGCCTTCGAGGGCGGCGTCGAGGGCCTCTGGACGCCGATCCTCGTGCCGCGCATCGGCTACTGCGAGCCGAACTGCGTCCTCTGCTCGCAGGTCTGCCCCACCGGCGCGATCTGGGAGATCACGGTGGCGGAGAAGACCGGGACTCGGGATTCGGGACTCGGGACTCGGGGAGCACGGGGTCAAGCCAACGCGGCGGCCACCGCACCGACGCCGGATGCCGGCACGGAGAACGCAGCGTCGCCGCACGCCGACTCCCGATCCGCAGACGCGCCCGAGACCAATGCGCAGGCGTCGTCCGGACCCGCGGCCGGCGGACACCCGATCCGCATCGGCACGGCCTTCTACGATCGCGGGCGCTGCCTCCCGTGGGCGATGGCGACCGAGTGCATCGTCTGCGAGGAGTGGTGCCCGACCTCGCCCAAGGCCATCCACCTCGTCCCGGCGGACGTCCCCGGACGCGACGGCGGAACGAAGAGCGTGAGGCAGCCGTATATCGATCCGACGCTCTGCACGGGCTGCGGCGCGTGCGAGTACGCCTGCCCCATCAAGGGCAGCCCGGCCGTCTACGTCACCAGCGCCGGCGAGACGCGCTCGCGCGCGAACCAGTTCCTGCTCCCGGAGAACCGGCAGCCCTCGAGGTCGTGATGCAGAAGCCCCGCCGCTACCAGCCGATGCCGACGTCCTCCGAGGTCACGCGCCGCGAGTTCGTGAGGGCCGGCGCCGCCTCCGCCGTCGTCGGGGGCATCGTCCTCGGCGTGCCGTCCTTCGCCGACGGCGGCCAGGACCGCACGCCGCCATCCGCACCGGAAACGAACATCAATGACTTCATGAAGGTCCCGAAGGGCAAGCACGCGCTGCCGGGGCCGTTCCCGGGCCGTGTGGTCGAGGTGAAGGACGCCCGGTCGCTTGCCGACGATGCGGTCGACGGCAAGGTCGTCGCCGAGATGTTCGAGCGGGGCGTGCGGACGCTCACCGGCAAGGACATGTCGCAGAGCTTCGCCTTGCTCTTCGAACCCGGCGACGTCGTCGGCATCAAGGTCAACCCGGTGGGGCCGCCGCTCATCCACACGAAAGTCGAACTGGCTCAGGCGGTGGTGCAGTGGCTGATGGACAACAAGGTCCCCGCCGGCCGGATCGTCATCTGGGACCGCTTCGACTACATGCTGAAGGAGGCGGGCTACACGCCGGACCGTTTCCCGAAGGGCGTCCGCATCGAGGGCCTGCAGACGATGGACGAAACCGGCAACGGCTGGAGGGACGCCGCGGGGAACCACGTCAGCACCGACCGGTTCGACAAGGATGCTTACTACTTCGCGAAGGGCATCGTCGGCAGGAACGTGCGGGGCTACAAGGACGACGAGTTCTACCTGAACCAGCACGTGTTCAACGGAGAGTACTCGTACTTCGGCAAGCTGCTGACGAAGGACGTCACGCGCCTGGTCAACCTCGCGGCCTACAAGAACACCGGCGCCGGCATCTCGATGGCGACGAAGAACCTGGGATACGGGGCCGTGTGCAACACGGGGCGGCTGCACGCGCCGCTCTTCTTCACCGTCTGCGCGGAAGTGCTGGCGGCGCCCACCATCCGCGAGAAGCTGGTCCTGAACGTGATCGACGGCCTGCGGGGACAGTACGACGGCGGGCCCGACAAGAACGCGCAGTTCGTCTACCCCAACCACTCGCTGTACTTCGCGACGGATCCGTTTGCCCTCGACATGTGCTGCCACCGGCAGCTGATGGCGAAGCGCAAGGAGATGGGCATCGCGGTGAACGAGCACCCCCGGTTCACCGAGTACCTGCACTACGCGGAGCGGCTGGGCCTCGGCGTCGCGAATCCGGAGAAGATCGACTACGTCAGGGTTCAGGGGCCGGAGACTGGGAGCTGGGCCGGGCGCTAGGCGCTGGTGTGCCGCGCCCGGGCCCCGACGAGCCGGGACGAGCCGGGACGCGCCGGGACGAGCCGGGACGCAACGAGCAGAGGGACAGGGAGCGATGAGGTCACGACGCAAGTGGGTTCGGACGGCGTTGACGGCAGCCGCGCTCATCGTGGCGGCGTCGGGGGCGGCTGTCGCGCAGCGGCCGGCCGGAGACGCGGGGCTCATGCCGGCCGACGCGTTCGCGGGCGGCTTCAAGGCCGTCGGCCCGCTCAGGGTGTTCACGAGCGCGGATCTCTACGGCCACATCGACGGCGGCGCGGAGGCCTTCCTGGAGATCGGGTTCGAGCAGCTGACCGTGCAGAGGTACAAGGACGGGGCGCACGAGATCACCATCGACCTCTACCGGATGTCCGACCCGACGGCCGCGCACGGCATCTACATCGCCCGGTGCGGGAAGGAGACACCGGACCCGGCCGTGAAGGCCCGGCACACGGCGAGCCGTCATCAGATCCTGCTGCAGAAACACCGCTACTACGTGCAGGTCAACAACTCGGCCGGCGGCGCGGCCAACGCGCCGAACCTCGTGAAGGCCGCGCAGGCCGTCGCCGCCAGACTGCCGGCCGACGCGCCGATCGCCGCCCTCGCGCTGCTCCCGAAATCGGGCCTCGTGGCAGGCTCGGCGCGGCTGTTCCGCGGGCCGGTCGGCCTGCAGGCGGTCTACACGCTCGGCGACGGCGACATCCTGCGCCTCGGCGGAAAGCTCACCGCCGCGGCGGGCGACTACAAGGACGCGGGCGGCGCGTACTCGCTGGTGGTCGCGGAGTACCCGACGCCGGCAGCGGCCTCCTCGGCGTTCAAGCACCTGACGTCGAACCTCGACCCCTACCTGAAGCCGTCCAGCTCGACCGACACCAGGCTGGTGTTCGTGGACTACGACAAGAAGTACGGCGTGGCCTCGGTGGCGGGCAATCGCCTCGAGGTGCGGCTCCACCTTGCCAAGCCGCCCGCCTGACGGGGCCGCCGGCTCGCGGGCCCTGCCACCGGTCACCCCCGCCCGTGCTCGCGCGCACAGCACTTGTCACGGGAGTCGCGCTGCGGCCGGCCGGGGGGCCCCCGACCGGTGTCACCCGCTACCCGGCGGGGTTCCTGAGTGTGGGCGGCGGCACGGCGTGCCGCGAACCGCTCTTGTCCTCGCCCAGTCCCACGAGCACCTAGCGCCCAACCCCTGGCCCCTGGAGAGAGCCCCCATTTGCCGCCGGAGCGCCGCAGTCGTACAATTCCGTCCCAATAGCGTGGGAGCGTCTCCCCCGCATCACCGGGTCGGCGCATGAGGCGCCGGAGCGAGCCGAGATGAGCGACAAGAAGAGCTGGGCCGCGACGGTCCTCGGATGGTTCGTCGTGTCGGAGGACGGAGAGCGGCGAGAGGATGCCGCGGCCTCCGGCAGCGGGGCGGCGCCTATGCCGCCGGTGTTCGTCAAGGACCCGCCGGCCGCCCTGGGCGGCCAGGTGGACTTCGGCGCGGTCTTCGAAGCCGCGGGCCTGGACGCGGATCAGATCGGCCGCGTGTCGAAAGCGCAGGAACTTGTGTCCAGCCTGCCGGCCGAGACGCCGGCGGCGGTCAAGAGGCAGATCGTCGAGGCGGCGCTCACCGCGTTCGGCGTGGACATCGACAAGATCATCGAGAGCGGCGTGGCCGAGATCCGCGCGCTCGAAGGCTACATCCGGACTGGGGCGGCCGAGACCCAGGCGCTGCTGGCGGAGTCGGCCGAGCGCATCGCGAAGTTCGAGGACGAGATCCGGCGGATCCGGACGGTGATGGACCAGCGGGTGCAGGAGCAGCAGGCGGTGACGAAGGCCTGCAACGAGAAGAAGCTGGGCATCCAGCAGATCCTGGAGTTCTTCGGTCAGGAAGAGGTGGCGCGCGTGGTGCACGCCGCGTCCGCGCAGGGCTCCGGCGGCGGAACGGCCGAGCCCGGTTCTCCCAAGGAGAGGTGACGGCATGGCTGGAGGGTTCTTCGCGCGCCTGGGCAACCTGTGGCGGGGCTTCCTGTCGCTGTGGATCTCGGACGTCGAAAAGCAGCACCCGGAGATAGCCTACGAGAACGCGATCAACTCGATGATCGCGAAGTACACGAAGCTGAAGACGGCCACGGCGGCCATCATCCGGCGGCGCGAGGACATCGACCAGCGCAACCAGAAGGCGAAGGCCGAGCTGGCCGAGGTGGACGGCCAGCTGGCGGCCGCCCTCGACACGAACCAGGACGACCTGGCCGTCGTGCTGCTCCAGAAGAAGAACGAGCTGGAGAAGGAGCTGGCGGAGCTGCAGGCCGACGTGCAGCTGGCGCAGAAGGACGCGGACTCGGCCAAGAACTCCCTGCTGACGGTCCAGGCCGAGATCAAGAAGCTGAAGGCGGAGCGCGACTCGATGCTGGCCAAGATGCACTCGGCCCAGGCGCGCCTCAAGATCCAGGAGCAGCTCGACGGGCTGTCGGTGGACGCCGAGGTCAAGGCCCTCGACAACGTGCGCGAGCACATCAGGACGACGATCGCGGAGGCGAACCTCGGGCGCGAGCTGTCCGAGTCGTCGCTCGACGCGCGGCTGGACGCGCTGCGGAACCAGGCGGGCGAGGTGCAGGCCCGGGCCCGGCTGGCCGAGCTCAAAGCGAAGCGTGCGGCCCAGCAGGCCGCCCAGGGCCAGAAGACGCTGTAGTGGACCGGGGCCGCGGCCGGCGTGCGCCTGAGAACGCGCCGCGAACCCGCTGGAGTGCACCATGAAGCTGACACCGTTCGCCAAGCTGTTCATCACGATCGTCATCCTCGCCGTCGTCGGCTACGCGGCGTACCACTACAAGGGCGAGCAGATCAGGCAGTGGGCCGAGGGCGGGAAGGGCGCGGGCCTGCAGCCCGCGCAGCAGGTCGAGCGCGACGACTTCAGCGCTCTGGGCGGCGTGCAGGCGGACCCGGCCCGCACGGCGGGCTCGACGGGCGTGACGCGCACGGCGCTCGCCAGGTCGGGCAGGCTGGGCCGGCCGCTCGTCGTCGGCATCAACACCTGGGCCGGCCACGCGCCCGGCGTCGTCTTCAACGCCGGACTGGACGCGAACCCCGCCTCCAACTACCGCAAGCGCTTCGGCTTCGACGTGAAGTTCGTGCTGCTGGAGGACCCGGCCGCGAAGCTCGCGGCGTTCCGCAACGGCGACATCGACGTCATGTGGAACACCGTGGACAATTGGGCGCGCGAGGCGTCGATCCTGGCGGAGCAGAACCAGCAGGCCAAGTCGATCATCATGCAGGACTGGTCGCGCGGCGGCGACGGAATCGTGTCGCTCGCGTCGATCACGTCCATCGAGGGGCTGAAGGGCCGGAAGATCGCCTGCACGCAGTTCACGCCGTCGCACTTCCTGCTGCTCTACCTGCTGGCGCAGTCGGGCCTGTCGGCCGAGGATCGCGCGGCCGTCGAGAAGCGCATCATCTTCACGCAGGATGCCCCGGCGGCAGCCGCGATGTTCAAGGCCAAGCAGGTGGACGCCGCCGTCACGTGGGAGCCGGACCTTTCAGGCGCGGTCGCGGCGCGGGAGGGAGAGGCCCACGTGCTCGTGTCCACGACGGCCGCGACGAACATCATCGCCGACACGCTGTGCGCGCGGCAGGATCTCATCGACCGCGCGCCCGAGACGCTGCGCGACTTCGTGCACGGCTGGTTCGAGGGGATCGAGCTGATGAAGGCGGACCCCGCCTCCTCCTACGCGGTCGTCGGCCGGGCGCTGAAGCTCGACAACGAGACCGTGTCCGGCATGCTCTCCGGCCTGAAGCTCACGCCGTACGCCGACAACGCGCAGTTCTACGGGCTCACCGGCGGCAAGGCGCATTACGAGACGCTGTTCGACACGGCCTTCGTGATCTGGCGCAAGAAGGGCCTGGTCACGCGCCCTGTGGACGCCAGGGACTGGGCCGACACGCGCTTCATCTCCGCGCTGGCCGAGGCGTATCCCGGCCAGACGGTCCAGGAGCCCGCGATTGCCGCCCGCAAGGCGTCGACCTCGGACCGGGCCATCATCAACAAGCAGATCCAGATCCACTTCACGCCGGGTTCAGACGTGATCATGGAGGGCTCGTACTTCGTCCTGGACGCCTTGGGCGAGACGATGACGTCGTTCGGCAACACGTACCTGCGCATCGAGGGCAACACGGACTCGGTCGGGTCGGCCGCGGCCAACCTCACGCTGTCGGAGCGGAGGGCGCTGGCCGTGAAGAACTACGTGCTGAAGCACTTCCCGAACATCCAGCCGGCGCGCTTCCAGACTATCGGACGCGGGGAAGAGAACCCCGTCGCCTCCAACGAGACCGAGGCCGGGCGGCAGCTCAACCGACGCACCGACATCAAGGTCATCCTGGCCACCCAGTAGCGCGATGGCCAGACGGACGTCTCCGCTCTTCGCCCTTCGCACCCCGCTGCCGCGCGCGACGAGCCTGATCCTCGGGCTCGTCATGCCGGCGGTCGTCCTGGGCGCCTGGTCGGCCGCCTCGTACGGCGGGCTGGCCCCGCCGGATTTCCTGCCGTCGCCGAGCGAGGTCGTGCGCGGCACCCTGCAGCTGTTCCTGCAGCACAACCTGGCGAGCGCCATCCTGATCTCCACTAAGCGCATCGTCTTCGCGTTCCTGCTCGCGTCGGCCATCGCGCTGCCGCTGGGGGTCCTCATGGGCGCCTTCGAGCCCGTGAACCGGCTTTTCGAGCCGATCATGGCACCGCTGCGCTACATGCCCATCTCGGCGTTCATCCCGCTCCTCATCCTGTGGTTCGGGATCTACGAGAAGCAGAAGATCGCGTTCCTCTTCCTGGGCGTCTTCGTCTACCTGCTGCCGGTCGTCGTCACGGCCATCCGCGCGGTGGCGGAGGAGCTGGTCCAGACGGGGTTGACGCTCGGAGCGGGCCGGTGGCAGGTCGTCCGCACGATCCTCGTGCCGGCGGCCCTGCCCGAGATCTTCGACTCGTTCCGCGTGATGAACGCCATCTCGTGGACCTACGTGATCCTGGCCGAGGCGGTCAACCCGGAGCACGGCCTCGGCTACATGGTCGAACTGGCGCGCACGCACCAGAAGGCGTCGTGGTCGTTCGCGGGCCTGCTGGTCATCGGCGGTATCGGGCTGCTGACCGACGGGCTGATCCGGACGGCGTCGAGCATCCTGTTCCGGTGGCGGGAGCAGACGGCATGAGCGGGCAGACGCGCGGCGCGGAGCCAGGCGAGCCCGGCTCGGCCGCCCCGGCGGTTGACGGCCGAACCGCCGGCGCGCCGCCGACCTACCGGGCGGACCTCGCCGCGAAGCCGCCGAAGCTCCGCGTGAAGGGCCTCAGCGTCACTTACATCGGCCGCGACGGCCACGAGACCGAGGCCGTCCGGGACGTGTCCTTTGACATCGAGGACAAGCCCGGCGCCGGCGAGATCGTGGTGTTCCTCGGGCCGTCCGGCTGCGGCAAGTCCACCATCCTGAAGGCGGTCGCCGGGTTGATCCCCCCGACGGCCGGCGACATCCTCGTGGACGGCCATCCTGTGACCGGCCCCGGGCGCGACCGGGGCATGGTCTTCCAGGCGTACACGTCGTTTGGATGGCTGACGGTCCGCGACAACGTCGAGTACGGGCTCCGCCTGCAGGGCATGCCGGCGTCAGAGCGCCGGGCCCTGTCCGACCAGTACCTCGCCTCGGTCGGGCTGACCGAGTTCGCCAACCGCTTCCCGAAGGACCTGTCCGGCGGGATGAAACAGCGCGTGGCGATCGCGCGCACGCTCATCAACCAGCCCCGCGTGATCCTGATGGACGAACCCTTCGGCGCCCTCGACCCGCAGACGCGGTGGGGCATGCAGGGCCTGCTGCTGGACGTGTCGCGGACGATGGACAACACGATCCTGTTCGTGACCCACGACGTGTCGGAAGCCGTGTACCTCGCCGACACGATCTACGTGCTGTCGGCACGGCCGGCGCGCATCCTGCATCAGGTGGAGACGCCCTTCTTTCAGAACCGGGACATGGCGCTCAAGTCGGCGCCGGAATTCCGGGCGGTCGAGAAGCGCCTGCTCGACATGCTGTACGCGCCGGGCGCCGCGACCGCGTAGAATACGCGCATGGCTGCACCCGAGAGGCCAGGCCCGCGCGCCGCCGACCCAGCCCCGCCCTCCCGCCCAGCCGCCGCCAGGGACCGGGAGCTGCCGCCGGTCGTCGAGGCCGTCGCGGCGTCTGCCCGCGACGCCCTCATCGAGAAGCGCCCCTATCTCAAGTACGCCTTCACCAATCCCTACAACCTCTCGCTCTTCCTCGGGGCCCTCGCGGCAGCAGGGCTGACGCTGAACCCCCTCCTGGCCGTCGTGGCCGCCGGCGCCGAGGCGCTGTGGCTGCTGTACGCGCCGGAGTCGGCGCGCCTGCGGCACCTCCTGTGGGATCCGCGGTTCGAGAAGGTGAAGGAGGCGCTCGAGCGAGAGGCGCGGGCCGAGCGGATGACGTGGCTTTCGCAGGGGGACCGCGCCCGCGTGGATCGCCTCGTGACGCAGAAGCGCGACATCAACCGCCTCGCGTCGCAGAACCCGTCCTTCACGGCCGAGCTGCTCCAGAACGAGCTCGTCAAGACCGATCGGCTCGTCGAGGCGTTCCTGGACATGGCGGTCACCTGCGCCCGCTACGAGCAGTACCTCGGCTCGATCGACGTCGCGGCGCTCGACAAGGACCGCGATCGCTGGGATCGGGCAATCCGGGCGGGCAAGGACGGCGAAGCGCAGACGGAGATCGCGAAGAAGAACCTCGCGATCATCATGAAGCGATTCGAGAAGGTTCAGGAGATCCGCAAGTACCTCGGCGTCGCGCGCGGGCAGCTCGATCTCATCGAGAACTCGTTCCGGCTGCTCGCCGATCAAATCGTCACGATGCAGTCGCCGCAGGAGCTGTCGGGCCAGCTCGACGAGCTCCTGGACGGCGTGCAGACCATCAAGGACAGCGCCGCCGACACCGAGCGCATGCTCAGCAGCCTCGGCCTGGCCAGCAACGCCTGAAGCACCATGAACGACGCGCGAAGCCTCCCGCCCTGGGCCGAGGACCTCCGCCGGCGCTACCGGCGCGGCGAGGCCTCGATGTTCGTCCTCCACGGCAACGTGTACGACGCGGTCGTGCACGGCCGCGACACCTCGAGCCTCGTGGACTTCCTGACGGACGTCCTCCTCCGGGACACCCGCGAGACGATTGCCGTCTACAACATGGCGACCGGCCCGCGCTTCTCGAAGCGGGCGAAGGACGCGCGCGGCGCCGACGAGGTGCTCGGCGACACGCACAAGGACAAGGTGCTGCCGGCCTTCGAGCGCCTGCTCGTCGGATCGATGCGCACGGCAGTCATCTTCGAGTACGCGGAAGCGCTGGCGCCGGCCGGCGATCCGGCCTTCCAGGCGGACGCGGACCGGGCGGCCATCATCATGCTCCACCGCTGGTCGTCGCTCCCGGCCATCGAGAAGGGCGACAACATCGTCCTGCTCGTCGCGGAGAACCTGAGCGACCTGGCGGCGAAGATCGTGTCGAACCCGAAGGTGGCCGTCGTGGAGGTTCCCATGCCCGACCGGGCGGCGCGGCGGGCCGTGGCGAGGATCGCCAACCCCGGGCTCACCGAGCAGGACGCCGATCGGTACGCGGAGGTGACCGCCGGCCTGAAAGCGGTGCAGATCGCCTCGATCCTCTCGCCGCCGCCGGCGTCGGAGGCCGAAGCCGCCCAGCGCGAGGCGTTCATCGCCGGCATCCTGGGCCCCGGTCCGGACGTGCCGCCGCGGGCGAAGACGCTCGCCGCGATGACGGCGGGCATGTCGCAGGAGGACATCCGGCGCCTTATCGCGCCAGGCGCCCCGGCGTCCGGTCCCGACACGGCGGCGGCGGACCGGGCGCGGCAGGACGTGGATCGCCTGATCGCGCGGCGCAAGCGCGAGATCCTCGAGCGCGAGTGCTTCGGCCTCGTCGAGTTCGTCGAGCCCGAGCACGGATTCGACGTCGTCGGCGGGATGGAGGAGGTGAAGAAGGATCTTCGCGTCGTCGCCGAGAACATCCGCGACGGCCGCGCCAGCCGCGTCCCCATGGGCATCCTCTTCACCGGGCCGATGGGCACGGGCAAGACGTTCGTCGCCGAAGCCTTCGCGAGAGAGTGCGGCCTGACGACGATCAAGCTGAAGAACTTCCGGTCGAAATGGGTGGGCGCCACCGAGGGCAACCTCGAGAAGATCCTTTCGGTGATCAAGGCCATCGGCCAGGTCGTCGTAATCGTGGACGAGGGCGATCGGGCCTTCGGGTCGACGGAGAGCGAGGGCGACGGGGGCACGTCGTCGCGCGTGATCGCGCGCATCAAGGAGTTCATGTCGGACACCTCGAACCGGGGCCGCATCCTGTTCCTCGTCATGACGAACCGCCCGGACAAGCTCGACGTGGACCTGAAGCGCGCGGGCCGGCTCGACCGGAAGATCCCGTTCCTGTACTCCCAGTCGGCGGAGGAAGTCGAGCAGGTGGCGCGCGCGGTCATTCGCAAGAACCGCATCGCGACCGACGTGGACATCGCCTCCATCCGCGGGACGTTCTCCGCCAGGCTGGTCGGCTACAGCAACGCGGACGTCGAGGCCGTCGTGCTGATGGCGAACGATGACGCGGCGCGGGAGGCGGGGGGAGAGGCGACGGTCGAGGGACGGCACTTCGAGCGGGCGGCCGCGGACTACTTCCCCAGCCGGGACGCCGAACTCCTCGAGTACATGGAGCTGCTGGCGGTGTTCGAGGCGTCGAGCCGGCGGCTGCTCCCCCCGAAGTACGCGTCGATGACCCCGGAGGAGCTCGACCTCCGCCTCCGCACGCTCAGACTCGCAGTCGGCAGCCGGCGGTAGCGGGTCCACGGTCCCTCCCGGGACCAATCGCCGTCCTTGGCCGCGCGGACCGCGGCCCGCCGGGGCGGGCCCTGCCGCCAGCCAGGCGGCCGCGGTCCGCCGGGCGTCAGGGCCCCTCCAGGACGCTCAGGACGATGTGCGATGCGGCGCGCTGCCCGCGGTACACGCGCTGGGTCGCCTTCCTGAAGTCGCCCTTCGCCGCGGCCGGGATGTTCGTGAACGTCTGCGGGTTCAGGTCCACCAGCGGAAACCACGTGCTCTGGATCTGCACCATGATCCGGTGGCCGGCGCGGAACGTGTGGAAGACATCGGGCATTACGTACTCGACCCGCGTCACCTCGCCCGGCACAAACGGCTGAGGCGCCTCGTAGCTGTCGCGGAACTTGCCCCGCATGACCTCGCCGCGGACCAGCTGCTGGTAGCCGGCCATGCGTGATGCGGGTCGCAGCCCCAGCGCGCGATCCCCGGACGACGATGGCCCGGCGGCGCTCTCGGGATGGAGGTCGATGAGCTTGACGACCCAGTCCGAGTCGGTGCCGGTCGTGGACACCTGCAGGCTCGGCCTGATCGGGCCGGCCACCGTGACGTCCGAGTCGAGCACGTCGGTCGCGTACGTCAGCACGTCCGGCCGGCGCGAGGCGAAGCGCTGGTCGTCCACCATGTGCTCGCGCGTCATGCCGATGGCGAGATGGTTGATGTAGGGCACCGGCCGGGCCGGATCGCTGACGTATTCGTCGAAGGCCGACGCCTCGGAGGGCGGCTGCCAGGACAGCCTGCCGCCGGGCCGGAGGTACAGCGCCTTCGCGGCGGCCTCCGCGGGCGGCCAGGCGTCGAGCCTCCGCCACTGGTTCCGCCCGGTCTCGAAGACGCAGGCCTCCGGCAGCCCGGGGTCGGGGGCGTCCTTGAGGCGGTGCTCGAAAAACGGGAACTCGATGTGCTCCTGAAAGAAGCGGCCCGTCTTGGAGCCGAACCGCAGGTCTCCCAGGAAGTCGCCGTCGCCGGTCCAGCCGCCGTGGGCCCACGGCCCCATGACGAGCGTGTTCGTCGCGCCGGGGCTGTTCCGTTCGACATGCGCGTACGTCTCGAGCGCGCCGAACAGGTCCTCCGCATCGAACCAGCCGCCGACGGTCAGCACGGCCGGCTTGATGCGCCTCAGGTGCGGCCGGAGGTTGCGCGCCTGCCAGAACGCGTCGTAGGTCTCGTGGGCCATCATCTCGTTCCAGAACGCGACGGTGTCCTTCAGGTACAGGGCGTTCGCGTTCGAGAGCGGGACGAGCGTCAGGTAGAACCGGTAGCCGTCCTCGGTGCCGAAGTCGAACCGGGAACCGGACTGCGTGGTGGGTGCGGGCCTGGGCCGTCCGAAGCCCGACAGGAAGCCGAAGGCGTGCGGCAGATAGAGGGCGCCGTTGTGATGGAAGTCGTCGCCGATGAACCAGTCGGTGATGGGCGCCTGCGGCGACACGGCCTTGAGCGCCGGGTGGGCGTCGATCATGCCGGCGGACGCGTAGAAGCCGGGGTACGAGATCCCCCACATGCCCACGCGGCCGTTGTGCCCGGGCACGTTCTTCAGCAGCCACTCGATGGTGTCGTAGGCGTCGGTGCTCTCGTCGATGTCCGCCGGGCCAGCCTTCTTCGCCAGATGCGGCCGCATGTTGACGAACTCGCCCTCCGACATCATGCGGCCCCGCACGTCCTGGTACACGAAGATGTACCCGCTCCGCAGGAACTCGGGCGACGAGGGGCCGAGGCTGCTCTTGTACGCATCGGGCCCGTAGGGCGCCACGCCGTACGGCGTGCGGGTGAGCAGGATCGGCCAGACGGCGCTGCGGTCCTTGGGCACGTAGACGGCGGTGAACAGCCTCACGCCGTCCCGCATCGGGATGCGGTACTCGTGCTTGGTGTAGGCGGCCTGGACCGTAGCCGGCGCCTGGCCGCGCTGCGCGCCGACCGCAGCGGCCCCGAGCGCCACGATGGCAGCAATCCCCGCCAGCCACCATCCGCCGCGGGCCCTGCGGCGCATCCTCCGCTCTCCTCTCCCGGCCGCCGCTCCGCTACCTCGCCTGCGACTCGTCGTAGAGGACGCGGGCGATCTGCGCGATGAGCGCGGCGCTGCGCGCATGGTCGTCGACGCCGCGCACCAGCACGGCCAGCACGAACGGCCTCGGCGCTAGGACGACGGCCGCATCGTGGTTGATCCGGGTGATGCTGCCCGTCTTGTGCGCGACCGGCGTCCCCGGCGGCAGGAGCGCCGGGATGCCCTCGTTGAACCGCTGCCTGGTCAGGATGTCGAGCATCCGCCGGCTGGCATCCGCGTCCACCGCCTCGAGGCGCGCGATCCGCTCCATGAGGACCATCAGCGCCCGCGCCGTCGTCGAGTTGTTCAGCCCCGCGTCGAACGCCTTCTGGTCCTCGACCCCGCGCCGCACGATCATGCCGTCCGCCCCGAGGTCCCGCACCGTGCGCTGCACGCGTGCCGGATCCAGCCGCTGGATGAGCAGATTGGTCGCGAAGTTCGAGCTGACCGTGATCATGGGCTCGCACAAATCAGCAAGCGTCATGGACTGCCCCGCCCGCGCGTAGATGGCCGCGTCGGAGTCGTCGTCCGCGCTGAGGGCATACGGGCTGCCGTCCACGATGCTCGTGAAGGCGTTGCGAATCTCGAGCGGTTCGTCGAGGTGCACCAGGCCTTCGCGCGCCTGGCGGAACAGTTCGATCATCACCGGCACCTTCATGGTGCTGGCGGCGTGGAACTCGGCGTCGGGCTGGATCAGGAGTTCGAGGCGGGCCGGGGACCCGGCGGGAGCGTCAAGGGTCCGGAATGCCACGGCCACGTCGGCCCCGCTTCCGCGGATGAGCTGCTCGACCGCCGTTCTCGACTTCGCCTCTTCGGCGAACGCCGGCTCGGGCACCGCCACGGCCGTGGCGGAGAGCGCCAGCAGAACCGGCGCGAACGGCGAGAGTGCTCCGATCAAGCGCATGCCCAGCGTCGCGGGGTCAGATCCCAAGAACCGTGCCATTGGCACGGTTCTTGGGATCTGACCCCCTTGCTAGTATCGATAATGCTCCGCCTTGTACGGGCCCTCGACCGGAATGCCCAGGTAGTCCGCCTGCTCCTTGGTCAGCGTGGTCAGCTTCACCCCGAGGTGCGGCAGGTGCAGCCTCGCCACCTCTTCGTCGAGGCGCTTCGGCAGCATGTATACCTTCCTCTCGTACTGCTCGTTGTGCAGGTGCAGCTCGAGCTGGGCGAGCACCTGGTTCGAGAACGACGCCGACATCACGAAGCTGGGATGCCCGGTGGCGCACCCGAGATTCAAGAGGCGCCCCTCGGCCAGGATCATCACGCTGTGCCCGTCCGGGAACCGCCACTCGTCGTACTGCGGCTTGATGTTGATGCGCTGGATGCCCGGCACCTTCTTCAGGCCGGCCATGTCGATCTCGTTGTCGAAGTGGCCGATGTTCCCGACGATGGCCTTGTCCTTCATCATCGACATGTGCTCGGCGGTGATGACGTTGTAGCTCCCGGTCGCCGTGATGAAGATGTCCGCCGTCGACACGACGTCGTCGACAGTCGCCACCTGGTAGCCTTCCATCGCCGCCTGCAGGGCGCAAATCGGATCGATCTCAGTCACCACCACGCGCGCGCCCTGGCCGCGAAGCGCCTGGGCGCAGCCCTTCCCCACTTCGCCGTACCCGCACACGACCGCGACTTTGCCGCCCAGCATCACGTCGCTGGCCCGGTTCAGCCCATCGACGACCGAGTGGCGGCAGCCGTAGATATTGTCGAACTTGCTCTTCGTCACCGAGTCGTTGACGTTGATGGCCGGGAACAGGAGCGTCCCCGCCTCGACCATCTGATAGAGCCGGTGCACGCCGGTGGTCGTCTCCTCGCTGACGCCCCGGATGCCTGCCGCCACTCTCGTCCACCGGCCCTTGTGCTCGGCGAGCTGCCGGCGGATGAGATCGAGGATGACGCCCCACTCCTCGGAGTCAACGTGCGGGTCGAATGCGGGAACCGCGCCGGCCCGCTCGAACTCGGCCGCCTTGTGCACCAGCAGCGTCGCGTCGCCTCCGTCGTCCACGATTTGGGCCGGGCCGCCGGCGTCGGGCCAGACCAGCGCCTCGCTCGTGCACCACCAGTACTCGGGCAGCGTCTCTCCCTTCCAAGCGAACACGGGCACGCCCTTCGGCTGCGCCGGGGTTCCGCCCGTCTCGGGACGGCCCACGACGACAGCGGCCGCCGCGTGGTCCTGGGTCGAGAAGATGTTGCAGGACGCCCAGCGCACGTCGGCGCCCAGCTCCGCCAGGGTCTCGATGAGCACCGCCGTCTGGACCGTCATGTGCAGGCTGCCCGTGATCCTCACGTGTTCGAGAGGCCGCTTCCCTGCGTACCGCTGGCGCACCGCCATCAGGCCGGGCATCTCCTCTTCGGCCAGCCTGATCTCCTTGCGGCCCCACTCCGCCAGGCTCAGGTCCGCCACTTTGTAGGGAAGCCGTCCGGCCTTCGCCGCGGCCTCGAATGCATGCGTTCGCGCCACTGCCACGCTCATGACTCGCTCTCCACCCCCGCGCTGCGGCGTTCCGCCGGCGGCGCCGCGCCCGGCCGCCCGGACCACCTCAACCTCTCATTGTACCCTGAACGGCGGAGGCCCTCCCCAGTCCCTGGAGGCGGCTGCCGCGGGAGAGCGGCGCTTCGGACATACGGATTCCCCGGAACAAGCGGCTCGTCCCGGCTCCCTGGCGCGAAGGCCCGGGCGTGCCGCCGCAGCCGGGAGACCGGAGCGCGTCACCGGCCCGAGCTGGACCGTGTCACCGTCTGCGCGGCTGCTGGACGTAGAGCGCCCACCGATCGACGAGAGCCGCCTGTCTGCCGCCGGCGGCCCGGTAGGCTGCCGCGAGCGCCGCGGCGCGCTCCGCGTCCTCGGCGGCGCCGGCTACCGGCACGCCCGCCGTCCGCGCGTCGAAGAGGATGCGCATGGCGAGGAAGATCGCCGAGGCGTCATCCGGGTGCGCCTCGAGGTACCGCGCGAGCGTGGCCAGCGCGTCGGCGGCGCGCTTCTGCATCGTCTGAGCCGCCGCCAGCCGCGGCACGAACCGGTCGTCCTCCGGCCAGAGGCCCATCGCCTCGCGCGCGATGGCTTCGGCTCGCTCGCCGTCTCCCACCCGCAGCCAGGCGTCGGCCAAGACGTCGAAGACGATGGGGGCCCCGCTTTCCGAGACGAGCGATGTCTGCCAGGCGCCCGCGGCTTCCCGATCCCGCCCGCCCGCCGCGTAACAGGCGCCCAGGTAGAACGCGGCAGGCAGGAACTCGGATGACACACGGAGCGCAGACCGGAACTCGGCGGCCGCCGGCTCCAGGTCGCCCTTGCCGAGCAGCGCGAGCCCCTTCAGAAACGGCACCGAGAGCCGTTCCGGGGCGGCGCCGGAGAGCGCCGCGAGAGCGGCGTCGAACTGCCCCGCGCGAAGCGCCGCCGACGCCGAGGCCACCGCCTCGCTCGCGGCACCGACGTCGGACTCCGAGAGGCGCGCCAGAAAAAACTCCAGCGCGCCGGCTGTCAGCACGTCCAGCCGATCGAAGGCGCGGATCAGTCCGCCGGACTCCCCGACGCCCAACGCCGCCCGCGGCGCTCCGCCGGCATCGGTCGCCATCGGGTCGCGCCGAAACGGCCGGCTGACGCGCCCCAGGACCTTGTCCTTGTCGTAGGCCGTCGCGACGACGAGGTAGTCCCCGGGCGGAAGCAGCCGGAGATCGACGTCCGCCGCCGCCAGGAGACGCCGGCCCGAGTCGCCCGACACCGGCTTGGCCCGTGCGCCGACCATCGCCGGCCCGTCGGGACGGTCCGTGACGTCGAACGCGACGGCCGTCACGCTGCCCTTCCCCTTGAGGGGGTACATCTCGACGCCGACTTCGATGGCTGCCCCGTCGATGCGACCGTCGACCACCATCTTCCAGTCCTGCCTGGCGGGGCGCGCGGGGTCGAACACGAACAGGTCGCTCAGGGCCATCCCGTCACCGGCGGTCAGCTTCGCATCGATCCTGTACTCGGCGCTGCCGGCCCTCCCCCCTTCGTCGGCAGCTGCGACGCGGAGGGTGTAGGCGCCGGGCCTGAGGCCAATCGCGTTCAGATACGACCAAGACGCCGACGGCCCAGCCCCCCGCTGATCGAGGCGGAGCTTGTCGACGGCGGATCCCAGGACCCGGCCGGTCTGGTCGCTGACAGCATAGCCCACGCGGACCTCGGCCGGGCCGGCTACGCCACGGCCGATGTTCGCCGACATGAGGAGGCGGATCTCTCCGGTTCCCGGGTCGCGCATCGCATGCGCGGTGAACTGCACCGGAAGGTCCTTTGCGAGCCGCCCCGGCTTCAGTGCGGCGGTGACGGCCGCCTCCGGCGTGAGTGGAGCGGCCGACGGCGCGGGCACCACGAAGGACGAGCGGCTCCGGAGCACCGCGTTCGGCAGGTTCCGCACGCGCACCTGGATCCGGTGCGACTTCCCGTCCCGATCGCCAGCTTCCGGCTCGATGCCGAGGATGTAGGCCGCCGACGACTCCCGGGCGACGCGGTCGAACGCCCGGTCGGCGCCGGAGGCGACGGTGAAGATCGAGCCGGCACTCAGGCCCGCCAGCATCTGCAGCCCGGAGGCGAGCACGATCTCGTTGTCGAACACGGTTGGCGACGGCCGGGCCATCTCGGCGGAAACCGCCTGGAGGAACTCCCTCTGGACGTGCAGCACGTAGATGCGGACGTTGGCGGAGGCCGCCGCGGCCGCCACCGCCTGGATGTCGCGCCGAAGATCGAGGCGAGCAGACGAGCTGGGCAGCATGCCGGCGCTGATCACGATCAGCGTCTTCACGCCGGAAATCCGGTCCAGGTCGTTGACGACGGACTGGAGCCCGTTGAGGCTCCGCGCGCCTTGCGTCTGGAGCTGCATGAGCATCTGCGGCACCAGGCCGTCGATGCGGCGGACGCAGGATTCGATTTCCGAGAACGCGCCCCGAATGGCGGGCTGCTTCAGGCCGGCGCACTCGCGCTCGATCACCTGCTGGCGCACCTGCGGGTCGTTGCGGTCCAGCGCCATGGCCTCGGACATGCTGAGGTACGGCGACACGGGCTGCCCCGTCTCGCCGAGCCCCACGACCCGCTCCAGCGCGGCGCGCACGACGCCGTGCTCGACCGTCGGCGCCACCACGGGGCCTGGCGCCGGATAGGCGACGACACCGACGCGGTCGGCCGGCTGCAGGCGATCGAGGAACCTCTGCGCGCTCTCGATGGCGGCGCGGGCCGCGCCCGGCGCGAAGCTCAACTGGTCCACGGCCAGCACGACGACGCGCCCGGGCACGGCCGACGGCTCCTCCTCGCGCTCGTTCGAGGCGAAGCTCGCGCCGAGCTGAAGCGGGCGCCCGGTGAGCGGCGCCGAGCCTGCGCCGGCTGCCGCGGACGCGTAGTCCACGAAGGTCGCCGACACGACGCTGCGGGGCTTGCCGTCGACGGCAACCTCGAACCGATCGGCGTCGAGCCCGCCGACCGGCTGGCCCTCTTTGTCCACGATGCTGACGTCCACCGCGATGACGTCCACGCCGGACTTGAAGGAGGGCGGCTGCTGCGCCAGCGCGGTAACCGGCACCAGCGGCCCCTGCAGGAGAGCCGCCAGCGCCACAGCCGCGCACGCCACCCCGGCCCGATTCGCCATCGCCGCTCCTCTCGCCCGCCGCGCGCGCGGCGCCTACTTCTTCGGCTCCGCCCGATACCCCTGTCTCGCCCGGACGCGAAGCTCCTTCCCGGGCACTTCGACCTTCAGGGTCCTCCAGCGCCCGTCGCGCCTGAGGTCCCTCGGCACGTACCCGAGGAGGTACTGGTTCGACAGCTCCTCGAGGATGTCGCCGAAGACGCCATCCAGCTTCTCGACGTCGTCGCCGAAGAACGCACGGCCCCCGCTCTTGCGAGACAGCCGCTCGAGCACGGCGCGCAGGCTCTGGAGCTTCTGCGCCCGGCCCTGGCCGATGGGGTACATCACGGCGTCGCTCGCTTCCAGCCGCCGCTCGGCCGTCTCGATGGGCGCGCGGCTGTTGAGGTCCTCGCCGTCGGTGAAGACGACGAGCGCCCGCCGCCCGGTTTGGCGACCCAGCAGATCGAACGCCTGGATGATCACGTCGTACAGCGCGGTGCCGCCCCAGGGCGCGAGCCGGTCGATGGCGCGCAGCCGCGCTGCGAGATCGACCGTCGGCCGGGCCAGGGTGAACACGCTGTCGTTGAAGCCGAGGACGGTGACCCGGTCGGTCGGCCGAATCGCCGACAGGAACCGCTTGACGGACTCCTTCACGTTCGGCATCGCGTCCGTCATGCTCCCGCTGACATCCACGGCCACGATGAGCTCGGTCGGCACGTTCTCGGCGATGAACGTCGTCACGTCCTGCCGCACGTTGTCTTCGAACAGGCGGAAGTCCTGCCGCGTCAGGCCGCGGACGAAACGCCCGGCTCCGTCGGTGACGGTGACCGTGACCTGCACGACGTCCACGTCCACGCTCTCCGTGTAGGCGACGCCTCGCGTCCGCACCGACTGGGCGATGCGCCGGCCGCCCAGCAGCGTCGCCACGGCGCGCAGCGCGTGCTCGACGACGTTCGGACCGGCGTCGAAGGCGCACTCGAACGGCGGGTGATCCAGCGTGCAGACGAGCCTGCCGTCGGCGAACAGGCTGAGACTCGAGACGGCCGTGCCAGGCGGGTCCACCTGGACGCGAATGGGCGTGGGGCCGCTGGTGTAGTCACCGCTGCGGGGAGACAGGAACACGACCGACGGCTCCGGGGCCTGCGCCGCGAGCCCCGCGGCCGCGAACGCCGCCGCGAGCAGCCACGCGCGCCGCGGCTGGCGCGGCCCGATCGCAAGGACGTCAGCGCCGCGCATCATCGCGCCACTCCCGGTCCGCCGGCACAAGCGGCCCGCCAGCCGTGAGCGCGGCGATGTCATCCGCGATGCGGGAGTCGGGCAGGCGCCGCACGGCGGCGGCAAGTGCGGTCCAGTCGTCGAGGTGGGCCGGGGCGCAGGTGTCGAGGACATCCTGTGCCACGAAAGCCAGCACGGCGGGCAGCAGCCGCGCCGGCAGTCCCAGCCCGGCGAGCGACTCCGCGATGCGAAGCGTCAGGTCCGGCATCTGCTCGGCCACAAGCGCCGTGCCGAACCGGCCGGCAAGCGTCTCCCATCCCCCCGGCTCCGCGTAGCGCAGACAGAGACAGCCTTCCCTGGCCAGGGCCGACGTGCCCCATGCGTCCAGGTCCGGCCGCCGCGCCGGCTGGGCAGAGCCGAGACGCGCGAATTCCGACAGCGAGAAGTACTCGGCCGCGCGCGCCGGCTCGTGCCGCAGCGCCCACGGGAGGATCTGGCGCCGCCACTCGCCGATGCCCGACGCCTGCGCGACCTCGGCCACGCCGGACGAATCGTTCGCGAGCGCCTCCACGCGCGCCCGGCCGCGCGCGATGGCTCCCGCCAGCGCGTCGCGGCCCGCGTCGGTCACATCGAACGCATTCGTGAGAACCAGCGTGGCCGCGATCGAGGACCGGTCGATCTCGTTGACCGACGGCGGCGGCGGCAGGCTGTCGGTGGTCAGCCTGCGCAGTGAGAGCGCCGCCAATCCGACGTCGAGGCCCAGGACGGAACCCGTGGCGCGCCATCCCCCGGCTTCCCCGAGCGTCTCGACGGGGATGCGCCAACGCGCCGTGGCGCGCTGGCCGGCGACGGGGTTCTCCGCGCTGAAGCGGTGACGAAGCGCCGGGTCGCCGGCCAGCAGCGCCGGACCGTCCGGATCGCCCAGGTGCGGCGTGTACGCGAGGGAGAGCAGCACGTCCGCCAGCCAGCCGTCGCTGGCGCGTCGGAGCGGGACGGAGATCCTGGCGGCTTTCCCGAGGTCCTTGGCCTTCGTGATCTTCTGCAGGTCGCGCGTCGCCCCGGCGACCGCCTGACGCAGTCGGACCGCCGCGTCCGAAGCTGCCGGTCGAACCGACGCGAGCTGGTCCGCGGCCGCCGCGAGAGCCTCAATCCGAGATGGAATGACCGAGAGCCCGGGCAGCGGCCCAGCCAGCCCGCGGGACGCTCTCGACAGGGCAAGCGCCGCGTCGAGGCTGGCGCCGCCCTGTTTCCGGCGAAGGCGCGAGAGCCGGTCGAACTCAGCCGCTCCCACATCCACCCGGTAAAGCAGCCCTTCCCATTCGACGCGGACCTCCTCGACCCGCGTGCGCAGCCCCGCCATCGCCTCGAGCACGGCCGATTCGAGCGGGCGGTCCGGGGCGGCGGGCGCGGCGTGCGCGCCTGGGAGCGAGGCCAGCGCTGGAAGGAAGTGGTCGTCGAGCCACGCGCCGATGCCGCCCAGGTACTCGTTGCCTTGCGAGAGAGGCACGGCGGCCAGGGCGGAGACGAGCCGGCCTGCGCCCTCGGCCGTCAGGGCCCGGCTGAAGCGGACCCGCTCGACTAGCGCGAGCGCGCCCTGGAACTGGCGGAGCGCCAGTTCGGCCTTCTCGCGGTCGCGGATGCCGTCGATGCGCTGGGCCTGGCGGATCGCGGCGGCGTAGATCCCGGGATCGATGACGCCGATCCGCTCCAGCGTCATCAGGAGGACACGGTATCTCGGGAACGCCCGGAGCGCCACGAGCGCGTCAGGCAGCCGGACCGGAGACAGCCCCGCGAACGCGCGCTGGGCGAACAGGAAAAGCGCCACCCGCTGCGGCCGGTCGGCAGAGTCCGCGACGCACAGGCGGTCGAGCAGCCACGCGGCGTCGACGGGGCCGCGATTGCCTTCCCCGCCCAGTTCGCTGGCCGGCTCCGACGGAACGCCGGCGCCCGACAGGGCCGCCTCCCAGAAACGCCGCCCGTTCGGCTCCGGAAGGCCGCCGGACGGAAGGACCCGGAGCATCGCGAGGAGGTGGACCCCGTCGGCCGCCACCCGCCGGAAGGGCCTTGCGGCGAGGTCGAGGCCGGCAAGCGACTTCCCGAAGGCCGCATACAACGACTTGAAGCGTTCGATCCGGGCCCCGGCTTCGGGAACCGTCAACGCCAACGCGAACGCCTGGCGTGGCGCATCGAGGTGGTCGAGCGCGTCGTAGAGGAGCGCGGCCCTCCCGCCGTCACGCCGCAGCAGCTCGAGGATGAACGACGCGGGCTCGCTCACGCGCTGTTCCAGGAGCGCCTCCCACAGCGCGACTGCCGCGTGCCCGCCCGGCACGTCCATCCGGCCGTCTCGCACGCGGATGCTCCGGCCCAGCGTCGCGAAAACGTCAGGCCTGCCCCCGCCAAGCAACCGGTTGAGCAGCTCGGGGTTCGCCGACAGGAAGGCGCGGGTCGGCGCGTCGAGGCTGACGAGGCCGTAGTAGAGCAGCGCCGCGCGCCTGTCGCTCAGCAGGGCCGTCAGCAGACAGCCGTCCATCCCGGGCTCCGGGGACACGAGGCGCACCCAGGCGGCGGCGTCGAACGGCAGCGGCACGTGGTCCTCCGGCAGGGCGATGGATGCCTCCGACCCGCCGTCGAACGCGCGCGCCACCGCGGCCGCGTCCAGACCCGCGTCCCGCAGCAGCGAGCGGAGTCGGCGCGCCCCCCCGTCGTCGCGGAGAACGAGCCGCCAGACGCCGTCCTTCCCGTCGATCTCCCCGCCAAGGGCCCGGGCCGCGTCCTGGACGGCGCGGCGCGAGGCCTTCTCGGTGGCCAGCGCCGCACTGACGGCACCGCCGGGCAGCGCTGCCCGGGCGCGCTCGACACCGGAGATTGCCGCGAGGTAGCTGCGAAGGATCCCGACTCGAGCGTCCCGGTCCCGGTCCGAGCCGGCGCGCGCCTCGTAGAGGATGCGGATGACGCCGAGCAGGGCGCCGCCACGAGGCTGGTCCGGGTCCAGTCCCGCGGCGCGAACCAACGCCGCCGTGCTGCCGGGCACCCGCAGGCTGCCCAACGCGCCAGGCCCCATCCCGTCGGCAGGGCTCTGGGCGATGCTGACGCTCGCGGCGGCCATCCAGACGAGCGCGGCGCCGAGGACGCGGCAGAGCGCGGGCACGCAAGCGTGAATCCATGTCACGGCGTCACAGCACCCCGGGCAGCTCCCCTTCCAGGCGCGACACGAGCGTGTCGAACCTGCCGACGACCGATTCGACGGTGTCGGCATCGCGCAGGTCCACTCCGGCCCGGCGCAACAGGTCCATCGGGTGGCCGCTCCCGCCGGCTTTGAGCAGATCCAGATAGCGGCCGACCGCGTCGGCCCTCGACGCCTCGGCGCCGCGGAGGATCTGGTCGGCGAGCCTGGACGCCGAGGCGAAGCAGGTGGCGTACTGATAGACGTAATAAGGCGTCGAAAAGAAGTGCGGCACGCGCGCCCACGTCAGGCGGGCCAGGGGCTCCGCGTCGAGCGTCCCGCCGTAGTAGTCGGCGAGCAGGCCCTCCCAGATGTCGCCCAGGACATCGGCCGTGATGGCCTGGTTCGCCTCGACCAGCCGGTGCGCCCGCAGCTCGAAGTCGGCGTAGAGGACCTGGCTGAAGAAGGTCCCGGCGATGCTCTCGATCGCGTGCTCCAGCAGCACGACGCGCTCGCGCGAATCGGCGGTCCGCTCGAGCAGGTGGTCGAGCAGCAGCGCCTCGGCCAGCGTGGACGGCACCTCGGCGACGAAGATGGTGTAGTCCGAGTACACGAACGGCTGGTTCGCATGGGCCAGGACGGTATGGATGCTGTGGCCCATCTCGTGGGCCAGGGTGAAGACGGCGTCCAGGGTGTCGTTGTGGTTGAGCAGGATGTACGGGTGCACGCCGTACACCGGCGCCGAGTACGCGCCGCTGCGCTTGCCGTCGTTCTCGTAGACGTCGATGCTCGCGCGCTCGAAGCTCCGCTCGACCAGCGCCTGGTATTCGGCGCCGAGCGGCGCCACCGAAGCCTCGATCCAGGCCCGGGCTTCGTCGTAGTCGTACGCGCGCTCCAGGCCGACGATGGGCACCTGGCCGTCGAAGAGGCAGTAGCGATCCAGGCCGAGCGCCCGCTTCCGCAGCCGGTGGTAGCGCTGCAGCGACGCGGCGTTGGCGCGCGTCACGGCAATCAGCGTCTCCACGACGGCTGGAGGGATGTCGTGGACGAAAAGAGCGGCCTCGAGGGTGGAGCCGTACCCCCTGGCCTGCGCCGCGGCCCAATCCCGCTGGCAGACGCCGTTGTAGAGCGCCGCGTACGTGTTGCGCGACGCCTCGAACGTGCCCAAGTACGCGCGGAACGCCGCCTCGCGATCCGCCTGCTGGCGGGAGGTGGTCAGGATCGATCGGTACTCCCCGTAGGACACCGTGACGCGGCGGCCGTCGGTCAGTTCGATGGTCGGGAACGCGGCGTCGGCGGTGGACAGCGCCTCGTACGCCTCGGCGGCCGTGGAGTCGAAGCGGCTGACCAGCGACATGAGCCGCTCGCCTTTCGCGTCCAGCACATGCGTCTGCAGGCGGTACAGGTTCTCCACGGCGAACCGGTAGACAGCCAGGTCGGCCCGGCCCGCCATCCACTCGCGCACGCGCGCGAGCGGGATCTCGAGCAGCTCCGGGTTGAACCAGGAGGCGGCCTCCTGCCACCGCGCCACCTGGATCTGGGCCATCTGCCGACGGGCGCCCACCGCATTGTCGCGCTGGTCCTGGTCGTGAAAGAGCGCCGGGAAGTAGTAGACCGAGTGCGCGAGGCGCCCGAGCTCGTCGGCGGCCCGCAGGGCCTCGAGCAGCGCGCCCGGGCCCGAGGCGAGGGTGCCCCGCCGCGACGCAAATGCCGACACGAGCGCGCCGAGGCGGGCGTACGCCTCGTCCCAGGCGTCCCAGGACGGGTAGATGGCGGACAGATCCCACTTGTAGCGGTCGGGAATCTCGGCGCGCTCCCGAGTCTGCGGCTTCACGAGGCGTCCTGGCGGGCTAGCGCCGCGGCCCCTGGGACGCGGGACGCCGCCGCTGCTCCAGCTGCCGGAAGAACCGCGTGCACGCACGCTGGAACCGCGCCTCGAGCTCCTGCTCGCGCTCGTCCGGCAGCGGCGCAAGCCGGCGCCACGATGCCTGCGCCCGGCGCACCTCGTCGGCGGCGTTCCGCCACCGGGCCTCTTCGTCCGCCCGCCCGCCGATGGTGTTCGCCGCCAGCGCCTCGCGCAGCTGGGCGGCCAGGATCTCGGCGGGAGACCGCTGGTCGCCTGCCTTCTCGTCGCCGGCGTGCCGCTCGACGAGCTGGCAGAGCTGCTCCATCTTCCGCCGCGCGGCTTCCGGATCGAGGTCCGTGCCCCTGAAGGCCTCCGGTTTCGACCGGATGACCGCGTGCAGCGCCGTGTCGAACCGCTGGACGAGCGGCTCGGCCTGGGCCTTGGGCAGGACGGGGGACTGGTCCCACTGCCGCTTCAGTGCAAGCACCTTCTTCGCGAGGCCTTCGGCCGGATCGACCTCGCCGGGCGGGGCTTCCTCGGCCGGCGTGAGCAGGCCTTCGAGCTCGGCACAGAGCCCTTCGCGCGCCGCTGCCTGCTGCGCCAGCTGGTGGTCGTTGCGGTGCGCGTAGCGGTCAAAGAACTTCTCGCACGCGGCATGGAAGCGGGCGAGCAGCGCCTCGGACCGGTTGCGCTTGACGGGCCCGACCAGGCGCCACTCGGCCTGGATTCGCTTCACGTCCGCCAGCGCGCGCTCCCAGTCGGTGCTCTCGCTGAGCGCCTCCGCCTCGGCGCAGATGGCCTCCTTCTTCTTCAGGTTCGCGAGCCAGACGGCCTTCCGCTCTGTCAGGTCGGTCTTGCGGCGCGTGAAGAAGCGGTCGCAGGCCGCGCGGAACCGCTCCCACACCGCCTTTTCGTGCCCCGGCGTCACGGGCCCGATGGTTTTCCACTGCGCCTGGATGGCCTTGATGGCCTCGGCCGTGCGGATCCAGTCCGTCGAGTCGGCGAGAGATTCGACCTGGGCGCAGAGGGCTTCCTTCTTCCGGAGGTTCTCGACGCGCTCGGCGGCGAGTTGCGCGAAAAAGGACTCGCAGCGCAGGCGCAGCTCGCCTTCGATGATCTTGTAGCGCTGCCACAGCTCGCGGCCCTTCTCGCGCGGGACCGCCCGCACCTTGTGCCACTCGTCCTGCACGACGCGCAGCTGCTTTGCGATAACGGCCGGGTCCGCCTGGTCGCGCAGCGCCTCGAGGCGGGCGATGAGCGATTCCTGCACGCCGGCGTTGGCCCAGCGTTCCCACCCGTCCGCTTCGCGCAGGTCCTGCACGCGAGGGAAGACCAGGGACTGCGCGGCCTTCAGGCGCGCAACGACCGCCTGCTGTTCCTGGCGGGACGGCAGCGGCCCTGGCGCGTCGAGCGCGGCGCGGATCTCGCGGAGCGCGCGCTCGGCGTCCCGCAGGCTCAGGCGCTCGCTGCGCGCCAGTTGCTCCATCTCGTCGCAGAGGGCCTGGAGCCGCGCCAGGTTGTTCTGCTGCTGGCGCGTCCGGGCTTCGCGAAGGGCCGCGTCCCTCGCCTCGATGCGCCGCTCGATGTCCGCGATGCGCGCCGCCGAGGCGTCGTCGAGCGCGACGCCTGCGGCGAGCGCCGTCCAGTCGCGGCGCAGGGCGTTCCAGCGCGTGCGCGCGTCGGGCAGATCGGTGGCGGCGAGCACCTGTTCGGCCCCGTCGAGCAGCTGGCCGATGCGCGCCACGCGCTCGGCCTGCTCGGCCGGCGTCAGATCCAGCGGCGGAGGCGCCTCAGCGCGGACGGGATCCTCGCCGTCCGCGTCCCCTTCCGATGCCGGCTCGACCGCCGCGGCTGGCGCGGGAACCTCGGCAGGCCCGGCCGGCTCGGCCGGCCCGGGGAGCCCGGCAGGCGCCGCTGGGGCCACGGCCGCGTCGGCCAGGACGCCCGCCGGAGGGGGCGTCCGATCGGGCACGGTGATCTCAACCTGCTGTTCGAGGGATGGCGACTGGATGGCGTCTTCTGGTGCCACGCTCGTCTCGCGCGCCTCATCGCACGTGCCGGACACTACCGAGTCCCGACCCGGCGACTGGCGGTTCAGGCCCGCCGGGCCAGCGTCCCTGGACGCGAGCCCGGCGGCCGCGGATTGGTGTTCGGCCCGGCCGGATTCAGCCGGGCCCTCGCCGCCGACGGCCTCACTGCTTCTTGGCGATGCCGAGTTCTCCAAGCCTGGCCACGACGTCCTGCCCGGCCGTCGCCGTGCTGACGTTCCGATCGACCGCGAGGATCTTCCCGTCGAGGCCGATGTAGAACGTCCACCGCGCAGCGACCTGCCGCTCGGGAGTGACCACGCCGTATGCCTGCGCTACCTGCCTGCCGGGGTCGCTGAGAATCGGGTAGTCCAGCGCCAGCGACTCGGCGAACCGTTTGTTGTCTTCGGGCGTGTCGACGCTCGCCGCAAACAAGGCCACGTCGTAGCCCCTGATCAGGTCGCCGCTCTCACGGAGCGACCGGCACTCGGCCGTTCATCCGCCGGTGAAGGCCTTCGGGAACCAGGCGAGCACGACGGCCCGCTTGCCCGCGAACTCCGCCAGCGTATGGGTCGCCCCGTCCGAACCCGGCAGCGTGAACGCCGGCGCCGCGTCGCCGGCCTGCAGCAACGCGGCCGGCGTTTGGGCCATCGCCGGAGCGGTCATCGAGACGCCCGTCGCGAGCAGCAGCGCCAGAGCCGTCCGCATAGAAAACTCCTCTGGGGGTTGAGAGGATCCTGCCGGTTCCTAGTCGAGGTTCCGCAGCTCTTCGTCGATCCGTTCCGATTCCGCTTCGTCCGGCGGCGCCGCCGTCGCGGCGGCCACCGCGCCTTCCGCCGCCGCCGCCGGCCGGAGCCGGCGGAGGACGGCCCACACCAAGCCGACGCTCCCAGCCAGGAAGACCCACGGCGCGACGTGAAACAGGCGGCTGAAGCCGCGGGCCGGGGGCTCGGCAAGGATGCGATCGCCGTAGCGCGCGACGTAAACGTCGAGGATTTGCTGGCGCGTCTTGCCCTCGCCGAGCAGGCGCCGGATGTCCTGCCTGATCTCGTCGACCACCGGCCCCTGGTGCACGGACACCTGCTGCGACCAGCAGCACGGGGCGATGAGGAGGGCCTCGATCCGCTTCGCCTCACGCTCGTCGACGGGCACGGCCGCCGCGGCGGCGGCGACCCACAAGGCGACGCTGACGTGGGCGAGCGAACCCATGCGGCGCTTCCTCCATCCGACGACGGCGCGGGCGGAGCAAGCCGCGGCGCCGCGCCGTCGGTTCCAGGCGGCGGCGGTGTCCCGACGCATCCGGCCGTGTCGGCCTGCACCCGCCCGGGCGAAGGTTCAGTTTACTGCAACTGCGGCGCGCACTCCAGCGCGGATGGCGCGCCCGGGCCGCCGTCGGCCGCCCGCCCGCCGCTCACCGCGTCCTGCTGCGAGACTGGTACGCCTTGATCGCCCGCCCCAGGATCTTGTCCTGGCGCTTCTTCTCGATCAGGCCCCGCTCGTCCTGGCGGGCGCTCAGCGCCGCGCGCTCCCGCTGGAGCACCCGATAGCTCGCCAGCCGGCCGGCAGCGAGGCGGCCCTCGTCTGCAGCGGCCTTCACGGCGCAGCCCGGCTCGGTGTCGTGGCGGCAGTCGCCAAACCGGCATCCAGCCGCCAGGGCTTCGATGTCCTCGAAGGCCGCCGTGATGCCCGAGGCGCCCTCCCACAGCTGGAGCTCGCGCATGCCCGGCGTGTCGATCAGGAGGGCGCCGCCGGGGAGCTCGATCAACTGGCGCCGCGACGTCGTGTGCCGCCCCTTCTGATCGCTCGCGCGCACATCGGCCGTGCGCTGGACGTCGGCGCCTGCGAGCCGGTTCACGATGGTGGACTTGCCGACGCCGGACGACCCGAGCAGCGCAATCGTGCTGGCGGAACGCAGATAGGGCGCGATGGGGGCGAGGTCGCGATCGAACTTCGTGCTCATCGCATGCACCGGTACGCCCGGCGCCACGGCTTCCACCTCGCGGACGGCTCCCTCCACGTCCTCGCACACGTCGGCCTTGTTCAGGACGACCACCGGCGATACGCCGCCGTCCCAGGCCGTGACGAGGTACCGCTCGACACGGCGGACGCTGAAATCGCCGTCCAGCCCCATCACGATGAACACCGTGTCCACGTTGGCGGCGACCACCTGCTCGACGGTCGTCTCGCCGGCGACCTTACGCGAGAAGCGGCTCCTCCGCGGCAGGACGGCCCGGATGACGGCGCGGTGACCGTGGCCGCCTGGCCTCAGCGCAACCCAGTCGCCCACTGCCGGGAAGTCGCGCGGGCCGGACGCGCGGTGGCGCATGCCGCCGGCGACGCTGGCAAGCAGCTCGGCGGACGCGGTGCGAACGCTGTAGATGTGCTGGTGTTCGAGCGTCACCCGGGCCGGCACCAGGCCCTTGCCGCCGATCTCGGCGAAGTGGCCCGCGAAGAAGCCGTCCCAGCCCAGCGCCTCGAGTGTCATGGGAGGAGCCTAGCACACGCCTGAGCGGGATGGCGGCGCGGCGACGCGCGTGGCGCAGGCCTGCGCCGAGTAGCGAGGCGCCCGGGTTCGCCCCGGCGCCCGACCTCGGATCGGGTCGAAACCAACCGGCGGCGGCACGAATCCTATGACACGGCGCGGTGTGCGAATGCCCGCTCGATGCTCGGCAGCCCCGCGGCCTTCCGGAGGTGTGCATGAAGCGCCTTGTTCTCGTTGCGCTCTTGATGGGCGGCGCCGGCGCCGGCCTTGCCCAGGCGCAGACCTGGACGATCGACCCGTCCCACTCGGCGGCGTCCTTCGCCGTGCGCCACATGATGGTCTCCACCGTTCGCGGCGACATGGGCAAGGTGACCGGCACGGCGGCCTACAACCCGCAGCAGCCCACGGCCGCGTCGGTCGAGGCCGCCATCGACGTCGCCGGCATCAACACCCGCGAACCCAGCCGCGACTCGCACCTGAGAAGCCCGGACTTCTTCGACGTCGCCAGATTCCCGACGATCGTCTTCACGTCGAAGAAGATCGAGGCCGCGGCGAACGGCCACTACCGGATCACGGGCAACCTGACGATGAAGGGCGTGACGAAGGAGGTTGTGCTGGACGCCGAACCCATGCGGCCGATCATCAAGGACCAGCAGGGCGTCAGCCGCACCGGCACGACCGCCACGACGAAGATCAACCGGCAGGACTTCGGCCTCACGTGGAGCCGCACGCTCGACGGCGGCGGCCTGGTGGTGGGCGACGAGGTGTCGGTGACGATCGATGTCGAGTTGTTCTCGCCGCCGCCGGCGGCGGCGAAGTAGGCCCTCCGTCTCGAGCTGGCGGCCCGGCGGCGGTTCGGCCCGGCCGGCTTCCGCGGCGGCAGCCGGCCCGCGAGCCGCCGCTCAGCGCCCCAGCATCGCGTCGCGCCTGGCCTTGAACTCGCTGCCCGCCTTCCACTCGGGCCACCGGGCCGTTCGCGCGGCGCGTTCCGCGATGGCGTAATAGACTTGGAGATCTTCCAGCGCGCCGGCGAGGTCCCATTCCGGCCGGACCTCGTCCGACGGCTTGTGGTAGTGCCTCGCGATGTACTCCGCCGAGATCCGCTGCCCCCACCCGTCGGGGCGGCCGACGAAGTCCTCCCCGCCGCCCGCGTTGATTGCCGGCACCCCCCGCTTGGCGAACGGGAAGTGATCCGACCGGAAGTAGCCCCCCTGCTCCGGCCGCGCGTCGGGACGGACCGTGCGGCCCTGCGCCGCGGCAGCGTCGCGCGCGTAGTCGTCCAAGTCGGAGGCCCCCAGGCCGACCACGGTAAAGTCCTTCGTCCGGCCGTGGATGTTGAGGCTGTCCATGTTGATGACGGCCAGCGTCTTGTTCAGCGGGTAGAGCGGGTTCTCGGCGTAGTACTCGGACCCGAGGAGGCCCTGCTCCTCGGCGGTGACCGACAGGAACAGCAGAGACCGCTTCGGCGCGGGCCGGCGGGCAGCGAACTGCCGCGCCATCTCAATCATCCCGGCCACGCCGGTGGCGTTGTCGAGGGCGCCGTTGTAGATCCGGTCCCCGTCGACCTCCGGGCCGATCCCGTAGTGGTCCCAGTGCGCCGTGAAGACGACGTACTCGTGGCGAAGGGCCGGGTCGCTCCCCGGCAGCAGCCCGACAACGTTTCTCGAGACGATGCGCCTGATGCGGCTGTCGATGGTCATCGACGCCCGCACGCCCAGGTCGACCGGCGCGAACGCCCGGGTGGCCGCACGCGCCTTCAGGGCGTCGAAATCCTGGCCGGCCAGCGCGAACAACTCCCGCGCCCGCTCCAGCGTGATCCAGCCCTCGATGGCGGGGCGTCGCATGTTGTCGTCCGGCGCCGCCAGGTCGAACTGCTCCGTCACCTTGCCCTGCACGACCGAGAAGGGATACCCGGCCGGCCCGGTCTCGTGCACGATCAACACGGCGGCGGCGTTCTTCGCGGCGCCCATTTCGTACTTGTAGGTCCAGCGTCCGTAATAGGTCATCGCCCGTCCGCCGAAGAGCGTCGCGTCGAGTCCCGCCGGGTCGTCCGTGCTCCGGATCGGCGGGTCGTTGATCAGCATCACGAGCGTCTTGCCCGACAGCGCGGCGCCCTTGTAGTCGTCCCATTGGAACTCGGGCGCCTCGATGCCGTAGCCGACGAACACGACGTCCGAGGCGTCGACCTGGACGCGCGGCCGCACCCGCTTCGTCCACGCCACGACATCGTCTTTGAACGCCAGCCTCAGCGCGGCGGCGCCCTTGCGGAACACGAGCGCGGCGCCCGGCTCGGCGGTGATGCCGACCAGCGGCACGTTCTGCGTGTAGGTGCCGTCGGGGTTGCCGGGCTGAAGGCCCGCCTGGGCGAACTGCTCGATGATGTAGGCGACGGTGAGGTCTTCGCCGCGCGTGCCGGGCGCCCGGCCCTCGAACTGGTCCGATGCCAGCACCTTGACGTGCCCCATGAGCGCCTCGGCGGAGAACGCGGGCGCGGCCGGCGTCCGCCCGCCGCACGCGACGAGCGCCGCACCTGTCCATGCCAGGCCGCCGAGCGCGTACGCGGCACCTAGAAACTGACGTCGTGTGATCATCCGAAGCCCTTGCCTTCCCTGCTCCGCGCCGCGTACTCCGTATCCCGCGCTCCACGTTCTGGATTCTGAATTCTGGATTCCGGATTCTGACGTCTGTACCTCCTTTACCTCCTCCTTCCCCTCGTCCCCTGCTTGCTCCTGTCTGACCAGCGCCTAGCGCCCAGCCCCTGGACCCTCGACTTCCTCGAACACCCCCGTCTCCCTGTTCTTGCGCACGCGGTCCCAGGAGAAGTACCGCCCGTTCATCGCGATGTAGACGCCGGGCGGCAGCACCTGCGCGAACGACAGCGCGCTGCCGAGGTTGAACAGCCCGTCGGAGCTGCCGAAGGCGTAGGGCACCATGGCGCCGGTCAGGACGACGGTCTTGTCCGCGACGCGTTCGGCAATCGCCCGCGCGGTCTCGACCATCGTGTCGGTGCCGTGGGTGACGACGAGGCGCGGCTCGGGGGCCTGGGCGCAGTTGTCGGCGATGAGCGCGCGGTCGGCCGGCGTCATCTCGAGACTGTCCACGAGCATGACCGTGCGCAGCGTGACCTCCACGCGGGAGCGCCCGAGCTTCAGCATGTCGGGCACCTGCGACTCCGTGAAGTGAAGGCGCCCGCGGATCTCGTCGTAGCGCTTGTCGAAGGTGCCACCGGTGATGAGGATCCTGACCATGACGCGGTATTCTAGCCCGGGTTCGGGCCGCGCCGGGCGCCGGTGGCGCCCCCGCCGCTGCCGTCCCCCTGCTATGATCTCCGGGTGATCTCTTCGCCGTCGACGGGACCGGCGGCGCCGGAGGCAGGCGTGGCCGCATACGATTCGATCATCGCCGGGCTCGACGCGATCCTGCGCGAACGCATCCTCGTGCTGGACGGCGCGATGGGCACGATGGTGCAGCGCCGCGGCCTCGACGAGGCGGCCTTCCGCGGCGAGCGCTTCGCGGCGCACCCGACGGACCTCAAGGGCGACAACGACCTGCTGGCGCTCACGCGCCCGGACGTCATCCGCGCCATCCACGACGCCTATCTCGAGGCCGGGGCCGACATCATCGAGACCGACACGTTCAACGGCACCTCCATCGCGCAGGCCGACTACGGGATGGAGCCGTTCGTGTACGAGATGAACGCCGCCGCTGCGCGGATCGCCCGCGAGGCCGCCCGCGAGTGGACCGCGCGGACGCCGGGCCGGCCGCGGTTCGTCGCCGGATCGATGGGCCCGACGAGCAAGACGCTCTCGCTGTCGCCGGATGTCTCGAACCCCGCGTTCCGGGCGGTCACCTTCGAGCAGGTGAAGGCGGCGTACGCGGAACAGGCGCGCGGCCTGCTCGACGGCGGCTGCGACCTGCTGCTGCTGGAGACGATCTTCGACACGCTGAACGCCAAGGCGGCGCTCGCGGCCATCGACGAGCTGTTCGAGGCGCGCGGCTCGCGGGCGCCGGTCCTGATTTCGGTGACCGTCGCCGACCGCAGCGGCCGGACGCTGTCGGGACAGGACGTCGAGGCGTTCTGGGTGTCGGTGGCGCACGCGCGGCCGTACTCGGTCGGCATCAACTGCGCGCTCGGCGCGAGGGAGATGCGCCCGTTCCTGGCGGATCTCGCCCGCGTGGCCGGGAACACGCGCGTCAGCTGCTATCCCAACGCCGGGCTGCCGAACGCGTTCGGCGAGTACGACGAGGCGCCCGCCGAGACGGCCGCGCTCCTCCGCGAGTTCGCAGACGCCGGACTGGTGGACATCGTCGGCGGATGCTGCGGGACGACGCCCGACCACATCCGCGCCATCGCCGGCGCGGTCGCCGGCGTGCGCTCGCGCGCCGCGCGCCGGGCCGCCTCGGGCGCCGCGCCCGGCGCGGCCTGCTCCCAGTACGCCGGCCTCGAGGCGTACACGATCCGGCCGGACGGCACCTTCACGGTGATCGGCGAGCGGACGAACGTTTCGGGCTCAGCCCGGTTCCGCCGGCTGATCCGCGACGGGCAGTTCGCCGCCGCGGCCGAGGTGGCGCTCGACCAGGTTCGGGGCGGGGCCAACATCCTCGACGTGAACATGGACGAGGGCCTGCTCGACTCGGAGCGGGCGATGCGGGAGTTCCTCGCCTTCATCGCCTCGGAGCCGGCCGTCGCCCGCGTGCCCGTGATGATCGACAGCTCGAAGTGGTCGGTGATCGAGGCCGGACTGCAGTCGGTCCAGGGCAAGGCCCTGGTGAACTCGATCAGCCTGAAGGAGGGCGAAGCCGACTTCCTCCGGAAGGCGCGCCTCATCCACCGCTACGGCGCCGCCGCCGTCGTCATGGCCTTCGACGAGCGCGGGCAGGCGGACACGGTCGACCGCCGGGTCCAGATCCTGCAGCGCGCCTACGGCCTGCTCACCCGCGACGCCGGCTTCGATCCCCTCGATGTCGTCCTGGATCCGAACGTGCTGGCCATCGGGACCGGCCTCGAGGAGCACGCGGACTACGCCGTGGACTTCATCGAGGCCGTCCGGATCCTCAAGGCCACGTGCCCCGGCGCGAAGACGAGCGGAGGCATCTCGAACCTGTCGTTCGCGTTCCGGGGCAACGATGCCGTGCGCGAGGCGATGCACGCGGCGTTCCTGTATCACGCGATCCAGGCAGGCCTGGACATGGGCATCGTCAACGCCGGGCAGCTGGCGGTGTACGAGGACATCGAGCCCGGCCTTCGCGAGCGCGTCGAGGACCTCATCTTCAACCGCCGGGCGGACGCGACCGAGCGCCTGGTGCAGTACGCGGCGACGATTTCCGGCAGGGTGGAGCGCCGGGCCGCCGACCTCACCTGGCGGGAGTCGCCCGTCGACTCCCGCCTGGCGCACGCCCTTGTCCACGGCATCGAGGAGTACATCGAGCGGGATGCCGAGGAGGCCCGCGTGGCGCTGGGCCGGCCGCTCTTCGTCATCGAAGGGCCGCTGATGAGCGGTATGCGGACGGTCGGCGACCTCTTCGGCGCGGGCAAGATGTTCCTGCCGCAGGTGGTGAAGAGCGCGCGGGTCATGAAACGCGCGGTGGCGTATCTCCAGCCTTTCATGGAAGATGAGCAGCGCCGGAGCGGGGCCGAGGGCCGCCCGCGGGGCACGGTCGTCCTCGCAACGGTCAAGGGCGACGTCCACGACATCGGCAAGAACATCGTGGGCGTCGTGCTGGCGTGCAACAACTACAAGGTGGTCGATCTGGGCGTGATGGTGCCCGCCTCACGCCTGCTGGCCGAGGCCGAGCGGCAGCAGGCCGGGATCATCGGGCTGTCGGGGCTGATCACGCCGTCGCTCGACGAGATGGTGGGCGTCGCGGCGGAGATGCAGCGGCGCGGGCTCTCGCTGCCGCTGCTCATCGGCGGCGCGACGACGAGCCGCCAGCACACGGCGGTCAGGATCGCCCCGGCGTACGGCGGCCCCGTTGTCCACGTGCCGGACGCGTCGCGCGTCATCGAGGTCGTGGCGAACCTGCTGAGCGCGGGGCGCAGGGCCGCATTCGAGGCCGGGAATCGCGCGGACCAGGACGCGCTGCGGACCCGGCACCGCGCGCGCGCCGCGCGCCCCCTCAGGCCGTTCCCGGAGGCGCAGGCGCGCCGGCTCCGCCTGGACTGGACGCGCGAAGACATCCCGACGCCCGCCTTCACGGGGCGGCGCGTCGTGGCGGACGTGTCCCTCGGCAAGCTGGCCGAGTACATCGACTGGACCTTCTTCTTCTCGGCCTGGGGCCTCAAGGGGCGCTTCCCCGCCATCCTCGAGCACGCCGAGTACGGCAAGGCCGCCCGCGATCTGTACGACAACGCCCGCCGCATGCTGCGGACCTTCGTCGAAGAGGGATCTCTGCGCGCCAGGGGCGTCTACGGCTTCTGGCCCGCCGCGAGCGACGGCGACGACATCGTGCTCTGGTGCGACCGCGAGCGCAGCGTCGAGGCGGCCCGGTTCCCGATGCTGCGGCAGCAGGAGATCGTCGAGGAGGACCGCCCGCAGCTGTCGCTGGCGGACTTCGTCGCGCCGCTCGACGCCGGCGTGCCGGACTTCGTCGGCGGGTTCGCCGTCACGGCCGGCCTGGGCGCCGACGAGATGGCGGCGCGCCATGCCGCCGCGCACGACGACTACAGCGGCATCATGGTGAAGGCGCTGGCGGACCGCCTGGCCGAGGCGTTCGCCGAGTACCTCCATGCGCGCGTCCGGCGCGAATGGGGCTACGGCGCCGGCGAGCAGCTCAGTTACGACGACCTCGTGGAGGAGCGCTACCGCGGGATCCGGCCGGCCTTCGGCTATCCGGCCTGCCCGGACCACACGGAAAAAGGACGGCTGTTCGACCTGCTCGACGCACCGGCCATCGGCATGAAGCTGACCGAGTCGTTCGCGATGTGGCCGGCGGCCAGCGTGAGCGGGCTGTACTTCGCCAGCCCGCACGCCAGGTACTTCGGCGTGGGCCGCATCGGGCGCGACCAGGTGGAGGCCTACGCCGCACGCAAGCGGATGACGGCCGCCGAGGTCGAGCGGTGGCTCGCCCCGAACCTCGGCTACGCGCCGGACGAGAACGCCTGACCTCGCGCGGCCGCCTACTGCGCCGCATAGAGCACCTGGCCGCCGACGATGGTGTAGAGCACCTTCGCAGACAGGATCTCGCCGTCCGGCACCGCGAGGATGTCCTTCGACAGGATCGTCACGTCGGCAAGCTTGCCGGGGGTGAGCGACCCTTTGACTCCCTCCTCGAACCCGGCGTAGGCCCCGTTGATCGTGTAGGACTTCAGGCCCTCCAGCCGGGACATCTTCTGGGAGCCGAAGAACACCGACCCGTCCTTCAGCTGCCGCGTGACCGTGGCGAAGTAGCTCGGCAGCGGATCGACGGCCTCCACGGGAGCGTCGGTGCCATTCGCAATGGTGGCGCCAGACCGCATCAGCTTCTGCCAGACGTACGCGCCCTCCTCCGCCCGCTGCGGGCCGAGGCGCGCCAGGACGTACGGCGCGTCCGACGTGCAGTGGATGCCCTGCATGGCGGCGAGGACGCCGAGCGTCCCGAACCGCGGAATGTCCGACGGGTGCAGATGCTGCGCGTGCTCGACGCGCCAGCGCACGTCCCTCGCCTCCGGATGGGCCCTGAGCGTCTCTTCGTACAGGTTCAGCACCTCGCGGTTCGCGCGGTCGCCGATGGCGTGGATGCAGAGCTGGTAGCCGTTGGCGATGGCCAGCTCCGCCGACTCGCGCAACTCGGCCGGCGGCGTGCTGTTCAGCCCCGTCGCGCCAGGCAGGTCCGCGTACGGCTCGAGCAGCCAGGCGCCCCGGGAGCCCAGCGCGCCGTCCATGAACCGCTTCACGGCCCTCACCGTCAGGTGCCCGCGGCCGTAGCCAATCACCCGGTAGGCCGCCAGCGCGTCCTTCATGCGGGCGTTCGGCTCCCCCACCATCGCATACAGCCTGATGCCCAGTCCGCCGCCGTCGATGACGCGCTTGAAACGATCGATCGTCGCGAACGACTCGCCCGCCGTGTGCAGCGTGGTGATGCCCTTCGACAGGCACTCGCGGTCCGCCAGGCGGATGATCTCGAGCGCTTCGGCCTCCAGCTCGTCCGGCGTCATCTTCGCCCGCGCCGCGTCGCGGGCCCGGCTGATGAGCCCGGAGGCTGCTTCGCGAAAGACCCCGGCAGGCTCGCCGGAACCGTCCTTCAGGATGTCCCCGCCCGGCGGGCTCGCCGTCGCGCGCGTCACGCCGGCCAGGGCCATCGCCCGGGCGTTCGCGATGCTGGCGTGCCCGCTCGCATGCGTCAGGAACACGGGGTTGTCGGGCGAGACCCGGTCGAGCGAGGCGTGCGTGGGGAACCCCTCCACGTTCGGGTCCGGGCGCGCCGTCCACTTCTCCTGATGCCAGCCGCGGCCGAGGATCCACTCGCCGGGCTGCGCGTGCTTGGCGGCGTCGGCCACCATGGCGAGGATCTCGTCCCAGCTCGTCGCGGCCATGAGATCCAGGCCGAGCTTCGACTGGCCGATCCCGTTGAAGTGGGCGTGGCTGTCGATGAAGCCCGGCACGGCCAGGGCGCCCTTTAGATCGATCAGCGTCGTGGCCGGACCCACGAACGGCGCGATTTCAGCCTCGCTGCCAAGGGCCGCGATGGTCTCGCCGCGGATGGCCATGGCCTGGGCCTCGGGCCGAGCCGGGTCCACCGTCACGATGCGGCCGTTTCGAATCACGAGCGACGCGGGCTCCGGACGAGGCGGCGCCGGCGCGGCCGGCCGGCAGGCCGCCGCGAGCGCGGAAACCAGGCCGGTGACGAGCAGCAGAACCACGGAGCGGCAGGTGCGGCTGGACACGGTTCGCCTCCTCGGCCCGCGCTCCGCGCCCCGGCGGCGTGCGCCGGGAACCGGCGCGGTCCCGCCGCATGTTACCATTCCCAGACACCCTGTCCTGGAGGATGCTCGATGCGCCGTTCACGCGCTGTGACCGTAGCCGGAGCTGTGGCCTTCTCGGCATTCCTGGCGCTCCCAGCCGCCGCTCAGGCGCCGAAAGCCGAGGACTTGAAAGCGGCAGTCCCCGAACTCGAGGCGATGCACGATGTCATCAGGCCGCTCTGGCACGAGGCCTGGCCGGCCAAGGACGCGAAAGCCATGGCTGCGCTGCTTCCTGACATCGAGCGGCACGCGGCTGCGGTCGCCAACGCCGTGCTGCCCGGCATCCTCCGCGACAAGCAGGCCGCGTGGCTGGCGAAGGTCACCGATCTGAAGGCCGCCGTTGCCTCTTACAAGGCGGCCGTCGGCTCCGGCGACCACGAGGCGCTGTTCAAGGCCGCCGAGAAGGTCCACGCGGAGTACGAGGGGCTCGTGAAGATCGTCCGCCCTGTCCTCAAGGAGATGGAGGAGTTCCACGCCGCCCTCTATGTCCTGTATCACCATCAGTTGAGTCCCTTCCAGATGGCGAAGGTCAGTGAGTCGGTCGGCATCCTGAAGCTGAAGATGGATGCGCTGAACACGGCCGTCCTCCCCGCGCGCCTGAGCGCCAAGGCCGACGCCTTCAGCCTGCAGCGCGCGCGCCTCAGCAAGGCGGTTGACGATCTTGTCGCGGCCGTGGCTGGACGAGACGAGGTGAAGGTGCGGGCCGCCATCGAGCAGATGCACGCTGAATACGAGAACCTCGAGCGGGTTTTCTAGCAGCGACCAACGGGGTCAGATCCCAAGAAGCGTGCCACTGGCACGCTTCTTGGGATCTGACCCCACCTCCAGTGTCGCAGCGGCTGCACGCTGTGTCGGACCGCGCGGTGCAGCTTTCTCGATCGCCCGTGCGTCCGCCGGCGGCCCCCCGGTGCGGACGCCGCTGCGCCCGGGCAGAACGCTCGACGCCAAGCCATTGACAACCGGGACGTTCAGCGTCGTGGGGTTGACGGACGGCGTCACGGCCGCACTCGATGTTGCACGCGGCTGCACGTCCCGGCGGCAGGCATCGAACTTGCTGCTACGACGAGTGCCGAGGCAGGCACCGCCGTCTCCGCCTCTCCAGACGGCGGCGTGCTTGGTTGGCATCGAGGTGGCCATGTCCGCAGACGTCGAATGCGCTTCCGTCTCCGAGATGGCGGTCAAGACCCTCGCGTGCGCCGTCATCAAGCAGGCCCTCTGCGACGCGCTCGATCCGACGGTCCCCGAGAGAATCCGCCGCGACGCCGAGCAGTTCCTGGCAGGCGACGTGCGCTTCCGCCGCTGGTCGGCCGTCGCCGGCGTTCCACCCGACGGCCTGCTCTCGCGCCGACTCACCGCCTGAACCCGCCGCCCGCCATTCGGCCGCCCGTGGCGGCAACGCCCATCCAGCGGCCAAGGGCACAAGGCCTCGCAGCCGATGAAGAGTCGGCGTAGCGGCTGCGGGACTGTCCAGACGCAAGAGGCTGTGTCCACCACGCGAAGAATCGGACACGCCCAGCGTGCGTTGACACGAGGCCGACCCCCACTCGCGTTTCCGGCGGGTATTCAGCTACACTCCCGGCCGTGCCAGCCACGCGGACCATCCGGACCGTCTGCCCGCGCAACTGCTACTGCACATGCGGGATGCTCGTCTCGCTCGACGAACGGGACCGCATCGTCGCCATCGAGGGGGATCCCGAGAACCCGGCAACTGGCGGCCGCGTCTGCCTCAAAGGACTCGCCTACGCCCAGCGGCAGTCTGATCCGGCGCGCCTGCTGGCGCCGCTGCGCCGCAGGCGGGACGGACGCGGCTTCGAACCGGTGGGCTGGGACGAGGCGCTCGAGGAAATCGCCCGACGACTGGTTCGCCTTCGGGACGAATCGGGACCGCTTGCGGCGCTCTACTATGAAGGCTCGGGCTCACACGGCGCGCTCGGGGGACTGGCGGAGGCGTTCTGGCGCCAGTTCGGCGGCTGCACCCGCACGCACGGCGATCTCTGCTGGCCGGCGGGCCTCGAAGCCACGCGCCTGACCTACGGCGCCAACCTGCACAACCATCCGCGGCTGACTGTTGAAAGCCGCCTCGTCGTCGTCTGGGGGCACAACCCCGCCGAGACGAACGTCCACCAATGGAGGCTCATTCTCGACGCCCAGTCACGCGGGGCCAGGCTCGTCGTAATCGATCCGAGGCGCACGGACTCAACCGACGCCGCGGACCTGCACGTGCAGCCAAAGCCGGGCACGGACGCTGCGCTCGCGCTGGGCATCGCCCGCATCGTCGTGGACGAAGGGCTGGAGGATGCGGCGATGCTCCGGGCGCACGCGCACGGTTTCGCGCAGTACAGGGCCAGGCTGGCCGATTATCCCGTTCAGCGCGTGGCGGAGATCACGGGCGTCGGGGCGAGCACCGTGCGCGAACTGGCCCTCGAGTACGGCCGCGTCAAGCCGGCGCTCCTCATCGCGGGGTTCGGCCTGCAGCGGCACCATCACGCGGGCCAGGCCATGAGAGCCGTCGCCCTGCTCCCGGCCCTGACGGGCAACGTGGGCGTGCCGGGGGGAGGCTGGCAGTACGCCAACCTCGCCAGCCACTGCCTGCGTCCTCTGCCGCTGCCCCCCGAACCGCCCGCGCGCCGCTCGGTCCCGGTGTCGCGGCTGGCCGCCAGCCTCGAGACGCTCGACGCTCCGCCGATCCGCGCCGCATGGATCGAACGCGCGAACCCCGGCTCGCAGAACCCGGCGGCGCCGCGCCTTCGCCGCGCCCTCGAGGCGCTGGACCTTGTCGTCGTGGTCGACCAGTTCATGACGCCGACGGCCGAACTCGCCCACTTCGTGCTGCCGGCGAAGACGCTCTTCGAGGAGGAGGATCTCGTCACGGCGTACTGGCATCCGTACCTCCAGTGGCGCGCCAGAATCGTCGAGCCCCCGGGCACCGTCAGGCCGGAGACCGAGATCTGGAGGGCTCTCAGCCAGCGGCTCGGCCTGGACACGAGCTGGTTCCCCGGGGATCGCGAAGCTTTCCTGCGAGGCCTCCTGCCGGAGCCGTCGGAAGCGCGACTGGACGAACTGAAGAAGCGGCCGATGGACTTGTCCGGCCTCGGGGACGTGGCCTTCGCTGACCGCCGATTTCCGACGCCGTCGGGCAAGATTGAATTCGCCTCGGACCAGGCGGCGGAGCGCTGGGGCGTCGATCGGATTCCGGGGTACGTGGCGCTTGGCGAGGGTTCCGAGTCTCCGCTGCGATCGCGCTTCCCGCTGCAGCTGCTCTCGTGCAAGACGCGCGAGCGCATTCATTCTCAGTTCGGCAGCCTCGCGTGGGTCCGCGGCGTCGAGCGGCCGCACGCGCTCGACATTCATCCGGACGATGCCGGGCCGAGAGGCGTGCAGGATGGCGCACGCGTCGCGGTCTGGAACGAACGCGGGCGAATCGAGCTTCGCGCGCGCCTGACACCGGGGATCAGGCCCGGCGTCGTCCACGTGCTCGAGGGCCGCTGCCACGAGGGCGACCCCGACGTGAACGCGCTCGTGGCGGAGGGCGTCACGGACATGAACCACGGCGCAACGTTCTACGAGTGCCTGGTCGAGGTGGCTCCCGTATGAGCGGCGAACACGCGGGCAGCGCGGCAGGGCGCGGCGCGCGCTCGCCTGGCGCCGGTTTCACGCTCGACCTGCACCGGTGCGTGGGCTGCGGAGCGTGCGTGCTGGCGTGCCGCATCGAAAACGGCCGCACCGGGACGGCCCCGTGGCGCCGGGTGGTTCCGGTCAACCTCGTCCGCCGGCTGGCCGGGCCGACCTACTTCCTGTCCGTCGCGTGCCACCACTGCGACAAGCCCGCCTGCCTGGCGGGCTGCCCGTCGCGCGCGTACGAGAAACGGGCCGACGGAGTCGTGCTCCACCACGCGGAGCGCTGCCTCGGCTGCCGGTATTGCGAGATGGCCTGCCCGTTCGGTGCGCCGCAGTACGACCGGGACCGGGGCATCGTCTCCAAGTGCACGCTGTGCGCGCCTCGGCTGGATGACGGCCGGCTTCCGGCCTGCGTGACGGCCTGTCCCACAGGCGCGCTGCAGCTGGCGCCGCCCGGCAGAGACACCGGCGGGGAAGCGCTGCGCGACGTCCCCGGGTTCGTCGATCCCGCCGGCTGCGGACCCTCGCTGCGCTTCAGAGCTCCTGCCGGAGCGCGGCGCGAGCAGCTATTCCGGGCGCTTCAGGAGGCGATGGCGCGATGAAGGACGGGCATGGTCCGCTCGTGGCGTTCACGAGCCTCGCCATCGCCGGCGCAGGACTGGTCGCCGCCGACGCCGCCGTCGGCGCCCCCGGAGAGAGCACCGGGTTCGCGGCAGCTGGCGCGGTGCTGATGGGTGCCGGCATCGCCGTGTCGCTGGTCCACCTCGGGCAGAAGCGCCGCGCGGGCCTGGCCGCACGCGGGGTTGGCCGCAGCGCGCTCAGCAACGAGGCGGCGGCGGCGATCGTCGCGGCGCTCGCTGCCGCCGCCGCGGCCCTGTTCGGAGCGGCCGGCCGTCCGAACGCCGCCGTCTCCGCCGTCGCCGGCCTGGCCAGCGCGGCATTCCTCCTGTCGATCGGCCTCGTCTACCGCGTCGGCGGACAGCGCACGTGGCGGGGATTCACCGTCGCGACGCCGCTCACCGGCGGCTTGGCCTTTGGCGCCGTCACGCTTCATGCTTCCTCAGCGGCGGGCGGAATCCCGGCGGAGACGCTGCTGGTCGTGGCCGTCGACACCCTGGTTTTTTCGCGACGGTGGCGCGATATCGTGGCGATGCGCGTGCCTGCGGCCGTGGGAACCGATGTGTGGTGGCGCCGCCGGGCCCAGGCGCTCGGCGCGAGATTCTTCCTGCTGGATGCCCTGCCGGTCTTCCTCCTGGCAACAGGAGCAGCGCGCACCGCCGCGATCTGCGCCGCAGCCGGCCTGGTCGTCGACCGAGTCGCGTTCTACGCGCTGGCCGTCCAGCACACGACCGAGTTCGAGGCTGCCTTGGTCGAGGAACGTCTGGGCCGGATGGAGACGAACCCGTAGCGCGCGCCCAGACCGGCGCAGCGGTGGGCGGGCCCATGGGCCAGGTGCAGGGCCACGCGAGAGGCCGTACGGCGGGCGGGTCAGCCGCGGAGCCCCGAGACGCACACAGCCGGGCAGTTGGGGTACACCCGTCTTCCGAGTACGATTCTAGCGGAGGCCGATCACATGATGCGCACCGGAACCGTCGTCGCCTGCTCTGCCGCCGCCGTGCTCGTCGCTGTCGCCGCCGGTCCAATCGAACCGGGCCGGGTCGCTGCCTCGTCGCAGCAGAAGGTCCTGCGGCTCGCCACGACAACGAGCACGGTGGACACCGGACTGCTCGCGGACATCCTGCCGGACTTCCAGGCGCGGTGCGGATGCCGGGTGGACGTGGTGGCCGTCGGAACGGGCCAGGCGATCGAGCTTGGCAAGCGCGGAGATGCGGATGTGCTGCTCGTGCATTCGCCCGAGCAGGAAGCTGCGTTCATGAAGGAAGGCCACGGCATCAGGCGCGACGACGTGATGTACAACGACTTCGTCATCGTGGGACCGACCGGGGATCCCGCCGGTGTGGCCAAGGCGTCGAGCGCCAGAGATGCCTTCAGATCCATTGCCAGGGCGGCAGCGGCATTCGCAAGCCGCGGCGACAGGTCCGGGACGCACACGAAGGAACGAGCAATCTGGAAGTCGGCGGGCATAGACCCCGCGGAGGAGGGTCCGCAGCGGCCGTCCTGGTACCTCTCGGTAGGACAAGGCATGGGCGAGACCCTCGCCTTCGCGAACGAGAAGCAGGCGTACGCCCTCGCCGACCGCGCCACCTGGACCTCGATGCAAGGGAGGCTGCCCAGCCTGCGGCGCCTCTTCGGCGGCGGATCCGGCGATGAGAATCCGGATCGCGATCTGCGCAATCAGTACAGTGTGATCGTGATCGACCAGGCGCGGCACCCGGGCGTGAAGGCGGCGCTGGGACTGCAGTTCGCCGACTGGCTGCTGTCGAAGCCCACGCAGGCTCGGATTGCCGCGTTCGGGCGCGACAGCGCCGGGCGTTCGCTGTTCTACGCCGACTCGGACGAGTACAAGGCGACAGACCGCGTCCGCGTCGAGTCCGGCGGTCGATCGCGCACGTTCACGCTCGGGGAGATTGCGAAGCTCAGGAGCACCACGTTGTCCGGCGTGGAGTACATCGGCGTGAAGAAGGGGCGGCTGGGACGGCACGCCTGGACCGGCGTGTCGTTGACGGATCTGCTCTTGGCCCTGGACCCCGGGATCGCATCGAAGTCCAGGTCGACGTCAACGATCGAGGTCGTCAGCAGCGACGGCTGGACGGCGAGCTTCACGTGGCACGAACTGTTCGGGTCGGTCAGCCGCGGTGAAGGGTTGTACCGGGCCAAGGGCTGCAACGAGTGCCACGGCCTGAAGGCGGAGGGCACGCGACCCGAGGGGAAGCGGCCGGCCCCGAAGCTGCTCGGCGAAACGTACCCCGTCGGGGACACGACGGCGATGATCCGCTCCGGCACCGCACAGCACGAGGGCATCACGGCCTACACGGCCGATCGCCTCTCCGACGCGGATCTGGCGGCGATTCTTGGCTGGCTGGCGCGGCCGAATCAGGCGGGCACCGACGATGTGTTCGTCGTACCGCCGCCGCGGCGAATCGCGATGCTGGCGTACGAGCGCGACGGTCGGCCGATGACGGGCCGCGACGGCCTTATCCAACTGGTTGTGGGGTTTGACGAGTTCGCATCGCGCTACTCGCATTGGGTGTCGGAGATCCGCGTCCGCTACTGAAGGGGTCGGGACGCATTTGGCAACGCCGCAGTTGACGATTACAGAAGCGTCAGAAGGAGCACCAATGACGTTTTTGTATCTGTCGTGGGTTCGAGTGCGTAATGAGACCCGACCCCTTGAGCTATGATCGACGACAGCCTGCGCGCACTCGGCGATCCCGCCCTCCTGAATATCGTGTTTCTGACGTTCCGCGTCACGGGCCTTGCGCTCGTCATCGCGACCGCCATCGGCGTGCCCGTCGGGGCGGCCGTCGGCTTGGCGCGCTTCCCCGGCAAGCGCCTGGTCACCCTGATCCTCTACACGGGCATGGGGCTCCCGCCGGTCGTTGTCGGCCTCTGGGTCTACATGCTCCTCTCGCGGAGCGGCGCGCTCGGCTCGTTGGCGTGGCTCTTCACGCCGGCAGCCATGGTCCTCGCGCAGACCATCATCGCGTTCCCGCTCGTCGCGGCGCTCACCATGAGCGCGGTGGAGGGCGTCGATCCCGAACTGCGGCTGCAGGTGCGCGCCCTCGGAGCCACTCGACGGCAGTCGAGCTGGATCGTGCTGCGGGAGGCGCGCATCGGCTTGACGGCCGCCATTGTGGCGGCGTTTGGCGGCATCATTTCGGAAGTCGGCGCGGTGATGCTAGTCGGCGGCAACATCGAGGGCCACACGCGCGTACTTACGACGGCCATCGTGCTGTCGACGCGCCAGGGCGACTTCGGCCTCGCGATGGCGCTGGGGACCGTGCTCCTGCTGCTCGCGCTCGGGGCGAACGCCTTCCTTCTGCAGCTCCAGGGGAGAGCGCGATGAAGGCCGGCGCAACACCGGCCTACGCCCTGCAAGGCATCCGTCACCGCTACGGCGACCGGACGGTGCTGGAGATTGACCGCCTCGAGATTGCCGCGGGCCGGACGCTCGGCGTTGTCGGGCCCAGTGGCGCCGGCAAGAGCACCCTCCTGCGCCTGCTGCAGGGCCTCGAGCGGCCGGCCGAGGGCGAGATCCGCGTCGATGGCGAGCTTTTTCCCTATCCCGCGCCGCTCGCGCTCGCACGCCGGATCACGACGGTCTTCCAGCGGCCGGCGATGCTCGATCGCAGCGTGCGCGACAATGTGACGTTCGGTCTCCGCTTGCGCGGGAAGGCCGAGGAACCCGTGGTGGATGCCTTGCTCGAGCGGCTCGGCCTGGCTCCTCTGGCCCGTGCCGATGCCCGGAAGCTCTCAGGCGGCGAGACCCAGCGCGTGGCGCTCGCGAGAGCGCTGGCCGTCGAACCGGACGTCCTGCTGCTCGACGAACCCGCCGCCAATCTCGACCCTGCGCATGTCGCCCTGGTCGAGGCGCTCATTCGCGACGTCCAGGCCCGCGGCACCACCATCGTCCTGGTCACGCACAACACGCACGAGGCCCGCCGGCTGGCCCACGAAACGCTGCTGCTGCTCGACGGGAAGATGGTCGAGGCGGCGCCGACCGCTGCGTTCTTCGAGTCGCCGACCAACGCCCGCACCCGGGCCTTTCTGGCGGGCGAACTCGTCTACTAGGCGCACGGCGCCGCGCCTCTCCAGCCCCTTGGGCAGGGGCGGCAGCCGTGCATGGTCAGATGGCCGAGCGGCCTGCCCCCCGTGGTCATTCGACTGAAGAGGAGACGCTCGCCGTCGACAGACTGGAAGCCAGGAAGGCGTCGATGTCCGACGGGGACTCGTAGGCCAGCACGCGCGCACGGGGGTCGTTCATTCCGGCAATCAACCGCGATACCCGGCCGCGGCGCGAGGCGTCGTACAGCACCAACACACGCTGTCCGGTCTGTTCGGACCTCCCCAGCGCGTAGCCCACTTCGAACCCGACGCCGTAGCTCGACCCGGAGGCTTCTGCGACGACGGCGTCCGCCGACTCGAGCCAGGCCATGTCGCGCGCGAACACGGCGGCGTCGCCAACCTCGTCCTCGGCGGCGGCGACGTCGTCTCGCAGCAGGTGCCCGGTGAGCACCTCGTGGCCGAGACCGACGAGACAGGCGTGAATGTGGCGGGCGGCATCGATGGCGCCACGGTCGCCGCGAACGGTGCAGGCTAGGTAAATGCGCATCGCTCAGACTCGGGATTCGGGGTTTGGAACCCGGGATTCGGGGTTCGGGGGTTTGGAACTCGGGCCTCGGGACTCCGGAGGCTGCACCTGCAATTCCTCGACGACGACGGACACCACGAGTTCCGTCGGGCGGCGCGACCGAATCTCGGCGACCGTCTCATCAGATGAGGACGCGCCCGAAGGATTGACCCAGACAGGCCGGGTACAAGCGGCGTGCGCGCCTGGGATGTCCGTGCCTCGGGCGTTCCCGATCATCACGGCCTCTTCCATGCAGCAGCCGAGGCGCTCCAGCGCGGTCTCGAAGATGCGGGGTCCGGCTTCGCGCGGCCCGTCTCTTCGGCGATCACCACGGCGTCGAGGAACGCGTCGAAACCGCAGACGGCCAGCTTCCGGCGCTGCTCCGTGGCTGGGGTGTTGGTGACGACGCCGGTGGCGCAGATCTCCTCGAAGGCCGCCAGCCGATCCTTCGCCCCGTCCGCCTGCCGGCACGCCCCGAGGCAGGCTGCGAGGTCGGCCGTCCTGCAGGCGGCAGCGGCCTCTTGCGCCGTGTCGGCGGCGACGGGGATCCCGGCTCGGGCACACAGCCGCTCGAAACGCCGGACATGCGCTTCGTCGATGCCGAGCTCACCGGCCGGGACACGGAGGTGCTGTTTCTCCAGCACCCGTTGGTACTCCCGCGCCATGACAGCAGGCGCCGGGGCCGGGAGGGCGGGATAGCGCTCGCGAAGGACGCCAAGCGCATCGCGCGCGCAGCCGCTGTGGTCGAAGAGCGTGTCGTCGAGGTCGAAAAGCATCGCCGGCCTGGCCGTGGACATGGCCGTCATCCTCTCTCGACGCTCCCGCGAGCCGCCCACGGCCTCGCCTCGACAAGGGCGGCCGCGACGCGGGCCGCCTCCTCGACATCGGCCCGGGTGATGCCGCGGTACGTGACGAAGCGCATGCTGGAGCCCATCCCCGGCAGTCCCCGGACGCCCCACTCGCGCAGGTGCGCCGCAAACGCCGCCGCCTCGATGCCGAGGCCGCCGACGTCCACATGGACGATGTTGCTCTGGACAGCGGAGAGATCCACCGAGAGCCCTGGAACGCCGGCCACCGCCCGAGCGAACCTCCGGGCGTTGTCGTGATCCTCCGCGAGACGCGGGATCATCGTGCGGAGCGCCACGAGTCCTGGCGCGGCGAGGATGCCCGCCTGCCGCATCGCGCCGCCGAAGGCCCGCCGCACGCGGTTCGCGCGCTCGATGAACGCCTTCGGCCCGGCCAGCAGGGATCCAATCGGCGCCGATAACCCCTTCGACAGGCAGACCGAGACCGAATCCACCGACCGCGTCAGCTCGCGCGCGTCCACGCCGAGCGCAACCGCCGCGTTGAAGAGGCGCGCGCCGTCGAGGTGAACGGCGAAGCCGCCCTGGTGTGCGGCCTCGGCCACACCGTCGATCTGCGCAGGCGTCAGGACCGCGCCGCCGGCGGCGTTGTGGGTGTTCTCGAGGCATACGAGGCCTGAGGCCGGGAACAACGTCCTGGCCCTCCGGATCGCCCACCGAACGGCATCGAGGTCCGGGGCGCCCCGATGTCCCCGGATCGGCATGGCGAGCAGCCCGCACGCCGACGCGATCGAGCCGTGCTCCATCCCGTAGACGTGGGCGGACTCCTCGACGACGGCAGCGCCTCCCGGTTCGGCGTGGGTCCGCAGTGCGACGGTGTTGGACATCGTCCCGCTCACGGTGAGCAGCGCCGCGTCTTTGCCGAGCAGCTGCGCCGCCTCGGCTTCGAGTTCGCGCACCGTCGGATCGCCGTCACGGGAGTCGTCTCCGAGCGTCGCGGCCGCCATGCTCTGCAGCATGTCGGGCGTCGGCTTCGACAACGTGTCGCTGCGCAGATCGATCAGCGCCATCGTCCGCCTTTCGCCTCGTGCCGTGACCCGGCGGCACGGCCTTTCCATTTCGCTGGGGTTCCTGGGCCTTCGGGCCGCGCCCGCCGGGCCTGCCGCGCCGGTCTCCGCCTGGCCGCACCTGCGCCCGAAGCGCCCCTCGGTCTCGTGGCCCCCTGGGCCCTCACGCCGTCTTGGCGTCGGCGCCGGCGCCGCGGCCCGCGGACGCCATTGTACGCCCGCCCCGAAAACCTCCGCGGCGCCCGGCTGAACTTCTGTATTATGGAACGCGTGAGCATTGCAGCCAGCCGCATCACCCGGGGGTGGCGCCTCGGCGACCCGTGGAGCATCGCCGAGGCGTCCGAGTTGTACGAGATCGCCCGCTGGGGCCAGGGCTACTTCTCGATCGGGCCGAGCGGCAACCTGCACGTGCACCCGACGAAGGAGCCGGACAAGTACATCGACTTGAAGGCGCTGACCGAGAATCTCGTGCTGCGCGGCATCGACATCCCGGTGCTGATCCGGTTCAGCGACATCCTCCGGCACCGCGTCCAGGATCTGCACGACGCCTTCCAGACGGCGATCACGCAGAACGGCTACCAGGGCCGCTACGTCTGCGTCTACCCCGTCAAGGTCAACCAGCAGCGCCGCGTCGTCGAGGAGATCGTCAACTTCGGCCGGCCGTTCGGGTTCGGCCTCGAGGCCGGGTCCAAGCCGGAGATGCTGGCGGTGGTCGCCCTCGCGTCGAACGAGACGCCCATCGTCTGCAACGGCTTCAAGGACGCCGAGTTCATCGAGACCGCGATGCTCGCGCAGAAGGTGGGCCGCACGGTGCTGCCCGTCGTCGAGAAGTACAGCGAGCTGGGGCTGATCCTGGAGTGCGCGCGGCAGGTGGGCGTCCGGCCGACCATCGGGATGCGCGTCAAGCTCGCGGCGCGCGGCAGCGGGAAGTGGCAGTCCTCGGGCGGGTACCGCTCCAAGTTCGGCCTGACGGTGTCGGAGGTGCTCAAGGGGCTCGAGGAGCTGAAGGCCCTGGGCATGCAGGACTGCTTCAAGCTCCTGCACTTCCACCTCGGCAGCCAGATCCCGAACATCCGCGTGGTGAAGGCGGCGGTCAACGAGGCCGCCCGGATCTACGTCGAGCTGGCGAAGGCGGGCGCGGGCCTGGAGTACCTCGACATCGGCGGCGGCCTCGGCGTGGACTACGACGGCTCCCGGACCAACTTCGAGTCGAGCGTGAACTACACGCTCGAGGAGTACGCCGCCGACGTCGTCTATCACGTGCAGACGGTGTGCGACGATGCCGGCGTGAAGCACCCGACGATCGTGTCGGAGAGCGGGCGCGCGATCGCGGCCTACCACAGCGTCCTCGTTTTCAACGTCCTCGGAGTCACCGGCTTCCGCGAGCAGGAGATCCGGGCCGTCAGCCCGCATGACGAGCAGGAGCAGCCGCTCATCGACCTGCGCGAGACCTATCAGAGCGTGTCGATCCGGAACGCCCTCGAGAGCTACCACGACGCGCAGCAGGCGCTCGACATGGCGACCAACCTGTTCAACGCGGGCTACCTGCCGCTCGATCAGCGGTGCGAGGCCGAGACGCTGTACTGGGCCATCTGCGCGCGGCTCCAGCGCCTGATCCAGCAGGTCGACGAGATCCCGGAGGACCTGCAGAGCCTCGACGAGATGCTGGCGGACACGTACTTCTGCAACTTCTCGCTGTTCCAGTCGGCGCCGGACAGCTGGGCCATCAAGCAGCTCTTCCCGGTGATGCCGATTCACCGCCTGGACACGCCGCCGACGAACCACGCCATCCTCGGCGACATCACGTGCGACTCGGACGGCAAGATCGACCAGTTCATCGACCGCCGCGACGTCAAGCGCACGCTGCCCCTCCATCCCGCCAACGGCGAGCCCTACTACCTCGGGATCTTCCTCATCGGCGCCTACCAGGAAATCCTCGGCGACATGCACAACCTCTTCGGCGACACCCACGCTGTGCACGTCAGCCTGGACGAGAAGGGCGGCGTCGTGCTCGACGCGGTCATCAAGGGCGACACGGTGCGCGAGGTCCTGCAGTACGTGGATTTCGACACCAACGCGCTCGAGGCCAAGCTGCGCGCGGACGCCGAGGCGGCGGTGCGCGAAGGCCGCATGTCGTTCGAGGAGTCGGGCCGCCTGCTCAGGTTCTACGAAAGCGGGCTGGGGGGCTACACCTACCTCGAGTAGGGCCCGGGCGCCGGCTCGCTCGGCGCCCCCCGGTCGATGCCCGGCCTCAAGACTGCCTCGCAACAGGCGCCGCGGCCCGATCGGCGCCAGTCGCCTGCTCCTCGAAGCCCGCTGCCCGCGCCCTTCCTCGCGTCGCGTCACGTCCGCCGACGGCAGGCGGGCGGCCGCCCGCGCAGGGTGCCACCCGGACACCGCACCAATCACGACGGCGGCGCCCGCCGTCACCGCGAGCATCAGCACGCTGATGGCGGCATCGAGCCGCGCGGCGGTCTGGCGGCGCATGATGACCGCCGCCGAGGAGGCCCCTGACGGTGAACCGCCGCGTCGGCAGCGGTCGTCGGTGCAGGAGGACAGGGATCCGCGGGCCGAGGGGCGCCGCTCGGGGCTATCCGGGCTTCGACGCGCCGCGGCCGCCCAGGCGCGTGACGGCCTCGTCTATCCGGCGCGCCAGCGCGGCGTCCGCGCCACCGGGAGGGAGATCCGCGACGCTGCGCACCGCCTCGGCGTACCAGGTCAGCCAAGCGGCCATCACCTCGGCTTCCGTGGCTTCTGCCGCGGCCCGGTCGGGTGCGGCCCGAACCAGCGCCGCGCCCTGCCGCCGCTCGAGCGCCAGCCGCTCGCGCGCCGCATGCTCGAGGAGCGCGACCACCTGCCGCGCCTCCGTGGCCGAGGCGCCCGCGAGCAGCAACGCCGCGGCGCCGGCGCTCACGGCGACGTGCTCCATCTCGGACGGGCTGGTCATCTCGGGCCGATCCAGGTTCGTGTGATAGAAGCGATCGGGGAAGTGCCAGGCCAGCAGCGCGGGTACGCCGGAGGCGACAAACGGCGTGTGGTCGCTGCCTCCCTCATAGGGATTCGTCCGGACCACCCAGCCGGTGCGTTGCGCCCGGACCTGGCAGATGGCCAGGAACAGGTCGTTGAGCAGCGTGCCCCGCAGCGAGCCGGCCTTGACGTGGCCGCCTCCCCAGTCGGTGTGCGGATCGGACGGACGGTCCCAGACCGCTGCAGGATCCGGCGCCTTCTCGATGAGGAACGACCCGCCGGTCTTCGTCACGTCTTCACCGGTCATGTCGAGCGAGATCATGTACCGGACCTGCTTCGCCTCGACGGGGTGATCGACGATCCACTGCCGGCTCGCGCGGATCTCGTCGCCCCAGAGGAACGTCAGCGTGCGGCCGGGCGCGGCGATCGTCCGCTGGCGCATCCCGGCGGCGATGGCCCGGGCGAGTTCCTGCAGCGAGGCGCACCCGCTGGCGTTGTCGTTCGCTCCCGGTTCCTGGACGTGCGCCACCATCACCACGCGCTCCTGTGGGGCGATGGCGCCGGGGATCTCGGCGACGAGCGTCCGGATTGGCCCCGGCGTGAACGTCGAGGCGACCTCAACGCGGACCCGCGCCGGGCCGGCCTTCAGGCGCTCCCGGATGAGGGCGGCCGCCCGCGGCGTGGCTTTGAACCCGAACCCCCGCCGGGTCTCGTCGTAGGGCACGCTGCCCCACTGGAGCACGTCCCACTCGCGGCGCGGCTTCGCGCGATCGGCGGCTGAGGGGCCCGGTTCGATGTAGCCGTCGAGCGCCGTCGAGACGATGCCGATCGCGCCGCGCCGGACGACAGCCGCCTGCCAGAGCCGGAACGCGCCCGAATCCCCGAGCACGACGGCCCCGCGGACGTCCCGACCCTCGTAGTCCGCGTCGGACGCCCCCTCGCCGACATCGACCACGGGTGCGACGATGCCGCCTGGCGGAGTGGAAAACGAGTTGATGCAGAGCGCGACGCGGTGGCGCTCACGCGACAGCAGGATCTCCTCCGGACGCTCGCCTTCGGCAGCCAGCGCGAGCGTGCCGACCGTATGATTCCAGCCGTTCGCCCGGCCGAACGACTCCACGCGCACGGTGGGCGCACCCGCGGGCGCCGTGTCGGCCGGAGCGAAGCCCGAGGCCTCGAGGCGAGCCTTGATGCGGTCGAGGGTTGCGTTGAAGCCGGCGTTGGCCGCCTCGCGCCAGTAGCCGTCCATGAACCGGACCAGGTCGATCGCGGCGCGCTGGTCGAAGCGGGCCGCGAGTTCGTCGAGGCTCCGCGCTGCCGAGGCCGGCGCCAGCGAGGACAGATCGGCCGGCGTGGCTGCGCCGTACTGGTCTGGCGCCTGTCCGTGCCCTGCCTGCAGGCTGATTGCCGCCGCCAGCGCGGCGGCCGCCGCGCCCGCCAACCGCCCCGTGCGCATCAGAAGCCTCCCCCTCCTCCGCCGCCGAAGCCGCCGCCCGAGAAGCCGCCCCCTCCAGTACCGGACCCGCCCGAGCTCCTCGGCGAGGACGCCATGGCGGAACCCGCCGTGCTCGACAGATTCGCCAGCGACGAGGCGAACATCCGCGTGCCGAACACGCCGGGCGTCCCGCCCACGTACCAGTCCGGCTGGCTCGTGTAGATGCCCTCGAACGCCCTGGCCCAGTTGCGCTCGACGCCGAGGGCCATCGCGTACGGCAGGAACCGCTCGAACATGTCCGGCGTGCGCGCCACACGCTCGAACTTGTCGGCGTCGACGCGCTTGAGGAACTCCTCGAATCCCAGCACGCCCTCGCGGGCCCGGGCGCCCCTGACGGTCCTCGCCGGCATGACGAGGCCGAAGGCGAAGATGATGACGGCCGACGCCACCGTGGCCAGCCAGCCGGCCGTGCCGGCGCCGAGGGCCGCGCAGACCCAGCCGCCCGCCAGCAGGGTGGCGAATCCGCCGATGATGAACGGCACTCTGGCCTTGTCGGGGCGCCTCCGGTAGTACCCGCGATCGATGAGCTGGCTGAAGATGCGCTCGCGGATCTCCGGCAGGTTCGTGTAGAACCTGTCCTCGAGATCCGAGATCGCGACTTCGTCGACGACGCCGGAGGCATCGGGCTGGCTCGAGTCCGGCCTCTCGGTCCGGAGGAAAAGCGCGTGCAGCAGCTTCTCCTCGTGCGGCCGGAGGCCCTTCCAGCCGGTTGACGGCTTGAGCAGCTTGAGCAGGTAGCCGGTCCGCTTGCCGAACCCCAGGAAGCGCGGCTCCGTTGTCTCCTCGATCCGGAGGAAGCCCCGCACCGCCAGATCGACAATCGACGCGGTGATGTCCCGCATGTCGGGGCGGTTGTCGACGAGCGTCCCCGCCTCGGCGGGCGTCATGCCGCCCGGCGGCCCGTACTGCACCGTGACCGGCAGCGTTTTCGGGTCCCTGCCGAAGCGCTTCCACACACCGAACATCAGGCCGAACACGCCGACCGGAATGAGCAGTGGGAGATTCGCGAACGCGAAGCCCGCGGCCTTCTCCGCGTTGGTCGGCCGCGCAACCACGCCTGGGTTCCACGCGACGGCGACCGTGACGCCCTCCCGGAAGTTCAGGACGCGGGTCGTCTCGACGGTGATGTTCGTGCCGACGATCGTCGTCCGCGCGGCGGCCTCCTGCGATCCGTAGCCGCCGGTGAACGCGTACGCACGGAGGCCCGTCACGCCCGCCGGCAGGTAGACGACGGCGCGGGCGCGCTCGATGGGGACCTCCCATTCGTCGCCCGTCACGTTCCAGTACAGCTCGTCGTGCTCCTCGAAGAACTTGAGGCCGTGACGCACGCGGTACGTGATGACGACGGTCTTCACGGCGTCCTGCGCGCCAGGCACCCAGATCTTGAGCTTCCGGTAGTGCCGCTCGCGGCTCGATTCGAAGCGCAGCGCGGAGCCGTCCCCGCCGGTGACGGACTCGATGTTCAGGTCGAGGTCGTACGAGAACCCCTGCGGCGTGCGGTACTCGACGGGAATGGTCCGGAAGATGCCGTTCCACGTGCCGGTGAAGCGCGGCTGGATCGTCTCGGTGACCCGGAGCGCGCCGTCCGTTCCGACTTCGATGGCGGCGGCGAACTCCTGAATCACGAGCGTCCGCTGCGCGGCGGCAGGTGAAGCGAGCGTCCAGAGGCACGCCGCGGCAATCGCGAGCCTCGAGCCCGTCATGATGGCCTCCGACCTAGCTGAAGGTGACCGAAGGCACCGCCCGCTCGTTCTCGTCCGTCAGCTGGAAGAACTCGCGGGAGGCGAACCCGAACGTCGACGCCAGGATGTTCCACGGCACTTGGGCGGTCTTCGTGTTGAAATCGCGCACGACGGCGTTGTAGTACCGGCGCGCGGACTGCACGGCGTCCTCGATCTGCGCGAGCGTGCCCTGGAGCTGGGTGAAGCTCTCGACGGCGCGCAGCTGCGGGTAGGCCTCTGCCAGGGCGAACAGCCTGCCCAGCGCGGCGCTCAGCCCGAGCTCGGCCTGGCCGCGCGCCTCGGGGGTCTGCGCCGACATCGCCTTCGCCCGCGCCGCGACGACCTCCTCGAACGTGCTCTTCTCGTGCGACGCGTACCCCTTCACGGTCTCGACGAGGTTCGGAATGAGATCGTGCCGCCGCTTGAGTTGCACGTCGATGTCGGCCCACGCGTTGTCCACCAGCACCCTCAGACGGACCAGGGCGTTGTACATCCCGGCAATCGCGACGACGAGGACGATGACGACGACGAGCGCGATCAGCATGTGGGTGCTCCCGGCGGCTGCGCCGGCGCCGCCTCATGAACCCGTGGTCGCCGCCGCTGCCGCGGGCGCAGCGGCAAGCGGTATTCACGTAACAGAATACACCCGCGGGCGGGCTGCCGCGCGGAACGAGGGAGCGGCGCGCGCCGGGTCGGGTACAATGCGCCTGCGCGGCGGAGAGGCGCGCGGCGCGGGCGGAGGCGCAGAGCATGAGCGGACTCAGAACGCGGTTCGGGCGGCCCCTGCGGCTCGGCATGATCGGGGGCGGCCCCGACTCCTGGATCGGCCGAGTGCACCAGGGCGGCGCCACTCTGGACGGATGGTGGAGCGTGGTGGCGGGCGTATGGTCGGGCGATCCCGAGCGGTCGCGCCTCGCGGGCCCCTCGGTCGGCGTGGACGCCTCCCGCTCGTACGGCGATGTGTCCGAGATGCTGGCCCGGGAACGCGAGCGGCCAGACGGCATCGAGGCCGTCGCGATCATGACGCCCAACGACACGCACTATCCATACGCCGCCGCGGCCCTCGACGCCGGCCTCGACGTGCTGTGCGACAAGCCCGTGACGCACGACCTCGCCCAGGCTCGCGATCTGGCGGCGAAGGTGCGCAGGTCGGGGCGGCTGTTCGCCATCACGCACGGCTATTCGGCCTATCCGATGATCCGCTACGCCTCGCGCCTGGTGCGCGAGGGCGCGCTGGGTGCACTGCGCCTCGTGCAGGTGGAGTACATCCAGGCCGGGCTCGCCGCGCGCCTCGAGGACGCGCCGCCGTCCAACCGGCTGCGATGGCTCCTCGATCCCCGGCGGAGCGGACTGGCGCAGGTCATGAGCGCCATCGGCTGCCACGCCCAGCATCTGGCTTGCTTCGTGACCGGGCATGCCGTCGCCCGGGTCTCGGCCGAAGCCGCGCCGACGGTCCCCGGCCGTCGGCTCATCGACCACGTATCGGCCCTCATGGAGTTCGACGGCGGCTGTTACGGCACGTTCACCGCGTTCCAGGCGGCGGCAGGGAGCGAGAACGACATCCGCCTTCGCGTCTACGGCGAGCGGGGCTTGATCGACTGGAACCACCGGGAGTGCAGCTACCTGCGCGTGGCGATGCAGGGCGAGGCCGCGCGGGTCGTCGCCCGCGGCGATGCCGACCTCCCGCCCGAGATTCTCGCTCTGGGCCGGGCGCCGCGAGGCCACCCAGAGGGCCTGCTCCAGGCATTCGCCAATCTGTACGGCGAGGTGGCGCAGGAGCGCATGGCCATTGCCCTTGGGGACGCGAGGCCCGCGTTTCCCTACCCGCGCATCGAGGACGGGGCCCACTCGATGGCTTTCATCGAGGCGTGCCTCGCGTCGAAGGCTGCTGGCACCTGGGTCGACGTCGAGCGTCCGTGAACGCGAAAGGGGTCGGGACGATTTTCGCAACCGACAATTCCGTCATACAGAATTGTCGGTTGCGAAAATCGTCCCGACCCCTTTGTATGGAGGGACACGATGGCAACGTGTGACCGGCGCGAGTTCCTGTCGTGTGTCGCGGCCGGAGTAGCCGCGTCGGCTGCCCCCAGGACCGCCGCGCCCGGACGCGCGCGCTCGGCCGTGTGCTCGCTGTCACCGCCGGCGTTCGCGCCGCTGCCGCTCGGGTCAATCCGCCCTTCGGGCTGGCTCCTGCGCCAGCTGCGCATCCAGGCCGACGGGCTCTCGGGCCATCTGGACCAGTTCTGGCCCGACGTCGCCGACAGCCAGTGGTTCGGAGGCAGGGCCGAGGGATGGGAGCGCGCGCCCTACTGGCTCGACGGCGTCATCCCGCTCGCCTGGATTCTCGACGACGGTCCCCTGAAGGCCCGGATCACCGGCTACGTGGATTTCATCGTCGCGCACCAGCGAAGCGACGGCTGGTTCGGACCGTACCCGGAGGACGCCGTCACGAAGCGGTACGACCTGTGGGCGATCCTGCTCGCCAACAAGGCGCTCGCGCAGTACCACGAGGCCACGGGCGACTCGCGCGTCCTTGAGGCGATCGTGAAGAGCCTGCGCGCCCTGCTCGTCGGCCTCGACAGGACGCCGCTCTACGGGTGGGGGCGGTTCCGCTGGTTCGAAGGGCTCGTCCCGGCCTTCCACGCGTACCAGCACACGCGGGAGCCGTGGCTCCTGGACCTCGCGCTCAAGCTTCGCGAGCAGGGCGTGGATTTCGAGGCGCTCTACCGGACAGACGACATCGCGCGCCCGACGCCGCGGCGCGGCCTCTGGAAGTGGACGAAGCACGTCGTCAACACGGCCATGGCCGCGAAGGCGGCCGCGTTGAACTGGCGGCTGGATCGGCGCCCGGCGGACCGGGCGTTCGCGGCGGCGATGATCGAGACGCTCGACCGCCATCACGGCCAGGTGACCGGCATGTTCTCTGGGGACGAGTGCCTCGCCGGCACGAGCCCCCTCCAGGGCACGGAACTGTGCGCGGTGGTCGAGTTCATGTACTCGCTCGAGCACCTGTTCTCGGTGTTCGGCGATGCGCCTGTTGGCGACCGCCTCGAGCGCGTGGCGTTCAACGCGCTGCCGGCCACGTTCGCGCCCGACATGTGGTCGCACCAGTACGACCAGCAGGTCAACCAGGTGCAGTGCACCGTCAATCCCGACCACATGTGGACCACGAACGGGCCTGAGTCGAACCTGTTCGGGCTCGAACCGAACTACGGGTGCTGCACGTCGAACATGCACCAGGGATGGCCGAAGTTCGCCGCGCACCTCTGGATGCGGACCCCCGACGAAGGGCTCGTCGCCGCGGCCTACGCGCCGAGCGTCGCCCGCTTCACGGCCAGGGGCGTGCCGGTCACGATTGCGCTCGACACGGACTACCCGTTCCGCGAGGACCTTGCCATCACGGTGGAGGCGGCCGCCGCCGTGCGCTTCCCGCTCGTGCTGCGCGTCCCGCAGTGGGCGCGCGATGCGGCAATTCGCGTCGGAGGCCTGCCCGAGCGCCGGCTGGTTCCCGGCACGCTGCACCGGGTGGAACGCGAGTGGCGCGGGAAGACCGCCGTATCGCTTCGCTTCCCGATGCGGCCGGCCGTCACGGTGCGCGACAACGGAGCCGTCGCCGTCGAACGCGGCCCGCTCGTCTACGCGCTGAGAATCGGGGAGGAGTGGAGGCGGGTCAACGCCGACAAACCCCACCGCGAACTCCCGCACGGTGACTTCGAGGTCCGGCCGTCGACTCCGTGGAACTACGGCCTCGTCCTGGACGAGGACCGCCCAGAGGCCGGACTGACCTTCGAGAAACGGCCCGTGGGCGAGCGGCCGTTCTCGCCGGAGGGAGCCGGCATGGCCGCACGCGCGACCGGCCGCCGCATCCCGTCGTGGACGATTGCGCACGGCTGGGCCGCCGAGATCTCCCCGCCGGACCTCGCCTGGTCCGACCCGGCACGCAGCCCGTCCGACGAGCCGGACGAGGAGGTGACGCTCATCCCGTACGGCTGCACGAACATCCGGGTGACGGAATTCCCGCGGCTGCGCCCCAGGCGCAAGGCGTAGCTGCGCTATCATGCCGTAGATGACCGACCGGTCCCGAATCTCGTGGCGGACGCTTGCCGTGGTTTCCGCCTTCGTCGCGGCGCTGGCCCTGGCGTCGGCCGGGTGCGGAGACAAGACGACGGTCCTGACAGCCCCTTCGCCGCAGCTCGCGATTGCCTGCCCCGACTCGCAGACGGCGATGGCGCCCTCGGGTCAGCCGGTCGCGGTCTCGTGGCCCGCTCCCGCCACCTCGGGCGGCACGGCGCCTGTTCGGACGACCTGCACGCCCTCGTCGGGCTCGTCATTCGGGCTCGGATCCACGACCGTCGCGTGCTCGGCGACGGGCGCCGCCCGCGGCGAGACCGCGTCCTGCACGTTCACGGTCACCGTCCACCCGTCCCGGCTCTCGGTGACGACGTTCATGGCGTACGGGGACAGCATCACGTGGGGCAAGAAGTCCGATCCGGTGGCGTTCGTCTCCGACATGGAACCGGAGAACGACTACTCGTATCCGAACGTGCTCAGGCGGCTCCTGGCTGCGGGGTACCCCGGGCAGCAGTTCACCGTGCTCAACGAAGGCAAACCCGGCGAAGCCGTTGCAGCGGGCCTCTCGCGCCTGCCGGGCGAGCTGGCGCTCGGCGCGCCCGACGTGCTGCTGCTGCTTGACGGCGCGAACGACCTGCTTGGCAGCCCGGGCAGCGCCACGACGGAGTACATCGCCGGCCAGCTCCGACAGATGGTGCGGACGGCGAAAGCCCTGCGGCCCGGGATAGCGGTGCTGCTTGCGAACTTCCCCCCGCAGTGGCACGGGTCAGTCCCCTACGATCGCGGCGCGGGCGCGGAGTTCGTGCCGGAGCTGAACCAGCGCATCGCGTCGCTGGCGGCGGCCGAAGGCGCCACGCTGGTGGATCTGTACGGGCCGCTTTCGGCCGACATCAAGCGGTACATCGGCGCCGACGGCCTGCACCCGACCGAAGCGGGATTCGCGCTGATGGCCGAGACGTTCTACGCGGCCATCCGGCGGACGTTCGAAACGACGACGGCCGGCAGGCGGTGACGCGGACGCGGGCCCGCGCCGGCGCCCGCGCGGCGCGTGGCCGCCCGCACACACCCGCGCGGAGGCAGACAGCACCGTGAACGTGACGCGCCTCGGCGTTCTGACGAGCGGCGGCGACGCCTCGGGCATGAACGCGGCCGTGCGGGCCATCGTCCGCACCGCGTTGGACAACGGCCTCGAGGTGTGGGGCATCTTCGAGGGCTACCGCGGCCTCATCGAGGGCGGCGACATGATCCGCCCGCTCGGGTGGCGTGATGTCGGCGGCGTGATCCACCGCGGGGGCACGTTCATCGGGTCTGCCCGATCCGAGGCGTTCCGCACGCGCGAAGGCCGGCTCGCGGCGGCGCGGAATCTGCTGCAGCGCGGCATCGACGGCCTCGTCGTCATCGGCGGCGACGGATCGCTGACGGGCGCCGACGTGCTCCGCCGCGAATGGCCCGACTTCGTCCGCGAGCTGGAGGCGTCCGGCGCCGTCGAGCCCGGGGCCGCCGCGCGCCATCCGCGGCTGGTCGTCGTGGGGCTGGTGGGGTCGATCGACAACGACGCCGCCGGCACGGACATGACCATCGGGGCCGACACCGCCCTGCACCGGATCACCGAAGCCATCGACGCCATCGGCAGCACCGCGTCGAGCCACCGCCGCGCGTTCGTCGTCGAGGTCATGGGCCGCCACTGCGGGTATCTCGCGCTCATGGCCGCCATCGCCACAGGCGCGGACGCGGTGTTCATCCCGGAAGATCCGCCTCCGGACGACGACTGGGAGCGCCGCCTCGTGGGCCAGATCGTCGCGGGGCGGCAGGCCGGGCGGCGCCACTCGACGGTGGTCGTGGCCGAGGGCGCGACGGATCGCCACGGCGCGGCCATCACGAGCGAGCGGGTGCGGGAGGCGCTGAGCGGGGGGCTCGGCGAGGCGGTGCGCGTCACGGTGCTGGGCCACGTGCAGCGCGGCGGCGCCCCGAGCGCGTTCGACCGCACGCTGGGCACGATCATGGGCCACGCCGCCATCGAGACCGTGTTGTCGGGCGAGGCCGACGAGCGTGCGCTCGTGATGGGCATGCGGGGCAACCGCGCGGTCCGGATTCCCCTCGAGGCGTGCGTCGCCGACTCGCGGGCCGTCAACGAGTGCCTGTCGTCGCGCCAGTACGCCCGGGCGCTGGACCTGCGCGGCCCTGGGTTCAACGACTCCCTCGCGACCTACCGCACGCTCGTGCGGGCCCTGCCGCGCACGCCTCGCGAGGGCCAGCGGCGCCTGCGCCTCGCGGTCCTGCACGCGGGCGCGCCGTCGCCGGGCATGAATGCCGCGGTGCGCGCCGCCGTGCGCCTGGGCCTCGACGACGGCCACCAGATGCTCGGCGTGCGGCGGGGCGTCCACGGCCTGGTGGGCGCCGACCTCGTCGCCATGGACTGGATGAGCGTCAACGGCTGGGCCCCGATGGGCGGCGCCGAGCTGGGCACGTCGCGCGAGGTGCCGGCCGGCCCGGATCTCTACGCCATCGCCCGCACGATCGAGCGCGAGTCGCTCGACGGGCTGCTGTTCATCGGCGGATGGGAGGCGTACGAGACGGCGCACCGCCTGTTCGAGGAGCGGGCGAACTACCCCGCCTTCGGCGTCCCGATCGTCTGCCTGCCGGCCACGATCGACAACAACCTCCCCGGCACCGAGCTGAGCATCGGCGCCGACACGGCCCTGAACAACATCGTCGACGTCGTGGACAAGATCAAGCAGTCGGCCGTGGCCGAGCAGCGCTGCTACGTGGTCGAGGTGATGGGCCGGCGCTGCGGCTATCTGGCGCTCATGAGCGGACTGGCGACGGGCGCCGAGCGCGTGTACCTGCACGAGGAAGGCGTCACCCTGCAGCGGCTGGTGGACGATCTCGCCGTGCTCGTGCAGGGGTTCTCCTCGGGGAAGCGCCTGGGGCTGATGATCCGCAGCGAGCGGGCGAACGACGTCTACGACACGCGCTTCATGTGCGCGCTGTTCGAGCAGGAAGGCGGCGGCCTGTTCGACGTGCGCGAGAGCATCCTCGGGCACCTGCAGCAGGGCGGGGACCCGTCGCCGTTCGACCGCATCCAGGCCACCCGCTTGGCCCGCCTCGGCATCGGCCGGGTGGCGTCGGAGGCGCTGGCCGGGCGGGCCCCGGCCGAGTTCGTCGGCATGGTGTCGGGGATGGTCGAGTTTCACTCGTTCGAGGACTACGTCCGCCTCGTCGACGCGCCCAACCGCCGCCCGAAGCGGCAGTGGTGGCTCGGCCTGCGGACCATCAACGAGGCGCTCGCGCGGCCGGCCCCGCGCGGGGCCGTCAGGGACGCGCCGCTCCCTCGATGACGGGCGCCGGCGCGCTGGAGGGCCGCGCGATGCCGGCGGCGTCGTAGATCTCGGGCTCGTCCAGACTCTCGCGCTCGAGAAGCCTGGCGACGATCGCGTCGAGCTTGCCCCGGTTCTCCCGCAGGAGCCGCCGCGCCTCGGCGTAGCACTCGTCGGTGATGCGCCGGATCTCCTCGTCCACGGCGTTCAGGAGCGCCTCCGACACGCCCGCCATGCGCGGATCGCCCTCCGACGGCAGCACCGACAGCGTGCCGATGCGCTCGGACATGCCCCACCGCCCAACCATCGACCGTGCGATGCGGGTCACCATCTCGAGGTCGCTTTCCGCGCCCGTCGTGACCACGCCGAACACTTCCTGCTCGGCGGCCATGCCGCCGAGCGCCCCGATGATGCGCCCGCGCAGGTAGTTCGCGTCGTACCCGTAGCGGTCCGATTCCGGCGTCGACAGCGTCACGCCGAGGGCGCGCCCGCGGGGCACGATGGAGACCTTCCGCACCGGGTCCGCGCCGGGCTGGAGCATGCCGAGCAGCGCGTGTCCGGCTTCGTGGTACGCCGTGCGGCGTCGCTCGGCCTCGGGAATGACGACCTTGCGGGCGGTGCCGAGCTGGACCTTTTCGAGCGCGTCGGTCAGATCGCGCTGGCTGACCGCGGTCTCGCCGCGCCGCGCCGCCCGCAGCGCGGCCTCGTTGACGAGGTTGGCGAGATCCGCGCCCGTCATGCCCGGCGTCGCCGACGCCAGCTGCTCGAGGTCCACGTCGCCGGAGAGCGGCACTTTGCGCGTGTGGACCTGCAGGATCTGGACGCGCCCCTTGTGGTCCGGCGCGTGCACGATGACCTGGCGGTCGAAGCGTCCCGGTCTCAGGAGCGCGGGATCCAGCACGTCCGGGCGGTTCGTCGCGGCCAGCACGACGACGCCTTCGTGCCCGGAGAAGCCGTCCATCTCGGTCAGGATCTGGTTCAGCGTCTGTTCGCGCTCGTCGTGGCCGCCGATGGCCCTCGCGCCGCCGCGCGCGCGCCCGATGGTGTCGATCTCGTCGATGAAGACAATGGCGGGAGCGACCTTGCGGGCCTCGGCGAACAGCTCGCGGACGCGGCTCGCCCCGACGCCGACGATCATCTCGATGAACTCCGAGGCGCTGGCGCTGAAGAACGGCACTTTCGCCTCGCCGGCCGTGGCGCGCGCCAGCAGCGTCTTGCCCGTTCCCGGCGCGCCCGCCAGGAGGACGCCCTTGGGGGCGCGGGCCCCGAGGCGCTGGTACTTGCCCGGGTCCCTCAAGAAGTCCACGACCTCGTTGATCTCCGCTTCCACCTCGTCGATGCCGGCCACATCGTCGAAGGTCACCCGGATCGTCTCCGGATCCACCCGGGTCTGCTTCCTGCCCCCGAACAGGCCGCCGGCCATCGCGCCCTGCTGGCGCCGGAACATCCACACGTAGAAGGCGACCAGCAGCAGCAGCGGGGCGGAGGAGATGAGGAGGTTCGCCAGGAATCCCCGATGCTGCACGATCGGCGTGGCCCGAACCGTGGCGCCCCCTCCCGCGAGCTCCTCGAGCAGATCGTCGCCGGCGAAAGTGGGCCGCTCGGTCGTGAACTGCTGGTACGTTCCGCCCTGCTCACCCGGGCGCGGCGCCGCTTTCTTCAGCGCGCCTTGGATGGAGTCGCCTCGCGCGAAAACCTCGCCGACGTTCTTGGCGGCGACCTGGGACTTGAACTCCGTGTAAGGAACGGCCTGCGGACCGGACACCCGGTCCTGCAGCGTCAGCACGCCGAAGAAGGCCAGGTAGACAGCCATCCAGACGGCGGCCGTGACCCACCGCGGGCGCTTTTCCGGCGCCTTCCCGGCCGGCAGTCCCTCGGTCCGCCACGGCTTCGGCGGCGGCGGCGCGGACCCGTCAGCGGCCGGCTGCTCGCGCGCCGCGTTGGGGCGGGGTGTCCCGCTCGGTGCGGTCATCGTTCGGCGCCTTCCTCTCGCCGGCGGCGCGTGAGTTGCGCGCACGCTGGGGCGCGGTGATAAGGTGCAACAATCGGCGACGAAACCCGGCGTGCCGCGCCGGCCGCACCGCCCGCGCCGGCACGCCTGTCGAGGCGACTAGGATCATAGCATGCGGGTTCCGGAGCCCCGCTCCGTGCCCCTCGGGAGGACTCGGGTCATGACCGGATCGATCGCACCCGCGGGCCTGGCGGCCCGTGCGCTCCCGGACCCCCTGGCGCCGCTGGCCGAGCTTGCGCTCGACCTGCACTGGTCGTGGAACCGCGCCGGGGACGCAGTCTGGCGGCGCCTCGACGGCCCGCTCTGGGAACGCACCGAGAACCCCTGGCTGCTCCTGCAGCACGTGAGCCGCGAACGCCTTGACCAGCTCGCCGCCGACGCGACCTTCCTGCGCGAACTGGAGGCCCTGCGGGCAGCGCGGGCGCGCTACCGCGCGTCGAAGCCCTGGCGCCCGGCCGGCTCGCCGGACCTGCCCCGAGTGGCGTACTTCAGCATGGAATTCGGCCTGCACGAAGCGCTGCCGCTCTACTCCGGCGGCCTCGGCGTGCTCGCGGGCGACTACCTGAAGACCGCCAGCGATCTGGGCGTGCCGATCGTCGGGATTGGAATCCTCTGGCAGCAGGGCTACTTCCGGCAGGTGCTCGACGCCGAGGGCCGGCAGACCGAGCTGTATCCCTACAACGAGCCGGCGAGCCTGCCGCTGCAGCCCGTCGCCGGCCCTGGCGGCGAGCGCCTCCGGGTCGCCCTCGACTTTCCCGGGCGCACGATTCTGCTGCGCGCCTCGCAGGTGACGCTCGGCCGGACGACGCTGTACCTCATGGACAGCAACGACCCGTGCAACGCGCCTGCCGACCGCGGCCTCACGAGCGCACTGTACGGCGGCGAATCCGAGACGCGCTTCCTGCAGGAGATCATCCTCGGCGTCGGCGGATGGCGCCTCATGCGAGCGCTTGGCCTGAGCGTCGAGGTCTGCCACCTCAACGAGGGACACGCGGCGTTTGCCGTCATCGAGCGCGCGCGGGACTTCATGGAGGCGCACGGAACGACCTTCGGCGAAGCTTTGTGGGCGACGCGGGCTGGCAACGTCTTCACGACGCACACCGCCGTGCCGGCGGGCTTCGACACCTTCCCGGTCGGCGACATGGACGCCTACCGCCCGTATCTCGACGCGTACGTGCGGAGCCTCGGCTTGTCGTGGACGGAGCTCCTGGGGCTCGGCCGGCGGAACGCGGACGACCCGAACGAGCCGTTCAACATGGCGTGGCTCGCCGTGCGCGGCTCAGGCTGGGTCAACGGGGTGAGCCGTCTGCACGGCGCCGTCAGCCGGCGGATGTTCGCCGGGCTGTTTCCCCGATGGCCGGAGGCGGAGGTCCCTGTCGACCACGTCACCAACGGCGTGCACGTGCCGTCGTGGGACTCGCCCTGGACCGACGAGGTATGGACGCGAGCCGCCGGCAAGGAACGGTGGCGCGGGGACGTGTCGGCCCTCACGGCGGACATCCTCCGTCTGACCGACGAGGACCTTTGGCGCCTGCGCGCCCGCGAGCGCGAGGATCTGGTGCGCTATGCCCGGTCGAGGCTCCTCCGGAAGCTCGCGCGCCACGGGGATCTCGAGGCCGCGCGGCGGACCGTCGCCGGCGTGCTGGATCCGGGCATCCTGACGCTGGGCTTCGCCCGGCGGTTCGCGGCCTACAAGCGGCCGAACCTCCTGCTCGCTGATCCGGATCGGCTGCTGCGGCTGCTCACGAACCCCGACCGGCCGGTCCAGATCATCGTCGCCGGCAAGGCGCACCCGCGCGACGAGGAGGGCAAGCGGCTGATCCAGCAATGGGCGAGGCTCGCCGCGGCGCCGGCAGCCCGCGCGCGCGTCGTGTTCCTCGACGACTACGACATGCGGCTGGCCACGGAACTGGTGCAGGGCGTCGACGTGTGGATCAATACCCCGCGGCGGCCGTGGGAGGCGAGCGGCACCAGCGGCATGAAGGTGCTCGTGAACGGCGGCCTGAACCTCTCGACGCTCGACGGCTGGTGGGCCGAGGCGTTCGACGCCGGCTGCGGCTGGGCGCTCGGCGGCCGGTCGGACCGGCCCGGCGACGATGAGGCCGAGGCGAAGCAGCTCTACGCGCTGCTGGAGGACGAGGTCGTGCCGGCGTTCTACGAGCGCGACGCCGAGGGCATCCCGAGGCGGTGGATGGCGCGGATCCGCGCCAGCATGGCCGGGCTGGCCCCCCAGTTCAGCAGCGTCCGCATGCTGCAGGAATACGTGCAGCGCGCCTACGTTCCGGCGGCGGCCTCGTACCGGCGCCGCGCCGCCGGCCGCGCCGACCTCGCCCGCGGCCTCGACCGGTGGTCGCGCGAGCTCCAGCGCCGCTGGCCGAGCATCAGGCTGGGCGAGGCGCATGTGGAGGAGGCCGGCGGGCGGCTCGTGTTCTCGATTGCGGTCGAGCTGGGTGACGTCGATGCCGGCTCGGTGCGCGTCCAGTTGTACGCCGACGCCGGGAGCGGCGGGCGGCCCGAGGTGTACGAGATGAACCTGGCGGAACGCGTGCCAGGGGCGTCGAACGCCTGGATCTGCCGCGCCGAGCTTGAGACGGCACGCCCGCCGGGGGACTTCACGGCCCGCGTCGTACCCCTCCACGCGGAGGCGCGCGTGCCCCTCGAACTGCCTCTCATCGCCTGGCCGCGCTGACGGCAAGGCCCGCCCCAGCGGGCCGCTGTTGCCGCTTGCGAGGGAAGGCGCGCGTTGCGCGGCGCGCTGGGGGGGTCTTGGCGCGCGGCCGCGGGCGTCCTAGAAGCGAAGCCTGAGGCCGGCGCCGACCTGCAGACCGCCGACCTTCACATCCAGCGGGGCGCCGCCGGTCGGTTTGAGGGCGAAGGTGCGGCCCGTGTACCTGACCAGCGCGCCGATGCCGACGTTGTTGGCGAAGCGGTAGGTCAGGTCCGCGCCGACGTTGAAGCCGATCCGGTTCGCGGTCGTCTCGGCCGCCGTCGTCGTCAGCATCACGGACGTGTACGGCGCCCCGACCTCCGAGACCGTCGGCGCCAGGACGGTGCCCTGCGTCAGCTTGAACGCGGTCGGACCGCCCGACACGGCGAGATCGACCTTGTCGGTGATCGGGAGCAGCCACACCAGGTGGAAGTGGACGGCCTGCTCGGTGTGCGTGAGCCCATCGACCTTGGCCTTCGCGGATCGGGGGGCGTCGTAGAAGAGCGGACTGGGCACGGACGCGTCCACGTCCGAGCTCCCGGTGGTGCTCAGCCTCGCGTAGGTGACGCCGATGCCGAAGTTGCCGAAAATCCGGATGCCCCCGCCGACTTCGAAGAACGGAGCGCCCGCGTCGATGTTCTGGGTGCTCGTGATGGTGCCGCTCTCGTCGTAGATGGGAAACGTCTGGGACGACTTGACGGCATCCGTCCCCCGAACCTGCATCCCCAGATTGACGTTCGCGTAGGCGCGGCCCTCCCAGGGCAACGCCTGAGCGTAGGCTGTTGACGCCAGCGCCGTCAGCCCGAGCACGCACCACACCGATCCGAACACACGCTTCTTCATGAGCATCCTCACGAAACGGGAATGTCCGATTCTAGCACAGGAGCCGAGGGCGCCAGGGGCCGGGCGCGGCGCCTTCCGGAGAGGACATCGGCGCCGCCGCCCGGCTGCCCGCGCCTACTTGATGCCGACCAGCTCGATGTCGAACACGAGCATGCCAGCCGGCATGCCTTCCTGGCCGTCATAGGCGAGGCGCTGAGGAATCCAGAACCGCCGCTTCTCGCCGGCCACCATGAGCTGCACGCCCTCGGTCCATCCCGGGATGACTTCATCCAGCGGGAAGGTCGCGGGCTCACCCCGCAGCACCGAGCTGTCGAACATCTTCCCGTCCGTTGTCCAGCCGCTGTAATGGACGGTGACACGGCTGCTCCTCTTCGGATGGACCGTGCCGGTCCCAGGCGCCAGCACCTTGTAGGCGAGGCCGCTTCGGGTCTTCTGGGCGTCGGCGGGCACGGCGGCCACGTCCTCCGGCGTCGCCAGCCCGGGCTTGATCTCGAGAAGCTCGATGTCGAACACCAGCATGCCCTGCGGTTTGTCCTTCCGGCCCTTGTACGCCAGGGCTTCGGGAATCCAGGCGCGCCGCTTCTCGCCGACCACCATCAACTGGACGGCCTCGCTCCACCCCGGAATGACGCGCGGGAGCTGGAACGATGCCGCCTTGCCGCGCGGGTAGGAGCTGTCGAACATCTTGCCCTGCGCCGTCCAGCCGATGTAGTGGACGCTCACGAAGTCATCAGCCTTCGGGTGGGCCGTCCCGGTGCCCGGCACGAGCACCTTCGTGGCCAGCCCGGAGGCGGTCTTGACCGCATCGACGGGCGGAGCGGCGACATCGGCCGGGGCGACGTACGATCTCACGACCGGCGGCGCGGCGGCGGTCGTCTGAGCGGCCGCGTGCGGCGGCGCGGCGGCGACGAGCGCGACGGCGAGCGCGCACAACGGGGCGTGAGCGTGGCGGGTGTGCGGTACCATCATGAGGGTTCCGTGTCCTTGTCCTTCTTCGTGCGTGACGATGTGGAGCGCGCCCGCGGCTTGCGGGCGGCCGTGACCTTGGCCTTGGGGACTGCCGAACCGGACCTGCGCCGGCGGCGCGGCGTAGCATCGGCGGCGGGAGCTTCCTCCGCCGTGCGTTCGCGTGAATCGGTAGCGACGAGTTCGGGGGATTCCGTGCCGCCGCGCGGCTCGAGGCTGGCGTCAGCGGGCTCGCGCCCGTCGGCCGAGAGGAGCGGATCGGCCGGCTGCGCCGAAGCCGAGGGAGCCGCCTCGACGGGCTCGGGCGCCGGTTCGGCCGGCTGCGCTGCGGGGACGCGCGGCTGCTGCCCCTGGAACACCCGCAGCACGCCCTGCCGATCGCGTTCGAGGCGCACCAGGCCGTCGCGCTGGACCGCCCGGAGGATGTCGACGAGGTTGCCGTGGCGGCGCTCGTCGAAGCCGGGTTCCACGGCGCGCATGGCCTGCTTGACGTTGCGTACGTACATCGGCCACCGCGTGATGGCCCCCGGCGTGGCGATCACCCGTTGGAGCATCCGGATGCCGTCGACGATCGACGTCGGCGGCGCCTCGTCGTGGCCGGGTGGCTGCGCCTCCGACTCGGCGGCTGGCGCGGCTGCCGCCGGGGACGGCGCAGCGGCGTCCGCCTCGGCCGAGTGGCCCTCCGGGGCGTCGTGGACGCGTTCTGCGTCCTTCAACTCCACGAGCACGCTCCGTCCCGAGCTGCGCAATGCGACGACGCCGGTCTCGGCGAGCTTCTCGGCGAAATCGCGGAAGCTCGAGGCGCCGTAGTCGCGCTCCGAGAACGTCGAGTCGAGCTGCAGCAGCGTGCTCTTCAGCAGCCCGAGCTGCGGCGTGACCTCGCGGTCCGCTAGGAGCGCGAGCGCCCGCGTCACAAGCGGGACGGCCCGGCTGACGGGAGCGGTGGCCAGCGGGGCCGCTTTCTCGCCCCCGCGCTCGCGGCCATGGCCGGCCGGCCGCCGGCCCGTCTGCCGGATGAGGTTCTCGTAGGCGATGAATTCGTGGCAGTTCTTCTGCATCACGGCGCCCGTGAACTGCCGTCCGCCCACGACGAACACCTTCCTGTCGTACTGCTTGAGCTTCTCCACCAGGCTGATGAAGTCGCTGTCGCCGCCGACGATGACGAAGGCGTTGATGTGGTCGTGGGTGAAGGCCATCTCGAGGGCGTCGAGGGCGAGGTTGATGTCGGCGCCGTTCTTGTCGCCGCCAGGCGTCATATTGCGCTGCACCATCCGCACCGCGTGCTGCGTGAGCATGCGGCTGTAGTCGCCGGCGCGCTTCCAGTCGCCGTAGGCGACCTTCGTAATCACCTCTCCGCGCTCCTTGACGGCGTCCAGTACGGCGCCGACCTCGAACTCGCGGTTCAGCGTGGTCTTCACGCCGATCTCGATGTTGTCGAAATCGATGAAGACCGCAATCTTCAGGGCATCTCCTGATATGGGCATGGATCCTTCTTGATGGTCACACGTCCAGCTCGCGGGCCTCCTCGGCGCGTTCCATGATGAAGCGGAACCGCGCGGAAGCGTCCTTGCCCATGAGCTCGTTGATGACGCGATCGGTCACGATGTGGTCGGCCACCTCCACGCGGAGGAGCCGCCGGGTCTTCGGGTTGAGGGTGGTCTCCCACAGCACCTTCGGCATCATCTCGCCCAGGCCCTTGAAGCGCGTGATCTCCGGCGTGCCGCGCCCCTTGGCGTGGCGCTCCAGGATCTGCGCCTTCTGGACGTCGTCGAGGGCCCAGTGCGTCTCCTTGCCGATGTCGATGCGGTAGAGGGGCGGCTGGGCGAGGAAGACCTTTCCCGCCGTCATGAGCGGGGTCAGGTGCCGGTAGAGGAAGGTGAGCAGGAGCGTGGCGATGTGGTTCCCGTCCGAATCCGCGTCGGCCAGGATGATCACGCGGCCGTAGCGCAGCCGCGTGATGTCGACGTGCTTGCCGATGCCGCAGCCGAGGGCGGTGACGAGGTCGGACAGCTCCTTGTTCTCCAGTACCTTCGAGACCGAGGCGCTCTCGACGTTCAGGACCTTGCCGCGGAGCGGCAGGATCGCCTGCCGCGCGCGGTCACGGCCCTGCTTCGCCGACCCGCCGGCCGAGTCGCCCTCCACGATGAAGAGCTCCGAGTCGTCGCGCCCTGCCGCGGAGCAGTCGCTGAGCTTGCCGGGGAGGTTCAGGCGGTTCGACGTCGCGTTCTTGCGTGCGACCTCCTGCTGCGCTGCGCGGCTGGCTTCCCGGGCGCGCGCGGCGAGGATGATGCGCGCGACGATGGCCTCTGCCATGCTGAGGTTGTGGTTCAGCCAGTGCTCGAGGGCCGGCCGCACCGCCGAGTCCACGGCGGACAGCGCCTCCGGGTTGTTCAGCCGGTCCTTCGTTTGCCCCTGGAACTGCGGCTCGGCCACAAAGAGGCTCAGCACCGCGACCAGGCCTTCGCGGATGTCCTCGGCCGCGATCGTCACGCCCTTGGGGGTCAGGCCGTGCGTGTCGATGAAGTTCCGGATGGCTTTGCCGACGCCCGCCCTGAGGCCATGCTCGTGGGTCCCGCCCGAGCCGGTCGGGATCCCGTTGACGTAGCTCCGAATCTGCTCGTCGGTGCCCTCGGTCCACTGCATCGCCAGATCCAGGCGCATCCCGTTGTCGCGGGCGAGCACGAAGGCCGACTCGTGCGAGGGCCTGGCGCCCGCCGCCGCCAGGATCGCCCTGAGGTAGGCCTCGATGCCGTCGTCGTGCTGGAACACCTCGCGGGTCCTCGCGCCTTCGTCCTCGAAGACGACCTTGACGCCCTTGTGCAGGTAGCTGGCGACCTCCAGGCGCTCGCGGATGACGGCGGCGTCGAACTCGACTTTCGGGAAGATCGTTGCGTCCGGCCTGAAGAAGACCGTCGTGCCCGTGCCCCGCGCCGGCCCCAGCTTCTTCGGCGGCCCCTGGGCCACGCCCTGCTTGAAGCGCTGCTCCCACTGCTCGCCGTCTCGCTTGACCGTGACGGACAGCTCCTTCGACAGTGCGCAGACCACGCTGGCGCCGACCCCGTGCAGGCCGCCCGCCGTCTTGTAGCTCCCGTGCTCGAACTTGCCGCCGGCGTGCAGCACGGTGAAGACGACCTCCAGGGCGCTCTTCCTGCTCTTCGGGTGCTTGTCGACGGGGATGCCGCGCCCGTCGTCCGAGACCGTCAGCGAGGCGCCATCCTCGTGCAGCGTCACCGTAATGGCCGAAGCGAAGCCATTCATCGCTTCGTCCACGGCGTTGTCCAGGATCTCCCAGGCCAGGTGATGGAGGCCGGTCGAGCCCACGCCCCCGATGTACATGCCGGGGCGTTTCCGAACAGGCTCGAGGCCTTCGAGGACGGTGATGTCCTTGGCTGTATAGGACGGCATCAACGGAACACGCGCTAGGGACTAGGCGCCAGGCGCTAGGGACAGCCGGCGCACAGGGGCGCGTCGGCCGCTAGGGACTGCGCTGAAGAGATGCCAGCGTTCCGCGCCCCGAAACAAGCCCCCCGGGACAGCCGGGACGAGCCAGGAGCATGGACCGCTCGCCAATTCCTTGACGCCATTGTACTTCGATTCGCCGTCGTACCGCCACCTCGGCTTGGGGTCAGATCCAGGAATACGGGGTCAGGGCCAGTAATACTGGCCCTGACCCCGTATTCCTGGATCTGACCCCGATACCCGACAGCAGCCGGCGCCGCCTGGCCCGTGCCTGATATTCTGGACTCATGGCCACGTTCACCCGCCGGCAGCCCGACCGGACGCCGGCCGTCCGCCGCGCGTTCCAGATGGCCTTCATCCTGCTCAACCTCTGGATTGGCGCGACCTTCTACCTCTTCGTCCGCTACTACGAGACGGGCGGTCAGAGCATCCAGGTCAACCGGCCGCCAGGCGTCGAGGGCTGGCTGCCGATTGCTGGCCTGATGAACCTCAAGTACGCCATCCTGACCGGCCGCATCCCCGAGGTGCACCCGGCGGCAATGTTCCTCCTCGCCGCGTTCATCGGCATTTCCTTCCTCGCGCGCAAGGCGTTCTGCAGCTGGCTCTGCCCGATTGGCACGATCTCCGAGTGGCTGTGGCAGGGCGGGCGCGAGATCTTCGGGCGCAACGTCCAGGCTCCGCGCTGGCTCGACATCCCGCTCCGAAGCTTCAAGTACCTCCTGCTCGGGTTCTTCGGCTACGCCGTCGCAAGCATGACGGCGGAGGACCTGCGGGCCTTCGTCTTCAGCCCCTACGGCCAGATCGCCGACGTCAAGATGCTGAACTTCTTCCGGCACATCGGGACGACGCCGGCCATCGTCATTGCGATGCTCATCGTAGGCTCGCTGGCCGTGAAGAACCTCTGGTGCCGCTCCTTGTGCCCCTACGGGGCGCTGGTCGGCATCGCCGCCCTCTTCAGCCCGGCCCGGATCCGACGGGAACCGGACGTCTGCATCGACTGCGAGAAGTGCGCGAAGGCGTGCCCGTCGCTGCTGCCGGTGGATCGGCTGATCACCGTCAGGTCGGCCGAGTGCACCGGCTGCCTGGAATGCATTGCGTCGTGCCCGGCCCAGGGGGCGCTCCGCCTGGCGGTGGGCCGGTCGCGGGCGATCCCGACGTGGCTCGTCGCCGCGGTCATCGCCGCCGTTTTCGCGGGAACCGTTAGCCTCGCCCGCCTGACGGGGCACTGGCACTCCAACATCCCCGACGCAATGTATCGCGCGCTCGTCCCCGCGGCAGGCATGATGGTGCATCCCGAGTAGGAAGGAGGGGAAGGGGGGAAAGGAGTCAGAATCCAGAATAGCCCAGCCCCCAGTCCCCGACGCCTAACCCCTATTGACACTGCCCCTTCCCCGCGCTCAGAGTACTGCCATGCCGGAATTCGACTTCGCCTCGCTGTCCCTCCGGGACGCCCTGGATCTCGCGCTCCTCATCGAAGAAGAGGCCCAGGAACGGTACCAGGAGTTCGCCGACAACCTGTCGCTGCACCACACGCCAGACGCGGCGCACTTCTACGCCGACATGGCAGGCTTCGAAGCCAAGCATCGAGCGGCGATCGAGGCGCGCCGGAACGCGCTGTTCGGCGATGCGCCCATGCGCATCTCGAGCGCGACGCTCTGGGACGTGGAGGCCCCGGAGTTCGACCAGGCCCGCATCTACATGACCGCCAGGGAAGCCATGGAGGTCGCGCTCGCGTCGGAGGTGAAGGCCCACGACTTCTACGACGCGGCTCTTGAACACGTGACGAGCCCGGACGTCCGCTCCCTCTTCGAGGATCTGCGGGCGGACGAACTGGAGCACCAGGAGCTCATCAAGGGCATGCTGGCCCGCATGCCCCCGGACGACGACCCCGGGGACTTCGACGAGGACGAGCCGGTGGCGCAGTAGCATCTCGGGACTCGGGTCTCGGGACTCGGGACCCCGGGGACCGGGATTCGGTTTGCCGCACCAGCGCAGGCCGCCCGCCGGAGGTCGGGGCGTCAGCCCCGACGACGGGCGCACAACGCCGCGTCCTGCGTTCGGGACGGAGGTCGAGGCTTCAGCCTCGACTGGCAGTACGTTTCCCGCCGCGCGCCGTGCGAAGGGCGTGACTGCGCTCGTTGAGCATCTCGGCGTAGGACCCAGCGATCAGGTCAGCCGAGCGGATACCGAGTACCCCGCGCAGTTGCGCCATCAGCGCACGCGCTTGGGCCGCACCCTCGGAGACCATGGCTTCGATCTCGACGAAGCGGCCCAGTCCGTCCACCTGGTCGAGGTGGATCCGGGCGTTCTTGTAGATCCAGATCTCCCGCCGTTTTCGCACGCTCGCCCGCAGGCCGAACATCGCCTCGAGCAGCGCGCGCGCGGCGGTAGCGTCCGCGACGGGCAGCACCCGGAACTTGCTGGTTCGAACGGACGCCCTGTCCGGCCGGACGTAGAGGATCAATTCGCCATCGCGTCGGCCGCCGAGCACTCTGAGCTTGAGCCGCCCTTTCAACACGCGGAAGTACCAGTCCGTCTGCCGGACGACGGGCTCCCGGGCCGCCCCGCGCAGCCTGTTCAGGCGGGCCCGGGCAGGCGACAGAGAGGCGACGCGAGCCTTTGATCTCCAGGTTGCGCATCTCGCGCCTACGAATCCGGCTCGCCGGACACCGCGTCGGCCGCTTGGCCGACCGCGCGCTCCAGGAGGTCCGTCACGCCGAGGACCGCTGCCCAGTGGCTGAGGTACTCGTGATCGATCGCGCCCGCGCTGACTCGCAGCAGGCCCAGGACGTCGTCCCACTGGCGCTCTGAGGATTCGCCGCCGCGCCGGAACCACTCGAGCTTCGCCAAGAGCACGTCTTCGGCAGACGCGAGCGGGATGCCGCGGTCGTGGGGATCCGGCCCGAGCCGTTCTCGGCGGACCCTGGAGAACGACGCCGCGTCGAACGGGCGACCCTTCGACACGAACACGTCGATCTTGAACATGGACGCCAGATGGATCAGGTTGAACGACCGCCGCTGCTCGATGGCCCGCCGCACGCGACGCTCATCGACGTAGAAGGCGCCTTCGAGCGCGGCGACCAATGGCCGAGCATGGATCGGCTCCAATTCCGCCACGAGGTCAACGTCGAGACTGGCTCGCGCGATGCCATGAACGGAACTGGCAACTGAGCCCCCAATGAAGTGGCGGACGCCGAGCCGATCGAACGCTTCGAGGACCAGTGTGAGGGCCCTGGTCAAGTCGGACGCGTTCATGGCAATCGCTCGTCCTCGATCCGCGCTCGCACCGCACTCGCCAGTTCGGGGCCGTACTGGGTGGCGACGAACACGACACCCGCTCGCGCAGGAGTGGCTCCCGGCTCGCGCCGGCGGATGCCCGCCAGGGCAAGCGACATCACGTCCGCAGAGAGCGAGAAGGCCAATTGCAGGCGCCGGCTCGGCGTCGCCCGGCGCAGCAGGTCCACCTGCACCTGGAGGCTCTCCCGATCGGTATCGCTGAACCCTGCCGGCACGACGTTCTATCCTACTCCGAGCCTGACGCATGCGGCCGCCAAGACGCGCGGTTTGTCGGTGACGGGTTCGGAAGTGCTGCGCGCGGTCAATCGGGCCGGCGGCAGCCCACCCGCGCCGCCGGCTGGCTTGCCTCCAGTCCCTGCCCGACGCATGTGCCGGAATCGCCTGCGCCATCAGCGCCTGCTCTCGCTCATCCCGCCGCTCCAATGCCCGGAGTGACCGGACGGCCCTCGGGGCCTTGCCAGCCCGCGCACGGCGAGTTCGGCGTCCGGGAACGGCCCCTTCGGATCCTACATCCGATGACCTCGGCCGTCATGAGGCAGTGCCGTCCGAGGCCCGCAGACGCGGCCTGGCGCGCCGTGGCCGATCAGCTGCGCTCCGTGGTTCCGCCGTGATGCGCCTGGGGGAGACCCGGTTCCGGCCGATCTCGAACAGCGGCTGCCCGCACGCCCATGCAACAACGGACGCGCGCCTGTCTTCGAATCCCAGCAAACCGAGGCGACCCGTGCGATTCGGCACCCGGGCTCCGGAGGCACCTCGTCACCGTGGCACCCGCCTCCGCCTTACGGTTTCGGCTCGTCGAGCGGCGGCGGCGATGCGAGCGGGGCCGGCACGACGCGCGTGAACTGGCCGCGCTGGAGCAACTCGCGCCCTCTGCCGCCGCGGCCGGTCACCTCGTACTTGGCGGTGCTGATGGTCTGCTCGGCCCCTCGGCTGGTCTCGACGGTCAGCAGGTCGCGGTCCCCCACCGACGCGATGAACCCGAGCACGCGGTCCTCCTTCGGGTCAAGCTTGATGAGGATGACGCCCTTGCCTGGGCCTGACAGGAAGTTGATCTCCTCGGCTTTGCAGAGCATCGCCCGCGCCTGCGCCGTCGCCGCGATGATGGTCTCGCTGCCGTCGATCACGGCGACGCCGACCACCTCGGCGCCCCCGGCGGGGCGCGCGTAGCGCCGCCCGGCCCGGGTGCTGGGCTCCGCGAACGCCTCCAGGCCGAACCGCAGGCTGTAGCCGTCGCTCGTGACGGCGACGGCGTGCGTCGGCGGCACGCCGCCTGGCTTCCGCGGCTCGATGCCCCGCGTGACCCTCGGATCGAGACTGACGGCGGCAATCACGCGCTCTCCGTCCCTAAACTTGAACAGCCGCTGGATCGGCTCGCCGTACCCGGTGGACGCCGGCACGTCAGCGATGGCCGATGTGTAGGCCACGCCGAAGTTCGTGAAGAACACCGCGGCCGCACGCGTGCTGCCGGGCAGCACGGCCAGCACGGCGTCGCCCTCGCGCAGCCGCGTCGCCGCGAGGTCCTTCACTTCCTTCTGGCGCTTCACCCATCCGTCGCGCGACACGATGACGACGCCGTCCTCCTCGACAATGAAGTCGCTGGCGGAGTACTCGGCTTCTTCGACCGCCTCGATTCGCGTGCGGCGCGGGTCCGCCTTCGGCCCCGAGTAGCGCTTCTGCAGGTCCTCCAGCTCGTCCCGCACGAGCCCCCACCGCTTGTGCTCGTTGTTGAGCAGCAGTCCGATCGTCTTCGCGCGCCCGCGACGGTCCTCGAGCTCGGTCTGGATGGCGAGGATCTCGAGGCGCGCCAGTCGGTAGAGCTTCAGCTCGAGGATGGCGTCCGTCTGCCCGGCGTCCAGGTCGAACCGGGCCATGATCTTCTTCGCGGCATCCTGCTTGCCGTCCGACTTCCGGATGATCCGGATGATCTCATCGAGGACGCCGAAGATCCTCTCGAACCCTTCGAGCACGTGGATGCGGCGTTCGACCGCCGCCAGCTCGTGCTCAAGGCGGCGCGTGACGACGTCGAGGCGGAAGTGCAGGAAGTGCCACAGGATGGACTTGAGATCGAGCCGATCCGGCCTGCCGACCTCGGGGTTCTCCGTCGGCACGAGGCACGTCAGGTTCACCGGGAACGTTGTCTGCAGCGGCGTGTGCCTGCAGAGGTACGCCATCACCATCTTCTCGTCGGCGTCCCGCTTCAGTTCCAGCTGGATCCGCACATCGTCGGTCGAGATGTCCTTGACGTCCACAAGCGGCGGCAGCTTGCGGCCCAGCACCACTTCGGCGATGCGCTCGACGAGCTGGGCCTTGTTCACCATGTACGGGATGCTGGTGATGATGATGGTCCGGCCGCCGCGTGTCGTCGGCCCGGGCTCCCACGTGCCGCGCACGCGCAGCGTGCCTGAACCCGTCTTGTAGATGTCCTTCAGCTCGTCGGGCGAGTTCAGCACGTGGCCGCCGGTCGGGAAGTCCGGGCCCTTGACGTAGCGGCAGAGCTGGGCGCTCGTGAGGTCCGCGTTGTCGAGCAGCTTGAGCAGGGCCGTGGCGACCTCGCCGAGGTGGTGCGGCGGGATGCTGGTCGCCATCCCGACGGCGATCCCCGTGGCGCCATTGACCAGGAGGTTCGGCAGGCGCGCCGGGAGGACGACCGGCTCGGTTTTCGTGCCGTCGTAGTTCGGGCGGAAGGCGACGGTGGCCTGATCGATCTCCTGCAGCATCTCGTCCGAGATCCGCGCAAGGCGGCATTCGGTGTAGCGCATCGCGGCGGCCGCGTCACCGTCGAGGGAGCCGAAGTTGCCCGAGCCGTCCACCAACGGGTAACGGAGCGAGAACGGCTGCGCCATGCGGACCAGCGTGTCGTAGATGGCCGAGTCGCCGTGCGGGTGGTAGCTGCCCATCACATCGCCCACGACTTTCGCGCACTTGCGGAACTTGGCGTCGGCCGTGAGGCTCTGCTGCCACATCGTGAACAGGATGCGGCGCTGGACGGGCTTCAGGCCGTCGCGCACGTCGGGAAGTGCCCGCGACGTGATGACGGACAAGGCGTAGTTGAGATACTTCTCCTGCGCCGCCTCGTGGAGCGCGACCGTCTGTTCACCGCCACCACCGCCGCGGCCACCGGGCTGTTCGGAGCCCGGCAGCGGAGGCCAGCTTCCAACGGGCGGCCACGAGGCGCCTCTCGGGGCGGGGGTTCGCTCGATGATGTCCAGCAGCGACTCTTCCGATGTCTTCCGGCGAGGTGACAACGGTCTGTTACTCCTCCTGCGATCGAGAGGGAGGGGGTCGGGACGATTTACGCAACCGACGAAAAATGAAACACAGTTCTGTTAGTTGCGTAAACCGTCCCGACCCCTTTTGGCTGCCGCGGGGCTGACCGCCACGCCGAGCAGCGCCACGAACTCGGCCAGAACCATCGCCGTCGCACCCCAAACCTGCTCGCCGTCGAGCTCGAAAAACGGCATATCGAGCTCGATGCCGTCGCGCACGCGAGTCGTCCGCAGGTGGCGCGCCGAGTCAAGCAGGTGCTCGACGGGCGCCTCGATGATCCGCTCCACCTCCCAGGGAGCGGGGCGCACCACCGGCCGCGCACTCGCGGCGCCGACCACCGTATGGAGCACGAATCCGCTCACGGGGATGTGCAGAGGCGTCAGACGGCCCAGCGTCCGGACCGATGCCGGCTCGATGCCGGTTTCCTCGCGCGCTTCCCGCATGGCGGCGTCTTCGATCGACTCGCCTGCGTTCACCGCCCCGCCAGGCAGCGACACCTGGCCGGGATGCTGCACCAGGGCCTGCGAACGCTTGGTCAGAAGCAGCGACGCCGACACGCCGTCCGCCGGGAAGAGCAGCAGCAGGGCTGCCGCGGGCCGCGCCCCGCCGGTCACCCTCGGCCGCGTCCCGCCAGGCCTAGGAACCGGCGCCATCCGGTTCTGGGCCGCGGCGCCCGGCAGCCGCGCCAGTCCCCGCGCGACCACTGCAAGCAGTTCCTCGAATGGCGGCACAGCCATCGGTCCATGCTACCGCGGGCATCGCGCGGGCCAAAACCCCATACTCCAACCTACTTCCTCTCCGCCTCCCTCACGGGCAGGGCCGCCCGCTCCTTCTCGCGCTCCGCGGCGGACTTCCTAAGGTCCGCGCGCTCTTTGAGGTGGTCCGCCATCTTCAGCCGCGGCACGCCCTCGATCATCCACGCGGGCGCTGGCGCACCCTTGAGGTAGTGGTCGAAGAACTCCTTCATGCGGATCGTGTAGTCCTGCCGGTTCGCCTGCTTCGCGAGGCCGTGGTTCTCGCCGACGTACTCCAGCATGATGACGTTCTTGCCGAGGCGCCTGAGCGTGTTGAAGTACTCAACGCCCTGCGTGAAGTCCACGGCCCCGTCCTGGTCGTTGTGCAGGATGATGAGCGGCGTCTTCACGTTCCGGGCGAAGTTGACCGGAGAATTCCGGACGTAGGCCTCCCAGTTGTCCCAGTACCCCCCGAGGAAGCGACCCTGGCTGCTCTCGAAGATCGCCTGGTTCGTGCCGCCGCTGTTCTTGTAGATCAGGCTGTACATGCTGACCATGTTCGTGAGCGGCGCGCCCGCGACCGCCGCCGCGAACGCCTGGGTCTGCGTCACGGCGAAGGCCGTCTGGTAGCCGCCCCAGGAGTGCCCGTGCAGCGCGACGCGCTTCGGATCCACTACTCCGGTCGCGATGGCGGCCTTGAGCGCCGACGTGATGCACGCCACGGCCGAGACGCCGGGATCGTTCAGCGCGTAGGCGATGTCCGGCATCAGCACGGCGTAGCCGTTGCTCGTGTACACCGACTTGTTGAAGCCGTTCGCCGTGGGCGCCGCGAACGCGTTGTGGTTCTGCGTCAACCGCTCGTAGATGTAGACGATGGTGGGGTACGTCCGGCCCCTCTCGTAACCGGCCGGCAGGAACAGCGAGCCCTGCAGCGTCTTGGCCGGGGCCCCCTTGCCGAGCTTCACGGCATAGCTCACGAGCAGCGAGCCTCCGGACCACGTGAAGGCGCCCACCTGCGCCCGCAGATCCGAGAGCCTCCGCCCCGGCTGGAGTGAGGCGCCGGTCGCATGGACGTCCGGCGGCTCGTTGAAGGTGGATCGCGTGTACAGGTACACGTCGGCCTTGGCCGCCTTCTGCAGTCCGAACACGGCGTCGTCCCAGAGGAGCCGCCGCACGCCGGCTTGCCCGGGTTCGATGAGCCCGATGCCGCCTTTCTTCGTCGCCTCGCCGAACATCGACACGTAGCGCGGCGCCGAGAGGTCGAACCCCTTCTCCTCCGGGTCCAGCCGGAGCAGTGACCGGTAGCGGAGGCCGTCCCTCCGGCCGTTCGCCGTCAGGTTCGACGCCGTTCCGCCGGACACGGGCACCCGCCAGATGTCCCAGCCGTCGGAGAGCAGCACGGCGTCGCTGTCCTTCGTCCAGCCCAGGGCGGGCGTCGGCGGCTTGACGACGTTCGTGTCCTGGTCGACGTCGATGAACGACGCCGGGACGCTCTTCGTGAGATTCACGGACGCACCCGACGCCATGTCGTACGAGAAGTAGTGGCCGTCGTCGTAGTAGAAGAACTTCGAGCCGTCGGGGGACGGCTGCCCCATGTTCCGCAGCTTCCTGACCGCCAGCTTCCGCTCGCCCGTCCGCAGGTCGATGACGTACACGTCCTGGTAGCGGCGGCCGTCGAGGTTGCCCATCAACTCGTACGCCCGCATGTCGAGGCCGATGCCGTACCGCTGCTTCGGCGCAGCGCTGACGCTGCGCACCTCGTCGTCGGCGAGCCGGATGAACCGGTTCTCCTTCACGCGGAAGATCGAGAGGTAGCTGAAGTTCTTGTCCGCCTGCTCCTGCACCCGCTGCTGCGACTGGAGGCGCGGGTCCTTGTAGTGCCACAGGACCAGGTCCACCTTGTCGTCGTCCGGCGTCTCGGGGGCCGGAGGAGGCGCGGGCGCGCCCGGGCTGTCGGCGGGCCCCTTGTCGGCCGGCGTCGCCCCGGGCTTCGGCTCCGCCTTCTCGAGTTCCCGGATGCCGAACAGGAGGGCGCCGAGATCCTCGGTCCAAACGGCGCTGCGGGCCGGACTGATCGAGAAGCCCTGCGGGAACCCCTCGTCGGAGGCGGGATCATAAACGACGCGCTGCAGGGCGCCGGCGGCGCCGAATCCCGTGAAGCCGATGGCTGCGTACCGCTTGTCGCGGTATCGCTCGTCGTCTCTGCCCCGGATGACCGACAGGCCGTCGCCCTTCTCGGTCCACGACAGGCGCTCGTACGAGGCGCTGGCGCTGTCGAGCGCCTGCACGACGCCGGTCTCCATGTCCCTCACCTGGACGCCGTTCCCGGCCTTGTCGGGCGCGTCGATGACGAGGGCCAGGTAGCGCCCCGACTTGTCGAAGGCGAACTCCGAGACGTTGCCGACGTTCAGGTCGCGCCCCGTCGCAAGCTCGCGCAAAATGAGGTCCGTGCCCTTCGGCCGGTCGCCGGCCGCATCGCCTCCCGATCCCCCGCGAGCCGGGCCCTGGGCCGGAGGAGCACCAACCGCCGTTCCGCCGGCGCCCGCCGGCGCCTTCTGCATGGCGATCCATCCGCCGCGCTCGCCCGCGAACGCGAAGCGCCGCACGTTGTCGAACGCGACGTCCGTTCCCGACTCGAGATCGAGCAGGCGCGCCTTCGGCTGCGCCGCGGGCCGCCGCTGGCTCCGTGCGCGCTGAGCCTCTGCGCGCGTCGGGTAGACCATGAACGCAGCCCACTTCGAGTCGGCCGAGAACTGGAGCGCGGCCGCGGGCAGGCCGGGCTCGTCTCCAGGCCCTCCTGGCCGCCCTCCCGCGGACGGCGCCTCGCCCGCCGGAAACGTGTAAGCCTTGTCGCCCTCGACCGCCCGCACCACGACCTCGCTGTCGCCGACGACGGGCGACAGCCGGTAGGCGAACCAGCGGCCATCGTCGGACACCGCGCTGGCGCCGATGCTTTTCCAGGCCAGGATGTCGGGCAGTTCCATCGGCCGCGGCGCGGCAGCCGCCGCGGCAGACGGCGCACCCGACTGCCCGGAACCGGTCGGTTCGGCCGACGGCGCCGAAACCTGCGCCCGGGCCGCGGGCGCGCCGATCGTCGCGGCGTGCCGGGCCGTCAACGGCGCGAGCCCCAGCAGGACCGACAGCGAGAGGGTCAGTATCGCGAACGCCCGACGCATGGCAACCTCCTGGTCACGACAACCTGCCGGCGATCCCGGCGAACAGGTCGGTCTCCGGCACGGACCCCAGGCGCGGGCCGAACGCCTGGCGAAACAATTCGACGCTCAGCAGCCGCCCGCGATCCGGCTTCGAGAAGAAGATGCGGTCGATGGTGATGTGCTGCGACCGGTGCGCCCTGAGCGCGGCGGCCTTCCGGCGCGCGAACGCCTCGACGTCAATCGCGAAGTCCACACCCGGCTCCGGCGCCGGATCGCCGCGCCGCAAGACCGCCCACGGGCGCACGGGCAAGGTCCAGGCGAGGCGCGCGATGGTGTGCGGCTTCCCAAGCTCCGGGTACCAGCGCGCGTCCGCCGCCGCGCTCACGGCATCGCCCGCGAAGCGGCTGATGGCCACGTGGTCGGGATGGAGGTTCGTGCCGTTGGGCTCGAAGGTGGCCACCACCTGGGGGCGCACGGCCCGGATGACTTCGACAAGCTGCCGCCGGATCGTGTCCGCGGGCGCGACGGCAAGCGCACGATCCGGGTAGCCCAGGAGCCGTATCGTCGAGATGCCGAGAATGCGGCACGCTTCCATCAGCTCCGCCTGCCGGGCGCGGCCCAGGTTCTCCCGCGAACAGACCGGCGGATCGCCCAGCTTCCCGTGCTCGCCGGGTGTCGCCGTGCAGAGGGCCACGCGCCCGCCCCCGGCTACCGTCCGGCACACCACTCCGGCGGCGAACACCGACTCGTCGTCGGGATGCGCGAAGACGAGGAGCAGGCGGCGGTTGAGAGGCCGGGACATGGACGATCCAAGCGAGCTTACCATGCGGGGGCGAGGAGGCAGGAGGCAGAAGACGTCGAGGAGGTAGAGGAGGCAAGGGAGGCAAAGGAGGTGAAGGAATCCGGAAGTCAGCATTCAGAATCCAGGAGAGCGACCAGCGCCTAGCCTCCAAGCCCCCAGCGCCTACGCTACACTGTCCCGATGATTCGTCTCGTCGCCATCGACATCGACGGCACGCTGCTCGATTCCCGGTGGCGGCTGCCCGCTCGCAACCGCGATGCGGTCCTCGCCTGCGCCGCGAGAGGGGTCGAAGTCGCCCTCGTAACCGGCCGCGCTTACGGTTTCGCGCGCCCCATCGTCGACCTGCTTCCCTGCCCTGTCACCGTCATAGCCAGTAACGGCGCGCTCGTCCGCCTCTCGACGGGCGTGACCGCGCTTCGGCACACGATGCCCCGGGCGATCGCGCGGACGGTGCTCGCAGCCGGCGCCGCCTACCGCCGCAACGTCGCGCTGACGTTCGACAGGCCGCGTGATGGCCAGATGGTCTTCGAGCGGGTCGACCGCAGCGACCCCGTGCGGCTCGCCTACGCAGAGCGCAACATCGCGTATCTGAGCGAGGTGGCGCCGCTCGAGTCGGCGCTCACCGAGGACCCGCTGGTCGTCATGTTCAACGGCGCCGTCGCGGCGATGCGGCAGCTCGCCGCGCTGCTCCGGGAGTTGCCGGAGGCGCCGGCGTTCTCGGTGAACCTGACCGAGTACGAAGACCGCGACATCTCGTTCGTGGACGTGCTGACGGCCGGCTGCACGAAGGGCGCGACGCTGGCGGAGTGGGCGCGGCGCCAGGGCTACGCGCGCGGCGAGGTGATGGCCCTCGGCGACAACCTGAACGACGTCGGCATGCTCGAGGCGGCCGGCCTGCCGGTCGTGATGGGCAACGCCGTGGAGGCGCTACGCGCCCGCGGCTGGCACATCACGGCGTCGAACGACGAGGCCGGCGTCGCGGACGCGATCGATCGCTTCGTGTTGACCCGGTAGCGCCCGGCGGGACGATGCCCGATCACCCGAAGCGGCCCGCCCCCTGGCCTGCCCGCATGACGTCCTGCCGCCGTGCAGGCGGCCGGGGGAGGTCTCAGGGCGTCTTCGGTTCGACCCAGCCGCGCATGACCGATTCGAGCGCCCTCGGATCGTTGAGGACGCCTGCCAGGGACCAGGCTATCTGCCCGTCCGTGACGCCGAGGATGAACGGCGTCCCGGTGATGCGCAAGGCCAGCCGCGCCGATCCGTCGGGGTCGGCACACCAGCGGACGGCCGGGAACTCGTTGCCGCGCTCCTGCACGAACGACGCGGCCTCGGCGACGGGCGCGCCGATGACGACGACCGCGCGCGACGCGAGCCCGGGCGACTCCCAGGCCCTCATCGCTTCGAACAGCCGAATCGACGCGGGCGACGCCGGCGCAACGTAGACGAGCAGCCACTGGCCAGGCGGCCCGACCTGCGAGGACTGGACGGCCTCACCCGACGGCGCCAGCACATCGAAGGGCGGGAGCGGCCGCTTCTCGTCGCCGCCTCCCGCCGCGCCGGCGGCCGGCAGCACGCACGCCGCCACGGCCGCGCAGGCAACCAGCGCCGCCAGGCGGCGCCCGACCCGTTCTCCGGTCATCCTGCCGTCTCCATCATGCTTCCAACGCGTCGCCTACTTCCCGGCCTCCATCGTGGCAGGTTCTTCGGCCGGCTGGGCAAGCCAGGCGTGCCCTTCCCAGACGCCCGCCAGCGAGCGGGCCCTGATCGGCTGCGCGCCGGCAGGCCACGCTGCCGCGATCGGGCCCGGCGGTGGAACCCGCATGTTCACGATCAGCGCCAGCTCGTCCTCCGTCAATCCCTCGATGGCCGCCGGGTCGGCCAGGGCGGCCAGGTCGAAGGCGAGCGTCCGCGCGGCGTCAGCGTCGGCCGGCATGGCCGCAATCGCGAAGTGCAGGAGCGCGATCGACCCGTGCGCCGGCACCTCCACATCCCAGTACGCCCGGATCACCGGATAGTCCCTCGGCGACGAATCGTACATCGCGTCGACCGGGGCCACGGGCGGCTGCGCACTGGCGAACACGTAGGCCGAGCTGCCAATGTTCCCGTAGCCGGAGAAGAGCGCGTACCCCGGAAGCATGTCCGACGGCTCAACGAGTTCGCTGAGCGACGAGCCGTTGATGGGCGATGTCAGTGTCAGCCTGATCGTGTGCGGCGAGTCCGATGGACTGGTGACGACGTCGAGCCAGCGCGCGAAACGGCCGTCAGCGGGCACGTACACCTTGCGCGTCAGCTGGAAGGGCCGCAAGCGGCCGAAGGTCTCCGGGCCGATCACGAGTTGCCGCCCCTCAAGCTCCGCGCGCGCCGCGGGGACATAGGACATCCCGTCCCGGTTCACGCCGATGCCCAGCTCGCCAGCGTAGTAGAGGGTGTTCGGCAGGGAGCCGTCGCTGAGCGACGCCGACACCAGCCCTCCGGCGGTCACACGGTAGGTGAACGCCCCGCCGGCCAGCGGGATCGTGAGCTGACGGCCGAACGTGCTGGCGTTACCGATGGGCAGGTCGAGGGTGAGCACGCCGGGCGTGCCGGGCGCGAGCACGCCGTCGGCCTGGCCCGCCGGCACCCCCTGGCCGTACAAGCCTGGCGCGGCCTCGACGCGCACAGGCCCTGGCGGCACGAACATGACAGTGTACTGCGTCGTTCCAGCCGGCAGCGAGAATTCCTTGACGTACCTGCCCAGCGGCCCCCCCGAGCGGAGTGCGGTTAGACGGACGCCCACGGCCTTCGTTGGCTCGGGATTGTCGAGCACCTCGCCCTGAACGCTCCCGAGGTACTGGAAGGACACGGTCAGGTTGACGGTCTCATCAGCCGCCGCGAGAACGCCCTCGGTACTCGCGTAGGTCGCGCTGCGCGCGGCCTGTACGTAGAGCCCTCCGGTCGGCACGTGCGTGAAGACGTATTTGCCCTCGGGCGTGGGCTTCAGGTGCTCCGATGGCCCGGCGAGGCGTTCGAACCAGAGCGCGTCGCTGACGAGCGCGACGGTCGCGTCGGCCACCTGCGCACCGCTCTGGTCGAGCACGGTGACAGACACGGTTCCGCTCGGCGGCATCGTGAGGTCGAGCGTCACCAGCGAGCTGTCGGATGGGATAATGGCCTCTCCGCTGACCAAGAGGCCGGAGTCCGTGTCCTGCGCCGTGACAGTGTACGCACCTGCCGGCCACCCGAAGCAGAGATAGCTGCCGTCCGGTCCGGTCGCCCAGGCGTACTGCTCACGGCCGTACTCGTCGCGCCCCACAATGCCCGGGGACGGAACAGGCTGCCCGTCATGGAAGCGCACGACGCCCTTGAGGATCGCGCCGGGCAGTTCGGCGGCCGGCATGCTCACCGTCTGGTTCTGGGACGTCGCCGAGCCCTCGAGAGCGACGTAGTTCGGCGAGTCATACCGCGCGCGCACCACCAGGGTGAACAGCCCGTCGGCCGGCAGCACGGCACTGATGGAGTAGCGGCCGTCGGCGTCGGCTTGAGTGTCGCCCAGGCGCTCTGCGGAATCGCGGACCAGCAGTTCCACGAACGCGCCCTTGATCGGCGTCTGGTGGTCAGCGATGCTGACGACGCTTCCGGTGATCCTCGCCGTGATGGTCGGCGGCAGCGTGAAGTTGACGGTAACCGCTTGCCCGTTCTGTGTGATCGCGCCGCTGTACTGCTCGATGGGCTGCAGGCCGTCCATTCGGAGCACGAGACGGACGCCGTCCGTCGGCAGCGCCCGCGTCGCGAACGCGAACTGGCCGTCGCCGGAAGACGACACCGTCCCCAGCCCCTGTCCGCCTGCCGCATACATACTGACCCTGAAGGCCTGTGCGACCGGCGTGACCCCGTCCGACGTCAGCGCCTGTCCGCTCACGGTAGCCGTGAGCGCCGGCATGACCGCCTTGACGTACACGGGGCCGTCCGCGCTGACCGGCACGATCGTGTCGACGTAGCCGGTTCCTCCCGGCGAAACCGTGCGCACCAGCACGCCGGCCGCGGTCACGGTGGCGCTCGGCGTCATGGCGAACTGCCCGGACGCGTCCGTCGTCAGGCTGCTGCCCGAGGCGGCTGCCGGCTTGAAGTCGGCAGCGCGCAGGATGTCGATGTTCTGCTTCGGCACTGGCGTCACGCCGTCGGCCAACGTCACGATGCCGCTCACCGTCACGGTGTAGGTGCCGGCGGCAATCGGCATGTCCACGACGCCGCCGTCGTCGGCGGCCGTGACGGTGGCGAAAGCCCGCTCCAGGGTCACGGACGGTGACGCGTACCCGTAGCACACGTTGAAGTTGGACGGCAGCGGCGGGCTGGCCGGGTAGGCACGGACCTCGACGGGTCCCTCGATGACGCCGGTGAAGCTCAGCACGCCGTCGGCGTCGGTCACACCGTTCCCCGGGTGCACCGGGTCGCAGAACAGATAATGGGTCCGGTCGGCAAGGTGGACTTGCGCTCCCGCCACGGGCGAGCCGGCCTGCGTCACCCTGACACGCACCGTCGCGACGGCCGGCACGTGGGTGTTCACGGTGCGCACCTCGCCGTCGGCCGCCAGCGTGACGGTCGTGTCGAGGTAGTTGCCGCGCTCGCCGTAGCGGTAGGCCCGCAACACTATCGGCTGGTTGATGGGCACGGCCTCGAAGGAGTACGTCGTCTGGACGCGCAGGGTGCGGCCGAAGGACGGCAGTTCCACTTGGCCATAGTTCGGCCCCTGGAGCGGCGCGCCGTTCGGAAGCGTCACCGTCCCTTGGATCGTGCCGAACGGCGGCAGCGTCAGCGTGAGCGCCCCGAAGCCTCCGGCCGACTCCTGCAGCGTGTACTTGGCGTGCGCCTCGATCGTGTCCGTCGCGGTCCTGGCATCGACGAAGAACCACTGGCCCACGGGAAGCCCTGTGAACACCGCCCGCCCCAGCGCGTCCGTGGTCACGGGCGGCACGTAGAAACTGCCGCCGCTCAGCGAGACTTCAACGCCCGGCGCGGGCGCGCCGGTCGATCGCAGCACCGTCGCCGTGAACGTGCCCGGCAGGTGATACGACAGCGTGACCTGCGTGGTGGCGTCCTGCGTGACCGTGAATCCGGCCGTAATCGTGAAGCCGCTGCCCGGCGTGTACGTCCGCGCGGTGTAGGACCCGACCGGCATGTCGTCCGACGCAAACCGGCCGGCCGTGTCCGTATACGTGATGCGCTGGAACTCGTAGCCGCCGCCGGGGGCCAGGCGATACCAGTCGACCATGCGGTTCGGCACCGGCTGCCCGGCCTCGTCAACGACCACGCCCTCGAGCCGCCCCGTCGGCTCGATCGGAATGTCGACGAGCGTCGAATGGCCGGCCGTCACCATCGCTGCGGCCGGGAGGGACTTGAGCCCCGTGCCCTGCGGGTGCCCGGGCAGCACGGCGGCGAGCGAGTACGCCGTCTCCGAGGCTGGCAGGCCCCCGAATGCGTAGCTGCCGTTCGCCGCGATGGCCTGCGACGCGAACACGGTGGAGCCTCGCGACACCACCACGGTGCCGGAGGTCACCACGGCGCCCGTATGCCGCCTGACGAACCCGCCCACGATCCCGGTTCCCGCGAACGCCAGGTCTTCGGTCAGCGCCGGCGCCGCGTCGCTGAGCGCGCCGAGGGCGAACTCGGTGTAGAGCTCGGCCGTGTGCGGGTACTTGGCACGCAGCTCCGTCCCGGCGAGCGGCACCGGCCTGCGCGGCCCGCCCGTGAACCTGTACGACCCGCCCGCGTCCGCGGTGGCCGACCAGACACGCCCGTAGAGCGGGTGCAGGCTGCGGAAGTAGACGCTGGCGCCTGGAACCGGTGTCACACCATCGCCTTCGAACACGTGGCCGTCGATGATGCCCGTGACCGCCGGCAGCGGCGCGACGCTGCTGACCCCGTCCTGCGGCACGGCGAAGTTGACGATCGCCGCCAGTTCGTCGGCATCGAGGCCGGCGAGGGCCTCGGGCGGCAGCTGGACGATCCGCTGAGCCGACTGGATGGACGCAGGCAGGTTCACCTGCTGCGACACGAAGTGCATGATCGTGACCGTTCCGCCCGCCGGTACGGTCACTCCCGCCCACGCGCAGCCGAACACGGTGGTCTCATTGCCGAGGTCCGTCACCGTGGCGGCACTCGCCTGAACCGCCGCGCCTTCCTCGTCCCAGACGAACGCCACCGGGGCCGCATACCCAGTCGCGTAGTAGGCATCGACGTCCGCCCGGGAGTCATCGAACACTGCCCAGTGGTCGCGGACGCCGCCGGCCCCCAGCTCGATGGCGCTGTTCCCGCTCGAGGTCATCCTCGGGGTGAGCGCAAGGCCACTGTTGATGCTGGGCGTCATCTTGGTCCACGCGGTCACGTCGATGGTGATGTCGGCCGCCGTCGGGTTGGCGAACGACTCCAGCACGCGCACGAAATGGCCTTCGGCCGGCACGTAGAACTTGCGGACGACGTTCAGCCCGTGAATGCCGTTCTGGCGGCTCACGGTCTCGCGCCCGCCGTCCTCCAGCGTGCCGAAGCTCTGCCCGCTGAATGTCACGCTCGAGCCGTCCCTCGTGACGGTGAGGACGGCGCCTCCGTTCGCGAACAGGCTCTTCACGCCGCCCGTGAACCGGTCGCCCTTCGGCTCCAGCCCGAACACCGTGTCGTTCACGTCGTAGAGCCACTGCGTCTTCGTGAACGTGTTGTTCTGCAGCACGAGGTCGACGGTGAGATCCTGGTTCGGCTGCGCGAGCTCGCGGCTGGCCTCGGCGCGCAGGAGCCCGTCGGCCGACCACGCGATCACCGTGAGCGGCCCGACGGGCACGCCCGCGATCGCGTACTCGCCCGCTGCCCCGGTCCTCGTTGTCCAGACCCCGCCGAAGGAGGCGTTGTAGCTGCGCACCTGGACGGTGAGGTTCGAGGCGTCGCCCGAGAACGGGTTGGTGACCATGCCGAGCACGCGCCCCAGGCCCACGAAGACGAGCGCCCGCGTCACGACCTGGCCGTCGGCCGTCAGAGTGGGGCTGCCGTCGAAGGCGCGCAGGCGGTTCGCCGTGTCGTACGCGTCGATCCGGTACGATCCGAGCAGGAGATTCGGGACCGAGAACGCGCCGCCGGCGAGTGTCGCCGTGAACGCCCGTCCCGCTCCCTGAACGCGCACCCATCCGGCGGCCGGCGTCTGGCCGTCCGGTTCGTACACGACGCCGCTGATCGTGCCCATTGGCGGCGGCGCCTGGAGCTGCAGCGTGATCGCGGCCTGGCCGCCCTCCGCGATCGTGCCCGCCCCGTCCCCCACGAGCCCGCCCGACGAGGCGTGCACGGTGAACGGGCCGGCCATGAGCGGCGACAGCAGCGCCAGCCCGTCGGTGTCGTTGAGGCGGGCCGTGACGGCCGACAGGGTGTCGGTGAGCGTCACGCCGCCGACCGACGCCGTGACCGAGGCCGTGACGGCCGCGCCGTTGAGGGGCGTGCCAAGATGATCGGTGACGGTGACGAGCAGCGCGCCCTGGGGCCTCAGCACGACGTCGGCGGTGACTGTCGCGCCGCTGTGCGGGAAGCCTGAGCCCGAGGCCGCGCCGAGCGCCCTCGTGCCGGGGTCGGTCACCCTGATCGTGAACGGCGCGAACGGCAGCAGCGCGAACGCGTAGCGGCCGCTCGTGTCGGTGACCGTCGAGCGGTGGACTCCGCCGCAGTCCACCGCCACCGATGCGCCGGAGACCGTGGTGGTGCCGCCGCTCCGGTACACCGTCCCTTCCACGTTCCCGTAGGACGCCAGCGTGACGGTCACGCCCACCGTCTGCCCGTTGGTCGTCACCTGGCCGGACGCGGAGCCGCCCTTGCCCGTCACCGTGTCGTAGGCCGTCACGGAAAAGCCGCCGATGAAGACCCCGCTGAAGGCGAAGGTCCCCTCGGCGCCGGCGGTCGCCGTACGGGTCACGGTCCCGAAGATGCTCGACGAGTGCAGCTCGACCTGGGCGTAGGCGACTGCCGCCCCCGCGCCGTCGCGCACGATCCCGGTCACGGTGCCGCGGCCGAGGAAGCCGATGTCCGCCGTCACTTCCTGGCCGCTCGCGCCGACCGAAACCGTCGTGCGCCCCTTGTTGCCGGCCAGGTCGGACCCGACCAGGATGTAGGTCCCCTGGGCCACCAGGCGGAACTCGAACCGGCCCTCGGCGTTCGTGAACGCCGTGCTGACGATCGTGGAGGGGCTGGCTGCCTCGTACAGATCGACCTGCACGCCCTCTCCGGCCGCCGTCGCGCCATCGGCGTGATACACGGTGCCGGCGATGGTCGAGAGCGGGACGAGCATCACGGAGACGGACGCATGTCCGCCGCGCACCGACAGCAGCGCGTCGGCGTATCCCAGCAGCTCGCCCGCCGCCGCGCGCACCGTGAAGGCCCGGCCTCCTGTCCCGGTCCCGATGACGCCCTCGACGTCGAACGCTCCGCTCGCATCGGTCACGGCCGCGATCGGCGCGCCGCCGTGGAAGATCGTCACCTGCGCTCCCGCCACCGGGTCCGGGTCGCCGACCGTTCCGCGCACCACGCCGCCGATGACCGTCGCGGTCGAGGTCGCCCGCGCCACGCCCGACACGTACGCGGTGATCTGCGCCGTGCCGCCCGCGACGCCCGTGACCGCGGCGGCCTTCGTCGTCTCTCCGGCGCTGAAGGCCACGCTGGACGTGACCGTCGCCACGCCCGGCGCGCTCGACTGGAGGGTGACCACGACGGCCGACGCGGCCGGCGCCGTCAGCCCGACCGCGAGGTCCGCGCGCTCTCCCGCGCGCAGCACCACGGACCCGGGCAGCGTCACGTCCACGACCGACTTCGCCGTCAGCGTCAGGCTCACCGGCGTGCTGACGTTGCCTGACACGTCCGTCACGATCGCGGTCGCGAGCACGGTGGCGCCGTGGGCGACGCCCGCCGGGACGCTGACGACGAACGTGTGCGACGCCGTGGACACGGGCGCGGTCACGGAGTAGCTGTCCGAGAACGTGAACGCGCCGCTCCCGGTGAGCGCCAGCGTCGCCACCGCCATGTCGTCGCTGCCGGTGACGACGATGCTGACGGTGGAACCCGGCACGATGAAGAGACTGCCGTCCGAGGTCCGCAGCGTGGCGGCGGGCGCGACCGCGTCCGCCACCGTCAGGATCTTGTGCGCCGCCTCGGTCCGGTTTCCGGCCGCGTCGATCGCGTAGGCCGAGAGGTCGACCTGCTCGCCCGAGTCCGCCGTCACCGGCACGTCGAAGCTGAAGGACGTGGCCACGCTCGCCTGCGCCGGGGAGACGTCGCGATCGCCGGACGTGGCCACGCCGGCCCCGATGGCCGCGAACCCGACGCGGGCCACGAGGCCGGCGTCCTCCGCCGTCACGACGATGGTCACGCGCTGCCCCGGCCTGACGCGCTCGCCGGACGTCACGCCGGTGATGGCGACGGCGGGCCCGGCGGTATCGATCACCGACAGCGTGACGGGCGCCGCCGCCGTCGCCTGGGCCTTCACGTCCACCGCCGACGCCTCGACGGTGATCACGGCGCCCGGCGCGAGCCCGGCGGGCACGGTGAAGGCGAACTCCGCGGTGGCGTCGAGGGGAGCGCCGGTGAACGCCGACGTCGCGGCCTGAATGATCCCCGCCGTTGTTCGGGCGACGTAGCCGGCCTGCGCCAGCCCCACATCGTCGGCGGCGTGCACCCTCACGGTCACGCGGGCGCCGCCGGCAACCTGCGTGCCGGCTGGCGGCGCCGTGATCTCGGCTGCGGGAGGCGCGTCGGCTACCACCTCCACGACCGTCGAGGACGCGGGACCGCGGTTGCCCGATGTGTCGGTGGCGACGGCTGCCACGCCAATCAGGCTGCCGGGCGCGCCGAAGCCCGGCGTGGCCTGGAAGGCCAGCGTGAACGGCAGGATCGCCCCCGATCCGTCGCGGGCCGTGCGAACCGTCGAAGTCAGCGTGCCGTTGACCAGGAAGTCCACGAACGCGACGTCCCCGGCCGAGACCGTCGCCGTCACGACGGCCACCGTGTTCTCGATCACGCGTCCGCCGTTGGCGGCCACCAGCGCCGTCACCTGGGGCGGCGTGCTGTCGGTCGTCGTGAACGTGAAGTCCACGCCTGATGCCTGGGTCTGGCCGGAGAGGTCGGTCGCCGCGGCGACGTGGACGGCGTATGTCGTGTCCCGCGCCAGCGGCAGCGCCGGCGTGAACACCACGACGGTATTGCCGAGGATGAACTCGACAGCGCCCGCGACGGCGCCGCCCGGCGCGCTCACGGTGATGGCCGGACCGGCGAACCTGGAGGGGTCGATGATCTCCGAGTACTTGACCCGCACGACGCTGTCGATGGGCACGCCGCTCGCCGACGCGACGGGCGTGGTCTCGATCACGGACGGCGGCGTCGAGTCGGCCGTGGTGAACGACACGACCGTCTCGCCGGCCATCGGCTTGCCGTAACGATCTTCGACGCCGCGGACGCGGATCGTGTAACGCGCGTGATCGTCGAGCACGGACCCGGACAGCAGGCGGAAGCGCGCCACGGTGTCGCCGTCAACGACGTCGAGGAGGCCCGTCAGGGGCCCGGACGGCCCGCTCACCGACACGTTCGCGGCGGTCACCGTGCCGGGGCTGACGGCCTCGGTGAAGGTCACCCGGATCTCCGGCGTCAGGCTCACGCCGAACTCGCCTGCCGCCGGGCTCGTGGCGGCCACCGCAGGCGGCTGCTCGTCGAGGAGGATGTCGCCGAGATCGACGGGCGTATTCGCCAGGATCGTCCCGGACAGGCGCGCGATGCCGCCGCCGACGGGGTCCTGCAGCAGCAGGACGTAGGGGCCCGAGCCGACGGCGTCGTAACTGAAAACGCCGTCCGGGTCCGACTCGGCGTACAGGTGCGACGTGCCGCGGGCCAGGTCCGCGACGATCCCGATGGCCGGCAGGCCGTTCGCCAGGCGCACGCGGCCGGTGAAGCTGACGGCCGGCGCCAGGATGACCTCGAGGCCGGTCTTCGTCTCCCCGGCGTTGAGCGTGTCGCCTACGGACCCGCGCTGGCCCTCCTTCGAGGCGGCCACGGTGAACGTGCGCGCGGGCACGTTGACGAAGCTGAAGGCGCCGTCGGCATCCGTGCTCTGGTGGCATGGCCCGGCGCACCCGCTGCCCGGCTGCCCGTAGAGCAGGACCGACGCGTAGGCCGCCGGTGTCTTGACGCTGTTGACGATCTCGAAAACGCGCCCCTGAACGGCGCCGAGTCCGACCAGGGTGACCTGCACGTCCGCCGTGTCGCCCTCGAAGAGCAGCGTGCCGCCGGCCGTGCCCGCGCTCGGGTTGCCGGTGACCTGCGCGCGGGCCTTGACGGTGAACCGGCCGAGCGGGATGTCGCCGATCGAAAACCGTCCGTCCGGCGAGTTGACCGTCGGGCGGCACGCCTCGCTGGCGGGGCACACATCGATCTGCGCGTTCGACGCCGCGCTCCCGTCGGGATTGAAGACGGTCCCCGCCACGGTCCCGGTGACGCGGCGCACGACAGTGACGACGATCGGTACCTCCACGAGCTGGCCTGGCCGCGAGACCTCGCCCGTCACCGCGGCCTCGCCCACCACGCCGCTCTTCCAGGCGCGCACGGAGAACGTGCCGACGGACGCGCCCGGGAACGAGTAGCTCCCGTCCACGCTGGTCATCGTCACCAGCGCCGGCAGGCTCCGGCCGGAGGGCGTGACCTGGGCCAGCCTGACCTGCCATCCCTTCAGCGGGTCCAGCGTGCCGCTCTCGACGACGACGCCGCGGACGACGCCGAGCGCATCGAGCAGGACGTTGGCTTCGATGGGGATCGCCCCGCCGGTGACCGTGCCGCTCGCGCGCCCGCGTCCCGCCGTCACCGGGTCGAACACCTCGATGCGGAAGTCCCCCACCGGCACGAGCGTGACGGTGTAGCTGCCGCCGCTGTCGGTGACGGCGAACGCGATGGGCTTCCCTCCGGACGACAGGATGACCTCGGCATTCGGCACGGCGACGGCAGTCCCTTCGCTGTCGAGACGCGTGACGAGGCCCGTCACCGTGCCCGTGGCGTCGTAGAGGTACACATTGACGACGGCGTCGGCGCCTTCGCCGGTGATCGTCCCCGACGCACGCCCGGCGAATCCTCCCGGGCCCAGCGCCTTCACGACGAACTGCCCCTCGCCGAGGCCGTCGAAGGTGATGGTCCCGCTGACGGCCGTGCCGCTCCTCGACGCCTTCGGGTAGTCGATCTGCTGGAGTTCGACGGCGGCATTCGGGATTGGCGTCTGCCCGTCGTGCGAGTACACGTTGACCGTCGCCCGCGCGGCGCCTAGCAGGCGGATGTGCAGGTCGAGGGTTTCGCCCGGCTTGACGGCGCCCTTCACCTCGGCCACGTGGCCGCCGGTCCCGGTCCCAAGATCCGTCGCCGTCACCGTGAACGCCCCGGGGTTGACCAGCGGGAACGAGAAGCGGCCCGTGCCGTCGGTGACCGCGTACTCCTCCTGGATGCCCTGCGGGATGGACGTGCAGGACGTCATCCCGGTGCTCGACTCCTCCGAACAGAACACGACGACCGCGTTCGACGAGAACCTGAGCGACACCTGGCGGCCGGTGACCGGCGTCACGCCGTCAGGCTCGAGCACGACGCCCGTAATGACGCTCGTCGGCTGCAGCCGGAGATCGACGGTGACCGTCTCGCCGGGCCCCGGCATGACCCCTTCGGCGGCCACCGGCTCGGGACTGAACTGGCCGGCGGCCCGGACGGTGAACGGGCCGGTCCAGACGTTCGTGAACGTGAACGCGCCCGTCGTCATGTTGTTGTCGACGATGGCGAAGTGCTGGACGTACTGGAACGCGACGCCGATGATGCCGCCGGCCGTCACGAGGCGGTCGCCGGAGATCGCGACCCTGGCCGGCAGCGGCGTCTCGGCGCACGACGGGTCTGCTTCGTCGCAGCCGGCGGGCTTCGCGCGCAGCACGCGCCCGGTCACCGTCCCGCTGCCGCCGCGGAACGTGATGTCGGTCTTCAGGACCTGGCCGTGGTACCGGATCGCGGCTTGCGCGAGGTTCCCGTCGCTCATGTCGGGCAGGAACGCCGACACGGTGTAAGAGCCGGTCACGAGGCCGTTCACGCGGTACGCGCCGTTCGCGTCGGTCGTCGCCTCGCCCTTGACGCAGACGATCTCGCGGCCCAGGTCGTCGTAGCCGGGTTGGATGACGTAGACGTGGATGCCTGGCTGCGGGGCGCCGCCACGGTCGCGCACGATTCCCGCCACGGCGCCCATCGACTCGAGCACGATGGCCGCGTTCACGACCTCGCCCTCGCGGACGATGTCGATCGTCGTCCTGCCCGTCGCGCCGAGCGACGCGCTCACGGCCACGAGCACGCGGCGACCCACCGGCACGTCGGTCAGCGTGAACGTGCCGTCGGCCGGGTTGACCGTCGTCAGGCTGAGCCCGCCGCCGACTTCGGCGTCCGGCACGGGATTGCCCGCCCCGTCGAGCACGACGCCATGCACGGTCCCCAGCCCGCCGCCGAGCAGCAGGCTCACGTCGAGCGCCTGGTCTTCCGCGAGCAGGAACCTGACGCCGCCTTCCTGCAGGGCCGCCTGGTCAAAGGTGTAGAGGCGAAGTTCGCCCGCGCTGATCGCCGGGAACACAAACGAGCCGTCGTCGAGCGTCGTGGCGATCGCGATGGCGCATTCGCTCGGGACGGCGCCCGACAGCGAGCCGGGCGGCGGGCTGCAGCGCACGCCGGGCTGCGACTCGTTCCGGTAGTAGGCCACCACCTGCACGCCCGGCACGCGCGTCGTGCCGTCCGATCGCAGGACCCGGCCCGACACGCTCCCGGTCTTCACCGTGATCTGCGTCGTGCTGACGTCGAGCAGGACGAGATCCCGGGTGACCGTCGCACCGGCGCTCGGGATGTAGTCGCTGAGGAACACCGACGCGGGCCGGGCGGTGTTCACGGCCTCCACGAGGATGTTGCCCACCGGGATCCGCCGGATCTCGAAGGCCCCGGCCGCGTCGGACGTCGCGCCGTACTGGCTCTCGTCGGTGAGGCTCGTCACGCGCAGGCTCGTGTTCGCGAGCGGCGTCACCCCATCCTCCGCGAGCGTCCGGCCCGCGAAGGCCCCGCGGCCCAGGAACACCATGTTGAGGTTGAGCAGCTGGCCGTCCCGGGACACCGTGAACCGCTGCGTCCGCAGGTCGTCGGCCTCGGTGTTGATGGCCACCATCTTCACGGCGGCCACCGGCAGCGACACATAGTCGAACTGGTACCGGCCCTCGGCGTCGGCGAAGTCGGAGGCGATGCCGACGACCACGGTGCCTTCTTCGTCGCAGCGGAACTCGTAGAACAGCCGCACCTCGGCGAACTGCGCCGGCGTGCCGTCCGCGTTCAGGACCTTGCCCGAGACGACGCCGCCGGCGTCGGTGACGGTCGCCTGGATGGGCACCGAGGCCGAGGCAAGGACGTTCCCCCGGGTATCGGCCACGCCCGTGACCGTGATCGTCCGGTCCACGAAGCGGCCGACCGGTTCGCGCAGGGCGACGTAGGCGATCCGGTTCCCGGGCTGCAGCGCCACGTCGAGCACGCGGTTCCCTTCGACCGCGAATGCGGTGATACCCTGGTCCGTGACTGCGTCCTGCACGCTCTCGGGCGTGACTTCCTCGCTGAACAGCACGGCGATGACGCGTCCTGCGCGCACGCGCCGGTTCTCGAGGCCGACGGCCGAGCACCCGACGACATCGGCCTCCGCCATCTGCACGGCGCCGAGCACCGAGGGCGGAGGGTCGGTAACCGCCGCGCCTGCCGCCTCGCGCGCCTGCGGGCTGGCAGCGCCGGCGAGCGAGAAGGTGACGAGGTACGGATCGCCGGCCGGCTGCTGCAGCGCCGGAACCTCCGCGGGGCCAAGGTCCGGGAACGACGCGAATCGCAGGCGGAGGTCGGCCCCTGGATACGCGACGCTCACGCCGTACAGCGCACCCGGCGCCGCGCCGGCCTTGCGCGACAGCGTCACGTGGAACGCGCCGGGCTCGGGGACGGCGACGAGCAGCAGCCGGGCCGTCACCGTGTCGCCGTTCCGGAACGTGAGGACGTCGCCGTACGGGATCTCCTTGACGGTGCGCCCCGCTTCCAGCCCGCCCAGCCTCCGTCCTGCTGCGTCGGTCAGCACCGCGTCGACGGGCACGTCGCTGGCGCCGTCGCCGGCGACGAGGATGGACAGGTGCCCCGGGCGCGAGGTGAACTGCGCCGCGATGGCCTGGTGGAACGGCGCGGCGCCTGCGGCGCCAAGCCATGGCAGCACCGCGGAGGCCGCCTGATCGGCGAACGCATCCCCGCGGACGGACTTGCGGCGCAGCAGGTCGAAGCCGCGGACGTCCGCCTGGAGCAGCGACAGCATCTCCGGCGGGTCTGTGTCCTCGACCCGCTCGCCCAGCCGCGAGTACTCGGAGCCGAGCATGTCCATCCACAGGTCGGCGACCGCCTGCGGGATGGGCGCGCCAAGCAGGATCCGGAACCCCGCCTCGGCCGTCTCGACGGCCCGGCCGAGGACGATCTGCTTCGAGAACCGCTCGAGATCCTTCGGGAAGACGATCGGCGGCGCGGTGGCGACCGCCCACGCGCGGCCGAGCAGTCCGAGCGCCGCGTCGCGCACCGCCTTCGGCAGCGAGCCGGCTTCCTTCGGCAGCACGAGCGAGTCGGGCGAGAGCGGCACGCCCAGCTCGCCGACGGCGGTCTTCAGCGCGAACCGCCCCTCCACCTGCTCCGCCGAGTCCAGCGTCGCGGCCGTGACGATGCCCGTCCGCTGGGAGATCAGCTTGAAGGTCATCGTGGCCGAGTCGTCGGGCGCGATGTACTCCACGCTCTTGGTCGGCTCGTCGTCCAGGGCGGCGCCGCTGATGTTCTGGGAATAGAGGTTCACGCTCACGAAGTTCGCCGGCGCCCCTGACGTGTTCGTGACGGTGACGTCCAGCGTGTAGGGCTCGCCGGCATTGACGACGTCCGGGTGCGTGAAGGTGAGCGTGAACTTCGGGTTGCGGACGAGCACCACGCCGGCCGCCCGGCCGCGGACGGGCACCGGGCCGACGGGCATGCCGTTCAGCGTGCCCGTCAATTCCATCTCGACGACCCAGGTGCCCTCGCGCCGGCCCTCGACCAGGTACTCCGCGTTGCCCGTCTCGCCGGGCCCGAGGGTCGTGATGTCGTCGCCCGTCCCGAGCTTCCCGTCGGCGCCGGCCTGCGTCACCCTTTGATGCGGCGGCGACGCGCCCGTCGCGGTCTGCGCCATGCGCAGCGGGTCGTCGGCCGACCCCGCGACCTTGTCGAGCCCCGCCGGCAGCACGATGTCCGCCGTCAGATCGCTCACGACCAGGTTCGATCCGGCCGGCGCGACGTTGGCGACCATCAGCAGCACGCTGAAGAACTGGTTCAGGAACCCGATGTCGCCGGGGATGACGATGACGCCCGGAATCGGGGGGACGTAGAACTCCTGCTCGGCGGCGCCGCTGTCCAAGGTCAGCGTGAAGCCCGTCACCGTCAGGTTCGGGATCCGCGCGCCGATCTTCAGCGTGTCGGGAATGAGGGTGGAGAGCGACTGCAGCACGGGGGCGTCGATGGACGCCAGCGACGCCGCGGTGACCCTCGCGTCTTCGGGCCCGGCCACGGTCGGCAGGACCACCGGGAACGTGACGTTGATCTCGGAGCCGTCGCCGATCGCGAACGCCGCCGTGAAGTCGTAGGCCTGGTAGTTCGACTTGTCGAAGACGATGCCCTTCTCGCGGATCTCCGCGGCCGTCAGCGGTCTGGCCGTCACGGTCGTGACGAGCAGCTTCTCGATGACCTCGATCTTCACGCTCTGCGGCGAGCCGTACAGCAGGACCTCCCCGCCGCTGACCAGCCTGACGTTCTCGAGGGTGTGGGTGCCCGGAACGGTCAGGATCGGGATGTTGAAGGGCGAGTTCGGCGCCGCGACGAGGTCGAGCGCGTTCGGGAAGCTCGGCCCCCGCAGGGTCGCCCGGAGTTCCGCGTCCGGGGCGAAGGGCGGCAGGGGGCCCGGCACCTGCGGCGTCTGCAGGTAGGTGCCGACGATGGTGGCGAAGCCCTTCGGCACCGTCTGCTGCTCGGGCTCGACCTTCAACCCGAGGCCGTAGAGGACGATCTCTTCGCGGCCGAGGAACCGGGCCTGGGCGTCGGCGGAGGGCACGGCACACACGGTCGACAGCACCACGGCCAGCGCGCAGGCGAGCCACACCGCCCCGGGGCGGGCCCGCCGCCGTGTCCATCGCCGCCGGCCGGTGCCAAGCTGCATGGTCATCGCCCGAACGTCGCCAGCGCGTCCTTGTTCACCAGGGGCACGTACTTCGCCGACAGCTCCCGTTTGAGCCGCGCCACGGCTTCGTCCCTCGCCGCCTGCCGCACCTGGGCCTTCACCGTCTCGAAGGGCTGGAGCCGGCCGGGATCGACGTCGTCCAGCCGGATCACGTGGTAGCCGAACGACGTCGAGACGATGCCGCTCGTCTGACCCGGCTTCGTGAGCGCGAAGAGCGCCTCGTCGAACGCCTTCACCATCACGCCGCGCGATACCCAACCCAGGTCGCCCGAGCGCGCCTTCGTGGCGTCCGTGTTGCGCGCGGCGGCGACCTCGGCGAAGGGTTTGCCGGCCTCGATCTCGGCCAGGGCGGCTTCGGCCTCGGCCCGCGTGGCCACCACGATGTGGTGCGCCTTGCGCCGCGCGCCGGTCCTGAACGCCTCCTGGTGCCCGTCGTAGTAGCGTCTCAGCGCCGCCTCGCTCTCGCCGATCGAGAGGATCTCGCGCTCGACGAGCGACTGGGCGAGCAGCGTGTCCGTGGCGGCGGCAATCGCTCGCGCGACGTCCGGCGAGCGGTCGAGCCCGGCGTTGCGCGCGGCCTGTGCGAGCGCCTTGCGCTCCAGCAGCCGGCGCGCAATCCGCTCGAGTCCCTCGGGCGACAGCGTCTCGGCCAGCGCGGCCGGCTCGGCCGTGCGCCGCATCTCGACGACCGCGTCGCCCAGTTCGTCGGCGGTCACCGCCAGGCCGCCTGCCTCGATGACCACCACCGGCGGCGCGGCGGGCGGCCCCGGGGCGGACACCGGCCCCTGGCCGGCCGGTCCGGCCGCGAGCAGCACGATGGCGGCGAGGCACGCGGCGCTCATGGCTCTCAAGAAATCGGCACGAACACTTCTCCCCGAATCGTGCCCAGATCCGAGAAGGCGTCGATCGCGACGCCGCTCGGAGCGCCGGGCAGCTCGACTTGCAGGTGGAGCCTCCCGTCGGCGTCGGTGACGATCTGCAGGCCGTCGACACCCGGCAGCGCGTCAGCCGTCAGGAACGCCCCGGCGGGGAAGGTCCGGAGCACGTGCACGACGGTGCCCGCGGGCACCGTGCTGCCGTTGTTGCGAGTCAGCGGATCGCTCGTCAGCGTCACGATCGTCGAAGGCGATCCGCCGCTGCCTCCCGCAGCCGTCCCAGTGACCTTCCAGTTGATCTCGCCGGCGGGCATGGGCGGCGCGACAGCGTACGTCCCGAACGCGGTGATGGTGGCAGTCACCGTGTTCGCCGCCGCGTCGAGGGTGCTGGCGACGAGATCCCAGTCGGCGCGGGCCTGGTTCCACCGGTAGAGCTGGAGGGTGCTCTCGTCCGCTCCGTCGAGGTCCGCCTCTTCGTAGGTGACCACGAACTCAGCGGGCGCGGAGAGCACCATGTTGATGGGCGTCAGGGTGTAGACGCCGCCGACACCGTAGTAGGGCTTGCCCAACTGGCCGGAGTAGTCGGACGGGTCGTACGGCACCGCCGGCAGCGGCCCGGGGACGCGTTCGAACGCGTGGGCCAGCATGTTCGTCGCCGCGGCTTCTTCCGTGGTGCCGTTCAGCCGGAGCAGCCCCTTCAGCTGCCGGACGACCTGCCCCAGCTTCGTCGCCATTTCCGACAGCTTCGACCTGGCCGCCTCCAGCTTCGATCGGACGAGGCTCGTGGCGCTTTCGAACAGCCTGTTCTTCAGGTTGTCCACCGCGGACGGCGGCACGACGTCGGCGTAGCTCTCGAGTTTCGCCTGGACGCCCCCCTTGAGGACCCCGCGCTCGATCGGGAAGCTCGTCCCTTGATCGCCGGTGAAGGACACCTTGCCCTTCAACCCTTCGCCGAGGACCTCGGCCCCGAGACCGAGGGGGATGTCCAGGGCCTTCCCGGTCTCAACGGTCTCCCGGTACGTCCCGTTTTCGAGAATGAGGCGGACGAAGTTGAAGAGCTTCTCTCCCACGCTGGATGGACCGACGTCCTGATCCGACCCGGCCGCCTGGCCCTGGACCCGCCGCTGCGGCCCGAGGATGTTCCCGATCGACGCCAGGTTCAGCAGAACCTGCCGGATGCCCTCCTCCGACGTCACGGTGTACGTGAGGCTGTAGCGCCGGCCGCTGACTTTCGTGCCCGGGCCCCATGGCTTCTCGCCTTGGAAAGTCAGGCTGACCTCGACGGGCTTCAGGTTGTTGGCCTTGTCCAGGACGATGCCGACCTGGATTTCCGCACTCAGGGAGACCTTCCGCGAGAACTCCGTCGGCGAGATCAGGACCTCGAGCCCGAGCACCTTGAAGGTCTTGGCCTTGGCCGAGTCGAGGGCGTTCTTCTTGACGAACTTGACGAGCTTGGAGTCTTTGCTCTTCTCGATGGACTCGGCAGCCTTCTCCCAGGGCTCGGTGAGCATGCCCTCGAGGAACTCCCACTTCAAGCCGGCTTCGGCAGAAGCCGAGATCGCCAGCCTGCTCGATACAGACGCCTGCTGAGCCAGCGCCCGATCCTCCACGCCGACGGCCACGGTCGCTGACAGCGTCCCCCCGGTGTTGATGCCCGCGAACGTGAACGACGTGTCCGGATTGATGATCTGCTGGCCTCCGACGAAGGCCGTGTCGTATCTGCCGAAGCCGAGCTTGAAGCCCGTCAGTTCTTCCTTGATGGCGAAGGCCGCGTCGAACCCGTGGCTGACGCGCCAAGGCTCCAGGTACCGGCTGTCCAGCCCGGCCTTGCCCAGGGCGCTCTTCACTTCCGGCCGGTTGAGCCAGCTGCTCTCGTCGTCCCTGGCCACCCAGGCCGCGAAGGACAGGAGCTTCTGGGTCGTCCTGAAGACCGGCATGGCGCCGAGCAGCGTGTGGGTCGCCAGCACGGTGAGCGGCTCCTTCTCCGAGTCTGCGAGCGGCCAGTGGAACTGGTGGCTGTCGCCGTAGTTGACCGTCCCGGTGAAACCAATCTCCCCTGCCGGCCCGGAGAGCGCAACTTCGCCGACGATCGGCACCGTCGCGCTGGCCTTGGCCTCGGGCTTGAACGCAATCCCCCCGAGCAGGCCGTTCTTCCTGGTCACGGTGAACGCGTCGGTTTCGACCGGCTTGCCCGGCCGGGGATCCCGCGCCGTTTCGTCGAGCCTGAGGGACAGCGACCCTCCGAGCCCAGCGGTGGCCTCTCCGCCGAAGAGCTTGCCGGAGAAGGACGCCTCGTAGCCGGATACCAGCGCCTCGGTGAACGTGAACGGCGAGATGACGATGTCATAGCGCGGGGCGGTGGCGGGATCCAGCGCCACGCCCGCCACGCTCGCGAATCTCACGGTGGCCGTCGCCGTCGGATAGCCGCCCGGGCCCGGCGGGTCGGCTGGCATGGGCGTGCCCGCCGGAATGGTGATGGCCACGCCCGGATCGAACCTCCGGCCCTCGTCGTCGCCGCCGGTCACAGGCGTCCCGATGATGCCGTTCCGGTCGGTGGTGAAGGTCGCCGTGCCGGTCCTCGCGCCCGTGACGGCCACGACGACGGGCACCCCGACCGCCGGACGGCCCGTCCGCGTGCTCACGACGGCGTAGTGGCGGTAGGAGGTGCCCCCGACCATGACGGTCGATTGATCCGGGTTGGGATCCGGCTCGAGGGACCTCACGTCGAACCCGGTCCAGGCCACCGTCACGTTGAAGGGGCTTCCGGTCTGCAGCGAGGTCTCGTTCGAATACACCGTCGGGATCGACTGCGCGCTGAGCGGCACGCCGGACGAGAACGGCACCGACGCCGACGCGCTCGTGCCCGCCGCGATGGTGCCCAGGGGATAGCACTCGTTCGTCAGCGTGCTGCAGGCCATCACGCCCGTTGCGTCGAGGGAGGACGCGTTCGTGACGGTCAGCGTCAGGGTCGCCGTCTCTCCCATGAACAGCGCAACAGGGCTCTGCAGGACCTGGCCGCCGATGGACATGACCTGGTTGACCGACAGCGCGGGGCTCGCCAGGCAACCCGCGTCGCCCTCGAGGGCCTGGCTGCCGCCTGCCGCAGCGGGCACCGGCACGGTCGCCGGGATGGCCGGCAGCACCGTCTGCCCCGTCGTGTCGAGCTTGTAGAAGTAGAAGCCGCCGAGGTTGTTCTGGCGGTTCGACTCGCGCAGGGACCGCTTTGGCAAGTCGAGGGTGAAGGCGACGTGGCCCAGCGTGTTCGCGGGAATCGCGGACTGGTCCACCTTCAGGAGGAAGTACGGGATCTTCTTGCCGTTCGAGCTTGTCCGCTCGAACGAGCCGTCGGCCCGGAGGCGGAAATCCGGATAGGCGTGGTCGCCGCCCTCGAGGTCGAGCTGGATGCCGCAGAACGAAGCGCCGTTCTCGTCGGTCCCGCAGGAGAGGCTCGACGCGCTCTGCCCGGGCTGAGCCACGTACATCGCCAGGTCGACGCCGGCGACGTCGCGGTAGCTCCGGTTGTAGACGTGCGGGATCACCTGGAGCTTGACCTTGCCGACCTCGGACAGCCGGCTGACCTTCTTCGCCATGTTGTCGCGGCGCCGCCAGAGCCGGTCCTGGTTCTGCGGGAACGGCGGGTCCGGGTCGGGCGTCTGGTCGATCGCCTCCCGTTCGATCAGGCCGCTCGTGTACAGGCTCCAGTAGTCGAGGGTCTTCGCCTGCACGTCCTGGATGAACCGGTAGACCGTCGCGAGGAACCGGTCGGCCTCGGCGGCGTCGCGGATCTGGATCTCGTCCGACTTCACGAGGTAGAAGCGGAGGATCTCCTTGACGGTGTCCTCCGTGAACGGCCGGTCGGCGGGATCGAGCACCTGCAGCGTGCGCACGGCCGTCGACGCGGCGTAGTCCTCCATCGAGCCGCATGCGCGGGCCTTGGAGTAGAGCGCCGGGGCCTTCAGCGTGCCGTCGATCTCACGCTCGTACTCGAGGCAGGCGTTCGCACCCGGGCCTCGCAGGATGTAGAGGCCCGCGGCCGGGTCCGTTTCGTCGCGCTTGAAACGCAGGACCAGATCGCGCGAGGCCGGGCGCGCGACCATCGCCGCGAGCGCCGACCGGATGCCCGCCTTGCCCGCGACGTGCAGCTGGTGGATGAACTCGTGGTGGAAGGCCGACGTCTCGTCCTCGGAGCCGGCAATCCGCACGAGGGCCCTGGCCTTCACCATCAGGAACTCCATCAGGTTCGACCACTCGTGGCCCTCGACCAGCGGGATTCCCGTCTCGGTGCGGTACTTCGTCATCGTGGCCGTGAAGTCCGCCTCGGTGAAGCCGACGTTCGCGTACTCGGCCTTGTACCCGGGGTCGCTCTCCTGCAGCTTCACCCCGTACGCCTCGGTGAGGTGCTTCATCACCAGCAGCTGCCGCCCCAGCGCGAGATCGTTGTCCGCGTCGCCCTCGCCCGGGTTCGTGCGCGCGAGCCGGTAGCGGGCCGACGTGAAGTCCTCGATGAAGTTCGGCAGGAACGTGATGTCGTGGAACTTGAACCCGTCGATCTCCCTGGGCCGCTTGTCCGGGTCGTCCACGTCCGTGAAGGGATAGCTGAGCGCGTCGACCGTGCACGCCGCGAGCGTGATCGCCGAAGGCCTGTTGTCCTTCGGGTCGCTCGTCTTGCTGGGATTCGGCACGAGCGCGCCCTCGTCGTACCAGTCGTTCGGCATGAACACCGAGATGTCGTGGTCGCTCAGGCCGGGCTGGTAGTTCGAGCCGCAGTTCTTTGCCGGGTCGGGCCCCCAGAGGCAGGCGCTGCTGCCCGACTCGTGCATCCTGAGCCGGGTGACGTCGAACCGCTGGCATGCGCTCCGGGCCCGGTCGAGGCCCATGATGATGCCGTGCCGGATGGCCGCCAGCTCCTTCGCGTAGAGGTCGTCGCTGCTGCCCAGCGGCTGCGACTCGATGGGGGCCGCCATGTCCACGCCGACGTCGCAGCAACTGTCGTAGACGCTCCAGACGTCGAGGCCGCCCGGATGGGCGATGTAGAGCAAGCCGCGATCGGCGTCGAGGCGCAGGCCGTTGACGCCCGGCGCGTAGCTCCGCGTCCACAGCACCCTGTCGTCGTACCCGTCGCCGTCGGCGTCCGAGCCGGCTCCGAGCGCGGGTCTGGACAGGTCGATGACCATCAGCGCCGGCCCGCCGCTTGACAGATCCACTCCGGCGAAGATGCGCCGGGTAGCCGTGTCGACCTCGAGGTCGCGCACGACGCCCGGGATCGGAATGCGGCTGATCTCGGCCGGCGCCCCGGCGTCCCGCACGTCCACGACGGAGATCCCGAAGTCCCCGGCCAGCACGGCGAGCGAGAACACCTCCTGCGACGAGATGAGCCCGTCGCCGTTCGTGTCCGACTGCAGGCCGCTCACGACGCGGAGGCGGCGCGACCGGAACGACACGCCCGTGCTGCCGGCGAGCCCGAGGCTCGGGTCGAGCACCGCAAAGGCGTTTCCGGCGGCCGGGCTCACCGCGTAGAGCATGCCCTGGTGGGCCACGACGTCCGTGAACTGGCCGCCGAACACGGGCTCCGAGAGGCGCTGCCCCGGCGCCCGCTGGGGCACGTTGTTCTTGACGACGCCCGCCATCACGCCGACCTGATCGACGGTGGCATAGGCCACGGGCCCCGACGCGGTCGTCACCGCCGCAATGCCCCGCGCAAAGCCGTTCACCAGCACGGCGCCGGTCGTGACGCTCCCCGCGAAGTCGGGGTTCAGCGTCAGCACCTTGCCCGACAGCACGCCCGGCGCCGCGGGGTTCGTCACGTTCCAGAACACCATCGACGAGGAGTCCACGTTGAAATGCGTGCTGACCGCCAGGTCGCCGCTGAACACCTGCCCGGTCCGATCCGTGAACGACGCCTCCGGCAGCAGCGTGATCCGCTGCTGGCTCGCGGCCGCGGACGCGCGTCCAACGACGATCAGCTGGCTGGGGCTGGTGGCGTCAATGGCGAGCAGGTTCTCCGCCGGCCCGCCGGTCGTCACGAACAGCGTCGTGGTCGTCGTCGAGCCGGCCTTCCTGCGGCGGATGGCCACGTCCTTGATCGCCGCGGTCCAGGCCAACGATCCGATCGACCTGGGCGCGAACGTGGTGATCGTGATCGCGGTCGTGGCCACGGGATTGCCGCCCCGATCGACCGCGCCCGCCGGCACGATGCCCTGCGCGCGCTCGGCCGGCGTCGCCGGCGTGCCTCCCTGGACCTTCAGCGTATAGGTCCTTCCCATCCGCAGCGGTTGCGCCGGCACGAACGTCGCCACCATGTTCCCGCCGGAGACGCGGACCTCACCGGCGACGGCCCGCCCCTGGCCGTCGAGCAGGGTGATGAACTGCTTCAAGCTCGCCGGGTCCATCGGCTCCGAGAACGTGAGCGTCAGGGGGCTCAGCGGGTCGAAGGCGCCGGTCTGCGACGGCCCGCGCACGATGTACGGGACGTTCGGGTCGTCGGTGACCGTGCCGAGATCCATCGGCTCGTCCGGCGGCGGCACGAAGGCGCTGATCGTGCGCGTCACCTGGTTCGTCGTGACGCTCGTGACGCTGAGCGTGAACGCCGGGATGGCTATCGGGATCGGGCTGCCCGACCCGTAGTCCACGTTGAGCACATAGAGCTGCGCCGCATCGCCGTCGAACGCCCACCGGAAGTCCTGCTCCAGCGCGCCGGGCGCGAAGGGCACCTCGAGATCGAAGCCGCCCTGCCCGGCGAGCCGAAGCGACTTGACCTCGCCGCCGCCCGTCAGCGCGCCGCCGGCGATGCGCAGCACCAGGTTGCCGGTGTCCCCCGCCAGCGAGGGCAGCACGTGGTACTCGCTCGAGGCGAGGCGCCAGAACTCGCCGGACACCTGGACCAGATCGACCTCCCGAGCGTCGCCGAGGCCGCCCGGTACGCTCGCGACGACATCGGGAAGCGGGAAGTCGAAGGTGGACTCGGCCGCGCTAACCAGGTTCTTGACGTAGACCTGCGTCACCGGCACCTCGATCGCGTCGGCGTCGAGCCTGATCACGACCGAGTCCGGCGCGCCCGACGTCAGGCGGGCCACGGTGACCTTGTGCTCGCCGAGCGGTCCCCTGACCCTGATGTCGAACCCGTCATCGATCTCGCCCGCGACCTGCACCCGGTAGTCGACGGGCACGATGGGATAGGACTCCACCTGCGAGGTGACGGTGTTCCGCACACGCAGCTCGCGGTGCATGGGCGCGACGATCGTCGGCTCGACGCGCAGGCGCACCCGGTTCTGCGACAGCGTGACGCGACCGGCCGGGAAGGGATAGCCCCACGCGTCGGCGTAGTCGCTGGTCACGACGAACGGCAGCATGGCCACGATCGTGCCGAAGTCCGACGACATCCTCTGGAGCGACGCCTCGATGAAGTTCGCGCTGCCCGGCATCGAGAGCACGCGGCCGTGCGCCACCCCCATCGGCCCCTTCGACTGGACGAACACGTACGTCCCGCCGCCGGTCACGCCCGGGAACGGGGGCGACGCCGTCCAGATCCGGCCGTCCCGCAGCTTCGCGGTGTCCACGACGGCCATCCGCGTCTCGCCGCGCAGCTCGACGAGCCGGCTCACCACCCACACCGTGTCCGCCGGCTCGTCTCCGTCGGCCGGGATCGACACGTTCACGTGGCGCGCCGGGACCTGGCCGCCGAAGTCCAGCGTCAGCGCCCCCTGCATCGCGAAGCGCTCAAGGTCGGTCCCGGAGAGCTGAACCGGGATCTCGGCGAGCGCGAGTCCCTTCACGGTGACCACGGCGCCGTCCGGGAATGCGTTGGGCGGCACTTCCACCTGCGCCCCGCCGGGCCCGACGATGTCGGCGCCCTCGCCGTCCACCGCGACGGACAGGCTGCCGTCGGCGTTCGTCTGCTGGAAGCGCTCCAGGTCCACCACCGTCTCGTTGCCCGCCTCATCGACGATGCGCAGCTGCAGCCGGTCTGTCACGGAGGCCGGCACGGCGAACTCGAAGCTCCCGTTCGCCTGATACAGCGCCTGCGGCACCGGGACCGAGATACCCGTAGTCAGGTTCTTGATGTAGACCGCGTCCGTCGGCGACACCGTTCCCTGGGTTGCCGCGACCGTGCTGAGGCCGCCGGCTGGAATCGAAGCGGAGATCGTGCCCGCCGGCGGCATCGGAGGCGGCGTCGTGTCGAGGCTGTCGAAGTACGACGTGAACGCCGGCGTGAGCGCGTAGCCGGACACGTCCGTGATCGCGGCGGAGAGCGTGAGCGTGTACCGCGTGTTGGCCGCGAGCGCCGAGACGGGGCGGAACGTGAGGATGGTGTTGCCGGCCGACAGCGCCGCAGCCCCCTCGACGCGCGCGCCGGCGGGGTCCGCGAGCAGCACGTTCGCGAGGTTCGCTCCCGCGACCGACGCCGGGTCGATGGGCTCCGAGAATGTCACCACCACGGGGTCGGTCAACGGCACGCCGCGCGCGCCGTTGGCCGGCGCCACGCTCACGACCCTCGGCGGCTGCTCCGCGATCTGCAGGGTGACAGGCAGCACGAGCCCGGCCGAGAGGAACGTCGCCGCCGATCCGGAGTCGTTCTTGACGAGATCGAGCGCGGTCAGCGTGACGGGACCGCCCGGAGCGGCGGCGAAATACGCGCCCGTCGACGCGGACCGCGACACGACGTCGAGGACGTCACTCGACACCAGCGCGCCGGCGAATGGCTCGTTGCCGGCTCCCTTCACGATGCCGTCCGCGAACCCGAGGGGCGCGGCAGGCTTGACGAACAGGTACCGGCCCGGCTTCCGCACGCCTTCGAGCGCCACCGCCCGGCCGTCGACGATCGTGTACGAGACGAGCCGATCGCCCTCGATCCGGCCCAGTGCCGCGAGCACGAACCTCGTGCGTCCGCCGATCTCGTCGAGGCGGACCAGCAGGAAGGCATCGCCTTCCGCCGCCCCGGCGGGCTTCGCCATCGAGAGCACCCCGCCCTGCAGCAACTCGGACGTCAGCGCGATCTGCACGGCGCCCGCAAACGCGACGCCCTGGGGCAGCGGCACGCCGACCTGGTCGGCAGGCAGCGTGGTCAGCGTGACGGCAGACGGGTCAGCCGTCGACCCGGGCGGCACGATCAGCAACTCGCCGGACGGGCCCGAGACGGACCCGCCGCCGGCGCCGACGACGCTGCCGGCGAACGGGACCGCTGAAGGCGCGTATAGCTCGACGCCGATCACGCCCAGTTCGAGCGTCAGCGGCTCGAACGCGAGCGACGGCGTGACGACGAACTCCGCGTCGAGCACGCCCGCCCCTCCCGGCACGCGGAACGCGACCACATCCTGCAGGAACGGCTCGGGCGCGATCGTCGCCCCGGAGTAATAGGTGTACGACTCGTCGACCCTTGCAGAGAGGCGCACGCCGCTGGAGACGTCCCCGGCGGGCGTGACGCGGCCGGTCACGTCGGAGTGCACGCCGGCCGCGTAGAAGATGATCCTCGGCTGCGGGGTGATGGTCGCCGTCACGCCCGCGGACAGCGCCGGAGCGGCCACGCCGCCCAACAGTCCGCCGGCCGTGGGCTCGGGCGGGATGACGGGCGAGGCGTCCGCGATGACCCAGGCGTACTGGCCGCCGGCCGGAATCGCGGATTCCAAGGGCGAACCACTTGGCGGCGCAGCTGCCGGCGCGACGGCGCGCCAGGCCTGAGCGGCCTCGTCGTACCTCACGAGCCAGAGCGGCGTGCCTTCCTGGAGCCGCCACGCGCTGGCGGAGCGCAGCAGCGCGCTGCCGGCGAAGACCACGCCGTGAGGCATGACGTCCGCGGCAGCGACCGGCGTCCATCCGTACGGCAGCAGCCCCTCGAGGCCCTGCTGGCCGACAGGTACCAGACTCAGGGTCACTGGCCCGGCCACCGCACCGGGAGAGACGACGAGGCGGGCCGTACCGACGCCGATGGTAGCGCCGAGCGCCGGCGTCACCGCCTCGCCGGACGAGGGAACGCGTGTCAGGCGGGCATCGAGCGCCTCCATGGCCTGCCCGGCCGCTGCCGTCACCGGCCGGTCCGCGCTCGTCCAACCGTCCTTGCTCACGCGGACGACACCCGTTCCGGCGCTCGCCGTCAGCGCGTATCGCCCGCGCCGATCCGACGACGCCAGCGTCGTGACGGCGCCCGCGGCTGCAGGACCGAGCAGCTGCACGGACGCCCCTTCGAGCGGCAGGCCCGTGGCGTCGTCGTACACCTCGCCCGTCACCAACGCGGCCGTTGACGCCGAAGGCGCGACGACCGTCACCGTCTTCGCTTCCGCTGCCGAGAGGCCGGCGAAGTCGGTCGCAGCCGCCGTCACCTGGAGCGTCATGCCCGGCACGAGCGCCACGGGCACCTGGTACTGGACCTGATACGGCGGATCGGACAGCGAGGCGATGACGGCCCCGTCGACGGCGAACGTGAGCAGGGCGACCCCGCCCCCGTCGCTTGCCGACGCCGCAAAGGTCAGGAGCGCGCCGGGCGGCGTCTCGGCCGCCGCCGTCAGCGACACCACGGGCGGCGTCGTGTCCGCAGCGTCCGACACGAGGATGCTGAGCAGGCTCTCGCTGAGATTGCCGGCCGCATCGGCCGCGCGCGCCGTGACCGCCAGGGTGGACCCCACGGCCGAGTCGGCCGGGACCAGGTACGTGGCCTGGAACGGCGCCGCAGCGTCGGTGAAGATCGTGGCGCCGTCAACCAGGAACACGACGGACGCCACGCCGACCGCGTCGCTGGCCTCCGCGGCGAGTACGACGAGTTGGCCCGGGGCGGCGCTCGCCGGCCCTCGGACGCGAATTTCGGGAGGCGTCGTGTCAGGCGTGGCCGTGACGGTGAGGAACGTCTCCGCGCGCCCCTCGTTGCCCGCGGCGTCGCGCGCGATGGCGACGATCCGGAACGTCAGGCCCACCGCCGCGACGGCGGGAACGTCGAGTACCGCCGACAGGCTTCCTCCGCTGACTTCCACGGGCGCCTGCCCCTCGATCTCGAGCCGAAGCACGGACACGCCCGTGCCGTCGACGGCCTCAGCCCTGACGTCGACCTGGGCTCCAGGCAGGGCCGTGGCTGGAGCCGTGAGGCTGACGACCGGCGGCGATCGATCCCCCGCGGCCGACGCCGCCGACACCGTCACCACGACCTCGTCGGCCGTCACCAGTTCTCCGTCGCTTGCCGTCAGTTGCAGCACGTAGATGCCCGCTTCGCCGAACGCCGCGGTGGTCGCGGCCTCCTTTGCGTTCGCGAAGCTCACCGTGCCGGGGCCGCTCACCTTCAGCCACGTCACATCGAGCGCGCTCCCCGCCGGCTTGCCGTCGTCGGTGGCCGTTCCCGCCAGCGCCGCGGTGCCGGGAAGCGTGACCGCGAGATCCGGGCCGGCGCCGACGACCGGCGCGGCGTTCGACGAGGCCGGCGCGGCCGCGGTGACCGGGACGTCGGCCGATCGCTGGTACTCGCCGTCATCGGCGGTGAAGCGCAGGACGTAGGTACCGGCCGCGCCGAAGGCCGCGGTCGTCTCGAGCGCGTTCGCGGCCGAGAACGTCACCGTCCCTGGACCGCTCGCCTTGGTCCACGAGTAGGTCAGCGCGCGAGTCAGTCCATCGTCCGAGGCAATTCCGCGGAGAGCTGCAGATGCGGGCAGCACGACCGACGCGTCACCCGCCGCAGAGACAGTGGGCGGCTCGTTCGGGGGCATGACCGTCACCGTCACCGTCCCCGACCCCGTCGCGGCGCCGTCGAACGCGCTCAGCGACAGCACGTACGTGCCAGCCGCGCCGAAGGTCACTCCCGTCGTGGCAGCGGCAGGCGATGCGAACGTCACGTCGCCCGGCCCGCTGGACTTCGACCACGTGAGCGTGGGTGACGGCTGCGGCTTCCCGTCGTCGGAGATCGTCGCGACCGCCGTGGCCGTCGCCGGCAGGATCACCGGCGGGATCGGCGCAATCGTAACCACCGGCGTCTGGTTCGCCGCCTCGTTCACGGTAATCGTGCAGGACGCCGAGCCCGTCAGCGCTCCGTCGTTCGCCGTGAGCCGCAGCGTGTAGGTGCCGGGCGCGCTGAAGCCGACAGTGGTCGTCGCTGCGTTGGCCGGCGAAAACGTGGCCGTTCCCGGGCCGTCGATCTGCTCCCACACGAGCGTGGGCGACGGCTGCGGCTGCCCGTCATCGGTGACGCTCGCGGTGATCGCGGCGGTGGCCGGGAGGGTGACCGGCGGCACCGGCGGGATCACGACGGCCGGGGCCTCGTTGGGCGCGTTCGCGACAGCGATCGTGAAGCTCTGCCTGGCCGTGCCGCCCCGCCCGTCGCTGACCAGCACCGAGACGGCGTGTGAGCCGGCCTGGCCAGGCGCAGGCGTCCACGCGACCAGCCCCGTGGCCGACCCGATCGTCATGCCGGCGGGCGCCGCGGTCAGCGCGAAGCCCAGCGGGTCGCTGTCGGCGTCAGTGGCGACAACCCGGTAAGCGTAGGGCTCGGTGGCCGTGGCCGCCGTGACGGGCGCGGACGTGATCTGCGGCGCCCGGTTCTCGACCGGCACGGTGCCCACCGTGATGGTGAAGCTCTGCGTCGCCGTGCCGCCCCGCCCGTCGCTCACCGCGACGGTCACCGCCTGCGCCCCGGCCTGCCCCGCCGCCGGCGTCCACGTGACCAGCCCCGTGGCCGCCCCGATCGTCATCCCCGGCGGCGCGGCCGTGAGCGCAAACGTCAGCGCGTCGCCATCCCCGTCCGTCGCCGTCACCAAATAGCCATACGCCTGCCCGACCGTCGCCGTCAGCCCCGGCGCCGACGTGATCACCGGCGCCTGGTTCGCCGCCGCGCTCACCGTGATGGTGAAGCTCTGCGTCGCCGTGCCGCCCCGCCCGTCGCTCACTGCGACGGTCACTGCCTGCGTCCCGGCCTGCCCCGCCGCCGGCGTCCACGTGACCAGCCCCGTGGCCGCCCCGATCGTCATCCCCGGCGGCGCGGCCGTGAGCGCATACGTCAGCGCGTCGCCATCCCCGTCCGTCGCCGTCACCAGATAGCCATACGCCTGCCCGACCGTCGCCGTCAGCCCCGGCGTCGACGTGATCACCGGCGCCTGGTTCTCGGGCGCGCCGATCGGCGCGAAGGCGGCTCCGCACACCCGAGGTCCGTTCAGCAGGACCCACAGGTTCCGGCTGTTCCCCAGGCAATCGCCCGTCCAACCCGTGAAGGCGTATCCACTGGCGGGCGTCGCCGTGAGTCCCAGCGTCATCGCCGCCGGCATCGTCACCGAGCAGGCCGCGCCGCCAAGCCCGCAGTTGATGCCCGCCCCCTGGACGGCGCCGCCAGCAGGCGGGAGCACCGTCATCGCGTATGGCGGCCCAACCGAAGGCGCCCCGCCCGACGCGACGAACCTCGCGCTGCACGTCCGGATCCCATTGACCTCAACGGTGGTCGTATGCAGGGAGCCTGCGCAGTCGCCCCCCCACCCGGTGAAGGTGAAGCCGCTGTCCGGCACGGCGGTCAAGGTGGCGGAGGTGGCGCTGGCGAACGTGACCTGGCAGGCCGAGCCGCCCGTGCCGCACATGAGGCCGCCCCAATTCACGGTGCCGCCCGCCGGGGTCGGACTGATGGTCAATTGGTAGACGGGAACCGAGCCCATCGGCGAGAAGACCGCGCCGCACATCCGAGGACCGGTCAGCGGCACCCAGAGACTCGCGGCCGTTCCCGTGCAGTCCCCCGTCCATCCGCCGAACACGAAGCCGGTTGCCGGCGTCGCCTCCATGCCGAGCGTCGCGGGCCCCTGCAGCGTGAGGCTGCACTTCAGCGCTCCGCCGCCGCAGTCGATGCCTGCCGCCCGGACCGTGCCGCCCGTCGGCACCGCGATGGTCATCGAGTACGGAGGGCCGTTCACCGGCGGCCCGCCGCCCGTCGGCGCGAAGGCGGCGGAACAGGTCTTGACGCCATCGACCTGCACCTCGCTGGTCAGCGCCGTGCCGCTGCAGGCGCCGCCCCATCCCGTGAACGTGTAGCCCGCGTCGGGAACCGCCGACAGCATCGCCGACGTGGGGGCCGCATACGTCACCTGGCAGGCGGTGCCGCCCGAGCCGCACGTGAGTCCATCCCAGCGCACGGTGCCGCCCGTCGGGATCGGGTTGATCGTGAGCCGATACGTCACCGGAACCGGGCCGCCCGTCCGCGTGAACACCGCGCTGCAGGTGCGAGGGCCGGCCAGCCACATCCACAGGCTGTCGCTCGTGCCCGCGCAATCTCCGGTCCAGTAACGGAACGTGTAGCCGGGACTCGGCTCCGCCACCATCCCGAGCGTGCTCGCCCGGTTCACCGCCACGCTGCACAGCGCGTCGCCAATCCCGCAGTGGATGCCCGCCGCCCGGACGCGCCCGCCCGCCGTCGGCACCACCGTCATCGAATACGGGGGCCCGTCGGCCGGCGCACCCGTGGACGCGAACACCGCGCTGCACGTCCGAGGCCCGTCGACTTCGACCGTTGTTTCGAGGGCCGTTCCCGCGCAGTCGCCTCCCCAGCCCGCGAACGCGTACCCCGGCGCCGGCGCGGCGGTGAGCGTGACGGCCGTTGCGCCGCCGGGGGCTGTCTGGCAGGCCGTGCCGCCCGAACCACAGGCCAGCCCGGGTCCCGACACGGAGCCGCCTATCGGCAGAGGCGCGATGATGAGCTGAAAGGGAGCCTGAGGCGCAGCCCCGCTCGTCAACCCCGGCCGTGAATCGGCAGAGGACGCCATGAGGACCGTGGTCCCCATCGCCGCGAGCGTCGGCGCCAGCCGCAGCAGCGCGCGTCCGGCCGCTCGAGCCTGCATGACTCCATCCTCAGAGCAGGTACTGCCAGGCGCTGTCCGGGTCCGAGACCTGGACAGACCCCCAACAGGCGGAGATCTCAGGAAGCGAGCAGACGGTCTTGGCCTGTGACACGTGGGTGCTGCAAGGTCCGTGCCTCTCTTCGCGAGCACGCCCCAGAGCGAAGGCGCGCGGATCGTGGCGGAATTCGCGGCGATCCCAGCGGACGACCCGCCAGCCATCGCCAGATCTCTGCCTCCAGCGAGACTTTGTTCTTGTGGTCGCCCGTCCTTACAGACTGTCCGTCTCCGGGCCCCTCACGCCGGCCGGCGCCGTCTCGAAGTGGTGTTTCGAGCCAAGTCGCGCTATCGTACGCGCGCGCGATTGCGCGAGGGTTCGCTCCCGAAAGGACTCTTCGATGCTTAGACGGCGACTGCCTGTTCTGATTCTCTTCTTCTCCGCCGTGGTCTGCCTTGCGCCCGCGGCGCACGCGCAGGGAACGATCGCGCCCCCGCAGTTCACCGCCCACGGCAAGACGTATACGGTGGGCGACGATTACTTCCTGGCGAATTACACCCAGCTCCGGGACTATTTCGCCATGCTCGACCGGGCATCCGACCGCTTCAAGGTCGTCGAGATCGGGACGACGGCGGAGGGGCGGCCGATGATCATGGCGATCATCACGTCCCCCGAGAACCACGCCCGCCTCGAGCGCTACAAGGCGATCGCCGGGACGCTCGCGCGCGCCGAGGTGGACGAAGCGGCGGCCCGCGCGCTGGCGGCCGAGGGAAAGGCAGTCGTCTGGATCGACGGCGGCCTTCACGCGACCGAGTGCATCAACACCCAGGGGCTCTTCACCTTCGCGCACCAGATGGCAAGCCGAAATGACCCCGAGACGCTGCGCATCCTGAACGACGTCGTCACGCTCCTCGTGCCTGTCAACCCGGACGGGATGGACCTCGTGTCCGACTGGTACATGCGCGAGCCCGAGGAGGCCCGCCGCTCGCTGGCGGGCCTTCCGGTCCTGTACGAGAAGTACGCCGGCCACGACAACAACCGCGACTCGTACGCCGTCAACCTGCCCGAAACCGAGGCGGTGAACCGCCAGCTCTACATCGAGTGGTACCCGCAGATCATGTACAACCAGCACCAGACCGGTCCGGCCGGCACGGTGCTGTTCGTGCCGCCCTTCCGCGATCCCCTCAACTACAACGTCGATCCGCTCGTGCCGATGGGTATCGATCTCGTGTCGGCGGCGATCCACAACCGGTTCGTCACCGAGGGCAAAGCCGGCGCGACGATGAGGTCGGGGGCGCCGTACTCGACCTGGTACAACGGCGGCACGCGGACGACGACCGGCTTCCACAACATGATCGGCATCCTCACGGAGATCATCGGAAGCCCGACGCCGGGCTCCGTCGGCCTGGTCCTGGACAACCAGCTGCCGCGCCAGGACCTGCCGATGCCGATTCCGCCGCAGGCGGTGTGGCACCAGCGCCAGTCGATCGACTACATCATGTCGGTGAACCGCGCGATCCTCGACGCGGCGTCGAAGCACCGCGAGGACTTCCTGTTCCGCATCTGGCGGATGGGGCGGAACTCGATCGAGCGCGGGAGCCGCGATCACTGGACGATCCAGCCGAGCTGGATCGACCAGGCGAAGGCGCAGGCCGCGCGCGACACCGGCGGAGGCCCGGCAGCGGGCGGCCGCGGGAGCGGACGAGGCGGAGCGGACCCGCGCCACTACGGCGCCATGCTCACGCCTGAGCGGCGGGACCCGCGCGGCTACATCCTGCCGTCGGACCAGCCGGACTTCAACACGGCGACGAAGTTCGTCAATGCGCTCATCAAGACCGGCATCGTCGTCCACCGCGCCACCGCGGCGTTCACGGTATCGGGCAGGACGTACCCGGCCGGGTCGTACGCGATCAAGGCCGCGCAGGCGTTCAGGCCGCACCTGCGCGACATGCTCGAGCCGCAGGACCATCCAAACGACTTCCTGTACCCCGGAGGACCCCCGCGGCCGCCGTACGACGTCGCCGGCTACACGCTCGCCTTCCAGATGGGCGTACAGGTCGATCGCATCCTGGAGGCGTTCGACGGACCGTTCGAGGCGCTGCCGCTCGTGCCGCTGAAGATCGGCGGCGGGCGCGTCACGCCGGCTGCGGGAAGGACGGCGGGCTACCTGCTCGACCACCGGCAGGCGGACGCGTTCACCGCGACGACGAGGCTGCTCGCGGCGAAGGAGTCGGTCTACTGGCTGCGCGCGCCGTTCTCTGCGAACGGCAGAAGCTACGCTCCGGGGACCATCTACGTGCCGTCGAAGGCGACGACGAAGGCCGTGGTCGAGAAGGTCGCGGCCGACTTGAACGTGAGCGTCGATGCCACGTCCGTGCGGCCTGCCGGCGAGGCCCTGCAGCTCGGCCCGGTGCGAATCGGGCTCTGGGACCAGTACGGCGGGTCGATGCCGTCCGGGTGGATCCGCTACATCTTCGAGCAGACGCACCCGGCGCCGTACGAACTCGTCTTCCCGCCCGCGCTCGATGCCGGCGGCCTGAACGCCAGGTTCGACGTGCTGATCTTCCCGCCTGGCGCGATCCCCGCCGCGCCGGGCGAGGCGGCGGGCAGCGGCAGAGGCGGCGACTTCATGGCGGCGATGGCCGGCCCGGGCGGCCGGGGCGCGGGCGCCGGGCAGTCGGCCCTCCCGCCCCAGTACCTGGGCCGTCAGGGCCGCGTGACGGCGGCGACGATGCCCGCGCTCAAGGAGTTCCTGGAGCAGGGCGGGACCATCATCACCATCGGGTCCTCCGCCAGCCTCGCCGGGCACCTCGGCCTGCCGGTGTCGAACGGGCTCGTCGAGATGGTGAACGGCGTCGAGCGCCGGCTCCCGGCCGAGAAGCTCTACGTCCCCGGCTCGATTCTGACCATGGACGTCGATCCGTCAAGCCCGCTGGCGTACGGCTTCAGCCCGGCAGTCGACGTCATGTGGGACAACAACCCCGCCCTGAGGCTGGGCCCGGACGCGGCGCTCCGGGGGATCACGCCGGTCGGCTGGTTCGGCCGCGACAAGCCGCTTCGCAGCGGTTGGGCGTGGGGCCAGGAGCACCTGAAGGGGTTGACGACGGCGCTCGACGTGACCTACGGCAAGGGAAAGCTCCTGATTCTGACGCCGGAGGTCACGTTCCGCGCGCAGCCGCACGCCGCTTTCAAGTTCCTGTTCAACGCGATCTACTACGGCAGTGCGCGCAGGGTGTTCTTGAAGAACTGACGGGCGCCGGGGACTTGGCGCCAGGGGCTGGTCGGACGCGGCTGTCGCCGCGTCAGTCGCCGCGCAGCGTCGCGGTGAGGCTGACTAGCGCCTGGCGCCCAGCCCCTTGTCCCTTGCCCCTTGCCCCTACCTGCGCGGGTACTTTGCCTCCACGTATTCGTCGACGAGCGTGCGGAACGCCTTCGACAACTCGTCGTACGTCCCTCGCAGCGTCGCGGCGTGCCGCCCGTCGATGTACACCGGGCACGCCGGCGCCTCCCCGGTGCCGGGCAGGCTGATGCCGATGTTGGCGGCCTTCGACTCCCCCGGCCCGTTCACCACGCATCCCATCACGGCCAGGGTCATTGTCTCGACTCCGTCGTAGCGGGCCTTCCACTCCGGCATCCGCTCGCGGACGTGGCGCTGGATCTGCTCGGCCAGCTCCTGGAAGGTCGTACTCGTCGTGCGTCCGCAGCCCGGGCATGCGGTCACCGAGGGCGCGAACGCCCTGAGCCCGAGGGCCTGCAGCAGTTCGCAGGCGGCGTGCACTTCCTCGCGCCGGTCGCCGCCCGGCGGCGGCGTCAGCGAGACCCGGATGGTATCGCCGATGCCTTCGTGCAGGAGCACGCCCATGGCCGAGGCTGACCACACCAGCCCCTTCACGCCCATGCCGGCCTCGGTCAATCCGAGGTGCAGCGGCTGCCTCGTCCGGCGGGCCAGCTCGCGGTAGACGGCGATCAGGCTCCGGGGCTTCGACGCCTTGCAGGAGATGATGATCTGGTCCTCGCGGAGCCCGCTCTGGAGCGCAAGGGCGGTTGATTCGATCGCCGAGATCACCATGCACTCGCCGATGATTTGCTCGGAGGTGAGGCCCAGGCCGCGGTCGGTGTTCTCCTGCATCCTCCGGGTGACGAGCTCCTGGTTGAGCGACCCGGCGTTGACGCCGATGCGCACGGGCTTGCCGAGGCCGGCGGCCACCCGGCATATCGTCGAAAACTGCTCGTCGCGGCGCGTGCCCGTCCCGACGTTGCCGGGATTGATTCGGTACTTGTCGAGGGCCTGCGCGCAGGCCGGGTACTTCGTCAGCAGCAGATGGCCGTTGTAGTGGAAGTCGCCGATGAGGGGCGCCGCGCATCCCGCCTCGGCGAGGCGCCGCTTCAAGGCCGGCACGGCCTCGGCGGCCTCGGGGACGTTGACCGTCACGCGCAGCATCTCCGAGCCGGCCTGCCACAGTTCGAGGCACTGCCGCAGCGTCGCCTCGACATCGGCGGTGTCGGTGTTGCACATCGACTGGACCACGATGGGCGCGCCGCCGCCCACGCGAACGCCCCCGACAGCCACGCCGATGGTCTCGTGACGCGCACCCGGTGCCCTCATGGCCATGACGCCTTTCGCCGTCCCCAGGATGTGAAGGATCATATCATTCGCTCCGCGGCGGCCTGCCGATGGGCCACGCGCCGCGGAAGGCCTGGAGGCGCCATGCGGTTCGCAGATCGCACGCTCGGCAGGACCGGCCTCACCGTGGGGCCCCTCGGCATCGCGGCATCGTACGGCGCGCCGGCGGCGGCCGTGGAACGCGCCGTTGAGGCGGGACTGAACTACCTGTACTGGGGCAGCCTGCGCACGAAGGCGTTCGCCGAGGCGCTGCGCCATCTCGCGCCGTCCCGGGACCGCCTTGTGCTCGTCGTGCAGTCGTACTCGCGCAGCGCGGCGCTGCTCACCTGGAGCGTCGAGCGGGCGCTCCGGCGCATCGGCTACGATCACGCCGACGTGCTGCTGCTTGGCCTCTGGAACGGCCCGGTGAGTCCGCGCATCATGGAGGCCGCCCGAAGGCTCCAGCGGCGCGGCCTCGTCAACGCCCTGGCCGTCTCCGGACACAAACGGGCCGCGCTCGCCGGCCTCGCGGCAGGCGGCGGCGTCGACGTGATCCACGTGCGGTACAGCGCGTCGCATCCGGGCGCCGCGCGCGACCTCTTTCCGCACCTGCCCGGCGGGTCCGGGCCCGGCGTCGTGTCGTTCACGGCCCTTGATTACGGCCGGATGGTGCACCCGCGTTACACGCCTGCGGGCCTCAGGACGCCCTCGGCGGGCGACTGCTACCGCTTCGTCCTCTCCCATCCGGCGGTGGACGTCTCCATGACCGGCCCGCGCTCGGCCGCCGACGTCGATCAGATCATCGCGGCGCGAGAGCTCGGGCCGATGAACGGGGACGAACTGGCGTGGATGACGCGGGTCGGCGAGGCGGTTGCCGCGCGCCGCCGGCGAAATTGACCGCGCGCCGCGGCAGGCGCTACTGTTGGCCACGCGCATGCTCACCGAACTCGTCTGCATCACGTGCGGCCGCCGCGTCGCTCCCGGCGACCACCAGACGTGCGTTGCCTGCGGGAGCGAGGGCATCCTCGACGCCAGGTACGACTACGACGGCGCCAGGGCGGCCCTGACGCGCGACGCGCTCGGGCTGCGGCCGAGGACGATCTGGCGCTACGAGGAGCTGCTGCCGGTTCCGCCGGGCGCCGCGCGTCCCCCGCTGCACACCGGGTGGACGCCCATCGTGGAAGCGCCGCGCCTCGCCGCCGCGCTCGGCATCCGCCGCGCGTGGCTGAAGGACGAGGGCCGCAACCCCACGGCGTCGCTGAAGGACCGCGCGAGCGCAATCGGCGTCGCCAAAGCGCTCGAGTTCGGCTACCGCGCCATCGCCTGCGCCTCGACGGGCAACGCGGCCTCGTCGCTGGCCGCCATGGCGGCGTCGATGGGCCTCCCGGCGTTCATCTTCGTGCCGGAGCGCGCGCCGGAGCCGAAGATCGCGCAGCTCCTCGTGTTCGGCGCCACCGTGTTCCGCGTGGGCGGCACCTACGAGCAGGCCTTCGACCTCTGCCGCGACGCCTGCGCGCGGTTCCACTGGTACAACCGGAACAGCGGCACCAACCCGTTCCTGGTGGAGGGCAAGAAGACCGCCGGCCTCGAGATCGCGGAGCAATGCACGGCGGACCCCTCGTTCGACGGCGCGATGCCGGACTGGGTGGCGGTGTCGGTCGGCGACGGCTGCACGATCGGCGGCATCGCCAAGGGCCTCCACGAGTTCAAGCGGATCGGGCTCGCCGGCGCCGTCCCCCGGATGCTGGGCGTGCAGGCGGCGGGCGCCGGCCCGATCGTCGAGGCCTTCAACGCCCGTGCCGGCCTCGTGCCATGCGCGCCCTCGACGCTCGCCGACAGCATCGCCGTCGGCTCGCCGCGCAACTGGCGCCGCGCCCTCGCCTGGGTTCGGGCGACGAAGGGCGCCATGGTGGCGGTGCCGGACGCGGACATCCTGGACTCCTTGCGCGATGCGGCGCGATTGGGCGGGGTGTTCGGCGAACCGGCCGGAGTCGCCTGCCTGGCCGGTCTGCGCGCCGCCGTGGCGGCGGGGACGATCTCCCGCGGGGCGACGGCGCTGGCCGTCATCACGGGCAACGGGCTGAAGGACGTCCGTTCCGCGATGGATGCCGCCGGGCAGCCGCACGACATCCGCCCGGACATCGAGGCCGTCGCCGCCGTCGTCGGAGGGTGACCCGATGCTCCTGAAGGGCGCCACGCTGGTCCGCATCGACCCTCCCGCTCTCGAGCGCGCGGACCTGCGCGTCGCGGGCGACACCATCGTCGGCCGCGGGCCGCGGCTGCGCCCGAGAGCCGGCGAGGCCGTCGTGGACGTCAAGGGCCGCCTGATTCTGCCCGGGCTGGTATGCGCGCACACGCACGGCTACTCGGCCCTGTCGCGGGGCATGCCCGCCCCGCCCGCCAGCCCGCGGTCGTTTGCCGACATGCTGGCGCGGGTCTGGTGGACGCTCGACCAGGCGCTGGACGAAGAGACGGTGTACTGCTCGGCCCTGGTGGCCGCCGTGGAGGCGGTCCGCGCCGGCACGACGACGCTCATCGACCACCACTCGTCGCCCAACGCCATTCCCGGCTCGCTCGATATCGTCCGCGAGGCGCTCGGCGCGGTCGGCGTGCGCGGCGTGCTGTGCTACGAGGTGACGGATCGTGGCGGCGCGCGGCGCCGCGACGCGGGGCTGGCCGAGAACGACCGGTTCTTGTCGGCGACGCGATCCGATCCGCAGATGAGGGGCCTGGTCGGCGCGCACGCGTCCTTCACGCTGGGGGACTCCAGTCTCGCCGCCCTGGGCGACCTCGTGCGGTACCACGGCGCCGGCATCCACATGCACGTCGCGGAGGCGACAGACGACGTGCGGCGCACCGAGCGCGCGCACGGCTGCGGCATCCTAGACAGGCTGGACCGGCACGGGCTGCTGAACGAGCGCGCCGTGCTGGTGCACGGCGTGCACCTGTCGGACGCGGACCTGGCCCGCGCCCGCGGCGCCTCGGCGTGGCTCGTGCACAATCCGCGTTCCAACATGAACAACGCCGTGGGCCGCGCGCGCATCGAGCGTTTCGGGGCGCGGGCCGCGCTCGGCGCCGACGGGTGGCCGGCCGACATGCTGGCGGAGCTCCGGTTCGCGCACTTCCGGGCGCGCGAACACCTGGGTCCCCGCCGCCCGTTTCCGGCCACGTCCCTGCTCGAGGGAGGCCAACGCCTGGCCTCGGCGCTCTTCGGCATGCCCTTCGGCACGCTGGAGCCGGGCAGCGCCGCGGACCTGATCGTCGCCGACTACGTGTCTCCGACACCCGTGACCGCCGGCAACCTGGCCGCCCACCTCGTAGCCGGGCTCCAGCCCGCGATGTTCCGCCGGGTGATGGCCGCGGGCCGCTGGGTCTGCCTCGACGGCGTGCCCGCGAATGTCAACGTCGAGGCGGTCTACGAGCGCGCCAGCCGTCTGGCGGCGTCGCTGTGGAGACGGATGCGTGGCTGAGTTCGTGCCGGTGCCGATCGGGCGCCTGCTGCGCCGGGCGCACCGGGAGTACAGCCGGCAGGGGGCGGTTTTCGGCCTGCCGGAGCAGAAGTTCTACCGCCCGCCGGCCCTGCGCGACGCGGACACGGCACCAGGCCCGAGCACCCTGGATCTTTCCGTCTGCGTATCAGGCCAGCGGGCCGGCAACCCGATGGGCCTCGCCGCGGGACCGCACACGCAGCTCGCCCAGAACATCGTTCTCGGATGGCTCGCGGGCGCGCGCGTGTTCGAGCTCAAGACCGTCCAGGTGAACGATCGGATCACGGTGCCGCGCCCGTGCATCGACGCCGCGACAATCGGCTACAACACCGAGTGGTCGCAGGAGCTCCGGCTGGACGAGTCGCTGCGCGAGTACGTCAAGGCGTCGATGCTCATCGAGGCGCTGGAGGCGATGGGGATCCTCGGGCGGGGCATCGGACTTGAGGGCCGGGAGTCGACGGGCGGACCGCCCCCGCGCGCGACGCCCGTCGAGGGCGGCGTCGTCTTCGATGCGAGCGTCGGGTATGACCTCGAGGGCATCCGGAGCCCCGCGATGGCGTCGTGGCTGGAATCGATCCGGAGCGCCGGCGCGATCGTCGATGACCTCAGGCGGGAGATCGCGGCCGCGTTCCCGGGGCTTCGCGACTTCCCCTTCAAGACGCGCATCGCGGCCGGCGTCACCGTGTCCACCTTCCACCACACGCCGCCGGGCGAGATCGAGCGGATCGGCGAGTTCCTCATCGGCGATCTGGGCTTCCATACGATGATCAAGGTGAGCCCGCCGATGCTGGGGCGCGAGCGCCTCGAGGCCATCCTGCACGGCGCCCTCGGATACGAAGAAGTGGCGGTCGATCCCTCCGTCTACGAGCGATGCCTGAGCTTCGAGGAGGCCGCCGGGATCATGCGCCGGCTGCAGCCGCTCGCGGCCCGGCGCGGCGTCACCGCCGGCGTGAAGTGCGGCAACACGCTCGAAGTCGTTGGCGCGGCCACGTCGCTGACGGCGCGGGTGCAGTACCTGTCCGGGCAGCCGCTCCACGCGCTGCACGCCGCGCTGGCGGCCGAGTGGCGCGAGGCGTTCGGACCGGACCTGCCGCTGGCGTTCGCCGGCGGCGTGGACGCCGGCAACGCCGCCGACTGCGTGGCGGCGGGCCTCGCGCCGGTGACCGTCTGCACGGACCTGCTGCGCGCCGGCGGGTACGGGCGGCTGCCGCGCTATCTCGTCCGCCTCGACACACGCATGCGGGCGGCGGGCGCGCGCACCATCCCGGAGTTCGTCGCCCGCACGGCGGGCGAAGCGGGCGTCCGAGGCGACGCGGTGCTGCGCAACGCCCGCGCGCTCGCCGCGCGCGCCCTGCGCGAGCCGCGTTATCGCGCGGACGCGAACCGGACGCCGCCCCGCAAGCTCGGCACCCGCCTGGGCTTCTGGGACTGCCTGTCCTGCTCCAAGTGCGTGCCGGTCTGCCCGAACGGCGCGGTGTTCGAACTCGAGGTGGAGCCGTTTGCCGGCGAGGTGCCGGTGCTCGAGGTGGACACGCGGGGCTGGCGCGACATCGGGCGCCGCTGCTACCGTGTTGCGAAGGCGAGGCAGATCGCGGTGTTCGCCGACGCCTGCAACGCCTGCGGCAACTGCGCCGTCTTCTGCCCGGAGGACGGCGGGCCTCACCTCCAGAAGCCGCTCTTCTTCGGCAGTGTCGAGTCGTGGCTGCGCGCGGCACCCCGCGCCGGATTCGTGCTCTCGCGGGAAGGCGCGGCGCGCGTGCTGCGCGGGCGCCTGCCGGTCGGCGCGTGCGCGCTGTCGTTCGTGCCGGGCTCGGAGCGCGCCAGCTTCGAGGCGCCGAGCGCACGGCTGTCGATCGCCTGGGCCTCGCACGCGGTCCTGGATGCGGCGCCCTGGCCGCCCTGGCCGTCCAGCAGTCAGTCCCCAGCCCACGACCCCCACCCGCAGCCCGTGACGGTCGATCTCTCCGCTTACCTGACTCTCCGTCTGCTGCTCGGTGCCTTGCTGAACCCGGCGCGGATACACTACGTCAACGCCGAGTTCGTGGAGTGACCGTGTGAGCCCTGACGCACCGGCCCGAGAGGTGTCATTCACGCTGAACGGCGCGCCGTTCACCGCCCGCGTGGACGACGGCACGTCGCTCCTGGAGGTCCTGCGGGATCAGGCCGGCCTCCTCTCGCCCAAGAACGGATGCGCGCCGCAAGGGTCGTGCGGCGCCTGCACGGTCCTCATAGACGGGCGCGCGCGTGCGTCCTGCGCGGTGCCTGCCGCGCGCGTCGAGGGCCGCCGCGTGCTCACCCTCGAGGGCTTCGGCGCGCGCGAGCGGCACGTTTTCGCGCATGCCTTCGCCTCAGCCGGCGCCGTGCAGTGCGGCTACTGCCTTCCCGGCATCGTGGTCGCGGCCAAGCGCCTCATCGAGGAAGTTCCCCGGCCCACGCGCCGGCAGATCGCGGAAGCGCTGAACAGCCATGTCTGCCGCTGCACCGGCTACGTGAAGATCGTCGACGCGATCGACCTCGCGGCGCGCGCGCTCCAGGGCGAAGCGCTGCCTGCCCTCGACGAGTCGGGCCGGATCGGCACCAGCCTCCCCAAGCAGGACGCCGCGCGCTTCGTGCTCGGAGAGCACCGCTACGTGGACGACATCCGCGCCGAGGGCCTGTTGCACGCCGCGTTCCTGTTCTCCGAGCACCCCCGCGCCAGAGTGGTCCGGATCGACACGTCGGCCGCGCGCGCCAGCCCGGGTGTCGCGCGCGTCGTGACCGCCGCGGACGTGCCGGGCGATCGCTGGCAGGGCCTCCTCGAGCGGGACTGGCCGCTCTTCGTCGCCGAGGGCGAGACGACCCACTGCCTCGGCGACATCCTGGCAGCGGCCGTCGCCGACAGCGCGCGCCACGCGCGGGAGGCGGTTCGGCGCGTCCTGGTGGAGTACGAGGTGCTGCCCGGCGTGTTCTCACCCGAGGCCGCGCTCGCCCCCGGCGCGCCCCGCGTGCACCCGGATCGCAGCAACCTCCTGTCCCGCTCGTCCATCACCAGGGGCCGGGTGGACGCCGCCTTCGCGGCCTCGGCGCACGTCGAGACGAGGACCTTCACGACGCAGGTCATCGAGCACGCCTTCCTCGAGCCGGAGTCGTGCGTGGCGATGCCGGGGGACTGGGGATCGGGCACTGGGGATCGGGACGACGAGCACGGCTCCTCCAGCGTCGTGCCGATCTCCGGCCCCCGGCCCCCGGCTTCCGACCCCCGCATCACGGTCTACTCCCAGGGCCAAGGCGTGTTCGACGACCGCCGCCAGATCGCCTCGTCGCTCGGACTCCCCGAATCGAGCGTTCACGTCATTCAGGTCCCGACGGGCGGAGCATTCGGCGGCAAAGAGGACCTGAGCATCCAGGCCCAGGTCGCCTTGATGGCGCTCCTCACCGGGCGGCCCGTCAAGGCGACCCTCACGCGAGAAGAGAGCATCCGCCTGCACCCGAAGCGCCACCCGATGACCCTGACGTACACCGTCGGGTGCGGGCGCGACGGGCGGCTGACCGCCCTGCGCGCGCGGATCGTCGGCGACACGGGCGCATTCGCCTCGGTGGGCGCGAAGGTGCTCGAACGCGCCGCCGGACACGCAGCGGGGCCGTACCGGGTCCCCGCCGTGGACATCGAATCCGCGGCCGTCTACACGAACAACCCGCCGTGCGGCGCCATGCGCGGCTTCGGGGCGAACCAGGCGGCGTTCGCCATCGAGAGCATGCTCGACATCCTCGCCGAGCGCGCCGGCCTCGACGGATGGGAGATGCGGTGGCGCAACGCCCTCGATCGCGGAGACACCTTCTGCACCGGCCAGGTCCTCGACTGCAGCGTCGGGTTGAAAGAAACGCTGCTGGCCGTCAAAGGCGTCTACTACTCCTCTCCGCGCGCCGGCATCGCGTGCGGGATCAAGAACGTGGGCATCGGCAACGGCGCCGCCGAAGCCGGGCAGGCGGTGGTGGAGGTGACCGACCGCGGCCGCGTCGTCATTCACACCGGCTTCACCGAGATGGGCCAGGGCTTCCACACCGCCATGGTCCAGTGCCTCTGCGACATCACGGGCATCGACCCGGCGCTCGTGCGGACCGAGGTGGACACGGCCTTTCCCACGCCGTGCGGAATGACGACGGCTTCGCGGGCGACCGTGCTCGGCGGCCGGGCGGTCCAGGAGGCGGCGAGGCGCCTGAAGGCCGACCTCGCGCCGGGCGTGCTGCTGCTCGATCTGGCCGGGCGCCGCTATTACGGCCAGCACCAGGCGGGCGAGACGATGCCGCTCGGGGCGAACGCGGCGCGCCCGAGGACGCACATGACGTACGGCTTCGCCACGCAGGTCTGCCTGCTCGATCCCGAGGGGCGGCTCCAGACGGTCGTGGCCGCGCACGACGTGGGCCGGATCATCAACCGACGCCTGCTGGAAGGCCAGATCGAAGGCGCCGTGCACATGGGCCTGGGCTACGCCCTCACGGAGGAACTCGCGCTCACCGAGGGCGTGCCGGACTCCTTCCGGATGCAGTCGCTCGGCCTCATCCGCGCAAGAGCCATGCCCGAGGTGCGCGTCGTCCTCGTCGAGTCGTGCGACCCGGAGGGGCCGTTCGGCGCGAAAGGCGTCGGCGAGATCGGCCTGGTCCCGACCGCCGGCGCCGTCGCGAACGCGCTCTGCCGCTTCGATGGCGTGCGGCGGTACGCACTCCCGATGCGCGATTCGGCCGCCGCGCGGCATATGCGGGGGCACGGCGGATAGGGGGCTGGGGGCGGAGACCAGGGGCTAGGCGCTAGGCGCTAGTCGGGCGGGGACACATGGCGCGGATTGAGTCGTACAGGGACCTGACGGCATGGCAGAAGGCGATGGCTTTGGCGGCCGAGTGCTACCGGTTCACCAGGGCGCTTCCCGTCGAAGAACGCTACGGACTCACCGCCCAGACCCGAAAGGCGGCCGTGTCGATTCCCTCGAACCTCGCGGAGGGGCACAACCGACGTTCGCGCCAGGCGTTTGCCAATCATGTATCGATCGCCCTGGGCTCGCAGGCCGAAGTCGAGACGCAGATCAGGCTCTGCGTCATCCCGCAGTTCGCGCCGGAATCCGCCGCGACGCCCGTGCTCCAGCTGGCCGCCGCAGTAGGCCGACTGCTCCACGGGCTTGTCCGTTCGCTCGAGAGCACCGACTAGCGCCCAGCGCCTAGTCCCTTTCCCCTATGGAGAACAGCCCATGGCCGTGAACTGGTCCTCCTCGCGCCGCTGCCATCGTTCGATTGTCGACGCGATCGGGCGCACGCCGATGGTCCGGCTCGGCCGGATCCCGGCGGTGGACGGCGTACGCGCCAGGATCCTCGTCAAGCTCGAGTACTTCAGCCCGTCGGGCAGCCTGAAGGACCGCGTTTACCGGAACATGTTCGAGCGCGCCGAGCGGCGCGGCGCGCTCAAACCGGGCATGACGGTGCTCGAGTGCTCCACCGGCAATGCAGGCATCGGGTGTTCCTTCGTGGCGGCGGTCAAGGGCTACCCCTGCATCATCGTCATGCCCGAAGGCATGTCGGAGGAGCGCAAGAAGCTCGACCTGGCTTACGGGGCGACGATGGTCTACACGCCGGGCGGCGAGAGCGACGTGGACCTCGCACTCCGGAAGCTCGAGGAGATCCGGCTCAAGAACCCGCAGCGCTACTTCGTGCCCGCCCAGTTCGAGAACCCCGACAACGTGGAGGCCCACATCCGGACGACGGGGCCGGAAATCTGGGAGCAGACCGGGGGGCGCATCGACGCCTTCATCATGACGCAGGGCACCGGAGGCACGCTCACGGGCGTGGGACGCTACATCCGACGGCGCCGGAAGGCGCTGCGGCTGTTCGCCATCGAGCCTGCCGAGTGCCCGCTGCTCTCGCGCCGCACGTGGGGCCCCCACGGCATCGAGGGGATCGGCGACGGATTCGTGCCCGAGAATCTCGACGTCAGCCTGCTCGACGGCATCGTCACGGCGACGACCGGGGAGTCGATCGAGATGGCGCGCCGCCTTGCCCGCGACGAGGGGATCTTCTGCGGCATTTCCTCGGGCGCCAACGTCGCCGGCGCCATCAAGCTGGCGCGCGCGCACCAGGAACTCAAGACCATCGTCACGCTGATCTGCGACACGGGGCAGCGCTATTTCTCCACGGAGCTGTGCGGGTGTCCGAAGCACGTCGACGTCCCCGAGCGGGAGCACCCGATGGACGCCCGCACGGTCAGCCAGCTCGATCGTTACCAGGGGCGCTGGGAGATCATCGACTAGGGGAACCGGCTCGGGGCTCGGGAAGCCAGGGGCGGAGGACAGACGAAGATGTATGAGCGCATCGTTCGGCAGGCCCGTCGTCATGAGCGGAACCTGGTCGCGTTCCTGCGCGACCTCATCGCCATCAGGTCCGTCAGCGGCCAGGAGGGAGCGGCCGTCCGCCGCGTCGAGGCGGAGATGGAGGCCTGCAGCTACGACGAGGTCCGCGTCGATGCAATGGGCAACGTCCTCGGCCGGATCGGCAGCGGCCCGCGCGTGCTGGCCCTGGACGCCCACGTGGACACGGTCGATGTCGGCGATCCTGCCGCCTGGGCGGTCGATCCCTTCCTGGGCGCCGAGCGCGGCGGCGTCATCTACGGCCGGGGGGCCTGCGACATGAAGGGGGCGCTCGCCTCGACCGTGTACGGCGGGCGCATCATCAAGGAGCTCGGGCTCGAGGGCGACGTCACGCTCTGGGTCGTTGGCAGCGTCCAGGAGGAGGACTGCGACGGGCTGTGCTGGCAGCACATCCTCCGCGAGGACGGGCTGAGGCCCGAGGCCGTGGTGATTGCCGAGCCCACGAACCTCGGCGTCTACAGGGGGCACCGGGGCCGGATGGAAATCGAGGTCCGCACAAGCGGCATCTCCTGCCACGGCTCGGCGCCCGAGCGGGGGGTCAACGCCATCTACCGGATGGCCCCGATCGTCGCCGACATCGAGCGGTTGAACAATCGGCTCGGCGGGGAACCGTTCCTCGGCAAGGGCACGGTGACCGTGACGGAGATCCGGTCCGCGTCGCCGTCGCTCTGCGCCGTCGCCGACTCGGCCGCAATCCACGTCGATCGCCGGCTGGCGGCGACGGACACCCTCGAGTCCGCGGTGCGCGAGATCGAAGAGCTCCCGAGCGTCAAGGCCGCGGGCGCTGAAGTCGTGGTCCTGGAGTACCAGTCGCCGAGCTGGCGGGGGCTGGTCTACCCGACCAGGAAGTACTTCCCGACGTGGCTTCTGCCCCAGGGACACCCGGTGCTGGGCGCGGCCGTGGACGCGTACGCGAGGCTGTTCGGGCAGGCCCCCGAGGTGGGCCGCTGGGTCTTCAGCACCAACGGCGTCGCGGTGATGGGCATGCACGGCATCCCCTGCGTCGGGTTCGGTCCCGGCAGCGAGGTCCACGCCCACATGGCCACCGAGCAGGTCCCGGTGGAGCACCTCGTGCGCGCAGCGGCTTGGTACGCGGCCTTCCCGGGCGTGTACACGGGGACGGCCCGGCGGGCGTAGAAAGCCCTTCGGGCCGTCCGGGTCCAGGCGCCGCGGGCGCGGGGCGCCTACGCCTTGCCTTCCGCCCTGCGGCGGGCGACCTGCTGCGCCTGGATGGCGGTCAGGTTGATCGTGAAGACGATGTCCTCGACGAGCGCGCCTCGCGAAAGGTCGTTCACCGGCTTGGCCATGCCCTGGAGCATGGGCCCGATGCTGACCACGTTGGCCGACCGCTGCACGGCCTTGTAGGTGACGTTCCCGGTGTTGAGATCCGGGAAGACCAGCACGGTCGCCTTCCCCGCCACCGCCGAGCCGGGGGCCTTCAGGCGCGCCACCTCCGGCATGACCGCGGCGTCGTACTGCAGCGGGCCCTCCAGCGCGAGGTCGGGCCGCAGCTGCCTGGCGATCCGGGTGGCTTCCTTCACCTTCTCCACGTCCTCGCCGGTCCCGCTCGCGCCGGTCGAGTAGGAGAGCATCGCGACGCGGGCCGGGATCCCGAACGCGACGGCCGAATCCGCGCTCTGGATGGCGATGTCCGCGAGCTCGTCCGCGGTCGGGTTCGGCACCACCGCGCAGTCGCCGAACACGAGCACCTGCTCCGGCAGGCACATGAAGAACACGCTCGACACGAGCTTGCATCCCGGCACGGTCTTGATGATCTGCAGCGCCGGCCGGATCGTGTGCGCCGTGCTGTGGATGGCCCCGGACACGAGCCCGTCCACCTGGTCCAGCGCGAGCATCATCGTGCCGACCATGATTGGATCGCGCAGCTCCTCAACCGCGCGCTCGGCGGTCATGCCCTTCGCCCGGCGCCGCTCGACGAGCGGCTCGACGTAGGTCTGCGCGACCTGCGCCGGGTCGACGATTTCGACGCTCTGCGGGAGGGTGACGCCCTGCTTGACGGCGACCTCGTGCACTTCGTCCGGGTTCCCGAGCAGCACGCAGCGGGCGATGCCCCGGCTCTCGACGATGGCCGCGGCGGCCACCGTGCGGGGCTCCGTGCCCTCGGGCAGGACGATCCGCTGCAGGCTCGACCGGGCCTGCTCGATGAGGCGGTGCCGGAACGCGGGCGGCGACATCCTCGGCACGCGCGTCGTGTGCCCGAATCCCTTCACCCACTCGACGTCGATCCGATCGGCGACGTAGTTCATCGTCCGCTCGATCCGCTCGGCATCGTCGGCGGGGATCTCGGGGTTCATGCCGCCCACGCGATTGGCGGCGCGGTAGCTCCAGTCGTCCACGGCCAGCACTGGAAGCCCGGTGTCGAGCGCCTTGCGGCACAGCCGGATGATCCGCGGATCCGGGTCCAGGCCCCCCGTCAGCAGGAGGCCGGCGATCGGCGTGCCGGTCTGGACGCTCAGGGCGACGGCCATGATGACGTCGCTCCGGTCCCCCGGGGTGATGACGAGGGCGCCGGGCCGCATCGCCCGGAGGGCGTTCGGCACGGTCGCCGCGCAGATGCCGACGTCGCTGACGCGGCGCGTCCGGATCTCCCCTGCGAAGAGGACCCGCGCCTTGAGCGCATGGGCGACGTCGAGGACGCGCGGCGCCGCGAGGTCGTTGCTGCACGGCACGACGGCGAGGGGCACGAGCTTCGCGGCCGCCAGCGCCTCGCGGTGCGCCGCCTCGTTCTCCGCGAACGTGCTGACGCCCTCACAGTCGGAGCAGCCGCCCTGCGCCTGCCCGATCGTCTCGGTCTCGGCCCGCTGACCCGCGGCCCCGACGCACACCCGGTTGAGGATGCAGCGCACCGGCCGGCCCTCGGGCTGGGGCCCGTAGCCGTGCGCGGCGATGGCGATCGCGTCGGCGACCTCGAGCGCGTTCTGGCTGCGGGGCGCCGCCACCAGCACGAGCTCCGCGTCGAGGGCCTTGAACATGAGCCCGTTGACCCGGGACGCGTGCACCATGCCGGGCTCCGGGTTCATCCCCTCGACGATCAGAACGTCGGCCCCGACCGAGGCCTTCCCCGCCAGCTCGACGACGTGCTCCATGAGCGTCTGGTCGTCGCCGGCCGCCAACAGGTCCTCCGCGGTGTGGATCGGCACGGACTTGACCGGCAGAATATGCGCGCCGAGCGCCACGAGCTCCGTGGACTGGCTGACTTCCCTGTTCGCGATCGGCTTGACGAACGACACGCGGACGCCCTGACGGTCGAGCGCCCGGACAAGACCGAGGCAGGCAGTCGTCAGTCCGACGCGCCGCCCGGCCGGGGCAACGAGGATGGTGGTGGCCAACGGAACCTCCCGAAATGACGTGAATGACGCCGCCGGATTATCTCCTGCGCGCGATCTCCGCCGTGTCCTGCGCGATCATCAGTTCTTCATTCGTCGGCACGACGAGCGCCTGGGGCCGGATCTCCTCGGTGATGCGCCCGTTCTGGCTGCGGCCGTGCGTCGCGTTCGCGTGCGGGTCGATGGTCAGGCCGAGGAAGCCGAGGTGCTCCACGGTCCTCGCGCGGACCGCCACCGAGTTCTCCCCGATCCCGCCGGTGAACACCAGCGCGTCCAGATGGCCCAGCGGCACCACCAGCGCCGCCAGCGACTTGGCCAGCACGTAGCAGAAGATGTCGAAGGCCAGCCGCGCGCGCTCGTGGCCCCTGGCGGCCGCGTCCTCGATCGTCCGCATGTCGTTCGAGAGGCCCGACACGCCGAGCAGGCCGGACTTCTTGTTGAGCGCGTCCAGGATCTCCCGCTCCGGCTTGCCGAGGGCCTTCGCCACGTGGTCGATGATGGCCGGGTCCACCGAGCCGCTGCGCGTGCCCATCATCACGCCCTCGAGCGGCGTGAGCCCCATGGTCGTGTCCACGCTCTTGCCGTCGCGCACCGCCGCGCAGGAACACCCGTTGCCCAGGTGGGCGGTGACGAGCCGGTGCTTCTCGGGCGAGAGGCCGGTCAGGTGGAGCGCCTGCTTCGCCACGAACCGGTGGCTCGTCCCGTGGAACCCGTACCGCCGCACGCTGTGCGCCTCGAGCCACTCGTGCGGCACGGGATACGTGTAGGCGACGGGCGGCATCGTCTGGTGGAACGCCGTGTCGAACACGCCTACCTGCGGCAGACCCGGGAACAGCTCCTGGGCCACGCGGATGCCCACCAGGTTCGGCGGGTTGTGCAGCGGGCCGAGGGGAATGCACTCCTCGACCATGGCAATGACCTCGGGCGTGATCGCCATCGACCCCGAGAACTTCGAGCCCCCGTGCACGACGCGGTGCCCGACGCCGATGAGCTCGTCGGTGAGCCCCAGTTCGTTCAGCAGGTTCCCGATCGCCCGGAGCGCCTCTTCATGCCCGGCCCTGGGAGTGGGCCTGGTGTCTTTCTTGCCGTGGCGCTTCCAGTCGAGGCTGGCTTCGGGGGCGCCGAGGCGCTGCGCGATTCCGGAGACCTCCTCCTGGGACGATACGGGATCGATGACGGCGAACTTCACGGACGAGGAACCGCAGTTGAGTACGAGTACGTCCATGGGCGCTACCTGCCTGAGACGTCCGGAATGGCATCAGGGGCGGTGGGCCACCGAACGGGGTTGCTGAAGACCGCACGACCGGCCACACTCCGGCCGGCAAACCGCAATATCCTACCCGTTCCGGCGCCGCGGGCCAAGTCCGGGGCCCGGCGGCGCCGCTGAGAGGCAATCAGTACTTCGCCAGCCGCTCCAGGAGCGCCGACGCGGCCGCGGGCGCGGGGAGCCCCCCGGTGACGATGTCGCGGACGCGGACCTTCTTGCCGTAGAGATCCTTGTTCGCATCATCGTCGCCGCGGAGCGTCGACCCGCCGAGCGCGATGCCCGCGAAGATCCCGCGCGACCTCGACCACGACAGGATCTCCGCCGTCATCATCGCGTCGGTCTGAGCGGACGCGGATCGGCCGACGGGCCCCGCTGCCACCGAGGCATCCGCTCCGAGGGTGAACTTGCTCGAAAGCAGCCGGTCCACGCCGCGCTTGTTCATCACCGTCAGGATGACATCGACCTCGGCGCCGCCGATTTGAAACCCGTAGCTCCCGCCCTCCATCCGGATCCCCGCGGGCGGCGACCAGCCGTCTTCGCTCCGGCAGGAGACGAACCCCCGCCCGTACTTGAAGCCGATGCCGATGGCGCCCTTTTTCAGCCCGGGCACGATGACGACGCACTCGGCCTTCTTCAGGAGATCCTCGGGGATCGACGCGTCGCCGCCGCTGGTGGCCTCGTCGAACACCGTCACGGCGTTCTCCAGGCGGGTCAGCACCTGGGCCGCCGCCGGCGTCGGCCAGAGCCACCCGGCCGCCAGCGCGAGGGCGAGGGCCGCGAGTCCCGTTCCGTGTTTCGTCATGTCAACCTCCGCACGCCTGCCGTGCCACACCAGCGTAGATCGCCCGCCGCGTGCCCGGCAACCGGAGGCCGCCACGCGACCGTAGCGGAGGCAGGGGCCGCTGACGTAGACTTCGCCGGTATGCCCACCCGACTCCCCCGGCTGCCCGGCGCGGTCCGAGGCAGGGACTTCATCGAGACGCGAGACTGGACCGTCCCCGAGATCGAGCTGCTGCTCGAAACGTCGGACCGCCTGAAACGGGCGTTCCGCGCCGGACGGCCCACGCGGTACCTGCCGGACAAGACGGTCTTCCTGTTCTTCTTCGACAAGTCCACTCGCACGCGGAACTCGTTCGAGGCCGGCGCCACGCAGCTCGGCGCCCACGCGCATTTCATCGCGGCCGAGACCTCGCAGGCGGCCCACGGCGAGTCGCCGAGGGACATGGGCATCATCCTGTCGAGCTACGGCCACGCCATCGCCATCCGGCACGACCTCGTGCCGGGCGAGGGCAACCGCTACATGCGCGAGGTCGCCGAGCACGCCACCGTGCCCGTCTTCAACATGCAATGCGACATCGACCACCCGTTCCAGACGCTCGCGGACCTGATGACCATCCGCGAGGAGTTCGGGCGGGACCTCCGGGGCCGCCGCATCGCCGTGACGTGGGCCTACGCGCCGAGCTACGCCAAGCCGATGTCCGTCCCTCAGGGGTTGATCACGCTGCTGCCGCGCTTCGGCCTGGACGTGGCGCTGGCCCATCCCCCGGAGTGGAAGCTGATGGACGCTCCGCTGGCCTTCGCGCGGGAGCAGGCGCAGAAGCACGGCACCTCGTTCGAGGTCACCGGTGACATGGACGAGGCCTGCCGCGGCGCGGACATCGTCTACGCCAAGTCGTGGGGCATCGAGTCGCTCTTCCACAAACCGGAGGAGGCGCTTGCGCTCTCGGCCCGGTACAAGAGCTGGATCTGCGACGAGCGGCGCATGCGGCTCGCGTCCAAGGACGCGATCTACATGCACTGCCTGCCCGCCGACCGCAACCACGAAGTGACCGACGCCGTGATCGACGGGCCGCAGTCGAGGGTCTTCCGAGAGGCCGAGAACCGGCTCCACACGTGCAAGGCGGTCATGGCGCTGACGATGTAGGGAAGGGACCCGGGGCTCGGGACGCGGGACTCGGGACGCGGGGTTCGGGAGTCGGGGTTCGGGGCGCCGCCCCGGGCCGGACAGGCGGGAGCAGGGACGTGGGACGATCGGCTGCGACGCGATCGGGAATCGTGCTGGCTTCGGCGGTGGCGATCGCGGTGGCGGCGGCCGCAGAGGGCGCTCCCGGGCGGCGGGAGCGGGCCCAGGGAGGACGACCGATGCCGACGATCGCCGCGCTTCACGACCGGATCGACCAGGCCGCCGCGGCGGTGCTCGCCGACGTCGTCGCCTGGCGCAGGGACCTCCACGCGCATCCCGAGTTGGGATACGAGGAGGTGCGCACGTCGGCGTTTCTCGCCGAGCGGCTTCGCGCCATGGGCTACACCGTGCGGACCGGCGTTGCGAGAACCGGCGTGGTCGGGCTCCTCACAGGCGGGCGGCCAGGGCCCGTGGTGGCGCTCCGGGCGGACATGGACGCGCTGCCGGTCGCCGAGGAAACCGGCCTGCCGTTTGCCTCCGCGGCGCGCGGCGTGTACGCGGGCAAGGAGGTCGGCCTCATGCACGCCTGCGGCCACGACTTCCACATGGCGATGCTGCTCGGCGCCGGGCACGTGCTGGCCTCGATGAAGGCGGACCTCGCCGGCGCCGTGAAGATCATCTTCCAGCCGGCGGAGGAGGGTATCGCCGGAGAGCCCGGCGGCGCGGAGGCGATGATCCGGGAGGGCGTGCTCGAGAACCCCACGGTCGATGCCATCTTCGGTTTGCACGTCGGCATCACGCCCGAGGAAGCCGGCTCGATCACGTTCCGGCCGAGGGGCCTGATGGCCGCCGGCAACACCTTCAGCATCGTCGTGAAGGGCCGGCAAACGCATGGCGCCATTCCCTGGGCCGGCACCGATTCGATCGTCGTCGCATCGCAGATCGTGCTCGGTTTGCAGACGGTGGTGAGCCGGCAGATCGACATCACCGAGGCGCCGGCGGTCGTGACCGTCGGCACCATCGAGGGCGGCACCCGGCACAATATCGTTCCCGGCGAGGTGCGAATGACCGGGACCATCAGGACCTTCGACCCCGGCATGCGCGCCGAGATCCTGGAGCGCGTCCGGCGCACGGCGGCGGGAATCGCCGAATCGGCCGGGGCGGCGGCTGACGTCCGGATCGACGAGGGCTACCCGGTCACGTGGAACGATCCCGCGCTGACCGCCCAGATGACGCCGTCGCTCCGTCGGGTCGCGGCGGCCGCCTTCAACCCCAACGTGAAACCGACGACGACCTCCGAGGACTTCTCGTACTACGGGCAGAAGGTGCCGGCGCTGTTCTTCTTCCTCGGCGTGGCGCCGAAGGGCTCGGACCCGGCCGCGTGGGCGGCCAACCACTCGCCGAAGTTCAACCCGGACGAGTCGGCGCTCATCACCGGCGTGCGCGCCCTCGCCAGCCTCGCCGTCGACTACCTCAGCGCCGCGTCGAAGTGAAGGAGAGCTGACACCCGTGGCCGAGCACCGCATCCGCGAGCACCCGATCCTCCCGATTCCCGACGCCAGGCCCGTCACGTTCTCCTGGAACGGGACGCCGTGCACCGGACACGAAGGCGAGACGATCGCGTCGGCCCTCTTCGCCAACGGCGTGCGGGTGTTCGGCCATCACCCGAAGGACGGCGCGCCGCAGGGCATCTTCTGCGCCAACGGCCAGTGCGCGCAGTGCACCGTGGTCGCCGACGGGCTGGCCGTCAAGTCGTGCATGGTTCCGGTCCGGCCGGGCATGGAGGTCCGGCCGCTCGACGGCAAGCCGGCCCTGCCGGAGGTGCACCACGCGCCCGATCTGCGGGACGTCCCCGTCGTCGACACCGGGTGCCTGATCATCGGCGGCGGGCCGGCCGGCCTGACGGCGGCCATCGAGCTCGGGCGGGCCGGCGTGCGGACGCTCGTCGTGGACGACAAGCACCGCCTCGGCGGCAAGCTGGTCCTCCAGACGCACAAGTTTTTCGGCTCGATCGAGGCCTGCTACGCGGGCACCCGCGGCATCGACATCGCCGCGCGCCTGGAGCGCGATCTGCGGCTCTACGAGAACGTCCGCGTCTGGCTGAACAGCACGGCGCTGGCGGTCTTTTCCGACCGGCGGGTCGGCATCCTGCGCGAGGGCCGCTACTGCATCGTCCGGCCCGAGGTGCTGCTCGTCGCGGCCGGGGCCCGCGAGAAGTCGCTGGTGTTCAAGGGCAACACGCTGCCGGGCGTGTACGGGGCCGGGGCGTTCCAGACGCTGGTGAACCGCGACCTCGTGCGCCCCACGTCGCGCCTGTTCATCGTCGGCGGCGGCAACGTGGGCCTCATCGCCGGCTACCACGCGCTGCAGGCCGGGATCGCGGTGGTGGGCCTGTGCGAAGCCATGCCGGAGTGCGGCGGCTACAAGGTGCACAAGGACAAGCTCGTCCGCATGGGCGTGCCCATCTACACCTCGCACACCGTCGTGTGCGCCAACGGCGGCGAGGAAGTCGAGTCGATCACCATCGCGGAAATCGACAAGGCCTGGAGGCCCATGGCCGGCACGGAGCGGACGTTCCGGTGCGACACGGTCCTCGTGGCCGTCGGCCTCGACCCCGTGGACGAGTTCGTCGCCAAGGCGAAGGAGTTCGGGCTGCCCGTCTACGCCGCCGGCGACTCGGAGGAGATCGCGGAGGCCTCGGCGGCGATGTTCACCGGCCGCATACGGGGCCTCGAGATCGCGAGGGCCCTGGGCCGCGACGTCGGCGAGGTGCCGCCGGAGTGGCACCGAACGGCGGACGTCCTCAAGTCCAGGCCGGGCGCGACCATCACGGAGGACCTGTCGATCCCGGCGAGCGGGGCCTTCCCGCTCTTCCATTGCGCGCAGGAGATCCCGTGCAATCCCTGCACCTCCGTGTGCCCGCACCAGTCGATCCGGATCGAGGGCGGCGACATCATGGGCCTGCCGGAGTTCGTCGGCGACCAGTGCGACGCCTGCGAGAAGTGCGTGGCGATCTGCCCGGGGCTCGCCGTCACCCTGGTCGACTTCCGGCGCGACGGCGACTACCCCACCGTCACCGTGCCGTACGAGTTCACGGCGAAGTCCATCGCCAAGGGCGACGTCGTGACCGTGCTCGACACGGAGGGCGCGATCCTCGGGAACGTGGAGGTCACCCGCGTCCGCGAGGCGAAGGCCAACGACCGCTGCCTGATGGTGAAGGTCAAGGCCCCGCGCGACATCGCCACGCGCATCGCGGGCATCCGCGTGCAGGAGCCTTGGGTGAGCGAGCCGGCCGGGGCTGTCGAGCCGCGCCTGGACGACGACACGATCGTGTGCCGGTGCGAGCGCGTGAGTGCCGGCGAGATCCGGGCGCTCATCAGGTCGGGCCTGCGCGACCTCAATGAGCTGAAGGCCCTGACCCGCGCCGGGATGGGGGCATGCGGGGGCAAGACGTGCCCCAGCCTGATCAAGCGGCTCTTCCGGGAGGAGGGCGTGCCGGAGAGCCAGATCGCGGACTTCACCAAGCGGCCCCTGTTCATGGAGGTCCCGCTCGGCGCCTTCGCGGGCATGGCGCCCGACGGCGCGCCGCCGGACGAACGGCCCCCGCGGCACGCGACAGGCGCGCACGAAGGGGGCCTGTGATGAGCACGGACACCTTCGACGTCGTCATCGTCGGCGCCGGGAGCGTGGGCCTGCCCACGGCGTGCTTCCTCGCCGAACAGGGCATCAAGCCGCTCGTCATCGACCAGTTCGCGAGCGCCGGGCAGGGCAGCAACAAGGCCGCCATCGGCGGCATCCGGGCCACCCACTCGTCGCCCGCCAAGATCCGCCTGTGCCTCGAGTCGCTGCGCGTCTTCTCCACCTGGGAGCAGGCCCGCGGCGACAACATCGAGTGGGCCCGCGGCGGGTACGCGTTCGTCGCCTACCGCGAGCACGAGCGCGCGGCGCTGCAGAACCTGCTCAAGGCCCAGCAGCGCGCGGGCCTCAACATCGGATGGCTGGAACGCCGGGAGATGCTCGAACTGGTGCCGGCCCTCTGCGCCGAGGGCCTGCTCGGCGGCACCTACTCGCCCGAAGACGGATCGGCGTCACCCATGCTGTCGGCGCACGCGTTCTACCGGCGGGCGTCCGAGCTGGGCGTCACGTTCCGGTTCCAGGAGCGGGTCACCGGCGTGATCCGGAGACGCGGCATGGTGGTCGGCGTCCGCACCGACAAGGGCGGCTATGCGACCGAGACCATCATCAACGCCGGCGGCGCCTGGGCGAGGGCCGTGGCCAACCTGGCCGGCCTCGACGTGCCGGTCGTGCCCGACAGCCACGAGGCCGGAATCACCGAGCCCGTGGCGCCGTTCCTCAAGCCCATGGTGGTGGACATCCGCCCTGCCGACGGGTCGGCCAACTACTACTTCTATCAGCACAAGCCGGGCGGGGTGGTCTTCTGCATCACGCCGGACCCGCCAATCGTCGGCACGGACCGCCGCGAGACGTCGTCGTACCTGCCGATGATCGCGCGGCGGATGGTGGGGCTGATGCCGTGCCTGGCGAACATCAGGGTCCGGCGGACGTGGCGCGGCCTCTACCCGATGACGCCGGACGGATCGCCGGTGGTCGGGCGGTCGAAGGAGATCGAGGGGTACATCGAGGCCGTCGGCATGTGCGGCCAGGGCTTCATGCTCGGCCCCGGCGTCGGGTTGCTGCTCACGCGAATGCTGACCGGCCGGGAAACGGAGGCCGACGCGGAGACGCTGAAGGAACTGACGCCGTACCGCGCCTTCGCGGGCGCGGAAGCGCTCAAGTAGGCTCCAAGACCCCACCGGCCTGCGCGAAGCGGCCAGGCGGCTTGCCGTGAGCAAGGGGCGGCAGCGGCGAGCAGGAAGGCCAGCTTCGCCGCAGCGGGTCCTCTCCCGAGCCCCGAACCCCAAGTCCCGAGCCCGGAGTCGCGAGCCCGGAGCCCCGAGTTCCGAGCCCCGAGCCTCACTCCTCCCTGTGAGATGATTCCCCGATGCGCGCCCCGATACGCGACGAACTGAGGCCGATGCTGGCCCTGGCGGTGCCGGTCGTGCTGGGGGAAATCGGCTGGACGGCCATGGGGCTGGTCGACACCCTGATGGTCGGCCCGCTTGGCCCGGCCGCCATCGGGGCCGTCGGCCTGGGCAGCGTCGTGGCCGTTTCAATCGCGCTCTTCGGCATGGGCGTGCTGCTCGGCCTCGACACGCTCGTGTCCCAGGCGTTCGGCGCCGGCCGCCTCGATCGGTGCCACTACTGGCTGTTCCAGGGGTCGGCGCTCGCGTGCGTGGCGGCCGTCCCGCTGACGCTCGCGAGCATCGGCGCGGCGGCCACGCTGCCCGCTTGGGGACTCGACCCCGAGGTCCTCGCGATGGCCGGGCCGTACGTGCGCACGGTCACGGTGAGCGTCTTCCCACTGCTGCTCTACACCGCCTTCAGGCGCTACCTGCAGGCGATGAACATCGTGCGGCCGATCACCCTGGCGCTCATCTCGGCGAACGTCGTGAACGTCGCGGTCAACTGGATGCTGATCTACGGCCGCCTCGGCTTTCCGGCGCTCGGCACGACCGGCGCGGCCTGGGCCACCGTCGCCTCGCGGGTCTACATGGCGGCGATGCTCCTGGCCGCCATCGGCCTGAACGACCGATCCCGGCGCGCGGGACTGGCCCGCGTGCCGCGGCGCCTCGAATGGCCGGCCGTCAGGACGCTGCTCGCGCTGGGCGTGCCGTCGGGCCTGCAGATCCTCCTGGAGGTCGGCGTCTTCGCCGCGGCGTCCGCGCTGGCGGGCCGGCTCGCGCCCTCGGCCCTCGCCGCCCACCAGATCGCCCTGAACGTCTGGTCGTTCGTCTTCATGGTGCCGCTCGGGCTGAACGCCGCCGGCGCGGTGCGGGTCGGCCAGGCGGTGGGGCGCCGCGACCCGGCAGGGGCGCGCCGCGCAGGATGGGCGGCCCTCGCGCTCGGCGCCGCCTTCACGACGGCGTGCGCCATCGCGTTCGTTGCCGGCGGCCGGCTCCTCGTCGCCGCCTTTTCGAGCGACGCGTCGGTGCTGTCGACGGGCGCGTCGCTGCTGGCCGTCGCGGGGCTCTGCCTCATCTTCGACGGCACCCAAGGCATCTCGACGGGAATCCTCCGCGGCCTGGGCGAGACGCGAGTCCCCATGCTGACGAACCTGGCAGGGCACTGGCTCGTCGGGCTCCCGCTCGGCTACACCGCGTGCTTCGTCCTGGGCTGGGGGGTCCGGGGCCTCTGGGTCGGCCTCGCAACCGGCCTGGTCATCACCGGTTGTGTCCTGCTCGCCGCCTGGCACCGTCGCTCGGCCGGCCTGCATCCGGCGCCGTAGCCGCGCGCCGGACGATCCGGGCTCCCGCCGAGGCCCGCCGCCCTAGACCCGCCCGAGGCACTCCCGGGTCTCGGTGTTGATCTTCACCCGCTCGCCGACCTTGATGAAGAGCGACACGCGGACCTCGACTCCGGTCTCGAGCGTCGCGCGCTTCGTGACGTTGCCTGCCGCCGTGTCGCCCCTGGCGCCGGGCTCGGCGTCGATCACGGTGAGTTCGACGTGCGGCGGGAGCTGCAGGCCGATGGCGTTTCCGTTGAACATCTGGATCTGCACGAGCTGCCCGTCAACTAGGAAGTCGAGCGCGTCGCCGAGCATGTCGCCCTGGAGCGTGATGGTCTCGTACGTTTCCTGGTCCATGAAGTGCGAGCCGGCGGCGTCGCTGTAGAGGTAGCTGGCAGGCGACTGGACGAGGTCGGGCTCCCTGAACTTCTCGCCGGCCTTGAAGGTCTTGTCGAACACCGCGCGCGTCTTGAGGTTTCTCATCTTGACGCGCACCAGCGTCTGACCTCCCCGCGCCGTCGGCGTGGACCGCTCGACGTCGAGGCACAGGTACGGGGTGTCCTCGAACTCGAAGAACATCTTCCGCTTGAGATCGATCGCCTCGATGAACGCCGCCATGGTGGACCTCTGAGGAGCGCGGCACCGCCCCCGGGACACCGGGGCCGGGCGGGCAACGCGACATTGTACCGGACGCGGGGGGGCCGGGTGCTAGCATAGAAGCATGCCCGTCAGCGAACGCCTGAACCGCCGGCCTGCCGCCCGGCGCGCGCCCTGCGTCCCTGGCGCCTGACGCGATGTCCGGCCTCGATCCCGCACGTCCGGCCACGTACGACCGCGCGTTCGCGCTCGGCACCGCGCTCAACGGCGGCTTCGTGGTCATCGAGGCGGTGGCCGGCGTCGTCGCCGGCTCGACGGCCCTCCTCGCCGACGCCGCGCACAACTTCAGCGACGTCCTCGGCCTGCTCCTGGCCTGGGGGGCCAGCCGCCTCGCCCGCCGACCGCGCTCGGCGCGCCGCACGTACGGCTGGCGCAGCTCGTCGATCCTGGCGGCGCTGCTGAACGCCATCCTGCTGCTGGTGGTCACGGGCGGCGTGGCATGGGAGGCGATCCGGAGGTTCTGGTCGCCCGCCACCGTCGGCGGCGGCGTGGTGGCGTGGGTGGCCTTCGTCGGCATGGCGATCAACGCGGCGACGGCCCTCCTCTTCCTGAGGGGACGCGAGGGCGATCTCAACGTCCGCGGCGCGTTCCTGCACCTGGCCGCCGACGCGGCCGTGTCGGCTGGCGTGGTCCTGGCAGGCCTGGCGATCCTCGCGACGGGCCGGACCTGGATCGACCCTCTGACGACGCTCGTCATCGCCGTTGTCATTCTCGGCAGCACCTGGGGGCTCCTGCGCCAGTCGGTCAACCTCGCGCTGCATGCTGTCCCCGAGTGGATCGACCCGGCAGCCGTGGAGGCCTACCTGGCGGCGCTGCCCGGCGTGACGGCCGTTCACGACCTGCACATCTGGGCCATGAGCACGACCGAGACCGCGCTCACAGCGCATCTGGTCAAGCGGGATGCGCACGACGATGACGCGATCATGGCCGAGGCGACGCGCGTCCTGCACGATCGCTTCGGCATCCACCACACGACGCTCCAGTGGGAGCGCGGCGCGGGCGCTTGCTGCCCGCGCCTGCCCGTCTGACGCCGCCGCCCGCTCGTGGCAGGCCGCACGCCGCGCGCGCTCCGGCAAGGCCACTCACGCGGTACAGACGTAGTCCAGGCCTTCGGTGAATCCCATGCCGGCCAGCATGCCCCTGCACTCCGATCGCGGTCCCTCGCGGGCGACGGACACGACGGCCGGGCGCCCGCGCAGGCCGGCCATGCCCTCCGGCGGCAGGACGGGCGCGCCGTGGATGCGCCGGCCGAGGCGCCGGGGATGCACCTCGACGATGTGAGAGGGGTGCTTGCCGAGCGCCGCGAGCGCCTTGTGCAGCGCTTTGCCCGTTTCACCGAAGCCCCAGAGCACGTAATCGGACCGGGCCGCGAGGAAGCCGCCGGCGAGGAAGTGCGCCTTGCACCGGGTGAACTGCATCCGGGCGTACCGGGGATCGAGACGCGACAGACTCCTCCGGCTGCGGCGCCACGCCAGCAGGCGCCTGGGCACTAGGCCAATCCGCAGGCCTCGGCCGAGCGCCCGCAGCACCAGGTCGTAGTCCTCCGGCCAGCCTCGATCCACGTAGCCCAGGCCGGCCATGCTCCGGCGCATCATGAGCGAGGGATGGGCGACCGGGCACTCGACAAGCGCGTCGCGGGCGACTTCGTCGGCGCTTCCGAGGCTGTTCAGCCACGCTTCGTACTCCCGCATGCGGGGCGAGAGCGCCGCGCGCGGGAACATGCGGACGTGACAGCCGACGGCCGCGAGATCCCGGTTGCGGTCGAGGCAGGCCGCCTGGGCCTCCAGGCGGTGGCGGTGCATCAGATCGTCGGCGTCCATTCTGGCGACGAGGTCGCCGTGGCAGTGACGGAGCCCTTCGTTGAGGGCGGAAACGAGACCGGCGTGCGCGATCGAGACAACCCGGAACCGCCCGTCGTCCTCCGCCGCGCGGGCCGCGATGTCGCGGGTCCCGTCCGTCGAGCCATCGTCCACGATGATGCACTCCCAGCGCGGCTCGGTCTGGCGGCGGATGCTCGCGAGGCAGTCGGGGATCGTCGCGGCCGCGTTCCGGGCGGGGAGGAGGATGGACACTCGAGGACGGGGCGGCGTCATGGCGGACGCGCACGCGCGATGATCGTGGCGCACGCTTCAGTGTAAGCCCCGAGGCCCGCCCTGCGCGCCGCCCCAGCCGCCCGCGCCGGCTAGTCCAGCCACAGCGGCACGACGGCGCGCCGCGCCACGTCGATGATCCCCTTGTCGGTCACCTTGAGGCTCGGGATCACCTCGAGGGCCAGAAAGCCCATCGCCATGAACGGATCGTGGAGCGGAGAGCCCAGCGCGCGCGCCGCGGCCACGGCCGTCTCCACCTGGCGGCTGACGCGCTCCACGGGCTCGGCGCTCATCAGGCCGCCGAGGGGCAGCGGCACCTCCGCGAGGACCCGCTCGCCCCGCGCGACGGCCATGCCGCCGTGCAGCGCGCCGACGCGGCGCGCGGCGGTCATCATCGACGCGTCGTCGGCCCCCACGACGATCAGGTTGTGATGATCGTGCGCGACCGACGAGGCAATGGCTCCCTCGCGCAGGCCGATGCCCGTGACGAAGCCCTTGCCGGCCGCCCCGGACGCCATGTGGCGCTCGAGGACGGCGATCTTGAGCAGGTCGCGCGACGGATCGGCCAGCGCCTCGCCGCCGCGCACGGTCGGCTCGGCCTCGAGCGCGTCCGTGTCCAGCCGGCCGGCTTTCACGCCGATGACCCGCGCGCGGCGGCCGGCGGCGGGGATGCGGAAGTCCACGCTCTCCCACGCCACGTTCATGGTGCTGCGCAGCGTGCGCGACGGCGGCCGAGGCGGGACCGCCATTGCGCCGTCCCGCGCGACCACCGATCCGTTCCTGAACACCAGGCGGGGCCTCGGGTCGCGAAGGTCGTCGAACACCACCAGGTCCGCGCGGCGCCCGGGCGTGACCGCCCCGCGGTTGTGCAGGCGGAAGTGCTGCGCGGCGTTCCACGTCGCCAGCCTGATGGCCGCGACCGGGTCCATGCCGAGGCCGATCGCGCTGCGGATGGCGTGGTCGATGCCGCCGCGCTCCACCAGGTCGGAGGGCTGGCAGTCGTCCGTGCAGAAGCAGAACCGGTGCTGGTTGGCCGCCGTCACGATGGGCACGATGGCGGACAGGTCGCGGGCGGCCGAGCCTTCCCGGATCATGACCATCATCCCGAGCCGGATCTTCTCGAGCGCCTCGTCGGCGCTCGTGGACTCGTGGTCCGACTGGACGCCCGCCGCCACGTAGGCCTGAAGGGCGGCGCCGCTCAGGCCTGGCCCGTGGCCGTCGATCACCCGGTCCTGGAAGGCCCCCAGCTTCTCGAGCACGGCGTCGTCGCCGTCCACCACCCCCGGGAAGTTCATCACCTCGGCGAGGCCCAGCACCCAGGGATCCGCCTTCAGCGGGAACAGGTCGTACCCGTGAAGCGCCGCGCCGCTTGTGGCCATGCCCGTCGCCGGCACGCAGGACGGGGCCATCACGTACATGCTCAGCGGGCCGAACTTGGCGCTCTCGAACATGAAGCGGATGCCGTCCAGGCCGAGGACGTTCGCGATCTCGTGCGGGTCCGTGACCACCGTCGTGGTGCCGCGCGGCACGACCGCCCGCGCGAACTCTGCCGGCGGCACCATGGCGCTCTCGATATGGACGTGAGCGTCGATGAACCCCGGGGCCACGAACGAGCCGCCAAGGTCGATCTCCGCCCGGGCGGAGCACTGGCCGACGCCGACGATGACCTCGCCGGCAATCGCGACGCTGCCGGGCTCGACCGTGCCGCCCAGCACGTCCACCACCCGCGCGTTCTTCAGCAGCAGGTCGGCGGGCTCATCGCCCCTCGCACGGCGGATCAGGGACTTCAGGTCCATTCGCAGAATCCGGAATTCCGCATTCAGCATGCGGAATCAGAAGCCAGGAAGCCGGAATTCGGAATGGGGATCCCAAAGGCAGCGAGAGCAGGTCACCCCGTCACGCAGACTCCGGATTCTGGCTGCTGGATTCTGAATTCCGCCCTTACCTCGCGTACCGTCCCCGGATCGTCGGGATCAGGTACTCGGAGAACGCCCGATCGAAGTCGTACTTCGCCGCGAAGCCCCACTCCGCCCGCGCGGCCGAGTCGTCCACGTCGGCGGGCCACGTGTCGACGATGCCCTGGCGCTTGACGTCCACGTCGTACGTCAGGCTGGCGCCCCGGAAGCTGCGCAGCACCAGTTGCCGGACCTCCTCGGCCGAAGGGTTGAACGCTCCCAGGTTGTACGCGGTCTTGGTCAGCTTGGCCCGGGGCGCATCGGCCAGCGTGAGCAGCGCCTCGACGCCGTCGGGCATCGCCATGAACGGGATCCGGGTGTCGGGGCGCACGAAGCAGGCGTAGGCCTCGCCCCTGGCCGCGGCGTGGATCATCTCCGGCGCGTAGTCCGACGTGCCGCCCGACGGCACCGTGACGGCCGAGATGAGGCCCGGGAACCGCACGGCCCTGAAGTCCACCTTGCCGGAGAGCGCCTCGGCGGCGAGCTGCTTGTAGTGGCGCGCGTAGTAGCGGCCCAGCAGCTCGCAGTAGAGCTTGTTGCACCCGTACATGGTGGACGGGGTGTTGTACTCCTCTTCGCGCACCTTCCCCGCCTTCGCCTTCGTCTCGAGGTCGGGCAGGCCGTAGGCGGCGATGGAGGACGGATAGAGGAAGACGACCGGTCGCCCGTGCGACTCGCTCTGCTTCTGGGCGAACTCGAGGAGGTTCATGGTCCCCTCGACGTTCACTTTGTGGGCCGTGACGGGCGTGAACTCGCTGCGCGTCGAGAGGTAGGCCGCGAGATGGTAGACGTGATCGATGTCGAACTCGGCCAGGATGCGGTCGAGAGCGGCATTGTCCGTGATGGACCCGGTCACCTCGCGGTGGACCATCCTGCCGAGGGACGGTTCGAGGGCCCTCACGTCGAGGGTGACAATCGTCGTCGCGCCGTCTTCGGCCAGCTTCTCGATCAGTCCGTGTCCGATCTCGCCGCTGGCGCCGGTGATGAGCACTCCAGGTCGTCGCACAGTTGAACCTCTTCGCATGACGCGGCAGCAAGGACCGCAGGGCGTTGGCGGATTATACGCCCGGGGACCGGATTCGGGGGCTTCCGCCTCCCCCGGAAGGCCTGCCGGCTCGCCCTGAGCACGCATGGGAAGGCGCGAGCCGAAGGGCCGGCTTCGGCGCGACACGCGGGCTCGCGACCGGGAGCTGGGGGCTCGGGACTCGGGGCTCGCGATTCGGCATTCAGCCTGCCCCGCCGAATCCGGCGGGCGGACTGGCCGGCGAAGGCGGGGGCTCTGGATGCTGTCTCCTGACTCCTGTCTTCTCTCTCTTATCTCGTCAGCTTCCGGTACTTGATCCGATGCGGCCGGTCCGCCTCGGCGCCGAGCCGGCGGCGCCGGTCGGCCTCGTAATCCTGGTAGTTGCCCTCGAACCACTCCACGCGGCTGTCGCCCTCGAAGGCCAGCATGTGCGTTGCGATGCGGTCGAGAAACCAGCGGTCGTGGCTGATGACGGCGACGCATCCGGCGAAGGCCAGGATCGCGTCTTCGAGCGCGCGGAGGGTGTCCACGTCGAGGTCGTTGGTCGGCTCGTCCAGCAGCAGCAGGTTGCAGCCCGTCTTGAGGAGCTTCGCCAGGTGGACGCGGTTGCGCTCGCCGCCGGAGAGCGTCCCGACCTTGCGCTGCTGATCGCGGCCCTTGAAGTTGAACCACGACACGTAGGCCCTCGACGCCACCTCGCGTTTGCCGAGCACCACCTGGTCGCGGCCCTCGGAGATCTCCTGCCAGACGGTCTTGTCCGGGTCCAGGGCGTCCCGGGATTGATCCACGTAGCCGACCTTGACCGTCTCGCCCAGGCGCAGCGTGCCGGCGTCGGGCTGTTCCTGCCCGGTGATCAGGCGGAACAGCGTGGTCTTGCCCGCGCCGTTGGGGCCGATGACGCCGACAATGCCGCCCCGCGGCAGCGTGAAGGTGACATCGTCCATCAGCAGCAGGTCGCCGTAGCCCTTCCGCAGCCCGCGCGCCTCGACGACGATGTCGCCGAGCCGGGGGCCGGGCGGAATGTAGATCTCCGCCGCCTCGATCCGCTGGGCCGACTCCTCGGCGAGCATGGCTTCGTAGGCGTTGAGCCGCGCCTTGCCCTTGGCCTGGCGCGCCCGCGGCGACATGCGAATCCACTCCAGCTCGCGCTGCAGCGTGCGCTGACGGCGGGCCTCCTGCTTCTCCTCGATCTCGAGGCGGCGCTGCTTCTGCTCGAGCCACGACGAGTAGTTGCCCTGCCACGGGATCCCGGAGCCGCGATCGAGCTCGAGAATCCAGCCGGCGACGTTGTCGAGGAAGTACCGGTCGTGCGTCACCGCCACGACCGTGCCCGGGTAGGCCTGCAGGAAATGCTCGAGCCACGCCACCGACTCCGCGTCGAGGTGGTTGGTCGGCTCGTCCAGCAGCAGTAGGTCAGGCGATTGGAGCAAGAGCCGGCAGAGCGCCACGCGCCGGCGTTCGCCGCCCGACAGCGTGCGGACGTCGGCGTCTGCCGGCGGGCACCTGAGCGCGTCCATCGCGAGCTCGAGCCTGGAGTCGATCTCCCAGGCCCCGGAGGCATCGATGCGATCCTGAAGTCGGCCGAGCTCGTCGAGGACCTTCGCCATCTCATCGGGTTCGAGGGCCTCGCCGAGCTTGCCGTTCAGCTCGTCGTAGCGGGCCAGGAGGGCCTTGGTCGGCGCCACGCCTTCCTCAACGTTCCCGAGCACGCTCTTCGCCGGGTCGAGGGCGGGCTCCTGGGGCAGGAAGCCGACCGAGATGCCCTCGGCCGGGTACGCCTCGCCGAGGAACTCCTTCTCGACGCCCGCCATGATCTTGAGCAGCGTGCTCTTCCCCGCGCCGTTCAGCCCGAGGACGCCGATTTTCGCGCCCGGAAGGAAAGAGAGCCAGATGTCCTTGAGGACCGCCTGATCGGGCGGGTAGACTTTCCCCAGCCCCTTCATCGTGAAGATGTACTGCGCTGCCATGGTCGAACTAGCGTAAGCTGCCGAGGCGGCCGACTCAAGGGGACAGACATGCCGGACGCACAACAGGTCGCCATCGACCGGGGCCAGTCGGTGACGGCCCGGCTCTACCGCGCGCCGGCCGCGCCCTCGGCCGCGCTCGTCCTCGGGCACGGGGCGGGGGGCGGCCAGGCGAGCCCCTTCATGATCGCGTTCGCCGACGGCCTGTCGGCGCGCGGCCTCCACGTCGTCACGTTCAACTTCCCGTTCACCGAGCGGCTGAAGCGCCTGCCCGACCCGCAGCCCGTGCTGGAGTCCTGTTACCGCGCGGTACTGGCGCACGTCGCGGCGGACGCCTCCTGCGCGGGGCTGCCCTTGTTCATCGGGGGAAAGTCCCTGGGCGGACGGATCGCGTCGCACGTGGCAGCCGCCCGGGACGCCGACGAGGCGCCGGCCGGCGCGTGGTGGGACCGCCTGCGCGGCCTGGTGTTCCTGGGATACCCGCTGCACCCGCCGGGCAAGCCGCAGCAGGTGCGCGTGTCTCATCTTCCCGGCATCACCCGCCCCATGCTGGTCGTGCAGGGCGCGAAGGACGCCTTCGGCACGCCGGACGAGGTGCGGCTCTTCTTCGACGTGCTGCCGGCGCGCTGCGAGGTCTACGCCGTCGAACAGGCCGGCCACTCGCTGGACGTGCCGAAGCGCTCGGGCGTTCCACAGTCCGAGGTCTACGCGGCCGCGCAGGACAAGATCGTCCGTTGGGTCGGCGAGGTGATTGGGGCGGCGCCGACGCGGTGAAGCGGGCCAGGCCGCGCGCCGCCTCGCGTGCGCGCCTAGAACTCGACCCTGAGGCTGAGCCAGGCGTGCCGGCCTGCCCCATCCACGCCCGAGCCGTGGATCCGGTAGGCTTCGTTGAACAGGTTGGCGAGGCCGCCCGACACGACGAGCCCGCGCGGCAGGCGCGCGCCGGCGGTCACGTTGACGACCGTCCAGCCTGGCGTTCCGCCCGGCGCGATGCGGTGGTCGGCGACATCGCCCGGCGCGAGGCGCCGCTGCGCCCCCGCAGCGCGCACCGAGACCTCGACCCACGGGGCCCTGGACCACGAGTAGCGGACGCCCACGAGCCCGTTCGCGGGCGGGATCCTCCGCATGGGCACCCCAGCCGACACCTGCTGGCCGTACGTCGCGGCGAAGAAGCCGAACAGGCTCAGGCCTTCGGCCGCGCGCCACTCGGCGTCCAGCTCGGCCCCCCGGACGAAGGCCCGTCCCACGTTGGCGCGTTCGTACACGTCCTGTCCGTCGAGTTGCGGCGACCCGTTGTACCGCGACGGACGACGGTCGATCAGGTCCTGCAGGGTCATGCGGTACACGGACGCCGACGCGGCCACGCGCGGCGTGTTGAGCTTGAACCCGCCCTCGAAGGCCAGCGACCGCTCCGGATCGAGCGCGGCCGGCGGCACCTCGACGCCGTAGTCGAACGCGCCGAGCGTGCTCACGTCGTCGATGTTGGGCGCGCGGAAGGCCTGCGACACCGAGCCGAACAGGTGGAACGCGTCGGTCACGGCGTAGCGCCCCGCAACGCTGCCGACGACCGCGTCGGGGCTCAGGCCGAGCGGCCCGAAGATCGGGTCCTCGGCTTTGACGTCGTCCCTGGTGTACCTCGCGCCGAGATCGATCGCGGCGCGGCCGGCCGTGAACTGCGCCAGCGCAAATCCCGCCAGCGAGAGCCGTGTGGACCCGTCCGGGTACAGGCCGCGGGACGCGGCGGACTGCCCGGACGCGAGGTTCGTGTCCCGGCGCCAGCTCCGCACGGTGTCGTGGTAGGCCTCGACGCCGGCGCTCCAGCGCGCCGTGCCAGCCAGGCGGCCCGACAGATCCACCGACACGCCGCCCGTGGACACGGTGTCGAACTCCCTCGTCTCGAGCGACGAGCCCTGCTTGCGCCGCACGCGTCCCTCGTCGGACCGCTGCCACGACACGGTCGTCCGCGCCGTGTCGATCCACGACGCGTGAAGGCGCTGGCGCCACTGGACGTAGCCGAGCCGGCGCGCCTGCGGATCGAAGCTGTAGACGGCGTAGCCCCGCTGGGCGACCTGGTCGAAGCGCGGAACGTCGGCCTGGCGGACGTTCTGGAAGACCGCCGTGAGCGCCGCGTCGGAAGTCGGCGCCCAGACCGCCGACGCGTCCACGTCGATCTCGCGGTAGCCCGACGGCGCTTCCTTGCCGAGCGAGCCGCCGGCCACGAGGTCGCCGAAATCGCGCGCCGTGATCCCGCCGCGAATGCCCGCTCGCGTGCCGGCCACCGAGCCCTCGGCGCGCACCGTCTGCTCCATGCCCAGGCTTGCCAGTCGCGTTGCGACGGCGCCGCGCGCGCGCACGCCTGAGCCCTGCAGCTCGGGCGCGGGCGTGACCAGGTTGACGACGCCGCCCAGCGCGTCGCTGCCGTACACGACTGAGCCCGACCCCCTGACGATCTCAACGCGGTCGAGGCCGAACGGATCGATCGTGTTCATGTACTGGTTGGGCCCCAGGCGGAACGTCGCGTTGTTCAGCCTGACGCCGTCCACCAGCACGAGCACCTGGTTGCCGACCAGGCCGCGGATGAAGGGCGACCCGCCGCCGTGGTTCGTCTTCTGGACCCAGCCGCCGCTGCGATCCTGCAGGATCTCGGGCGCCGTGCGGGCCGCGCGCTCGTCGAGGGCCTGCCGCGACACGACGACGGTGGATCGAGGCACGTCGAACCCGCGGCGCTCCTCCCGGGCCGCGGCGACGATGATCGACTCGTCCACCCGGAGCTCGAGAGGCACCAGGAAGACCTCGAGAGTGGCGTCCGCCTCGCCGACCACGACCGTCGCTTCGACAGGCCTGAAGGCGTCGGCGCTCACGCGCACCGACGCCGGGCCGGCCTGGAGGTTCGTCAGGCGGGCGCGGCCGGACACGTCGGTGACGGCGGCCTCAGGCGCGCCGGCGACCTCGACGCGCGCCCCGGCGACGGGGGCTTTCGAGGCCGCCGTCCGCACTTCGACGCGGAGAGCGCCGTGCTGACCGAAGGCGGCAAACGCCGGCGCCCCGAGCAGCGCCAGCGCGCACGCCGCGACCCCGCCCGCCAGGAGCGGGCCCACTCGACGACTCATCGGCAACCGTCCTTCGGAGCGCAGGCGCCGCGCGGCGCTAGGCCCGGGAGGCCGCGCCGAGCGCGTCCTCAACGAGCCCGCGCACGAGCGGCACTTTGTAGGCGTTCTGCTCGAGCGGCTTCGCCCCGACCACCGCCGCCGCCGCCGCCCTGGCCACCGTCTTCGCATCGAGCCGCTGCCGGATCAGCAGCTTCTCCACCGCGTGCAGGCGCCACGGGGCGGGCGCGACGCCGGACAAGACGAGCCGCGCGTCGGCCACCCTGCCGTCATCCATCGCAATCGCCCAGGCAAGGCCCGCCATGGCGAAGTCCCACGACCCGCGCGCCCGGACCTTCCGGTATGCGCTCCGGGTCCCCTTCGCCGGAGGCGGCACCTGCACGCCGAGCACGATCTCGCCCGGCTCGAGGACGGTCTCCTTCGTCGCATCGTCGTCGGGCAGCAGGTAGAACTTCTCGAGCGGGAGGACGCGCGCGCCCTTCGGGCCGACCAGCCGCACCCTGGCGTCGAGGGCCATCAGGGCGGGCGCCGTGTCCGACGGGTGGACGATCCAGCATGCGCCGCCGCCGAAGATGGCGTGGTACTGGTTCTCGCCGCCGATGGCGTAGCACGTCTCTCCGCCCTTGCGGACGCAGTCGTAGCCGCCGCGGTAGTACCAGCACCGCGGACGCTGGCACAGGTTGCCGCCGAGAGTGCCCTGGTTGCGCAGCTGCGGGCTGGCGACGACCGACGCGGCGTCCGACAGCGCCGTGAATCTCTCCTTGACGGCCGGGTGGGCCGCCAGCGCCGCGATGGTCGCCATCGCCCCGATCCGCAGCTCCCCGTCCGGCGCGGCGGTGATGCCGCGCAGCTCGCCAATCCGGGAGAGGCTCACCACCTTGCTGGCCTCGAAGACCCCGTCGCGCAGGCAGCCGAGGAGGTCGGTCCCGCCGGCGTGCACCCGCGCTCCCCGCTCCTCCAGCTGTTCGAGCGCCTCGCCAACGGAGCCCGGACGAACGTAGGCAAACGTCCGCAGCATCACTCCTCCCCCTTCCGGCCGGCCGGGGCCGGCTTCAGCGCCGCCATGGCGCGCAACACGCGGGCGGGGCTCATCGGCGCGTCCGTCACGCGGAGGCCGGTCGCGTGGAACACGGCGTTGGCAATCGCGGGCGCCGTTGGAATCGTCGCCGGCTCGCCGAGCCCCTTCGCGCCGGTGTTGCAGAAGGTGTCATGGGGATCAATGGCGATGACGGTCTTGTCCGCCGGCGCGTCGAGCGCCGTCGGCATCTTGTAGTCGTGCAGGTTGGCCGTCAGCAGCTTGCCGAGCTGGCGGTCCATGACGCGCTCCTCGGTGAGGCCGAAGCCGATGCCCATGGTGACGCCGCCGTTCACCTGGTTACGGAACATCTTCTCGTTGAGGACCCGGCCGCTGTCGTGGGCGGACAGGAAGCGCAGCACCCTGATCTCACCCGTTTTCGTGTCGACCTCGACTTCGGCGAACTGCGCGCCGAAGGGATTCGTGGCCTTCCCCTGGGGATTGGGCCCGCGGTAGCCGACGCCCACGAGGACGCCGCGGCGCCCGAACGCCTGGACCTGGCCGACACCCAGCTTCTTGGCCGGGTCGGCCTTCGAGACGATCTCGCCTCCGCGCAGGTCCAGGTCGGCGGCCGGCACCTTTAGCTGCTCGGCGGCCATCGACAGCAGCTGCCGCTTCACGTCGAGGGCGGCCGAGCGGATCGCCGGCGATTCGGTCGGCACGGTCTTGCTGCCGCCGCTCGGCGTGGCGAACTGCGTCGTGCCGGTGTCCGCGTGCTCGACGGAAATCCGATCCAGCCCGACGTGGAGCTCCTCGGCCACGATCTGCGCGCCCCACGTCTTGGTGCCGCACCCGATGTCGCTCGCGCCCATGTTGAGGTTGGCGCTGCCGTCGGGAAACAGCTTGACGATGGCGGTGGACGGAGGCCCGCCGGCGCCGCCTTGCCACATGCCGGCCGCCACGCCGACGCCGCGCTTGATGTGCGACGGAGCGGGGCGCCGGCCGCGGGCCTCGGCCCACCCGAATGCCGTCGCGCCCTCCCGCAGGCAGTCGGCGAGCCCGGTCGTGGAGTACGGGACCCCGTTTCGCGTCTGGCTCGCGGCCGGGACGTTCTTGAGGCGCAGCTCGACCGGGTCCATCCCCAGGCGCGCCGCCAGGGCGTCCATCAGGCTCTCGAGCGCCCAGGCGCCCTGCGGGTGGCCCGGCGCCCGGAAGGCCCGCTGCGGCCCCGCGTTGGTGAGCGCGCTGCTGTTCTCGCAGCGCACGTTCGGGCAGGTGTAGAGCTCGCGGATGAGGTAGTCGACTCCCCCGGTGCCGTCCTCCGCGTACGCCCCGCCGGTGCCGACGGCCCTGGACTCCAGGGCCACCAGCGTGCCGTCCCTCTTCGCCCCCACCTTCAGCGAGATCGTGTTCGCGGGGCGGTTGCCCATGCTCCTGCAGACCTGCTCGCGCGTATAGAACAGCCGAACCGGCCGCCCGGTTTTGCGCGCCAGCAGGGCGGCCATGACCGAGTACTTCCCGGTCTCGAGCTTGCTGCCGAACCCGCCGCCCATGTACGGGCCGATGGCGCGCACGTTCGCTAGGGGAAGCTTCAGCGCGTTCGCCACGCCGGACTGCACCGCGTACACGCCCTGCGTGGATTCCCAGACCGTCAGGCGCGGGCCGTCCCACTTCGCGACGCACCCGTGCAGCTCCATCGGATTGTGCAGCTCGCACGGCGTCGTGTAGGTCTGTTCGAGCACGACGTCGGCGGCCTTGAACCCCTCGGCGACGTTGCCTCGCTCGTAGGGCTTCGCGGCGGGCGGGACGTTCCCGCCGTCGCGCAGCCCGGGCGCGTCCGGCTTCATCGCGTCCTCGACGGTGACGGCGTGCGGCAGCACCTCGTACTCGACGTCGATCGCGCGCACGGCGTCCCAGGCCTGGTAGATCGTGTCCGCCGCCACCACGGCCACCTCGTCGCCCTCGTACCGGCAGTGCGGGTCGAACAGCCGGCTCGAGAACCCGCCGCGGCCCTGGAACCACGGCACGTTCGTGCCCGGCATGCCGTCCTTCAGGACGGCTCGCACGCCCGGCATCTTCTCGGCCCCCGCCGTGTCCACCTTCTTCACCAACGCGTGGGCGTGCGGGCAGGTCAGCACGGCAGCGTGCAGCATGTCGGGCAGGATCACGTCGGACGGATAGATCGCCGACCCGCTGACGCGATCGTAGGCGTCCACGCGCGTGACGGGCTTGCCGACGACGCGCGTCTCGCCCCAGGGCTCGGGCGCCGCGTCCGGCGGGAGCGCCTGCGTCTCGGGGAGCGGGCCGCGCCAGAAGTAGAGTTCCTTGTCGTCCACGGCTTACCTCCCCCCGCGCTTCAGGTCGGCCGCCTTCACGACGGCCGTGAAGATGTGCGCGTAGGCGCCGCACCGGCAGATGTTGCCGGCCATTCCATGCCGCACGTCCTCGATGGTGGGCGACGGGTTCTCGCGGAGCAGGCCCTCGGCCGCCATCACCTGGCCGGGCGTGCAGTAGCCGCACTGGAACGCGTCATCCTCGGCGAAGGCCTGCTGCACCGGGCCCAGCTCCTCGCCCTGCATCAAGCCCTCGACCGTCGTGACCTCGTGGCCGTCCGCCTCCACCGCCAGCGTCATGCAGGCGTAGCGCGCCTTCCCGTCGATGAGCACCGTGCACGCGCCGCACTCGCCCCGCTCGCACCCGATCTTCGTCCCGGTCAGGCCGAGCCGGTCGCGCAGCACGTACAGCAGCGACCAGCGGGCCTCGACCAGCACCTGGTGCCGGCGTCCGTTGACCGTAATCGTCACCGCGCTGAGGTCGCCCGCCTTCAGGGTGTCCGGCGGCGGGGAGGGCGGCGCGCCCTTCACCAGCGCACCGGCAGCCGCCACGCCAATCGCCCCGGATCCCACCGAGGTGATGAATCCGCGGCGGCTCACGCCGGTCGCCGTCGCCGCGGGTTTTCCCTGCTCGTCGTGGCTCATGCGTACCTCCCCGGGTTCGGGGGGATTATACCCTCGGGACTCGGCCCTCGGGACTCCAGCTCCGGGGCTCCGGGGCTCGGGAGACAGGAGAGCACGCAGTACAGCGCGCCTCCATTCCGGATCTTGAATTCCGGCTGCTGACTCCTGGCTCCTGACTACTTCTTCGACACCCGCACCCGCAGCAGGTCGATGCGGGGCGCCGGCGCTTCGCCGTCCCGAGGCGCCTGCTCGATGGCCTCGACGACGCTCATGCCGTCGACGACCCTCGCAAACGCCGTGTAGAGGCCGTCGAAGGAGGAAACGCGGGTAGTCATGATGAAAAAGGACGTCGAGGCGCTGGCGCGGTCCTGGCCGCGGGCCATGGAGACGACGCCTTTCTCATGCGGCGTGTCGTTGAACTCGGGCTCGAGCGTGCGGACGAGGGCCTTCTGCGACTCGTCCATCGGGACCTGTTTGGTGCCGAGGTAGCCCGCCTGGATCATGAACGCCGGCACCACGCGGTGGAATGAGGTCCGGTCGTAGACGCCCGTCGAGGCCAGGCGGAGGAAGTTGCGGACCGTATTGGGCGCCTTCTCGGGAAGCAACTCGAGCGTGATGGCGCCGAGGCTGGTCTCGAGCGTCGCGCGGTAGCCGGCAAGCTCCTCCACCGGCTCGGTGGAAAACGGCTCCACGCCGGGCGGCAGCGCGTCGCGAATTGTCACCGACGTCATCTCGACGCGCGTGGTCGCCTTGCCGGCCTGGTCCACGGGCGTTTCCGAGATCAGCTGGGCGATGCCGATGCCCTCGACCACCTTGCCGAACATCGTGTACTGGCCGTCCAGCGCCGGCTGCGGCACGACGCAGATGAAGAACTGCGCGCCCGCGCTGTTCTTGTTCCCCGGCAGCAGGACCGACGACACCGCCCCGGCCACGTGAGTTCCCGCTCCAGGCTCGAATGCCAGGACGCGGAGGCCGCCGGTTCCGTACTGGGCGGCCTTCTCGGGGTCTTTCGACAGCGGGTCGCCGCCCTGGATGATGCCGCGGGCGACGAGCCGGTGGAAGGTCGTGCCGTCGTAGGCCCCTTCCCTGGCGAGCTTGATGAAGTAGCCGACGTGGTTGGGCGCCTGCGCCGGGAGCAGGTCGATGACGATGCGGCCGAGCGTCGTCTCGATGACGGCCTGCTTGCCCGTCATCTCGTCGATCGTGAGGGGCGTGGTGAAGAGCTTCGCCGCCGGCGGGGCCGGCTTCTTCTGGGCGAAGGCGGCGGTCGCGACGAGGGCGGCGCAGACCGCGAGCGAGACGGCAGTTCCCATCCGGTGCGTCATGGCTGGCCTCCGGATGGGGATTATAGCGGCTTGTCCGCCGTTCTACTCGCCGGCCGGCTCGGCGTCCGGCGCCGGGTCCGGCAGGTCCGCGATGGCGGACTCGTCGACCGCAATCCCCGGCGCGCGCACCTTCCGCCGGCGCGGGTAGTCCACCGAGCGGTTGCGTGCGACGCGGAACAGCCACGGCAGGAACTCGTCCCCCTCCGCCCACTGGGCGCGGGTCTCGTACAGCCGGACGAAGATCTCCTGCGTCAGGTCGCGCGCCTCCTCGCGCTCGCCGACGTAGCTGTAGGCGAGGGCGAAGATGCGGCCCTGGAGCCGGCGGACGAAGCCTTCCCAGGCGAGCGCGTCGCCCGCGCGGCAGCCGTCAACGAGGGAGCGAAGGTCGGTGGCGTCCACGGATCGGGGCTGGCGGCACTCGGGCGCGCCTCGCCATTCGGGATAACGCGCGGGGCGCCCGGAAGGTTCGGCGCCCCCCTGTCGGTCACGCCAGCAGGCGGCCGTCCTCCATGACGAGCCGGTCGTCGAACCACACCGTCGGCCTCTTGACGAGGCCGTCGAGGTGGCTGGCGACGCGGACGGAACCGCCCATCGACTTGTTGTCGCCGAAGGCGATGTGAATCGTCCCCATCACCTTCTCGTCTTCGAGGATGACGCCGGTCAGGATGGCCTTGTCGTTCGTGCCGATGCCGAACTCGGCGACGGTGCGGCCGTCCCGCCCGTGCGGCTCGAGCAGTTCGACGAGCCGCCGCGCGGACTCGCCGCCCGCGATCTCCGTCGCGCAGCCGTCCTGCACGGCGATCCGGATGGGCTCGTCGACCATGCCGATTGACGCCATCGAGCCGTCCACCACGACGACGCCGTTCGACAGACCCTCGAGGGGCGCCAGATAGGCCTCGCCCGTCGGCAGGTTCCCCCAGAGCCCCTTCTCCCGGAACAGGCCGGAACTCGCGTGGGGCTCGCGGCCCTCGACCGGCATCGTGATGTCGGTGCCGGCCGGCGCGGTCACCCGGATGACCTTCGTCGTGCGCATCAGGTCGCAGAGGCGGAACGTGCGCGCGGCGATGGCCTCGTAGTCCGCGTTCATGCAGCGGACCATGACCTCCTCGGTCACGCCCGGGAGCGTGGCGATGCGAGCGCCCGTCGCGCTGGCCTGGCGCCGCGAGTCGGTGTGAGTCAGCGACTTCGACGTCGGGCACAAGACGACGTCGAACCTGGTCATCAGTTCCGCCACCTCGGCGGGCGGTTCTTCCCCGTTCGTCCGGCGTGGCGGCATCTCCACGAGCACCGCCTCGTTGCCGAGGCCCCGCGCGGCTTCGAACACCGCGTACCCGATCGTGCGCAGCGGCGCGTCGGTGACGACGAGCGCGCGCTCGCCCGGCAGAAGGCCCATGCAGTCCCGGACGGCGATAAGCGCGGCGGAGTGGAGGCCGGAGGAGATGTGCATTGGGGCATTGTAGCGGGGGCCGGCACTCGTTTGTCATCTTTACGGGCGGAAGGATCTCCGCAGGGAGCAATCCGCCCGATGTCCCGCCGGACATTCCCATTCGATCTGCTCGCGTCCGGCGCGATAGTGAGCCCCGTGTCTGTGCGAGATGCCCCTGTCGCGCCTCGAGATCCCCCTTCCTGATGCAGGGCACGGCGGGCTCCGTTCGCGCCTTCCATCGCAGTCCGGCCCCATCGGAGCTGAGGCTGTGCCCCTGGTGCCGACGCCCATGGACCAGCAGCCTGGTCGTCCGCAACGCGCTGGAAGGGGTGCGACCATGAGAGCACTCCTGGATGTCGTGCTGGCGGCGTTCAGCGATCGAGCGACCGCAGCGAGACGTGGCAGAGCATCGCCGGGGCGTTCAATGCCGACGGTGGGCGGGTTCTGCTGCAGCGACGACGGCGGCGCCACAGCGTCGCACGGCGGTCGTTCACGCCCGCCTTCAAGACGTACCAGGTGCGCGCCGGGGACGGCGAGGGGAGGGGTTGCGGGGACACGCTCAGCCTCGCGCTCGAGAGGCGCCTCAACCGCTTCGCCTTCCGCGCGGTCAGCCTCTTCGGCGTCACCGGCCCCGCCCGCCGCGTGGCGGGGGCGGAGGCGGCCGGCCATGGTCAGTGGCCGAGCCATCGTCCGTAGAGATCGGGGCGCCGATCGCGGAGGAACAGCTGCCGTGCGTGCGACCGGGGGACCTCCGCGAGATCGACGTCTGCGTAGAGAACCGTCTCCTCGAGCGAAGGCGCACGCGCGATGACGCGGCCGTCCGGCCCGCAGACGAACGACTCGCCGCCGAACGTCAGGCATTCCTCCGGGCCCACCCGGTTGCAGAGCGCGGTGAAGTAGCCGTTCTGGAAGGCCGCCACGCGCATCTCGGCCTCGTAGAGGCCCTCGGGCCACTCGCCGAGCGCGCCGGCCTGGGGCACGACGACCAGCTCTGCGCCCAGCACCGCCATCGCCCGCATGTACTCCGGGTAATGCCGGTCGTAGCAGATGGCCACGCCCACCCTGCCGATGGCCGTGTCGTAGACCGGGGCTCCCGTGTCGCCCGGCGCGTAGTAGCCCTGCTCGTGAAAGCAGGGGTACTCGGTGATGTGAATCATGCGGGTGACGCCGAGCAGCCTGCCGTCGGCGTCGATCACCGGGGAGCTGTCGTATGTCCGGCCGCCGTCCCGCTCGAAGAGGTTCAGGACAACGACGATGCCGTGTTCCCGCGCTTTGGCGCGAAAAAGCTCCGTTGTTGGCCCGGGAATCGGCTCGGCCGCCGCCAGGGCGGCCGGCGTCGCCGGCCTCTGCGGATGGAAGGGCTCGAAGGCCAGCTCCGCGTAGCAGACGAGCTTCGCGCCGTGCCTCGCGGCCGCGCCGAGCGCCGACAGGCCGCGCGCGACATTGTCGGCCTTGTCGGGGCCGGCCTTCTGCTGAACCAGGGCGATACGCATGTGGCCTCCAGGCGGCCGGCCCGCCCTGGACCGGCGCCGCACGAGGATTCTACCGCCCCGGACGCGCCGGCCCGGGGGGAGCAACGCGGGGATCCCGTCGCAGGGCCTTCAGCGCGCGACACTGAACCACGATGGTGCGCGAGGCGAGAGGACGCACGCGGGTGGTCGCCGCTCGGCGACCGCCCGCGAGTTGAGGTCACACCCGTCTTCCAACGTCACGCCGGCGCGTCGCGTGTCGTGCCGCCGTCGCCGCCACTCAGACACACCCCGCGTGCCGGATCCCGCCTTCCCCAGGCGCAGTCGAGGCGAATCCCGAATCCTGAACGGGTCTCAGCGGATGATCCGATATCTCCGATCCGGCACCGTCGCCACCCATGTCTCCGAGAGCTTCGTCGAGCCGGCCATCAGCCACACCCACACTTCGCCGTTCACCTCGTTTCGCCACAAGAGGTCGGCCTTCGTGTCGCCGTTGTAGTCGCCCGTTGCGGCGATCTGGTAATTCGTGTCAGGCACCGTCCCCACCCACGCCTGCGCCACCAGCGCCCCGTCGTTTATCTCCCACAGCCACACTTCGCCTCGGGTCTCGTGCCACCACACCAGGTCCGCCTTCCCGTTCCCATCGAAGTCCGCCACGCCCTGGATGTGGTAACCGGTGGCTGGTGCTACCGTCCCCACGTACACCTCGCCGAGCCGTGTCGCGCCGTTCATGGTCCAGGTCCACACATCGCCCAGCGTCGCGTGCTGCCATACGATGTCAGCCTTCGTGTCGCCGTTCAGGTCCCCTACGCCCTTCACCACGTAGCCCGGGTCCACCCGGTCGACGTACACCTCCCCGCCCGGTTTCGGCGCAGCCCCGTCCATCAGCCAGATCCAGAGATCGCCCAGCGTCGTGTGCCGCCACAGGATGTCTGACTTCCCGTCGCCGTCGAAGTCGCCGGTTCCGACGATCTCGTACGCCAGATCCACGGTGCCCGCGAAGATCTCGCCGACGGGTGTGCCGCCGTTCATCGACCAGAGGTACAGCTGTCCGCTCGCTGCGTTGCGCCAGAGGAGGTCCGCCTGCCCGTTACCGTCCTGGTCGCCGAGGCCGCGGATTTCCCAATTCGTGTCGGCCACCGTGCGAACGTAGGTATCCGAGACCTTTGACGCGCCATCCATCGGCCACAGCCACACGTCGCCGACCGTGTCATGGCGCCACAGGATGTCGCTCTTCAGGTCGCCGTTGAAATCGGACCAGGCAGCCGCCGCCGGCCTGAACAGGAAGCCGTTGGGTACGACCGCCGGCGGCGCAGCCGGCTTCTGATCGGCGTTCAGCAGGACGACCATGACGTCGACGGTACCCGCCTGGTGGTGCGGGGTCCGCACCACGAGCTGCGTGCTCGTTTTCGACGTCACCGTCGCGGGGTAGCCGCCGAAGGTGACGCCGATGGACGCCGTCTGAGTGAACCCGGATCCCGAGATGGTGACGGCTGTGCCGCCGTCGACCGCACCAGCCGGCGGGCTGATGTTCGAAATCACCGGTGCCGCCAGCGTGCCGGCGAGGAACACCTGGTAGAACGTGATGCCGTTCACGCCGTCGTAATCCAGCTCCACGTCGCACATGCCGACGTGCGGGCTGTTCATGCGCACGACCAGTTCCGTTGAGCTCAGGCTCTGGGTTGTCGCGGGGATACCGCAGATCGATGCTCTGGCCGAAGGGGGGAATCCTGTGCCCGTGATCGTCACAGAGGTACCGACGCCGCCGTGCAGCGGCGAGATCGCGCCGACGATGGGCGACGAGCCACCTGGCGGGTCGAGCACGAACGTGCCCGCGTACGCCTCCTGGTTCTGCGCCGTGGTCAGAACGAACAACGCGTTTCCTGCCGGCCGGCTGGCGTTGACCGGCAGCGTCACCAGGATCTGCAGCGGGCTCACGACCGTGAACGGGAGATCCTCGTACCACGAGTACGGCGGGTCCGGGATGTCGAGGGAGATACGGGCCTGGGCCACCTCCTGCAGGCCGAAGCCGTTGATGGTGACCTGGTACCCGCCGCTGGCAACGCCATGGAAGGGGCTGAGCCCCGTCGTGCCCGGCGTCGGCAGGTAGACGACAGCGCCCGGGAGGGTCCCGGACTGGCCGTCTTCATTGGTCACCGTGGCGTCCACGGTGCCCAGCAGGCCTATCGGCGCTGTCGCCTGCAGCAGCGTCGGGCTGATCAGGACGACGTCGCTGGCCGTGATACCGCCGATGGTGACGCCCAGGTTTCCGCCGCGGAAGCCCGACCCCGAGAACGTCAGCGTGATGTACGGGTAGCTGTACTCGCCAACGACGTCCGGCGTGACGCTCGTGACCGTGGGGGCCGCCCACACGCCGCTGCCGCCGTCGGCCGTGGCGAGGATGGTGTTCGACTCGCCGACAACCCACGCCGTCATGGCGCTGACCGCGGTCACGCCCGTCAAGGTGACGCGGGTGCCGGACCACTGCGGCTCCCACGTCGTGCCGCCGTCGGTCGTGTGCAGAATGACGCCGGCTGTCCCGACGGCCCATGCCGTGCTGGCGTCAAGTGCGGCGATGCGCCGCAGATTCTCGGCGGTGTTCGATGTCTGCGGAACCCAGTTCGCACCGCCGTCGGTGGTCTTCAGGATCGTGCCCGCCTCGCCGACGGCCCACAGGGTGTTTGCGTCAATCGCGACCACGTCGTAGAGCGACGCGCCGGTGCCCGAGGTCTGCGGCCCCCAGCCATTGCCGCCGTCGGAGGTCTTCCAGATCGCGCCCTGGTAGCCGACGGCCCAGGCGACGTTCTGGCTCGCCGCGGCGATGCCGTACATGCCGACGTTGTTCGTCCCCAGTTCGAGCCACCACGGGTAGTTGCTATTGATCGGGTCGGACTGCGGGCGTTCCGGCTTCCGGTGGAATACGACGCCGGCGCCGGCGCCGTCCCAGCCCGCCGTCCAGATGTGCGTGCTGTCGGCGACTGCCAGGCCATAGATGTGGCCGCCGGGGCCGACGGGGTGCCACTCGCCCGGGGGAACGGGGAGATTGCCCATTTCCTGGTTCCAGGTGACGCCACCGTCCGTTGTCGACTTGAACAGGTCGAAGGTCCCTGCGACGAACCCCACCTCGGGCAGGAACGTCATCCGGTTGATGGTGGGCCACGTCGCCGACTGGAAGACGATCTGCCACGCAGCGCCGCCGTCCTCAGTCCGCGCCACGAAGACCTCGCGGCTCGGGTAAATGTAGCCCGCGATCCATGCGTCTGTCTCGTTCACCGCGGAGACAGCCGTGAGATGGTACGTGCTGCCGCTCGGCAACGTTGGCAGATTCTGCACCTGCCAGCCGCCGCCCTGGGCGATGACGCTGGCGGGTGCGGCAAGAAACGCGAGGCACACGCCGAGTCGGGCCGCCGCGCGGATGAACGAGATGGAGGCGTTCATGATTCACCTCTGGAGGCCGACAAGGCGGCCTCTGCTGGACGCCGGGCGCACCTCGAAGGAGATCGGGCGCACACCGGCGCATGACGACGCGGGCGGCTGATACTGGACCCAAACAGAACCGAAGTCAAGCCGGGGGTGTGACATGGGGAGCTGGCCGGGGATTGGACGTTTCACGCCTTCATGTGGGCTCGCCGCCTCGATCCCGAGTGGGACAGCCGCTGCGCTCCCCAGGCATGCGGCCAGCAGCAGCGCACGATGGCCGTCAGGATCGAGCCTCGCGGGGGCGGCGACGATGGCTCCGGCAGGACGCACCGCGTCGTGACGTCGGAGTCCACGCTTCGCGCGGATGGCACCGTGACCGGATCGTTCCAGGGCTGGAACAAAGCCGGCGAGGCGATCAGGGGCACGTATGCCGGCAGGCGGCTGAAGCAGGGCATAGACCGGTTCTGGAGCGCCCCTGGCAGGGTGTGAGGCTCACGCAGGAAAGCAGCGTCAGTCCCGCCGGACAAGGCCGGCAGGCCTCGCCCCGAGTCCCGAATCCCGAGCCCCGGTCTCTGTGCTAGAGTCGATGAGCCCCGCGTGTCAAAGGAGCCAGTCCCATGTCGAAAGCCATCGAAGGGTTGAAGCCCGCCGGAGTGTGGAAGGCGTTCGCGGAACTGTCGGCGATCCCCCGTCCGTCGAAGCACGAGGCCGCCGCGGCGGCATTCGTCATCGACACGGCGAAGCGGCTCGGGCTGGAATGGGCCCAGGACGCTGCCGGCTCGGTCGTCGTCCGCAAGCCGGCATCGAAGGGGTACGAGGGGCGGCCGATGGTGTGCCTGCAGGGACACCTGGACATGGTGCCCGAGAAGCGGCCCGACAAGCAGCACGACTTCCTGAAGGACCCCATCACGCTCGTCCGCAAGGGCAACGTCATGATGGCCGACGGCACGACCCTTGGCGCCGACAACGGCGTGGCGGTGGCCACGAGCCTGGCCATCATGGCCGACACGTCCCTCGCGCACGGGCCGCTCGAGTTCCTCTTCACCGTCGATGAGGAGACCGGGCTCACCGGCGCCAACAGCCTCCAGCCCGGCTTTCTGAAGAGCACCATCCTGCTGAACCTGGACTCGGAGGAGGAAGGCGAGCTGTACGTCGGCTGCTCGGGAGGCCGCGACACGATGGGCACGTGGGCCCTGGACACGGAACCGGCCCCGGCGGGCACGGTCGGCCTGCTCGTCAAGGTGGGCGGCCTGCGGGGCGGCCACTCGGGCCTCGAGATCGACAAGGGCCGCGGCAACGCGATCAAGATCCTGAACCGGGCCCTGATGAAGCTGGCCCCCGTCGGCGCCAGGCTGGCCTCGATCGACGGCGGGAACAAGCGCAACGCCATCCCGCGCGACGCGTCGGCGCTGGTGTTCGTGCCGAAGCCGAAGGCCGCCGAGGCGAAGGCGATCGTGGCCGCCGTCAACGGCGTGTGCCGCGCGGAACTGGCGTCGGTCGAGCCGTCGCTCGCCGTCACCGCCGAGCCGTTCAAGGGCCGCAGGAAGGTCGTGAGGAAAGGCCTGCAGAAGAAGCTGACGATGGCGCTCGCCGCGCTGCCGCACGGCGTGATCAAGATGAGCGCGGACATCCCGGGGCTGGTGGAGACGTCCACGAACGTCGGCGTCATCACGACCGGCAAGAAGGACATCTCGGTCGCGACGAGCCAGCGCAGCTCGGTGGCGTCTGAGATCGCGGAGATCGCCGACGCCGTCAGGGCCGTCTTCGATCTCGGCGGCGCGAAGGTGAGCGGGTCCGACGGATACCCCGGCTGGAAGCCGAACCTCGAGTCGCCGATCCTCAAGCTCGCGATCGCCACCTACAAGAAGCTGTACGGCAAGGAGCCGGCCGTGAAGGCCGTCCACGCCGGGCTCGAGTGCGGGATCATCGGCGAGAAGTACCCGGGGATGGACATGGTGTCGTTCGGCCCGACGCTGGAAGGCGTCCACTCGCCGGACGAGAAGATACACATCGACACAGTGCAGAAGTACTGGGACTTCCTGCTGGCGCTGCTGCAGAACGTCACGTAATCGGGGCTCGGGACTCGGCGGCCCTTCGACCCGGCGCCTCGCGGCTCGCCCGGAGCGCGCCGCGCCGGCGCAGGGCGGGGGCCAGGCGCCGGGCGCCGGCCGGGCGCGGCACGCGAGCCGCGCCCACCGGCCGGCCGCGGGCGTTCCGGGCCCTGAAGCCCGGGTTCCGGCTTCTGGATTCTGACGGCTGACTTCCGGCTACCGTCCCCCGAACAGCGCCAGCCCGTGCACGATCGACGCGGCAATCGCGCCGATCGTCGCCAGCACGCACAGCGCGGCGGCCGCCAGGTGATCGATGCGCTCGGGCTTGAGCGGATCGAGGAGCTTGGCGGCCAGCCAGCCGCCCGCGAAGCCGCCGGCGTGGGCCCAGTTGTCCACGCCGGGCATGATCAGGCCGAACAGGCCGAGCATCAGGGCGTAGTGCAGGCCTTCGCGCTTCGTCATGCTGCTGCCGGAGCGCTGACCGTAGAGGACGAGGGCGCCGAGGAGGCCGAAGACGGGAGCGGACGCGCCCACCGTGAATCCGGCCCCGCCGAGAACGGGGATGCCGCCGAGCCTGAGCCACGCCAGCGAGCTCGCGGCGAAGCCCACGACGCCGGCGACGGTGTAGATGATGATCATGCGGCCGGCGCCGTACAGCTCGGCGCAGGCCGGCCCGAGCTGACGCACCCACAGCATGTTGAAGAGGATGTGCAGCAGCCCGGCGTGCAGCCAGCCGGCGCTCAGCACGGTCCACCACCGGTCGTAGCGGAAGACCGGCAGCCCGCCGCTCGCGCCGAACAGGAACAGGCTCTTCGTGCTCGGCGCCAGGAACGAGAACATGCCCCCCATGCGGATGCCCGATCCCGAGACGAGCAGCATGGCGGCGTAGAGCCCGGCCGAGCCCCAGGTCACGAGCGGCACGAACCCCAGGTCGTTCCCAAGGCGCCGGAGCAGCGGCGAGAAGCCCCACAGCCCCGGGTTCCTGCGGCCGCAGGTGTAGCAGACCTCGTCGTTCACGCCGACGAGCCGCCCGCAGGACGCGCAGACGACCGACCCTTGCGTCTGTCTTCCGAACATGGGACCTCTGGGGAGATCATATCGTGATCGGGGCTTGGGGCTCGGGACTCGGGGCTTGGGGCTCGGGGCTCGGGAAGACAGGGGCAAGGGACAAGGGGCACGGGGAAAGCTCGCCGCGCCGAAGCTGGCCGTTCGGCTCGCGGCTGCTCGCTCAGGGCAAGCCGGCAGGCCGTTCAGCGAAGGCGGGGGCTGCACTATACTGGCGCGGTTCTGCGGAACGCTGCACGCTCCAGCCGGAGGCTTCGCATGCGACGGACCCCGCTCGGCGCCATCGCCCTCGTCCTGCTCCTCTCGCCGGCCTCCCCCAGGCTCGGCTCCGCGACGCCCTACGACGATCTGTTCACCGCCGACACGATGCGGATCGACTACTCGCACACCGGGGGGCGCGGCATCGAGGCCGTCTCCGTCGATCGCATCGTCAACGACGGCCCCTGGGCCGGAAGCCGCGCGCGCCTCGTGGACGACACGAACCTCGGCAAGTACCTCTTCGAGATCGTCGATCGCCGCACGAACCGCGTCGTTTACTCGCGCGGGTTCGCCAGCCTCTTCGGCGAGTGGGAAACGACGCCGGAAGCGCGGGACACGTACCGCACGTTCGGCGGGTCGCTGCGCTTCCCGTGGCCGCGGCAGCCGGTGCAGGTCGTGCTGAAGAAGCGCGACCGCCTGAACGCGTTCCACGAGTTCTGGTCCACGCTCGTCGATCCGGCGTCGCGCGCGGTCAACCGGGCGCGCCTGGCGCCCACCGGCCGGGTGTGGACGCTGTGGGAGAACGGTCCGCCCGAGTCGAAGGTGGACCTGCTGCTGATTGGCGACGGCTACACGGAGGCCGAGCTGCCGAAGTTCCACGCCGACGCGAAGCGGCTGGTGGATCGGATGTTCACCGTGGAGCCGTACAAGAGCCGGCGGAGCGACTTCAACGTCCGGGCCATCGACGTGGCGGCCGCCGAGAGCGGCGTCCACAATCCCCGCACGGGGGACATGCGCCGGTCGCGCGTCGGCACCGAGTACAACATCTTCGACAGCGAGCGGTACGCGCTGAGCCTCGACAACCGCGGCTGGCGCGACGTCGCGTCAGAGGCGCCGTACGACGCCGTCGGGATTCTGATCAACAACCGCTATTACGGGGGCGGAGGGATCTTCAACGACCAGGCCACCGTCGCCGTCGACAGCGGTTCGGCCGAGTACATCTTCATCCACGAGTTCGGCCACCACTTCGCGGGGCTCGGCGACGAGTACTACACGTCCGACGTCGCCTACGAAACGGGCGCGGCGGAGAAGGTCGAGCCGTGGGAGCCGAACGTCACCGCGCTCCTGGATCCGTCGGCCTTGAAGTGGAAGGACCTCGTCGATCCCGGCACGCCGCTGCCGACGCCCTGGGACAAGGCGGAGTACGAAAAGCGGTCGGCGGAGATCCAGGCCGAGCGGCGCCGTCTGCGGGCGAGCGCGGCGCCCGAGTCGGCGATGGACGCCTTGTTTGCGCGGCAGCTCGACTTCGAGAAGACGTTCCTGTCGTCCATGAAGTACTCGGGCAGGGTCGGCGCCTTCGAAGGCGCGTCGTACGAGCCCACCGGGCTCTACCGGCCCGAGACGGACTGCATCATGTTCTCGCGCAACCCGGCCGGGTTCTGCCGGGTCTGCCGGCGCGCGATCGAGCGCGTCATCGACCTCCACACGGGAAGGTAGGCTGCCGATGCCCTGGGTCCAGGTCTACGATCCGCTGGGGCGGGCGTGGCTCAGCACGGCGGCCGCGGCGCTGCCGACCGGCCTGCTGCTCCTCGCGCTGGCGGCGCTGCGCTGGCCGGCGCACCGGGCTGCCGCGCTGGGCCTCGCCGCGGCGGTGGCGGTGTCGGTCGGGGTCTTCGGGATGCCGGCGCCGGCGGCCCTTGCGACGGCCCTGTACGGCGCGGCCTACGGCCTGTTCCCCATCGGCTGGATCGTCCTCTGCGCGATTTTCCTCTACAACCTCAGCGTCAGGTCCGGCACCTTCGACGTCGTCAAGCGCTCGGTCGCGCGGCTCTCGGGCGACCGCCGCGTGCAGGCCCTGGTGATCGCGTTCTCCTTCGGCGCCTTCATCGAGGGGTGCGCCGGGTTTGGCGCGCCCGTGGCCATCTCGGCTGCCCTTCTGGCCGGCCTCGGGTTCGCGCCGCGCTATGCGGCGTCGCTGGCCCTCATCGCCAACACGGCGCCGGTCGCGTTCGGCTCGATTGCCACGCCGATCTTCACCCTCGCCGCGGTCACCGGCCTCCCGGCAACCGCGCTCGGCGCGATGGCCGGGCGCCAGCTGCCGTTTGTCTCGATCCTCGTGCCCGCCTGGCTCATCGTCACGATGAGCGGGTGGCGGGGCCTGCGCGGCGTGTGGCCGGCGGTGGCGGCCTGCGGCGGCGCGTTCGCCCTCGTGCAGTTCGCCTGGAGCAACTTCGTCGGACCCGAGCTGGTGGACATCACCGCGGCCCTCGCCTCCCTCGCCGCCGTCGGGCTGCTGTGCGCGCGGTGGCAGCCCGCCGGCGCCCCGCGCCGCGGCCGCTCCCCCGCCGCCGACGCGGGCAACGCCCGCCTCGGGCCGCGCGAACTGCTCCGGGGATGGCTGCCCTGGATCCTGCTGACGGTCTGCGTGACGCTGTGGGGCGCCCCGCCCGTCAAGGCCGCCTTGAGCGCGCCGGCGTGGAGCGCGCCGCGCGTCGAGATCCCGGCCCTGCACCGGCGCGTGTTCCGCGACTTCCCCGTCGTGCCGACGCCCGTCGACCGCGCGCGGCTCGCCGCCCCCGACTACCGGCGCACCCGGGCGGAGGCGGCGGTCTTCACGATCAACTGGGCGTCGGCGACGGGCACCAGCGTCCTCGCCGCTGCGCTCGGCACGATCCTGTTCCTGCGGATGCGGCGGCGGGACGTCGCGGACGTGGTCCGCGCCACGTGGCGCCAGATGCGGATCCCGCTGCTCACGATCTCGACCATGATGGCGCTGGGGTTCATCACGCGCTACGGAGGCACCGACGCCACGCTGGGCCTCGCCTTCACGAAGACCGGGTGGGCCTACCCGTTCTTCGCGGCCATGCTCGGCTGGCTGGGCGTGGCCATCACGGGTTCCGACACCAGCTCCAACGTGCTGTTCGGCAGCCTGCAGAAGATCACGGCGCAGCAACTGGGCCTGGACCCGGTCCTCATCGCAGCCTCGAACAGCACCGGAGGCGTGATGGGCAAGATGGTCGCCGCCCAGACCATCGTCGTCGCGACGGCCGCCACGAACCAGCAGGGCGAGGAAGGGGCGCTGCTGCGGTCCGTGTTCTGGCACAGCGTCGCCCTGGCGGCCATCGTCGGCCTCATCGTCATGGCCCAGACGTACCTGGTGCCGTGGATGGTGCCTCGGTACTAGGGGCCGGGGGCCGGGGATTCTGAGTTCCGAATTCTACGCCCTGCTCTTCGGCCTCATGTTCGCTGCCAGGATCCGCTTGCGGAGCCGGATCGACTTCGGCGTCACCTCGACGAGTTCGTCGTCGTTGATGAACGCCAGCGCCGGCTCCAGGCCGGGCAGGCGCGGCGGGACCAGCCTGATGGCTTCGTCCGCCGTCGACGCGCGCATGTTGGTCTGCTTTTTCTCCTTCGTCACGTTCACGTCGAGGTCGTTCGCCCTGGCGTTCTCGCCGACGATCAGGCCCTCGTAGACCGGCGTGCCGGGCTCGATGAAGATCTCGCCCCGCTCCTGGAGGTTGTAGATCGCGTACGCCGTGCTCACGCCGGCGCGGTCCGCGACGAGCGCGCCGGTCGTGCGCGCCGGGATGGGCCCGACCCACGGCCGCCAGCCGTGGAAGAGGTGGTTCATGATCCCGGTGCCGCGCGTGTCGGTGAGGAACTGCGCGCGAAAGCCGATGAGGCCGCGCGTCGGGATCTCGAACTCGATCCGCACGCGGCCGCTGCCGTGGTTCACGAGCCTGGTCATCGTGCCGCGGCGGACGCCAACCTGGGCGATCACGACGCCCTGGTACTCCTCCGGAACGTCGATGACCAGCGTCTCGACCGGCTCCAGCGTCTGCCCCTGCGCCTGGCGGGTGACGATGTCGGGCCGAGACACCTGCAGTTCGTAGCCCTCGCGCCGCATCATCTCGATGAGGATCGACAGCTGCAGCTCGCCCCGGCCGATGACGCGCACCTGTTCCGGCGACGAAGTGCCTTCGAGGCGGATCGAGACGTTGCCCAGCAGCTCCCGCTCGAGGCGGTCGCGGATCTGCCGCGACGTCACGAACGTGCCCTCGCGTCCGGCCATGGGCGACGTGTTGACGCCGAAGACCATCGAGACTGTCGGCTCATCCACCGCCAGCGGCGGCAGCGGGTCCGGGCGCTCGGCGTCCGTGATGGTCTCGCCAATCGTGATGTCCGCGATCCCGGCGACGCAGACGATGTCGCCGGCGGCGGCCTCGTCCACGCTGATGCGCTTGAGGCCGTCAAAGGCCAGGAGCTGGGTCACGCGCGTGACGGCCAGCGAGCCGTCCGCCTTGCTGACCGCGACGGTGTCGCCCAGGCGCACCCGGCCGTTGAACACCCGGCAGATGGCGATGCGCCCGACGAAATCGCTCGAGTCGAGGTTCGCCACGAGCATCTGCAGCGGCGCGCCCGGGTCGCCGGCGGGCGGCGGCACGTGGGCCACGATGGCGTCGAAGAGCGGCCGCAGGTCCGTGCCCGGCGCCGACGGGCCGGACGCCGCCGTGCCCGCGCGCGCGTTGGTGTAGAGCACGGGGAAGCCGAGCTGATCCTCGCTCGCGTCGAGATCGATAAAGAGGTCGTACACCTCGTTCAGCACCTCGCTCGGCCGCGCGTCCTGCCGGTCGATCTTGTTGATGACCACGATCGGCGGGAGCCGCCGCTCGAGCGCCTTGCGGAGGACGTACCGCGTCTGCGGCAGCGGACCTTCGGACGCATCGACGAGCAGCAGCACGCCGTCCACCATGGCGAGCGTGCGCTCCACCTCGCCCCCGAAGTCCGCGTGGCCTGGCGTGTCGACGATGTTGACGAGCACGCCGCCGTAGCGGACGGCGGTGTTCTTGGCCATGATCGTGATGCCGCGCTCCCGCTCGAGGGCGATGTTGTCGAGGGCGCGCTCGGCCACCCGCTCGTTGGCGCGGAACGCGCCGCTTTGCGCGAGCAGCGCGTCCACCAGCGTCGTCTTGCCGTGATCGACGTGGGCGATGATGGCGACGTTTCGCCGGGCGGGGGCGGCCGCCGTCGGCGCGGGGGACCGGGCGTCCGACATCCCCTCAGTATAGCGGCCGGAGGAGGCCCGCCGCCTCCGGACGTCCCGGCCCTTCGTGTAGACTGTCGGCCATGCCCGACTCCGCGCCCGTCCGGACCGCGCTCGTCACCGGCGCCTCGGCCGGCATCGGCCAGGCCATCGCCGAAGTGTTCGCGAAGGAAGGCTTCGACCTGGTCCTCACGGCCCGGCGAGGAGACCGCCTCGAGGCCCTCGCGGCGGACCTCCGGCAGCGCTTCGGGCGCCGCGTCGCGACGATCGTCGCCGACCTGGCGGACCCGGCGGCGCCGGCCCGGATCGTCGGGGAGATCGCGGCGGCCGGCATCACGGTGGACGCCCTCGTCAACAACGCCGGCTACGGCGTGCCGGGGAAGTTCACGGACACGCCGTGGGAGGCGCAGCGCGACATGCTCCAGGTCATGGTGATGGCTGTCGCCGAGCTGACTCACCGCCTGCTGCCCGGCATGATCCAGCGGCGCTACGGCCGCATCATCAACATCGGCTCCGTCGCGGGCCTGGTGCCGCAGTCGGCAGGGCACGCGCTCTACGGGTCCAGCAAGGCGCTCGTCACCGGCTTCTCCCAGTCGATCGCCCTCGAGTGGATGCCCCACAACGTCTACGCCACGGCCGTGTGCCCCGGCTTCACCTACACCGAGTTCCACGACGTCAACCACATGCGGGAGCAGGTGAGCAGGCTACCGAAGTTCATGTGGATGGACGCCGACACCGTCGCCCGCGAGGCATTCGAGGCCGTCATGGCCGGGCGGATCATCCACGTGCCCGGCCGCTTCTACCGTATGGTGGTGTTTCTGGCGCGCTACACGCCGCGCTGGCTGGTCCTGGCCGTCGTGAAGCGCGTCTCGAAGACCTACCGCAGGACCTGACGGGCCTTTGCCGTGGCCACACTCGGCTCCGCCGCGCTCGTCGCCTCCCTGATCGCGCTGGGCCTCGCCGAGCGCAGGGCGCGCGACCTGGCGCGTCGCGCGGTGCCGCTTCGGATCCACGTCAACGGCACGCGCGGCAAGAGCACCGTGACGCGCCTCCTTGCCGGAGCGCTGCGGGCCGGCGGGGTCCGCTGCCTGGCCAAGACCACCGGCACGGAGCCGCGCCTCATCCTCCCGGACGGGAGCGAGCGCGCCATCCGCCGGCGCGCCCCCGCCAGCATCCGCGAGCAGCTGTGGGCGATGCGGCAGGCCCGCGCCCTGGGAGCGCACGCCGTCGTCCTCGAGTGCATGGCCGTCGAGCCGGAACTCCAGGCCGTCGCCGAGCGCGACATGATCTGCGCCACGATCGGCGTGATCACCAACGCGCGCCTCGACCACGCGGAGGCCATGGGCGCCACCGTCGAGGACGTGGCGGCCGCGCTGGCCTCGACCATCCCGGAGCGCGGGACGATTGTCGTCGGTCCCACGGGAGGGGCTGACGTGATCGCGGCCGCCGCGCGCGCGAAGGGAGCCCGCCTCGTCGTCGCGGCCGCGGACCCCGCCGCTCTTGGCCCCGGCGCCGGCCCAGGCCCCGATGCCGGCTCCCGCCCCGACTGGCGCGCCGACAATGCCGGCATCGCGCTGGCCGTCACGCGCCTCCTCGGCCTTCCGGACGATGTCGCCAGGAGCGGCATGCGCGAGGCGGCGCCGGACCCGGGCGCGGCGCAGCGCGGCGCGGTCGACGCCGCCGGCCGGCGCGTCGAGTACCTCGACGCCTCGGCCGCCAACGATCCGGAGTCGCTCGATCGGCTGCTGACGCCGCGGACCGGACAGGCGCTCTTCGTGTTCAATCACCGCATGGACCGCCCGCTGCGCCTGCGCCAGTTCGCCGAGGCCGAGCCGTGGTCCCGCGACACCGATCGGCTCGTCGTCACGGGCGACCGGCCGGACTGGCTCACCTGGCGGCGGCTGCGCCGGCGGCTCCCCGGCGGACGGCTGGCGTTTGAACGCCCGTCGCGGCTGGCGGCGCGGCTGGCCGCGGACCTGCGCGCCGACGCCGGCGCCACGCTCCTGGTCTTCTGCGGCAACACGAAGGGCTTCGGCCGCGAGCCCCTGCTTGCGGCCCTGCGGCGGCGCTGACATGGTCGAACTGGCTCTGGGCCTCGGGATTGCGCTGAACCTGCTCTTCACGGAAGTCTTCGGCCTGGCCTCGGGCGGCCTGGTCGTGCCAGGCTACCTTGCCCTCCACCTGTCGCAGCCCGCGCGGGTCCTCTCCACGATCGCGGTGGGCTGGCTGACCTACGCCGCGGTGCGCTACGGCCTGGCACGCCTGATCATCCTGTACGGCCGCCGCAGGTTTGGCGTGACGGTCCTGACCGGGTTCGTGCTGCACGGGGTCTGCACGTGGGCGATCGCCTCGGCCCCGGCGCCCGCCGACCTTCGCGTCATCGGCTACATCGTTCCCGGCCTCCTCGCGAACACGGCGCTCAGCCAGGGCTTCTGGGCGACGGCCGGCACGACGCTCGTCCTGGCCGTGCTCGTGCGGTTCCTGCTCGCGGCCTTGAGCGGCGTGCTGCTGTAGGGACGCGAGGCATGCCGGCCCGTCCGGGCATCGTCCGTCTTCCGCCGTGGGTGCCGGCCGCTGCCGGTGTGGCCATCGCGGCCATCCTCGCCGCGCAGGCCGTCGGCTGGCTCGCCCTTCCCCGCTGGCTGGCGCCCTGGGAGCCTCCGGCGGCCCCGGGCGTGAAGCAGCGCGCCGAGCGCGCCGCACGCATCTGGCGCGAGGCGGCGGGCGAGATCGCCCGCGCGCGGGGCGTCTCGGCCGATGAGGCGCTCATCGGCAGCGAACTCACGCCGCTCGTCACGACGCTCGGCGCGCTCGAAGCCAAGCGGGTGGCGGCGTCCCCGGCATGGGCCCCGGCGCTTGCCGCGCAACTCCACGCCGCGGGCATCGGGCCAGGCGACCTCGTGGCTGCCTCCTTCTCCGGCTCGTTTCCCGGCCTCAACCTCGCCGTGGCGGCCGCGTGTGAAGCCCTGGATGCCAGGCTGGTTGCCGTCTCGTCCGTCACTGCTTCGTCCTTCGGCGCGACCGACCCGGGGTTCACGTGGCCCGAGATCGAGGCGCGCCTGGTCGGAAGCGGGGCGCTGCGGCCCGTGTCGGCCGCCGTGTCGGCGGGCGGCGACGGGGATCGCGCGCTCGACCTGGACGAGGAGGGGCGCGCGCTGGCCGCCCGCATCGCCGCCGACGCGGCCCGCGAGCTGGGTGCGCGCCTGCTCGAGCCGTCCACGTTCGAGGAAGCCGTGGCCGCGCGGATCGCGGTCTTCGACGCCGCGCGGGGCGCGAGGCGTCTCGCGGCCTTCGTCAACGTCGGCGGCACCGAAGCGAGCCTCGGGCTGTCGCCGGCGATCCTGCGCGTGCGGAGTGGATGGCTTCAGCCGGTCGTCTTCGACCGGTCGCCCGGGCGCGGGCTCGTGGCCCGCATGGTGGAGCGCGGCGTGCCGGTGCTCCACGTGCTCAACGTGCGCGAGTTGGCCGTGCGGTGGGGCGTGCGCTGAACGCCGGGCCGGATGGCCGGCTGAACGTCAGCGCGCCGACAGCGGAGTGCGGCGTTCGGCCGGGCGCTGGTCCTGCGCGGCCGACTGCTCGTGCCGCGACCGGCGGCGGCAGGGATCCTCGCCCATGATGAGCCCGCGCGACGTGCGCCCGCACACTCGGCAGCGCAGGAACATCCGCGTCCCGTCCGACTTGACCGAGTAATCATGGCCGCTGAGGCAGCACCCAAGCCGCCGCCAGATCGACGCGGTCATTGCCTTCCCCCAGGGCTGGAGTGCTCGAGCGGCAGGCCGCCCGGCGCCAATTTCTAACGCAAGTCCAGTATTGTCAAGGGAATCCGGGCAGCCCAGGCCAGATTCCGCGCAAATCCGCGCATCCGTGTGCAGCCGACGGGGCTGACCGGCAGGTCGCGACAGCCGTACGCGCTCCCGAGCCCCCGGCTGCGGGCAGGTCGCTCGATCACGAGGGAGCCGGCCGCGTCGATGACGGCGATTGCGCAAGACAACCTCCTCTGCCTTCCGCTTGCAGCGGATCGTGGCGACCGGCCGCTCGGGCAGGTGATCTCGCGACGGACCTAGGGTGCTCAGCGATCGGCCGACAGTGCGGAACCGTCGGGAATGCCGGATGGGGGGATGGGTCGAACCGGGGCATCGGCGGCGCGATGGGATGGGGCCGCTCCCCGGGGCGGCGCCGTGCTACCGAGCGCCTGCCGGATCGTCCGCCGGGCGGGGATAGTCGGGAGCGTCGGCAATCTCCACGCGCGTGAGCGCGTCGGCAGCCCGGTCCTTGGCGAGGCGCGACCCGGTCAGGCACCGGCCGAGCTGCGCGCGCAGCCGCTCGAACGGCTGAAGCCCCTCGACGCTCGTGCACGGGCCCGCCTTGGCAGGGTGCGAGCCGTCAACCTCGATGACGTCGGCGTAGAGCCTGGCGGTGGCCGCCATGCCCGGAATGACTTCTTCGAGCGACTCGATCTCGGCGCCGCCGAAGCACGCCGACGCGCCGGCATCGTCCCAGCTCGGATGCCGGCGGTACCCGTAGACGAGGTCGGTGCAGATGCGGGCCGCCTCACCGGCCGCGCGCGCGGCCTGGACGTGGCACAGATCCATCAGGATCGGCACGAGATCGCGCCAGCGGCCGGCCGACGCGGCATCATCCCGAGTGCGGCGCTCCAGTTCGACGACGTCGAGGGCCTGCTGGCGCGCGGCCAGGAGCCAGGCCAGCGCGTCCGCCATCGGGAAGCTCACTCCCTGTCGCGACGCCTGATAGAGCTTCGCGCCGGCTGGGTCCGTGGCGCGCTGCAGGTGGCGGAGCGTCCAGAGCCAGAGCCCCATGGCGGTGGCCAGCGCGCAGGTCCCCGTCCCGGGTCGCTGCGACGCGAGCGCGCGCATCTCTTCCACCCAGGACTCGAACTGGCGCAGGAACATCTCGCCGGTCATCGCATGCGCCAGCTGGCGGCGCTGCACGGCCTCCGGCCCCTCGTAGGTGGCCTCGAGCTGCGCGTCCATCCACTTCTGGCCGAGGAAGCCTGGACTGTCTTCCGTCAGGCCCTGCCCACCCAGCAGGCTCACCGCCTCCCGGATGACGTTCGCACCGTGCCCCGTGTTCCAGAGCTTCACGGCCGGCGACAGGACTCCCGCCACCGCCTCCAGCAGGGTTGCCCGCACGCGGGGGTCGCGCCCGAGTTCCGCCAGCCGTTCCGGCGAGCGCTTGTGCGCGGGCCTTGCGGCCTCTGCGAAGTACTCCTCAACCAGGTCGGGCGTGCCGGCGCCTGCCGGCTGTCCTTCCGCCGCGAGCTGGTCGAGTTCGTCAAGGGCCCGGGCCGCGGCGAAGCCCAGCGAGGCCGCCGCCTCTCCCGTCGCCCAGACGTCGACCAGACGGTGCAGGACGTCCTCTTTCTGCTGCAGGCCCAGCTCGTAGCGCGGCGACCCCGGCTGCACCGTGCGGCTCCCGCGGAAGCGGCGGCGCTGGTAGCGGATGATTGGCTCGACGGCCGACAGGAGCTTGGCGGCGGTCATCAGGCCGACCGTCACGCGGGTGCGGCGGAAGACGGCCTCGACAATGTCGCCGTGCGTCACCCTCGGCACGATGACGCCGTTCTCGACGTCGTAGCCGCCCAGGATCCGATCGGCGGGCACCCGCACGTCGAAGACGGGATTGCGGCTCGACGAGAGCTGGTGGACGAGCGTCCGCGCCGGCAGCCCGCGATCGAAGACGCCGGGGTCCCCGGCCTCGAGGATCACGGCGCAGGTGCCCTTGATGCGCTCGTCGGCGGAGCCGACCGCCGCGGTGACGAACTCGGCGAACGCCATGCCCGTGATGAACCGGCCGCGCTTCCGGACGCGGAGCACGGGTTCGCGTCCCCCGCTCCACTCGGCGACGTCGACCGTGCCGCCGAGGAGGCCGGTTTCGACGCCGGCGTCCGGGATGGGTTCCGTCAGCGCGAAGGCGCCGCGCATGGCCCGCCCCCCCCGCGCGGCACCGGCGTAGTTCGCGCGCTGGCGCTCGGTGCCGAACATGCGGATGGGCTCGGCAGCGAGGACGCACGCGAGGTACGTGGTGGCCGCTCCGGCATCCACCCAGGCCAGCTCGAAGGCGGTCAGCGCCGACGCCAGGCTCCGCCGGTGCGCGGCCTGCGCGCCGGCCGCGTCTTCGCCCGAAGGTCCTCTAAGGCCCGCCTCGTCGAAGGCGTCGAGCATCGCCTGCTTCTCCGGCGTCCACTCGTGGGTGAGCCGGCCTCCGGCAGCCACGAGGCGCGCCACCGGCCCCCGCGCGACGCCGCGAGCCGCCACCGCCAGGCGGCGAAGATCCTCGCAACCGCCGAACCGCCAGAGGATGGCGCGCGCGTCGTCATCGGGCAGGCCGTGCAGCATCTGAGTCGTCCTTCCGTGAGGGGCCGCGCCGCGGGCAGGACGCGGAGACGAGGACTAACGTACTTCCGTTCCACCGGGGGATCAATGGTCCGCCCCGCGTGCCCCGTCCGACGCACCCGCCCGCCCGTCCCGCGAGCGCCGGTCGTCCGCGCCCGCTCCAGGCCCGTCCGTTTCGCGTTGCCGCCGTCCCGGCCTCGGGTTATGGTGGTGCAAACCAAGGAGCGCGCCATGACCGACGATCTCTCCCGCCGCGCGTTCGTGAAACTCGGCCTGACTGGCGCGGCGGCCCTCGCCGTCCGGCCCGCGCTCGGCGCGGCCGCCCCGCCCATGCCCGAGCGGCCGCTCGGGCGGACCGGCCACATGGTGCGCCTGTTCAGCCTGGGGGGCCAGGCCTCCCTCGAACAGCCGGACAAGCACGATGTGTCGATGGCGATCATCAACCGCGCGATCGACCTCGGCGTGAACTACATCGACACGGCGGCCGCGTACGGCCGGCCCCGCGCGGCCGACACGCCGCGCTGGAAACTGGACGGCATCAGCCAGACGTTCATCGGCGAGGTCATGGCCACGCGGCGCAAGGAGGTCTTCCTCGCGAGCAAGACCGACGACCGGACGCGCGACGGCTCCCTCCGGCTGCTCGAGCAGAGCCTGAAGCTGCTGCGGACCGATCACCTGGACCTCTGGCAGCTGCACAACGTCATGCGCGACGAGCAGGTCGAGCAGATCTTCGCAAGCGGCGGGGCCATCGAGGCGCTCCTCAAGGCGCGCGACGACAAGATGGTGCGCTTCCTGGGAATCACCGGCCACTACGACCCCGCTCCGCTCATCAAGGCGCTCGAGCGGTTCGAGTTCGACGCCATCCTGATGGCGCTCAATCCCGCCGATCCGCACCGCTTCCCGTTCAAGACGGAGCTGCTGCCGCTCGCGAACCGGAAGAAGATGGGCGTCATCGGCATGAAGATCCCGGCGCGGGACCGCCTCCTCCGTCCCGACGGCGTGTCGACGATGAAGGAGGCGATGAGCTACACCCTGACGCTGCCCGTCAGCACGGTCGTCGTCGGGTGCAAGACCGTCGAGCAGCTGGAGGAGAACATCGCGATCGCGAGAAGCTTCACGCCGCTGCCCCCGGCCGAGATGGCCCGCCTCGAGGGCCTGACGGCGAGCTACGTGGCCGACGCCGCGTGGTTCAGGCGGCCGCCGGCGGCGGGCGGCCCGGTGGAAAACGATCAGAACACGGACTGATCGGGACTCGGGGCCCGGGTTTCGTGACTCGGGGCCCGAGTTTCGCGACTCGAGGCCCGGGCTTCGGGATTCGGGGGAGGAAACGCGATGCAAGCCATCGTCCTTCGTGAACTCGGCGGACCGGAGCGGCTCGTGCTGGAAACGGCGGCAGACCCGGCTCCCGGCCCGGGAGAGGCCGTCGTCCGCCTGAGGGCGGCGGCCCTCAACCGCCGCGACGCGTGGATCCGGCAGGGACAGTATGCCGGCATCAGGCTCCCCATCATCCTCGGGTCCGACGGAGCGGGAGAGGTCACCGCCGTCGGCGAGGGCGTGGATCGGGCGTGGCCCGGCACCGCCGTCGTCATCAATCCCAGCCTCGAGTGGGGGCCCGACAGCCGCGCCCAGGGCCCGTCGTTCCGCATCCTCGGCCTCCCCGACCACGGGACCTACGCGGAGCTCGTGAAGGTGCCGGCCGCCAATCTGTACCGGAAGCCCGCGTCGCTCTCGTGGGAGGCCGCGGCGGCGATTCCGCTCGCCGGCCTCACGGCGTACCGGGCGCTCGTCACGCGCGCCAGGCTGCAGCCGGGAGAGACCGTGCTCGTCACCGGCGTCGGCGGAGGCGTGGCCACCTTCGCGCTGCTCTTCGCGCTGCACCTGGGTGCCCGCGTGGTCGTCACCTCCGGGAGCGATGCCAAGATCGCCCGGGCGCGGGAACTCGGCGCCGCCGGCGGCGCGAACTACCGGCTCGACGGCTGGGGCCAGGCGATCGCGAGGCTGACCGACGGCGGCCCCCACGTGATCGTCGACAGCGCGGGCCGCGAGGCGTTTCCGACGCTGCTGGAGGTCGTCCGCCCGGGCGGGCGCATCGTGACGTTCGGCGCCACGACAGGCTCGGCCTCCACGGTCGAAGTGCGCCGGGTCTTCTGGAAGCAGGTCGACATCCTCGGCAGCACGATGGGCACGCCGGAGGAGTTCTCCAGCATGCTGGCGCTCTTCGATCGCGGCCTCGAGCCGGTGATCGACCGGACGTTTCCGCTGGCCGCGGCGGCCGACGCGCACCGGCGCATGGACCAGGCCGATCAGTTCGGCAAGCTCGTCCTGACGATCCAGCCGCAGGCGTGACCTTCTTCCTTCGGGAAGAGCGGCGTGCGCGGGTCGGAAGCGAGGCGGCGGCGAAGCTCGAGGCCGAACACGAGCGCCGCGCCTGCTCGCCGGAATCGGCAGCGGCCTGGCCGCGTTCGAGGAGCGCCCCGCGCAGTCCGGGGCTTGCCGGGTCAGAGAGCCTGGTCATCGGGGTCTGCGCTGCGGTCGCTTCCGTACGGCCTGTCTGCAGATTGCGCAGCGCGGTGATGCTGATCGGGAGGCCGAGGACGGACCGGCAGCAGGGCATCATCGGCAACGCCTGCCGATCGCGCAGGGTCCCGGTCAGCGGCTTCGGCAGGATCTCGAGGACGATCGCGCCCTCACCGGCCCACCGCCTTGCCCCACCGGGCTTCGAGCGCTTCGAGAATCGCCTCGGCATGGTCTTCGTCGATCCGCAGCAGCAGCGGCTCGCCGGCGGTTTCGACCGCCAACACGAGCCGGGTGCTCGACAGGAGGCCAAGGCGCTTTCGTTCGATCCTCGAGCAGGACGCGGCGGCGATGTCCCGGTAGCGCACGCTCCGGAGGGCGGCGCCGCCGCCTTCGGGCGTGACGCGCAAGCGGTCGGAGGCGAAGACGAGAATCGCGCCGAACTCGCGCGGCCCGTCGTCGGTGCGGGCGAGATACTTCACCCCGCGGAACGTCGGGTCGGGAGACGGGGCCGAGGCGGTCCCGGTCTGGCGTCCGGGTGCGGTGCCGGTCCGTCCCTCGCCCGGCAGCGCCGCCGGGCGCGCTGCAGGCAGCATCTCGAGCAAGGCGCCGCGCTTCCAGCAATACGCGCCCGCCGCCGCCACGCCCAGCGCCACGATCAGCGCAGCGACGACACCGGTGCCCAGGCGGGCAAGCGCGTTCCCGGCGCCCTCCCCGCGCGGGGCCTCCGCCCGCCCCGGAGCGCCGGCGCGGAATGGAAGAGGCACCTGTTCCTGGGCCCGGTGCGCGCCCGACGGAGTGGCCTGCGCCCACTCTCCGGATGACACTCGCGCCGATGGAGAGCCCGCCAGCGCCGGCGTGGGGCCCGCAAGCCGATATGCGCCGGCCTTCGACACGCCCGTACCCTGGGCCGTCGGCTGCACCTCCACCGGCACGGTGGGGTGCGGCGCCGGTGCGCGCGCCGGGCTGGCCTGCGGCCCCGGACGCTGCGGGGCGGCCCCGACGATCGCGCTTGGCGGTCCCGCGTGCGATCGCTCGGCCGCAGCCTCGCGCGGCGCCGCCAAGCCGGGTGCGGCCTCGAGGACGGCCCTGAACTCGGTGGCGGTCTGGTAGCGGGCCGCCGGGTGCTTCGCGAGCGACCGGAGGACCGCCTGGTCCAGCCACTCCGGCAGCTCGGGGACGAGGAAGCGCGGCGAGGCGGGCGGTTCGTTGAGGTGCGCCTGCCGGAGCGCCGACTCGGTGCGGTGATCGAACGGACGGCGGCCGGTCAGCCACTCGTACAGCATGACGCCGACGGCATAAAGGTCCGAGCGCGCGTCGCCCGGATCGTTCTGGATCTGCTCGGGCGCCAGGTAGGCGAGGACGCTGAGCAGGCGGTCTTCGGGAACCTTCCGGATCGCGCCGAGCGCATGGCCGATCCCGAAGTCCATCACCTTGATGGCGCCGCCGGGCACCATGACGAGGTTCGTCGGCCTGAGCGCGTGGTGGAGGATGCCCCGCCCATGCGCGTACTCGAGGGCGCGCAGAACCTGGACGGCGCAGGCGACCGACGCTCTCGAGTCGAGCGCGCCCGCATCGCGCTTCACGCGGTCCAGCGGCGTGCCCGGCACGTGTTCGAGCAGCAGCGCCAGGTCCGCGCCGGCCGTCACCAGCTCGTAGACGCCCCCGATGTGCGCGTGATGGAGCCTCCGCAGCGCCGGCGCCATCGTCCGCAGGCGATCTGCCAGCACCGCGTTGCCCGACACCTCCCGGGCGAAGACGCGGACCGCCGCCTCCTTGCCGCTCCCCTCCTCGACGGCGCGGTACACCGCGCCCAGGCCGCCGTTGCCGATCACGCCGATCAGCCGGTAGGCCCCGATGCGCGCGCCGACGCCGATGCCGCTCACGGCGTTGCTCCTCCAGGCCCGGCACGCGCCAGGCAGGCGGCGGTCGGACCCACGAGGCCCGCCGCTTCGCCGGCCGGCGCCGTCAGGCTGGGGCCATCGCCCCCGTGACCGCTCCGCAGCGTTCGGCCAGGGTCCCGGCGATCGGAGTCGGAGCCACTGCTGCTTCGGGTTCAGCTATGCTAGCACCTGAAGAGGAGCCGACACCGTGTCCAACCCGCACTTGTTCGCCCCCCTGACCATCCGGGGCGTGACCCTCAAGAACCGTATCGGCGTTTCTCCCATGTGCCAGTACAGTGCCACCGACGGATTTGTCACCGACTGGCACGTCGTCCATTACGGCAGCCGGGCCGTCGGGGGCGCCGGCCTGGTGCTGACCGAGGCGGTGGCCGTGCATCCGAGGGGCCGAATCAGCCCGGCGGACCTCGGGATCTGGGAGGACCAGCACATCCCCGGCTTGCGCAGGATCACCGAGTTCGCGAAGGCGCAGGGGGCGGTGCCGGGCATCCAGCTGGCCCACGCCGGGCGCAAGGCCAGCACGGCCCCGCCGTGGCTCGGAGGCGGCCCTCTTCCGCAGGAGTCGGGCGGCTGGATCCCCGTGGCGCCGAGCGCGTTGCCGTTCGATGCCGCCTCTCCCGTGCCGGAGGTCCTGGACCGGCCGGCCATCGAGGCCGTCATCCGGGACTTCCGCCGCGCCGCGGCGCGGGCGAGGGCCGCCGGGTTCCAGGCGGCGGAACTCCACGCCGCGCACGGCTACCTGATCCACCAGTTCCTTTCCCCTCTCTCGAACCGGCGGACTGACGAATTCGGAGGGTCGTACGACAATCGCGTGCGGCTGGTGAAGCTGGTGTGCCGGGCCGTCCGCGAGGAATGGCCGGCCGACCTGCCGCTGCTCGTCCGGCTCTCCGCCACCGACTGGGTGGAGGGCGGGTGGCGGCCCGAGGACACGGTGGCGCTGGCGCATCACCTGTCGGAGTACGGCGTCGACGTGATCGACTGCTCGTCGGGCGGGAACGTCGCCGGGGCCGCGATGCCGATCGGCCCGGGCTACCAGGTGCCGTTCTCGCAGCGCATCAAGGACATGCTGCCCATCCTGACGGCGACAGTCGGCCTGGTGACCTCGCCCGCGCAGGCGGATCAGATCGTCCGGAACGAGCAAGCCGACATCGTGCTGCTGGCGCGCGAGCTGCTGCGCGATCCGTACTGGCCGCTGCACGCGGCGCGGGCGCTCGGCCAGGACGTCTCGTGGCCGAACCCGTACCTGCGGGCGCGGTAGCCCGTGGTAAGGTAGCGTCCGCGCACGCGAGCGGAGGGCCCACATGCCGCGCCCATCGAGGGTCCAGTTCTTCGCGACCTGCCTGGTCGATGTCTTCTCGCCATCGGTCGGCCTCGCGGCCGTCGCGGTGCTGGAGCGCCTGGGCGTCGGCGTCGACGTCGTGCCGGATCAGACCTGCTGCGGCCAGCCCGCCTTCAACGGAGGCTTCGTCGAGGAGGCCGCGGCCATGGCCCGGCACACCATCGACGTGCTCTCGCGCTCGCCCGACCCGGTGGTCGTGCCGTCGGGTTCCTGCGCGGACATGATCGCGGGGCGCTACCCGGAGATCTTCGACGGCGACGCGGTTTACGGCCCGAAGGCGCGGGCGCTGGCGGAGCGGACCTACGAGTTCTGTCAGTTCCTGGCCGACGTCCTCGGCGCGGGCCTCCCTGCTGCCGCCTCCGGCCCCGCGCTGGCGTACCACGCGTCCTGCCACGGCCTGCGGGGCCTGGGGCTGCGCGCGCAGCCGCGGGCAGTGCTGCGGGCGGTGGCCGGCGGCCGGTGCCGCGATCTGCCGGACGCCGAGGTGTGCTGCGGTTTCGGCGGCGTGTTCGCGGTGAAGATGGGGCCGCTGTCGGGCGCGATGCTCGAATCGAAGCTCGACGCCGTCGAGGCCAGCGGCGCGGACTTCGTCGTCGCGACCGACCTCAGCTGCCTCATGCACATCGGCGGCGGCCTCCGCCGCCGCGGGAGCCGCGCGGCCGCGCGCCACATCGCCGAGGTCGTCGCGGACGCCTTCGCGGAAGACCGCCGTGAGTGACGCGGCCCGCGCCTTCCACCAGCGGATCGACGCGGCCCTGGCCGATCGCGCGCTGGGCGACGCCCTGGCGCTCACGACGGGCCGCCTGGCCGGGGGCCGCGCCGCCGCGATGGCCGCTTTCGCCGACGCCGAGGCCGCCAGGGACGAGGCGCGCCGGATCCGCGCCGCCGCCATCGCCCGCCTGGATCAGCTCCTCGAGCGGTTCGAGCGCGAGGCGACCGCGCGCGGCTGCCGCGTCCACTGGGCCGAAACGGCCGCCGACGCCACCCGGATCGTGACGGCAATCGCGCAAGAGGCGCGCGTCACGCTCGCGGTGAAGTCGAAGTCGATGGTCTCCGAGGAGATCGAGCTGAACGCCGCCCTCGAGCGGTCTGGCGTCCGGGTCGTCGAAACGGACCTCGGCGAGTTCGTCGTGCAGATCGCCGGGGACCGCCCCTCCCACATCATCACGCCCATCATTCACCGGTCGCGCCACGACGTGGCGCGGCTCTTCCGCGAGAAGGCGAACGCCGCGCCGGAGGACGTCGCCGACATCCCGGCCATGACCGCCTTCGCCAGGCGCACCCTGCGCGCGGAGTTCCTGCAGGCGGGCATGGGCATCAGCGGCGCCAACGTGGCAGTCGCCGAAACCGGCACCGTGTGCCTCGTGACCAACGAGGGCAATGGGCGTTTGACGACGACGCTGCCGCGCGTGCACGTGGCGCTGGTCGGCATCGAGCGCATCGTGCCCTCGGCCGCGGACCTCGCCGCCGTTCTGTCCCTCCTCGCGCGCAGCGCGACCGGCCAGGCGCTGTCGGTCTACACCAGTCTCATCTCCGGCCCGCGCAGGGCAGGCGCCGGACCGGGCCCTGCGAAGGGCGGCGAGCCGGACGGCCCGGACGATGTGCACGTCGTGTTCGTGGACAACGGCAGGAGCCGCCTGCTGGGAGGGCCGCTGGCCGAGATCCTCTACTGCATCCGGTGCGGCGCCTGCCTCAACGTCTGCCCCGTCTACCAGAAGGTGGGCGGGCACGCCTACGGCGGCGTCTATCCGGGGCCTGTCGGATCCGTGGTCATGCCTGGCCTGCTGGGGCTCGAGGCATGGTCGGAACTGGCGCAGGCCAGCAGCCTCTGCGGCGCCTGCCGCGAGGCGTGCCCCGTGCGGATCGACCTGCCGCGCCTCTTGCTGGAGGTGCGCCGGCAGGCAGCGGCGAAGCGGCTGGCGCCGCGGTGGCTCCGGGTCGCCATGCCGGTCTATGCCGCCGTCGCGAGGCGGCCGCGGCTCTATCGGAGCGCCGTCGCCGCCGCCGGGCTGCTCGGCAGGATGGTCGCCAAGGGCGGCTGGATCCGGTGGCTGCCCGGCCCGCTCGGCGCCTGGACCGCGTCACGGGATTTCCCCGCCCCCGCAACCCGGTCGTTCCTGCAGCAGCACCGCCTGCGGAAAGAGGCGGCGCGATGACCGGAGCCCGGGGCCGAATCCTGGAGTCCATCCGCAGCGGGCTCGTGCGCGCGGCGCTCCCGTCAGCAGAGCATGCGGGTGTTCCCGACGCGAAGGCCGGCCGCGGCGGATCCATCGAGGCGATGGTCGAGCGCTTCGGCGCCGTCCTGACGGCGCTCTCGGGCCGCGTGCATCGGGCGGCGTCACCGGAAGTGCCGGCCCTCGTCGCCGACATCGCGGCCGCGCATGGGGTCCGGTCGTTCCTGGCGTGGGACGAGACGGAGCTGGGCTGCCCCGGGTTGCTGGAAGGGCTGGCGGCGCGCGGCCTGGCCCGCGTGGACTACCGGATGCCGACGGACCCTGACGCCCGGATCCGTCTCGCGCAGGCTCTGGAGCCGATCGGCCTGGGCGTGACCGGCGGCCACGCCGCGATCGCCGAGAACGGGGCCGTGGTTCTCGTCAGCGGGCCCGGCCGCGGGCGGCTCGTGTCGCTGCTCCCGGCGGTCCACGTCGCCATCGTGTCGGAGCGGCGGCTGCGGCCCACCCTGGCGGACCTGGTCCGCGAAGAGCCCCGCCTGCTGGACGCGGGGAGCAACGTCGTGCTGGTGGCGGGGCCCAGCCGCACGGCGGACATCGAGATGGCGCTGTCGCACGGCGTCCACGGCCCGAAGCACGTCCACGTGGTCCTGACGGCATGACACACACCCTGCTGCCCGGCCTCGGCGCGATCGACCTCGAACGCTTCGTGCGCCTCGGCGCGTGCAGCGACGGCCGCTTCGCCGAAGGCCGCGACGGCGTGCGGCTCGTGCTGGCGCCCGCCGACCGCCGCGTCGAGTTCATCGTGTTCGAGGATCGGACGCTGGCCTACGTGCGCTCCGCCCTCGGCTACCCGGCGTACTACCCCGTGCATCCCGTGGCGCTCGAACGCCCCGTCCGGGCCGTCCTCATGGACCTGGACGGGACCACCGTGCGGAGCGAGCCGTTCTGGGTGCTGATGATCGAGCGGGCGACGGGGAGCCTCCTCGGCGACCCGTCGTTCCGCCTCGACGAGTCCGACCTGCCGTTTGTGTCGGGGTTCAGCGTGTCGGAGCACCTGGAGCACTGCATTCGCAAGTACTGTCCGGACCGTTCCGTGGAGGACGCGCGCCGGTGCTACTTCGAGCACACGCACCGCGAGATGCGCGAGATTCTCGAGGGACGGGGCCGCCAGGACGCGTTCGTCCCGGCCCCTGGCCTCAAGCCCTTCCTGCTGGCCTTGAAGCGCGAAGGCATCCGGATAGGCGTCGTGACGTCGGGCTTGCACGAGAAGGCGTGGCCGGAGCTGGTGGCCGCGTTCCGGGCCATGGATCTCGGCGATCCGCGCGCCTTTTACGACGCGATTGTGACGGCCGGCTTCCCTGTCCGGCCCGGCGAGGCGGGCACGCTGGGCGAACTGTCGCCCAAGCCTCATCCATGGCTCTACGCGGAGGCCGCCCGCGTCGGGCTGGGGATTCCCTTCGACCAGCGCCACCGCGTCGTGGGGATCGAGGACAGCGGCGCCGGCGTGTGCGCCATCAGGCTCGCCGGGTTCACGGCATTCGGCATGGCCGGCGGCACCATCGAGGCAAGCGGCGCGCGGCCGCTCTGCCAGCATTACTGCGCGTCCTTCGACGAGGTGCTCGCGATCCTCCACGGCTCCGTCTGAACCTCGGTGTCTGGATGCCGCGCCCCACGCCCCGAGTCCCGAGCCCCGAGTCCTCTACCCCGCCCTTGTCTCCCTCGATCCCATGCACTAGGATGGCCGGGCCCCTCCGCATGGCCGGCGCGCGCCGGCCTTCACGACACGAGGACCTTCATGAATCTGATTCTCCTTGGCGCCCCGGGCGCGGGCAAAGGCACGCAGGCCGAGGCGATCACGCGGGCGCTGGGCATTCCGCAGATCTCCACCGGCGACCTCATCAGGGCGGCCATCCGCGAGCAGACGCCGCTCGGGCGGGAGTTCCAGTCGTACGCCAACGCTGGGGCGCTCGTGCCCGACGGCCTCGTGAACCGGATCGTCGAGGACAGGCTCTCTCAGCCCGACTGCAACGGCGGCTTCCTGCTCGACGGCTTCCCCCGCACCCTCGCCCAGGCCGAATGGCTGACCGGCGCGCTCGCCGCGGCGGGCCGGCGGATCGATCGGGTGCTGCTCGTCGAGGTGGACGACGCCGTGATCCTCGAGCGGATCACGGGGCGGCGCAGCGATCCCGAGACAGGCCGGGTCTATCATGTGACGTTCGACCCGCCGCCGGCGGACGTGGCGGCGCGGCTCGTGCAGAGGCCGGACGACACCGAGGCCGTGCTCACGAAGCGCCTGCGGGAATATCACGAAAAGACGAACCAGGTGGTGCCCTACTACGAGCGCCTCGGCCTCCTGTCCAGGATCGACGGCCTGGGCAGCGTTCCCGAGGTCAGGCAGCGGGTCCTCGGCGCGCTCGGCGTCGAGCATCGAACAGGCGGGTGAGCCGCCGCGCCCGGCCGACGCCGGCCGGCGCGGACCGGATCACCCGGTTGCCCGCGCGCGTTTCGAGAGGGCTGTTCCGCGGCGGCCGCGCGGCTGGGGCGTGAGCGCGGCCCGGAGCCTCCGGGCCCGGGCCGCCGTGTCCCGGCAGCCCGCGCACGGGCGCTGGGCCAGGTCGTCGAGCGTGTAGCGGTCCAGCACGGCCCGCAGATCGGCGGTCAGGCTCACCCACATCGAACGGGACGGGCACCTCGGGCTGCAGTCGCAGGTCTCCGGGTCGTCCACGCATTCCATCAGGCACAGCCGGCCCGTTGTGGCTTCTATCACATCGCGGAGTGTGATGGCGGAAGGAGGCCGGCCCAGCTTGTAGCCGCCGGCGCGCCCCGGCCGCCCCTTGATGAGCGCGGCCTTGCGCAGCGGACTGGCGATCTGCTCGAGGTAGCGCCACGGCAGCCCGGTCGCCCTGGCGATGTCCTTCAGGCCGACGGGAGCGGGTTCGCCCAGCCGGCAGGCCAGTTGCGACATCATCTGGAGACCGTAGCGGCCGCGCGTGTTGAGGCGCACCGGGACCCTCCTCATAATTCCTACTCCCAAGCTCGGAGTCCGTCAAGCCCAACGGTCGGACGCTGCTGGCGGGCGGGCGCCGACGGCATTCGCACGCTCCCCTGTAAATCGTAGTTGTCCGGTAGGCTTCCGGTGTTGACATAGGGAATCCAGCCTCCTACGCTGCTCCCGCGGTGGCTTCCGAACGCGTCCTCCCATCCCCCTAGAGACGCCGCATGACCCACGTACGCGCATCACCCGTCTATGCGGCCACGATATCGGGAGTTCCTTGAGGCTCGACCTTGCCCGCGGACCACTCAGGAGGTGCAGCCGTGCGAAAGGGTTCCACGCACTGCCGGTACGCCGAAGACGTGAACCCGGCGTTTCCGGCGGAGATCATGGCTCAGCCTGGCGGCGAGGCCCTGCGCGACTGCATCCAGTGCGGGACGTGCAGCGGCGCGTGCCCGGTGGCGGTCCACATGGACCTGACGCCGCGACGGATCATCGCGCTCACGCGGGCCGGCCTCGAGGCGGACGTCATGGCGTCGTCGACGCCCTGGCTGTGCGCCTCGTGCTACGAGTGCCAGGTCCGCTGCCCGCGCGAGATCAAGGTCACCGACGTGATGTACCTGCTGAAGCGCCGCGCCATCGAGAAGGGCACCTACCCCAAGCGGTTTCCCGTCCCGGTGCTCGCGAAGGCCTTCTACAACATGGTGGCCGCGCACGGGCGCAACTCGGAGGCGCGGGTGGTCATCGAGCTGGCGCTGCGCACGAACCCGTTCAGCCTGCTGAAGATGGCGCCGATCGGCCTGAAGCTGATCAAGACCGGGCGCATGGCGCTGGGGCAGGAACGGATCAAGGACCCGAAGCAGCTGCGAGCGGTCCTCGATGCGATGGAGGAGTCCTGAGATGTCGGCCTACGCCTACTATCCCGGCTGCTCGCTGACCGGGCTCGGCAAGCCGTACGACGAGTCGGTGCGGGCGGTCTTCGCGCACCTCGGCCTCGGGCTCGAGGAAATCCCCGACTGGAACTGCTGCGGCGCGACCAGCTACATGTCGATCAGCGGCGACAAGGCCGTCGCGCTCGCCGCCCGCAACCTCGCGCTGGCCGAGCCGATGGGGCTCGAGATCGTGGCGCCGTGCGCGGCCTGCTACCTCGTGCTGTCGAAGGCCCAGCACACCATCAGCGGCTACCCGGAGATCGCGGCGAGAGTGCACAAAGGGCTCCAGGCGGCCGGGCTGGCCTACGCGGGCCGCGCCGTGATCCGGCACCCGCTGGACGTGCTGGTGAATACGGTGGGGCTCGACGCGATCGCGGCGAAGGTCATCCGCCCGCTCACCGGCTGCCGGGTGGCGCCCTACTACGGCTGTCAGATCGTCCGCCCGTACAGCGGCTTCGACGATCCGCTCCGGCCGCAGACGATGGACCGGCTGCTGGAGGCGCTCGGCGCGCGGGTCGTCGAGTACCCGCTGAAGGCCCACTGCTGCGGCGGGTCGCTGATGGGCACGATGGAGGACATCGGCGTCCGGATGAGCTTCCTGCTCCTGAAGGAAGCCAGGGCGCGGACGGCGAACATGGTGGCCACGGCGTGCCCGCTCTGCCAGTACAACCTGGAGGCTTACCAGGGGCAGATGCGCCGCGCCTACGGCGAGGACGTGACGATCCCCATCGTCTACTTCACGCAGTTGATGGGCCTGGCGTTCGGCCTGGCCCCGAAGGCCCTGGGGATCCAGCGCAACCTCGTGACTGCCGATCCGCTGCCGGTCACGGTCTAGGGGGACGACATGCCTGCAAACGACACCTGCCGCATCGGCGTCTACATCTGCCACTGCGGCTTGAACATCGCCAGCAAGGTTGACGTGGACGCGCTGGAGCAGTACGCGGCCACGCTGCCGAAGGTCGCCCTGGCGAAGACGTACAAGTTCATGTGCTCCGACCCGGGCCAGCAGCTCATCCGCGACGACCTGGCGAAGCACAACCTCACGCACCTCGTCGTCGCGTCGTGCTCGCCCCTGATGCACGAGCCCACCTTCAGGGGCGTGATGCAGGAAGCGGGCCTGAACCCGTACCTCTACCAGATGGTCAACATCCGCGAGCAGGTGTCGTGGGTGACGACGGACCTGGCGCGGGCGACGGAGAAAGCCCGCCTGCTCCTTACCGCGGCGGTGCGGCGCGTCGCGCTGCACGACGCGCTGCAGCGCTCGACCGTGCCGGTCAACCCGAACGTGCTCGTCGTGGGCGCCGGCATCGCGGGCATCTCCGCCGCGCTGACCCTGGCCAGCGCCGGGAAGCAGGTCTACCTCGTCGAGCGCGAGCCCAGCATCGGCGGGCACATGGCGCACTTCGACAAGACTTTCCCCACCCTCGACTGCGCGGCGTGCATTCTGACGCCGAAGATGACGCAGGTGGGCAAGCACAAGAACATCCGCCTGATGGCGTACAGCGAGGTGGAGGAAGTCAGCGGGTTCGTCGGGAACTTCACGGTCAGGGTGAGGCACAAGGCGAGCTACGTGGACGCCGACAAGTGCACCGGCTGCGGCACGTGCTGGGAGCACTGCCCCGGGCGGCGGATTCCCTCGCGCCGCGTCATCCGGAAAGACGGGCGGATCATCGGCCAGACCAGGCCCGGCCCGGCCGCGCCGGCGCCGCGCCCGGCGGAGGCGGGCCGCGCGTGAGCGGCGCTGCGGCGGCGAGCGCGGCGGCCGCCGCCGCCGAGGTCACGCTGGGCGACGTGCGCGCGGCGCTGGAGGCGGCGACGATCTGGTGCCCCGACCCGGCCGTGCGCGTCGCGGGCGTGGTGGCGGCGGACCTGATGAGCGACGTCCTCGTGGACGCGCGGCCGGGCTTCGTCCTGGTCACCGGCCTCACGACCGTGCAGGCGATCCGCACCGCCGCCATCGCCGACCTCGCCGCCGTCGTCTTCGTCCGCGGCAAGGCGGTGCCGCCCGAGGTGGCCGCCCTCGCGCGCGAGATGAACGTGCCGGCCTTCGCCAGCCCCCGCTCGCTCTTCGACGCGGCCGGAGCGCTCCACGCCGCGATCGGGCACCCGGCGGCGGCCGGCCGAGGATTGGAGGGATGACCGAGTCGGCGTTCGTCCACGCGTACGAGGTCGCCGGGGCCGACTTCGTGAACGCCGGGCGCGCGTCGACGGCGATCAAGGAGACGCTGAAGCACATGGGGCTTGCGCCCGCGCTCATCCGCCGCGTCGCCATCGCGGCCTACGAGGCCGAGATGAACGCCGTCATGTACGCGACGCGCGCCACCATGACGCTCCGCGTCACGCCCGCCGCCGTCACGATCGACGTGCGCGACGAAGGGCCGGGCATCCCCGACCTCGCCCTCGCCATGCAGGAGGGGTACTCGACGGCCACGGCGGAGATGCGGGAGATGGGGTTCGGCGCGGGCATGGGCCTGCCGAACATCAGGCGGAACACGGACGCCCTCGACATCGCGTCGCAGGTGGGGCGCGGGACGACGGTGATGATGACGGTGCGCGTGAGCTGAGGACATGGCGGACGGGCACTACCACTCGATCCGCTTCGACGCGTCGGCCTGCCACGGCTGCATGGCCTGCATGCGGGTCTGTCCGACGCAGGCCATCCGCGTCAGGCGCGGCGTCGCCGCCATGATCGAGGACCGCTGCATCGACTGCGGCGAGTGCATCAAGGCCTGCCCGAAGAGCGCGGTCGTGCCGCTGACGGCGTCGCCCGACGGCCTCGGCAGGTTCGACTGCACGATTGCGGTGCCCTCGCCCGCGCTCTACACCCAGTTCGACGGCGAGGTCACGCCGGGCGTCATCCTGCAAGCCCTGAAGGCCAGCGGGTTCGACGCCGTGGCCACGCTCTCGTGGGCCGGCGAGGCCGTCACCCGGGCGCTCGAGCTCTTTCTGGCCGACTACGGCGGGCCCGTCCCCCTCATTTCGTCCTTCTGCCCGAGCGTGGTCCGGCTGGTGCAGATCAAGTACCCCGAGCTGGTCGGTCAGCTGCTGCCGATCCTCTCCCCGCGCGAGGTCGCGGCGCGCGAGGCCAAGCGCGCGGCCGCCGAGCAGACGGGCCTTCCCGCCGACCGCATCCACGCGGTCTACGTGACGCCCTGCCCCGCCAAGATGGTGTCCATCGTGGACCATCCCGGCATGGAGACGTCCTACATCGACGCCGCGGTGGGCATCAGCGACTTGTTCCCGCTCCTGGCCCCGGTCATCCGCGAGGTGCAGGCGGGCGGCGCGGACGCGCCGGAGCCGGAGACGTCAGCCGGGCTGGGCTGGGCGTTCTCGGTGAACCTGCCGAGCACGCTGTCGGAGGAGCGGACGCTGTCGGTCTGGGGCCTGTCGAACGTCGTGCGGACGCTCGACGACATCGACAAGGGCAGGCTGCAGCGGTACACGTTCGTCGAGTGCCACGCCTGCGCCGAGGGCTGCGTGAGCGGCCCGCTGACAGTGGAGAACCCGTACGTCGCCCGGGCGCGCGCCCTGCGCCTCCAGCGCACGCTGCCGGCGCGCGACGTGACCGACCCCGGCGACATGCGGTCGAGGTACGCGCGCGGCGAGTTCGGCACCACCGTGCCGTTCTCGGTGCGGCCGCCGCAGCCGCTCGGGCGCGACATCGTCTCGGCCATCGCCCGGATGAAGGAGCGCGACCGCGTGGCCGGACGCCTGGCCGGCATCGACTGCGGCGCCTGCGGCGCGCCGACCTGCCTCAGCTTCGCCGAGGACGTGGTGCGCGGGGCGGCCGACGAAGCCGACTGCGTGTTCGTGCGGCAGCAGCAGCTCCTGGATCGGATCGCGCAGCTGTCGGAGCGCGCGGAGGGACGGGCATGACGATCACGGATCTGGCGGCGCTCGTCGAGGGCGCCGCCATCGGCACCGCGGAGGCCCTCGCGCGGGAAGCGGGGGGCGGCTACGCCTCTGACCTGCTCTCCGACGTGATGGCCAACGCCCGGGACGGCGACGCGTGGATCACGCTGCAGCGCCACGTGAACACCGTCGCGGTGGCGCAGCTGCGGAACCTGGCCGCCATCGTCATCGTGAACGGGCGCCAGCCAGAGGCGGACGTGCTCGAGCGGGCCGCGGCGCACGACGTGGCCATCGTGACGACCGCCCTGACGGCGTTCGATGCGGCGGGCCGGCTCTATGCCGCCGGCCTGCGGGGGAGAGGGGCGTCCTGACGGTGATCGCGCTCGACCTGCACGTGCACACGTGTCTCTCGCCCTGCGGTGCGCTCGACATGCACCCGGGGGCGATCGTCCGCGAGGCCGTCGCCTGCGGCCTGGACGGCGTGGCGATCTGCGACCACAACGCCGCGGACAACGTCGCCGCGACCGGGCGCGCAGCGCGCGCGGCGGGCTGCCTCGCCGTGCCGGGCATCGAGATCACGACGGAAGAGGAGGTCCACGTCGTGGCGCTGCTGCCGGACGAAGCGGCGGCCGGGGCTTTGCACGCCCGCGTCGCCTCGGCGCTGCCCGGCCGCAACGCGCCGGGCCCCTTCGGCGAGCAGGTCATCGCCAACGAGCGCGCGGAGGTCCTCGGCTTCAATCCGTCGCTGCTCGCCGGCGCGACGTCGTGGTCGCTGGAGCGGGCGGTCGGCGAGATCCACCGGGCGGGCGGCCTTGCCATCGCGGCGCACGCCGACCGCGAGCGCTTCGGCATCGTGGGCCAGCTGGGGTTCGTGCCGCCCGGCCTCGCCCTTGACGCCGTGGAGGTGTCGGCGGCCACCGGGTTCGGCGAGGGGCGCGCCCGCTACGCGGACCCGCTGGGCCTGGCGGCCGTCACCGGGTCCGACGCCCACCGCCCCGGCGAGATCGGCCGGGCCGTCACGTTTCTGCATCTCGATCGGCCCGACGCGGCGGAGGTGGGCCGCGCGATCAAGGGCGTGGGCGGCCGGAGCGTGCTCGGCGGAGGGCGGCCGATGGAAGACCTGGCGATGCACATCCTCGACATCGCGCAGAACGCCGTCGAGGCGGGGGCCACGCGCGTCGAGGTCCGGGTGGAGGAAGACGAGGCGGCCGACCTCCTCCGCATCGTGGTGGCCGACAACGGGCGCGGCATGGATCAGGCCGCCGCGAGCCGCGCGCTGGACCCGTTCTTCACGACGCGCGGGACGCGCGCCGTCGGGCTGGGGCTCCCGCTCCTGCGCCACGCCGCAGAGGCGGCCGGGGGATCGCTGCGCGTCGCCTCCGCGCCGGGGGCGGGCACGCGCGTCGAGGCGGAGTTCGCCTGGGCCCATCTCGACCGCGCGCCGATGGGGGACCTGGAAACCACCGTCCTGGTGCTGCTGGCCTCGCACCCGGACGTCGATCTGGACTGGACGCACCGCCGCGGCGGGGGCGAGTACAGCGTGTCGACCGGCGACCTGCGCGCGGCCCTCGGCGGGGCCTCGCTCGCGTCGCCGGCGGGGATCGCGCTGGCGCGGGCCGCCGTGCGGCAGGGAGAGGCGGGACTGCGCGGGCCGGCGGGCGGCGCGCGACGCAGGGAGGACGACCGATGACCGACGTCACGAAGATCGAGCAGATCGTGGATCGCCACGGGCGCAGCCGCGACCACCTGACCGCGATCCTCCTCGACTGCCAGGAGGAGTTCCTCCACCTCCCGCGCGAGGTGATCGAGACCGTCGCGGCGCGCGTCAAGGCGCCGGTGACCCAGGTCCTCGGCATCGCCACCTTCTTCAGGGCCTTCAGCCTGAAGCCCGTCGGCCGGCACCGCATCCACGTCTGCATGGGCACGGCGTGCCACGTGCAGGGAGCGCAGCGGCTGCTCGAAGCCGTCAGCCGCGAGCTGGGCATCCAGAAGGGCGAGACGACGCCGGACATGCAGTTCAGCCTGGACACGGTGAACTGCCTCGGCTGCTGCGGCCTGGCGCCGGCCGTGACCGTCAACACCGACGTCCACGGAAAGCTCAAGCAGACGGCCATCCCGCGGATGCTGCGGAAGTACGTGAAGGACTACAAGGCCAGAACCCACTGAAGGGGGCCGGGAGAACGGCGATGCCGAGACTGACCATCGACGACCTGAAGAAGCTGCGCGAGCAGGCGGCGGGGACGATCACGCTGCGGTCCGGCGCCGCGCGCGCGAGGGTCACGATCCACATGGGCACGTGCGGCATCGCCGCGGGGGCCCGCGAGGTCATGGCGGCCCTGTTGAAGGAGATCGAGGCCCAGGGGGTCACCGACGTGATCGTCACGACGTCCGGCTGCGCCGGCCTGTGCAGCCGCGAGCCCATGGCGACGGTCGAGCTGCGGTCGCAGGCCCCGGTGAAGTACGTGAACCTGACGCCGGACGGGATGGTGCGGGTGTTCCGGGCGCACGTCCTGGGCGGCGAGGTGGTGACGGAGTCCGCGTTGGCCGCCGGGTGCGAGACCACCGGCTGAGGCGCGAGGAGGCGACGGAGATGGCGTTTCGTTCACACGTCCTGGTGTGCGCGGGGACCGGGTGCGTCTCGTGCGGATCGTTCGACCTGGGCGCGGCGCTGGAGCGCGAGATCGCGTCGCGCGGCCTGGCCGACGAGATCCAGGTGGTCCGCACGGGGTGCCAGGGGTTCTGCGCGGAAGGGCCCGTGCTCGTCGTCCAGCCGGACGAGGTGTTCTACTGCGGCCTGAAGACGTCGGACGTCGCGACGCTGGTCGAAGAGCACCTGCTGAAGGGCCGGCCGGTCAGGAAGCTCATGTACACCCCGCCGTCCGCGCCGGCGCCGGTGCCGAAGCTGAGCCAGATCCCCTTCTTCGCGAAGCAGAAGCTGGTCGTGCTGCGCAACCGCGGGCTCGTCGATCCGGAGCGCATCGACGACTACATCGCCCGCGACGGGTACGAGGCGCTGGCGAAGGCCGTCACCGAGCTGACGCCCGAGGAGATCATCCGCGAGATCAAGCTGTCGGGCCTGCGCGGCCGCGGGGGCGGCGGCTTCCCCACCGGCGTGAAATGGGCCACCTGCCGCCAGGCCGCCCTGCACCGCGGCGTCGAGCCCGTCATCGTCTGCAACGCGGACGAGGGCGACCCGGGCGCGTTCATGGACCGCAGCATCATCGAGAGCGATCCGCACGCGGTCATCGAGGGAATGGCCATCGGCGCCCGGGCCATCGGCGCGAGGCAGGGGTTCGTGTACATCCGCCACGAGTACCCCATCGCCCGGGAGCGCCTGGCGAAGGCGCTCGACCAGGCGCGCGACTACGGCCTGCTCGGGCGCGGGATCCTCGGCACGAAGTTCGACTTCGACATCTCGGTCGTGCAGGGCGCGGGGGCGTTCGTGTGCGGCGAGTCCACGGCGCTCATGGCGTCGCTCGAGGGCAAGGCGGGCGAACCGCGGGCCAAGTACATCCACACCGTCGAGTACGGGTACAAGAACCTGCCGACGAACCTCAACAACGTCGAGACCTGGGCCAACGTGCCGCTCATCATCAGCCGCGGCGCGGCGTGGTTCGCCTCGATGGGGTCGGGGGACGTGAGCGAGAACCCGTGGAACGGCAGCTCGGGGACCAAGGTCTTCTCGCTGGTCGGCAAGGTGAACAACACGGGCCTCATCGAGGTGCCGATGGGAATCACGCTGCGCGAGATCATCTTCGGCATCGGCGGCGGGATCCCGCGGGGGCGGGCCTTCAAGGCCGTGCAGACGGGCGGGCCGTCGGGCGGCTGCCTGCCGGCGACGCACCTGGACATGCCCGTGGACTTCGACAGCCTGACGGCGGCCGGCTCGATGATGGGGTCGGGCGGGATGATCGTGATGGACGACCAGACCTGCATGGTGGACGTCGCCCGCTACTTCATCGCGTTCCTGACCGAGGAGTCGTGCGGCAAGTGCATCCCGTGCCGAGAGGGGCTGCGCTGCTCCCTCGACGTCCTGACGCGCATCACCGAGGGCAAGGGCGAGGAGGGCGACATCGCCCTGCTCGAGGAGATGGGGGCCGTCATGCAGGACGCCTGCCTGTGCGCCCTCGGCTCGTCGGCGCCGAACCCGGTGATGTCCACGCTGCGGTACTTCCGGGACGAGTACGAGGCGCACGTCAGGGAGCGCCGCTGCCCGGCCGGGGTGTGCAAGGCGCTCATCACGTACACCATCGACCAGGCGCTCTGCGACGGGTGCCACGCCTGCGTGACGGCCTGCTCGACCGGGGCCATCACGGGCCAGGTGAAGTACCCGCACCAGCTGAACCAGTCGCTGTGCATCAAGTGCGGCGCCTGCCTGGACGCGTGCAAGCGCAACGCGGTGCTGCGGGCCTAGGCCCGGCCCCTCGCTGCTGGAGGCCATGATGAAGCTCGTGAAGGTCACGATCGACGGCATCAGGACCGAGGCCGAAGACCGCACGCCCCTCGTGCAGGTGGCCCAGAAGATCGGCGTCAAGATCCCGACCCTCTGCCATCACCCGCTCGTCGAGCCCTACGGCGTCTGCCGCATCTGCACCGTGGAGGTGCACATGCGGGGCCGCGTCCGCCTGGTGACCGCCTGCAACTACCCCGTCACGGACGGCATCGAGGTGTTCACGCAGACGGACCGGGTCCGCCGGACGCGCAAGCTCATCCTCGAGTGGCTGCTCGCGCGCTGCGGCCACGTCCCGCTCCTCAACACGCTGGCGGCGGAGTACGGCATCACCGAGCCGCGGTTCGGCCGCGGCGACGACACCTGCATCCTGTGCGGCCTGTGCGTGCGCGTCTGCTCGGACGTGGTCGGGGCGCACGCGCTGGGGTTCTTCAACCGCGGGACGACGCGCTACGTGGGGACGCCCTACGACGAGCCCTCCGACCGGTGCATCGCCTGCGGCGCGTGCGTCGAGGTCTGCCCCACCGGCTGCATCACGATGGACGACGAGGTCGAGCAGATTCGCGGCGAGCTGCCCCTCGGGCCCATGACGGCCATCTACATCCCGACGATGCAGGCCGTGCCGCACCAGCCGGTGATCGACTACGACTCCTGCATCCACTTCAAGACCGACGCCTGCCGGGTGTGCGCGGCGGTGTGCGAGGCCAAGGCCATCGACCACGGGCAGCAGGACCGGCGCGAGGAGATCCAGGTCGGCTCGATCATCGTGGCCACCGGGTTCCAGCCCGTGGACCCGCAGAAGGTGCCGCAGTACGGCTTCGGCCGCTACCCGAACGTCGTCACGGCGCTCCAGGTGGAGCACATGGTGAACGCGTCCGGGCCGACGAACGGCCAGGTGCTGCTGAAGGACGGCAGCCGGCCGCAGTCGGTCGGCATCATCCACTGCGTCGGCTCGCGCGACAAGAACACGCACGAGTACTGCTCGCGCGTCTGCTGCATGTACTCGCTGAAGCTGGCGCACCTCGTCCACGAGCGCAGCGGCGCGAAGGTCTACAACTTCTACATCGACATGCGCAGCGCCGGGAAGGGCTACGAGGAGTTCTACAACCACCTGCTCGAGGAGGGCTGCGAGTTCATCCGCGGCCGCGTCGCCGAGGTCTCGGACTGGGCGGTGACGCCCGCCGAGCAGGGCAAGCTGGTGATCCGCGTCGAGGACACGCTGGCCGGCCTCGTGCGCCGCATCCCGGTGGACATGGTCGTGCTCTCGACGGGCCTCGAGGCGCGGGAGGACGCCGACGAGGTCCGGCGCCTCTTCAACATGTCGTGCTCGAGCGAGGGCTGGTTCCTGGAGCGCCACCCGAAGCTGGCGCCCGTCTCGACCTTCACCGACGGCGTCTTCATCGCCGGCTGCGCCCAGGGCCCGAAGGACATCCCGGACACCGTCGCGCAGGCGGGCGCCGCCGCCGCCGAGGCCCTGGCCCTCATCGACACGGGGCAGGTCGAGCTGGAGGCCTACACGGCCTGGATCGACGAGGAGCGCTGCTCCGGCTGCCAGATCTGCGTGCCGCTCTGCCCCTTCAGCGCCATCGAGTTCAGCCGCGAGAAGAAGGTCTCCACGCTGAACGAGGCGCTCTGCAAGGGCTGCGGCACGTGCGTGGCGGCCTGCCCGTCGCACGCCGCCCAGCAGCACCACTTCACCGACGCCCAGATCATGACCGAGATCGAGGGCGTGCTCGTGCGCTAGGAGCGAAGAGCCATGGCAACCACCGCATTCGAACCCCGCATCGTGGCGTTCTTCTGCAACTGGTGCACCTACACCGCCTCCGACCTGGCCGGCACCGCCCGCCTGGCCTACGAGCCCACCGCGCCCGTCATCCGCGTGATGTGCTCGGGCCGCGTGGACCCCCAGTTCGTCCTCAAGGCGCTGCAGGAAGGGGCCGACGGCGTGCTCATCGGCGGCTGCCACCCGGGCGACTGCCACTACCAGGAAGGCAACTACAAGACGCTGCGCCGCTTCAGGCTGCTGAAGCGGATCCTGTCCCAGTTCGGCGTCGAGGACGAGCGCGTGCGCCTCGAGTGGATCTCGGCCAGCGAGGGCGACAGGGTCCAGCACGTGATCAACGAGATGACGGACCAGCTGCGGAAGCTCGGTCCCTGGCACGCGAGGAGCTGACGATGGCGGAGAAGCCGAAGGTCGCCTTCTACTGGTGCGCCTCCTGCGGCGGGTGCGAGGAGGCGGTGGTGGACCTCGAGGAGCAGATCCTCAAGGTGGTCGACGCCGTCGACATCGTGCTCTGGCCCGTCGCCCTGGACTTCAAGCGGCGGGACATCGAGGCGATGCCCGACCAGTCCATCGCCGTCGCGTTCATCAACGGCGGCATCCGGATGTCCGAGCAGGAGGAGTGGGTGCACATGCTGCGCAAGAAGGCCCGGATCGTCGTGGCCTTCGGCGCCTGCGCGCACCTGGGCGGCATCCCGGGCCTCGCCAACCTGGCCGACCGGCGCCGGATCTTCGACACGGTCTACCGCGAGGTGCCGACGCAGGAGGGGCAGCCCGGCACCTTCCCGCAGGAGTCGTCGGAGCCCGACGGGAACCGCCTGGCGCTTCCGGCGTTCTGGGACGAGGTCAAGGCCCTCGACCAGGTGATCGACGTGGACTACTACCTGCCGGGCTGCGCGCCGCCGCCGAAGCTCATCTGGGGCGCCATCGAGGCCATCCTGACGGGCGCGCTGCCCCCCAAGGGCGCCGTGCTCAGCCCGAACAAGGCGTGCTGCGACGACTGCCCGCGCAAGGACTCGAAGCCCGACAAGATCGAGCTGACCGAGATCAAGCGGCCCGCCACGCACGTCGCGGACCCGGATCTGTGCTTCCTGGCCCAGGGCTTCGTCTGCCTGGGGCCGGCCACGCGCTCCGGCTGCGGCAACCCCTGCATCGAGGGCAACATGCCGTGCCGCGGCTGCATGGGTCCGATGGACGATGTCTTCGACCAGGGCGCGAAGTTCCTCTCCGCCTTCGCGTCGATCCTCGCGCCGAAGACCGAGGCGGAGATCGACAGGCTCCTCGACCAGATCCCCGATCCCGTGGGCACGTTCTACCGGTTCTCGCTGCCGAAGTCCCTGCTGCACCGGCGGCGCCCTGGAGCGACCGTATGAGCCAGCGCATCACGATCGACCCCATCACCCGCCTCGAGGGCCACGGCAAGATCGAGATCTTCCTCGACGACCGGGGCGACGTCGCGAACGCGTACCTGCAGATCCCGGAGCTGCGCGGCTTCGAGCACTTCTGCGTCGGCCGAGCCGCGGAGGAGATGCCCCGCATCACGCAGCGCATCTGCGGCGTCTGCCCGTCGGCGCACCACATGGCGTCGGCCCGCGCCCTCGACGACCTGTACCACGTGGAGCCGCCGCCGGCCGCCCACAAGCTTCGCGAGCTCTTCTACAACCTGTTCATCTTCGAGGACCACACCCTGCACTTCTACTTTCTCGGCGGCCCCGACTTCATCGTCGGGCCCGCTGCGCCGGCGGGAGAGCGGAACATCCTCGGCGTCATCGGCAAGGTGGGCCTCGAGATCGGCGGCAAGGTCATCGAGGCGCGCAAGATCGCCCGCGGGTTCATGGCCGAAATGGCCGGCAAGGTGATCCACCCGGTGTTCGGCCTGCCCGGCGGCGTCAGCAAGCCGCTCAAGGCCGAGACGGTGGACCGCCTCAAGGCCGCCTCCCAGCGCCTCGTCGATTTCGCGCAGTTCTCCCTGCAGGCGTTCCACGACATCGTGCTCGGCAACCAGGCTTACGTGGACACGATCCTGGCCGACTACTACGCCCACAAGACGAACTACCTGGGCACGGTGGACGCCAACGGCCGGGTCAACTTCTACCGGGGCGAGTTCCGCGTGGTCGATCCCTCCGGCGCGCGCCTCGCGCAGTTCCCGCCGAAGCAGTACCTCGACCACATCGGCGAGCACGTCGAGCCGTGGTCGTACATGAAGTTCCCGTTCCTCAAGACCCCGGGGTGGAAGGGCTTCGTGGACGGCCCCGACAGCGGCCTCTACCGGGTCGCGCCCCTGGCTCGCCTCAACGTGGCCGACGGCATGGCCACGCCCATCGCGCAGGCCCACTACGAGGAGTTCTTCCGGGTGCTCGGCGGCAAGCCCGTGCACAGCACGCTGGCCACCCACTGGGCGCGCCTCATCGAGGCGCTGCAGGCGACGGAGACGGTCCAGGCCCTAGCGAACGACCCGGAGATCCTCAGCCCGGTCGTGCGGACGCTCCCCGAATCGGCGCCGACCGAGGGCATCGCCGGCGTCGAGGCGCCGCGCGGCACGCTCATCCACCACTACAAGACCGACCCGAACGGCATCCTGACAATGGTCAACCTCATCGTCGCGACGGTGCACAACGCGGGGCCCATCCAGATGTCCGTGGACAAGGCCGCCAAGGGCGTCATCCGTGGCGGCAAGGTGGACGACGCGCTCCTGAACATGGTCGAGATGGCGTTCCGGGCCTACGATCCCTGCTTCGGGTGCGCCGCCCACTCGCTGCCGGGCGAAATGCCGCTGCGGGCCACGATCCGCGACGCCCAGGGAGCGGTCGTGAGGGTGCTGGAGCGGACGTCGAGGTTGCCCGGGTGATGGACTCGGGGGCTGGGAGCCGGGGGCCGGGGCCTGAACACGCGAACCCGGTTCGCGAGGCCACGACCGGGTTCTCCGTGACGCCCGAACTGCGGGACGGGGTGCTGGTGTTGTGCCTGGGGAACGATCTGCTGCGTGACGACGGCGTCGGCTGGGCCGTCGCCGATGCCCTCGAGGCCCGGCTGGCCGAGCCCGGGGTCGCGAGCCCCGCACTGCGGGTCTGCGTGCGCCGCAGCGCGTTGTCGGGCTTCTACCTGCTCGACGAGCTGACCGGATGGGACCGCGCCGTCGTGGTGGACGCGGTGCAAACCGGGCGGCACCCGGCGGGCACCGTGCTTTCCTTCCCGTTCGAGGCGCTCAAGACCGAAGCCGGCCCCTCGCCCCACGCGATGGGCCTTCCGTCGGTCGTCAGGCTGGGCTGCCGGAGCGGCGTTCCGCTGCCGGCGCGGATCCACGTCGTGGCGGTCGAGGCCGAGGACACCGCGTCGTGCGCGGAAGGGTTGACTCCGGCGGTCGCCCGCGCGGTGCCGGAAGCGGTCGAGGAGGTCTGGTCGGTGCTGGCGCGCCTGGGAACGGGCGCGCCGGCGTGAGGACGGCGGAGCCATGACGGAACCCGGCCGGAATGAGGCCGAGACGATCCGGCTCGAGAAGCCCGGCTGGCGCACGCGGGCCAGGATGTGGCTCGCCGGCACCACGATCCAGAGCCGCCTCGCCCGGACCTTCACCCTCGCGAGCCTGGCCCCGGCGCTGGTGACGGCGGTCGTGGGCGTCGGCATGATCCGCCACGGCGTCTACGCCCAGGCGCAGGCGCAGGTGAATGCCAACCTCGAGTCGGCGAAGGACATCTACCAGTCCGCCCTCGACCGGCTGCAGGACGCCATCCGGATCCACGCGACGCGGATGGTCATCTACGGGGCGCTGTCCAGGGGCGATCCCTCCGGCCTTGCCGAGGAGATGGATCGCATCAGGCGGGCCGAGCGGCTCGACGCCCTGACGATCGTGGACGCCGACGGCCGCGTGTTCTACCGCTCGCTCAACCCGTCGGGGCCGAGGGGCGAGGTGACCGAGGACCGCGTCATCCGCCAGGCCCTCGAGCGGCTGCAGCCGGTGGCCGCGACGATGATCGTGCCGCCCGACGTGCTCCTGCGGAATTCGCCGGCGCTGGCGGCGCGGGCCGCGATCAAGATCGAGCCGACGCCGCGCGCCCGGCCCGGGTCCCAGACGGAGATCACCGCCGGCCTGATGCTTCGGGCCTCGGCGCCGGTCACGACGCCGGCGGGCCGCATGCTCGGCGTGCTCGACGGCGCCATCCTGCTCAACCGCAACCCCGACATTGTCGACGCGATCCGCCGGACGGTGTTCAAGGAGGAGGAGTACGAGGGCCGTCCGACCGGCACCGCCACGATCTTCGAGAACGACGTGCGCGTCTCGACGAACGTGCGGGGGGCGGACGGCACGCGCGCCATCGGGACCCGGGCGTCCGCCGAAGTCGCCGACGCCGTGCTGTCCCGCGGAGAGACCTGGCGCGGGCGCGCGTTCGTCGTCCAGGACTGGTACCTGGCCGCCTACGCGCCCATCCGCGACCTGGGCGGCGCCACGATCGGCATGCTCTACGTCGGCGTCCTCGAGAAGCCGTTCATGGACAGCCTCTGGCGCAGCCTGCTGGTGTTCCTCGGCATCGCCGCCGGAGGCGTCGCGCTGGTCAACCTCATCGCCGTGCGCGTGGCGAAGCGCATCTCCGCCCCGATTCACGAGCTGACCGTGGCGGCCCGGCGGATCGCCGAAGGCGAGTACGCGCGCGTCGCCGAGCGCAGCACGGACGACGAGATCGGGGACCTCTCCCGCAGCTTCAACACGATGACGACCGAGCTCCAGGCCGCGCACCAGGCGCTGCGGGAGAGCGCGGACCAACTCGAGCGCAAGGTCGAGTCGCGCACCGCCGAGCTGCGCCGCATGCAGGCGCAGCTGATCCAGTCGGAGAAGATGGTCGCCATCGGCAAGCTCGCCGCGGGCGTGGCCCACGAGATCAACAACCCGCTGACGGGCGTCCTCACGAACAGCAGCCTCATGCTGGAGGACCTGCCGGACGGGCACCCCTGGCGGGAGGACTTGCAGACCATCGTCAACGAGACGCTCCGCTGCCGGAAGATCGTCAAGGGCCTGCTGGACTTCTCGCGGCAGACCAAGCCCCAGCGCACGCAGCTGGAGCTGAACCAGCTGGTGGAGGACGTGCTGGCGCTCGTGCGGAACCAGACCGTGTTCCGCAGCATCAAGATCACGTACGACCTCGATCCCCGGCTTCCCCGCGTGCTGGCCGACGCCGACCAGATGCGCCAGGTGGTCCTCAACATCGTCCTGAACGCCGCCGAGGCCATGGCCCAGGGCGGCGAGCTGCGGCTGTCGTCGTCCTGGGACCCGGCCCGCAGGACGGTGGACGTGGCGGTCTCGGACACCGGGCCCGGCATGCCCGACGACGTCAGGGCGCGCCTGTTCGAGCCGTTCTTCACGACGAAGCGGACCGGCACCGGGCTGGGTCTCTCGGTGGCGTACGGCCTGGTCGAGCGCCACCACGGCGAGCTGCTCGTCGACAGCGCGCGCGGGCGCGGCACGACGTTCACGATCAGGCTGCCGATCGAAGGGGCGCCCGACGATGACTAGCCCCGGCCTGCCGCGCGTGCTGGTGGTGGACGACGAGCCGTCCGTCTGCCGGAGCTCGGAGCGCATCCTCACGCGCGAGGGCTACGAGGTGCGGACCGCGCCGGGGGGCGCCGAGGCTCTCGACCTGCTCGGCCGCGAGGCCTTCGACCTGGTCTTCACCGACCTGAAGATGGCCGAGATGGGCGGCATGGAGCTGCTCGAGACGCTGCGCTCCCGCTTCCCGGACGTCGTGCCCGTCGTCATCACCGGCTACGCCACCATCGCCTCCGTGGTGGAGGCGATGAAGGTGGGGGCGTTCGACTACCTGCCGAAGCCCTTCACGCCCGACGAGATGGCCGCCGTGGCGAGGAAGGCGTGGGACCGGCGGCAGCTGCTCCTCCGGAGCCGCGGCGTGACCGCGCCTCCGGGCGAGGATCCGGCGATGTTCGCCGGCATCGTCGGATCGAGCCCCAAGATGCAGGAGGTCTACCGCAACGTCCGCAAGGTGGCCACGACGTCGAGCACCGTGCTCATCATCGGCGAGACCGGCACCGGCAAGGAGCTCGTCGCCCGGGCGATCCACGCGCTGAGCCCGCGCAAGCACCAGCGGTTCTTCGCGGTGGACTGCGGGGCCCTCACGGTGACGCTCCTCGAGAGCGAGCTGTTCGGGCACCTGAAGGGATCGTTCACCGGGGCCGTCAGCGACAAGCGCGGCATCTTCGAGAGCGCGAACCGCGGCACCGTGTTCCTGGACGAGATCTGCAACGTGGACGTGGAGGTGCAGGCCAAGCTCCTGCGGTTCATCCAGGAGCGCGAGTTCCTCCCCGTCGGCGCCACGCAGCCCAGGCACGTGGACGTGCGGCTCATCTTCGCGACGAACCGGGACCTCGAGAAGATGGTGCGCGACGGGACGTTCCGCGAGGACCTCTACTACCGGCTGCACGTCTTCCCGATCGCCCTCCCCCCCCTGCGCGAACGGCGCGAGGACATCCCGCTGCTCGCCTGCCACCTGCTGTCCAGGTCGCGCGAGCGGTGCGCCAAGCCCCAGGTCGCGCGATTGTCCGAGGACGCCCTCCGCCTGCTCGAGCAGTTCGACTGGCCGGGTAACGTCCGCCAGCTCGAGGCCTTCGTCGAACGCGCCGTCATCGCCTGCGACGGCGACGTCATCGAGCCGCGCCACCTGCCGCGCACCCTGTCGCGCCAGTCGCTGCCCGCCGATCTCGCCATCCCGTCGACCAACAAGGAGCTGCTGGCGCTGAAGAAGCGCCTGCGCGAGCAGGCCGTCGCCGACGTCGAGCGGGAGTTCGTCATCGAGGCCCTGCAGCGCAACGCCTGGAACGTGACGCGGGCGGCCGCGGAGGTGGGCATCCAGCGGCCGAACTTCCAGATGCTGATGCGGCGCCACGGCATCCGGGTCGGGTACGGCGTCGAGCGAGACGACGGGAGCCCGCTCGGCGGCGAGGACGGCGAATAAGGGCCCGCCAGGGCATCCCCGCTCCGCTCCAGGTGCATACATCCCTGCCTGGACCGCGTACCGGAGATATGCACCGAAAGAAAGCGCGGCGCATCTCGCGGCCCGAAATGTCTAGACGTATTTTTTAGGAATTCTGCGTTTTTCGGTCCGCCAGGCGTTCCAGGCAACCAGGCCGCCATTCGGTGGTGCGAGCGCTGGTGCATATCGTGAATATACTCACAACTGCCTGCCTGGCGTCGGCCTGCAAGCAGTTCTGCCGTCTAACCTGTTGTAACACAGTCACTTGTGCATACGCACGGCTGGAAAGCCGGTCCTGGCACGAATTGTGGTTGTCCCCTTGGCAGGAAGAAACCCAGGGGAAGAAGACATGATGACTCAGGCAAGGACGTTGCGGGTGCTGGTGGTGGACGACGAGCGCACCGTGTGCGCGGGGGTCGAGAAGATCCTGACGCGCAGGGGCCACGCCGTCGAACAGGCCCTGTCGGTGGACGAAGCGGTCGGGATCATGGCCCGCGAGCCCGCGTTCGACATCGTGCTCGCCGACCTGATGATGCCGGGGGCCAGCGGGATGGATCTGCTCCGGGTCGTCAAGCGGCGCTGGCCCGCCGTCCCGGTGCTCATCATGACCGGCTATGCGTCGATTGGATCGGCCATCGAGGCCACCCGGGCCGGGGCCGCCGGCTACCTGCCCAAGCCGTTCACGCCGGACGAGATCGAGTCGGCCATCGAACGCGTGAGCATCGTGATGAAGCCGGCTGCCGCGTCCAAGGCCGCGCCGAAGCCGGCCGCGAAGGCCCAGGCGGCGCCGGCGAGCGGGCCGCAGGCGAAGGCCGCCGACATCATCGACGTCGACATGCCGTTTGACGCGGCCGAAGTGGCCGCCTCCACCTCCAAGGCGTACGTTCACCAGCTGACGCGCTCGGACGTCGTCCTGGCCGCCGACTTCTGCCCGCTCGGCGACCGGACCTGCAAGCGCTACAAGACCAAGGGCCAGTGCGACCAGCCCGAGTGCCCGCTGGCGGTGGCCGAGCGGCGGAAGGCCGCGAAGGTCGTGGCGGTGGCGCCGGCGCACGACTTCATCGACGTGGACATGCCCTTCAGCTACGCCGAGGTCTCCGCGCTGACCTCCGAGGCCTACGCCGACGCCCTCGGGCGGAGCGACATGGCCACCGCGAGCCGCTGGAACCCCGAGAAGGCGGCGGGCCGCAAGGTGCTGGTCATCGACGACGAGCCCGTGGCGGCCAACGCCGTGCGCCGCACCCTCAACCGCCGCGGCTTCCGCGTGGACGAGGCCTTCACCGGCCACGAGGCCTTGAACCGCATCCTCAACGAGATGTACGACCTCGTGCTGCTCGACATGAAGATGCCCGACACGAACGGCCTGGAGCTGCTGCCGACCATCAAGAAGCACCGCCCCAAGCTGCCCGTCGTCATGGTCACCGGCTACGCGTCGATCGACACCGCCGTCGAGGCCATCCAGCGCGGCGCGAGCGACTACGTCTCGAAGCCCTTCACGCCCGAGGAGCTGTTCACCGCGGCGAGCCAGGCGATCAGGCGCGCGGCGGTCTAGAATCGTCTGCCCATGGGCAGGCTCGAATCGGGCGCCAGGCTGGGCCTGGTGGCGTGGGCCATGGTCGTCACCATGGCCCGCGCCGTCAGGTGCCCCAACGATTTCGCGGAGGCGCACTGGCTCGTCGACTACCGGTTCGGCTTCATCAGGCGCGGCCTCGCCGGCTCGCTCTACGCGCTGCCCGCCGAGGCCGGGCTCGTGCCCCAGTCGGCCGCGGCCATCGCCGTTCTCTCGTTCGCGATCTTCGGCGCGCTGCTGCTCCTGCTCCTCGCGGCCTCGCGGCGGATCCTTGAGGCAGACGCGAACCCCGCCCTGTCCTTCTCCGCGGCCGCCGTCTTCGCCACCTCGCCCTACGTCGTGATGGCCGGGCACTTCATGGGCTACCTGGATCACCCGGTCGTGCTCGTCGCCTTTGCCGCGGCCTGGCTTGCCGCTCGCGGGCGCGCGTGGCCGGCCGCGGCCCTAGCGGCCGTCGGCGTGCTGCTGCACGAGAGCTTCCTGCTCGTCGGGTTGCCGCTGGTCGTCGCAGCCGCTGCCCTCGCGCCGCTGACGTCCATGACCTGGCGCGCGCGCGTTCTCCCCCTGGCGCTGCCTGTCGGGGCTGCGCTGGCGCTGTTGCTCTCGGAGGCGCTGGTCCTGAACCCGTCCGTGCTGAGGCAGCAGCTCACGGCCCGCCTGGCTGCTTTTCCGTTCGTCGCCGGCGACATGCACGTCTTCGTGCCCGAGTGGCTGACGCTCGGATCGTGGGAGAACCTCCGGGGCCAGTCGCACGCCATCTGGCGCCGCCTGGGCGACCCCAACCTGCTGCGGCTGATGGCGCCGTCCGCGCTCTACCTGGCCGTCTACGCCGCGCGCTCGACGCGAGGCTCGCGGCGGCCGTTGCCAGCCGCTCTCGTCGCCTTCGCGACCGCGGCGCCGCTTCTGCTCCACCTCGTGGCCTGGGACACCGCCCGCATCTGGGCCTTCACCATCGTCGTGGCGTTCGCGTGCGCGTGGCTCGTTGCTTCTGCCGCAGGCGGCGATCGGGGCGTCGGCCGCACGGCCCGGCCGCGCACCGCGCGTCTGCTTGTCGCCGTGTCAGCCCTGATTGTCGTGGCCAACCTGCTAGGGCGTTCGCCGCTCATGGACGGCGAAGTCGAGCGCTTCTCGACTCCGCTGCGCTTGTTCCTGTACTCCCCGTTCATTGCCGGCGCGGCGCTGGCCATCGCAGACGGCCTGTGCGAGAGGCGTCCGTGACGTTAGCGTCCCCGGACGTGGTGGAAATTCGGTAGGCCGCTGAGCCTGGACAGGACAGGCGGCCAGCGGGCATCGTTCCGTGAGTTCTTTCTGGCGGAGGGACACACACGGAGGGAGATGCCGATGGCCACGCCTAGGATGAATCTGACAGCGTTCGTTGGCAAGCTGCTCGAGGAGCAGGAAGGGGATGTCCTTCGGGAGGGCATTCGGGTGCTGTCGCAGGCGTTGATGGAGAGCGAGGTGGCCGGCGTCATCGGCGCCGAGCCGTACGAGCGCACGGGGGACCGGGCGGCCTATTGAAACGGGCCGCGGACGCGGACGTGGGATACGCGCGTCGGCACGGGGGACCTCGCGATGCCAAAGGTGCGGCCCGGTACGTATTGCCCGTCGCTGTTGCAGCCCCCTCGCCGGACGGAGCAGGCGGTGCTGGGCGTGGTCCAGACAGCCTACGTGCACGGCGTCTCGACCCGGAAGGTCGATGACACGGTGAAGGCGTTGGGCTTAGACAGGATGTCGACGTCGGACGTGTCGCGGATCTGTGGCGCATGGGATCCGTTGGTCGACGCGTTTCGAACGCGCCCGATCACCGGCGAGCATCCGTACGTCTGGCTCGATGCGACGTCCCACAAGGTCCGCATCGACGGCCGCGTCGTGAGCCAGGCGACGGTGGTGGCGATTGGCGTCACGCGCGCGGGCGACCGCCAGATGCTCAGGATCGATGTCGGGGCCTCGGAGGACCGGAGCTTCTGGACGGCGTTCCTGCGCAGGCTGGTCACACGCGGCCTCCCTGGCGTCCGGCTCGTGACTGCCGATGCCCATGAAGGCCTCATGCAGGCGATCAAGACGGTGCTGGGCGGCGTCGCCTGGCAGCGCTGCCGCGTGCACGTCATGCGCACCCTCTTGGCGCGGTTTCCGCAGGGCCTGCGCGAGCCGGTGGCCGCGATCGTCCGGACGATCTTCGCCCAGCCCGATCACGCCAGCGCCACGGTTCAGCTGCACCAGGTGGCGCACGCCCTGCGGCCGCGCTTGCCGCAGACGGCGGCCTTGCTTGAGGAGGCCGCGGAAGACATCCTCGCGCATAAGCACGTCCTCGAGGAGCATCGGCGACCACTGCACAGTACCAATCCGCTGGAGCGCCTCCACACGGAGATCAAGCGGAGGTCGAACGTGATCGGGATCTTCCCCAACGTCCGCGCGGCGATTCGCCTGGTCGGGGCGATTCTGATCGAGCAGGACGACGAATGGGGCGTCGCCGAGCGGCGGTACTTCAGCGTGGAATCGATGAATCGGCTGCTCCACCCCGTCGAGGTGGCGACGGGCCACGAGCTCATGATGGCGATCGCGCAGTACACCACCGGAAGACGGCTGTGAACTCAGGAAGGACGCGATTCAATTTCCACCACTTGACGGGACACGACCCCAGCCGATCGGGCGGCAACGCACGCCTGACGTGTCTACTCGGGAGCCACCTGCCTAGGAATGACAGGCTTCGTCGAAGGACACGCTGCCTCTCGCGCCACGTCCGCCTTGACGCCCGGACCACCAATGACGCGCCCGCAGGCGCTCTGTCATCAACCCGCAGAGCGAGATCCGGACCGAGTACGCCGATTGGCCGCTCCAAGTCCCTGTCACGTACGGCAGCCATGCATGCCTACACCACGCGCCGTCGCCGGCGGATGACGGCGTCGCACTCAGGGGATTGCGCTGGACGCGACGCCGGGCACGACACGTCGAACTCGGTTACGTCCCATCCGAATCTGCAGTGAGGAGACTCCTCAAACGGTCCATGCTGCGCGGAAGCATGGGAACATCTCCTGCACGCGCTGCTCGCACCCCTTCCCATAGCTCCGAAATCGTTCGCCTCGGTTCGTAGTGCTCACCTGCGATCTGCTGAAACGCCCTATGAATCGCACCCTCGATGCGCCCAGCCACCTCGGTCGGCGTCAGTGTGCCCGGCTCACCATACAGCGGTCGCCCTTCCGCACGAGCCATCATGTTTATTAGGTCGGGACCGCGACCGGCACGGCTGCGGCTACCCTCAGTCCCTATTGCCTGAAACGTGGCCGGTTGTGCCTGCTCCCACCGCTCTTCGCGACTGCGAGGGTCGATCAGATTCGCCAGCCACTCAGCCCTGGCCGCCATGCTCAACGCAATGTTCACGCCGAGCCCAGGTTGGAAGAGGGCATTCGGATAAACGACGCTAAACGTCACGGCTTCGGAAGGTGAGATGCACCACGCACCCCGGAACTCGGTCAGCATCTGTGGCAGAGCCTCGACTGAGTTGAGAACGTTGGCCAACTTCTGCATTTCCTGCTCGCTAGCCTTGTCGGGGAGTCTCAGCGTCACGTGGAGACAGTTCCCGATCCGTGGATGCTCGAAGGCAGGGTTCAGCTCCACCAGGCTACTGAAGTCACCCCAAGGAAGTTCGAATGCGATGCCATTAGCGTCACCCATCGCCATCAGACTCCTGGGCTTGATCAGGGCCAACGCGTCCAACATTTCCTGTCCGACCCATTGTGACGGCTGCTGTCCAGAAGGCACGACAAGTTGCTCAATGACATTCAAGGTGTCGTCGTAGTCGGTGCGAATCCCTGACGTCGGGTGAGCGGTCACTATCGCGCTACCGCCCAGCACCTCTGACAAGAGTCGTGCCCTGATCTCGGCGTCAGTGGCCTGAATCGCGGCAATCACGGCGAAGATTCTCGGCACGAAGGCGAGCACCTGCTCGTGGACGTTTGCTGCAGTGACGTAGCTGAGCGTGCCCTTGGCGTCCAGGACCAAGGCGCTCAATCCGCCGCCGTACTCGCCGTTCAGCGCGGCGATCAGCCCAAAAACACGCGGCTCAAGAGGAATCCCCTCCACCATCGGCGTCGAAGCGGTCAGTCTACAGACCTGAAGGCCGTGGGACTCCACGGGGAGAGTCACGGACACCGTCTGGGCGAAGTCCTTCGGCCACCAAGAGAAGCTACGCTCCGAGCGAACGCTCCACTCCGCGTCAATCATCATCAACGCGTAGACCTGTTCGAGCGCGCGCAGACCCAGGTCAGAAGTGTCGTTCATGGATCCTCTCCTAGGTATTCTTCTCCACATCTTCCGACAATCGGCGGTGGTGTCTGTGGCGTCTGTCGCGTGAAGGAGTGGCGGCCGCCAACACAACCTTCGCGGGAGTCTCCTACGGGTCCATTGGCGCCGTGGGATTGCCCGGAGCCTCGCCACATGAGTCACTCAGGCTCGCCTCTGAGGAGATGCTTGAGCACGCGCCGCAGACGGCCCCATGCGCCCTTTCTCTGACCGATTCGCCTGAGGAGCGCCACCGCCATCGCCCTCTCCATGCCCATCAGATCGCTCTCCTGCGACGGTATTAGGTCGGCAGGCACGCAATCCAGAGTGAGCTGCGCGTCCGTCGCGAACCGGGCGAGCCGCTCGGCGGCCGACAAGCGAGCGAGGGCTGCGAGCAGCTCCGCGCGGTCGATGTTCCTCCGACGCGATTCGGACTGACGGGCGGCGTGCGCGATTGCCCTCTTCTCTCGCTTGGCGAGCCTCCGGGCCGCGACGGCCTGCGGACTTTCGTAGGCCCTTCGCCGCTCGGCCATCTCGGCAGCCGCGTGCATCTCTGCCCACACGTCACCAGCCGGGCTGCCGGATAGCTCGGTACCCAGAGCCATCCATACGCCGTGCAGGATTAGCGGAGGATCCAGATCGATGATGATCGTTCGGAGCGCTTCGGAGCCGCTCCACGTCGGCGGAAGTGCACGCAGGCCGGCAACGAGGGTTCGAACGAGCACTTCACGGTCCGCGGCGGAGAGTCCCACGAGAAACTCGAGCGCGGGGCTAGCGAGCTGGATCGCAACTCCCGCCTGACGAGCTGCAGCGGCCCAGTAGGAGCGTCTAAACTCCAAGCACCCGCATGTCGTGCAGTACGGCCGCATACACCATCCAGCGTCTTGAGCGCGGACTAGTACGGCCTCCAACCAACCACCGGAACACCGACTTGTCACAGCTCGTCTACCTCGCTGGATCTCTAGGCCCACGGCTTCGGCCGCGACGGGCCAATGATCGCACCTACCGCCGTCAGCTGCAAGCGGATGTCAGGGAACCATGTGTCTGGTCTGCTACCAGCGAAGTGCGTCCTACACGGCACCCTTCGGCGTAAGTCGGGTCGTGTCCCGTCAAGTGGTGGAAAACGGATCGCGTTCTTCCCTGAGTTCGTGACCCCGCCGGCATGGACGCTGCCGGAGCTGAGGACGTGAAGAACGACGCCCTCAAGCTCCTTGGACAACGAAGAGCACGTTTTCCACAGCGACCACGCCGCTCCTCCTCCTAGGC